>CAVRQG010000021.1:0-59963 GCA_963723215.1 uncultured delta proteobacterium
CGTTTTGATTGTGCCCAGCTAAATAAGCCTTAATGTTTTCTATTGTGGTGTCCATAAGTCGTTTTCGCGCTTCTAGGGTAGCCCAAGAAATATGAGGTGTAAGGATGATGTTTTTGGCACTTAAAAGCGGATTGTTTTTATCAATCGGTTCTTTCGAAACCACATCCAAAGCTGCACCGGCTAACCATTCTTGGTTTAGAGCCTCAGTCAAGTCAATCTCATTTATCAGGCCACCTCTTGAGGTGTTTATAAGAAATGCGCGTTTTTTCATCATTTTTAGTAATCTGCGGTTAATGAAACCCACATTGTCTGGAGTTTGAAAGGCATGGAGGCTTATAACATCGGCTTGGATAAAAATTTCATCGACACTTGCCCATGCAAAGGGCTGATATTCAGGAGGAGAATGTGGATTAATATCATTGGCCAGTACCGACATCCCGAAGGCGTTTGCCAATTGCCCAACTCGCCGGCCGATACGACCAAATCCGATAATCCCCATGGTTTTTCCTGTTAACTCCACAAGGGGAGTTTTCCAAAAAGACCAGTAGGGTTGTTTGAACCATTCCCCTTCTCTGACCGCCTCATCATGCAGTGCTGGTTGCCGGGCCATCTCAAGCAGTAAGGCAAAAACGAACTGTGCGACCGAATCTGTTCCGTAAACCGGCACGTTGCATACTATTACATTTGAATCTGACGCTGCCTCTGTATCTACACAATCATAACCCGTGGCGGTCACGGCTATCATACCCAGACTTGGGGTATTCGTGATCACCTCCCTGGTGATTCGGACCTTGTTGGTCAAAATGATTTCTGCGCCTTGGCATCTAAGTATAACTTCAGAGTCAGCGGAGCGCTCATACACTACCAGTTCGCCCAGCTCGGATAGGCGGTCCCAAGGGTTATCCCCGGGGTTCAGGGTGTAACCATCCAAAACTACCATTTTCATAAGATTTACCCCGCACCTATGATGTTATGCCATATCAGTAAATTATACTGGGAAAAAACATTCCCCAAAAAACCTTCCATCTTCTTACGACCGGGAAAGTTTTTTTCAACGGCATTGGCAATGATTCGGCTGTCGATATAGCTGAAGCGGGTTTTATTGTCAACATTGTTTTTTGACGTGGAATTAAGAGTTTAGGTAAATTCAGGCGAAACTTACCGCTATGCTTGTAGTTGGATTATGGCGATACTTAAGCTACAGACCAATGGCGACGATATTTCAAATGCTGAATTGATTGAATCTTCCAAAACTAATATCGATTTGGAATTGCATTTAGAGAGTTGGCTGGAAAAAAGCTCTTGGGCAATCGCTCAAGAGCCATTGATAAGATAAGAAGTTACTCGTTATTTTCGTATAAAGCACAGATTGATTTAGCTGATGTATTAAACACCAGCATCCCGAAGAATCTCGAATAAGTTGTGCCAAGGAACTTAGTAATACTTCGGATGTCCCCTATATTCCTGAAAGCAGGTGTTCCCTTCCGTCATCCCGAATGATTTACGATCGCAATGCCTAAAGCCACCAGAATCATGCTGCCGATCAAACCCAAGGATATGCCCTCACCCAATAGGATGTGACTGAAGATAACACCGATAATCGGTGTGACGAAATGAAACACCCCCACGTGGCTGGCGACATAGCGTTGGTAGAGTTTTGTCGTTATGATAAAACCGATACCGGCGATGATCACCCCCTGATAGAATATACCGGCTGCAATTTTCGTATTCCATTGGTAAACGAAATTGCCCTCGAAAATTAGGCTGAAGAGAAAAAACATCGGGATACTCAGTGCCGCCTGCCAGAGCAGCAATCTGCCGGGATGGATGCCCTGGGTCAGTCGTTTGATATAGACCAGTCGCAGTCCCAAAAGAAGTGCACTGCACCAGCATCAGGAAATCTCCAAGCAGATACTGAAAATCCTTTAGCACGAAACTCTCTGCGAAAATAAACACCACGCCCAGAAACGAGAGTGTCATCCCTAGAATTTTGAGCGGCTTCATTCGATCGCCGGAGAGCAGGATGTGCGCAAATATGCCGACGAAAAAAGGATGGGTAGAGATCAGAATGGTGGATCGCCCGGCCAGTGTATGATTAACCCCGACATTGAGAAGACTGATCTGGGCCGTGAAAAGAAATGCCAGCAGAACAAGGCTGCCTTTTTCGCCGGATTTCATCTTCAAGGAAACCCGATCCATATAGACCCAGACCAGCACAATTAGAGAGCCTACAAGGAAACGGATACCCGCCAACGCAAAGGGGGGGATTCCGTTTAAAGAAAACTTGATCGCGATGTTGTTACCGCCCCAGAGCACAGCCATCAATGTGGCCAGACAGGCGACCCGGAGCGTCAGGCGTTCATTGCGTATATCCACAGGCCAATATCATCCAGTCGAAAATACAATGTAATATATGAAATTTCTATTGTGTCAAACGTAAAGTGCCCATTCGTCCTTCTCCAAAAATAACCACACCGGGTTATGTCTTATCAATTTTCTTCTCCAAGGTCCGTAATAAACCGCCCATATTTACGAAACTCGTCTAACCTGCAAGAATTTACCAATCGTCCCTGAAAATACGTCATGTCCGGGCATCCGTCACACATATCCATTTCCCCTGATACTGAGAAATCATGGCCTTGTAAAATGAGAATATTCAATAAATAAAAAGAATCTAATAATAACTTAGGCTTCTTAACGAAATCAAACAACACTTTGCGAATATTTTTGTCAAAAATAACACAAAATAAATTTGATAGGTATCGTGTGATCACACCTACATTATTATCATTCGCCTTATAACATCCATAAATAAAATGTCTCAACACTTGAAATATTTCCATCGAAACTGAACTTATAGATCCTAATAACAACTTATTACTGCAAAAAGATACTGAATGTAACCATTTAAAAGACTTAGGATTTATAGTACCCCCAAAAAAGGCGGCAACGCCATAACTAGGATAGTGATTTTTAATGACATCATAAATCTCTATTGATGTAACATTGTCATCTGAATTAGTACTTAATAACCCAGGCTTTATTTCATTTTCAACAGCTCTACAGCATCTAACAGCGATAAAGATGAGAGTTTTAACTTTGCCTTTGTTATCCAACGCCCATTGAATTATCTTGGGGATATCTTTAAAATTTTTTTTATCAACCATCAGTACAAAACTTAGCGTTAAATTCCTCACGTTTGCACCCATATTTAAATAGTGTTGGCGTAAATTATTTAACTCAACTTCACTCTTATTATCCCATTTGTCATCCCTAGTCTGCCCTGAATCAATATGAATAGCGAAACTGTTTAATCCTGCCGACGCTAATTTCTGCATAAAGTCTCGCGTCAAATCCTTGCCATTTGTAAAAATTTTTACCCCTAATTTCTGCCTAGAAATTAATTTAACGATTTCAATAATATCCGGATGTAATAAGGGCTCACCACCAGCCAAGTGTATTTCACTGACGTTACGCTCTTTCACCATAAATAAAACTTCTTTTTCAATATCCTCCAAACTTTTATGTCCCTCCTGAGTCTGGATGTAATCACGATAACATCCTTTGCAATACATATCACATTTGTCTGTAATTTCGACCCAACCGACAGGACTATCATAAAGACTCCATGGAATTCGGTATAATGTTTTTTTATCAAGTTTAGTCATAAAGATCCCCCTCAATTTGTATTTCTATCAATTTCAGCCAACGTCGCTTTAAATCACACGTCATAGAAAGATTGTAAGCTAAGACAACATATCTCTTGCACAACTCAGCTTTTAAAAGGTCGAAATATGAAATACTCCACAGTTATAACTCTCAGTAGATAATTGATTAGGTTCCCAATTCGGCTAAATATGCGCTACTATCTTATCTAATTCCTCCATGTCCCATGTTAAGCTCATCTCTTTAAAAAAAACGCGCGCTTTTTTGAAGTACCCCGTAGCTCTGATTCGATTAAGTTCATGAAATTTACTTTGAGGTTCCAAAAGACGTTTGCCTATCTCCATGTAGGTTCTATAAAGCTCAATGCGAGCTCCAAGGCCCAGGCTTTCCTCTATGCTTTTGTTCCACCACTTTAAAGCCTTCCTTTGTTTGCCTACCAGCCAATAGTAGGTGCCCATCAGTTTAAAAATTTCGGGTCGGTCACCTGCGGATTTTTGTGAAATATTTACCGCCTTTCGTCCGGATATGAGAGCCTTCTTAACATATTTTGAGAACTCGAGTTTGTTATCATCTCTAATTGTTTCTTCCAACTGATAGATATCAAAGAGAAACTGGCTCAGCAAGAAGTCAGTTAAATAGTATGGAAATAGAATTTCAGATTTAATTTTGTTTAGATAGTGCAAAGAGTCATCAGCTTCCTCAATATTTCCCATCATAATTTGTAATCTTGTCTTGAAAGAGTACTCTGAAAATAGAAACAATTTTTCCCCTAATTTACTGATGAATTCTATTCCTTCATTCGATTCATCGAGTGCATTATTGAGTTTCCTAAATTTCATCAGAAATTTTGTATTCAAACAATATTTTAACGCTTTGGTATACTCATGATCATATATGTGAACTATATCAGATAATATTTTTATCATCTTCTGGGTACCTTCGAAATCTCCGAGTTCAATCATTAAAAAAGCGTGCTGATTTATATAATTGGATGTAAAAAATATTTCACCGATCTTCAAATTAAGATTTACTAAATTATCGTCATATTTTTTTGCTAATTTCCAGTTACCAGCTAACCAATTATGCATCATTTTAGAAAACTCATAGTAAATCACACTTTTTATATCATTTTCATTAACTATATTTTTGACAGCGCCTAACACTTTTCTGCTCAATTTTAAAGATATG
This sequence comes from uncultured delta proteobacterium, assembly GCA_963723215.1. GTDB lineage: Bacteria > Desulfobacterota > Desulfobacteria > Desulfobacterales > JAFDCJ01 > JAFDCJ01. The sequence continues at coordinate 4,855 of CAVRQG010000021.1, forward strand.
CCTGAATAAGAAAATGCGTTACTAGCGACGGCGAGCATTGCAACTCCATTCTCGACTTTTGCTAAATCGAAGTTAGTAATTCTCTTGCAAAAGTTAAACATCTCGATAAAAAGTCTTTTTGGATCTATTACAGCTAAGGCATTACATTTTTTGAAAAATAAATTCAAAATCTCAATATCTTTTTCAGCAGGAATTCTTTTCCGTTTCAAAATCGGAAAGTACAAACTTTTTAAAAATAAAATAAAGTCTATAGCGCATTTCACTATTGCAAAAATTCTATATTTTGACGTTTTTACCCCATAATATTTAAGGACTTTACCAAAGAATTCTGCGGCTTCGACATATTGTCCTCTGTTAAACAATACGAGGGCAATGTTTTTTTCAAGCATAGATTTCTTCTCAGGCTCCGCGGCATTGCCTGATATCTTGAGATAAATGCTTAATGCTTGTCGATAGAAACTCAGAGCTTCACTCGATGCAGAAGCCTTTAAGGCCTCTTCACCCGCCATTATTAAATACTTTTCAGCTTTCTCCAGTGTTTCTGCTCTGCTGTAATGATAGGCCAGCATACCGTAAACCTCATGAAGCCTTTCGAAAAAGATACTCTCAATAGAATACGCGATTTTTAGGTGCAGTTCTTTTCGTTTCGGAGGCAAAATAGAATCATATGCCACCTCCTGGGCAAGAGCGTGTTTGAAAAGATACTCCAACTCTCCCATTCTCCTGCGTTCTCGAACAAGCTGAATCTCCTTTAAATATGCTAAGCTAAAATCGATGTCTTCTCTCCTGTTAGAAACCTCTGAAAGAATCCGATAAAAAAAGTTTCTACCAATTACAGCTGCAACCTTCACCAGGCTCCGAGTTTTCTCCTCTAGTCTATCAATTCTGGCCATTAATACGTCGTTGATGGTATGCGGGATGGACATTGTGTGAATCTTCTCCGTGACCTGAAATTTCCCGTCTGTCAGGACTACCGCACCTTCATCAATCAAAGACCGTACTACTTCCTCAATGAAAAAAGGATTACCACTGGCTCGCCGTACTATCTGCCCAATGACAGCATGGTGAAGTTCTCCGATATTCAACATATTGATGATAAGCTCTTCACTTATTTGTTCATTCAGAGGCTCTACCAATATTTCTACATAATATTTTGGAAACTTTTCTATTATGGTTTTGACTATCCGGTCCCCTGTGTTATGATGTCCTGGTCGAAAAACATTGATAAAAAGAATCCTTTGAGTCTCTACTAACCGGAAAAAAGATCCCAGGAGTTCGATTGAACTCGTGTCAGCCCAGTGCAGGTCTTCTATAACAATTACCAGCGGCGTCAGAGCAGTCGCCCTGATTAAAAGTTCTTTCATATTCTTCAAAATCAATTTCTCAAGGGATTCACCCTCTATTCCTTTAACCCTTTCTTTATAACTACCGGACAGCTTCATTCCCATAAGGGTCGCCACAAACGGGAACACCTCACTAATCTCTTCGGGATACAATCTCCTGACAGCGGCTTCCAACTTTCTGAGTGCAATAACTTCTTTATCATCCTCTCTTATTCGTGCCCATTGCCTTAAAATGTCGATAATTGGAAAAAAACTTAAATTCCCCCCTATCGATATCGCCCTTCCTTCAAAAAGAGTTACTTGCTTCATCACTTCACGTTTCTTCAATTCGGCCACAAGCCTCGATTTACCAATCCCAGCCTCACCAATAATGCTGACAATCGAGCCTTCACCATTTATGGCTTTCATTACTTGAAGCTCCAACTGGCTAAATTGACTCTCTCTCCCAACCATCTTAGAGAAGATCATCCTTTCAGAACCCAGACGAGGACGGTATACACTCTCTTTTTGGGATATAGCTTTATAGACCTGGACAGGTTCTTTTTTACCTTTGACGATTTTTTTCCCTACAGACTTGAACCGAAATAAGTCTTTTGCAAGTTTGAATGTCTCCTCGGTCAAATAAGTTGTCCCCGATTCTGCCAACTGCTCCATTCGCGAGGCTAAATTGACAGTATTGCCTACTGCTTTAAATTCTACCCTCAAATCGTTGCCCAGAGTACCTACGATCACGGGTCCGGTATGAATCCCAATCCGCATCTTGATGGATTCTGCCAAATTCCTTTGGTTATTGAATTTTTCAATCTCACTATGGATTGAAAAGGCAGACCAAAGAGCCCGCATAGGCGCGTCTTCTAAGGCGATGGGAGCTCCAAAAAGTGCCAAGATCCCATCTCCGGTCATTTCGTTGACCGTTCCTTCAAAGTCGTGGACCTTGTGAATAAGAATTTCGTAAACCTGGTCCATGAGAGAGTAAGCTTCTTCAGGGCCGAGCCTCTCAACCAATGTGCTAAATTTTTCCATATCGCAAAACATGACGGTAACTATTTTACGTTCGCCCTCGATTTTGTTTTTTTGAGAAAGGATTTTTTCCGTGAGGCCTTCTGGAAGATATCGTTGAATTTTTTCTAATTTCTCATCAAATGAGAGGACTTGGGAGATTGCTTTGGATGTGAATATTAAATTGTGACCACATTCACTGCAGAATTTTGCGCCTTCTGAGTTCTTAAACTGGCATTTTGGGCATTTCATCATCCTGCCCCCTTTTTATGGCTACGCTTTTTGAATACGGATGAAGAATAGACTGTTATTTAAAAATGAAATATCTTATTCAGGTTCCTATGTCAATTTAAAGGCCATGCAATGGATTTTGATCAGCTGGAATGCTGCGGAACATGCTTTGCTGTGTGCTGAGGGGTTAGACTACGATAATCTATTGATTTCATGATACTTATTGTGTAAAGATAGTTGAAAAAAGGATCCTCGAACGGCCATTTTGCGAGTATAACCAAATACAAGATCCGCCTCTTAAGTGCCGCATAATAGATCTGGTATAACTCAAAAAATCGTCGCCCTTAGAAAATCCAAATTCAGATTCAAATTTAAATTAAAAATGGAGCTCAACTTTGGGCCGTACCGAAGGACCGGGCGCGATGGGGTCTGTTTCCACCAGCCACCAGTGAACCGACAGCCCAATGGCCTACGTCCCGCCGCTGTGCTTCTGGGGCCTCCGGAAGCCCGATGTCGTTGTTGGACTTCGCACCGACTATCGTCGCAAGCAAGGCCCTTTTGGCGTATATCAATCCTGACGCCGCAAACCATGAAACTCAGATTTAGATACGAAACCGTCGATATCGACGCGTCAGACTGATCATTGGCAAAGCGGGCCAGCCGGTGCTGAGGGTCAGATATCGTCCCTGGAAACAAAACCCGATCTGTACGATGTTGATAAGGCCAAAGCACTGCTGGCCGGGGCCGGCTGGAAGGATTCCGACGGTGATGGCATCCTGGATAAGAACGGCAAGAAACTAACCGTTAAATTCCTCGGTACCAAGGGCCGTTACCCTATGGACGCAGAAATCTGCGAGGCGATTCAAGCCGTGTGGCAGGAAATTGGTGTTGACTGCTCACTGGCATTTTTCGAATGGGCTGCAACCTTCAGCATGCTAAGGGCACCGGAGCTTGATTATAACACTTAAGTCCTTGGCTGGGTCACCACCAACCGCGATGCCGACTACTCCTTGTATGCCATGTTCCAGTCAGGTCAATTTTCGCCCAAAGGGTGGAACCGCAACCGATTCAGCGATCCGAAAGTGGATGAACTGCTGGACAAGGCGCGGTCTTCCCAAAACCGGGAAGAGCGCAAAACCATGTATGGCGAAGTCCAGGATATCTTGGCTGCGTCCGCCTCCTGGGTGCCGATCTATAACACCAAAGAAATCTTGATAATGAACGCAAAGGTAAAGGATTTTGTACCGGATCCCCTGGAGTACCTGCTGCCGCTACAACCGGTCTGGATCGATAATTAGGTCGAACGCTCCTCGGGATTACCGGAGGGCCAACAATCTGCATACCAGGTGGTCTACGGGCAGTATGTCTGGCGGCTGCTGCAGGGCGATACGAACCGTTCACTGCGGGAAATGGCTCCGGTCAGCCACCTGGTCTGGGCGGCTTTTCCCAACACCATTCTCCTGACAGCAGCAGGTATGGCGCTGACTCTGGTTCTGGGGATTCCGCTGGGGCTGCTCTCGGGTGCCTGTCCCGGATCTTTTGTCGATCTATCTTACGGTTTCATCGTGCCCAGTCTATTCGACCTGACCCTGTCCTGTGCGTTTTGAATTTGTCGAAATCCAGATCAAACCTGTATAAATTGTTCTGGCCGCTTTTTCCGAGGTAGATAGGCAGCTCCAACTACGCCGGCTTTATTACCCATTTGTGCTTTTAAAACCTTTATTCCGTCCGCCGGTATCATCGTAGCTTCTTTGATAGCTTTTTGGAAGCATTTTGCAAACATATCAAAATGCTGTTCACCAATACCACCACCAATAATTATAGATTCGGGCATAAATGTATGAAGAAAGGTCCAGGCTGCGGTTGAAGTAGCGTGCAGGGTTCGCTCGATTATCTTTTTTGCACCTCTGTCATCATGGCGCTTATACATTTTTTTCTTATTTTCTTCAAATTAAAGTGCAAATGAATATTGCCGATAATAGAAAGAAGAGAAATTGAGATGGCTATAAATCTGATAGCTGACTGACTGCTTTTTTTTGCTTCTATTTTCTATCTTTCATTGACGCCTCACTATCAGATTCTTACAACCCACCTTCAAATTACTCTGGATTATCATCCCGATATCACGCTGTTAGTTTATTTCCAGTTTAATTGTACGTATTGACGACGATTTTACGGATATATATAAAAATGCGAAATGTTTGCATCTAAATGCTCACATGAAATTTACGGAGGCATAATATGATAAAAAAAATATGGAATACTCTTTTTCTGATAAGTTTAATTTTAATTGCCGGCTGCCAATACCAATCCATCACAAATTTTTATATCACCGATGTTCTTGAAATTCAAAAGACTAAAGAGCCATTGGCATTAGAGTCCATCATAAAAATTGAAATTCCGAGCAAAGATATTTTCATCGAAAATAAAGAAGCAATATCAGGAATCTTGACCCCGTTTTTTGAATTAAATAGTGAGCTTTACAGTGAGGAAAATGGGATGTCGACCTTTGCCGTAGCAAAAGTAAACATTCCAATTATTTATGAAAACGGTAAAATTTCTGGGAGAGAGTTTATGTATTTTGTTGTTAGCGAAAAGCAGAATGTTCCATCTATTGGATTATCCACCATAGTAAAAGTTCTATTTAACAAAGATCAATATAGCAAATTTCAAGATTTAGTAGAATCGCAATTTTTTAATACTATTGACCCTTCAGAGTTTACCTTGAATATTGTTTTGCATAACGACCAAAGAGTGCCCACTGAAGCTGTGTTTTTTTCATCATATGTTGATGGACAGCCGGTACCTTTTGCAAAAACTGTGAAGATAAAGAGGCGCAATACGGTTGATGTTTTGCTCTCAAGGATATATATGCAAACAGCGATGAAAGAAAATGCGGCTGACTTGTTTTTGATCAAACACAATGAAAATGATGAGTTGGTTAAAAAGCAAAAGGATCAAAGTTAATTCTTAAAAAGTGTCATCTATCCAATTTTCTGGTCCTGTTGGCGTGCTGACCGGATTTGACGGGCAGATAAATCCCATAATTATCGCATCGTCTATCTGCCCCAGTCCAATGATGTAATCGGGCTTCAGATCAAAGGGGCTGATTATGTAAGCCAAAGCAGCTACAAAGATGACAATTGATTTAAAGGATACATCCCTGTAGGCGCTCTTCCAGTAATCCTTTATTAGAGGTATTTACAGCCTGAGGTCTTGAAATAGGCGGGCCAACAAACCAAACATTGCTTGACAAAAAGCGACTTCCTATCCTATTACAATCCAGAAAAAATATCATCCTGATTCCAACATTTTAAAAGATTCTAAATATGGCTCAAAAACTAAGTGCTCAAAAAGTTAAAAGTATGATTGGCAAGCAAATTGAGTACGCCCTCGTTGATGTTCGAGAACAAGACGAATTTTCCAAAGAACACCAACTGCTGTCTTGTTGTGTTCCCTATAGTCGCATAGAACTTTCCATTGAACGCCTGGTTCCATGCAAAAAAACACCCATTATTCTCACAGATAGCGGCAACAACATTTTTATGCGCAGTGAACGAGCAGCTAAAGCTGTTGAAGCCCTTGGCTATACGAAAGTGTATATTCAAAAAGACGGTCTGAAAGCTTGGAAAGAGGCTGGATACGAAACCTTTGAAGGCGTGAATACATTGAGCAAGGCGTTCGGAGAATTGGTAGCGGAGGATTGTAATACCCCGCTCACCAAACCTGAAGAGCTATATGCCATGCTGAAACAAGGCAAAGATTTAGTTATCTTGGATTGTCGCCCCTATAGTGAATATAACAACATGTGTATTCCCGGCGGCAAAAACGCACCCGGAGCTGAGCTTGTATACCGGGCCCTTGACCAAGCCCCCAATCCGGAAACGCAGATAATAGTTAATTGTGCGGGTCGTACCCGTAGTCTTATCGGAGCCCAGTCTTTAATTAATTGCAAAATCCCCAACCCGGTATCGGCTCTCAAGGGCGGAACCATGGGCTGGGAACTGGCTGGACTTAAACTGGAATATGGGCAAACTCGATACACGGACTTTCCCAGTGATCAGTCTGTTAAGCTGGCGTGCGAACGAGCTTTTAGTGTGGCGGAAAAAGCAGGTGTTAAATATGTGGATCTTGAAACCTTGAAACAATGGGAAAGAGAAGTTGAAGAAAATACCCTGTATCTTTTCGACGTGCGACAACCTCAGGAGTTCGAAGCTGGTCACTATCCCGGATCAGTCAATGCCCAAAGTGGTCAACTGGTTCAGGCCACAGATGAATACGGTGCGGTGCGGTGCGCACGGTATGTAGTTATGGACGACACTGGCGCACGAGCAAATATGACCGCCTCATGGTTAACCCAAATGGGCTATCCTGGAGTCTACGTCTTGGCCGAAGGCATCCCTGTTGAAGAAATGACCAAGAGCGAACCTCAGAACCATAACAACGACATTATGGCAGAATCAACTATTACCTCTGAAACCCTACGTGACATGGTAAAAAACGACAATATTTTGCTTATAGATGTCGGTTGCAGTGCCACATACAAGGTAGGGCATATTCCTGGTTCTTTATGGGTACCGCGTTCGCGTATCTCTCTTGCAAAAGAACATAATGCTTCGCCCGCAAGTGTTGTTATCATTTCAGAGAGTGTGGCGCTGGCTCAAAATGCTCTGGCGGATGCCATGGAAGTCTGGCCCAGCGCCAATGTGGTCATGCTTTCTGGCGGTTCCAGGGCATGGACTGAATCTGGTTTTCCAACAGAATCTGGAATGAATGACGCTTTATGTGTGGCCGACGATGTTTGGTACAAACCCTATGAGGACACCGAAGCAGACCCTGCAGCAATGCAAGCTTATTTCGATTGGGAATATGAACTAGTAGCCAAAATCAATCGCGACGGGGATGCTCATTTTAAAGTTGTCGTAATGTAACAATGCCGTGATCAGTTTTTTACGACCTCATCTATTAAAACATCCTAACTACGGATTTAATTAAAAAAATTCTGATATCGCCAATGACCGCGGAATCCGTAAAATGGTGCGTGCGGTTCATCGAAGCTCTCACTTATTTTTCGCTGCGGCACCCGCTTTTTTAATTTCAGCAAGAAATAATTTTACGATCGGTGAAATTTCCGGTGGATGCCACTTGGTGAATTTCGGTTCTTCCGGCCAGGTGAACGGCAGGTGGCAGATCTCTCCGGGATTATGCGCCATTTCCATAAATGAAAGCGTTTCCCGCAGGACCCTGCGCTGTCCTTCAACATCATTGACCTGTCCGACCGGTCTCCCAAAGGGATATTCAATGGCAGCCACCCTTGGGATACCGATCTCGCGGTGAAACTCAGGGGTCATGGTCAACACAACTGTTGAGAAACCCGCATTTTCCAGGAATCGCGCGACCAGTCCAACGGACCGGCAACACAGCGGTCAGGCCGGCGTCAGCAGGACCGCCTCAACATTTTCGGCCTGCATCTGGTCGGCTATTTTGGGCATGGTCTGTTCAAGCAGTTCAGTAGGATCCATCTGAAATCCATAGTATGAATAGCAGGTCGGGGCCAGCCGGCCGATGATGGCTTCTTTTTCGAATTCCTGAAATCGATGCAAGGGAAGCATTACATTGATATCCTGCTTTATGTAGTCGGTGTCGATATGGAGGTGATTTACATCAATCTCGGTTTCATCCGCCGATGCAGGGATTCGCCGGCTGGTAGGATCACCCCATGCCGGTTCGCGCTTTTCTCTTGCAACGTCAAAAGGAGGGTCAGTCTTCATGCTGATCCCGGCAGAGGTCATCAGCGTAAATGTCGTCTCGCTGATTGGTTTTCTAAGCGGTGTCCAGGGGATGTCACCGTTAAACGGTTGGGCGGGAATATCTTTGGCAAACCAGGCTCCCAGCGAGGGAGGCAGGAATCGAAAGCCGTTGACTACTTTCTCAGTATTGTCCATTAAGGTAATCTCCTTTAGAAATTTAAATTATTGTTGACTATCACCGCATTCAAGGCCCGGTTATTCTGGTTGAGATTGGGGAGTATTTCAACGCTCAGATCAATTATCCTGAACTAACATTACTGATATTTTGCGTTTGGTTCTCGCGAGAAACTTGATAAACTTCCCGCCAAACTTGCCAATAAATAACACCATTATAATTCCAACCACGGGAATTATGATTATTTCAGGGTTTCATACACCGTCGGTAAATACAGGTGAAAATGCATCAAGCTCATTCATTTTTGTCGCCCTTTGGTCACTTATCTGTAAGACTTTGCGCATATGGTCTGCTAATATGACCGACTATTATTTTTTAATCAAGGGAAAGAATGGGGAAGGAATCAGCAAAATCAATTCTTGCAAAATCGGGTAAAGCGAGTAATAATTATATTAATCAGTAAATTAAAGGCATTTGCTTGTCCTTAAAAATCAATTTGTGCACCAACCTGAAACTCAATAATCATGTTAGATGGTCACTAAAAAATGGGTCGCTTATCTGGTTCGGTGTTCTGACGAATCTTTGTATTGCGGGATCAGCAGTGATTTGAAAAACCGGTTAACTGCTCACAATTCGGGCAGGGGTGCCAAGTATACAAGATCCCGCCGACCGGTTGAACTGATTGCCGTCAGTTCCAAACTGACTAAGAGCGAGGCACTTAAGCTGGAATACAGGATCAAGCAATTGCCGGCGCACAGAAAAATAACCGCAATAGAAAAGAAGGAGACGATGATGACAGTTAAACAGGATTTGAAGGCGCTGCAAAAAGAATTCATAGCTTTGGGTAAAAAAGTGGAAAAGCTGACCAAAGTGGTCGAAAAAGCGGAGAAGACACAAGCGGGGGCAGCCAAAGCGAAAACAGTGAAAAAAGCCCCAGCCAAAACAGTGAAGAAAGCACCTGCTAAAAAGAAGGCACCTGCTAAAAAGAAAGCCACGATAAAAAAGAAAACGGTTTCGGTAAAATCCAAGACACCCGGAACAAAAAAAACGGCCGCTAAAAAGAAGCCCAAATAGAAAAGATCGATTCATTTTAGCAACTTTTTAGCTATCTCAACACTCTCCCCGGCATCCGCGGCATAACCGTCGGCGCCGATCTGTCGGGCATAGGTTTCATTCACGGGCGCACCGCCCACCATTACCTTGACCTTATCTCGCAAGCCGCTTTCCGTCAGCGCATTGATGATTTTTCGCATTTCAGGCATGGTTGTGGTGAGCAAGGCTGACAATCCCAGGATATCGGGTTTCAGTTCGGCCACCTTATTTACAAACTCTTCCACATTGATATTGATTCCCAAATCCTCAACTTCAAAACCGACCCCGCGCAACATGGTGACGACCATATTTTTACCGATATCATGCAGATCTCCGCGAACCGTTCCGATGATGAGTTTGCCGCTGGCTTCCTTTTTTTCTTTAGCCAGATAAGGTTCCAACACTTTGAGGGCTTCGTTCATGGCCCTGGCCGAAAGTAAAACTTCCGGAATGAAAACTTCGCCGGTCTTGAATCTGAGGCCGATCACCTCCATGGTGGCAAGCATACCGTAATTGAGGATATCATTGGGGGCAAAGCCATTGTCCAACATTTGCTGGACATGGTTTTTGATGTCGGCATCGTTTCCCTTAAGAACGTCTTGCTGGATCAACTTATAATCTTCGTCGTCGGAAATCTCATGTGCTTCGGTTCGAACCGCTTCAGCCAAGGTTGACTCCGATACCGGCCGAAAAGCACCCCCTTCCAAGGGAAGCCGACCTTCTTTGGCTACACGATCTCCCAGACGCCGGAGGCGATCAAAAACGGCATTGGGTGGGGTTGTGTCGGCAACGCCCACGATGATGCGACGGCCGGGGGCAACCGCTTTAAAGAAATGATCCAGATAGCTTTGAAAATCTTCTTCGGACGCCGTTTCTTCCGACAGCAGGCTTTGGGGAATGCCGCCAAAAATAGTAATTTTATCGCTCCATTGGCGATAATAATCTTCTATTTTGATCCTCATCATGGGATACGGACAGACCGCCTCTGCAATATGGATACCGGAATCATGAATGAGATCCATGAGACCGCGGTTTTCACCGTCGGTGTGGGAGAGCATCAGCTTGCCGTTTTCTGCCAAAGCCTGCGATGCAGATTTTCTTCGGGGGTTTCCACCTTCAGCAGTTCGGGAATGACTTTGTGCAAAGCCCAGCCTTCGGCCCTGGCAATCTCGTCAGCTGTCCGTCCTTTGTGTTCCGGGGGAAGCGTATCCGCATAGGCGTTGGCATTATACCAAAGATCAAACCGGGGTACATATGGAAGAACATCAGGCATTTCTCCCCGGGCGGCCATGAGTATTCTTTCTTTGTGAGTCATCATCCTTGCCTCCTCGAACTTATTCCCAAATCGAGCGTTTCACATGCGGAATTTCAAAGTTACGCTGAAACCAATTCTTTACACTTTTGCACAGCCCCCGGTGAATCATAACCATACCCGTCCGCGCCGATTTGATCGGCAAACGCCTGGGTAACCGGCGCACCTCCCACCATGATTTTAACCGAGTTTCTAAGACCAGCCTCATCGAGAGCAATAATGGTGTTTCTCATTTCCACCATGGTAGTTGTGAGCAATGCACTCAGGGCAAGAACATCCGGCTTTTTTTCAACGACGGCTTCAACAAACTTGTCGGTATTCACCGAGATACCCAGATCCACCACTGAAAACCCCTGGCCTTCCAGCATCATGACCACCAGGTTTTTGCCGATGTCGTGCAGATCTCCCTTGACCGTTCCGATGACCACTGTGCCCAGCTTTCTTTCTTGATTGCCCGCCAGTTGGTCCTTGAAGTGTTCGAGGACGGCTGTCATGGTATTGGCGGCCATCATCATTTCCGGGATATAAATCTCCCCGCTTTGAAACTTTTCACCAATCACCGTCATGGCGGGAATCATGCCATTGCTGACGACATCTTGGGCCTGGATGCCGGTGTTCATATCATCTCCTACCAATTTAATTACCGCTGCGGTTTTGTTACCCAGCATGCCGGCGACATATGCTTCCAGGTTCAGCATGCCGGCCGCCCGGAAAACTTCCTGTCTGGGCTTTTCCTGAAACTTCCAAACTTTGCCACTTATCAGGCCTTCCTCGAGTTCGATGGGATATTGGCCGAACTCAAATGTCGCATCCAGCAATGCTTTCATATTGGCAAGCGGGACATAATCGGTAATGGAATTAGAGGACGCCACCATGTATCCGCCGCCGGGACCGATGGTTCGGATGCGCTCATATACTTCGGCGCGCACATCAGCGGGTGTTCCAAGGGTGAGGGTCGAATCAAGATTGAGGTTACCGACCAGGCATAATTGGTGGCCCCACTTTTTTTTGACGGCATCGATGTCCATACAATTGGGCTGGATGGGATTAAAACCGTGAAATCCACAATCAATAAAATCATCCATGGCTTCGGTACAGTCTCCATCACTGTGGAAAATATATCCGAGACTTTTTTCGCGACAGACATCACCGATTTTTTTATACCATGGGAACATATATTTCTTGAGATACTTGGGATGGATGAGAAGACCGGTATTGTGGGCGATATCGTCCGGATTGAAGACGGCTCCCACACAGGGATGTTCACTGACCCGCATAAAGGTCTCGTATTGAATATTGCCCACTTTTTCAAACATGGCGGCAATAAGTTCGGGATTATTTTCAAGGGCCTTAAAAAACGTCTCAGCCCCCATAAACATCCAGACGGTAGTGTAAATTTTGCCTAAAACGAGGACGGCCTTCATGCCTTGGGGCAGCGTTTTGTCAAGTGCATCCCATTTGGACAAATCAAAATCATCAGCTGATGGCCATTGATATTTTTCAAATGCCTCCCAGCTGGTAATAACACCGTCATGTTCCAGAGCCCACTCGCGTTCACGGACCTGTTCGTATTTGGTTTGAACGGCATCCCCCTTGACGGTCATTCCTTCCGGCGCACGCACCGGCTCCAATATTCCGGATGAGGTCGTCATATAATCGAATCCGGCAGTATACCAGAAGTCGATTTGATCCTGCAGAGAAGTAATCTTTTTTCCCAAAAAATTTTCCATGGGCAACTGATCGACATGCCAATCCCCTAAAGGCACCCTGTCGGGTTCTTGACAATGAAGGGTTGTCATGTATCGCTCGAAATCCGGTCTGGGTTCTCTTGCCATTCTTCCTGTCTCCTTCATTTTTAATGCATCTTTGCAGCGTTTTCATTCTCAAAATCAAGAAACATAGTATGAGGTTTTGCATACAAAAATTCTTAATATTTTGCAACCATTCGTTGAAGTGTGGTTATTATCCTTAAGGATTGTGATTTTTTCCAAGGTTTCAGGCGTGCGTGTTTACCGCAAGCGTTGGCTTGACAGATGGCTATTCGCCATCATCGAGGAATCATCGTACTTGATGATGAATTAGTTGTTAAATGCATGAAGACTACGGGTATAAAGACCCAAAGGGCTCTAATTGATCATGCATTGCGGGAATTGTTGAGACATGAGTTTCAGACGAAGATACTTGAATTAAAAGGCGAAGTTAATTGGGAAGGTGATCTTAGCGAATGGCGCAGGGGTCGTAACGGATGATGGTATTAATTGATACAACTGTCTGGATCGAATTTTTTGCCGGCAGAGAGCTTCCGCATTTCGACTTCCGAAATCAAATCCCTCTGTAATCTGTAATCCGTCTTCTGTCCTCTGCTCACTATGCCTTTTTGCACCCAACGCGCAACTCACAACCCGCAGCTTGCACCCCGCGCCCCGTCATTCCACCTCATCAGTGTCGGATATCACGCACAGCGCCGAAGAGGACTGGTAGGGCAGGGTGCCCTCGACGGTAACCTCTGTTTCGGCACCGCTTGGTGCGGATCCCGGTACCCGAAAGGTTGCCACATCGATGGGCGCAATAGCCGTTTCCCGGGGTCGTTCCAGCTGGGGGACCCATTCATAGGGTACCCGGTAGGCGCGATAGACCATATTCATTTTAAAATGCTTGCCCCAGTATGGGCTGATATACTCCCAGACAATCCGGTGCGCGGCAGTGACTTCAATGATGCGACCCCCACTGCCTTCGGCAATTAACGTGTTGCCGTTGGGCAGACGCTGGGCACTGCTGATAAAGGGGCTGTAAAAGCGATTGCTGTCCGTGGGGTGGACGAGGCCCGCTTCGGCAGGTGTATACTGCCAGATGATTTTCAAAGAAACCGGATCAAACTCCAGCACCCTTGAATAATCTCGCAGGGCGTTTTTTGCACCGGTGGGGCTACCCGGGTTGGGGGCGCCGTATCCGGCCCAGCCGCCGTTGTCAAAGACCAGGATATGGCCTTCACCCGGTAGCCCTTTGGGGATCAGGTGGGCGTGGTGTTGACCGATAATCCACCCCAATTCTTTCAGCTCGGGGGTTTCGTCGTAATTTGGGCCGATCTTCCAAACCACCCGGCCGGTTTCTTTGCTGATGATGAATATAATGTTGGTTTCACGGCCGCCGGTGATAATATTGTCGGGATGAAAACGCTTGTCACCGGCGTCATACCAGCGGTTGGGACCCAGGTTGGACATGCAATTCAGGTGCATCCAGTCGCCCATGCCGTCGGCGACCGGGCGCATGTTGGGGTCGCGGCTTAAAATGTTTTTAGCCTCTTCACGAAAACCAAACTCTGCGAAATGTTCGCTGCAGACCCACTCCCATACCATGTCACCGTCCCAGGTTACCTCGTAAATAACATCGTCGAGCAGAAGTTTGTCGGAGATATCCTTGCAGGTCAAATTTTTGTGGCCCAGCAAAAGTGTGTTGCCGCCGTCTATCCCCGGTGTCATGCCGGGTGCGTAATAACCGACCGGATTGCCCGCGCGTTGGTAGTCATGATGAACCCGGGCCATCCACTGGGGTTCTTCACCGAAATCTTCAATAAATTCGTAGGCGTTGAATTTCCAAACGACGTTGCCGTCCCAATCCACTTGGATCAGATCGCGATAGTCCTGAACACCGTATTGGGTGTTGCGTTCGCCGCTATGACCCAGAATATGGCCTTCCGGAAACAACTTGTTGGGGAACCCGTGAAAATTTTTCCAGAGACGCACCTCGCGGCCGTTCATGTCAATCAGCAGGGCACCAAGCTCCTTGGCCTGGAAGATGGTGTATCCGCTCCAGCACTGATCCGGCAGGTAGACGGTGGCCCCGGTTGGATAAACGCTGGGGTAGGTCATGGTTATTTTCCTTTCAATTGAAAATTAAGCAATTTGAATTCTGGGGACACGGATGAACACGGATTGCCAGGATATTGAAAGCTACAAAAAACTAAATATCTGTGGAAATCTGTGAAAATCTGCGTCCTAATTTAACTTGACAAAGTCCGAGATGCTTTTTGAATGTAAGTCCGCAGATCTTTCTCGATCTGCGGATCAATATTCGGCTTTATATAGTTCGACAACCGGTCATTAAGAACTTCATCAGCTTTGTCATCGATGCGTTTATGGCCGTCCTCCTGCCAGCCGCTATATCCTTTGCGGTTTACCAAATTCGGCAGAAAAAAAGCAGTTCGGCATTGTTCCAGGGTTTTGGCCTGTTTCAGGTAATCACCACCGATGCCCACCTCCTTGATGAAGTCGGTATCAATGGATTCCGCGGTGATTGTTATTGGCTTTAACGTTTCGATTACCATACGGCATAATTCTTCATCAATAATAAACTTCTCAAAACTCATGGCACTGTATGACCCGAGGATACCGGCGGCATGCAAAACAAAATTCGTTCCATTGCGAATGGCAGTCATCAGCGTTAAAGCTGATTCGAAACCTGCCTGAGCATCCGCCAAGTGGGCATCCGTATTCGAACAGCCGGCACGGGCGGGCAAATTATAAAATTTAGCCAATTGAGTGGTGGCAGATGTTAATCTGGTGACTTCGGGAGAGCCCATGGCCAGACATCCGGTGCGCATATCCATTATCGCGGAGGTACCACCGACGATTACGGGTGCACCGGGATTTACCAGCTGGGTTAAGGTAACACCAGCCAAAATTTCAGCATTCTGCTGAGCAAGCACCCCGGCCAAGCTTATCGGACCGGACGATCCGGCCATAAGCAATGCTCCAAAAATACAGGCCTGATTATACCTTGCAAGCTCAATAATAGAGCCTGCCATTTCGGCTGTATATCGGAAAGGCGAAAGTGGCGTTATCAATGATACCGTCACCGGCATCTCTTTAACTTTTTCCAAACTGCCCCAGACGATACCGAGCATATTGATGCAATCACGTGCTGCTTTTCTGGATAAAGGACTTCCCATAAAGGGTTTGTCGCAATAAATGATATTCGAATAGAGCATCTCCAAATGAGCCGTGTCAGTCTGTAAATCCCACGGCGATACCATCATAAAGCCGTTGACATTGATCACTTTTGAAGTCTGCACCAGTTGACAAAATTTATGATAGTCGGTCAGGGTTGCTTCCCGTTGCAGACCATCGTTTGAGGTGATAAACGACGCACCATATCCTGGCACCAGGGCGAAATCATCTCCGCCGATGGCAACGCTTTTGATAGGGTCTCTGGCAACCAGCTTGAAATTTGATGGGGCTGTATCCAAGGCCTGACGGATGTTCTTTTCGGTGAAAAAAACGGTCTTACCATCCACTTTGAATCCATTTGATTTAAACAGGTCTATGGCCTCATCGTCGTCAAATTGAACGCCGACGGTTTCGAGAAGATCGATAGACGCATCGTGAATTATGTTTAACTCTTCAGCGTTGAATGTTTGGCTGCGATCGTACATTTTTTAATCTCCAAATCACCCTGTTAAAATGCCTAACGCGAAATTAGATTATCTTAAGAAGTCCGATTCACTAAGGTATATTTCAGCGAATGTCAATTAATTTTCATTATCCAATTTTGTTCCGGAACTACTGGATCAAAGGATCTTTCAAAATCGTCGAATTGGATTTTTACTAATTTTGAGATTTTAGACGATCTATCTTGACATGCAAGGTTTCAATGCCTTATGTCTGAAACCGATCCGTTAACAGTCCAACATTTTTTGAATGCTATGTCCAAGATAATCATCGGGATCCACGGTCTGGGGAATAAACCACCACCCAAAACCCTGGGCAGATGGTGGGAAGCTGCCTTACGGGAAGGCTTGGAAAGGATCAAAAAACCGAAACAGCAGTTCACATTCGAGCTGGGTTATTGGGCCCATTTCCTTCATCGCTTATGATCTACTCGCACAATATGCAACCGAGGTACCCGTAGATACTTTTGTCACCATCGGCTCTCCTCTGGGAATACCCGTAATAAAAAGCAGGATTGCGGCCGATTGTAAAAAAGATCCCTCACAGCCAGCAGGCTTAAAAACACCGGACAGCATTCAATCAAACTGGTATAATTTATCTGATATAAAAGACAAATAGCTTTCGACTATACGCTGAATGATGATTTTGGCGAAAATTCCGCGCAAATACGTCCGGTGGACAGGATTGTTTACAAAACTATGAATTTGGGGGAAAAAAATCCCTCACAAGCACGGTTACTTAAGAACACCGGACAGCATTCAATCACTAATAACGTTGTTACTATTCAAACGGAGGTCGAAATGGGTGGCTTATTCGGCACGATATCAAAAGAGGATTGTGTTACTGACCTGTTTTACGGCACAGATTATCATTCGCACTTGGGGACCAAGCGCGGTGGGCTGGCAGTAAAAAATACCACCGAAATTAAACGCGTCATTCATAATATCGAAAGGGACTATTTCAGATCCAAATTTGAATCCGACCTACCTAAACTACAAGGCGACATGGGTATCGGGATCATCAGCGACCATGACGACCAGCCTCTGATTATCAGCTCGCATCTGGGTACATTTTCTATTGCGACCGTCTGTAAAATTAACAATATCGCAGAGCTCACCCAAAAGGCGCTGGGCAAAAAATTACATTTTTCCGAAATGGGCAGTGGTGAAACAAATCCCACCGAGCTGGTGGCCATGCTGATCTGTGAGGAAGGATCTTTTGAAGCCGGGATCCACAATGCCCAGCAAGCCATCAAGGGTTCGTGCTCCCTGCTGTTGTTGACGGAAGACGGAATCTATGCTGCCCGAGATAAGTTGGGGCGCACCCCGGTTATTATCGGCAAAAAAGACGGCGCATTGGCAGCATCATCCGAAACCTGCGCCTTCCCGAATCTTGGCTATGAAATTGAGAAATACCTGGGTCCTGGTGAAATAGTTCGAATGACAGCCGATGGTTTCGAGCAGAAAAAAGAGCCGCAAGAGGAAATGCAGGTCTGTGCATTTCTGTGGGTGTACTACGGCTACCCGGCTTCCAGTTATGAAGGGATCAATGTCGAGGCGGTCAGATATCGATGCGGGAAGGCATTGGCGCAAGATGATGACGTAACTATTGATTTTGTCGCCGGAATCCCCGACTCCGGCATCGGCCATGCCATCGGCTATGCCAATACAAAACATATCGCATATATGCGACCCTTCGTAAAGTATACCCCGACCTGGCCGCGCAGTTTTATGCCCCAGAACCAGAAAATGCGGGATCTTGTTGCCAGGATGAAATTGATCCCGGTGAAGGATCTGATCAAAGACAAAAGAGTTTTATTTTGTGAGGACTCAATCGTCAGGGGCACCCAGCTGCAGGAAAATGTTCAGATTTTGTTTGATTCCGGTGCGGCGGAGGTGCATATGCGGCCGGCTTGCCCAACGTTGATTTATCCATGTGAGTTTCTCAATTTTTCGACTTCGCGCTCAACCCTTGACTTGGCCGGCCGCAGTGCCATCGAAGAACTTGAAGGGCCGGATTGCGGGTCACTGGAAGCATATGCCACAGCAGGCTCGGAGCAAAATACAGCCATGGTCGAAAAAATACGGCGGCGGCTAAAACTGACATCTTTAAAATATCAACGACTGGAAGATCTGGTTGACGCCATCGGGTTGCCGAAAGAAAAGGTTTGCACGCACTGCTGGGATGGTAGTAGTTACTTTTGATTGTGAGAGCGGTTTGCAACCGCGATTTATCCGGCTTAACTTAAATTTAATGGATTCTGCCGGCAGGTCATGTGATCTTTGCGGCGAAGTTTGCAAAATCTTCTTTCAACTTCGGGTATAACCCTTTAAATCCATAGTTAAGCGACCATTTGATAATTTAAGAAGTTTTTAGGACTCCCTTTAAATGGACGGCTAAATTTTTCAGCAGGGCGACTGGCAGGGAACTGGTAAAAGAATATTCACTTGCTTGCGGTCCTGGAACATAGGCGGTAATGTTACCGAAGAAACGATCTCCAATGATAAAAGAAAATGTAGCCGTCCGATTGATGACTTCCGATGAGATAACCATCCCGTCCGAATCAAGCCTTTTATGCTGGTTGTCCCCTGTCCCGGTTTTCCCTCCAACCGGCAACCGTGTCCCTTCCTCATTCAAAAATGCCTGATATACCCGTTTGGCGGTCCCTTTTTCAACGACATTAAAAAGAGCTCTTTTAATAATGAGCGCAATTTCAGCGTTCAATACTCTTTTCGCTGCTGCAGGTTTACGTACAAATTGAGTTTCGTAGGGAGTATCGGAGCGCAAATGTTATCTCTTGAATCAGATAATCGGGTTTAAGGATGCCCTCATTGATGATGATACCCATCAATTTTGCCAAGGCATCCGGGCGATCTGCAGAACTTCCGATAGCTGTCGCCAAGGAGGGAACCAATTTTTTGAATGGATACCCCAATCGTTGCCATGCCTTGTGAATCGTATCAAAGGCATCTTGTTCAAGTATAATACGGATTCGTTTGTCCTGTTTAGATTTTCGAGAGGTACGAAAAAGCCATCCATAAACATCTTGCCTTGCTGAATGGCTCTTCTGATAAAGTTCTTCGTAACTGGCGTTCGGATGATGATATAAAATAAGCCGCAAGCCAAAGTTCGAGTGGATGAATCCCAACGATGTCGCTAAATTCAATTAGAGACCGTTTTTGGGGATTAAATTTAAAATAAAGGCTGCGTATTTCAGGTTTTTCCAATTGGATTCCTGACAATTGGTTTTGTAACCGTTTCTGATATTCATCCAGGCTCATATCCGGAAATACAAAACGATATAGGGCCGCCAACGGGTATAGGGCAGGGCTGGACCGTATCGTGTAAAAGCTGCAATTTTTTTTGCTTCGGACTACCGCTGTATTTCGAGTAAAATTTTTGAATAAACAGCCCACTTTCATATTCCACAAATCTGTTTAAATACGCTTTTCTTTGGGGATGGTCCGCACGGTGAAGCATGTCATAGGACGAGTTGTCTCCTTGAAAAATATGATAGTTTACGATATCCCTGATCAGACGAATAAACACCAGATTCACCGAACGCATGAATGCGATTCTTACTGAAATTGTTCGTTGGTCATCTTTTTTATTGAAATTGCTGAATCGATGAAGGCCTCCGCCGGTATAAAAAGAATCGTTTGGACTGGCAGAATATTTTCTATCCAGAGCACTGTTTAACATGGACCCGAGCGCTCGGTCGCCATTATGCATCAGGTAGGAAATGGCCCATTGACTTATTTTGTCTGCAGGCATCGCCTTCAGTTGATTTAATTCTTTATTGCTCAAATCATGATAACGTTCATGCAGTGTGGCGACAATCTCGAGGTAATGGATTAAGGTCCTGAGTTTCGCTGTGGAGCCGAGATTAAGCTTGCTGCCATTATTTAAGTTTAATGGCTGGGTATGATTGTCCGTTTGAACTCGCAGAAGATTGGCATGCCCAGTTTTCTCATACAAAGTGAAGCTATAAATGACTTTCTCGGGATTGCCTTTTTCAAGCATTCGGGGGCTGTTAAGGTTTTTTTCTCTGATCCATTTTGAATCCTGAAATTTTTCCATTTCCCGGCTAACAGCCATTTGAGTGTCAAGATCCAACGTGCTTTTTACCGATGCATCCAGGCGGTCAAGGCTAAAAAGGCTGTCGATGTCTAAAAGCGAAAGTAGTCTAGTCCGCAGGGAATTCGGCGTCTTTTGCTCAACCCAATTTTTTTTAGATCGAGGTTGAGGATTTTCACGGAATTTAAGGATCGTATTGAGCATTGGCCGCATGAGATCTTCTGTTATGATTCCCTCTTTGAAAAGCAGCCTTATATATGCATTGGATTTTAATGCCAATAATTCTCGATTCCTTAGTAAAAAATCTGTCGGCCTTCTATGTGCAATAAACAAGCTCAGGACTTGTTTCAAGGCAACTGCTTTTTCCTTCTGAAAAATCGGGTCATTGGATAAATTCTCTGTATTTAAAATTTTTATGACATCTGCCAGCTCGCTTCCATACCAAGCCCAAAGTCCATCTCCTAAGCCGAATATCTCACCGTAGCTGGGAATTGCCGCCAGGGGGACTGCATTGATATAGTCTAAAGCAATCTGCTGTCGCCTCGCATAGGTCTTTTCGCCACCTAAATAGGCTCGGATGGATGCCGAGGAAATTTGTTGGAATTTATCTTTGATGGAGTAGGTAATTCCGCTTTCAGAATGGCGGAATTTTTCAAGCTGGGTGGCAAGGGTGCTCCCGCCCGATACAGAACCGTTCTGATAGGCAATTTTTTTTCCCTGTTCGAAAACGGCATTGCCCAGCCGGAGCCAATCGATTGCAGGGTTGGCAAAAGGTCGGTCATCATCTAAAAGGGTCCTGTTTTCGATGAATAAGAGTATTTCTACCACTATCTCTGGAATTTCAGAAAATGAGCGAAATATACGTTTAGGATAAGATTGTGTAAAAATGGATCGGTCATGTCTGTCGAGGATTTTTAGGCCGGCTTGAATCTTTTCAGGATATATTGGAAATAGGCCTTTATCAACAAATTTGATCATTGTTTCCGAGGCTTGGGCTTGGCGGGCAACCGTAAAGTTTTTCGCTTTTAGTTTCTGGGAAAAATCAGGAAGAGATGCATACCCGAGGCGCTGGTCATAGGGTCCAAGGGGTGCGGAGATACTGGATTGAGCTTCGCCCGCTCCCAGTGTATAAGTCATTTGTCCGGTAAGTTTCGATAGAAAGTGAGCCTGAATGATGGAGAAATTAATTTCGCCGATGAAGCCAAAAATTATTAAGCTGACTATGAAGATGAGAAGCTGAATACAAATTTTTCTAATGGAAAATAAGCGCTTCTTTGACATATTTTCCACGTTGCTATCCAACTCCTGGTTCGCTTTCATAGCTATGTGCTACCGTTGTCCTTCAAATTATTAACTTTGGTGTCGTTATGGCGGTTGATTCCCTTGGCGATCTGCCGCCCCACGCTTCAGAAATCTGGAAATAATACCATTCAAAAACGCTGCCGGGCTTTGCTCTTTGGCTTCAGCAAAATCAGTGCCATTTAATTTGAACACTTGAATTGATAAAATATAGTTAAAATATAGATGGTTACATTCGGTGTTAATTTCTTTGATAGACAAGCAGTACTTAACTATGAAGAAAATGTAAGATAAAGTGTGGCAACTACTTCACATCTCAAAGTGAATCTGAAACCTAAAACAAGTGGATTTAATATCGCTTCAAAATACTAAGCGATCATTGCGTTACATCCAAAAAGAGCCGTATTGTATTTTTAATTTTTGGTTGACAGCTGGATCGATTTAGTTCTAATAATTTCAAACGATATCGCAAACGTTGCGGTATCGGTTGAATTCGTCGCTAATAGTCCTGGTCTGCATATTGACAGGGACAATGTGCGCCTTAATTTCAATGGCTCCTGCAACCATCAAAGATCTCGCACGAGAACTGAAGCTCTCACCATCGACCGTATCGCGGGCTTTACGGAATCATCCGGATATCAGCCCCGGAACAAAAAAAAATCGGGTAGTTTCGATGGCCGACAAACTGGGCTACCATCCGGATTCCATCGCGCAAAGCCTGCAAACCATAAAAACAAAAACCATCGGTGTCATCGTACCCGAAATCAAACAGCCATTTTTCGCTTCGAGTATAAACGCATCGCTCACCTGGCCGAGCCCAAGAACCTTTCTGTTTCCAAGTTTCGTTTAAAGGGCTAAACGGATGCGCTTCAGCAGGGAAACTTACCTTTAATCGACAGGGGTTCAACCTAATCCGGATAAACCGGAAAAATGGCCACAGAGGCCCAAAGACTCAAAGTAAAACTGTTTGCTAAAATTAATCTTCGTGGTTTGGTGTCTTGGTGGCGAAAATGTTTTGCAACCAAATGCAAAAAAAGGAGGATAACATCATGAAAAGAGTCGCCGTTTTTTTGATCAGCTTGATTTTTTTATCGGGTTTAATGATTTATGGAATCCATCCTTCGAATGCCGAAGCTGCCGGCAAGCACTTTGAAGGCATAAACATCGTCTTCTTCCCCGGTGGAAACGAAGGGGGATCTTTTGCCTCGGTTGTCTACCGCGGTGCGAAAGCCGCCGAGGAAGACCTGGGCTGCAAGGTCGACTATGTCTGGTCGGGCTGGCTACCGGACAGAATGGTCGCCCAATTTAAAGATGCCATCGCCAGAAAACCGGACGGTATTGCCGTAATGGGGCATCCCGGTGTTGCCGCCTATGCTCCGTTGGTGGATGAAGCCATATCCAAAGGCATTATTGTGACCAGCCAAAACACCACCCTGCCGGAAATTGAGGACAAATATACGGCCAAAGGCTTCGGTTATGTCGGTCAGGAACTCTACCCTTCCGGCGTGATGCTTGGAAAAGGCGCGGCCCGCAGAGCCGGGCTCAAAAAAGGGGATCGGGCCATGGTCTGGGGCCTGCTGGGTCAGGAAACCCGCGGACTCAGAACCAAGGGCTGCATTGATGCGCTTAAAGAAATGGGTGTGGAAGTGGACTATATAGAAATATCGGATGCCGTTAACAGTGATGCGTCGCTGGGTACACCGGTGGTGGCCAGTTACATCGCCACCCATCCGGATGTTAAACTTCTCATTACGGATCACGGCGCTCTGACCGCGACCATCGGCACTTATCTGAATGCGGCCAGAAAAAAACCGGGCGATATCTATACCGCCGGATTTGATTTGAGCGCAGCAACCGCAACCGGAATTAAAGAAGGGTGGATCGGATGTGTTCTTGATCAACAACCCTGGCTGCAGGGATATCTGCCGATACTGCAGATCTGTCTGACCAAGAAATATGGTTTTGCCGGACTGCATATCGATACGGGAGCGGCCATCATCGATAAAACGAACATTGATTTCGTCGCGCCCCTGGCCGAAAAAGGCATCCGGTAATAACCACAAGGAGAAAAGATGGCTGATTTGAATTCGAAACCGCCCTTGCTCTCGATGTCGAATATTTGCAAGTCATTTGGTGAGGTGGACGTTTTATCCGATGTTAATTTTGAGGTCGGCCGCAACGAAATCATCGGCCTGGTTGGCGACAACGGCGCCGGTAAATCAACCCTGATTAAACTTATCACCGGCGTTCACCCGCCCAGTTCGGGAGAAATCTTTTATAAAGGAGAAAAAATTACCCGACACTCCGTCAAACGCTCCCGGGAACTGGGTATCGAAACCGTCTACCAGGAAAGAGCGCTGGCCGATCAGCAGGCGCTCTGGCGAAATGTCTTCGCCGGACGGGAACTGACCTATCGATTTGGATTCCTTAAAGTCAGCCGGCAAAAAGCCGAGACCACCCAGCTGATCCGCGAACACATGGGGTTTACCTCTAAGGCCATCCATACCGATTCGATGGTATTATCGCTGTCAGGGGGTGAAAAACAGGGCATTGCGATCGGCCGGGCGCTTTATTTTGAGGCGGATTTGATCATCCTCGATGAGCCCACCATGGGGCTTTCACTTTCCGAAACCCGCAAAGTGATCGATTTTGTGCGCCACATCAAAGAACAGGGGAAGTCGGCAATTTTTATCAGCCACAACATCTACTATGTTTATCCGGTTGCCGACAGATTTGTGATCCTGGACAGGGGGAACATCGCCGGCCAGTTCCTGAAGAAGGATATTTCACAGGACGAACTGGTTGACAAGATGGTTCAGCTGGCTCGGACCGGCAAGTTGAACTAGTTGAAAGGAAAAAAGGGGTGAAAACTGCCGGAGCAAGACAGACGAGATTAGAGGTTAGCATCGCAGCGGTGCTGGCAGGCATCTTCCTGCTGTTTATCATCGGAAATCCGAAAGTCTTTACGCGTTTCGATATCTATTACTCCTTTATGTCCACGATCCCCTTTTTCGGGATCATGGCCTTGGCCATGACCCTTGTGGTTACGTTGGGTGAAATGGATCTGTCCTTTCCTTCGGTGCTGGCCCTGTCCGCCTTGTTGTTTGGTAAGGTATTCACCCTCACCGGCAATATCTGGTTGGCGGCCTTGGTCTGTGTTTTGGTGGGTCTGATAGCCGGTGCTTTGAACGCCTTTCTGATTGTACGGGTGGGGATTCCATCGCTGGTGGCAACCATCGGCACCATGTTCTTTTTTCGCGGGTTGGTTAACCTTATCGCACAGGGAAAAGGAATTGCGCTCGTCAAAGCCAAAGAAACCTTATTCTACTCCCTGGCAGTTGGGCGCATCGGTGGTGAAATTCCCGCCCAGGCACTTTGGATGCTGTTGCTGGGCATCGGGTTTTGGATACTGTTGAATCGTCATCGGTTCGGATCTCATGTTCTTTTCGTGGGCGATAACATGGAAAGCTCCCGGATGATGGGCATCAATGTCGAACGGGTAAAAACAATCGTATTCATGCAGATGGGTTTCTTTGCGGCCTTTGCCGGAATATTATCCACCCTCGAGGTCACTTATTTTTGGCCAAGCCAGGGGCAGGGCTATTTGCTGACGACGCTGGCCGCTGTTTTTATTGGCGGAACCTCTGTATTTGGGGGTATGGGTACCATTTTCGGAACGTTTGTCGGGGCGATCATCATCGGGTCCCTTGAAGCCGGAATCATTGCTATCGGGCTAACCGGTTTCTGGATTCAGCTTATTTATGGATTAATTATCATGGTTTCGGTATCGATCTATGCGATCCTTTTGAGAAAAAGAGCTTAAAAATGAGAAAATCTGTAATGACTGTTGGAAAAAATCATTATGAATATATTGTGCGTCTTGAAAATCTGCAATTAAATTATGGGAAGGTCGAAGCACTCAAAAATATCAGTTTTGCGGTTAAGAATAATGAAATTGTTGGTCTTATCGGAGATAACGGCGCCGGAAAATCATCATTGATTAAAGTCATTACAGGGGTTGAAAAACCTACGAGGGGAAAATTATTTGTCCGGGATAAAGAAATTTCTTTTAAAGGCCACTCCGTTAAAAAAGTACATGACCTGGGTATTGAAACGGTTTACCAGACAAGTTCCTTAGGAGAAAAGCAATCTTTATGGCGTAATTTTTTTGTTGGCAGACAGATTAAAAATCGTTGGGGATTCATCAATGTTCAGAAGGAAAAGGCCATTGCTCAGGAAATGCTTTTAGAAAAAATTGGATTCCGCGGTGTTGGTATAACGGTCGATTCGCCAATCAGTGAGTTGTCGGGTGGCGAGAGGCAAGGTGTGGCCATTGGTAGAGCAATGTACTTTGATGCGGATTTGATTATACTGGATGAACCTACCGTTGCTTTGTCTTTGAAAGAAGTTGCTAAGGTCCTCAATTTTGTTAGAGAAATCAAAGAATCGGGAAGATCCTGTATCTATATCGAGCACAACATGTATCATGTATATGAGGTATGCGATCGATTCGTTATTCTTGATCGTGGCGAAGTTGTCAATGTTTTCGAAAAGCATGAAATTTCCTTGAATCAACTCAATGAATATCTTCTGAGCCTTTCTACAAAAAAAACAAAAGCTGTAGCAGTATCTTAGTTTAATTACTATAGAGTCATAGTCTGACTAATACCTAAAGTGGGTATTGACGATTTGAGATCGAATCGACAGGTCTGAAAATGCGATCAAATGACACAAATGCGATTACTGGCTCAAGGGGCGTAAAAGGTCCTGAAATAAAGACCCACATCGGTAAATGGGCAAAGATCGAAGGATTGCCCATTATCCTTGTGTTTTTAGGGTTAATTGGCATTTTTATGATAGCCGCTCCGAAAACCTTTTTAAGCCATTATATCTATATGTCATTTCTTTCTACGATACCGCCTCCGCTAATCCTGGCATTGGGGCTTACCCTAATCATTGCCGGCGGTGAGATCGATTTATCCTTTCCATCCATTATCGCATTTTCGGGATTTATATTTGCTTACCTTTTCAAAAACTATCAATGGACTTGGGCTGCCTTTGCCCTGACTATTTTGGCCGGGATCATTATTGGCTTGATTAATGGTTTAATCATCACCAAAATCGGCATGCCATCAATTATTGCAACCTTGTCAACAGGCTTTTTCTGGACAGGTTTAACCGTCGTTTTTTCCGGGGGGCTTTCATACAACATTACCGAGCTTGAGAAATTAAATATTTATGAATTTTTTGTCCATCGCATCGGAGGTATACTTCCGGCTCAATCATTATGGGCACTGGGCATTGCCGTTATATTATGGTTTATTTTAAATAAGAGCCCCTTTGGAGAACACATTTTATTCATGGGCGATAACTTGCAAGTTGCCAAGGTGGTCGGTATTAACGTTGATAGAACTAAAATAAAATTATTTGTCTTAATGGGGGCCTTGTCGGCATTTGCCGGTCTTTTATTGACAATCGAACATACCACTTTTTGGGCCACCCAGGGAAGTGGTTTTCTTTTAATCGTCATGGCATCGGTTTTCATAGGTGGAACGTCAATTTTCGGTGGTCAGGGAATCATAGTGGGTACATTTTTCGGTTCCTTTATCGTGGGATCGATTGAGGCCGGTATTGTTGCTACGGGAATCCAGGGGTTTTATACACGTTTAGTTGTCGGCCTGGTCCTTCTTGTCGCCATCAGTTTTCATTTATTTATGGAAAAAACCGACAAGCGTGCAGTCATCGCTAATTTCTTTAAGTTTAATAAGTAACAGTGAGTACTCTGATACTGCTGTATGTCATTCTATATCTCAACCCGGATAAACCGGCAAGACTATCCAGGCACCAAGACATAAACAATAAATGCTTATTATTCATTAAACTTCGTGTCATTGTGCCTTGGTGGCGGAAATTTGAGGATCAAGGAAAGGAGGTGCAAAATCAAAAATTGGGGATCGAATTATCTGTATTAAATTTTAATCCAAGTCTATAAGGAGGCCAAAATGAAATTTTCTTTCAAGGTATTGGGCATTTTCGTACTTTCAATCGCAGTTTTGGTTGGATTTAACCCGGGTGAGTCTGCTGCACAACTTCTGGGTGATGGGATGACGATTTATTTTCAAATGGGTGGGGATCCGGGGGGTGCCGCAACCCTTCCCCGCACCAATGGGGCCAGAGACGCAGCCAAGGCTTTTGGCGTAAAACTCGTGGAACAATATTCCGGCTGGCAGCAGGAAACAATGATTAAACAGATGAAGGAGGCCATGGCGGCAAATCCGGAT
This sequence comes from uncultured delta proteobacterium, assembly GCA_963723215.1. GTDB lineage: Bacteria > Desulfobacterota > Desulfobacteria > Desulfobacterales > JAFDCJ01 > JAFDCJ01. Next base: position 32,861 of record CAVRQG010000021.1, read on the forward strand.
GGTATTGCCATTATGGGTCATCCGGGTGAAGGGGCTTTCGAAAGACTCGTCAAAGAAGCAAGAAGTAGAGGCATCGTCGTTACAACCGGAAATACTCCCTTGCCAGGCCTACAATCGAGCTATGGGGCCGATGGTTTTGGCTATGCGGGCGTTGTCCTCTATGAAGGCGGAAAAATTACGGCCCAGGAAATGATAAATAAAGGCGGCTTGAAAAAAGGGGACAAGGTTCTCGTCTACGGGCTGCTTTCACAGGGGCCGCGGGGCGAAAGTACCCGCGGAATGAAAGATACACTTGAAGCGGCCGGTATGGAAGTAGACTACCTTGAGATCAGTAACGAAGTAAACCGTGATTTTACCCTTTGCGCCCCGATTATAACAGCCCATATTGCGAAAAGTCCTGATTTAAAAGCGATTGGGACCCAGCATGGTGGAATAACCGCTACCCTGCCGCGTGTATTGAAAAATTCAGGTAAAAAACCCGGCGATATCATCATCGGCGGTATCGATTTGGCACCGGCGACGATTACGGGTTTAGAGGAAGGATATATCACTGCTGCGTTAGATCAGCAGCTATATCTGCAGGGATTTCTTCCAGTTGTACAGATTATTCTATCAAAGAAATACGGTTTTGCCGGCCTAACGACCAATACGGGCGCCGGGGTTGTAACACCTGAGACAATTGGTGCTCTGGTCCCATTGATTAAAGCCGGAATTCGTTAAATCACTCAAATAGAGATATCGTTGATTGGTTGATTAGTTGATTGGTTAAGTGGTTGTAAATATGGATTTATCCCATATTTACAAAATAATTGGACATTGGCACTAAGGTGTCAGGTGTCAGGAGTGAAAACGCGAGAGCTGGCCTGACACCTGACACCCGAAACCTGAAACCCATGCTTGGAGAAGGTTTCATAACGCCTGATAATGTCCAAAAAAAGAGCTATTTTCATGTAAATTACGAGGTCTCGCGGTCTGTATAAGGAGAAAACAATGAACCATCGTGAACGTGTCCAAGCCGCACTTGCCCATGAAGTGCCGGACCGCTGTCCGATGCAAGTGAGCTTCACGCCGGAATTTGCCAAACGTCTTCAGAACAAATACCCGACAACAAAAACCCTGCATAATCCCCATGGAGGTGGCAACACATATGAATTGGAGCGGGCGTTAGATGAGGACATGCTGTTGACTTCAGTCGGGTGGGCCAATTCGTATTACGCATCTGATGAAGATACCTATGTGGACGAATGGCAGGTGGAATTTCGCAATGTCAAATACCAAACTAAATTCGGCACGGGACATTACACTGAGATGGTCGGTCATCCACTTGCAGAGGATAGTGCCATTGATTCATATCTACCTCCGGATCCCAACAGGTCTGAATTATATACGGAAGCGGAATGGATGATAGATCAGTTCAAAAAGGATTATTGGATTGTTGGTGTGACAGTTACGACCATGTTTGAAACCGCATGGGCGTTGAGAGGATATGAAAAAACCCTGTTGGATCTCGCACTCAATCATGACTATGTCAAGAAATTGTTCGAAATCCCCTTTGCCTATCACCTGACTGCCGCCAAAAAACTGGTTGAATTGGGTGTTGATATGATTTGGATTGGAGACGATGTGGGTTGTCAAGATCAAATGTTGATTTCCCCGGATACCTGGCGTGAACTCTTCAAACCCTATATGGCAACCTTTATCTCCTCGCTAAAGGAAATCAATCCGGAAGTCAAAATAGCCTATCATTCAGACGGTGTAATCAACCAAATTATTCCGGATTTGATCGAAATCGGTCTGGATGTATTGAATCCAATTCAACCTCAATGCATGGACCCCGCCCAAATAAAAAAGGAATACGGTGCCAATCTATGTTTCTGGGGCACAATCGATGAACAGCACACATTACCCTTTGGTACTCCTGAAGATGTGAAAAATGAGGTCATTACTCGGTTAAATACCATTGGGAAAAATGGCGGATTAATCATCGGGCCTACCCATCACATCCAACTCGATACACCGCTTGAAAACTTTCAGGCAATGGTAGATACAATTGTGAATACACCATACCGTTCATTGTAAGGAGAAATGAACATGAATCCAAGGGAAAGAGTCATACTGGCTCTGAATCATCAGGAGCCCGATCGAATTGCCATTGATCTGGGCGGCAGCATCTGTTCTTCAATTCACAAAAAAGCCTATCTTGAATTAAACAAGTATTTGGGGATGGAAGTTGATGAAATCATCATGGCTGACCATGTTCAGCAATTACCATACTTGGATGAGGGCCTTTTGAAACGGTTTGAGGTAGATTTTCGAATGGTTCAATTGCCGGCGGCAACTGTGCCGGATTTGGAAATATTCGAAGATGGAGATTATTGGGCTTTCATCGATCGCTGGGGTTCAAAACTGCATATGCCCAAGAACGAAGGTTTATATTTTGATTGGGTTGATTTTCCCATCAAAGAGACATCTATGACCGCATTGGATCGATATCAATGGCCGCGACCCGATCCTCCGGAACATATTGATCAATTGAAAACCCAAGCCAAATATCTATACGAAAACACAGATTATGCCCTGGTCGGCAGCGGCGTTATCGGCGGCGGGATTTTTGAACAACCAGCCCGAACCATGGGGCTTGAGAATTTTTTAGTGTCCCTACTTACCGACCCTAAATTTGCCGATCGATTCATGGAACGGATTACAGAGATCTACATTGAATCTTGTAATACTTATCTGGATCAGATCGGCAAGTACCTCCAGGTGTTCACCTATTGGGATGATGTTAACAGCCAAGATGGCTGGATGATATCGCCGGATATTTATCGTAAAATGATCAAACCGAAGCAACGACGTCTGGTGGAAGCGATCAAAAAGAAAACCGATGCAAAAATCTACTACCATGGCTGCGGAGCGGTTTTTGATTTAATCCCTGATTTGATTGAGATTGGATTTGATATCATCAACCCGGTACAGGTTTCTGCTGCGGGTATGGACACCCAGGTGTTGAAAAAGACATATGGTGAGGATATCGTCTTTTGGGGAGGCGGGGTTGATACTCAAAAGATATTACCTTTTGGTACACCCGAAGAAGTGGCCGAAGAGGTCAAACAGCGTATCGATGATTTAGCACCGGGAGGCGGGTTCGTGTTTGCCCCGGTCCATAATATCCAAGCCGATGTTCCTCCGCAAAATATTGTCGCAGCATTTGAAACTGCCCTTGGAATATGGAAAATAGAACTTAGCACTGGCTCCACGGAACAATGAAATATGTCCAAACGCGAAGTAATAAAAATAGTGTTAGATGGAAAACGTCCGCCTTATGTTCCTTGGAATATTGGTTTGACGAAAGAAGCACGGGAAAAGCTTGAACGTCATTTCGGTGATTCGGATGTGGAGAGTGTGCTCGAAAATCATTTTCTAAGGTTGGGGAGTGACATCGGATTTTTCACTGATCTTGGGGAAAACCAGTTTCAGGATGTCTTTGGTGTCATCTGGGATCGAAGTATCGACAAGGATATTGGGAACGTTGTCAACAATTTGCTGCCTGAACCAACAATTGAAAGCTATGAGTTCCCCGATCCTTTGGATAATCGTTTCTTTCAAGACATTCCTGAAAAAATACAAACTTTCAGCGATCGTTTTCGAGTCTTTCAAATAGGATTTTCCTTGTATGAGAGAGCCTGGTCCATGAGGGGCTGGGAGAGCTTGATGTTGGATTTTCTCCAAAATCCCGATTTCGTCAATGAACTATTTAATAAGATTGCAGATTACAACATTGCTCAAATCAATGAAGCTTTGAAATACGATATCGATGCGGTCTACTTTGGGGATGACTGGGGAATGCAAGAAGGTCTTCAAATGGGTCCCCACATTTGGTATCGATTTATTTATCCGGTGCTCAAGCGAATGTATGGTGTTGTCCGTGAAGCCGGCAAGTATGTCATGATCCATTCCTGCGGAGATGTTGATGAATTGTTCGACTATTTAATTGAAGCCGGTGTCAATTGCTTCAATCCATTTCAACCTGAGGTCATGGACGTGACCACGTTGTTAAAAAAGTACCGATGGCGATTGACATTCCATGGGGGGCTATCAACCCAGCGTACTTTACCCTATGGTTCTGTCAGTGATGTCCGTGATGAAACAAATCGTCTGTTGGAACTGGGTAGCAATGGAAATTACATTTTCGCACCCGCACATGATGTTGAAGGGGATGTCCCCTTAGAAAATTTATTGACGTTTATTGACATTGTCCAAAATCAGACAGGATACATTCATTCGACGTTCGAGGTTGGAAGTTCGATGTTGGACGTTCATTAGTTTCTTTTCCAATCAGACTTGGCGCTTGCTGGCCAAGGCGGCGCTCGTATGAAATCATTTCAAAAGCTGGAGTTGGTTCCCCCCTGGGCCACTTTGCCTTTGTAGGTTGGGTTTAGCCTACTCCAGGCTTTGTTGGGTTTCGTTGCACTCAACCCAACCTACATTTTGCCGGTGTTAATGCGAAATGCGAAACCCAACAATGGCCGATTTTGGAACCGAGCCCCAAAAGTTCAATTTCGATTAATCTGGCCGGTTTTTAAGCCAGCGGCTGGGCTGAACACTGACACCCGAAACCTGACACCTAAACAAGGGGATAGGAGAACAACATGGACGGCAGTAAATACGCAATCGGCGTTGATTTCGGAACCGAATCGGGCCGGGCGGTTCTGGTGGAAACACAGACGGGAAAAGAAATTGCCACTTCGGTGTATGCCTACCAAAACGGTGTTATTGATCAACAGTTGCCGCTGGCGGGCCATCCGATTAAACTCGAGCCTGAATGGGCTTTGCAGGATCCGGAAGATTATATTCGCACCTTCCAAAACACCATACCGGATGTTTTGGCCCTGGCTGAGGTTCGGCCTGAAGACGTTATCGGTATCGGGATCGATTTTACCGCCTGCACGATACTCCCGGTCAAAAGCGATGGGACACCGCTTTGCACCTTGCCGGAATATCGTCGTAATCCGCATGCTTGGGTCAAGCTATGGAAACACCATGCCGCCCAACCTGAGGCAGACAAAATCAACGCCACGGCCCGGCGGCTGGGCGAACCCTGGCTCGACCGCTACGGTGGTAAAATATCTTCCGAGTGGTTTTTTTCAAAAACCCTGCAAATTCTGGATGAAGCCCCGGACATTTACGAGGCTGCCGACCGGCTGATCGAAGCCGCAGACTGGGTTGTCTGGCAGCTTACCGGGGTCGAAAAACGAAATTCGTGCACAGCCGGCTACAAAGCCATGTGGTCTAAACGGGAAGGGTATCCCCCAAACGATTATTTCAAGGCCCTTGACCGACGCCTGGAAAATGTCGTTGACGATAAATTGTCGCGCACCATTTATCCGATCGGCGAAAAAGCCGGCGGATTGACCGCCCAGGCAGCCGAATGGACGCTTCTCAAAGAAGGCACCGCGGTGGCGATTGCCAATGTCGATGCCCATGTGTCCGTACCGGCCGCCACCGTCGCCGAACCCGGACGTATGGTGATGATTATGGGCACCAGCATCTGCCACATGCTGCTGGGAGAAGAAGAACGGCGTGTGGAAGGTATGTGCGGGGTGGTCGAAGACGGTATCATTCCCGGTTTGTATGGTTTTGAAGCCGGCCAATCCGGTGTCGGAGATATTTTTGCCTGGTTTCTGAACCATTGCATCCCGCAGGAATATAGCACCGAAGCTGAAAAACAGGGGGTGAGCGTGCATCAATTGCTGGAGGCCAAAGCCGCTTCGCAAAAACCCGGGCAACACGGGCTGCTGGCCCTGGACTGGTGGAACGGAAATCGATCCGTTTTGGTAGATGTGGGCCTGTCCGGATTGTTAATCGGAGCCACCCTGGGCACCAAACCGGAAGATATCTACCGGGCCCTGATCGAGGCCACCGCCTATGGAACCCGCGTGATCATCGAAGCGTTTGAGAAAAATGGTGTCAAAGTCGATGAACTGGTGGCCTGCGGCGGTTTGCCGGAGCAAAACAAAATGCTGATGCAAATTTATGCCGACGTTACCGGGCGAAACTTCAAAATTTCGGCATCCAAACAAACGCCGGCACTCGGCTCAGCTATGTTCGGAGCTGTGGCTGCCGGAAGCGGGGCCGGCGGTTACGACACGATCCTTGAGGCCGCCAAACACATGGCCGGTCTAAAAAAAGAAATGTATCAACCCATCCCTGAAAATCAGAAAACATATGACCGCCTGTATGCCGAGTATTTGCGTTTGCACGATTACTTCGGTCGCGGAGAAAATAATGTGATGAAAACCCTTAAGCAGATACGAGATGAAGTGAGCTGACAGGCTGGCCAATTCATCGCCCTCCGCAGAATTTGCAGTATTATAAATCAATAAAAATGTAACAACATACAGATAATTACGATGAAACTTATCTCACAAACCCTCAATGCCTTTCATGAAAAATTTACAAACGATAGGGCGCCGCGCCTGTTTCAGGCCCCGGGTCGTGTCAATCTGATCGGTGAGCATACCGATTACAACGACGGCTTTGTTCTGCCGGCGGCTATTGATCGGCAGATTTTGGTGGCGGCCACTGCCAGAACCGACGCCGAAGTCAACATCTATGCTCACAACTTCAACCAATGGGATCGATTTCGCATTCAAGACGATATAGAGAAACTCCCCGGAAATTTATGCGGCAATTATTTCCGCAGCATCGTGTGGTCTTTGCGCCGGCAGGGAAGGGATCTGTGCGGCATGGATGCGGTCGTCAGCGGTAATATTCCCATTGGCGCCGGGTTGAGTTCATCGGCCGCCATTGAAGTGGCCGTCGGCTTCACGCTGCTGAAACTGTCGGAAACTGAAATCAATTTGAAGGAATTGGCGCTGGCGGCCCAAAAAGCCGAAAACGACTTTGTGGGAATGCGCTGCGGTATTATGGATCAATATATCGCTTGTTTGGGGCAGGAAGATCACGCTTTGCTCATCGATTGTCGTGATTTAAGCTATCAAAATCTGCCGTTACCATTAGGAGCATCCGTGGTTATCGTGGACAGCGGTGTCCACCGTGGCTTGATGGATATGGAATACAATGCGCGGCGCGAAGATTGTGAAAATGCCGCCCGGCATTTTGGGGTGTCCGTGCTGCGGGATGTCGGTCTGGAAGCGTTGCGGCAACGGAGCCATGAACTTACAACCGTCGTACGACGACGAGCGCAGCATGTAATTTCGGAAAACGACCGAACACTGGCCGCCGCAGATGCCTTGCGGACACAAGATCTATCAACTTTCGGTGAACTGATGAAGGCATCCCACGCCAGTCTGCGTGATGATTTTGAAGTCAGCTGCCCGGAGTTGGATCGGCTGGTGGAAATTGCATTGGACGTTACGGGCGTATACGGCGCCCGTCTGACCGGTGCCGGTTTTGGCGGCTGCATGGTCGCCTTGGTGGAAAAGCAGGCGGCGGATCATTTGATGGATACCATTGAAACCCGATACGAAGCAGTTACGGGCCGACGGGCTACGGCTTACACTTGCAGAGCATCAGCAGGGGTATCGGAAATAGAAATCGAAGGATAAACTGAAATTCACTAATAGATAACGAAGTCTGTACTAACGAGGGAGGATTTAACATGTATCTACCATTGGGCACATTTTCACCGGACGTCAAGATTGCGCTCGTTTCTGCATCCCGCAACTGTTTTCCGCGTGAACTTTCTGAATCCAGAACCGGCAAGCTCCTTGAGCAGTGTAAACAGCGTGGTATGTCACTTTTTGTGCCGGAAGGTGATTGCAGCATCATCGAATCCAAAGAACACGCTTTGGAAGCTGTGCGGCAAATACAGGCGGCAGATTGCGATGCGGCAGTTCTTTATTTGGGGAATTTCTCACCGGAAATCGAGGATGCCTTTTTTGTGAAACAATTCGGCGGCCCGGTTGCAGTGGTGGCAGCCGCCGAGGAATCTGCGGCCAGCCTGGCGTCAAATCGCGGCGACGCGCTCTGCGGGATGCTCTCGGCGATGCTGGCGATAAAAAAACGGGGTCTGCTGAAAAATGTTTTCATTCCGCAGGACCCTGTGGTTGACGCCGCCGGGGGCGCCTTTGCGATCGAGCGCTTTTTACAGATCATGAAAATAGTAAAAGGCATCCGCAATGCCACCATTGGACTGTTCGGACCGCGTCCGCGGGATTTCGAGACCTGCAGTTACAATTTAGGCTCCCTCGCATCGATTGGTGTCGAGATTGAAGAACTCGGTTTTTTCGATCTGGCGAACAGCGTGCAACGGTTGCGCAACGATGCGGATCTGTCGGAAATTATTGCTTCGATGAATGCGGATATAAATTCCATTCCGTCGGACGATTTTGCCCAACGCTTGGCAGCTTATGAAAAGGCGGTCCTGGGCTTCAGAGATGAGCTTAAATTATCCGGCATGGCGACCCAATGCTGGACGGAGCAGGAAGAGGCTTTAAAACACGTTCCTTGCTTTATCAACGCCCGTATGGCAGCCAGGGGTTTTCCGATTGCATGTGAAAATGATGCGCACTCCTTGACGGCTGAACTTATGGGTCAATATGCGACGGATCAGAGCGTCACCATACTCGATGTCAACCACAGCATTCCGCAAGATTTGGTTGTCGATCACGTGGATTACCCGCTGCAGGATCTGGTCGGAATGTTTCACTGCGGAAACACGGATCCGCGGCGACTGACGGATCCTACCATGAAATACCAGGTTATTATGAATCGCTTGATGGAGCCTGAAGGAGAACCCGACATTACCCGGGGTACCCTTGAAGGTCGGATTTCAGCCTCACCCGTCACCATTCTGCAGGTAAACGGCAAGGGAGATGCTCTTCAGGCTTACATTGCCGAAGGAGAATTTTTGGATCTCGACCCCAATACTTTCGGCTGCACCGGCACCGCTTACTTGCCGGGATTCAGGCGGTTTTACCGGCATGTTTTGCTCGGTCGCTTTCATCACCATGCCGCCGTGGCCTTCAAACATTGTGGGGATATTCTTTACGACGCCCTGAATCTGCTTGGGATCGAGACGATTTTCACACCGTTGTCGGAAAAGCCGCTTTATCCGGGTGAGAATCCTTTTGATGGGTGAAGTAAATCCGCTATTTTCCATATGAGCGACGCCCCTGGCCAAAAAATTGCCAATCTGATCGGAAAGGAGACTAGTAGTTTTGAATCGGTTATTTTTGGGCTTGTGGGAGCGGCTTTCCAGCCGCGATTCCCGGATCATCGCGGCTGGAAAGCCGCTCCCACCAATCATTCATGACTTTTCAACGGGCGCTAAATTTTGTGTAGTTTCATAAGATTGGAAGGATCGCTGGCATGACAATCAACGAATTAAAATTGACAGTTTATCAAGCCAATATGGCCCTGAAGGAAAGCGGCCTGGTTCTGTCCACATTTGGCAATGTGTCCGGCGTTGATCGTCAACGTGGGGTGCTGGTTATCAAACCCAGTGGTGTGCCTTACGACGCACTTTGCCAGGATAATATGGTGTGCGTATCTCTTGAAACCGGCAAGGTGATCGACAGCGATCTGAATCCGTCTTCGGACACGCCGACCCATCTTGAACTTTACCGGGCCTTTGAGACCTGTGGCGGGATCGTCCACAGTCACTCGGAATATGCGACGGCCTGTGCCCAGGCCCGCATCCCGATTCGGTGCATGGGAACCACCCAGGCCGATTATTTCTTCGGCGACATTCCGGTCACGCGCGAGCTGAGCAGGGCCGAAACATTTAAAGACTATGAGAAAAATACCGGTCTTGTTATCACAGAGACCTTTAATAATTTGGATCCGGAAGAGATCCCGGCGGTGCTCGTCGCCAATCATGGTCCATTTGTCTGGGGACCCCATCCCCGGGATGCGGTTCATCACGCCGTGATTGCTGAATTTCTGGCCAAGATGGAGGTTCATACCCAATTATTGAATCCGGCAGCTCCCCGACCACCGCAATACTTGGTGGAGAAGCACTACCGCCGGAAACACGGAACGAATGCCTATTATGGGCAACCTAAAAAATAAACTATAACATTAAAAAATATTATATAAAGTAACTTAAAATATAATAAATAAAATATAATTTTAGTTTAACTGGGTTATCTAATTTGTGGGAGCGGCTTCCAGCCGCGATAAACAACGGCAGCATGTTGCGACTGCGATATTCGCGGCTGGAAACTGCTCCCACCATGTAAAAGCCGTATTCTTGTAGTATGGTGTCGCTGTAGTGTCAAAGGTGTTCCACCAGCGGCTGGGCTGACAAGTGAAACCTTGTGTTCCTGCAGCATGCTGTCATATTAAACCCGATAAAGGACAAACAGCGCATCTGCGGATAGAAGGAGAAGAAAAATGGATATTGAAAAACAGTCTTTCGGACAAACCGATGATAAGACGCCGGTGGATCTTTACACATTGACCAACACGAACGGTATGGAGGCCAGGATTACAAACTACGGTGCAACGCTGGTTGGGTTGATGGTTGTTGACCGCAATGGCAATACGGGGGATGTCACTTTAGGATACGATTCGCTGCAAGAATATATCAACGGACCTTGCTATTTTGGCTGTATTGCCGGTCGTTACGCCAACCGAATTGCCGGTGGCCGATTCTCCTTGAATGATACCGCCTATATTCTGGCTCAAAATGATGGCGACAATCACCTGCATGGTGGAAATCATGGTTTCGATAAAGTTGTCTGGCAAGCACGGGAAATTGAAAACGATGCCGGTCCTGGTTTGGAACTGACGTATTTAAGCCCGGATGGTGAGGAGGGCTACCCCGGTAATTTGTCTGTAACCGTCGTATATACTGTGACGGACGGAAACGAACTCAGGATTGATTTCAGCGCTGTCACCGATAAACCGACCATCGTGAATTTAACCCATCACTCCTATTTCAATTTGGCCGGATCCGGTGACATTTTAAATCATGAATTGATGATTAATGCCGATCGGTTTTGTCCGGTCGACCCATCTCTGATACCCACCGGTGAATTGAGAGCCGTCAAGGACACGCCGTTGGATTTTACCCAACCCATGGCCATCGGTGCCCGTATCGACCAGGACGATGAGCAGCTACAAATCGCAAAAGGATACGACCACAACTGGGTCTTAAACAAAACGTCTGACGAACCCTGTCTGGCCGCCAGGGCTTTTGAACGGAATTCCGGTCGAACCCTGGAAGTCTATACCACCCAACCCGGTGTCCAGTTTTATTCCGGCAACTTTATGGCAGACCGGATTGCCGGTAAAGCCGGTCAAATTTATCCTCACCGTGGCGGCTTCTGCCTGGAAACCCAGGATTTTCCGGACTCCCCCAATTGGCCCAATTTTCCGTCCACTGTACTGGACCCTGGGTCGAAATATGAACACAGGACCATTTATAAGTTTGCAGCCGGATGATCGATGAAATCAATCTTATTATAAAAACAGCTTCATTGAGCGTTTCCGCTCGATGACAAGCAGGAGGTCTAACCATGGCAAAATTAAAAATAGCGATGATCGGAGCGGGCAGTGTGGTATTTTGCAAGACACTGATGAGCGATATTATGGCCACCCCGGAGTTGGCAGACAGTGAATTTGCATTGATGAACAGAACGGAGCCCAAGCTAAGGCGTATGGAAACCTTTGCCAAACGAATGCTTCAGGAAAATGGGTTACCCGGCACAGTCTGGGCGACCCTGGATCGACAGGAGGCCATCAAGGATGCTGATTTTGTGGTCGTTATGATCCAGGTCGGCGGTCTGGATGCTTTTGGATTCGATTACGAAATTCCACTGAAATTCGGGGTGGACCAGTGTATTGGTGATTCGCTTGGGCCGGGCGGGCTGTTCCGGGGCCTGCGGAGTATTCCCGTCCTGGCCGACATTGCAAAGGACATGGAGAATCTGGCAAAACCGGGTGCGATTATGCTGCAGTATGCCAATCCGATGGCGGCCAATTGCCTGGCCCTTGGCTTGGCAACCGAAATTCCCTTCGTCGGTCTGTGTCATGGGGTTCAGACCACCCTTGATTTGATTGCCGGTTATTGTGACGTGCCGAAGGAGGAAATCAGCTATGTCTGCGGCGGCATCAACCACATGGATTGGTTTTTGAAGCTGACCCATAAAGGGCAGGATCTCTATCCCAAATTGCGGAAAGTCTTCGAAAAACCGGAATACTATAAGAACGAAAAAGTCCGGGGCGAGGTCTTCCGGCATTTCGGCTACTTCATGACCGAATCGACCGGGCATCTCAGCGAGTATGTCCCCTGGTTTCGCAAAAATCGTAAAGCGCTCGATCTTTACTGTGATGAGCCCAGCTTCGGGGGAGAATCCGGCGCCTATTACAATTATAGTAAAGCGTTGGCGGCCAAATATGCCGAACACGACCCACTGGAATTTGAGTCCGCCGGCATTGAAAGCCGCAGCGTGGAATACTGCTCCTACATTATCGAGGCCGTGGCAACCGGAAGACCTTTTGCATTTATGGGGAATGTCCGCAACGACGGCTATATCACCAACCTGCCTGACGGATGCTGTGTCGAGGTGCCCGCGTTTGCCGACGGCACCGGCTTGCATCCGACGAGAATAGGGGCGCTGCCGACCCAATGTGCTGCGGCCTGCATGACCAACATCAATTCCCAGATCTTGACGGCCGAGGCAGCTTTGGAGGCCGATACCGAAAAAATTGTACAGGCCGCCGCCCTGGATCCGTTGACCGGGGCCGTTCTTACATTGAAGGAAACGCGGGATATGTGCATTGAAATGCTGGAAGCCCAACGCCAATGGCTCCCCCAATTTGAGGGACAAACCATTCGGGCGACGCCTACCATCAGCATTCCGCAGGATTGCCAACCGGTGGATGTGCCGCTGGACCCGGCCCTGGCGATCAACAAACGCTTCGGGGAACTTATAGAACGTGAGACCGAATAGATTGGCGCTGCTACTCGATACTGGATATTCGATGGTGGTTTGAGTGCAATGTACGTCAGAATACTGATCAACATAGCGGAGAAATCAGCCATGAGCAGTTGATGGAGCTATATACCCGGCCTGAAGAAGCCAGGCGCTTTGTCGAGGAAACCGGCGTTGACGCACTGGCGGTGTCGGTCGGCACCGTGCATGGGATGCCGATCCAGAATGCCGATATTGATTTCCGACGACTGGGAGAAATTCACCAGGCGGTCGATGTCCCCCTGGTTTTTCATGGCTGTACTGGATTGAAAAACGAAGACTATCACAAGGCAATCGCGTTGGGAGTAAAAAAGTTCAACGTCGGCACGCGTTTGATGATCGAGTTTCAAAAAGCCCTTAAAAAAGCCATCGGACAGGATGACAATGCCCTGTTTTCCTGTCTGGGGGCGGGAACCGGTGCGGTAACTGCAGCGGTGAAAGATCGAATTAAGGTATTAAAATCTGACGGTACGGCCTAATCCGGATAAACCGGAAAATTTTGAATTTACCGACAAATTTACGAACAGTTTTATTGCCACCTCTATGAAAAAATGACCGGCATTAATTCAGACATTGAAGGGTTGCTAAAGATATTGGCTTAGGAGGTGCAGACCCTGATGCTGGATACTCGATGTCGGATACTGGAAGCTCGACGCTGGATAGCGTTGGTCACAGTAGGAATGCCTGAAGTCGGGCACCTTCCGCACAGATTCCGGCGTGTGCTGCTAACGCACCGGGCACCTACCTCGGGTAATAACGTTCCAAGTTCCATCAGCCTCCTTCGCGTTCGTTTACCCTTTTGAACGGTTTTAGTGGCATGAAACATGCATTTGTTATCACACAATTCTTGAGTTCATAATCCATTCTTTGCCAAAGATTTTGTTATTTATCTGTTCGATTAGCTTTTGAATATGAATGCTCTTGAATGAATTTTGCTGCAACTGTCAAAATATTGACTGATTTTCACTGTCATTTAGCCTTCGGGAAAACCATAGGGTGTATTTATCGCCAGCGGATTTCAACTTAGACGCTGTAGTTCCGGTGCATTCACTCGTTTGTAACAGGCAACCCAAATTGCGGTTTGTATTTAAGGAATTAACAATCGAAGAGAGGTATTGAATGAAAATCAGCTATATTCCAATAACAAAATCCATCTTTGTTCTTGTCGCCTGCATCCTCATCGGCTGGGCAGCTGTCGGCCATACGTCGGAACAATGGGATGCCAGGACCACTGCCCGGGTCAATCTCAGGACAGATCCCGGCTCTGTTGGAGTCATTCTCAGTATCATCCCCCAGGGCCACAGAGTCCGGATCATGGAGACCAAAGGCCCCTGGTGCAAGGTTGATGTCGAAGGAGCGATTCACGGCACGGGTTGGGTATATGCTGAATATTTAGAGGGAATTTTGCCAAAGGCATTGGAAGCAGAGTCCTCTTTGCAAACCATGGAAACTGACGATGCGCCGGAAGTACAAATGCAAGAGGTGCCGCCGGCTGAACAACCGCCTATGGTCGAGACGGCAGAAGATGAAACAACACCCATAGAGACACCTTTACCTGAAAAGGTTTCGATGGCCCCCGCTCCCGAGACACCCACGGTGCAAGAAGAACCTTGGGATTCTAAAATAAAGACCCATACCCAACCCAAGCCGAATATCCTTGAGACCGGGGTTTCGGCCCATATGGCCCCCCTTCCAACCCAATCTAAAACACGAACAGAAGTATCCGATAAGGCTTCAGAGCATGCTGAACTGCAATCTGTGCCCCAACGAAATAAGTTACAGGAAGTGAAAGATGGCTCACTTGCCCTTTCACAGGCAGACCCTCTCAAAGCTCGAGAACCGGCTCAGTTACGACCAGCTCAACCTGCATCCATCGATCCCAAGCCGAACATGCCTGAGCGGCATGCAAAATTCTTTGCAGGAGTTATCGAGCCGGCAAGGGCAGCCCTTCCTCTGAATTACATCCCCGGCGGGGATGAGAAACAAATCGAGGCTGCCCAGGACACATTATCCCCCGTTAGAGCAAAAGCTGTGACGGAAGTATATGCCGCGATGGCTTCCTCAGAAAAATCGGCTGAGCCTTTTGAGCGGACCCGGCCGATAACCCAACAGGTATCCATGGGTCCGGTTGAGCTTTCGCTGAAATTGCTTTCCCTCGGACTGACCTGTCTCGTCGTCTTGTTGCTCCATCGATCGAATAAAATAGCAACAAGCCGCTATGATGCCTTATTGCACTTACAGCGCGTCCTTGATTCCCGGCAATCCAGCTAAGCTGATCGGGCTCCACCGAATGCCTACCTAAAATTTCACTAGGTGATTATCCGCTAAGTCCAAGCACCCATAAAAATTCCCCTGTGGGAGCGGCTTTCTGCCGCGAAATTAAATGATCGCGGCTGGAAGCCGCTCCCACAAGCAATACAACTTGTTCTTTCCAGTTTATCCGAAATCCCCACCGGTTCCCCAGCAGCCGCTCGTCGATTCATATTTTAAACACCCCCCCCGTTTGCCTCCGTTAAACTTTACCTCGTTGATTGATTGAAATCACCGTTCCCGCCGAAAGCTATAACCAGTTAAAATTATTATATAAAAAATATAGTACATGTTTTCTTGACAAATTGTAATCGCTACTTTATGTTAGCCGAATACCTTCCCCCAATGTTGCAACATCAACCTTGAATCTTCAATAAAAGGAGACCGTGCCATGAAAAAAGCTGTATGGATTGTCTTGATTGTTCTTTTCTCAGTGCCATTTGCCTTGAATGCGGGTGCCGCAAAACCTTTTAAAATCGCCGCTATTTTTCAGACAGCCATCGAAGAACCCTGGGACGGCGTGATTCATCAAGCCTGTCTCCAGGTCCAGAAAGAAATGGGAAACATCGAATATGAATTCACCGAAAAAATTGCCGCGGCTGATTTTGAAAAAGTCCTGCGGGAGTACGCGGAGAGAGGATTTGACCTGATCGTGGGAGACGCCTTTCTGGCGGGAGAAGAACCAGCCCGCAGGGTTGCCAAAGATTATCCCGAGATTGCCTTTGCCTTCGGTTCGGAGTTCGGTCCGGTGGCACCCAATTTTTCCGTTTTTGATAACTGGATTCACGAGCCATCCTATCTATGCGGTGTCATTGCCGGGCGCCTTACCAAGAGCAATGTCCTGGGTGTGGTTGCCGCCATCCCCATCGGAGAAGTCAACCGGCTGGTCAATGCCTTCAAAGCCGGTGCCCTCAAAGTCAACCCCGAGGTCAAAGTTAAAATATCCTACATCGGTGGATGGTTCGATCCCCCCAAGGCCAAAGAAGCCGCCATTGCCCAGATCGAAGCCGGTGCGGATTTGATCTTTGC
This sequence comes from uncultured delta proteobacterium, assembly GCA_963723215.1. GTDB lineage: Bacteria > Desulfobacterota > Desulfobacteria > Desulfobacterales > JAFDCJ01 > JAFDCJ01. The sequence continues at coordinate 49,144 of CAVRQG010000021.1, forward strand.
CGAACGATTCGGTGTCTTTGAAGCCGCTAAAGAGAAGGGCGTACTTGCCTTTGGCAACATGTCGGATCAGAATGCCATGGCACCCGAGGTGGTGGTTACCGGCCCGATTTGGGACATGTACCCCACCATCAAGTTCTGCATCGAAATGGTCCAGAAAAAAGCCTGGGTCTCCATGGATCTCGGCGAGTGGTCCATGATGGCCAAGGGCGGTTCCCGCCTGGCGCCGTTGCACACCTTTGAAAAAACGCTGCCGGCTGACGTCGTCAAAGAGGTTCGGGATTTGGAACAGAAGATCCTCAATGGAACCTATCGGGTCCCGGTGGATGAGCAGAAACCGATGTCTGATTAATAGGGTGTTGTTAGTGGTCTGTTGTCAGTTGTTAACGAATCAGGTTTGCCATTAATGTCTTCGCAGTCCGCTTTAATTGGTTTCAGGTGTCGGGTGTCAGGTGCCGAGGCCAAGGCATTGCTCTCTGAAATTTGAAATGTCGGGTTTATTTTTCGATCATGCTCTGCGAAGTGCGGGAATCTGTTCAGTCCTGCGAATTCTCAGGAGACCGATATTTTCACAATGAGAGTTCACTAGACCTTCGCAGAATCCTGTTCGACATCCCTGGCTCAGACATTCACTTCAAATGAGATCTGGAAGTCAGACATTACCGACGGTCCATCTTATCAACAGTAGAATCCACTCATATCGAACCAGCGCAGACGAACACTGACACCTGAAACCTTAAAACGTATACCTCTCTCAAGAAGAAATAACCATATTTCATCTGATTTATTTGGAAATAATCATACACATTTCTACCATGACAAACAACAACCAACCCGTGGTGACAATGTCCGGTGTGACCAAGAAGTTTTTGGACACGGTTGCCAACGACAATGTCACCTTCAATCTCTATGCCGGTGAGATCTGCGCCTTGCTGGGTGAAAACGGGGCCGGTAAAACGACCCTGATGAATATCCTTTTTGGGTATTACACCTGCGATGAGGGGCAGATTTACATTAAAGGTCAAAAGGTCAACCTCTCCGCTCCCAAAGATGCCATTGCCCGCGGGGTTGGGATGATCCATCAGCACTTTGCTCTGGTTCCCTCTCAAACCGTGATTGAAAATATTATTATCGGCACGGGTTCCGGCAACGGAATTTTTCTGGATCTCAAAAATGCCCGCCGCGACATAGTGGCCTTGCAGGACCGTTTTGGTCTGCAAGTCGATCCGGACGCCAAAATCTGGACCCTGTCAGTAGGTGAACAGCAAAAAGTAGAGATTTTAAAAGCCTTGTACCGTGAGGTGGATATCCTGATCATGGATGAACCGACGGCGGTTCTGGCCCCGGCTGAAACCGATGAGCTCTTTAAGACTTTAAAATCCCTTGTCAAAGAGGGACGTTCGGTGGTCTTTATCTCCCATAAACTGACCGAGGTGATGGACATTTCAGACCGCATTGTGGTGTTGAGGGCCGGGCGGGTTGTGGCTGAAAAAAAGACAGCTGAAACCAGTACGCGAGAATTGGCCAATCTGATGGTCGGCCGAGAGCTTCTTGAAAATCTGAAAAAAAAGAATATCCCTGCCGGCGAACCCGTGCTGGAAATCGATCATCTCAGTGCCTTGAACGATAAAAATCTAACAGCGCTGCACGCGCTAAATCTAGTGGTACGACGCAGCGAGATACTGGGATTGGCCGGTATTTCCGGCAATGGCCAGCGGGAGCTGGCCGAAATTCTTTTTGGCTTGCGCCATCCGACGGAAGGCGCGGTAACCGTCTGCGGCAGCGCCCTCAAGTTCGGCAGCCCCAGATCGGCCATCGGTCTAAAAATAGGCAGAATACCAGAGGACCGGATGGATACCGGTTTGCTGATGGATCTTACGATTGAGGAGAATCTGATCCTGGAGACCCACTCATCCGCCGAGTTTCAGCGCTACGGCTTGATGAAATCAAAAAAAATACGGCAGTACAGCGATGGGCTGATTGATGCATACGCAATCAAAACGACCGATGGAGCCGTCATCACCAAGAGTTTATCCGGCGGCAACCTGCAAAAAGTGATGCTGGCCCGGGAACTTGCCGGTCGGCCGACGATGGTCGTTGCCGCCCAGCCGACGCGCGGCCTCGATGTGGGCGCCATGGAATATATCCACCAGAGAATTTTGCAGGAGCGTGAAAGAGGGGCGGGCATTCTCCTGATCTCGGAAGATCTGGATGAAATTTTTAACCTGAGTGATCGTATCGTCGTGTTGTACGAGGGACAAATCATGGGGGAAGTCCACTGTGGGAGTGCTACCCGCGAGCAGGTCGGCCTCTGGATGAGCGGGGTGAAGCGTTGATCGGCTTCCGGCTGACCAAACGCAAACCTTTGCCGGGTTGGGCCCGGGTCGTCATTCCGATTGCAGCCATCGTCGCCACCTTAATTCTTTCCGCCATCCCGATTTTGATCGCCGGCGGCAATCTTTGGAAGTCATACTTTTACCTCTTTCATGGCGCCCTGGGGACCCGCTACAATTTGCTGGAAACCTTTGTCAAGGCCAGCCCGCTCTTAATGACGGGGCTGGCGGTGGCCTTTGCGTTCAGGGCCAAGTTCTGGAATATCGGCGCCGAAGGTCAGCTTTTGGCCGGTGCCCTGGTCGCCACCGCCCTGGGAGTTTCGCTGGGCGGCCTGCCCCGAATAGTAGTTCTGCCCACCATCATCGTTGCCGGGTTCCTGGCCGGCGGCATCTGGGCTGCGATTCCGGCGCTTCTCAAAACCAAACTCAAAGTCGATGATGTGGTGTCCACCCTGCTTTTAAACTATGTCATGATTCACATCATGGGCGCCCTCCTATTCGGGCCGCTGCAGCAACCGGGCTCCAGTTGGCCCAGATCCTCGGCCATCGTCGAGGCGGCCTGGTATCCGATCCTGATGACACGGTCGCGCTTTCACCTGGGAATCCCGTTGGCCCTTTTGGCCGTGTTAATTATCTGGTTCATCAACAAAAAGACAACCTTCGGCTATCAATCCAGAGCGGTCGGGGCGAATGCCAGGGCCGCCAGCTTCGGCGGGATCAATACGACGAAGGTAATTCTGTGGACCGCCTTGATATCCGGCGGTCTGGCCGGCCTGGCCGGGGTAGGGGAGCTGTGCGCGATTCAGCGTCGCCTGATCATGGATATCTCACCCGGATATGGTTATTCCGGAATTGTGATCGCCATGTTGGGCAATTTGCATCCCATCGGGGTGCTTTTTTCTTCTCTTTTTTTCAGCGTGGTCATTGTCGGCGCTCATACCATGAGCCGTATGACCGGTGTTCCCACCTATATTGCCGAAGTGATTCAGGGTATGGCCTTGATGGTCATGCTGATCTTTCTGTTGTTTACGGAATATAAACTAAAACGGGTGCGCAAGAAATGAGCGAACTTTTTGATATCGCCTTTATTTCGGGACTCATCGGTGCGACGATGCGTATGGCGACCCCGATCATATTTGCTACCCTGGGGGAGATCCTGGCAGAGCGATCCGGAGTCCTGAATCTGGGCATCGAAGGCATCATGCTGATGGGCGCCATGACTGGCTTTTTGGTCACGTTTTCTTCGGGTTCCGTTTGGACCGGCGTGCTGGCTGCGGCCCTGGTCGGCATGCTGCTGGGGCTGCTGATGGCATTTTTGGCCGTCGACCTGGGGTTGAGCCAACACGTGTCGGGACTGGGTATTACCCTGTTTTCATCCGGGTTGGCCATGTACATTTATCGGCTGGTTGTCGGATCTCCGACGGTGCCGCCCACCATCGAGCCTTTCAGACAAATTACGTTGCCGGTTTTATCAAAAATCCCTTTGATCGGGCCGGGCCTTTTTACGCAATACTCCCTGACCTACATAGCCTGGCTGTTGATACCGCTCATGTCGATATTACTGTATAAAACCAAACTGGGCCTAAAGATCCGAACGGTGGGTGAAAATCCGTTGGTTGCCGATACCGTCGGGGTCAACGTCGCTCTGACCCGGACCCTTTGTTTGGTTTTCGGTGGTGCATTGATGGGTATCGGCGGCGCTTTTCTGACCCTGGCGCATCAAAATATGTTCCTCATCGATGTGATCGGTGGTCGCGGATGGGTTGCGATTGCCATGGTCATTTTCGGCAATTGGGACCCCCTCAAAGGTGCTCTGGGGGCGCTTATTTTCGGTTTTCTGGACGGGTTGCAGTTAAGGCTTCAAGGATTCGGCATCGCCATATCCTTTCATCTCTTCCTGATGATTCCTTACCTTCTGACAATTGTGGCTTTGATCAGTGTGTCCCGCAAAGCCGCCGTGCCGGCCGGTCTGCTGAAACCCTACCGGAGGGAAGAGAAAGGTGGATGATGGAATGATGAATTTTAAATGTTGAATTTTGATATAGCCGCAAAAAGGCGCAAAACGCACAAAAACCAAATTTCAGGGCTTGTAAATTCAAAGTGTTACAATGAACAAAAATCGAAATTCAGATTTTTTACGAATCCATCAATTTTGAATGACAAAGGACGTGTGACGATGGACGAATGGTGGAATTCATGGGAATAACGAATGTCCATTGACGAATGTCGAATTATGGTATTCTAACGTACTTATTTAATGAAAAACTTATAAAAGACAGTATTCCATAATTCGTCAATCGTCCTTCTTCATTTGTCATTTTAATGGGGGTGTTCATGTTCGATCTTATTATTCGAAACGCAAATCTACCGGATGGACGGACCGGAATTGATATTGCGGTTGCCAACGGAATGATCGCGGATGTCGCCGCTAAACTCGATGCCAAGGCCACCCGGGAAATCGATGCCGCCGGCCGGTTGACGACCCCGCCTTTTGTGGACAGCCATTTTCACCTGGATTCGACCCTGACCTATGGCCGGCCGCGGGTCAATGCCAGCGGCACCCTCTTGGAGGGTATCGAGCTTTGGGGTGAGCTGAAACCGGATTTAACGGTGGAGAACATCAAAGCCCGTGCCATGAACCTGTGCCATTGGGCCATCGCACGCGGTACCCTGGCCATTCGCAGCCACGTCGACATCAGCGATCATCGTCTGCTGGCGGTCCAGGCGCTGTTGGAGGTACGCGCAAAAATTAAGCCCTATATCGATTTGCAGCTGGTGGCTTTCCCCCAGGATGGTTATCTGCGCCACCCCGGCAGCGCTGACAATCTGAAACGCGCCCTGGACCTGGGGATTGATGTCATCGGCGGGATTCCCCATTTTGAGAGAACCATGGCGGACGGATCCGCTTCGATTAAAGCCCTGTGTGAGCTGGCGGCCGAACGCAGCCTGCGGGTGGACATGCATTGCGATGAGAGTGACGACCCCCTTTCGCGTCATATCGAGATGCTGACGTTTCAAACCCAACGGCTGAATCTGCAGGGACGGGTTGCCGGTTCACATTTGACCTCGATGCACTCCATGGATAATTACTATGTCAGCAAGCTGATTCCCCTGATGGCGGAGGCCCGCATGCATGTGGTGGCCAATCCGCTGATCAATATCACCCTTCAAGGGAGGCACGACACCTATCCCAAACGCCGCGGCATGACGCGGGTCAAAGAGTTGATGGAAGCCGGCATCAATGTGGCCTTCGGGCAGGATGCCTTGATGGATCCCTGGTACAGTTTCGGCTCCCACGACATGCTGGAGGTCGCTCACATGGGCCTGCATGTCGCCCAGATGACGGGGGCGGATCAGATGCGACAAATCTTCGAGGCCGTGACCTATAATGGGGCTAAAGTGATGGGGCTTGAAGGCTACGGTCTGGAACCGGGTTGTCGCGCTGATGTCGTTGTTCTGCAAGCGACGGATATCCACGAAGCCCTGCGATTGAAGCCGGCCCGTCTGTTTGTCATCCGCCGCGGAAAAATTATCGCACAAACGCCGCCGGTGGTCAGCCGGCTGGAACTTGAAGACCAGAATGTTGAGGTGGATTTTCGGTTCCCGGTCTAATGCGTGAAAATTAATATTAACCGCAGACACACGCAGACATACGCGGACAGTTAATATTGATAATATCGCAAAGCGATTGGAGTCTTTGTTTCCGCAAGCCTGTCTTGAACGAAGCCGAGAGGGTTGCGGCGGTAAAATTTCTGCGTCCGTCTGCGGCTGTCGAGCGAGCGAAGGGAGCGGGCGGCTAATTGAAAAACTTTCGTGCATCCAAGCTTCTCAACTTCCAAGCCTCTCACCTTCCCAACCTCCTGACCATCTACGGTCTCAGATATCGCTTCAGTTCATTAAAAACTTCAGGGTGTTCAGCCTCAAAGCGGGTCAGAAAATGCTCGGATCGCATGATCGGACTCCAGAGCGAGAAATCCTCCCGATCAAAGTCCATTCCAACCGCCAGCATGTCACTGAAGGTCTCGATCAGATGATCCTCGGGTTTGTAGATCGAGTCGCCGATATCGCCCACCCAGCAAAGCGGCGTTTCCTGATAGCGGTCTCTGAGGTCATGGTAAAAATGCCGGGTCACAATGGTGCGGGGTTGCAGACCCAGATCGGTGAAGGGCATGGTAACACCCTCTTCAGCCACCTCGACCAGAGCCCCGTTGTAGACCGGTACCAGCTCGACCCCTGCATCACGACAGAGCCGACAGATGCCCTCCAACCCCTCCAGGCTGGCGCACACCGGAAAGAGAAATATTTTTTTGGGCTTGTGGTGGCCAAGCGCCTCTTCGACAAAATATGCCAGGGTCTGGCCGGACGCAATGCATTCTTCCATAATGATCCAGGTGTCATCCCGCCACCACTCTCCCACAAAAGAAGTTTCGACGATGTCCCAGCCGCGAAACTTTTCCTTGTCTTCCACCCGGGTCAGTTTTATGTAGGTGGTGTCGAGCAGCTCGGGACGTTGGAGCGGCGGATTGGCGTCTAAAAGATCAAGGGGACGTCCCCCCCACAGGATGACAAACTGGGCCAGCCGTCCCTCGAACCTGCGCTCGAACAGGCGAATCATTTCATGGCCGATTTCTTTGATCATTAGAAATTTTTCAGGGCCGCAGGCCTGACGGCATGAGCAAAAATTCCTCGCCGACACCCCGGCCGGGAAAATCGACCACATAAATCCTTTCGGGTAGACAGCGGTCTTTAAAATCCTCGTGCTTTGTGATTCCTTTAATAAGCCAAATATCTTTGCCGCCCCGCGACATCACAATTTCTCCGATGTCCTCGAGGTAAATCCGGTTATCGATCCGTTTTCATATCCAAGCTCCTTTAATCCACTGATTTCCAGAATACATGGATTAATATTATCAACAGAAAAACAATGGCAAATCTATACTTATTGAGTTTCGAGATTTTGATGGTTGGAATAAACCAAGATAGTGGAATGCTGTCAATTAAAAAAGACAGAGCAAAGCGATTCATTAACTTTAGCTCATTTTAGATTTTAGTTCACTTTTAAATTTTCCGACTTATACATGCTTAACGCTCAACCTCCACTTAACCAAAGGTCGGGTCTATTGTCAACGTCGATTTATGCACAGCGACATAATTAATTAAAACAGGAGGAGGACCATGGTAAAAATTTCAAAATCCGGCGGTTACCTAATTAAAACAGAACTCTGATTGATATAAGTCGGAAAAATTTAAGTCTAATCTGAAATAATATTCTGTTTGGTATTTACCTTTCAATTTTCTTGCTTATGTTTATTTAAAAGGGTTATCTCAATATGGCGCTTTCCTTCACGAGTTGCCTTTGGCGAACCCCTTGAAGCGTTCTTACTTGGGAACTCGTAAAAAACTCCAAATTGTGGTTCTCTTTAATTTCTACATCATTCACTTGGCTGAGTGAAATTACTATCCCTGTCTTGAATAAACCAGATATTTGACAATTCAAATCCGAAGAGGTTAGACCCGTTCACTATTCAGAGAAAAGCCGAAGGTAAGTTTTAAAAAGTAATTTTAGAACCAAGAAGCATCCAGCAAAACCTTAATTCCCGGGGGTAGCCAATGCTTGACGTCATCATTGACAACCATATGATCCGAGTTGGTGATCGCTTTGCACTCGGGTTGCACCGTACGCTTCGGATTCCCGATGACGGACGGACTTATCCCTTGCCCCCCGGTCTCGGCCAATTCCCGCTATACAAAGTGTTAACTTACCGGGATCGCGTGCCGCCGCAGTGGATAGAGGAGGCGGGAGTTTTTATTTCCATGTATCAGCGCGAGGCGCTGTGGATAGGATTTCATGGCGCCGAATGGAAACCCAACGCCGTTAAAATCGCGGTGGGCGGTATCAATGTAATTTCCGGCGAACCATTTAATAACGTGCTAAAAGCCGACCCGCAAGACTATATCGTATGTCCCGATCAGCCCTGGCTCGATGGTATCAATACCGGCCACGGCTCCATTCGTCAATTCGTTGCGATGCCTCTGGGGAAGGGATATACCGTCGAGGCCGCCCTCACCGGAACGGAAAAATTCGGCGGTATTCAACTAACGGTCTTCGAACCAAAACCGGGTCGGTTTCCGGACACACCGCCGAACCGATCCGATAGCGGTCCGGTCAGATTTTCAGCACCAAAGGCAAGCACAGCCCCTCAATCTATGGGGCTTGGGGCCGGCGGCCAGATGAAACAAAAGATATATACCGATTCCTACGGGTTTGACGTCTGGGACCCAGACACCTATGGTCGGGTCGTCATTCACATTGTCAACAGCGCCCAGTTTTATGATCTGACCGGGATCCAACCGCCACCGACACCCGTTGATGTTAAAACATACACGGAATACGGGCTGCCCTGGTTTGACCTGTACGACGAATCCAAGGGGGATGTTTCGCCATCCAAGCATTTAAACGGGGTTAAGACCATCGCTGAAGTTGATGCCCGGCAGGGAAAAAAGACGATCGATAATGAATCAGTGGAGATACAGGAGACGCAGATAAGAAAATTGGGGACGGAAAACTCTGAGTAAAGAAGAAATTATCCACCTTCTTCTCCGACAGAATCAGCCTCGTCACTAGTTGGTGGGGAGAGCGGATCATAAATCAACGTCGATAGCTTATTGCATCGAACCCCAAATGAAAGGAGAAATGCCATGACTGAACATCTTAAAATTTGTTTTGATAAAATACTGCCGCGAGATATTAACCGCCCTCACCGCGCCTTGGCCTTGGGTGATCCCATGCGGGCGATCCTTGTCATTCGCAAGATGTGGCCCAACGGATCCACGCTGCGGGTACGCTTCATGGGTGGCACACCGCAACAACAGGCGCTGGCCCAGGAACAGGCCGGTTGGTGGAGCGAACATGCCAACCTGAATTTTGATTTCAATAACGCAGCGGACGCCGAAATCCGCATTTCCTATGATCCCTCCGACGGAGCCTGGTCGTATGTCGGGACCGATTGCCTCAATATCCCCAAAAATCAGGCAACCATGAACCTTGGTTTCCAGGACGGGGGCACCTCCGGTCACGAGTTCGGCCATGCCATTGGATTGGGCCATGAGCATCAGAATCCGGCAGGTGGGATTGAGTGGAACGAAGATGTTGTCATCCGTGACTTGGCCGGGCCGCCTAATTTTTGGACGCCGGAGCAAACCCGTCATAACGTCATTCGAAAATACAGCCTCGATCAGATCAATGGAACTGGATTCGACCCCGATTCGATTATGCTGTATGCATTCCCCGGCAGTTGGACCAAAACTGGCAAGGGTACCCACGCCAACGAGGTGCTGTCGCAAATGGACCTGGCCTTTATCGCCAGTGCCCTGGCCTATCCTCCGGGTGAGATTGCGGAGCCGGTTGATCTCCCGGTTATCGACACCACCGGCACAGCGGCCAGCAGTCAGCCCAAGGAGCAAGACATGTCAAGTTCAGGCGACAACCTCTGCCGCTATACGATTGAAACCGGCGGTCAGCAGTATGGTCATGAAGCTCTATGGTCCCGAAAACACAACCGACCTGATTGCCGAAGATGATGATGGTGGCGCCGGGACCAATTCAAAAATAGTCGCCGACCTGAGTCCGGGCGAATATTTTGTTCAAGTTCGACACTACAACACCTCCGGTGGTACCGGGGATTATGCTATCAAAGTGAGTAAATAGTATAAAGACGTCAGAGGCGGCCCGGCTCATGGAAGCTGAGGGATACAACACCGGGGACCTGTGCCTTCAGCACTAGGCCGAATTTCGGTTTGGGTTACCCGGTATTGAAGGAGGCGGTGCCTTTGATTGAGGATAAAGGTGGGATCAGAATTTGATCGGCGGGAATTATGCCCATCCGCTGCTGGATGAACCAAATGCTTTTCTATTCACAACCAGAATAGACAATCACATCGTCCGCTGACACAACATCGACACATGTTTCGGAATAGCACAGAGGAGAGACGCAATGATCCAGGAAGGTCAACTTGCATATTTCAAGAAGATAAAAGGGTCATACAAACCCATTGGGCCGGCGTACGTCTTTAAAAAGGCCTGGGACCAAGTTGCGATGCTGTGGGACGATCCGGTATTCGTGTTTGAGGTCGGACTCAGCGCAGCAAGATGTCGGCTAAAGGCCGCCATATCGAAATCAAGAAGTCCGATCTCATGGAGACGCCGATCTTGAGCATCTACCAGTCGACGTGGGCCAAGGCGATTTCGCGCTGGTGCAACGCCAGACGACCGTTGGTTAATGATTGACGGCGGGCCGGCACCCAGCGATTCGAATTCGGGTAAAGGCGCGGCAAACTTTTTGTTCTGGAAGATGTTTGTCGACCAGTCATGGAAAATGGAATTCAACTTCAATGCCGGGCCATTCGAGCTTGACGCGTTGATTTGCACCCACCCCGATTCCGACCATTACGGAGGATTCGATCCACTCATGGCAAAGGTCGACAGTGGTG
>CAVRQG010000022.1:0-238944 GCA_963723215.1 uncultured delta proteobacterium
CACTTAATATGTCTATAAATTGCCGGAGTTTTTGTTCATTAAATGCTTGACGTTTCCCTTTCATGAATCCGAAATGGAGTTCTCCGAGCACAACAGAGGGAAGATAGATCTGTTCACCCTGGGTTGCCATAAAATCCACGGTCTCAGGCACGCCTTCAGCATAGTCGCTGTAAACTTTGGTATCCAGCACGAGTTTCAAGACCAATCGCCTTCATTGATTTGATTAAACGCATCCAAAGATGTTCTCAGCTCCTCTGCCTCTTGGTGAGTTAGCCAGCCCGCAAGCTGCCGAATCGTTTTTTCACGATTTTTTATAAGGCCCAGCTTTTCATCAATGGCGTCGACGATAAAGGCAGATTTGGTTTTTCTTGCCTTTTTAGATGCCATTTTAATCATCTTCTCTTTTTCCGGCGGAATTCTCAGACTCAACGGCATATTCAACCCACCTCCTTTTTAAATGTCGTATCGCATTCATATGAAATGTATTGCATATTCGATTTAAAGTCAACAATGAACTGGGGCAAGCGCGTAATAAAAACAATACTTTAGACTTTATAGCTTCCGGCTCTTAAGGCCTTCAGCCCGAAGCGGCCGGAAGCTGGGCCAGGATTGTTTACTTTTTTGTTTCGCTGTAATATTGATACTTGAAGATTTATCAATTACGTATCACTACGGCATGGCAAACCATGAATGAATTCTCTTTATTGATTAAACCGGCATCGGCAGATTGCAATCTCAGCTGCCATTATTGTTTTTATCTGGAGAAACGAAAACTATACCCCCAATTGCGAATTCATCGTATGAGTGACCTTGTTTTAGAGAGATTGATTAAAGGTTATTTATCAACTCGGCAGAAGATTTATACTTTCGGATGGCAAGGTGGGGAACCCACTGTTATGGGTATAAACTTTTTTAAACGCATTACTGAATTTCAAAAAAAATATGCTCGGCATGGTTCGCAAATTGCGAATGGCCTTCAAACCAATGCAACCCTAATTAATGACGCCATGGCCGAGCATTTCGCACAAAATAATTTTTTGTTGGGCTGCAGCTTGGATGGTCCGCCTGAAATTCACAACCATTACCGTAAATTCCCTAGTGGAAAACCATCTCATGCTGCCGTCATGAGTGGCATTGAAATACTAAGACGCCACAGGGTCGAATTCAATATTTTAATACTGGTCAGTAAAGCCAATGTATTAAAGGCTAAGACCGTCTATCGGTACCTTGCCGATCAGGGATTTTATCACCATCAATACATACCATGTGTTGAATTCAATCATGATGGCAAGCCCTTGCCATTTTCAATTAGCGGCGAAGAATGGGGCCGTTTTTTATGTGAGATCTTCGATTGCTGGTATCCACGAGATATTCACAATGTCTCTATACGCCACCTTGATGCCATACTTAACAAACGTATTTATGGGATTGAAAGCGTTTGTTATCTGTCGAGAAATTGTTGCCAGTACTTCGTTGTTGAATACAATGGTGATATTTATCCCTGCGACTTTTTTGTTGATAAAGGTTTGCTGATTGGAAACATTTCAGATACCACCTGGGAGAAGGCCCTGTCCTCACCAATCTACCAAAACTTCGGCTCTCAAAAGTCTACACTTAGTCAAGACTGCCAAGAATGTTCCTATCTCGATTGGTGTATGGGCGACTGCCAGAAATACCGGGTAGATATGCTGGGGCAATTGCCTGGGATTAGTCATCTCTGTTCGGGGTGGCGGCATTTTTTCAACCACTCAAAAGAACGGATCGAAGCTCTCGAAAATAGGGTAAAGGCCAATTGGAATATGGACCAAATTGACTTACAGAGTTCAATTACCGCAAATAAAAAACCAGCCGTTGGCCGCAACCAACCATGCCCTTGTGGTAGCGGCAGAAAGTATAAAAAGTGCTGCTTACAATCCACCGCCGGTTAAATCGACCTGGCCTTTATCGGTAATGTCTCCTGGGCAGGCCAGGACCGTGCCGCCCTTTTCCTTGATGGTGCCAACCACGCCGCCAATTCCCTTTTCTTCGATATCATTGTTTTCCTGCATGCATCGAATGTGAATTCCTGCAATATTCTAATTCGGAATCAATTTAGGATTATGGTCGTATTTTCCAAACTTCCTGGTATTTTTCAGGATCCGGTATAAGTGAGTTGCATTTAAACCTTTCTACAAAGATATTTCAACGGCACAAAAAACATATAATAAGTCGCCAGGATCGTACCCCGAATGGTTCCCGTCACTTTGGATTTGCCAATGCGTTTGCGGTAATGAATCGGTACGCTTTGAATCCGCAAGCCCTTGCGGGCGGCTTTAACCACCATTTCCACCGGCCATCCATAGGTCATTTGTTCCATTTTCAGATTGAATAGGGTTTGAGATCTAATGGCGCGGAAGGATCCAATATCGGTGATATCTACCCTGTAAAGGAATCGCAGTATAAACACAATAAAGCGATTTCCCAGACGGCCATGAACCGGCATGGCACCTTTTTCCAGGTGGCCGTGGATGCGACTGCCGATGACCAGATCCGCCCGGTTCTCTAAAACCGGGCCGACAATCGACGTCAGCTGTTTTGGATCATCACTGCGATCGCCATCTAAAAATACGAGGATGTCGGCGTCGATGGCGGCCCTGGCGCCTGCCAGACAGGCTGATCCATAGCCGGGCCGGCATTCCTGGATGACCCGCGCTCCGGCTAATACTGCCTGCTTGGCCGTATCGTCGGTTGAACCATTGTCGACCACGATAATTTCATGAACCCGATCCAGCGGAACTGCCCCAACGACCTCACCAATGGCCTGTTCTTCATTGAATGCCGGTATGATGACGGATATTTTCATGGTCTACGTTTAGACGGTATAGATGGTTTTGATCGTTTGGAACATTAATGCTAATGGTCTCTGGTAGATAAATCTGACATCTGTTCTCTGGCTTCCGACCTCCGGCACCCGTTCTCCGACCTTTGCTTCTGAAATCTGGCCTCTTCAGGCCTGAACCCTGAGCCTTGAACCTTTCAACCTATCCCTAAATATATACCCTGCTGCCAGAAGTGCAAACAGAGGCAGGTATTCGGCCAGCAAAATCCAGGTAGGCATAATTCCCCGGGGAGATTCATATTTTAAATAGGACAGGGTGACGGTGCATGAAAAAATCAACCAGGCAGGGCTGGGATAAATTACCAGAAAAGGTATTATCAAAATAGCATACCACGGGTGAAGTGAGGCCGGCATCAGGATTAGCAAAAAACCCACTAGAATATAGGCGTAGCGAGTAACTTGCATGTCTGCTTTATCTTTCAAGAAAACAACCAGCCCGACAAGTGTCAGCGCGATGATAAACATTAAAGACAGCAGATAGTAATCCAGACCCGGTATCAGGCGCATCAGAAGATACTTTAAGCCTAAATTAAAGCTTTCATAAGGGTTTTTCAGATACACGGGCAAAAAACCCGAGATTTTGTTGCCGGCGCCTAAGAAGGGCAGGTAGAGCAGCATGATGGTGGCCGAAAATGTAAAAATGCCTTTAATCATGTCTCTGCGATTTATAAAAGCTGCCAGCAGTAGTGCCGGATACAGTTTAACTGCTGCCGCGAGGGCCACCATGATAATTCCCGTCATCTTTTTATGAAGCGTGCATAGATACAATGCGGCTGCCATCAAAAAAACCGTCAATCCCTCAAGATGGCCGCTATAGGCAATTTCAAAAATGACCAGGGGGTTCCAGGCATAGACGATGATCCTGGATGTGTTTAAATCCATTAGCTCGGAGCAGGGCGATCAGCATCAGTAAAGTCAAGATATCAAACGCCGCCATTATACTCTTGTAAGCAGTGACGCTGTCACCTGCCAGAGCATAAGCAATTCTGAAAAAGAGCTGGGCTCCGGCCGGATAGACGGTTGGATAGTCTTTGCGGTTGATGTTGGGGTAAATTCGTTCGTCCCGCAGATTTTCCAGCTCGTCGGCTTGCGGTGGGTAAAGGTAGGGATTAAATCCGTTTTGTTGTACCCGTCCATCCCATATATAGCGATACATATCTTTAGAGAGCACTGACGGATCCGGTGGGAGTAGGCAAATTCTGAAAAAAATCGCTAACAATAAGATGATACCGGTCATCACCCAGGATGCTCCTTTATTCGGTTTCCCTTTGATAACCAGAAATACCGCGCACAAATAAAGGGCGCTGAGAAACAGGAACATGATGACATACAGCTGAATGGCCGACAATCGTGAGAAAATCGAAGAGAGATGGAAAAATCTGAAATTGATCCAATAGATCGCAGCCGATAAACTTCCCAATCCAACGATAGCGGCTATAACCGCTCGGTAGGGTGTGTTGTACCTATTATTATGACTGGGTCTTTCCATAAAATAAGTGAGATTCAGGCCTCGTAATTTACTTTGAAATTTGCTCTTATTTTTGGACATTATTTATGCATAACGGTTTGCAAATACCTTGACAAAGGGTTGAGCAGCCCTTTTTCGGCAACCGGATTCTCCCCGATGTTGCAGGGTTAGGCTATAGCATACAAAACACACTTTTTCCATTTTGAAATTGACTCATATGATCCGAATTCAGAGGCAGGAGAAATTATATCTTTGCAATTTACGACCAGAAATTGTATGGCAGAATGGCATTTATCTGAAAAAAATACCTTACTTGGGCTTAAATTATTCGTGGAGAGGTCAAATGAAAATATTAATATGCGCCGACATGTTTCCGGCCATGATTGAAACCGTCACCAGGCTTCTGCCCGAAGACGAGGTGCGGGTGTGTTTGCCAAAAGAGGTGCCGACCCAGGCGCCCTGGGCCGAAGTGTTGATCCCGGCCATGACGCGCCTCACGCCGGAGATTATCCAATTCGCCCCGGATCTGAAGCTGATCCAGCAGTTTGGTGTGGGCCTGGAAGGGGTTGATTTGGAGGCCGCTGCCGCCAGGGGTATACCCGTGGCCAACGTGCCCGGGGATCAGGCTCCGGTGCATGCCGAGTGCACGGCCGAAGGCGGCCTCTTTTTGATGATGGCCTGCGCCCGGCAGTACAAATTCTGCCAGCAGACCCTGGCCCGGGGTGAGTGGGGCCGTCCGTCCGGAGAAGCCCTCATCAATCGCACGGCCTTGATCATCGGGTTGGGTGCTGTGGGGCAGGCCCTGGCTGTGCGCCTGGTACCATTGGGTATGCGGGTGATAGCTACGGATGTCATTGTTCGGTCTGATGCGGCTGAAAAGCTGGGCCTGGATCGTCTGGAAGGACCCTCAAAACTGAACGAAATGCTGTCGGAGGCCGACTTCGTCATTTCCACCGTGACCTTGACCCCCAACACCCAGGGTCTTTTAAATCGCACAGTTTTCGAGCGTATGAAACCGACGGCCTTTGTGGTTAATATTAGTCGAGGCCCAGTTGTAAACGAAGAAGATTTGCTGGCTGCCCTCAATGAAGGCCGGATCGCCGGAGCCGGCCTGGACGTGCTGAACCAGGAGCCGCCCGCAGCAGATCATCCCCTGGTCAATCACGCAAAGGTTGTTGTCACGCCCCACACGGCCGGGATCACCAGACAATCCTTTGATGCCCTGGGCCGTGCCGTGGCAGAAAATGTCGAGAGACTCAAAAGGGGGGAACCCCTGCATAATCTGGCCATGTCATAGAATCCTTGAATTAAACCGCGTTTGGTTGGGCCTCTAAAAATACTTACAATGGCGTTTAAAAATCAGGAAAAATGCTCTTGGGAGTTGTTGTTTTTAGTAGGAAGATGGAATGACCAAGAAAAAAGGCAGAGACATCAGATGAACTCAGAGAGCATCTTGCGTGCTTTTCTTGACAACCAATTCGATTTTCGATACTTAAAAACCGTAAAGATTCTTATTTAAACGCATTCGTTGACCAGAACCGAATCGCGCATTTCCATTTATTTCGATTCGCTCCTATTGTCTGAAAACAGACCCTGACTCCATCTCATCTTGAGCCGATAATCACCTGATCGCTGCGACATCTAAAACAAACATTTTCACTTAACCCTTAACAATGCTTGAGAATCTCATGCATGAGGAGGTGAAAAATGATTGGTAAAGTGATGTGCCCAAACAGATTGAGTTTTTAATTATTTTAACCTTTTTATTCATCTCACCTCACCTTCTATTATCAGGGGATAATAAACAACCTGGTGACTGCTTAGATCAAGCTATCAAAAAAATAATAGAAATACGATCCCTTCCTGAAATGAAATTTTTGGACACTCTGGACGGTCAAAGTGTTTTGTTGAATGAATTTTATGACAAGTGTCTTTATTTATTCCCTCAGTGCAGTCTATTTGCAAAATTTTATTACTGGCAAAGTGAAATCATAGAAGTGGTCTCGAATACCAAAAATGGCGTTATAAAACATAAGATTAGGTGCTACAATGATTGTTTTTCTTCATTTTATGACCATATCATCGCGCCAGGATTTAATTACGAATGATCATTTCGAAGAATCAACAGAACGACCAAAGCTGTCAGGCCATAAATCACTGCAGATAATACCAGCACACTTCGCATGCCAAACCACATGGCGAATATGGCACCCAGCATGGGGGCGAGACCACGGCCAGCCGCCGTTATACTGGCATTTACGCCATAGGTTGCACCTTGATTTCCCAAAGGCGTGTTCAAATTGATCAGTGCACTGATAGCGGGTATCACGCCGCCAATAGCAAGGCCAGATAAGGCCTGAAGCAATATCAACTGCCAGGCGGCAATAACGAAGGCCTGAAGCAGGTAAATAAAAATCGAAACTATTACGGAAATCAACAAAATTCTCAAATGACCGACACGATCACCGATACGGCCCAGGACAACAGCACTGGCAGAGCTGGTCAGGGCTTTAATTGCCATCATCAGACCGGTTACCGTGGCTGTTCCGGAAGTTGATTTCATCAGCTCCATGATGAACAGAGCAGCGATGGGAAAAAACAGCATGCGTCCAGTTGTTTCAAGAAACGTCACCGAATAAAGGTAGAACATCTTCGGTGCCCTTACCAGTAAGTTAAAGCTGTCCAAGAAAGATTGACGGTTGATTTTGTCGGTGGGTTTGAAATCTTCTTGAACCCAGATCATAATCGAAAAAGCCGATAGCGCCAGCAGGATTCCGGTGACCCAAAAACTTTCCCGGAAGCCGAACGTATCCCCAATCACGCCACCGATCAATGGACCCACCGCTATACCGATCCATGTTCCGGTTTGCAGCAAACCCAGGGCTTCACCGGAATGCTCTTTGGGCGCTGTCGATGCAACCAGGGCATTGGCGGCTGGAATGGTACCGGACACAAGGCCCTGAATAGCTCGGAGCAATGTCAATTGTTCTGCACTCTGGACAAATCCCATGATTGTAATCAGAATGGCCGCCCCCAGGGTGGCTCGAATCAGCATGAGCTTTCTTCCGTAACGATCGGCTACGGCACCCCATAGCGGTGCTGAAATCATCATGGTGACAGCCTGGGAAGAAAAAACCATTCCAGACCAAAATTCAACTGTTCCCCAGGAATTGATGCCGAGTTCCTTGATATACAGAGGCAGAAATGGAAAGACCATGCTGAAGCCCACCATTGAAAGCAACTGGAGCCCAAAAAGGATGTATAAATTTCTGCGCCAAATCATCATTTGAAAACATCAATTTTTAATATTGAATTGAGCAGTTTCACGACAATCCAGGTCCTTCGGCTATACTTAGCAATAGAGATTTAGAGATTATGTCTTTGCAATTTGTGCACAAAAATTGTATGGGAAAACGTTATCTTTCACTGCTTGAATCGTTTCCTGGGGCCATGTATTATTTGCTAAAACATCGGCTTAATTGGGTTTAAATCATAACCCATCTGATGCTTTTATGCCGAAAGTGTTTCGATATGTTTTGGCAGCAAAGGTTTAATGCCATTAATCTGGGTGCCATGTATTCTTTGCTGGCGGCAGGGGCGAGTCGCTAAACCATGAGTCTGAACCAGAAATCTATCAAGTATGGAGACGAACATGACGGACATTGTTGAACGATGGAACCTCACCCCGGATCTGAGCATTTCACGGGTCCTGACCGGTCTTTGGCAAATCGCCGATATGGAACGCGAAGGCCGCGAACTGGATCCGGCTGCGACCGCCAAGGCGATGGCACCATACGTCCAGGCCGGATTCACTACCTTTGACATGGCCGACCACTACGGTTCGGCCGAAGTCATTGCCGGCCACTTTGCCCGGGAGCACGGCCATGACGCTGTACAGCTTTTTACCAAATGGGTGCCGGCGCCGGGACCTGCCAGCCGCGACGATGTGCGAGCGGCGGTTCAAACCGCCCTCGAACCGCCTGCGCAGCGACCGCCTTGACTTGTTGCAGTTTCACGCCTGGAACTATGCTGATCCGAGCTATCTGGATACGCTGGGCTACCTTCAGGAACTCAAGGACGAGGGGTTCATTCGTCACCTGGGAATGACCAATGTCGACACCGCCCATTTGAGGATGATCCTGAACAGTGGTTTCAATATCGTTTCCAATCAGGTATGCTTTTCACTGCTCGATCAACGTGCAAAGACCAACGGCATGCTTGAGTTGTGTGCAGAACGCGGCGTCACCGTGTTGGCCTTCGGCACCATTGCGGGTGGATTCCTCACCGAGCGCTGGCTTTCCAAGCCTGAACCGGACTGGGATGCTCTCGAAACCTGGTCCCAGATGAAGTACGGTCGCTTTATCCGGGAGGCGGGCGGTTGGGCGGCGTTGCAGGCCTTGCTGGCGGTCGTGCATCAGGTGGCCGGACGTCACGGCGTGTCGATGGCCAATGTTGCCGGCCGCTATATTCTCGATCAGCCGGCCGTGGGGGGTATCATCGTCGGAGCGCGCCTTGGCATCAGCGAACATCGCGAGGATAATCTGCAGTTATTCCGTTTTTCACTGACCGAGGCCGACCACGCCGAAATCGATGCGGCGGTGTCGCAGTTGCACGCGATTCCGGGTGATTGTGGCGACGAGTATCGACGGCCCCCTTATCTGACTGCAGCAGGCGATCTCAGTGACCATCTCGAATCGTTGCCGCCGCCCTTTGAGGTCCGTACCGGGGATGACGGACGAACCCGGGTGCTGAGCGGTACGATCTGGGAAGAACTGGCCGGTTTCAGCCGGGCCGTACGACGAGGCGACCGCATCCTGATTTCAGGGACCACCGCGACCCACGGCGACCGGGTCATCGGTGGTGATGATCCGGCTTCCCAGGCAGATTTTATTATTGACAAGATCGAAGGGGCACTGCTAAGCCTCGGGGCTACACTCGAGGATGTTGTGCGCACACGCATCTATCTTAAAAACATGGCGCATTGGGAAGCGGTTGCGAAGGTTCACGGCCGGCGCTTCCGTGGAATCCTGCCGGCCAACACGTTGGTCAGTGCCGATATCATCGGGTCGGAATACTTGGTGGAGATAGAGGCAGAGGCACTCATTGGAAACTATGAAATCCGGGGGAAACGGCGAAAATGACAGATATAAAAGATTACTGGGCTCAGAAAGAGGCTGAAATTGGTGAAACCGTTGATGCCAAATTTTATTGTACATATATCAGCGGGGATGAGTCTGCCAAAGGTCCCCTAACCGGCGTTCTATTTTTCAGCAGATCAACGCTGTCTTTTCAAAGTTTCTATGCTGCCAAGGACCTGAAGTCCCTGTTTCAAATGCACAGCCAGAAAGGTATCTCAGGAGAGGGACATTCGTTCAAAATGCCACTTAAAAGATTTGCAGTGTTCTTTCAGCCAACCACCGCAAAATTTATGGCAAAGGCTGTTTGCGGCACCCGAGCAAACCCTCGATATCCATCTCATGGATGGTGAGCAAAAAATAGGAAGCTACCAGTTTAGTGTCGACCGCAGAGAGCTATCGACGATCGCAGGCCTGATAAACAATTCGGCTTTATAACCTAAATAATTCCATGCATAACCGTTCACAGGTTCAGGGTTCAACGTTCAGGGTCAAAGAACATGCATCTCAAATATAGTCCAGGGGCGAGAATGGAACCGTAAACCCCTGAACCCGTGAACATCCACAGCTACTTTTCGTTTTTCAAGGTGTTGTAAAGATCGAACGCTTTTTCAGGCTTTTCCATGTCATGCACCACGGCCCGTACCGCCTGGAGCATAGCGATTGGATCTCCGGCCTGGAAAATGTTGCGGCCCATATCCACGCCGGATGCCCCCTGATCAATCGCCTGGTAGGCCATTGTCAAGGCGTCCAGCTCGGGCAGCTTCTTGCCGCCGGCCAGCACGATGGGCACCGGGCAGGTCGCAGCCACCTGCTCAAAACCTTCACAGAAATAGGTTTTGACAACATGGGCACCGTTTTCGGCACACACCCGCGAAGCCATGGAAAGATAGCGGGCGTCACGGGCCATTTCTTTGCCCACGGCGGTGACACCCAAGGTTGGAATCCCATAGCGCGATCCCAGGTCAACCGTACGGGTCAGGTTACGGATGGTAGTGGCTTCATAACGATCGCCGACAGCCACCATGACGGCCAGCAGGGACGCGTTGAGGCGCACCGCCTCTTCGATGTCCATGAGGCACTCATCGTTTAATTCCGTCAGGACCGTCGTCCCGGACGAGTAGCGCAATGAGACGGGTTTGCCGGCGGTCGGCGGCACAATTGTGCGCAGAGCGCCGCGGGTGCACATGATGCAGTCGGCATATTCGATCAGCGGTACAATCGTCAGGTCCATACGCTCCAGTCCGGAGGTCGGTCCCATCAGGTAACCGTGGTCAAAGGCCAGCATCACCGTGTGGCCCGATACGGGGTTGAATATGCGAGCCAGTCTGTCTTTCATGCCCCATTCCAGGGAATTGGATCCCTTCAGGAAAAACCCTTCTGTTTTCTGTGCAATATCGGCATGATATTGCTTTGCTTCTTTATTTCCATCCATATCAGGCATTATTTTGTTCTCCTTATATGAAACTCATAGAATGACGAATGACGATTGACGAATTTCGGATATCGCTTCGCTCTACTCTTTTAATAAAAGTAGAAATAATTCCTTTGTTCGAGATTCGATATTCGCTTTTTAAAAGTTTCTTTCTGTATTTGACCGGCCATTTTTTTCAGGCCAGCGGCTGCGTTCATTTAAGTTTTTTTGATAGCGGGCGATCACGGCAATCCCTCAAAGAATCCCTGGAAAATCAAGGCTATTGATGTGGCCCCCGGGTCCTGGCATCCAATGGTGCGTTCCCCAAGATTCTTAGCCCTGCCGAAACGGGCCTTGAATTTCTTGGTAGAAACGGCACCTTCTTCTGCTGATTGGGCTACCTCCTGAAGTGCTTCTTTGAGTGATTTTCCGTTGTCGGCTGCCTGCCGGATCGCATCCACAGCCGGCAGCAGCGCATCCATCAAGGTTTTGTCCCCAATTTGGGCCTTGGACTGCCGGCGTACCCCGGCTAAGCCGGCCTCAAACATTGCGGCCAGAGTAGGGCAATCGATCTCATCCTGCTCACCGACGCCGTTACTCAAACCCATTAGAAACGAGCCTAACAGCGGACCGGTGGCGCCACCGTCAACTCCCATGACGCCCCAGCCGACATCTTTGAGCAATCCTTTTAGTTCTTTTTTTTCCGACTCCGCGATGACTTTCTCGGCGATACCCATGGCCCGGGTAATGGTCATCCCATGATCGCCATCACCGATGGCGGAATCCAATTTAGACAATTCATCACGATGGTCTCGGATTTTATCCGCAGCCGACCGAATCATCCGACCCATGTCTTCAATCCCAATCGTGTCAGCCATACAAACCACCTTTTTCCTTGTACTTTAGCGTACGGTTAAATAGGGAGTGTCACAGGGCGCATCCCATAACTGCAGCAATTCATCATCCATTTTGGCAACAAACATCTGAAATCCAGCCATTTCCTGCACCGTCAAATATTCACCGACCAGAGCCCGCGCCACTTCGATGCCCTTATCCGCCAGGTATTCTTTCACCCGACGAAAAACAATGTAGAGTTCCATCAAGGTGGTGGCACCGGCCCCGTTTAACATGACCAGGAGTTTGTCGCCGCTTTTGGCATCCACGGCCTTGCTGAGCTGGGCAATCATGGTGTCGGCGGTCTCGTTGGCCGTCATTATTTTGGAACTGCCGGTACCGGCTTCGCCGTGCTGTCCCATGCCGATTTCCATTTCATCATCGGCAAGATCGAAAATCGCTTCGCCGCTGGCCGGATGGGTAGCTGTTTTCAACGCAACCGCCAGGGTTGCCATGTTGTTGTTGAATTTTTCAGCGACGGCATAGACTTCATCCAGACTTTTGCCCGCCTCGGCCGCCGCTCCGGCGATTTTATAAAGCGGCACACATCCGACTAAACCACGTTTATCTTCAGCCGGCGCATCGGCACCCGGGGCGATATCTTCATGGGTCAGAATCCGTTTTACCTTAACGCCTTCGCTTTCGGCCATGTCCAGGGCCGTATTGGCACTCATGACATCGCCTTCATGGTTGAGCACCACAAACAAAACACCGGCATCACGATTGGCAGCTTTAAGCGCTTCGTAGACCTTGGGAGGACCCGGTGCTGCAAATATGTCGCCCACAACGCTGATGTCCAGCATACCTTCACCGACAAATCCACTCAACGCCGGTTCATGTCCGGCACCGCCCAAGGTAACGATGGCCACTTTAGAGGCGTCTTTCGGATTTGCGCGTACAACCAGTTTTTCCGACTGCAAAGCCACCTTGTTGGAATAGGCTTTGACATAGCCGTCGAGCAGTTCGCTGGTAAGATTTTCAGGGTCGTTGATAAATTTTTTCATTGGCATAGCATTATTCTCCTCTCGAAAATATTTTAATAAATCAGATTTAGCTGTTCAGTGGATTGCTTATTCGTCCATTTGGACCAATTCAAGTTTTTCATCGTTGGGTCCTCTAAAATAACAAATTTTCACCTTGTCGTTGCCTTCAAAAGGAAACATGATTTCTGAAGGCGCATACCCTAAACCCTTGAGGTGCGAAACCATGGCTTCAATATTTTTTACTTGAAAACCGATGTGGCCAAAGCCATAGCCGCTGTCACTGCCTCTCCATTTATCCAGTTGGAGGAGTTCGACCTTGGCATCTCCCTCACTGAGCTGTCCTTTAGCGATGTCGAGTCGATTGACCGCAAAGGTCTCGTCCGGAAATTCAACGCCGAGGGCCTCTTTGTAGAATGCAGCTGTCTTTTCATAGTCGTTGACGGTGTAAGCAAATAAAATCATCTTTGCGTTTTCTGGTGCTGCCATACTTTTCTCCTTTCTTGGTTTAATTTTAGATCATTTACTTAGTAGGCTAAATCAGTATGTACCCGTTTCTGATTTTGATCGAGTAAGACGATCTATTCCATCGGAAATTCGACCCAGACGGATTGCGAATTTATCAATTTGTTTGAAGGGTGACTAACTTTAGCTTTGATCTTGACCTGGTCGACTTCGATGACCAAGAGAAATTAACCGCCGACGGTGATTGATTTTCGCTTTACCTTAGCTTTACGGCATTGCAGAAGGCCGTTTCCGACGCCTTTCTGATACACAAGCGCATAACATATGTCAAGACATTTGTTCAGATTTTGTTAGGACGTGTGTTGCATGGCTTGAAAGAAGACACTGGTTGTATTTAAGCTCATTTTCAAACATCAGGTTTAATCAAAGTCCGGGGAAGGCTAGTGATTAACGGGAGGGTAAGTATTCAACGCCCGTCTAAATCAGTCTGCCGTGAATTGAATGTTTAAGATTTTGATTGC
Organism: uncultured delta proteobacterium; assembly: GCA_963723215.1. Classification (GTDB taxonomy): domain Bacteria; phylum Desulfobacterota; class Desulfobacteria; order Desulfobacterales; family JAFDCJ01; genus JAFDCJ01. The sequence continues at coordinate 13,756 of CAVRQG010000022.1, forward strand.
CGAAAATATGAAGTGTTCAGAAAAGCGAAAGAGGGGCCCAGATTTTACAGACATTTTCGCAGAATGGACGAGTTTTTCAGATCGGTAAAACGTTTGATATGGCGGCTGACAATTGATTTGTCATCGGCTGACAAAATAGGGCGAATCACTATGCGAATCCCAGAGCTTGAGCAATTCGCGATCCATTCTGGCAATTAAAATCTGGAACCCCCCCTGTTCCTGGGTGGTAATATATTCACCAATCAGACTGCGGGCTATTTTGATTTTTTTATCCGTGAGGACCTGATGGATGCGGCGAAAGACAATAAACAGCTCCATCAGGGTTGTGGCTCCAGCGCCATTGACGATGACCAGAAGTTCTTCACCGGCTTCGACGGCCAGATCATCGAGCAGCATTTGAAGCATGAGATCGGTGGTCTCATCTGCGCTTTTCATCGGCAGCCGTTCGGTACCGGCTTCCCCATGCTGCCCCATGCCGATACTCATTTCATTTTCAGCAAGATCGAACAAGGCATCTCCGGTGGCCGGATGCGTAGCCGGGGTAAAGGCGACCGCCAGCGTCCGCATGGATCGCCCCATTCTATCTGCTATGGCAACGATTTCTTCGAGGGTGCGCCCTTCTTCAGCTGCCGCTCCGGCTACTTTAATCATGGGCAAAAAACCGACTAGCCCTCTACGTTCCTCGGGCTTCTCAGGAGGACCTGAAGCAATGTCTTCATGAATAAGAATCATCTTGGTATTCAAGCCCGCTTTCAATACCATTTCCATCGTAATATTGGCGGTTAAGCAAGTCTCCGGCATGATTGAGCACGATGAATAACACGCCGCCCCCCCGATCAGCCCGCTGTATCGCATCGAAACATTTCTGCGGCCCCGGTGCCGCAAAGATCTCCCCTGGAACACTGACATCCAGCAAGCCTTTGCCGACGAAACCGCTGAGCCCCGGTTCATGACCGCAGCCACCTAAAGTGACAAGTGCGACTTTGCCCAACTCTTTGGGATAAGCTCGCATGACGAGGTAGTCGTCTTCAAGCTTGACTTTTTCAGGGAAAGCCAAGGTGTATCCCTCAAGTAATTCACTGACTAAATTATCAGGATTGTTGATCAACTTTTTCATATGGATGCCACCCCTTTTTGTGTGCGCTTAGTGATAATTGATCAGAGATTGAGCGGTCTTATCGTCCGTAATTATATGGGTAACGATACCGGTCTTTAAAGTCCCGCGAATGGCATTGATTTTTTTAGCTCCTGCGCCGATGACAATCACCTTGCCGGCGCGGTGCAGATCATCCAGAGATATGCGAATGACAATATCGTCTTTGCTTTGAATTAGATTCCCATCAACATCAAAATAATAAGTGGCCAGCATGCCGACCGCTTTTTTTTGGCGAAGCAGCGTGCCAAAACGGGCCGCTGTGGCCTGATCCGGCACAGATGGGTAGGTTCCAATGCCCAACATCACGACGTCAAGATCATGCCAGAACTTGGATATCTCTTTGTATTCAATCGTATCTTCAAAAAGTTGTTTGTTTTTTAGTGATACCGGAAAAGCCGGTGCATGCAGATAATATGGTGTATAGCCGGTTTTCTCGGCAAAAGACCTGGCAAGCTCGTTCGTCTGATACCACTTAATATCATTGGGCGCACTGCCGATGACTGGGCACACAAAGCAGCCCGTCAAATCGGTCATTGTTGGCGTTTTCAATTCATCGACCAAACGGCCCATGGTATCGCCCCATCCCAAACCAATCTTCTTGGCACCGGTAAGCATCTTCTCGAAATAAAGGGCTGCCTGGGAAATGAGCAACGTCGTAATCAGCTTATCATCCGCCGAACCCGAAGGGACGACCAAACCGCTCTGCAGGCCGTAAGTCTCGCTTAAATCACGCAGCAAAGGCTCATCATTCATCAATGGGGATTTAATTTCAATTCTGACTATTCCGCGTATCCGAGCCTCGGATAGAAGTTTGCTGACTGCCGGCCGGGAGATATTCATGCGTTTTGCAATTTCAGCCTGGGTGAGATTTCTTTCATAGTATAGACGGCTGATTTCGACAAGTTTGAGGATATCGGCGTGATTGTTCATAAAGTGATCGGTTCCGTTAAGTCTTTCATCGATCTAATTAAAGCCCAAATTTACGCAGAATTAAAAAAAGTCAAATGAGTAGATTTCAAAATCTCATAAATATGATCCACTAAGCGTTGGATATCGGTGTGGTCACCTATGGTTGGTGGCCGTATTCTCAGAAGCGATCCGTACAATTTTTATAAAATCATTGACTTCCAGGCTGCCGGAACCAACACCGACACCGTCAATGTCTTTTTCTGCCATTAATTTAGCGACATTATGGATTTTAACACTTCCGCCATAGATGATTCGGGTTTCATTTGCAGTATCTCTGGAAAACGCGCGCTCGAGCATGTGGCGAATATAGGCGTGGGCATCTTGGGCCTGCTGGGGCGTGGCCGTGTGACCTGTGCCGATGGACCAGATCGGTTCGTATAGAATGACCGTATTTTGCATTTGCGCGTCAGACAATTTTTCAAAGCAGGTGATGACCTGCCTTTCCAGTTTATTCAAGGTGAGCTCTCTCTGGCGTTCTTCGATACTTTCGCCAATGCAAACGATCGGATTGATGCCAGCTTCCAACAGAGCCCGGGTTTTTTTGTTAACCATTTCATCGGTTTCATGGAAATATTCCCGTCTTTCCGAATGCCCCACGACACAGTAACTTGCCCCGGCATCAGCGATCATTGGTGCTGAAATTTCTCCGGTGTAGGCACCCCATGTTTGCCAGTACACATTTTGCACGCCGATGAAAATTTGCGAAGATGACTGCGTGGCTTGGGCCATCGCCTGCAAAAGCGTCAGCGGAACACACGGAATCATCTCTATTTCCAGAGATACTTCAGGTTCGAATTTTTTTAAAGACTCGATCCAATCGATACCTTCCGCATGGGTTTTGTGCATCTTCCAATTGCTTTGAACGATGACTTTTTTGTTAGATCCCACAGTTCAACCTTTCTTAAGCATGAGTTGTTGGTCAGATTCGGGATTTTGCACTAAACGCTATTAGACTATGATGGGATTGTCAAGAAAACACTTTACGATGATCTTATCGAGAGATTTTCACACAGAGATTGTGACCGAGGTACAGACATCAGACGACAACATCTTTTACTTGACATAAAATATTCCGAATTATACAAAAAAACCATCATAAAAGCGTTGTCAAAAATGGCAATTCTCAACAGCATGCTTGGAGGTGACGTATGGCAAAAGTAAAAAAAATCATCAACGACCCAAAAGATGTTGTGGCAGAACTTTTGGATGGGTTGGTAAAGGCCTATCACGGGAAAATCAAAAAATTGGAAGGTATCAATGCTCTGGTCAAGACAAATTTGCCGGAAAACAAGGTAGGACTCCTGATCGGCGGTGGCAGCGGTCATGAGCCTTTGTTTCATGGCTTCATCGGTGACAATATGGGAGACGGGGCTGCTTGCGGCAATATTTTTGCTGCTCCTACGCCTGACGTCATATTAGAAGCGACCAAAGCGTTGAATCAGGGAAATGGTGTGCTATATCTTTACAATAACTACGCGGGTGATAACATGAATTTTGATATTGCCGCCGAGATGGCCGCTGATGAGGGCATTATGACCAAAACGGTGCGAATATATGATGATGTTGCTTCAGCTCCGCTTCAACAGAAGGAGGAGCGCAGAGGAATTGCCGGTGATGTCTTCATAATCAAAATTTCCGGCGGGGCCGCCGCTGTGGTCAAAGATCTCGACGAGGTCGTTCGCATCACCGAGAAGGCCCGCGATAACACTCGTTCCATGGGTGTTGCCCTCTCAGCAGGCTCGTTGCCCGAAACTGGTGAACCCACCTTTGAGCTGGCGGAAGACGAAATCGAAATTGGCATGGGACTACACGGTGAAGCCGGCGTCTCCAGAGGCAAAATGTTGCCGGCGAATGAGCTGGTGGAAGACATGATGGGGCGGCTGTTGGCTGATTTTCCCTTTAAACGCGAGGAGGAGGTCTGTTTGTTGATCAACAACTTAGGTTCCACGACCATGATGGAACTGCTGATTGTGAATAGCAAGATTAATGCTATTCTAGAGGTAGAAGGAATCAAGGTATATGACACGGCCATGGGCAGCTTCTGCACAAGCCAGGAAATGGCTGGGTTTTCGATATCGTTAATGAAACTGGATGATGAACTCAAGAAGTATTACGACATGCCGGCGGATTCTTTTGGATTTAAAAAGGTTTAGAGCTATGGGTAAATTGCATTTGACGGTTGAAGAAGCAAAGGAAATGTTTATCTATGTCGCCGACAAAATGATGGACAGCAAAGATATTCTCACCCAGGCGGATAAGGCCGTTGGCGACGGCGACCACGGCATCGGTATGGCCCGTGGCTTCGAAGCCGTCCGGCAGAAATTAGAGCCCCAGTCGTTTACCGGCATTGGCGAATTGTTCAAGTCGATCGGGACGACTCTGATGATGTCCATCGGGGGCGCTGCCGGTGCCGTGTTTGGAACGCTTTTTAGAGGCGCCGGCAAAAACACAGGCGGACAATCTGAGTTGGACAGTCATACGCTTTCCTTGGCATTGCGGGACGGTTTACAGGCCGTAAAAGACCGTGGGAAAGCAAAACCAGGAGACAAAACCATGGTTGATGCCCTGGAACCGGCAGCCGTGAAGTCTACTGAAATGAACGACACTTCCTTGGAAGAAGCCCTGGCGGAGGCCTGCGAGGCCGCCCGCCTTGGAATGGAAAAAACGAAAAAAATGGTTGCTACCTTGGGTAAGGCCAAACCATTGGGCCTAAGGTCCTTGGGCCATGCTGATCCTGGAGCCTTGTCGACTTATTTAATTTTTAAATATATGCTCGAATTCGTTCGCCAATGATAAAATTTGAACAACGAGGAGTACTCCAATGATAATGAAAAAACTTATCAACAACCCGGAAGATATTACGCGTGAGCTTTTCTCCGGATTGGTAAAAAGCAACTCTGATCTGTACCAATTTGCGGCCCCTGATATCATCATTCGTAAACACCCCAAAGAAAAGGGCAAAGTCTGGATCGTATTCGGGCAAGGGGCTGGTCACGAACCAGGTTACAGCGGGACCATGGGTTTCGGTATGCATGACGTGGAAGTTCCTGGAGGCATATTCTCCTGCTCCGGTGGGGATAGAATTTATGAAGGAATCAAACTGGCGTGGGAAAGAAGCGGCCGTACGCCGGTACTGCTTTTAATCGCGAATCACGAAGGGGATGTTCTCAATGCTGGAATGGCACTGGATCTTGCCAAAGAGGATGATATCGATGTGGCAAGCGTGCTCCTGTATGACGATATCGCCAGCGCTCCCAAAGGTCGGGAAAAGGAACGCCGCGGGATGGCAGGCATGACCTTCAGTTTCAAAATCGCGGGGGCCATGTCCGAAGAAGGTGCAGACCGCCAAAGCATTCTCAACACCATCGAACAGCTGACTGCTCAAACCAGAACCTTGGCTGTCGCGTTGAGGCCATGCACCATACCGACCACGGGCCAGCCACTTTTCGAATTAAAGGATGATGAACTGCTGATCGGACCGGGGGTACACGGCGAGCCGGGTCCCGAGGGCCCCTTGAAAATGACGACTGCCAATAAGGTCATGGACAGGGTTGCGCAAAAAATATTAGACGACGGCAAATTCAAATCAGGCGACGACGTTTTGGTACTTGTTAATGGCTCGGGGGCTACCACACTGATGGAGTTGTTCATTCTCTACAACCGGCTGGATGAAATTCTTAAGGAGGAGAATATAACGCCCTACAAGCCATTGATCGGAAACTACGTGACCACCCAGGAAATGGCTGGCTTTTCACTTTCGATGGCTCCGGCCAATAGCGAATTAAAAAGATTATGGTCCCAACCGGCCAATACACCTTTTTTCAAAATGATGGGGGAGCTGAAATGAGTACGCCCGAAATTGTGACCAAGCTTGATCTTGTCAACATCATGCGCAAGATCAGGGATACCATGGAAGCCCAAAAGGACTATCTTTCAAAAACAGATACACAGATCGGCGATGGCGATCACGGCTTTAATATGTCCCAGGGGTTTAACAGTGTGTGTGCCAAAGTGGAGGAGTTTGAAAAAGGAGACATCGGCGGATTTTTAAAAAAATGCGGGTTAGAAATGATAAAGGCGATCGGGGGTGCAGCCGGAGCCATATATGGCACATTTTATACAGCCCAGGCCGCCTTTTACCATAAGCAATTGAACGGGCAGGAAGTATTGGCTCCCAAAGATATCACCGAGATGCTGGTGGAAGCCTTAAGCCAGATCAAGAAAAGAGGCGGCGCCAAAATAGGGGACAAGACAATGGTCGACGCCCTGGAGCCGGCCGTAGAAGAACTTAGGCAGGGAGTGGCATCCGGCATGAAGCTAAAGGAGGCGTTTGAAAAGGCCGCGCTAAAAGCCGCCGAAGGAGCTGAAAATACCAAAACCATGGTTGCCAAACACGGCCGTTCGAAATATGTGGGCGAAAGGAGTCTCGGATTCGTTGATCCCGGGGCGGTGAGCATGGCACTTATATTTAAAACAATCGCCGACTATCTGGTCAATAATTGATGACGTACTTGTTAGATCAAATGATCGAGTACCATGTGGGTGACAGTGCATATCAGGATCAGGGGAAATGCCACGATAAACAAAAGTTTGCTGAATGGCTGTCCTAGGAAAACCACACCAACAAGTACCCCGATCAGAGCAAATAAATCGATCTTTCCCAGTAATTTTTTAAATGACTTTTTATCCATAATATTAGAATTTCATCAAGAGTTTATATCTTATAAGATTCGTTTGCCACTACTTTTACTGAAAAGAAACATGTTGTCGGGGGAAAAATTAAAATCAATCTGATCACCATAGGCCAGCTCGATGTCCTCGTTGGTGATCAGTCGAACGGGCATTCCCTCAAAATCGATATTGACGACCTTGTGGTAACCCTGATATTCCGTGTGCAGAAGCTTCCGGAGAAATTCAGGTTTCCCTGCGCCTTCCCCAGCTTGACGCTTTTGAGCTTGAGCCCTATCTGGAAATCCTTCTCAGCGGTTTGAGATCGAATCTTATCCAGTTCCGTGGAAGTCAGCTCGACCAGTGACTTTTGATGGTCGACTTGCAATGAATGGTTCTCAAGCGAACAATCCAAGATATTGATCGTTGGATAGTTAATCAGCGTCGCAACAGTGATGTGGTTCGGATTTTCTATCAGATTTTCCGGTGTATCGATTTGATGGAGAACTCCTTTATAGATAATTCCGATTCGATCGGCAACCGATACGGCGCTATCATGATCGTGGGTGACATAAAAGATCGTCGAATGGTATTTCTTATGGAGTTCTTTGAATTCAACCCGGAGTTCTTCGCGCAGCTTCAGATCAAGATTACTGAGGGGCTCATCGAAGAGATTCAGACTGGCCTTTCGAACGAGCGCCCTGGCCAGAGCCACACGCTGGGTTTCACCGCCGCTGAGGGTGCCCGTCGGTCGATCCAACAGATGTTCGATGTGAAGATCCTTGCTGAAAGAGCGCACCCGATTATCGATTTCGGCTTGGTCCACCTGCATCAACTTCGACCTGAGGGCAAAGGCGATATTGTCATACACATTGTAGATGTGGAAGAGGTTATAACCTTCAAATACAAATGAGATATCCCGGAAAGCAGGGGGTATCTCGGTCACATCCTTTTCGTTGATGAACACCTGACCCTCGTCGGGTTGGATCAAGCCGGCCGCCATCTTTAGCGTTGTCGTTTTGCCGGCTCCGGTCGGGCCGAGCAATACAAATATTTCGCGCTCCTGTATCTCCAATGAAAGGTTGGAGACAGCCTGTAAATCGCCGTAGGATTTTGATACGTTTTTTAATTGGAGCATTTGACCCTATCCTGGTTACAGAATCTTACCACTTTCGGGGTTGTAGAAAAGTATCTTTTGATCGTCAAAAACAGCAAAGCCCTCGTGTCCGCCAAGATCATTACCGTGATTGACGATACATTTAAAAAGTTTATCGCCGATATAGAAATTGCCGTAGTTGATTTCATGGATGCGTTCAACGTTGATGAGTCTGATTTTGAAATAATTGGATTCATGCTCGAGTTTTTCTTTAAAGAAGAGATACTCCGGCCGTATCCCGAAAACAAAATCAGCCTTGGATAAGCCCAGCGCCTTTTGATGGAAGGCCTCTGAAAATGCAATGGCCCCTCCATCGCCAAGCACGACCTTACCGTTGCCTGCATTGGTACAATCAAAGAAGTTCATTCCAGGGCTGCCGATGAAGTACCCTGTAAATAAATTCTGAGGTTCTTCATAAAGCTTTTGGGGATTTCCGGTTTCGACTATCTTACCCTCATTCATGACAACGATTTTGTCGGCCAACATCATGGCTTCCCGCTGGTCATGGGTAACGTAAACCGTCGTTACCTGTAATGCCTTCTGAATCTTTAAAAATTCGAGCCGCATCTGTTCCCGGAATACCTCATCGAGCGCACTGAGCGGTTCATCCAGCAATAAAACTTCCGGGGTTCTCACAATCGCCCGAGCAAGGGCCACTTTCTGTTTGTCGCCATCCGGCAACTCTGAAATTCTGCGGTCTAAGAGGCTTTCGATACCAAGCAGTTTCGCGACCTCTTTAAGTTTTTGTTTTCTCTCGGATGGAGGCATTTTTTCGGCTTTGAGCGGGAAAGTGATATTGCGGTGAACCTTTAAATGTGGATAAAGCGCATAGTGTTGAAACACCATGGCGATATTCCTGTCGGCCGGTTCGAATTCGTTCACCCTTCTGTCGCCGAAAAAAATATTGCCGCCGGTGACCGATTCAAGACCGGCAACACAGCGTAAAGTGGTTGTTTTTCCGCAACCCGATGGCCCCAGAAATACAACGAACTCATTGTCCTTGATTTCGAGATTGATCTCGTCGACTGCTTTTACTTTGCCGTAATACTTACTAAGATTTTCCAATCGAATTTGTGCCATTGGTAGTCTTCCCGCGACCGAGCTATCTTTCAGATAGATAATTCAGGAGTCTGATTAGGATCGAGCTAAGTCCGATGATGATGATCAATAGGATGAATGCCCAGGCTGATCCCTCACCGGTATAGAAGTACTGGAAGGCCGTCTTGTAAAGGGTGAACGACACGGTTTGCGTCGCATCGCCGGGACCACCCCCGGTAAGAGTGTATATCAAATCGAATTGCTTCATTTCATCCATGAGACGAAAAATGAGGGCCAGGACGAGGATCGGTGCCGACAGCGGCAGGGTGATATTTGTGAACTTGAACCAACCGCTGGCTCTATCCACACTGGCGGCTTCGTACAGATGCTTGGGCACCGAGGAAAATGCCGCGCTCGCCAGCAGAACCATGAATGGCGTCCACATCCAGGTGTTGGCGATAATGGTGGCCCAGATGCTGTTATGTTCCACCCCCAGCCATTCGATTCTGGCGAAGCCTATAATATTATGCAGAAAATAATTTACGATCCCCCATTCCGTATTAAACATATAACGCCAGAGCAGTCCCACGACGATGGGGCAAAGCATCATTGGCATCAGAACCACAGTGAAAACAGCATCTTTGCCCCGGAAATTCCGCTGTAACAGCCAGGCGATCAGGATACCCAGGATGAACTGAATGGAAACCGAGAGCCCCACATACTTAAAAGTGAAGATAAAGCGTTGCCATGAGTAAGTATCCGTTAAAATCAGGAGATAATTCGTGAGACCGATGAACTTGGTATTGACTGGCCGCAGAAACGAAAAATTGAAGAAACTGTAATAAATAAGCATGACAAACGGATAGGCGATCAGAAACAGCAGGATCGCCAATGACGGCCATAAAAAAAGAAGTTTAATCAGTTTTTCATTTCGAAGATATTTTTTATGATCATAGTCTAACATCATTTAGCCTTATAACAAATTTTCAGTCTGTAGCAGAAATCACGATATTTTGTGACCGAAGTTACTTACGTCCCAGGACCCCAAAGGTCATACCCATGAGTATATATTTGCGGATGAGTATGAACAGGATGAATATGGGGATGATGAGGATAAAACCGGAAGCAGCCACGATGCCCCATTCGAACCCCGAAGAGCCCATAAAGGCAACTATGCGGGGCGGCAGGGTCATCGCATGTCGTGTGGCAATAATTGATGCAAAGGTAAATTCGTTCCAGGCGAAAATAAAGCAGAAACCGGCCGTGGCCGCGATACCACCCTTGACCATCGGCACCAGTACTTTTATAAATACCTGAAAGCGGGTATATCCGTTGACAAAGGCGGCCTCTTCGACTTCCTGCGGAATATTGTCGAAAAATCCCTTCATGATCCAGGTGGCCAGTCCCAGTCCAATCATGGTATACAGTAAGATCATACCCAGGCGCGTATCGGCCAGGTTCAGTTTTGCGAAGACGATATAAAGCGGAACAATGACAGCAACGGGCGGCAACATTCGCGTTGACAGAACGAAGAACATAAAATCCTTTTTACCCCGGTATTCCATGCGTGAATTGATGTAGCCGGCCATAGTGCCTAGGGTGACGGCCAGCAAGGTTCCGATACCGGCCGTCAAGGCGCTGTTCAGGAGCCAGAAGAGGTATCTGGTCTGCTGCTGCTCGCCGGTTTCCAGGGAGGTGTAGATGAAAATCTTTTTAAAGTGTTCAATGGTCGGCTCAAAAAAGAACTTAGGTGGAATGGTAAAAAGATCGACCCTGGTTTTAAGAGAAGCCAGAAACAGCCAGTAAAGCGGGAAGATCGTATAGATCAGCAGTACGACAACCAATATCGCAAAGATAATATTTTTGACAGTGGCGTTTTTACCTATCGTGCCTGTCATAGTGATGCCCATTATATTCTATATACATGTTAATAGTTCCTGTACCGGTCTCAATGTTTCCGGTACAGGAACTAGGTTATAAACTACATTTATTGAACGACAATCGGAATTATTTCCTTTTTGCCGCAGGGGTTAGGACAAACCGTGTCGGGTACATCCACTTTCGCTGTACGCTTGATCTCATACCCGGCTTTTTTGAGTACTCTTTCCTGGCGATCCGCGCAGTCGGCCATGGCCTTTTCCGGTGTTTTTTTGCCGGTGATGGCATTGTGGCTTTCCTCCTGCAGAATGTCGAGCAGGATCGCGTATTCGGGCAGATGCCAGTAATCGTTAGAGTATTTAAACGCAACCCGGAACAATTTATTGTATGCGTTGGCGTTCAACCATGCGGGATCATCGAGAACATCCTTGCGGCCGGTCTGGCAGATGGCACCGTAGCGTTCTTGTTGCGGTTTTTCCTCGTACCACTCAATGAAATCCCAGGCAGCCTGCACATTCTTGGAATACTTGGAGATACCGATTCCCTGGCCACCCATGCTGAACTCACGACGGAACATCCCGTCTCTTCCCACTGCTCCCGGCAGGATGGCGAAACCGGTATTATCGGCATGGGGATTTTGCTTGGGATCAGCCATGGCGCCGAAGAAATAAAACCAGTTGTGGGCCATGGCAATTTTACCGGTCTGGAATGCGGTGTTGACCTCATCCCAGCCCCAGGTCGCGACGCCGGGTGGGCAGAACTTCATCAGTTCGATATAAAATTTCAGGCCGTCGATCGAGGCCGGGCTGTCGATGTAGCCCTTGATCTCAAATGTATCCGGATTCCAGAGCTCACCGCCAAAGCTCCATACAAGGCAGTTGGTGACGCTGGTCAGGAAATCGTATTCACGACCACCCATCATTCCCAGGCCATACATCTCCGGTGGACGGGTAAACCACTCGGCGATATCTCGCAGCTGTTGCCAGGTCTGCGGAATGTCCAGATCATAGCCGTATTTTTCCTTAAAGCCGGCTTTTTCCTTGGGGTCTTCAAACAGATCCTTTCGGTAATGCATACCTTCGGTGTCCGCATTGATGGGTAGGGCATAGATTTTACCGCTGGTGTCGGATACTCACCGTAGCGTGCCAGCATTTCCGGGGACCAATCCGACATTTTCAATTTGTCGGACTTTTCTAAATAAGGATTAAGCAGTACGGTATGTTCACCGCCTGCGAACTCACCGATCGACTGGCTGTCCCAACAAGCCAGGTCGAAACCGGATCCTTTGGCCGCAAATTCGGAGGCGATTTTGTCGTGCCATTGCGGACCGTAACCAACAAGCGCCCCTTCAACCTTAATGTCGCTCATTTTGGTCCAATCCTTGGCGATCTCCAGAAGCAGGTTGGCACATACCCCACCATGCCATACGACCGTTAGGGTCGTATCCGCTGCATTGCTTTTTTCACCGTAATGCCTGTCGCCGCAAGTGCAACTGTGAGTAATAAGACCATCATTAAAACACGCCATTTCCTCTTTTTCATTGCAAACCTCCTTTCTTTAAAGTTAACTGTCCATGGTAGATTAAGGGGTTAAGAAAAAATTGAATATCCTTAGACAACGGAGCATGACCTGTTTCTAATCATCTAATATAACATCTGTCAAGACAAATGTTCTGGTTGCATGAAATTGTCCAGATTTACAAATAAACGATTGTTTCAAAATCAAATTGTAAGTTCATCTTCATGGCCAATTCAGCATCATTGACATATGTCCTGACATATGTCAATGATGTTTCTGCGAATGATTTCGCCATTTATATTTGTGGTGGTTCAACTCCCGTGGTATGCATAGTGGAATATTGGACTTGGTACTTAACAGAACCTTCAAAAGTTAAGCATTTAGATCGTTGAAGAACCTATCGATTCGGATATTCGCTTTTTTTTGTTATGCGCGCTCTTTTTTTCCGGCGCCAACGGCCTCATGATGGAAATTGTCTTTCGACGGCAATTGCTGCTCTCACTGGGCGTGACCCATTATTCCGTGGGTACGGTCCTAACTGTATTTATGGCCGGGCTGGCCCTTGGCAGCTTTTTGTTCGGGCGCCTGGCGGACCATATCAAGTATCCAATTCAGCTCTACGGGTTGCTTGAAGTCGGGGTGGGCCTGTCCGGGTTGCTGCTCATCACTGTTTTTTCCTATCTCGATCCGTTTTACGTAAAATTGCATTCGGTTTTCGGCAACGCGGGATCTCCCAACATTCTGCTGAAGTTGCTTCCAGCCGCAATGGTTCTGCTTATACCCACCACCCTTATGGGCGGAACTCTGCCCGTGATCGGCAAGGCCTTGGCCAATGAAAATCAATCCGCAGGATCGCCGTTGGGGTTGCTGTATGGCATCAATACATTCGGCGGTGTTGCGGGGGTTATCGGTGCCACTTTTTTTCTGTTAGGGACTGCCGGCGCTGCACTAACCCTGGTTATCGTTTCAATTGTAAATACATTCATCGGACTTGTGGCGTGGCTGGTTTTTGGAAAAATTATACGGATAGTTCCCAATGACTCAAATTCGAGCCACTCAAATTTAAGATCCAATAAAACTCCCCATATTCGGACTGGGTAACATAACGCTGGCCGCTTTTTTTCTGGCCGGATTCGCCGCCCTTCGCTGGAAGTCCACTGGACAAGAATTCTAGCGTATGTGGTCGGAAGCCACGGCTATGCGTTTGGAATCATCCTGGCTGCATTTCTCTGCGGTATTGCCCTGGGCAGCACCCTCGTCTTCCGTTTTACAGACCGATTGAAACGCCCTGCCGTCTGGCTGGGTCGACCCAACTCATGATAACCGTTACCGCCTTTGTTGTCAGCATCATCATGTTCAAGCTTCGCGGATTGACCGGTTGGTTGACCCTGCATACCGGGGATTCCTGGGTCAGTTTATCACGGCGGAGATGGCAATTCTTTTTGCACTGCTCCTGGCGCCCACGTTTTGTATGGGAGCTGTTTTCCCGTTGGTGATGACCATATGTGTCAAAACATATAAGAAACTCGGTCAATCGATCGGCAATGCGTACATGTTAAATACAGTGGGGAGCATTTTCGGTGCATTTTTGGCCGGGTTCATCTTGATCCCCTATTGGGGAATCATGCGGGGTTTGAAGTTTACCCTATTGATTTCACTCCTCAGCGCTGGAATCCTATTCCTAAAAATATGGCGCAAACCGGTTGAAAAGATTAGTGCACTGGTCCTCCTCATAATGCTGGGTGCAATCGTATTATCTAGCCCGATCGGTTACCGATTGCAGTATCTGAGAATGGGAGAACGCCTGATTTTTTATGATGAGTCCAGCTCTGCCACGGTGAGCGTCCGGGAAGATGAGGAAGGCGGGCGCATGTTATCCGTCAACGGATTGGATGAGGTCCCGGTCGACCCGGCATCGCTCCTGACGTTTCGAGTATTGGCCCACCTTCCGATGTTGCTGCATCCGAATCCCTTAAATATCATGGTCCTGTCTTTGGGCGGTGCCATCACCACCGGCAGTGTGGCTCGCCATCCATTGGAGCAAATTGATGCCATTGAACTGTGTCCACCCGTCGTGAAAGCAGCCGCGCTTTTTGAATCATGGAACCATGGTGTTTTGCAGGATCCGCGGCTGCAAATCATCTTACAGGATGGACGCAACCATCTTTTAACAACGCCCAAAAAATATGACGTCATCACCGCTGACGCCACCCATCCCTGGAGTGCGGACAGTTGGATTTTGTACACCAAAGAGATGTACCGCCTGGTTCGCTCCCGTTTGACGGACGAGGGGATCTTTTGCCAGTGGGTACCGCTGCACTGGATGTCGATGGACGATTTTAAATGTGTTTTGCGCACCCTGCGGACGGAATTTCCGCATCTGAGCCTGTGGTATACAGGGTCCTACGTGGTGGTTGTCGGAAGCCAAAATTCAACCCGAGTGGATATCTCTGATTTTGCACACCGGATGCAACAAACAAGGATTCAGAGGGATCTGACTTCGGTCGGAATCAATTCGCCGGCTTCCTTATTAGGGCTTTTCTTAATCGCGGATAAAGATATTGACCGTTTTGTCGGCGCCGGTCCTTTGAATACCGATGACTTTGCCTACTTGGAGCATTCCGCTTCACGCTGCTTCGGCCGGGAAACTACCCCGGAAATTCTTGCGGCCTTGCAAACAGCGCGTCAATTTCCCGAGTTCCTTTTGCAAGACGTTGGTTTTGAGCCCCTGCCCGGATTTCAAGACAATTTGCGGCGTCTATTCCAAGCAAGAGATAAGACAATGACGGGCAGAACATTAACTTACAAAGGCGATTTCGCCGGATCCGTCGAGTATTACCAGGCTGCCCTTGTCCAGGCACCCACAGACGGTGTCACCAAAATACTGTTGTCGGATGCGCTTCGCACCCTGGCGTCGGCCCGGGCTAACGATGGAGACCGGGCTGACGCGCGGGTAACATGGGGGAGGCTTTTTCCATTTACACCCAGGCGTTGAAATGGGATGAAAATACGCCCCGGGCACATAATGGCATAGGGCTCATTTATTTTGCACAAGGCGACTACCGTCAATCATTAAGGCACTTTGATGTCGCCGTACAGCATTATCCGAAACAAGCACAAATCCGTTTCAATCGAACCCTTGCACTTCTTAAGCTGAAGCGTTTGACGGAGGCGCGTCAGGAAATCGCTGCAATTAAAGAGTTGGAGACAGGAAGCGCTAATGTCTTTTCTACCCAGCTTGAAAACATTATGGCGCAATAGCGAAATCCGGCTGATTGTGGTATAAGTCTGATACCCGATCAAAGCGCATTGAAATCTTGCAATCTATTTAAATCGCATGGGCCAATGCGCTTTTGTTACCTAAAGTTATTAGGCTATCCATGGTGTTTTGAAAGACATATCTCACCTAAAAGGAGGTTTTAATTGAAAAAAAATACCGCAATCGCGCCGGAGTGGATAAGAGATTTGATCCATAAATTTATCGCCACCTCTGCATTAAATTCAATGGGCAACGAAACGGGGGAGGCGGCATGGGATACCGCCCTGGTTGGATTTGCTTCCGGTGCGGACTCGATTTGGCAGCAGTACAAGGAATATGTCGGGGCTTTCCACTGGACCCCTTGGGAAGTGTTTAACCAGCACCGTCCCGGACGAATCGGCCAGCGCCGACGAATTGACCGTCATTTCGTGGGTTTTGCCCCAGCGTGAGGGGGTTCGCAAGGCCAACCGCAAGTCCAAGAAATATCCGGCCGAAGAATGGGCCCGGATCAGGGTCTACGGCGAGGAGTTCAACGTTGCCTTGCGTCGGCACGTGGCCCAAAGCCTCGAACAGGCCGGCCATGCGGCCATTGCTCCGATGCTGGTTTCCAACTGGACCATCGTCAAATCGCAACGGTTTTCCTATGCTTCTTCCTGGTCTGAACGCCATGCCGCCTATGCCGCCGGTCTGGGCACTTTCGGTCTGTGCGACGGGCTGATCACCGCCAAGGGCAAAGCCATGCGGGTCGGATCGGTCGTCGCCAAGATGTCCGTTACGCCGACGCCGCGGCCATATGCCGACCACAGAGCCTATTGCCTGTTTTTTGCAAATGGAACTTGTGGCAAGTGCATTGATCGTTGCCCGGTCCGTGCGATTACCGAAAAAGGCCACGACAAAGAGAAGTGTCGGCAGCACTTGGCTCGCTCCCGAGAGTATGTGAAAAAAACCTACAAATTCGAGGCTATGGTTGCGGATTGTGCCAGGTGGGGGTGCCCTGTGAGGCCGGCATACCGGTGAAGGCCGCCCGGGAGGCATTGAGCGCGGTGAGTTGCCTTCCGCGCCACCGCCTTTGGCATGAGCATGGATACCTTTAACCGGAGGTTTGAATTTCATTCTTAAAGGAACAAAATCGCTTATTTATTCATCTAAGTATTTCAGCGTCGATTCATATGACTCAGTTGGAACGAGCTGTTTTGGGAAGATTGGGGTTCACCTTACAGGCCATGGCTGCCCCGCGTCCGATGGTGGCAAAGCATGTCATGCATTCCTCGCAGGGTACGATCTGACTGCCCCTGCCGGTAAGAATTTTGCCGGCTGTATCGGGATCTGCAATCATTTGGCGCCCGATGGCAACGATATCTATCGGTAAGTCACGCACCGATTCAGCGGCCACATCTCCTTGGCCGAGCTTGCCCACCGCAATCACGGGTAGGCCCGTCGCCTCCTTAACTTTGACAGCAAGCGATACATTCGCACCGGCCGGCTGTTCCTTTGGAAAGGCGGAACTGGCGACAAGGAAGCGTTGGCCTTCAACTTCCCGCCAGGTGCCCTGGGCGACCAGCGAGACATCCAGCGCATCCACACCCTCGTCGGCCAGAAATCGACTCACGGCAAGGGCATCCTCCAGCGTCTGTCCGCCTTCCACTTTTTCCACCGCATTGAGACGGAAGAGGATGGGATAGCTCCTGCCGAGCTTTTCCCGTACGGCCCTGATCACTTCGAGTGCGAAGGTGGCCCGTGCTCGGGCGTCACCCCCATAACGGTCATTGCGTTGATTTGTGAGTGGGGACAGGAACTGGCTGATCAAATAGAAATGGGCGCCGTGGATCTCCACCCCGTCAAATCCGGCATCAGCCGCACGGACCGCGGCATCGGCGAAATCGGCGACCATCCGATCGATCTGTTTCGGGCTCATGGTCAAAGGTGCAACATCAGGCCTGAAGGCAAATCCCGAGGGTGAAGCCCCTTGCATTTCTCCGCCGCCGGGAAAACAGCGGGCCCCGGCGTGGCTGATCTGCACGACCGCTGCAGCGCCCAGTTTCTTGATGGAATCGGCAAGACGCGCCATGCCGGTCACCTGCCCATCCTCCCATAGTCCCAGGCTGTCCGGGACGATACGACCGTCGGCCCGCACCGCGGTGGCCTCCACAATGACAAGCCCGACATCCTTTGACCGTTCCTTGTAAAACTGAATGATTCCTCTGTGACGAGACCTTGCGGGCTGCCGTAGTTTGTGGTCAATGGCGGCAGGGCAACCCTGTTGCGAAGCCGCATGCCGTTGATCATCACTTCATCGTGCAATGTAAGCATTCTATTCTCTCCTTTTATCCCATGATTTGACAACCCAAGCAATTAAGACCCTTGAAAAGCCTACCGCCATATCGGAACCCAGGTTGAAGTAATTTTTTTTTACAGCTTTAAAATTTTATCCAGAGTAGTACCGAGTTTTTGTAAGTTAAACGGTTTTTCGACTACGGCGCAGAACCCGTATTTTTTATAATTAAATCTATCGATAACAATTATCGTAGAAGTCACCCCTAACCCGGCCGAGCCGGAACAAAAAATGAAACTTTAGTACAAAAATCTCACAAATCACTTGAAAGGAGTTTTTCTTTGATGTTCTTGAACCATCCTTTTTCTGAGTTTCGAACAATGCATGCCTGTTTCAGAACCTTCACAAATTCAGGATTGATATCTTTATAAGCGATAATTCTGTCCATCGAGAGGACGTTATCCAGATTGGGCGGTTCCAATTCAATATTAGATTCCCTGTTAACTGATTCCATGGTAATTGCCAGGGCATAGATCGCCACTTTTTCCGCCATTTCCTTGGGTGTGAAATCAACTTTTTTTTCGTCTGGATATCCTGCGATTTCATAGACACAGGCCATCAAAACCGGGTCGCCCATATCCTGTGGATTTTTACATTCTTGAAGGTCGAAGTTGGTGTCGAGGAAATCGTCTGCCATTTTTTGCAAAATGGTAATCCACTCACTACTCAGGTTTTGAGGCAGAACGGCGCTGGGGCCGTAGGATAAAACTTCATTGTTGAACCGTGATAACATTGCTTAGAATCCTTTCAATCTAATCAAAATAATTTTTTGGATAGCGTATCTGAATCCGATAGATCTTTGTTTTGACAATTTTTCGCAGCCCACGTCGTCTTATCCGAAGGGATGTCATCCTGACGCTTTAATAATTTTATCTAACTGATCCTCGATATACCTGGCGAGCGCTTGCGCTTTTTCGTTGCTGATCGATGGTATCCCCCGGGCCAGCTTCTCCACTTTTTCCTCTTCGATATCCGTCATTTTGTTCACAAGAAAGCTGTCGACTTCTCCGTCCTCCAATAAGAATCCACAGGCGCCGACAGCTCCCGCAAATTTATCCTTGTCAAATATGGGGACTACCAGTTTTATCAACCCGGCATCGCATTCTTCAATGGCCGGCTGGCGGGTGCGCATAGCCTGCATGGCAATGTTCATATGTGCCGGTGCACAGATAAAACTCTGTCCTTTCGTGGTGGCCTTTATTTCAGGGCACAAGCTGTTGGCCCAGTTTTTGAATTTAGAAATTCTATATCCTTTAATGTCAAACACATTTACATCCAGCCCGGTTTTTTGATGGATGTCCTTTTCCAGGTCAATCCAAGTTTCCAAAGGCGCGATGTCGAGTAGATTCATTCTGTGGCTCCTTTCCCGCTTCTGTTCTGCAGCCAAATTTTAAGTCGTTTAAGTCCTTCCTTTGTTGGCACCTCGGGTATATATCCCAGATCTTTTTTGGCAGCACTTATATCAAACCAGTGAGATTTGGCAACCGCGTCGGCAAGAAATCGGGTCATCGGTGGTTCTCCGGATAAATGAAAGGCGCGGTAGATCAGTTCCAGCATGGCCCCGATGGTCCAGGCCGTTTTGTACGAAATGGTGCCTTTTACCGGTGGAAGCCCGGCGGCCGCCAGGATGGCATCGATCATGTCCCAGGCGGGTATTGGATCCGCCTGGCTGATAAAATAAACATTACCGGATATTTGCGGATTTTTTTCCAAAGTATCGGCGGCTTTTAGGTGGGCGTCCACTGCGTTATCGATATAGGTCGTATCCACCAGATTGGTACCGCTGCCGATGCGTTTCAGTTTTTTTGCCCGCGCGATCAATCGCGGCGCAAAATGGGGATCGCCGGGCCCCCAAATTTGATGGGGTCTCAACACAACCGTGCGCAATCCTTTGCCGGTTGCTTTGAGTACCAGCTGCTCGGCCATCGCTTTGGTCTTCGGATAAAAAGCGCTTATTTTAGCGGGGTAGGGCACCGATTCGTTGACGCCCTGCATATCCGTGCCGTCGAAGACAACACTGGGCGTGCTGGTGTAGACAAGTCTTGCAATGTTGTGGCGGGCGCAGCCGTCGATAATATTTTGGGTACCGGTGACATTGGTTTCAAAATAATCCCGGTATTTTCCCCAGGGTGGCGGCTTGGCCGCGACATGAAACACAAGATCCACCCCGTGACAGGCCCTTTCGACAATTCGTCGATCGGCGATATCGCCCTGGATCTGGTCGACGCCCCTGTCCGCAAGTTTTGGGTAATGGCGACGCGACAGGCTGCGAACTGAAGTGCCCTGTTTGACCAGACGTTCGATAATCGCGCTGCCGAGAAATCCGCCGCCGCCGGTTACCAATACCGTGGGTCGGGAAGATGTTTTGTCGGATGTTGTCTGATTCATTGTTTTAATTTTTTTTTCAGCCCAAATTGCCAGTTTTTCCCGAAAGATCTTAGAATTGTGGCGGATATCGACGGGAAATGCTTTGTGAAACAATACGGTTTGAATATTATGGGTCAATTTATTGGCCGCTGCCATATTGAGCAGCTCTTTTTCCAGTGCTTTGAAGACTCGGGTAGGGTTTCGTCTTCTCAAGTTCAACGACAATTACCGGTCGCTGTCGTGGTCTGGGGCCGACACCCACGAGGGCGCTGCGAAATACCAGGGGATGATTGTTGAAGATGGCCTCACAGGGTATGGTAAAAAGCGTTTCCTCTGCGGAAATGACGCGATGGCTTTTGCGACCGCAAAACCAGATACGCCCTTTTTCATCCATCCAGCCCAAATCCCCCATGCGGTGGCGGATTTCATCGCCTTCTTTAATTTTGGCTTGGGCGTCGGCGGCCGGATTTTCGAAATACCTGCGGCTGACCAGAGCCCCTTTGACCGTGATCTCGCCGATTTCACCGCGGGCGACCGTCAGATCATTCGACCAGGTATCAATAGGATCATCACTGATCTTGATAATCTGAATATCAATGTTGTTAATCGGACGTCCGATACAAATTCCGTCACCTTTTTCACTGAGTTGACGGGTTTCCTTCAGGATTTCCCTGCTTTTAATTGATATGATCGGCACCGCCTCCGTGGCGCCATAGGGGGTGTGAATTTCGGCATCGTCACTTAATAACGCGCTAAAGCGCTCGATATTGTCAGCAGATACCGGCGCCCCGGCGGAAATAACTCGTTTTAACGAAGGCAGTTTTACCCCTTTTTGCCGGCCGTATCGGCCGACGCGGTTCAGGAGGGCCGGTGAGGCGAACATGTTGGTGACCCCCTGGTTGTCGACCGCCTCGATGATACGCTCGGGGTTTACCCGGGCCGGTCGGGTGGGATCCATTTCGGGGATCACCGAAGTGATTCCCAGGGCCGGATAAAACAGGGCGAAAAGGGGAAAGGTGGACAAATCGACTTCATCAGATGACATATTCAGATGCGTTTGAATTTGCTTGAGCTGGGCATCGAAATTGCCATGGGAATACACCGCCCCTTTCGCCGGTCCGGTGCTGCCGGTCGTAAATAGGATAGCCGCCATATCATCGCGAGTGGTTTTGGCGCAGGTGTAAGGTGTGCCGGGAGATTGTCGGAGTTGCTCATTGTCAGGCCGCCCCAGAACCAGCGTCGTCCCACCGTGATCCAGGTTTTAACAGTTTTAAAAAATCCGGGGTAAATCGTCCGAACCACGTGGGCCAAAGGGATGCCGATAAATGCCTCGGGCCGACTTGATTTAAAACAAGCGACCATGCGCTGGATTCCCATGCCGGGATCGACCACCACCGGTACGGCCCCGGTTTTAAACAGGGCGAATATCAGGGCAAAAAAATCCAGGCTCGGTTTCACCATCAGAACGGTGCGGGTGCCATGGGTAACACCGGCAGCTGTCAGGCCGTGGGCCAGACAATCCGATTCCTGATCTAGCTGCAGAAAGGTCAGATGTGAATAGGCAACTCGTCCTTTTTTATCCCGACTTGCCGGATAGACCACTGCCCGTTTATATGGCTGGGATTTTCGCCGTGTGTGTGAGATAGGAGGCGATGTTGACGGTGTCGTTGTCGTTTGGTTCCGGTTTGCTCAAACGGGTGCTCGTTCAAGAAATCCCGGGTGAGCGGGATAATTTTTTCAGGGACATCTTCCAGCACATAGTGGCCTGCATCCGGGAATAGATGAACCTCAGCCGCCGGAAAGCGATGCTGCCATTCAGTCAGGTAGTCATGGTCGAATACAAAATCGTGGGCTCCCCAGCAAATCAGCATGGGCAATTTCGACAAGGCCTGTAGGTGATCATCGATCTGCTTAACCAGCCCGTAGCTGGGGTCTTTGGGGGTCAGCGGAATATCCTGAACAAATTTTAGGGTTGCAATGCGATTTTTCCAGCAATTATAGGGTGCCGTCAGTCCACTTTTAACTTCTGGGGAGAGTCCTTTGGCGGTTGCCATGAATAGCGCGCCGACTGCGAAAAGATTAAAGCCGAGGACTGCCAGTGCGGCCAAGGGACCGGAATTGCGGATGATTCTCAAACGAAGGGGAATTCGCTTTGTCGGGGGCGGTAAAAAAGCAGCGGTATTCATTACCACCAGCCGGCGAATTTTTTCAGGATGTCTGAGCGCATACGCCATGCCGATCATCCCACCCCAATCGTGCAGGATCAGGGTGATCTTTTCATCGATAGTCAGGGTGTCTAACATTTTTTCCAGATCGTCGATCCGGTTGCGGAGTCTGTAATCATAATCTCTAACTCCGGGTTTATCCGATAGACCACATCCGATATGATCGGGCACAATGCAGTGATAGCGACCGCTCAGCGCCTTTATCAGTTCTCGATAATAAAAAGACCAGGTCGGATTGCCATGGACCATCACGATCGGGTCGCCTTGACCTTCATCGATATAATGATATTTCAGACCGTTTAAATCCAGGTGATGGGAGGTGAACGGATAGAGATGCCGGAAACCGGATATGTCGATGGGTTTTCTTTTCACTGGTTTGTTTGGTTTAGATCGTTTAGATGGTAAATT
This sequence comes from uncultured delta proteobacterium, assembly GCA_963723215.1. Taxonomy (GTDB): domain Bacteria; phylum Desulfobacterota; class Desulfobacteria; order Desulfobacterales; family JAFDCJ01; genus JAFDCJ01. Next base: position 36,730 of record CAVRQG010000022.1, read on the forward strand.
TCATTTTATTCGTTGATGATTCATTGTTCGATGTTCTTTTTTTCTGTCCTCTGTCCTCCGCCATCTGTTTTCAGTCACTCTGCATCTTCTACCACCGCATTCCCAGCATCATGCAATTGAGGCCACTGCCGATTCCCAGGAATCCGACCCAATCATCGGGCTGCAAAAATTCTCTTTCATCAGCAATCGCAGCCGTGATGGGTAATGAAACCGTTCCGATGTTGCCCAAATACTCGAAGGTTGTGAAATCCCTGGATGCGGGCATTCCGATGGCATTGAGAATGGTTTGCTGATGGGTCGCTCCCACCTGATGACAGATGATTTTGTCCGGTTGATCACTCGACCAGGAAAGCTCTTGGCGAAAGGCTGCAAAGGTTTCGATCCCCAATGCCACACCATTTTTCAGAACCCCGACGGAATCGGTTTCCATAATATGCATCCCGCTTGCCGGAATGCCGGTGTCGGGTCCCCATACACACAGTTTGTGAAAGGCTGCGGCGTTTCTGGCAACTCCGCCCAGGAGGCGGTGACCGGCGGCGGAAAGAGAGGCGTCTGTCAGGACCACCGCCACTGCTCCGGAACCACCTGTCAGGGTTGCAATGGTTTTTTTGAAAACTTCCATGTCGGCGGATCTCAGGAGCCGATCGATGGTTGTATCCACAATCTGACGGGCGGATTCACAGGAAACGACCATGCCGGCCCGGATTTGGCCAAGTTCAATGGCATTGGCGACCTGGATCATTCCGTTTAGAATACCCAGACATGCATTGGAAACATCATAGATCTGGCTTGCCGGACTCAATCCCAGACCGTCGGCAACCGCGCAGGCGGTAGCGGGTTCCAAATTATCCCGGCAGACGCCACCATAGATCAGCATGCCGATATCATCCGATGTAATGCTGGAATTTTCCAAGGCTTTTTTCCCAGCCATGACGGCGCCCGCATGCATTTTGAACCCCGGATCCCAGAACCGGCGTTCTCGGATGCCGGTGATCGCTGCCAGTTGTCCTTTCTGGAAATGAAGGCTTTTGTAAAGCGGTTCCAGCCGAAGTTCCAGATCGTCTGAGGTGACGACGTTCGGCGGTAGTTCGTAACCGAAGGCATCGATGTAGACTTTAGAATAAAGCATATCAGAATTTCAATCAGGTTAATACCCAGGTTTTCCATTTTGTAAATATAAAGACCGTCCACTTGCAGGTAGCCTGCGGCCGTGATGGTTGGAGACGGATGCTCCGTTACTTCGGTGACCACGGCTTCAACCGTGATCAAGTGATTTTTTGGCAAAATTTGACCGCGATAGGTCCAGGTGTGAGGTTTTCCCATCAGCAGCCCAAACCGGTGGCTGTCGACCAGATGCGGCCAGCGTTGCCGGGCCACATATTTGAGCAATTGTATGAATGATTCAATTCCCAGTGAACCCGGTAACACGGGATCCTGATAAAAGTGTGCATCAAAGAACCATTCCCGGGGATCGACTCTCTTGGTCCCGCGTACATATCCCAGACCCTCCGGACCGCCGTCAGGGATATAAGCTTCAATCCGGTCGATCATTCGGATGGCCTTGGCCGGCAGGCTTAATCCACGGGTCGATATCCGTTCCGGATCGTGGGGCGAAAGGGGCGGACGGTCATGAAACTCATGGGGCCGGCTGCGCTGCAATTCGGCCCGGGTGGGCACGTAGGCCTGTTTATCCGCATCACGGATGCCTTCCTGGACCGCCAGGGCTTCGAGGGTAAAAAAACCGAAATTGGTGTTGCCGGCATATATTTTTTGATCTCGGTGCCAGACTTCGAAATCAAAATGCTCGATGATCATGTCGCCGGCCTCGGCCGCTTTGGTCAGCCGCGATTTGACGGACACGGTCCTTAAGGATGCCGAAAACTCGCTGAAAAGGATCGCCTGACCGCCGAGATTTCTGAACCGCAGATCTTTTTTGCTTTTCAAGGCGGATCCCATATAGGATGCCAGCCACCCGCAGGGCTGTAACGCAACTTCCAGGATAATGCTGAGCGGTGCCGCGGGGCTGCCTTCGGCTCGAAAATACCAGGCATCCGGCGAGACATCATATTCAGTTTCGATCCAGCCATTGGGTTTGACCACCCAGGGTTCAGGTTCAACCCGTGTTATCCTGTCGATGAACATAAAAGGCGGTCCGGGCAGCCGGGCGATAAATCTATCTCGATCAAACGGCTGATAACGTTCACCGAATGCCTTGGAAGGTCTCCCGACTGCAATTTCAAGGATGTGACTGCGCTCGAAGACCGCCGGTGATCCCCGCCGGCCGGATTCTTCCGTCGTCCGGTCCCAGAAGTCCTCGATGTCTTCGCGGGTAATACCGTTCATCTGTAAGGACATATCCTTAAACTGCACAATCCGGTCTCCGTCCGCATACATATGGGCATCCGCGATAACATAAGGCTGGGGCCCATAGCCGAATTCCTTGATTTCGACTTCATAGACGACCTGGCGGGTTTCAGGTGTTACCGGTCCGCGGCATTTCAGAATACTCTGCACGCCAATGACAGGCCCATAAAAGACTCCCGGTTTGTCCGTCACCCAACCCAGGCGCTGCATCAAAACTCTCAAGGTGTGAGTACAGCACTCGTACATCAGCGTTCCCGGCATGACCCGATCGTCCACGAAATGACAGGTTAAAAACCAGTCATCGGCATGGATGTCAGCCTGTGCTTGAATCATCCCCAGGCCGTATCTCCCGCCGACAGGATCCAGATGGATGACACGGTCGATCAACTTCATGCGCCCTCCGGGAAGTCTGAACGAGTCGGGCAGGGTGATTCCCGCAAAGAGATTCCCAAAACATCCGGCCGTATCGCCGTTGCGAAGCGCCTCGATGGCCGAATCATCATAGCTCTCTTGATTTAGACTTACCAGTGGCCGCCAGTCGGCAGGTCGTTTCCCAACTGCAGGCCCGGTCTCATCGTCGGTCAAAATGATGCCGCCGGAATTCTTTAACTTCTTTCTCGGTAAAAAAGCCGGCGCAGCCATCAGTCATGGTGATCAGGGGTGTGTCGGCGATAAAACCTTTGAAACTGAACAGGAATAAATAGGTATCCCCCTGACGGATGAACTTGCTGATTTCAATTTCATAACGAATTGTTTCGCCCGGGAGGGGCAATTCCCGATGAAATTTGACGGCGGCATCCAGCAGCCGGTAGGTTCTTTTTCCTTTGACCGCCAGGTCGATACCCAGATATGCACACAGAAACAGATCTGCCTGACCGGCTTCAACCGATATACAAACGGGGGCATGCCCGCCATCCAGGTACCATGCGCCCGGCAACACATCATGTTCGGTGACAATGCGGCCGGGACCCAGGGAGCCTTTTTGACCTTCAACCGACAGAATGCGGTCCACCAGCATGAGGGGTTCATCCGGTAACCTAACTCTGACCGGATAAGTGTCAACCACGGCAAATTCGGCCCCCAGAACTTCGGCGGCAGAACCTGTGGCAAATTCAAGACAATCACGGCGGGTAAAGACGGGGCTGGGGCCGGGACTGGATTGCGGAATTTGGAATGCGGAATGCGGAATCGAATCTACGCTCCGGCTAACGGCCTGTTCCAAAAGCTCGGTCTGCAGGGCAAATGTCTTGCCATAGCCCCGGGTGATTTCATTGGAAAGATCCAGGAATTTTTGATGGGCTTCGCGGTGGTTTTAGCGATTTTTTCGGCAGTTTCGATCAAATCCGAAAATCGGGAAATGTCTGCAGATCTCTGGCTTGCGGTTTCCGGATGCTGGGCATTGGATGCTTGATGCTTGATACTCGATCCAGGATTTTTCTGTCCCCCGTCATCTATTCTTTGTTCTCTGTCCGCCGCCCTTTGTCTTCCGTCATCTGTCTTCCGCCTTCTGCCATTGTCTTGTCCCTGTCTTCTGCCTTCTGTCCTCCGTCCTCTGTTCTCTGCATTCTGTCTTCTACAAGCGGGAGTTCAGGAGAAAGTATTTTTCCGCCTACTAACACCTTTATCAAATTTTGGGATACTTTGCTGTCCGGTTCAATCATCGCCGGAGGATACGATTCGTGACCGTAAAGCATTGCAAGATCCACCGGCACCCGTTCAGCGATTAACCTGGCCAGGACCTTGACGATGGTGGTATAGTCGTCTTCTCCTCGGATACAGGCAGAAAGCGCCAGATGAGGTTTGTCCTGCAAGATGCTGTCAATCATGCGGGTACAGGAGGAATAGGGGCCCATTTCCAGAAATACTCTTACGCCGTCGCGGTAGGCCTGATGGACCGTGGTCGCAAAATCAAAGCCATGCAATGCCTGGTGAACAATTGAGTCGGCGGCCTTTTTTGCCGTTAACTCAAAAGAACGGCCGAGGGAGCAGCTGTAAAAGCGGATGCCTTTCGGTTGGCGGGTAGGGAAGATATGTAAATCTCGGTAGTCGTCCATAACCGGCTTCAGAGCGTCACAATGCACCGTAACGACACCGTCCAGATAAATGGCCTCGCAATTGAGTTCTTTTATAGCAGCTCGAAGATCCTGCCTGCGTCCACCGATAACACATTCATTGGGCGTGTTTATGATCAGCAGGCGGGTGGTTGCATATCGGCCGGCGACCCGGCGGACCAAATGCGCTGCGCGGTTTACCACTGCCACGCGCCAGTCGACATTTTCATCCGGGGCAACCTTCCATGCCTTGCGGGCCGCATTGCAGGGACCGGCAAGTTCAGTGGAAAACAAATTGGTTTTTCGCATGCGCTCCAGCATTTCACCGCGTTCCGGCCAGGCACCCATGGCAAAGTATCCGGCCGACTCACCCAAACTGTAACCCAGTACGGCTGAGGGTCTGATGCTGAAATGGGCCATCAATTCGGCAACCACGGATCCGTGAACCACCTGGCCGAAGATCATGATCAGAGGATCGGAGATAATTTTCTCGTAAGCTGATTTTTGCCAACCAGGCTCCCACGAAACCCGCCAGGGGACATAATATTCCGGTAACAGCTGGGCCTTTAACTGCAGGGTTTGTGCATCCAGGTGGTGTAGTATTTCCGGCCAATGTACACCGATACCTCGACCCATGCTCAAATAATGGCTGCCCGAACCCGGAAAGACAAAGGCCAGTTCCCCAATTTCTCCCAACGGATTGGGTGTAAAATAGATACCGCTGTTGGGCGATATTTTAGGTGGGATAGATGATTCAAGCGACTCGCGGGCTTCGATAATCTGGGCTTTTAGCTTGGGACAAATCATCTGTAACAATCGACAGGGCATATGGATACTTTGGATTGACACCATTTTTCAGATACCATGCGCGGGCGGCTGTTTCGACGGCGTTACGCCGGGCGTTGTTGTCTTCTGCTCCGAGGTCTGTGAGGTGCTTTTCAGTGTGCTGATAGAGCGAGTCCAGATCGGAAAGTAAAGTTTTTTGTCTTGACCCTCAACGGCAAAAAGCCCCAATGGTTGAAGTCCCTGGGGTCGTTTTCGCTCCTGGCGAATCTTTTGGACGACATTCGTATTAACGCCATGTTCGGTCTCATAATCAAACCCTGCAAGGATAACATGCATGCAGTTGCCGTCGCTGGTCATGGATCCGACCATCGCGTTGCGGACACCGTCCTTGCGGTTTCTAAGCCAGTACTGAGGATAAACCGGGAAGTGGAATTTATTCCTGATGCCAGATCGAATTCCCCGGCGTCCGTAAAATTTATCAATGGAGGGATAATTTCATGATAAAGGCTCAATCCGGTTTTGACCACGGAAGCCAAAGCGGCTGCAGCGCCGGTGTGACCGATATTGGCTTTAACGGATCCAATAGCACAAGAGGCATTTTGATTTTCCATAAATTCATGCAAAGCTACGGATTCCAGGTTATCCTCTGCAGGACGGCCACTGCCGTGAGTTTCCATGTAGCTAATCGTCGAGGGTGCGATTGCGGCGTCACGGTAACAACGATTGAGAGAATGAACATAGGCTTCTTTGGAAGGCAGATCCGTGTCTACTCCGCCGCCGCTAGCGTTGCCGATTCCTTTAACAACGGCATATACCCTGTCACCATCAGCAATTGCGCGGTCAAGCCGTTTGATGACTACTGCCGCCGCCCCTTCACCGGGCAAGACGCCGTCAGCAGAACAATCAAAGGGACGGATGCTTTGATGTTGGGAAAAGGGTTTTGCGCGGTGTGTCATAATAATATTGCGGACATCACCACCTAAATCCACCGCTCCCACTAAAAATGCCTGCACTTCATTTTGCTGCAACGCTCTTACACCAATACTAAGTGCTTTAAGACCGGAGGCCTCTTCACAGGATACGACAAAACTCGGGCCGCCAAAGCGAAATTCCCGGGCAATTCGGCTGGCGACGATACCGCCCAATGCGCCCAGGGTGCGGTTCGCCGTGAGTGGAGGGCTGCCGGCGTCTTGTAATGCTGTCAGCCAACTTTGTTTTTCACTATTTTGGAGATCCCATCCGAGCTTTTCGGCCCAGCGATCAATCACAGTGGTCAGATACCAGCGCAAATGGAAATTGGTGGCTTCGATATCAAAATCAATGCCGATAACAGCTCCCATCTCCGGTCGTTCTTTTCTTAAAGCCCATCCGGCATCCCGCATGGCCGCCGCAGCGACTTTCAGCATCAGGAGTTGCTGGGGGAGGATGTCAGGGATTTCTTTGGGTGGGATATGAAACTCATCGGCGGCAATGGAAACGTCACTGCAGAATCCACCGATTAAGGACTGATTATCGAGCTCCCGGTCGGCTGTTCTGATCACATCCTTTCCAGCGATGTTCGGGCCGTGGTTTTATATTTGTTTTACCGCTAAAAATCAGTTCCTGGAAATCCCTTAAAGAGGTTAGCGATCCAAAAGATGTGGCCATGCCGACGATAGCAATATCTGCTTGATCCTGGGTGCCTGATGCTGGAAATTCGATATCGGACTCTTCTGTCTTTGAATTTTGCTGTCGTCGCCTCTGTCCACTGCCTTCTGTTTTGCGCCATGTTGCTTCCGAATTTGAATCCCATTCTTCCAGCAATAAATGGGCGTTTATACCGCCAAACCCAAAGGCACTCACCGCGGCTCGTCGCGGGCGGTCTTCTTTTCTACGCCGCCAGGTTTCAGGCTGAGTTTGCACGCGAAAGGGACCGTTAATTAAGGGGCTGTGCGGGGGAGGGGTAATAAAATTCAAGGAAGGTGGTAAAACTTTATGGTGGAGCGCCAGCAATGTCTTGATCATTCCAGCGGCGGCGGCGGCGGTTAATAAATGGCCGATCATGGCTTTCACCGAACCGATGGCACACTGATTGTTCTCCCAGCCGGATTCTCCCCACAATTTTCTTAAACTTCGGAGCTCCGTCAGGTCTCCCAGGGGTGTTCCGGCGCCATGACACTCGATTAAATCGATGTCATGGGGAGACCAACCGCAGGATTCATAGGCGCCGGCCATGGCGCGCACCTGGCCTTCACTGTCCGGGGCAAGCAAATTTCCTCCCATATCGTTTGATAGACCGATGCCGTGAATCAATCCAAAAATTGGATCCCGATCGCGCAGGGCATCCGCCAGCCGCTTTAAAACCAGTATGCCGGCACCTTCTCCGACTACCAGTCCATCGGCCGCTTCATCAAAAGGAGCGCAGTGTCCGGAGGGGGACAAGGCTTTTAGCTGACTGAAACCTACCTGGGTAAACAGGCAATCGGGCCTTGAAACACCCCCAGCCAGCATCGCATCCGTGCGATGGGCATGCAATTCGTCACAGGCCAGTTTGACGGCATAGAGTGATGATGCGCATGCGGCATCGAGGGTATAAGTTCCGCCACCAAGGCCCAAAGCCTTGGCCAGAATCGCACCGGGTAGACTGGTTACCCTGCCGGACAAAGAATGAGCACGGGAGAAAGAGGTTCGATCGGCATTCGCTTTACCATGCGTCAGACCCTCAAATAGAGTTTCTTTCAAAGGCGGTGCCTAGAATCTGTGAGGTGATCTCAGAAGTCGCATCGGTCGGCAATGCAATGGCAGCCAGCACTACACCGGTGCGCCGGCGGTTTATCGATGATTGTCCGAACGTTTTTAATGGCCTCTGTGCCGACCTGCAACACGATGTGATAAAGTGGGTCGAGAGCGGCCAGCAATTTGCGGTCGATAGCAATGCCGGAAGGATCAAATTTAAAATCAGTTATGAGACTGCAGCGCTTTGAATAAGCTTTATCCGGCTGGGGGTCCGGATGATACATCTTGTCAGGATCCATGCGCCAACGGTCAGGATGGACTTCACCGCAAGCATCGGCTCCGTTTAGGATGTTTTGCCAGAAAATATCAATGTTAGCGGCTCCAGGGAACAATCCGGCCATCCCGACCACAGCTATCGGTTTCTTTGGGTGCATCTGTGACAACAATCTGAAATAATTTATAGCCTAAGTTGAGAGGTTCAGTTTAGGACCAAAATACGGTTACCCAGTCGCTGATAGTATTCAATCATAAACGGTATCCATATACCTCAACGGACAAAACAAGGCAAGCAACAATAGACACTTTTTAATCAAAAAAAGGATCGGGATGAACCTGCGTGAGAATTGAAAAACGAATTAGGAACAAATGCCTGTCTTATCCATCCTGGATCGAATTATCCGGGGAATGAGTATTTTTTTGAAATTTTAACGAAGACTATGACCAAAGTACAAAATTTCAAACTCTTTTAAAAGGGACCGCAAGGACTGAACGTTCTCAATCTCAATGCTCTGCTTGCATTTCATTGCTGCCTGAAGCATTTTGTGTAGTATGATTAGCTTGTCAGTGTACTTTTCTGCATCCGCTCGTAAGCGCTGAGTCATAAAGTACTGGTAGATTGTCTGTTGAATTTTGGTCGCATGTTCTTCTTTGTTCAAAACCCAGCGAACCAGTTGATTGTAATTCACAGGATTTTGCTTGCCGAGTTCGGCAATATTATTCATGGATTTCTCGATGGTGATCGTGTGCTCATAAATCAAATTCGCTCTTACTTCATCGTCATAGATGCCACAGGGAATCTCACAATGGGCCGAGACAGTGACAGCCGTAAAAGACAATAATAAAACGCCCAGCGCCAACGAAAGGAATATGCTTTTCATGATTACCTCCCAATACTTGATTACTACGAATTTATAGTTACCATTGTTTCTACCATACCTGACTGCGGAATTAACCTGTCGGGACTACTGGTATGAGTTATTTACCAAATCACCATAGCACTGAAATTGGCATTGTCAAGGCAAAAGGAATTCAAATCTTTTAGATCGAGTAGCAAACTTTAAACATTGCTATGGGTTGCCAATCATAACTTTGTGCCACCAAATCGCCGGTTTGATGCGAAGCTTTGCAAAAGATTGATAGACCGACTATGATTTGTTCTAATCGACTAAATTCTTTTACTTTTTCCTTTCATAACACTTGACAAAATTACTACATTAAAGTAGTTTATTTATATAACATTATGAATCTGATAGGTCTTCAAAGTATCAACTTAAGAGCTAAATAAAAACACTAAAAAAATGATCTAGGAGGGTTATTTAAATGGCTATCTTGAAAAAAGATCTGCTGGCTTTGAAACAAGAGTTTAAGGCCGTCGAGAACAAGATGAAAATGCTGCTGAAAGCGGTTGAGAAGAGCGGGAAATCTCCAAAGGCTGCCGCAAAAAAGGCTGCTACAGGAAAAACCATAAAAGCCAACGTCGCTAAAACGGCACCGGTTAAGAAAGCGGCACCCCAAAAAAAAGCAATCCAGGCTACTGCCACAGATCAGATATTGAGAATTATAAAACGATTCAAGAAAGGCGTTGACGTACCCACACTGAAGGAAAAAACGGGATTCGATGATAAAAAAGTACGCAATATTGTTTTTAGAGCCACTAAAGAAGGAAAGATCAAAAAATTCGGCAGAGGAATCTACGTTGGCGTTTAGCGCCGAGAATTTTTTATCAGCATCATTAAGTGCTTGTTTTGAGCAAAAGCCCTACGCTCCGGTTCTAGTAGATTAGACTATGAAGAGAATTTGCCTGTTACTGATTTGTTTTTTGGTTTGGACTGCTTTTAATGCGACATCACCCGCCACAGCATCTATTGAAATTACCCAGGGATGGAATGGAAACATCTTCATTGAGGCTCATGACTCGGTCCTGGTCGAACTTTTCAAAGAACTGTATGAAAAATATGCGATCGTTGTTTCGGGATTGGAGAGCAGAGAAAGTGATAAAATTACCTTTTCCTTCGAAGCCGACACATTAGAGGCTTTGATGAGGGGGCTGCTGCGGTATCTTGGTGTCAAAAACTTTGCCATCGAATTTGCGGATGCTGCGCTGACGAGAATCGTGGTAGTGCCGGATTCGGCGAACCGTTTTAAACAATTTGAAAATGTGTTCATTGAGCCATCAAATCAGGTCGGGTCGATGAACGTTGCCCAGATACAGAGTATCGTCGAGTTTTCTCAGGCGGAGTCATTGGATCTGATAGCGGGCGATATTATTCTTGAGTATGACGGTGTCCGCATAACCAGTGCTCAACAGCTTGTAGATGAGGTTGAGGGGAAGGATGAAAGCAGCCAAGTGGAAATGATCGTTATCCGGGATAAGAAGCCTATGCGGCTGATTCTAGCCGGCGGCATGATCGGTGTAAGGATTGTGACAAAGAAAATTTCCAAAGAAGAGATAGATTTCATCGATTAAACGGAGGGGTTCGACCCGACCCGACGAAACCATCTAAACGACCGTTGCCCCTGAATGGTCTCTTCACATTTTTTAGGCATGGACTTAAGCAGAGACGTCAGCACTCGATAAGGCCAAATCCCCGGCAATGAAAAAATAATTTGCCGACCGATGAGCGCATATTTGAGCTCAGATATAATAACTCGGTTCAGAAGACGGGTATATCCAGTTAGCGCTGACGATGGTTCGTGGTAGGATCGTATGACTGCCTCAGCTGCCAACTGTGCACTTTTATGCGCATAGTAGATACCTTCGCCCAGCAGGGGATCTGCCAGACCACAGGCATCGCCCAGCAACAAAACATTCCCCCATCCGGGCGTCGTAAGATAGTTGCCATAGGGTAAAGCATGACTCCTGGGTGAAGGAATGTGTTCCCTGTTGATACGAACTGAGTTCAGAAGTGCTTCATATCCGCTCCTTAGTAACTTACCTGCTTTAGCGTTCAAACCGCAAATGCCGATGACACGACATTGTTCTCCCGGAAAAGACCAGGCATATCCCCATGGGATATGACCGAAGTATAAATGGGGGTAATTCGGAAGTTCGGTTGAGTGTCGGTTTGGCACAAAAACCTCCAACGCGGTGGCCAAATTCGATTTCCTCTCAGAGTCGATAAACTTTTTTGAGGCAAGTAAGCCTCTCACTTTGCTGACTGCACCGTCGGCACCCAAAATAAAACGTCCGAAAAATTCACTGCCCCTGTCAGTTGAAATCTTCCCCCCTCCCTTTAAATAGTCAAGAGAGATGGCTTTTTCGCCAGATCTGAACACTGCACCGGCCTGACAAGCCAAATTTAGCCAAAAGGAGTCATAAGCAATCCGCTGCACGAAGTGGAAGGGATAATCCAGTTGGCTTTTAAAGGAAGTTCCGGCGCTGCTGACGACTTGGTAGGTAATACTACTATAGGTGATTATCCGATTCGATTTCAGCGATGTCGATGGTTGTTTGGAAGATGCTTTCCAATAAGTTTACGGTTTTCCATGTCAAAAGCCCACCGCAAAGTTTTTCTCTGGGAAAGCTGCTCTTATCGATAATAAGAACCCTGAAACCTTTAGATGCCAGCAGATATGCTGCGGTGGACCCTGCGGGACCAGCTCCTATCACGATAGCATCGTAGCTGTTTTTGCGATACATAACTATAGACTTTCGCGATCCTTAATTTCCTCATCATCGATGACAGCCGCAGTGGGTGTAATCAATACGCTCAAACCAATTTTTATTTTTTTTCCTTCATATTCAACGAGCATTCATTTTTCCCGAACAGCCGTGAATTGTTTTAGGAGATCGACGGAAAAATATCTTAATAAAGAAATAGGAGTGTTTCAATAGGCAATCGCGACCACCAGCGAACTTGGGTATGAGAATGGCCCTGGAAGGACCGACCATCTACGTGCCGCTGATTATTGTGCCTTAATCTGTAGTGTGATAGGCGTCGAAGAGGATTCCGCACGGTGGTTGCCGGGATTATTTTTTTATTTCTTTAAATAATAATTTATAAGTTTTTAAAAATTTTATGAAATAATTATAATAGAATTTATATAAAATAAAAAAAAATGCTTGAAATAAAGAAATTAATATTTTATTGTTGTATGTATGGGTCAAAAAAAGACATTTTCCACCAGACTTGAGCTAAATTGCCTCAAAGCATTGAAGCATCTTGCAGTTGATGAGGATAAATCCATCGGCGTCCTCTTGGAAGAAGCCATCAATGATCTCATCAGAAAATATAATAAAAAGAAAAAGAGGTGATAGAACCGTCGGCAAGATTATCCCAACATCGCATAAACACGTATCGACCATAGACTTAATCTACGAAGTTTGTGTGGTTGGAGATCGTGTCACCAACAAGTGTTTAAATATGTAGGGAACAAAGAGAGGTATGAAAATGCCTGCAATCAGCAGTAGCTATTGTCCAGAGGAAGAACAAAGCTGTGTTTATCATGGTGGGAGCGATGGTCGTGACAGTCTTACCGTCGAGTGTATTTGTCCGAAATGCGGCATTTCCCATAGAATGAAACTGCTTTGGAGCGGACGAGGAAAACCCAAGAAATACTGTCAGCCCTGCAAAAGCTTTGTTTCAACCATAGAATCCATAGATTTTTGCGGCGTTCCTTCAGATGTTCACAAGAATATTGAAAAAGCCGTATAGCGGACTCACAGCGCCATTGCCCGGTAAAGATGAATAGCCGAGCAGCCGTTGCTTTAGGCTAACGCTCTATACTGCGGTTTAAATGACTTGAGCAGGGATGCCTTCGATATCGCTTGATAGCCTTTCAGGCGCGCCACAATATCGCCATTAGAATCAGAAAATGTAAAATCACCGCGCATCTTGTGACTGGTAACTTCACTGGCCTCCAACACCGCTGTGACACCATCAGTTGGGAATTGACGACGATACTGACGATACGCGGTCGCGTAACTTGGCAGCGATACAGTCTTTTTTTCTTCAAAACACCATAGAATTGCCATTTGAAAGGCGCAATCCAGCACGAGGGGATCTGCAATCCATTGATCCCTCAAGGGGGAAGAAATCCATTCCCTTGGCTCGGGCGCTGACGAAATTTGGGCCACCATACCGCGGGATGAACAGCTGACAATTTTACGAATTCCGCGAAGCTGGAAGCCGTGAAAAAGAATCTCATCATAGACGTCTTGGATATTTTTTGTATAAGCCCCGGCAATCATGGCCTTGGAAAATTGATAGGGAGGGGCTGGAACGACATGATCACTTAAAACGGCCTTGGCTCGCGCATGGACCAGATCCTGTCCGGCCTCTTTGCCGCCTCTCAATTCAACTGCCACTTCATAAAATTCGCCATTCTTTTTGAGCTTATCGGCAAATAGACGGATATGGTAATTCTCCTGCTCCAGGCGAATTCCTTTTAGAATTCGGGTGTCATCCAGACCATGCAGAATCAGCCCGGGATTTTGATGTAACGCGCCATGGGCAAACCATTCCATCATCAAAGCCAGTGGCACCACTGGTTTGTCATCAATAATATGGGAATTTAGCACAGGGTATCGCGCAATATCGATTTCACGTTCAAAACATAGAGCGAGCCGTTGTTTTTTAATGATCGGAGGAGATTTCACCAGTGAGGGTTTCTGCAATTCTTTACTGTCTTCTATTTCAGCTCCAATGACAACTTCCACCACAGTATTTTTGCCTGCTCTCATTTCATCGAGCCTCATCTCATCGATTAGGCACCCGGCACCCTTGTCAGCAGGAATCAAAGCGATGCCCTTGCGTTCAAACTGACGTTTCAAACCGGGTGTCACCATGCCGCCGTCCCATGGGCCCCAGTTGATTGCGATAACCCGGCACCCATCTCTTTTGGACGATTCGGCTTGGGCGATTTTATTTAAGGCCTCATTGGCCATGGCATAATCCACCTGTCCCTTGTTGCCAAATCGTGCGGCGACTGAGGAAAATACCACCAGATATTTTAAAGAATCCCCTCGTGAGGCCTCTATAAGATTTTTCAATCCCCAGACTTTGGTATCGAAAACACGTGCAAATTGATCGGCAGTTTTATCGATGATCAGCCGATCTTCCAGCACACCGGCGCCGTGGATAATGCCCGTGATGGGGCCATGATCCAAGCGGATCGCATCAACCCTTGCGCGGACGTCTTCTAAATTGCGTATGTCCACCGAATAATAATGGGTGGATGCTCCGGTTGATTTTAAAGCTGACAGGTTTCGGCTGATTTCGCGGTTGGCCATGTAACTTTGGTATACTTTTTCTAATTCCGCCGGCAACGATGTTTTGTCTTTCAATTCGTTATCTATAATGGCTTTCTTTATCGCGGCTTCATCTTCAAGGGATGACAGCCACAATGGTTCAGCCATGGGATGCGGCGATCTTCCCAGCAGAACCAGGCACGATCCGGTGTGTCTGGCAAGCGACAGCGCAACGGTGGCAGTAATTCCCCTTGCACCCCCACTGATGATGACCACATCGTCGGAATCCAGATTTATCGGACCTGCAGGATAAGGTTTGGATTCCAGGGCTAAAGTACACCGGCTTTCCAGACCAAGACCGATTTCCACCGGGCCCGGAGTTAAAATTTCTTTAACCACCGTCGATGCAATTTGATGATGATCCGAGCAAACTGCATCGATGTCAATGGCGTGGCAGCAAACATTATTCCATTCGATGGCAGCTGTTTTTGACAGTCCGGCCAATCCGCCCTGTACGGGATGGATCATCTCCTTATGCCTGAAACCAAAGGCGCCGTCCATACGACTAACGGTCGCAAACACCGCCGCGCCCGCGTTTGCAGCTTCCAATAGATTGGGCGCCAGTTGTTTGGTCAATAAAAACGCATCTTTCAGATCTTGTTCCATGGTATCAGATGCCGGATCCTGAACAATTATGAGGCCAGCCGTTTGGGAGAGCGGGTATTGATATGTCCGTCCATCCAGATTGATTTTTTCAGTGTTTATGCCGAGATTTGTCAGTTCCTGAACAATGCAATCGGACAAACCGGTGTTGTCTTCCGTTACCAGCACCGTTTTGTTCCCGGCGACTTGTAAGCGGGATACGGAAACCTCAGGTGCGCTCACCACCCTTACCACATTACGGGGAATCTCTAATATGTCCGGATCCGGTAGCGCCGGGTCGGATCTGTCAAAAGCATTCTGGCTGGGGGCGTCAGACGTGCCTGGGGTTGTCACCAGCGGCACATCTAATTGTTTTTGGGGGAGGTCGGACGTGGAGGAGCTGTCAAGAAATTCAGATATTTGTCCCAGAGTCTTCAAGGTTCCCATAATTTCAGGCGAAACCGTGGGCAGATCGGGCATTTGTTCTTCAAGCGCGGATAAAATTTCTACCCTTTTGATGGAATCAATGCCCAGTTCCGCCTCGATATCCATGTCCAGACCGAGCATTTCCACCGGATAGCCAGTCAGCTGGCCGACGACTTCCAACAAGGTTGTCACAATTTGGTTTTGGGAATTTTCAGGGGGCTTGGATACCTTTTCTTCAACTAAAGGGTGTTGGTCTGGTATGATGACACCGGCCTCGTTTTTTATCTTTGGTCCGCCATTGGGTCCAACAAAGTAATCGGCAATCTGACCCAGGGTTTTGAGACTGCCCATAATTTCAGGGGAAACCGTGGGCAGATCGGGCATTTGTTCTTCAAGTGCGGATAAGATTTCCACCCTTTTGATGGAATCAATACCCAGTTCCGCCTCGATATCCATATCCAAGCCTAACATTTCTGCCGGATATCCTGTCAGCCGGCTGACCACTTCCAGCATTGCGGTCTCAATTATTTTTTGATCCGGTTGAGATGGGTCGGATTCTTTAATTTGCGGGTCATTTACGGCTGTATCCGGTGTATACCCGTTGGCCGCCCCTTGGTGCAATTCGAGTCGGACAGGGGAGGGGACCATTTCCCTGGAATATCCAAAGAGCGCTCGGTACTTGTAGGGGCAACAAAATCGTCAATATCCCCTGCCGAATTAAAATTTTCCTGCTGCTGCAACTCCTGCTGCTGCAAGTCAAGGGCTGGCTCCGACCGATATCGAGGGATGGAAGACTGCTGGAGTGGTTCCATCGGGATGCCAAGCGAACTTTCCGTCAGCCGTTGCGTATTTTTCATCATTTCCTGCAATGTACGATTGGCCTCGGCTTGGCATTCTAAAAATTTCTGGTGTGCCCGGGCTGTCTCGGACTGAAGATTTTGCATTGACTGCAAACCCTGGGAAACTACTTTTAAAGCATCCTGGATAATTTCGGATTGATCGATGTCGTTTTTAGGCATGATGTTTTTATTGTCATGGGTTGGTTTGGATAGTTGTAATTGTCTGGGTTGCAGCGTCGTATCGGAAGCCGGCAATTTATCTTGGCTCTTTGTAGCCGGAAAATTGTTTAAATGGGTTTGTTGGTTTAATTGGTTGATGGCTTCCATTTTATACCCGATTTCCCCTGACTCCCGATCTCTGCCGGCTGTTTCCAATCCTCTGCTTTCAGCTTTCAGACTTCTGGTTTTTGTCTTTTGATCTCTATAATTGGTGCCGCTCAAAAGTACATTCATACGCGGTTTGCGTGGCGCGGACGATGGTTTTTCCCATCCGGTCAGCGCCAGCGGATAACCAATGGATGCCAGCCGACAAAGCACTCTGGCAAGGTCAGCCACGCCATGTCCTTTTCCGATCGAGGCATCCAGCGACATGACCTCAACATCGCGATCCTGCAGGATGTCCGATATCAGCCCGGTCAGCACCGATCTGGGTCCGATTTCAACAAATGTCCTCACCCCGGAGTCGAACAGGTTTTTAACTTCCTTGACGAAGTCCACGGGACGGGCTAACTGGTTGGCTAACAGTGTACGGGCTTCATCCGGATCGGTCGGATAGGCTTCACCACTTGTATTGGAAAAAACTTGGACAGAGGTTGGATTTAAGGGTGATCTTTTTTAATGCATCTAAAAAGGGCCGGACGGCATCCTCAACCAGCTCACTATGGAAAGCCGTCGAAACCGGCAGGCGAACGGCACTTAGGCTTTTTTTTCTGCAAGTATTCTCGATATGGGTTATGGCTGATATCGTCCCGGATAAAACTCCCTGGCAGGGGCTATTGCGGTTGGCGATAACAACTTTTTGAGTTGAATTTTCAACCAGAGTCTCCAATTCGTCCAGCGGCGCCTTCACTGCCAGCATGGCACCTTCGGTTCCTGGGTGGTTTGCCCCGGCCGCAGCCATTAAGCGGCCGCGGGTAACTGAAAGCGTCATCAGGGCCCGCTCATCGATCCAGCCGGCGGCGCACAGGGCCGACAACTCTCCAAAACTATGTCCGCAGGTTGCATCGGGGGTAATTTCGAACATCTGCAGCAATTTTAGCATCGCTAGACTGACGGCGCCAATGGCCGGTTGGGCGATATCGGTTCTTTTTAGGGCGTCTTCCTGATTTTGCCGTTCACCCGCCGCATGTGCGATCGGCGGATAGATAAGATCGGTAAGAAGCGGCGGGCTATTAAATTTTTGATTGGCATCTTCCAGGATCTTCATGGCCTGTGGAAATGTGCAGACGATATCACGTCCCATTCCAATATACTGGCTTCCCTGTCCCGGAAAGACAAAAGCAAGCTTGCCGGATTTTTCAGGACCGCCGATATAGATATTTTCCAGATTCAGAGAAGTATGCTTGTCTGGAGATTTCAGTGCGTTCAATGTGCGTTCGAAAAGATCTGAATCTTGAAACTTCCCCTCATGAACCATTAATAGGCGATGGGAAAGTTCAGCTGAAAAATTTTTACGGGATTCAGCCGCCTTGAGCTTGAGCTGATCATCGGTGACACCATTCGCTATATCTTCCTGATATGATTTGACATTGCGGATAAGTTCGCTTTTGGTGGCAGTGGAGAAGGCTATTATTTCAATGTCTCCGTCCCAGGATATTTCAGCCTTAGCCGACTGGTATTCTTCAAGTACAATGTGAAAATTGCTGCCGCCAAATCCAAAGGCACTGACACCCGCTCGCCGGGGATGGCCGTTTCCCGGGAACCATGGTCGGGTAGATGAATTCAAATAAAAGTTGCTGTTTTCGATGTTCAGATCTGGATCCGGTGTTTTCGCTTTCAACGTGGGCGGCAGCACCTTATGATACAGGCTAAGTGCCGTTTTTATCAAACCTGCGGCGCCGGCGGATGCTTTTGTATGTCCGATCATGGATTTGACAGAACCCAGTGCACACTTGTGACCATTGGCCTCGGATTCTTGAAATATCCGGTGGAGAGCCCTGAATTCCACTTTATCGCCCACCCGGGTACCGGTACCGTGGGCCTCAATCAATCCGACGGTGGCGGGCTTGATGTCGGCATTTTTGTAGGCCGCTCTTAAGGCCTTGATTTGTCCCTCAATGCTTGGTGAATAGATGCTTTGCGATTTGCCGTCGCTTGAGGAGCCGAGTCCTTTGATTACGGCGTAAATTCTATTCCCGTCCTTTTGAGCATCCTTGAGTCTTTTTAATACCAGGATCCCGATGCCTTCACCCAGGACGGTACCGTCGGCATCTTTTGAAAAGGGACGTGCGTCCCCGGTGGCCGAAAGTGTATGCGTTTTTGAAAAGCACATATGCATAAAAATGTCATTGAGTGTGTCCACGCCGCCGGTGACGACCATGTCACTTCGACCCGATATCAACTCGAGGGTGGCAAGATGGATGGCACTCAGCGAGCTTGCGCAGGCAGCATCCACGACGCAGTTGGTACCCCTTAAATCAAGGCGATTGCTTATTCTGCCAGCAACCACATTGCCGAGAAGTCCTGGAAATGAGTTCTCCTGCCAAGGGATATAAGAATCTGAAATTCTTTGAATAATTTCTTCAGTTTTGGCTGCAGAGATTGCAGAATCTTCCAGGGCTTTACGCCATTTGGGATGCCCCAGCCTGGAACTTAACGGAATTACCAGCTCCTGGGTTCCGGTAACGCCCAGGATGACGGACGTGCGATCTCGGTCAAAGTTCCGACCATTGCCGTATCCGCAATCTTCCAGGGCCATTTTTGCAGCCAGCAACCCTAAAAGTTGTGAAGTGTCGGTGGCTTCGAGAGAAGAGGGGGGTATGCCGAATTCCGATGGATCAAATGATACGGGTTCAAGAAATCCGCCCCGCTTACAATTTACATGGTCGGGAGTGCTAGGATCCGTGTCATAGTAATCGGCAGGCGACCAGTGGGATTCAGGGACTTCAGTGATGGCATCCCTGCCGTGATAGAGCAATTTCCAATATTCTTTAAGACCGATTGATTTTGGGAATAAACATCCCATCCCAATGATGACCACCGGGTTATTTTCAGGCATTCTCAGATTGTCCTTTCTCGGCCGGCTTTTTCATCAGGGAAAAACAGGCAGGTTAATTTAACACTTAACTATAGTATTGATTAAATATATTTTCAAGATCTTGCTTTAAAATAAATAGTTGATATATTGATATGACAACCACCTAACTTCTATGATCAAATTTTACACCAACAAAGAGCTGTCTAAAAAATTCGATGTTAACCTTGCCAGATGGAAACGTTGGTCCCGTGAATTTTTAGCGCCTGATCCACTGGGAGGGTTACAGTCGGGATACGCACGTCAGTACAATCCTGATGAGGCCTTTACTGTGGCTCTTGGAGGACATCTGGTGGGAGATCTGAAATTTTCAATTCCAGAGGCAAAACAAATATTATTCGATTTGCATCAATGGCTGGTAGACCATGATTTTTATTTTTACTTTTCCAAGATCTCAGAATCAGCTACCAATTCGATCCCTGAAGTTGAATTCTATCAACTGACAATCAGCAGTCAAGCGATACGCCGTGATCAATCTCGCGGGTTGTCATATTGGGCCAGAGGCGTCATTTCCGTTGATTCCAGTAATCATCGCGGGGTCTGTCTGCAAAGGGAGCATTTTATTGAATCTCCCATCGGCCCCAAAGAAAGTGAATCTTCCCGAATGAATTTTGAAAGTTACCGTGTATTAAACATCACCGAATTTCGAAAGCGGTTTTTAAACCAACTCCAGGATTGATTGCACTAACCTCCCGGAACACTTCGTAAGAGACCACTCGAATCCGACTTGATTCGATTAGATTTCTTCCAGCAATTGTAGTATTTTTGAAAGTTCAAGCGGATAAAATCTCCTTGCCGTGCGAGGCAGGGCGATGCCCTGACAGCGAAGCCAATGAACCCGGCTTGCCACTGCTGCACCGAACATCAGGTTCATTGCCACCGTGACGGTTTGGCGATTTTCAAGGTTTTCAAGAAATGTGCCTTTGGACCATTGGTTGAAGGCGCCCATGGACGGACCACACCATATTTGATAGTCGATTTTTCTTGACTGATCACCCGTGTTTGCCCAAGTAGACGAGCGACCGAGATAAGAACGAAAAACGAGTGCCATCATATGCTTGGGTTTTTTTTCGGCAATCTCTATTTGTTTCGGGTCTCGCTGTGCGAAAAAAGCCTTTGTTTGTTCCCATTCCTCCTCAAAACTGCATCTGAAAACATCTCTTTGAATAATTTCGCGTTGGCTGGCAGGTATCTCCCCATAGCTGTCGTAGCGGGAATACAGCTCGTAGAGCTTGGCCGCCCGCAAAGCGAACATGGTTCCACGTTTTAAAACCTGGACTTTAACTCCGAGCTCGAACATATCGGCTGAAGGTGCCATGATCACGTCGGCTTGTCCGGCTTCGGCCAGCATCCGGCGGACCGTATCCGACGTGCCGGATTCTATGCATGCCTGGTTTATCGAACCTGTAAGCACATAGGCGGCACCCAAGGCAAAAGCGGCTGCGGTGGACTCCGGTGTAGCAATACCGCCGGCCAGTCCGATACGAACCGGATTCACATAGTCATGTTCTGATGTGATTTGATCACGCAAAGCCAGCATGGTCGGTAATAGCGCCAAGGCTGGACGATTATCCGTATGACCACCGGAATCTGCCTCGGCAGTCAAATCATCCGCCATTGGAACTGCGGCAGCTAACTCAGCCTGTTGCGATGATAATAGATTTTTGGCAAGCAGCAGTTTTAAAAATTTTTCCGGTGGGGGCGAAAGAAATTTTCGCGCAACTTCGACCCTTGAAACTTTCGCAACAACTTTGCCGGGACAAATGACGTCCCCCTTGCGATTGCGGTGGATACCGTTGACGCGAAAATAGACCAGGGGCAGTGTAAGATCCAGGTAGGCCGAGGCGCTGATTAATTTAATCCCACGCCTGATGTAAAGATCCACCGTGTCAGCCTCAAGCGTTGGGTCCGTCGGACTGTGAATCAGGTTCATCCCGAATGATCGCGACCCCATGCGGTCTTGGAGCACGTCGATAGCGGCTTCAATCTCGTCCGGCAATAGCCCGGCTGCGCCAAAGAAACCGATCATCCCATTGCGACCGGCTTCTTCGACCATTTGAACAGATGTTATTCCATTGGCCATGGCGCCAACCACATAAGCATAATGAAGGTTATGCATTTTTTTGAACTCTGGATCGCCTAAATCTTTCGGATGGATAGCTGGTGCATAACCGATGAGCGGCAGCACATTTGATCCGGGTGGTTTTTGGTTTCCAATGATTATACTGCCATCCCGCGCTACAGCCATTTTACCGTTCTGATTGATCAGGTAGAGGGGCTGAGTGACGCAATTAACGGCCTCTAAAAGCGCCTGATCGCCGATGGCCGGCTGGTTTTGTGCGGGCTGCCACCAGCCCAAGGGGTTGGCATTCATTTTTAATGGAGGCACGACATTTATTCCCTGATATCTATAGAAAAAATTTTATGATCGTATTCGATATATTGAGTTAAGCCTTTATAATTAAATGAAAAAATGAGTCGTGTCAATCTTTTTAACGCACTCCAGAAATGGGATGAAAATCCTCGCCTTTCTGCGAATATTTGCGATTAATTTTTCATCACCTCAGGTCAGTTATAGGCAATCTATTCGTAAAGAGTGTCGGTTATCCCCTTGGATGAAAGCGTTTATGCAACTCTTTAAGGTGCTTGCGTGTGACATGGGTATATATCTGGGTTGTTGAAATGTCGACATGGCCGAGCATCACTTGAACCGCTCTTAAATCGGCGCCACCTTCCAGCAAATGGGTCGCAAATGAATGCCTCAAGCTGTGAGGAGTGATTTTTTTATTTATTTTCGCCAAGTTGCCATAGCGTCGCAACAATTTCCAAAAACCCTGGCGAGTGATGGGCTTTATCCCCCGAGCGACGAAAATATAGGGACTTATTTGATTCTTCAATAAAGTGTGTCTCGAATGTTTCAGATAATCTTCGATCTTTTTTTTAGCATGCAATCCAATGGGAACTATCCGTTCCTGTGACCCTTTGCCAAATACTCTGACAAAACCGGATTCCAAATTGATATTCTGCAGTTTCAAATTAACCAGTTCTGATACTCTCAGGCCGGCAGCGTATAAAAGCTCAAGCATGGCGGCGTCTCTGGCACCGATCGGCTTGGTGGGGTCCGGTGTGCTCAACAGCAGGGACACTTCCTCCACCGAAAGAACATCCGGAAGTTTAAGGGTTGTTTTCGGTAGATCAACTAGCCCGGCGGGATCATGCTTGAGCATTTTTTCCTGCACCGCAAAACGGTAAAAACCTCTTATCGACACGAGGTGCCTAGCTCTGGATCGCGCGTCTAAACCGGCATTTCGAAGTGCGATCATATGTTTTAAGATCAAAGCTGTATCGTTTTCAGAAATACCGTTGACACCTCTTTTCTGAATGAATTTCTGATACCGCACCAAATCTCGGCTATAAGATTCTAAAGTGGCCCCGGAAAGCCCTTTTTCAACAATCAGATAATTCAGGTATTGGTCTATTATAATATCCATCGGGGGCATCTGGGATGAAAACATTTAAGAAAACCTTCTTTTGCTATTCAGGGTAACTTAAAATGATAGTTTCAACCCATTGACGTGTCAAGCAGTGATAATCTGAGCCTGATATTTTCTTTTGACATCTGAGCTTGCATTCTTATCATGACGGTGTGCTCTGGGGATTCAGACCAGCGGAGGAATTAATCCATGGTGGTGCCCAGATGCTGCTAAACGAGCCACAGGATCTGCTGCCGTGGATATAACCCGGTTCGGTTAGAGGTTATTTGACAGCGCCAATACGTTTTTGTTTATCGTCAGTTGAAAATCAGGTTGAATATACTCATGATGCCCCTCATCAAAGGGTAAAAATACGAGGCTAAAGCTCTTGGCATCGATCTGGATATCACTAAATCGCTCCAAAAGCGTTCTGCGCGGTTTCATGAAATTGGCCAGTGTAATTGTCAAACTTTCAATGGCTTCTTCAATGGGTAAGGTGGTGGGGTAGATCCTGGCCTCAGGCAGTTCGGAAGTTAGTTTTTGGCGGGGCTGGGATAACGTGGTTTGGGCTGCCAGGTGTAGAAATACCTGGGGACGTACTTTAAAGGCCGGAATCCAGAACCGAAAGGGAATGTCACGCCAGGCCTTTTGAACGACTCGAGGTAGATTGGCAACTGTGATCAAGTCGGCATAGGTATCAAGGTTGATGCCTGAAATATCCGCTTTAATACGCCAGAATGGTAGAAAGATCGTACGCTCTCCCTTGCCCGGCAATTGCGCAAATTTTAATTTTTTCAGTCTCTTGCCGACCGGGTACCAAACTGTATTGCAGTTTTTGCAGCCCAGGACCAATGCCTCAGATTCTCCTGATAGATCCCATCCGCAGTCAGGACACAACGTCGGAACAAATCGGATCTGCCATTGGGGACGATCGCCACTGAAATTATCGATATCGAAATTTTCCGGCAGTCTGGCAGATACTGGTTTGTCAATGATGGCATCATGCAATTTGTCTGTCAGATAAAACGGCGAATAGATTATACTGAGGGTTTCTCCAATGTTCGATTGGTGTAAAATAGGCTTTGGCAGGGATTTGCCGAATCGTTCCTGAAATGTACTTAGAAATTTGTCAAAAGTCTGCCGGGGAGCGAGAAATCTACCATCCATGTCTGCAGTCGCAAATCGAAGCTTCATTGCCTGGCTGCGGACACCGACTGAAACGGGGAAAATAGGTGCATCGATTGCCTGATGGCTGACGTCTATAAACCGGTTATTTACGCCGGATGGTCCACAGAAAAATAGCATCCCCTTGAAACGCCAGTAGGGGAAATATACGATATCCTTGTTTGCATCCGGTGGATGCGGCAGCAGGTAACGAAAAAAACCGTCTGGCATCAAATACGAATTGACCCGACAATATTGGCAGGCAAACAGGCGGTCTGTTTCCTTCAAAATCGCAGGTGCCCCACACTGGGGGCACTGATGTTCGATGAGAAAGTTAATTGTCGACTCCTTACAGCTTTTCTCCGCATTCGTTACAGTAGATGGAGTCCGTGATATTTTCATTGCCGCAATTGGGGCAGGATTTGGATTGCGTCCTTTCCTCCACCGCATGACCGCAGCGAGAGCAAAATTTGGCGCTTGGCGTGAGGTTTTTATTGCAGGCGGTACATTGATTGAACACAAGTTGCTGATGGCCACACTGGGGACAGAATTTAGCGTCAATGGGGATTGAATGGTTGCAATCCGGACAGGAAATTGTTTTCTGGCCTTCCTTCTGCTGGGACTGCGGCAGCCCGCCGGCAAAATATTGGGCAAACATTGCCGGCATCATAAGTCCCATACCGGTACCCATTCCCGTGCCGGATCCTCCCTCTGCCTCTGATGCCTTTTCCATGGCCATAGCGCTTTTCATCTGCATGAGCTTGTTCATGTCATCGAAAACACCCATGCGACTTCTGTCGTCAATAGCCTGCTGGACCTCGGGCGGCGGCGTGATGGCATTGGTGTAGATATGGGTCAGATTAATACCGAAATGGCTGAAATCTTGATGCAAACGTTCGGCAAGGCCTTGTGATAGTTCATCATATTTGGAAGGCAGGTTCAGGATCGAGTCTATGGTCTCACCCATAAAATCGTTAAATCTGGAAACGATTACCTGGTTTAAGTATTCTTCAATTTCAGCCGTTGAATACATACCCTGGGTCCCCACCAGACGGTTAACAAACAATACCGGCTGCACGACTTGAAGATTAAAAACGCCAAACGCCCTCAGGCGGATGAGACCCAGCTCAGAATCCTTGAATGCGACCGGATCCCGTGTTCCCCACTTCAGGTTGGTGAAAACCTTTAGGTTGATGAAGTACACCTCTGCGCGCAGGGGGCTTTTCATCCCCCAGGGTATACTGGCTATTTTTGTCAACAAAGGGATGTTTGCTGTTTTTAGCGTATGACGCCCCGGGCCAAATGCCCCGACAGCTTTGCCTTTATAGTAAAATATGCCGGCCTGACTTTCCCGGATGGTCAACTGGGCGCCGTATTTGATTTCGCCCGATCCCTGTTCCGGGAGACGGTGGACCAGTTCCTGGCCGGTTTCGTCAAACCATTCCAAATTTTCCAAAAATAGAATGTTATTGGTGCCCATATCAGACTTCTCCTTCCATAGAGAGGCATAGCCGCCGGGTTTTGGTATATGTAATGTTTATCGGTCCCCTTTTGTTTAACTTAAGCTACGAACCTGATTTTCCGCTAAGATGTAATAAGTGTTCAGGATCTATACAGATAAGGTTTATTCTAATTTTATTTGACAGAAACCATTCTATGGAAGATAATACCCGCTTAGATATTCAGCGGTTTATTCGCCAAAGCCCCCCGATCTCTGCAACGTTAGAAAAATTTAAAATGATGGAAGATTTCCCCCGGATGCGATGGCGCTGAATTATAGTACGGCTAACGGGCAGAAATGAGGTGTGCAGGAAAATATCGGTCGACCATGATGAGAAATTCGTCGTCGGAATGAAATGCTATAAAACCATCATCAAGTAGATCCTCAATGTGACCGATCATTTGTTCTGGTTTAGTGATGATTTATTGAAAAAACTCCTTTTTTATACCTTACGGCTTCCAGGTATCTTTATTTTGATTATCCTGGGAATCATGTTCGATTTCATCCTCCATTTACCTCTTCTGGTCATCTGTTCGGTTGAAAATATCTTTCGTGGGCGAACTCGTTAATTGCTGCTTCTGTGACCGCAATGGCAACTCTGATCAACCTGCACAGTTTGGGGTATTGAAAAATTGCTCTCTGACAGGCTCATCTGGGATAAAATCGAGATAATATGAAAATACTGATATGTTGTTAATTGGTTGATTGGTTAAGTGGTTGTAAATATGGACTTATCCCACATTTGCAAAATAATTGGACACTTCATGTTTCAACAATCATAACCTTTTGGAATTATGACTATAATTTACATAGTCAACCATTCAAACCAAGTATGAAATAGCACGCTACGGGTAATCCTTACCACCCCGGGTGGCAATTAATCATCAATCAGCAAGAGAATCAGCGGTATACTCAAAGCTGCAAGTATGATCAGGCCGGGTGCGGATCCATAGGGCTTGTACCACGGTTCATTATTTGATTTGGCCTTTCTGACCTCAGTTAAAAACCAATTTCCAATAATAATTGCGGCAACCAGAACAGCGGCATATTTGATAAGGTTGAGCAAATTTACTCCATCCATGGCTGTAATTCCTTAAAAGTCGGAAAGAAGTAACTGTCATCCGGCGAGACCGACCCGAAGGGATAACTTTTCTATTGCCGGAAATATACATTGAATTTTTTATATTTTATTGTATAGTGGAGTCGTTGGTACGAAGCATGTAATAGACCAATATACGCAAAGCGGTTGATTACCGGGGTCTGAATCAGATTAAAGCCTCTGAAATATCTGATTTCATTCAGGCTTGGGATCCGATGGTCATATTCTTTCTGGTACGCCTGGCAGGATTCGAACCTGCGGCCTACGGATTAGAAGTCCGTTGCTCTATCCAGCTGAGCTACAGGCGCACACAAGCTGGTTCTATAGCATATGTCCGGTAGCGTGTCCATATATAAAT
Source organism: uncultured delta proteobacterium (assembly GCA_963723215.1). GTDB lineage: Bacteria > Desulfobacterota > Desulfobacteria > Desulfobacterales > JAFDCJ01 > JAFDCJ01. The sequence goes on from CAVRQG010000022.1 coordinate 63,870, forward strand.
TACTGCCGTATCCGGCGTTTGATTTCATTTTAACGACCTTGGTGTCATAACAAAATTTATGAAAATGAGATTTTTCCATTCAATCGAGTTGTGTTTATGAAAAATGAAGCCACAGTAAAAAAGAAAGCGACCAAAAAGCCGGCTGTAAAAAAAACAGCAGCTTCGACGAAGAGCAAACGCTCAACCACGGGGGGTTCTGCCGATAAAGCTCTGGTAAAGTTTGATCCGCTTCAACGGTACTTAACGGAAATCAGCAATTACAAACTATTGACCAGAGACCAGGAAAAAGAGCTGGGCATTCAAGTCATGGAACACGGTGATAAGGAAGCTGCTTACCGGCTGGTCACCTCCAATCTGAGACTTGTTGTTAAAATTGCCCTGGAGTTCCAGCGGGTTTGGATGCAGAATTTGCTGGATCTTATCCAGGAGGGCAATATCGGGCTGATGCAGGCCGTCAAAAAATTCGATCCTTATAAAAATGTGAAATTTTCTTACTATGCCTCCTTTTGGATCAAAGCTTACATATTAAAATTTATCATGGACAACTGGCGTCTGGTTAAAATCGGAACGACCCAGGGGCAACGAAAATTATTTTTCAAACTGAAAAAGGAAAAGCAGAAATTAATTGATATGGGCTTTGAACCGAAGCCCAAACTTCTTTCGGAAAGACTGGGTGTTTCCGAAAGAGAAATCGTTGATATGGACCAGCGTCTTGACGGCTGGGATGTTTCTCTGGACGCTCCGCTAAAGGAAGATTCAGATACGGAACGAATCGAATTTCTAAGCACTGCAACTGAATCCATTGAGGACCAGGTTTCTAAAAAAGAAATTGAAGCCCTGCTGCATAACAAAATTGCTGAATTCAGAAAAAAAATGACACCTCGTGAAATTGAAATATTTGACTTGCGGATATTTTCCGATAATCCAGTTACATTGCAGGAAATCGGTGATCGATACGGGATTTCACGGGAGCGGGTGCGCCAGGTGGAGAAAAATATCATAAAAAAGATGCGGGAATTTTTTAAAAAAGAGATCCCCGATTTTGCTTCTTATACTGAGTGAAACCCAACGTCATAACTCAAATTCGAATTTATAGCTTCAACCCATACATCTTGCCGGCAGAGAGACCTATAATCAAATTCATTTTCGTTCAAATCCAAGCAAGCCGATCCGTTGCCGATGGGGAACCCGACACTGAAATCGGACAGAAAGCGCCGCTTTACCACGACATCGCAAATTTAGGCCTTAGATGTTTTTCTCATGGATATGGCCGGCGGATTAACAGGACTATTTAACTTATGAAAATCTTTCGTTTAGAGCGAATCATATTAATATTTATTATTGCTTTTGCCTTCGGCTGTGCGGCGAACCCAATCAAGCCAACCGCGGAAAAGACTAAATCCCGTGGCTATTATGGCCCGGAAAATCAATATTTCTACTTCACTGCGGCTCAGGTTGAGCGCAATAAAGGAAATCTGGACAAAGCCGTCGTGTTGCTCCAAAAAGCAATTGACCTTGATCCCAACTCCACGTATTTGCAGCGTGAACTGGTCACAGTCTATTTGCAAAACAAAGAAAATGATGAAGCCATCAAGGTCCTGGAGGAGATGCTGCAAAAAGATCCCAATGATTTAAAATCGCTCATCATTTATGGCGGCATCAAGCAAGTTCACAGAGAAACCGGCGATGCGATTGAAATATATGAAAAAATATTGGCCATCGATCCCAAACAACAACGAATATATTCATTGTTGGGCGGTCTGTACATGGAAACCGGAGACCTTGACCGTGCCGAGGGGATTTTTAAACGGGAGCTTGAAAATTTTCCAGGATCGTATACCGGACATTTTTATCTTGGAAGGGTTTATACCAATCAGGGCAACCTGAAGGCAGCCCAAGCGGAATTTAGCAAAGCACTTGAATTAAGGCCTGATCGCTCCGAACCCAGATTCGAACTCATAGACATTTATAAAACTCGGGGGGAAACCGAAAATGTCATTGAGCTATACGAAGAAATTCTCCAGAGCAACCCTGATAATGTGCGCGCTACCATGGAACTCGGGTATTATTATCATCAGCAAGGAATGAAAAAAGAGGCCGAAAAATACCTGATCAATCTGGGGCAGAGAAGTCAAGGTGAATTTGAGGTTATTATCAGCGTCATTCAATTGTACGTTGACCCCAAGAAATTTAACGAGGCCCTGGTTATCATAAATGGAATGCTTAAGGGTGCACCAGGTAACCCTGATATTAATCATCTGGCGGGAATCTCCTACTATGGGATCAAAAACAATGACATGGCACTCCTGCATTTTAAAAAAGTTACCCAAGAGTCCCGGTTTTTTCAAGATGCCGTTGTGCATGTGGCCTTTATATATCAGGATGAACATAAAAATGAAAAGGCAATTCAATTCTTAAATTCAGCCATGCTGAAAGCTCCGGACAACCCAGATTTTAAATATTATCTGGGGACCTTTTATGAGGAGGCCGAAGATTATGAAAAGGCTGTGGACCATATCAAACAAGCCATTGAAATCGAGCCGGATAATCCTCGCTATTACTTTCGACTGGGCGTTGTGTACGACAAATGGGATAAAAAAAATGCTTCGATTGAAACCATGCAAAAGGTCATTGCTCTCGACCCCAAACACGCCAATGCATTAAATTATCTCGGTTACACCTATGCTGATTTAGGGCGGGATCTGGATGAAGCCGAGCGGCTGGTCAAAGAGGCTTTAAAATACAAACCCAACGACGGCTACATTACCGATAGTCTGGGGTGGGTTTACTATAAGAAGGGACAGTTCGACAAGGCTTTGAAATATCTGAAAAAAGCAGTTGAATTGGTACCCGATGACCCCATTATGCTGGAACATATGGGCGATGTCTACCAGAAGCTGAACGACAAGCCGAACGCTTTAAAATTTTACCAAAAATCTTTGAAGATTAAAGAAAAGGATAAAGAAGCACTAGAAGAGAAGATCCGACAACTGAAGTCAACCGGATCCTGATAATGATGGGCATCGGATGTATGCACCAAAGTGGTTTATAAACAGCATAGCCAGCCCCTGGCCAGGACGCCACAGGTAATTACCTGTGGCTTTTATATTGGATAGTCCACACTTGATTATAAATTGAGACTTTGCGAATACCCGGAAACGTTGAGCTGATGAGAAATCCACGATCTGACCTGCGTTCTGCAATGATCCTAGTGTTGATGGCCGTTTTGCTGTCTGGGTGCGGCAGTCTTTTTCGCAAGGTCTCTGACCCCGAAGAACTATCAGCTATGGCGGAAGCCCGGATGGTGCTCCTTACCTTGGTCAGTCAAAACGATAAGTTGGCAAGCTTTAAGGGCATCGGGAAGATCAAGGTCTGGCAAAATGGGAAAATAAGAATTGATGAAAGAATCGCATGGATCGGATCGGAAACGGTTAAGTTAAGTATCGTGGTTTTAATCTCCGGGCATCCGGCAGTGAAATTGGCAAGTGACGGGAAATGGTTTTATTATTATGAAACCCGACAAGATGAACCGATTTTTAAAAAAAGTCCGGCTACGGATGCAACCTTGCAACGGATCGTATCGATTCCAATTAAAACCACTGATATTATTCAGCTATTAGCAGGCCGTGCACCGCTTCGCGAGCATCACGTTGCTTTATTGCATCGGCAAAGTTCCGAAACCGGTTATGTTCTAACATTGAAAAATCGGTGGGGGCGCATTGTTGAAAAAGTGTTTTTGGGTGAAGATAAATCCCAAGTCCATCGAATCGAGTTCTTTAATCGTTCCGAGGGACTGATTTATCGTGCACGCTTTGACGAAATGCAGAATGTCAGCGGTTATCAGGTTCCCTCCCGGTTGACCGTCTCTAGCGAAGATGGGATCAGTGTCCAACTCGAAATTCAAAAATATCTGGCGGATGTGCCCGTATCCCCTTCTATGTTTGTGTTGAATCCGCCTGATTGAGGTTGTAGAAGATTTATCCTGCCCAGAGAAAAATATGGAAACAAAAGGACCAGATACCGTCGTTCACCAAATTAAAATCCTTACCACTTTCGGTTTGACAAAATCTGCTATCGCTGACCATTTGGAAGGATTCGATCGAAAATTTCCCCGGATAAAGGTCGTTTCCCGCGTAAAATTTCCCGAAATTCAGGTAAAACTTTTTGCTGACGGGACAGATGAAGGAGAGGTGCAGGCCCAATTGGAAGCTGCGACCCGGTGGGCGCATCAGAAGCTGGGGAATAAGGTGATTTCAGATAGTGGTGAGTCCATGGAAAAAGTGGTGGGCAATCTCCTGCGGCAAAACGCGGCCAATTTGGCGTTGGCGGAGAGCTGCACGGGAGGGTTGATAGCGGACCTATTAACCAATGTGCCGGGAAGCTCGGATTATTTTGTTTTTTCGGCGGTCACATATTCCAATCAGTTGAAGATTAAAATTCTTGATGTGAATGTCTCGGACCTTAAATCGATATGGCGCCGTATCCGAACAAACAGCCAAGGAAATGGCGCGGGGTGTGCAGCAGGTCTCCAGTGCAACCTATGGGCTTTCCGTTAGCGGAATTGCCGGACCGGGCGGTGGTACAAAAAGCAAACCTGTCGGAACAGTGTGTATTGGTCTGGCCGATGCTAACTTCGCTAATGGGTATCGATTCAACTTTACCTGTGAAATCCGTCAGATGTACAAACGCGTCTTTGCGACAGCTGCACTTGATCTGTTGCGGCGGGAACTTTTGGGAATTGGGCGCTAATGCAGATGATTGCGTACATTGTGCTCGGTACCTTGCTGCTGTATTTGCTTTTCACCTTGTTCTTAACCTATCTTGTCCAACAAATTCCTCGCAATCCCATACAGGACAAACCGGATTGGGGAAAAATACTTGATACCAAAATACCCGCCGGCGACGGCGGGTTTTTAGAATTGTGGAAAATAGAACCTGCAGGGCAGGTCTCACGGGGTACGGTGATTCTTGCGCATGGTTGGGGTCGCAACCGGGACCGTATGATCTCGCGGGCAAGGTATTTTGGCCGCTGGGGGTTTACGACGGTCCTTCACAGTGCCAGGGACCATGGACAGTCCAGCTCGCGTAGATTTATGAATGCGATGAAATTTTGCGAGGATATTGAAGCGGTGTTAAGCTGGGTCGACGAGCCGGTTATTTTGTACGGACATTCCGCCGGCGCAGCAGGCGCCATCATCGCCGCCGCAAGAAATCCGGCTAAAATTAAACTCCTGTTTCTAGAAGCATGCTATGCAGATACCAAAGAGGCGCTGCTAAGTTTATATCGATGGGTGAATCCTTTTTTTGGCATGATTTTCGGGCCGATGATACTATGCTGGATGAACCTATTCTATCGGAACAAACTGGCTACCGTTAGCCCTGAACGTCTGGCACCTACCTTAAAAATGCCCGTGATGATGATTCATGGTGAAAAAGACCGGCGCTTTCCGTTGAAATTCGCCTGGAAGCTGAAAAACAGCTTCCCATCCGGTCGGGTCGAGTTGTACGTTGCCCCCGGCGTGGGTCATAGCGATTCCAGCAAGACGCCGGGTTATGAACCCGCGGTTAAGATGTTTCTGGAGAAACATATCCCAATGTCGCAAACTTAATAACAATATTACAGGGAGGGTAATGTCAAACCCCGGCTGAACCACAGTGACGCTTCTTCAATGAAAATCCCCTGGTGGGCTTCATTACTCATCGGATGGTCACCCTGATTTTGTTTAATTTAAAACCGTCGGAAAAGAAACTGATTTCTTTAATGATCGAATGTGCGGTGGGCATCCTCATTTTCCGTACTTGACTTTTACCCTTTTTGTTTAACCCAACCCGTTGGGTGGCCCTGGCTTGTTTTGAATATATCATTTTTTTTTGCCTTTAGGCAATAAAGCCCCAATTGAGTTATGGACCCATATCGCCTAATTGAGCTTTTTTCGCTCAGTTTAGGCTTCCGAAATCTTGAATAAGAAGTGACGATTCAGAAAGCAATATCCGGAGCAACGGCGACTTATGAAAATTAAAAAAGACCTGCAGGCGGAGGTTGAAATTACAGACCTTGCTTACGGCGGCAGGGGACTGGTTCGTTTGGATGGAATGGCCGTTTTTGTCGATCAGACAGTCCCTGGAGACCGCGCTATCATTCGAATTTTCAGAAAGAAAAAAAATTACGCCGAAGCTCGGGTAATTGATCTGATTCAATCTTCTTCGTTCCGAATTAGTGCACCATGTGCGTACAGCGGTTTTTGTGGGGGCTGCAAGTGGCAATTTTTAAAATACGAACAACAGCTCGCTTACAAAAGACAACATGTTATCGATTCCCTGGAGCATATTGGGCGCTTGAAAGACGTGACGGTACACAATACCATCCCCTCCGAGCTTATTTTTGCATATCGCAACAAAATGGAATTTTCCTGTTCAGACAGACGCTGGCTCTTACCCCATGAACTGGAAAGAGCCGACTCTGATAGGGGTTTTGCACTCGGGCTCCATGTGCCCGGGACCTTCCACAAAGTTATAGACACCCGCGAATGTCTGTTGCAACCGGATCTGGGAAATCAATTGATGGATGAAGTCAGAAAGTTTATCCGATCATCCGATAAGCCGGTTTATGGATTGCGCAGTCACATCGGGTTTTGGCGCTTTTTGGTGCTAAGGCATTCGGTGGCCCATAATCAGTGGATGGTGAACATCGTGACGGCCGAAGAGGATCGCAAGGCGGTTCAACCATTGGCTGATCGTTTAAGAGACAGGTACCCCGGGGTGGTGTCGGTCATAAATAATATCACATCTCGCAAGGCCGGGGTTGCCGTTGGTGAAATTGAGCATATCCTTGCGGGATCCCATATGATTTCGGATAAGATTGCCGGGTTCGGGTTTAAGATATCGGCAAATTCTTTTTTTCAAACCAATACCCGGGGGGCTGCGTTGCTTTTTAAAATAGTTGAAAAATATGCAATGCTTACCGGAGCTGAAACCGTATTGGATCTATACAGCGGCACGGGCACCATACCGATTCTGTTGTCGGAACACTGCAAATCTGTTACCGGCATTGAAATCATTGAAAGTGCGGTGGCGGATGCCGAAAAGAATTGCCGCGAAAATTCAATAACGAATTGCAGGTTCATCAAGGGCGATATTCGCAAATGCCTGCCACAAATTACCCGGCGACCGGATGTGCTGATTATCGATCCGCCCAGGGCCGGTATGCACAAAGATGTCGTCAAGCAGGTGCTTGAATTGGGCGCCGACCGCATGGTTTATGTTTCGTGCAATCCGGCCACCATGGCCAGGGATGTTCAGATGATGCAGGAAAGCTACCGTCTCGAAGAGGTGCAACCGGTGGATATGTTTCCCCATACCTATCATGTGGAGGCGGTCGCCAAATTGGCTAAAATTTAGCAAAGTATTCGATCCCAGCTGCCGGTGGATATGCTGTCCGCCCGGAGCAAATCCTTATTTTGGCCAAATTCGCGAGAGAGTATGTCTGTCGCTGATAATATCAGGTCAGGGATAGTCAGTGGGATTTCCCTAAAATTTCGGGCTTCCCCAGAATTTTAGCACCCGTATAAGCCCGAGAGCAAGAATCATGAGCGCGAGAAAAGCCAGCAGGGTCATGCCGATGCTCCAGCTCCACCATAGGGGGCCGTTGACCAGAACGAGGCAGAAACCGATGGATGGAATTGAAAACACATTCATCAAGGCGATATCGATGGCAACCGGCGTCTCGAAGTCCGGGTCTGCAATCCGAAGCAGCAGCAGTCCCGACGAGACCGTACCCGTAACTGCGCCGTAGATTGCGATGGTTCTTTCAAAATTGTATGACCAGATTCTTTTTCCCAGATAAACAACCATGAACGTCGTTAAGGCACCACTGACAAGGGAGATTGCCGATATGGGCAAAATGTATTGCCATACGATCGTTAATTTTATTGCCATCACCGTGGATACAATCAAAAAATCCACTGACCACCCGGTGATTCTGCGTTGAATTCCCGGATCGATTAAATGCCCGATGCCGAACCTTTCCATCAGCCATCGAATGCCCAGTGCGATGCCCAATCCGAAAATGAAGAAAAATCCCCACAAAATAGAGGCCACATCAGAGGGTAAAATGAGTCCCAGATATTTCACTAACCCATAGGTCAAGACATAGACAAGTCCCACCAGGGCGATGTGGAAGGCAAGGGAATCCAAATTACTGGAATGAAACGGGAGTTCACCGGCCGATTTTCGCTGTTGATTTTTTGAGATGATTCCGGTTAGAAAATCTGCGGGCAAAGCCTTGGGTCCCTGGGCGGACAGGCCCTTACGAATACCCCAGTTTACCAGGGGAACACCGACAAAGAAAGAAAAGAAAAACCCCACGGCCGCAAAAGTCAGTCCGATGGTTGTGGCATGTTCAAAACCAAATCCCTGCCAGACTTTTCCCATTGAGAGGGCCTGCCCCGGTCCTTCTTCGAAGCCCAGTGGCGCAAGAAATCCAAAGGTTGGAAAAAGTTCTATGCCGAAGATACCGAACAAACCGACAATCACCCCTCCTACGATGGCCTGGAGCGGGAAAATAGCGGATTGGGTCAACGCCATCCATATGGGGGCCTTGAAAATATGGATATTGGATTTTGAACTGGCTTTGGAAGCCTCGTTTCGTGTCAACCCTACTGAAATAAATGATATATTAAAAAGATGATAGGCAAACGTCTCCAGATTTGAAACAGACACACGCACAAGCCCTAAATTTAACAGCATAAGTCCCAGTATGCCACCAATAAGACAGCTTGGCATTAAAAAACGCTGAAGGAAAATAATCTTACTCCTGAGAAGAACACCGGTTAACAGCATGATGGCCAAACAACCAAAGACGAGCATGGATTCGAACGGAAAAGGGCTTTGCATAATCGCTCTCCAGAGAATGAAACCCAGTATTGTTTGCTCAAAACAGGGCGGAAAGCCGGAGGAATTCCAATCTTGTGTTGTTTCGCCGCCGGCGGAAGTCATCCTTGACGCATGACGATAAGACCTTTCAGTTTTTGCATCCTTAGGGTGAAATAGTATTTGACTAAGGATGCGCGCAAAAGGTATAGTGCCATGAATCCATCTGCACCATATATGAGATGGGGCGCTAAGACAACCTAAGTTTGATTCCAGAATTGATGATGAAATTCTTCGGTTCTTTTTAGATGTTTCTGACTCCGGATAAAATCCTCACAGCAGCGCGTAGTTCCGAAACCCTTTCGTGCAAATATATAATCTACCCGCAAAATTGACCGTCAGCCAAAAAAAGGGGGAGAAACGAAATGTTCAAACGCATCCTTGTCGCATTGAAATTCGGTCCCGCCAGTATGTTTGCGCTTAAGAAATGTTTGGAGTTGGCACGCCAAAACAACGCCGAGCTCCACATCTTCCACGCCCTGGATTATTTGTTGCAGGAAGCCAACGAAAATGATCCGAAACTGATAAGAATCAGGGAAGAGGCGGAGAACCGCTACCAAACGGAAGTCGAACCGTTATTAGGAAACCTGACAAATATATCGTTTCAGTGCCGTCCGGCCGATCCAGCATTGGAAGCGTGCAAAATGGCTCGTGATTTACCGGCGGACCTGCTGGTTTTGGGATGCCATTCTCACAAGGAAAAAATGTGTATGGGTCGGATTGACTATGTGGGAATGACCATTCTTGAAAATTCACCTTGTCCAGTGATGCTGGTGCCGCTGTGCGATTGATTCATGATTTCATTTAGTGGACCCGAAAAGTTCTGCTGGCGCAGGGCGATCGCGTCGTCGCGATCCCCCTGCACCAGGCAGCTAAAATGGCCAGAAATTATTATCGTACCAGACCTGTTCGGTCAGCTCTTTATCAATCTCGGCAAGAAAATTCAGGTGTTGCACTTCCCATTCAGCCAGCCATTTGTATAGGGCTTTTTCATTCGAATCCGACGCATCTGCTGCCCGGTCCGAATAAAGCTGAATCGCATTTTTTTCCATTGCCATCGCCGCTGAAATCGCGGCTGCCTCGTAATCCGCGGCGGACATTTCTTTTTTTAAATCTTTGGTCAGGACTTTGGCTGAGATACCATCGCCGCGTTCTTTTTGGTAATCTCCTGGATTAAATTTTTTATTTTGACGGTAGGCTTTAAACTGCTCCGTCAGAATTGCGACATGTTTGACCTCTTCATCCGCCATCAACTCAAAAAAAGTTTTCACGGTCTTGCCGGCTGCTTGGCGTGCAATTTTCGAATAGAACGCTTGTCCTCTTTTTTCCAGCAAAATAGCACTTTTTAAAATTTCTATCGTTTTATCCTCGCTCATGCTTTACCTCCATAGACCCACTCATTTTTAGTTTTAAAATAAACCATCAACTTTCCCCGATTTCACTATTGTCGTCAGTGAAGCTTTCTGCTGTCCGGTAGAATACCAATTCCCATTCGCATTTCACCGTATCGTGGCGAATAATATAGGTCGCCTCATCATCGCCGATAACTTTAAAATAGCGATGATCCGGCGCCAGCCAACGATCGAGCACTTCTTTGACGTCGATTTTATAAGTGGCCATCCGGATGCGCCGGGGAGTTTCTTCGCCGCGGTAGCCGGCATAGCAATCTACCTGAATTTGCATAAACGGCCTCCAGCCACTGTCCGTTGGAATGGGTTAATGGTTACGCCCGAAACAAAATTCTCAGTGCCTTCTTGGGAGACTCCCCTGGTGATGCAGTGGCACTTAAATCGACATTCATAGCAAAAATAAGCCTTTGAATTCAAGTAACAAGTATAATAAAGTCTGTTTTATGTCAAAAAAACCCTCGACGATAAAATATTTCAGCCTTCTTGGCTACTTGTTTGCAATTTTCATATTGCCGTCTGCGGGTGTGGCAAAGCCGTTGGTAATGCAAAATGATGATGTGATTGTCGTATACGAAACCTCCCTGGAAGGTGCTGCCGACAAGGTTCTTCGTCTTTATCCGGATCTCAAACAGGAGTTGGGTCAAATATTTCCCTGGAGTTTGGATATCCGCCCCCAGGTGGTTCTGGTAAAAAATACCCTGAACTTCCGGAAATTAGCACGCAATGAATTCTTTGTTGCATTTGCGGTTCCTGATCAAAATTTGATTGTGATTGATTATTCCAGGATGAACCAGCGACCCTTTTCCTTGCGCATTACTTTTAAGCATGAGTTGTGTCATCTTTTGTTGCAGCGACACATCAGCAGTCGGCACCTTGCCAGATGGCTTGAAGAGGGTATCTGTCAGTGGGTGAGTGACGGAATTGGGGAAATATTACTAGATAAGCGCTCATCCGGACTCGATGCGGCCATTATGACCGATCGCGTGCTGCCGCTCAGCCGACTGGCAAATACATTTCCCCGTGACAAACTGTCATTAATACTCGCATATGAACAAAGCAAAAGTGTGGTTAATTTCATCGACAGAAACTACGGTAAAGAGGCCATCCTGGATTTGTTGGGCCATCTGAAAAATGGCGAATCCATTGATGACGCCGCCCTAAAAAGCATTGGCATTACCACCCTCGAGTTGGAAAAGGATTGGCTCAACCATCTTGAACGCATACCCCGCTGGTTGGTATTTCTTGCCGACAATCTCTACGGGGTCCTTTTTTTCCTGGCCGCTCTTTTGACGATTTTTGGGTTTGTCAGACGGATTATGGGCCGCAAGGCCTGGGAAAGCGAGGAAACGAATGATGAATGACGAGTGACAAGAGCGCCTTTAATAAAAATGACAGAATTCCACAATTCGTCATTTTTCATTCATTCAGCTGTGATCTTTTTTTGCTATCACCACAAAGGCCAGGAAATAAGTCAAAATTGCACCGACAGCGATGAGGGGAATCCCAAAGCTGACGGCAATTTGTGCGGCAATAATTGAACTCAACACCGAGGCACAGCTGTTTACCGACCAGGCATAAGCTCTTTGAACCGGGCTGTCCGGGATTTGCCGCATCCCGAGCGGGAAGGGCAGTCCCATCAAAAAGCCAACTGGAAATAAAAAAAGTATACTGATGATGTACCGCAGAGACGCTGATACTTTCAGGATACGGGCGGACAATAATTCAAAACCCACCACCGTCAAAGTCAACATGCCGATGAGGGCCACCATTGCGAATCTGATATCCTGCCCGCGTTTGTTATGCACCCATAAACCGCCCAGACTGGTAAAAATTAAAATTGCTGAAACCACCACGGTAAAGCTGATAATCGGATCACCCATGATGAGAATAAAGGATTTGATAAAATAAAGCTCGACAAACATAAAACCGGCCCCCACACCCAAAAAGTAGACTACCTGGGAAACATTCGGTCGCTGAATCCTGCCTGTGATTAGCACCAGGGGGATAATGAGCAGGCAAAGGGCCACGATGATGGCCTCGATAAAAATAACCGATATCACAATTTCACCCGAGAATTAGCAGGACGTAAAAGCGACTCCCCAGGCTTTTGTACAAGGTCTTTACCTTAGCCCACTTCAAAAACCGGCCGGGAAAAGGCCGTCTGTCGGATTGGGGTGCAATATCAAGCGGATACATCCGGAAAAAATGGTCCTGCTGGCCCGACCGCAAAGCAGCTGCCAACCGATTGATTGCTTGAAAATGATAAGGTTCATCGAATTTATTAAATCTATTGGCCAAATTTGGCTGCATTCCTTCCAAAAATACCGGATCGAAATTATTCTGATCGCAAAATTCAAGCAGCCGCTCAATATCAATTTGAGATTTTGAGATCAGCAGCGTAAACGTGTCAAAATTTCGAAGAAGTGCCAAATGCGCTTCAGGCCTTTCGATGTCTTTCTTTTTAAGCGCCTTGTAAGCAGTGCCCCAGAGACGCAGGGAATCAGACGGCGGCAAAAGAAGTTTGCGGGAAATGATGACAACCCCTGTTGCCTGTAGATGATCCCAGTATTCGCCAAATGCTTCCAACGTGAACAGGTGTTGCTGATTCAAGGCGGCAGCACCCGGCATGGAGTATCCCCAGCTCTCCACGTGTATGATGTCGTATCGGCCGTCGGTTTGCGCCAAAAACCCCCGTGGGTTTTCAATAATTACCGGCAACCGGTATTGTTGGCGCAAAATATTGGCTATATCCGGGTTTTGTTCAATGATTTCTATGTGACGCGCACCGGAGGCAACGGCACAAGCTACCGCCGACCCGCCCCCGGCCATGACCAACAACACGTTTTCAGGTGTTTGTGCCAGAAAATAGCCTGCAAAAGAAAGCATGGCAGATGCAAACTGGGAGTCTTTTTTCTTTTTGAAATCATACAGCACAATCTGGTTGTCGCCATCCGAGAAGACGGCATGCTGGCTGGGCAAGGCTTCAGTATACTTGAGACTTAAACCGGGTGCAAAACGGATATAAGGTGTCTTGACGCGTTCAATTCTGCCTCGGATACCGGTTTTCGTTTCGACAATCCGAGTTTTGGGAAATTGCAGCACCTGGGACAGTGATTTGAAAGGGGAGGGTTTAACTCGAATTAAAAAATTTCCCGCCGGGGTCATTAAAAATGTTGAAAAACAAAGGATACCGAAGCTGCCTGCCATCACAGCAGTGCGCCATATCCATGGGTGCTGGAGTTTCGAGTCTTTGCCGGATAATGGTTTCAGAGCTGCGAACACTGCTGGAAATAGGGGAACCAGCGCTATGACGACAATCAGTTTTTCTTCACCCAGCAGAGCTATCAAAGGGACCGGCACTATTGCACCCAGTGCAGAGCCTGCCATGGATGCAAAATAAACCAGGCCGGCGTTTTCCGGTTTCATGGTGTAGCCGATGGCGATTATTATTCCCGCGAAGAAAAATGGCAGCGCCAAGAGCAAAAAGATTGCCAAAAGGTAAAGACTTTGGACCGGTTCTACCGGCAGTCTGAAATAATCCAGCGGTATGTTGTTTAAAGATAAAAAAGATAGTATGGCGGCGGCAGTATACAGGCAAGGAAGGGCGCCCAGCGAGAGCCTGGAGACCGGAAACGTCCGCCGGCGGTTGCTTCGAATATCGACAATACTTAAATATGTGCCGCTGGCACCAAATCCGAAAAGCGCAATGCTGATCACCATGAATGACAGATGGTTCCATTGCCCTATGGAAAACACCCGGGTCAGCAGGACCTCAAAAGCCAGAGCGGAAAAGGATACCAGGAAAATGGTGCTAAGAAACATTGCCCCTAAGGTTTGTTTCGTACTTCGAAATTAGAATTTCGGATTTATTTCGCCAATTTTATCGTGTCACCACTTCTGTGTTGTACCTACCGATCCTGTGCAAACCCCGTCATGGGTACAAACAGCACTCCGGTTATCTGTTGGGTCACATAGTCACCCTTGGTTTTTGTCACCAGGGTGAGGTTCTGGAACGAAAACGGGTTGCCGAGGGGTAAAATAAGTCTGCCGCCGTCTGTGAGTTGTTTTAACAGCGGCGGCGGAACATGATTGATTGCCGCGGTGATCATGATCGCATCGAAAGGTGCGGCTTCTTCCCAACCGAAGTATCCGTCTGCCATGGCGTGTTTTCACGTTGGTAATCCCCAGGGCTTGTAGCAGCCGGGTCGACTCGTGGTGAAGCTTTTTTTTGATTTCGATGGAGTATACTTCCTTGACTATTTTGGCCAACACTGCCGCCTGGTAGCCCGAGCCCGTCCCGATTTCAAGCACCCGATGATTGCCGTTGAGTTTTAAACTTTCCGTCATAAGCGCAACGACATAGGGCTGTGAAATCGTTTGGCCAGCTTCAATGGGCAAAGCCGTGTCTGCGTAGGCTTTTGAAACAACTCGTTTGGGAACAAAACAGTGCCTGGGTACCGAGCGCATCGCTGCCAGGACCTGCGGATCGGCGATTCCCTGGCCGGCGATATGCGTTTCGATCAGTTTTTCTCTGGCGGCTTTAAACTTGGGATTGTCCGGTATCATGCCAGCTGTTGCTACAAATGGCATCAAAGCTAAAATATAGACAAAGGAGAAGGATTTTCTTCATGGCGGGGTTCCTTTCGCTTTAATGATGATATCAGAATTTATAGCACGAAAAAGAGAGGATTTCATCACCAAAGGATAAACAATAAAAAAAGGTTGTGATTTTTTTCATCTCAAACCCACCCATTGGATTCTCGATGATCAACATGACACGCCTAATCAGACAATAATCCTTAGCTGGAGACTCATCCCACCTAAGATCCTTAAATACTTTAATATTTATAAAATCTTTTTACATTTTAACTATTTTACTATATATTAATAGACAAGGTGTGTGAAGGAATTCACCAACTGTTTTCGTTCAATCACCATTAACCATTTTACATTAAGAGGAGTTCAGGAATGACTTTATTCGGGAAAAAGGAAAAAGAGGAAGAGGCATCGGTCTCCGCTGATTCGCCGGCCGCCAAAAATACCTTCCAGCTTGCCCCCAAAAATAAACCTAAAAGTACCGCGGAAGGAAAGACTGAGGAATCTACCACTCTCTTCGGGAAAAATCTTAAAATTATCGGAAATGTCAGCGGCGAGGGAAACATGGTTATCCTGGGCTCTTTTGAAGGAGAATTTAATTTAAAAGGTCAATTGGAAGTTGCGCAGGGAGCCAGGGCCAAGGGAACCTTCAACGCCACCAGTATTGCCATTAATGGTAATGTCGAGGGCACGCTGACGGCGACTGAAAAAATTCATATGGACAATAGCGCCAAGATCACGGGACGTATCGTTACCCCGAAAGTTTCCATCCTTGACGGCGCTGTTTTTGACGGGGAAATGCAAATGGGAAAAAGATCAACTCCGGCATCAAATCCGACTACCAACAGAGCCTCCGACAAACCTCAGCCGAGTCGGCTGCCGCCGAAAAAAATTAAAAAGACCAAACCGTGATCCGAGGATGTCATTTACGGGAACCTAATTTTTATTAATTGAAGGAGATGTACAAATGGAATCAGGAAAAACGAGCGGCACAACGTCCCTGTTGAGCAAAAAAGTGAAAATCGAGGGTGATATTCAGGGAGATGAAGACCTGCGTGTGGAGGGTCATTTTAAAGGCACCATCAAGGTTGTCGGCGATATTTTTGTAGGTCAAAGCGGTGTGGTGCAAGCCGACATCGAAGCAGACAACATCATTGTCCAGGGGCAGGTCACCGGCAACGTTCTGGCCCGTAAACAGCTGGAAATTCAATCTTCCGGTCAATTGTTGGGAGACTGTCAGGCAAAATCCATTGACATCAGAGAAGGGGCTATTTTTGAGGGCCGTTCACGAATGTTGAAATCCCCTGCGACGCCCCCCGGGCTTGGTGGCGGAGCAAGCATTTCCGCTAAATCTGACGCCAAGCCCAATCCGACGTAAAATACTCACGCTGAAGTTTTTTCCCCCAAAATAGCACTGAGGATGGCCCGTTCCCGGGCGCCTGGCAGAACGCCCGCCAATTCGGCTTCCAGGACGACGAGTCCGTCCTGGTTGCGATAAATCACTTCGGCTCTGGCCCGATTTGGTCCGTCTATTTTAGTGATGGTCAGCGAGCACTCAATCGTATCCCCAAAATAAACCGGCTTTTTAAACCTAAAGTTCATTTCTGAAGCCAACCACCCCATCTGTCCCCCGATTTCCGTAAGCAGACTTCCCACCAGCAGACCGTGGCAAATCCGGCCTTTTAAATTTTTGGCGGCCACAAAGCGTTCGTCAAAATGGATAGGATTATAATCCCGGGTGATATCGGCGAAGGTTAATATGTCCTGCTCCGTAAATTTACGTGACACTGTGAATGTCTCGCCGACGGCCAAGCCCTGTGCGGTTCGGTTGCGAATTTGCGACATTTTTGTCGGTCTGCCTAAGGTTGGTTAAGGAATGCATTGGAAATAATTTCTGCCAATTATAAATGATCACGGAAAATTGATCAACAAGAGAATGGGCGACTGCTAAAACCTATAAAATCATTTAATATGTCTATTAAAAATTTTAATAGTATTGATGACAATATAGGATTTCATCGCACAAATTGGTCCGGCTGTTCAACATCCGGGCTTCAGCTTATTTGTTCGGACAAAATAAAAATTCACTATAATTTAATAGTGTTGTAGTCAACCTGGCAGCGTTTGGAGTCTGGTTGGAAACCTTTTATTGTCTATGAAGCGACAAATGGCATAAAATTTGTATGTGTTGCGGTAAACATGAAACACGGGAGATCAAGACGATGCGAAAAAATTTTGGTTTTACTGCACTGGAGTTGATGGTGGTAATTGGTATTATAGCCATAGTGATGTCCATTGCCGTTCCAAGCATAATCGGCTGGCTGCCGGATTACAGATTACGGAGCGGTACTGAAGATATTCAATCTACTTTACAGTTGGCAAGGCTACGGGCGATCAACGGTAATACGACGGCAACCGTCTCGTTTAATGTCGGAAACGAGACCTATCAGGCCACAGTAGGGGGTCAGACATTTAAGGGCGGCCAGATGCCTGCCGGGGTAGATATATTTTCAGCCTCCTTTGAATTGGGAGCACCGCAAGTTCAATTTAACAGCAAAGGGTTTGCAAATTTAGCTGGCGGTACCGTTGAAATCAGAAATTCCCAGGGCGGAATAAAGGTGATTAGAGTGAGTTTCACCGGTAACTCACGGGTGCAATAGGGGCAAATGAGTTAAACCAGTATTGTCGGTCAATACGGTTTGAGACGCTGATACTTTATCAATATATTCGGTCCGATTATGAACCATAAAAAGTAAGAGAGTTTTACCATGATGATAAAAAAGACAGCTAATATAAGGGGATTTTCGTTAATTGAACTTCTAATTTCTATGGCGGTTGGTTCCATGGTTCTCATGGCAATTTATTCTTCTTTCGATTCTCAGGCAAAATCTAACGTGAAACAGCAACAGCTCGTAGATGTTCAGCAAAACTTGAGAGGCGCGCTGTATCTCATGGAACAAGACATTCGCATGGCCGGCTGTGATCCAGGAGCAACAGGCTTGCCCGGTATTGTAACTGCCGGACCCAATTCGTTCCAATTTACGCTGGAAATCCACAATGGAGTAGATGATGATTTAGATGGATCGATTGATGAACCAGATGAATCCGACTGAGGACATCACCTTCATCTTGGACAATGATGCAAACAATGATGGTGTAACGGATGCCGGTGCTGCAGGACCACTGAATAGAGACGGATCCGACCGCTGCCCGGGTGGCGGAAGATATCCGGGCCATCGGGTTTGCCTATGCCTATGATAATGACGGGGACGGCCAACAGGATACCACCGTCGGGGGTAATGTAATTTGGGCGATTGATAGCGATGGCGATAACGATTTAGACACGATTTTAGATACCGACGATGATGGCGACATCGATACTGGTGATACGGCAGGGGGTGTCACCTTGGCTTCGCTAGGATTGCCGACCAACATTGCACTCAACTCGATCAGAGCGGTTAGAGTATGGGTTCTGGCCCGTACGCGCAACCCTTTGCGCGAAACTTCGCGGATGAGAAATTATGTGGTCGGCAACAAGGTCGTCACGGCTGATGATCGGTTTGAACCCCGTCTCATGACAACCACCATCAAATGTCGCAACATGGGAATTTAGCTAGGATGTAGTAAAAACGGTGGCACAGCGAAGCGGCGTAATAAAATAATGAGGTCAAAATTATGTTAAACAAGGTAATCAGAAAACACACGAAACAGATGGACAATCAAGGCTTCACCCTGGTGGAAGTGATGATTGGCATGGCCATTTTTGCCATTGGTTTTTTGGCGGTCAGCGCCATGCAAATTACCGCCATCCAAGGCAATGGCACGGCCCGCGAAGGAACTGAGGCGGCCACTTTGGCGGCGGCGCAGGCCGAAAGGCTGATGGCTCAGCCTTATGCCAACATCGTCACCGGCGGTCCGGTGATAAACGGCGCATACACGCTAAGCTGGAATGTCGCCGACGACAGTCCGGTGAATGGAACGAAAACCATCGCCATCCGGGTCGACTGGCAGGATCGCGGCGCCAGGAATTTCTCCGTCAATTACATCAAGGCTGATGTCATCTAGTCGGAACATATTTTTGAAAGCGTGAAAGGAATCATCGCATGAAACAGCGACTATTATTAATAAATAATTCCCAGGATGGATCGGTAATCGTGAGCGCTCTGTTTATATTGCTGATCCTTACTATAGTCGGTATATCCGCCACCAGCACCAGTATAGTTGAAGTCCAGATTTCGACCAATGATAAATTGCATAAGATGGCATTTTATGCAGCGGATGGCGGCTCCGAGGCGGGTATTGAACTGGTGGAGCAGAATATAGAGGAAAGAGGGTTTGGTGCCGGCACCACGACATGGGGAGCTACCAATATCTTTACCACCAATTTTTACGGCAACGAAGAAGACACGGTGACCCCGGAGAACAATATCCCAACTGAAGCTAACCGGGATGTTGAGATTCCCAATCTCGGCGGCGAGAACGTCAGCCTCAAGATTTATGGAAACACTCAGCTTTCAACCGGCAATGCGCTTCAACTTGCCGCTGGTTATGAGGGGAAAGGCAAGAGCATCTCCGGAGGAGGCGCCGCCATTGTCTATGATATTCGTTCATTTGCTAACGGTCCGCGCAACGGTCAGGCTAGAGTATTGCTGCGATGGCGTCATTTGCTCTAAAATCTTTTTGATTATCAATCACTAATAATGAAACTGTCGCTAGGGTAGATTATATGGGAGGAATTACCGTGAGAACCGCAAAAACCTTAAATGTCATAAAGAGAATTTATTCTTCATTATTCGTATGCGGCTTATTCAGCCTACTTTTTAACGTGCTCGCAGTAGAAGCCAGCTGGCAGATGCCCATCATGTCGGATTATTCCAAAGTCCCGCCATTTATCTCCAGAGAGATTCCGCCCAATGTCATTATTGCCATGGATATTTCCGGGAGTATGAAGGCTGTGGCTTACCGGGATGTATTGGCCGGAAACTGGAAAACCGGGATGCATGATGATTTCAACCCTGCTGTCGCCTATTACGGCTATTTTAAGAGCAATGCCAAGTATGCCTATGATGCCGTTAATGAATTTTTCTACGAAGATAATACCCCCCTCGGCCAATGGGACGGCAACTTCATGAACTGGCTTTGCATGCGGCGGATCGATGTGGCCCGCAAGGTCATGGTGGGCGGCAAAGTGTCGCTTAAGGTAACCGCCGGCACATTCAACCGCAACCGGGTGGCTGACTGGAGCGGGTGGGACGGCTGGTATATTCTCGAAGGCCAACACGAGCCCTATGACTATGAATTCCATAAGCAGTATGTCACCAGCGCCTCGGGCGGCTATACGCCGGCTGCCATCCCGGACAATACGGTATTTTTGATCAGCGAACAGAAACTTTTACCTCAGTTGACCACCGGTGGCAATGTGGTCCAGCTGGGCGACGAAGTCGAAATTGGCCAGGTGACCATGAGCTGGGATGAGGACCAACCGGAATGGCAGTGGGTCCCATTTGCCAATGCTTATGAACAGCCCCGGGTGGTGGTCAAAGGACTCACTTATAATGGATCGGACCCCACGGCCGACCCCCGCATTAAATGGGATACCGCCTGGCCGCACACCCATGCCACCGGTTTTTGGGTGCGACTCCAGGAATGGGACTACCGGGACGGTGATCACACCACCGAAAGCTTTACTTATCTGGTGGCGGAATCGACCACTGGCAGCGGCAATCCGCGGGGCTGGATCGAAGCAACCATGGATGATGGGAGCCTCTGGAAGATTCAGGCCCAAAAATCCGAGGTAAGTATCGGATCAAGCGCCTGCGGTGGTCTCAGTACACCGGAAACGGTGATTTATGACGTCCCCGCAACTCAAAAACCGATCGTCTTTTCCGGGGTGGGATCCTGGGATCCAAGTGGCGATACGGCGGCGTTGGTAACTCGCAATTCATTTGCCAGCGGCTCTGAGAACACCCAGTTCAATCTGCTCATCCAGGAACAGGAAGCCAACGGCGGGGGTGATACCTGCACCCATTCGCCGGATGAAAAAATCCATGTGATTATGTTGATTCCGCCGTCAGGAGCTTCCACCACCATTTCCAGTGACACGTTCACCTACAACGGCACATCTGTCACCATTCAGGCCGGTATCAAGGAAAATGTAGACGACAGCTGGGATACCATCACATATGACTCGTCCAACCCTTTTTCCGAAGCGCCTATGTTTATCGCTGATCTACAGACCTTAAACGGTGAAGATCCGGTCAGCATCCGGGTAGGCGGCTCCAGTCAGACCAACGATGCGACCGCCATCCAACTGAAGCTGGGGGAGGAAAAATCCGATGATGATGAAACGGGCCATTTCGATGAGGATGTGGGCTGGCTGGCCGTAGAATTTCAGACCGGATATCGTATCCGGGTGGGGGTGCAGACTGAGCCTACCGGTATTATTCAGAGCATTGCCAATGCCATGCGCATCGGTCTGGCTGTTTATAATTATGACCACACCAAAAACCCGACTTCCATATACACCAATAACACCGTCAACGGCGGAACCTTAAATCCCTGTTATCCGGATGTTACCAAACCGGCAGATCAGCGGAGCAATTATGACATCTGTCTTTCCACCGGGGTCCATGATCCGGTGGAAAACATCATTCAGGCTATCGAGGAACATCCCTTGATCTGGGGCACCACCCCCATTGCCGAAACCCTTTACGAAATAATGAAATACGTCAACCAGAGTAACGGAACCTACACGGGCAACGGCCAGGGCTTTTACGACGATAAAAGCACGGCAACGACCTTTCCGGAAGGTGCTTTGGTGGATCCCTATTACTACGCGGATGCCGCCCTAAAACTGGAATGCGCCGAGACCTTTGTCCTGCATTTTAACGACGGCGAGCCGTATAAGGACTGGGAAGCGACGTCCACTCACCCCGCTGAAATCGGTGATGCGGATGATGACGCCAACTCCGGTTTTGTCGAACAACTGGATGATATGGCCCTGTATCTCCGTAAGGAAGATATGCGGCCAGATTTGTCCGGACACCAAGAGGTTGTCAGCTATTACGTCTACGCGGCGCTCGGGGAGGGTGAGCAGTTCGACAGTAGTAGTCGCAAATTGCGCGAATCAGCGGTCAATGGCGGCTTCGTTGATTATGACAACGATCATATGCCTGACCCGGTCCATGGCAACATCAACAATTACATTATCAGCAACAGCGGCAATTGTGCCGGCATGAAAAACGAATGGGATGCGGATGAGGACTGTAATCCGGATACCTTTTACTTTGCCAATGACGGCTATACCCTTGTGGATGAGCTCATGGCCGCCTTTCAGAGCATTTTACAGCGTACTTCCTCCGGCACGGCGGCTTCCGTGATTTCCAACTCCCGTTCCGGGGAGGGGGCCATCTACCAATCTATCTTCTACCCGGCCTTTAACGACACCCTGGCCAACCGCGTCCAATGGGTCGGCCAAGTGCATGCGATGCTGGTGGACGGACATGGCAACATTCGTGAGGACACCAACCATAACGGTAGCCTCGATCTACAAGACGATAAGTTTATCGTTTTTGACGGCGAAACTGTTTACAAATATTATGATGGCGTTAAAGATGTAGGTGGTAACGTGGTTATTCCGGCCAACGGGGTGCTGGATGCCTCGGAAATGGTGACCCCCGCCGACTCCGGTCCTATATCCTCGATCCAGTTTCTCTGGTCTTCCAGCGACTGGCTAAACACGCTTTCAGATCCAACCACTCAGCGGAGCTATGATAGTGATGCGAACGAAAGGCACATTTTCACCTTTATCGATGATGGCGACAAGGTGGCCGAAACCGGCGAGATAAAAGAATTTACCATCGCAAATAAAGCTGATATTTCACCCTATTTGCATCTTTATACACCTTTTCTCCATAACGCGTTGATCCCGCCACCTGGCATTGATTCGGGAGATTTCAACGATTTTCTGGGGCATCAAGCCGACCGGGTGATCAACTTTATCCGCGGCCAGGATCAAGACGCCTATTCCTTCAGCAATTCGACCATTCCGGCCATGCGCAGCCGACAGGTGGATCATAACGGTGATTTGTCGGTGAGCACCTGGCGACTGGGGGATGTGGTTAATTCTACACCCACCCTGGTGTCCAAACCAGCAGAAAATTATGATCTTCTCTATAGCGATAGCACCTATGCGGCATTTTATCGTAAATACCAGGGTCGGCGTAATGTAATTTACGTGGGCGCCAACGATGGAATGGTTCATGCCTTCAATGGCGGCTTCTTTGATTTGGCATCTAAGGCTTTTTTATCCCAACCCTATGAAGCCGATGGCGTGACACCCGATTCCAATTACACGGCACATGAGTTAGGGGCTGAGCTTTGGGCCTATATTCCTTATAATCTTTTGCCACATCTTTACTGGCTGACGGAGCCTGAATATCTTCACGTTTATTATGTAGACATGAAACCCAAGATTTTTGATGCCAAGATCTTTTTCCAGGCGGACGGGACAACTGAGTTGGATTCAGACCATCCTGGAGGTTGGGGCACAGTCCTGGTCGGTGGCATGCGCTTTGGCGGCGGTCAAATTGCGGCTGACTTGGACAAGACCGACGGCCCTTATAATGCAGGGACCGACAAAGTTATGCGCTCGGCCTATTTCATTCTGGATATCACCAATCCGGAAGATCCGCCGCGGCTACTGGGCGAGATTGCCCTGCCGGATATGGGATTTAGTA
Source organism: uncultured delta proteobacterium (assembly GCA_963723215.1). Classification (GTDB taxonomy): domain Bacteria; phylum Desulfobacterota; class Desulfobacteria; order Desulfobacterales; family JAFDCJ01; genus JAFDCJ01. The sequence goes on from CAVRQG010000022.1 coordinate 87,541, forward strand.
CTTGTTACCCGGCGGTGGTGCCGGTTCGTGATCAGCAAGCTGATGGATCGTTTAGTGCCAATGACTGGTACCTGGTCTTTGGTTCCGGTCCGGTCGGTAACGCCGCCGACGGCCCGGATAAGAACGCCATGAGTACGGCAACCAGCCAGCAGAAAGCCAAAATGTTCGTTGTTGATTTAAAAGAACTGGCAACCAGCGGTAATCTGGCAGTTTTGACCGAGACTAGCGGTAAAAAAGATTTGGCGGATACTACATATGCAGGAGAATATTATTTTTCCGAATTTAGCGGCGATGACAATGGCTTTATCTCGGATCCTATTTCGGTGGACTGGAACCTTGACTTCACCACTGATACCGTTTATTTCGGGACGGTCAACTTCGATGGTACTGACTGGGGCGGCAAGTTGCGGCGGATTGTTATTGACAACGATGCGGATTATACTAATTGGACCCATGATAGCACCCTGATTGATTTATCCGATGCCGCTATCGCGTTGAGCGCAGGACAGCCCATTGTGGCCTCACCAACCGTGGGTCTGGACAAGGACGGATCAAAATGGGTCTACTTTGGCACCGGTCGATTTTTCGTCAACGATGATGCTTATAATGATGACCAGCAATCCTTTTACGGGCTGAAAGAGAACACCGCTTCCTATCCTTTGATTACACGCAGTAGCCTTTATGACTCGAGTAATGTTAAAGTGTATGAAGGGGGTGCGGTTGTGGGAGGAGGCGATGGTGTCACTGACTATTCTTTACTATCCAGTGAGGTACAGTCAAACGACGGCTGGTTCCTGGATTTTAGCGAGTTTAAGGAGAGAAATCTGGGGCAGGCCACCTTACTCGGTGATGTCCTTAGCTTTACCACCTATGTACCCTCTCGCAACCCGTGCACATTTGAAGGGGAAACCTTTCTGTATGCCTTGAATTTTCAAACCGGCACGTCCTTTCACAAAACGGTGATCGGAAACGATTCTAGTGATACGAAAGATGGCGCCGAATTAGTGCTGAAAAAGATCAGCCTGGGCACCGGGCTTTCGATTACCCCGAATATTCATACGGGTAGAGAAACAGGCTCCAAGGTCTTTATTCAGACCAGTGTCGGGGCAATCGCTGTGATCGATGAATTGAATCCTGGGACAACCAAGAGCGGAAAATTATTTTGGCAAGAAAACTAGTTACATACGGTTTCGATTAGGCGATCTCACCTCAATGGCAGTTACGACCATGACCACCGGCTGGGCCGGTGGTCATGGGTCAGAGGTTTCTTTCACCTGCAAGCTCACTTCAGATGAGTGGCTCCGGGGTGACCTCAGTTATGAAAATTCCGGATTATCCTCCATCAATACTCCCAAAATACCGATTCGTCTCAGATGGCCTGCCATACCCCCGGAATGGTGGTATTGCAGAATTTGCAATGATTTCCTGTTAGGTTATCGGTGGAAATAAAATAGCCGCGGCGTTCGATCAACAGATGTTTGCAATTGTGGCAATAGGTGTTGTTGCCGTCATGTCCGGCCACGTTGCCGACATAGACATAGTGAATCCCCTCGGCCATGGCCAATTCCCGGAAATGCGTCAGGGTTGAGACCGGCGTCGGCGGCAGTCGGTCCAGTTTATAGCGTGGGAAAAATCTTAAAAAGTGAAGGGGATGGTCGGCACCGATATTCTCTAATATCCAGCCGCACATACGCTTGATCATCTCCTTGTCATCGACATAACCGGGAACCACCAGATTGATTATCTCAAAATGGATATGCCTGTCGTGCAGGGTCTTTAAGGTATTCAGCACCGGTTGGAGACGGCCGCCGTTCAATTTTCGGTAAACGTCGTCACTGAATGCTTTCAGATTGATACTGGCGGCATCCAAAAACCGGCAAAGCGCGACCAACGGTTTTTCGTTGATATAGCCATTGGAGATCCACAGATTGGACAATTGTGATGCTTTTGCCAGACGGGCGGTATCGATCATGTATTCGAAAAAAGTGATCGGTTCGGAGTAGGTGTAGGCAATTGAGCGCGCATGGGAATTTTTGGCAGCGGCGATGACTTCAGATGGGAATAGCTCTCGAACATACTCAACTTCATGGGGTTTGGCCTGGGAAATTTCCCAGTTCTGACAATTTAAGCAGCGAAAATTGCACCCGGTGGTGGCTAGTGAAAAAGCCTTTGTCCGGGGCTTAAAATGGAAAAGTGGTTTTTTTTCAATGGGATCGGTATTGACGGCGCAGGGATTGCCGTAGGTCAGACTGTATAGCGTGCCGTTCAGGTTGACTTTGGATCGACAGACACTACGATCCCCCGGAGATAATATGCAGTGATTGGGGCAGATACCACAGATAACTTTTTGTTTTTTCAGTTTTTTATATAAAAAACCCTCCCGGGCGTATTTGCCTGGCCTTGCCGGTGCATCGTCCTTGAACACCTTGCCGCGGATATCTCCGCCACCGGCAGCCTCACAAGATTTTGCCCTAAAAAAGTCTAATCCTTGGGTGGCCGTGACGGTGACCAGACAAGCGGCGCTGTGGCAAAGAAATTTTCGTCGTGTGACTTTGGTCATAATAGCTTCCCACGCCAGAGGTAAAACGGAATTGTAGACCCTATAATCTATTATCCGGCATCCAACAACGAGTATCCTGACTGTTCGGAGGTTGAGTATGCGCCCAGATGGCTGATTATATTCTGGGGCACCGACCTTTTAAACCTGTTGAATCCTGCGGGTCGCAATCATCCATAGACTAATCAGTTTGAAACCGATCAGTCCGATGGCGGTCCAAACAATACCCGCATAGGGAATCAGGATAACACTGGTAACCATAGGTACCGCCGGCGGCCCCGATTAGATCCGCGGAAAAAGCACGGGTGACAGCCGCATTGCCGCCGCCCCGCAAGGAAAGTGCCAGCGGAAATTGAAAGCCGCACACCAGCGCAACGACGAATCCGAATACCAGATAAAATGACACGGGCAGCTGATCTGCCAACCTATCAATGGACAGGATAAATACAGCCAGAAAGACGATCAGAAGCCCATCAGATATCACCAGAAACGGTTTGCCCTGCCGGTGCAGTCGGTTGCCCAGCAAGGCGCCGGGCAGCAGTCCTACAAGGAAGATGGTAATAATGATGCCGATCTGATGGTAGATATACCCGAAATAAATTTGAAATGCAAAGATAACCAGGATTTCAGATCCCATGGTCATGGCACCGGTAGAAAAAAGAACAAACTCTTCTCTGGTGATGCGAAAGATGTAGATAGCCGACAAAACGGAGATGGTCAGGAAAAATCCCCACGGCGAGGTTTGAAATTTGGCAAACCACTGGGAAAACATCAGGCGCATTAAATAGGGGGTCGCATCACGGTTGGGTGGGGTGGACGGATCAAGGCGCGTCCCCAGCCGATCGATTCTCTCGCGGGTCAGATTGCCGGCATAATAGCCGCTGATATAATTGCTGGCGATGCCCTTGCGTACCAGCGAGTCTGGGATATCGGTGGTCAACGGGCGGTTTCGGCACAGAAAGAATACCTTTTGCCCCGGTAGTATCAAAATATTTTTGAAGTATGCCTGGACGGTATTGTAGAGGGAAGACAGCTTCTGACGCTGGGGTTCGGCCAGATAATTTTCGAAACCCTGCATTGAAAAACTCAATATACCGTCCCGGCTCAGTCGCTTTTGGGCGAGTTCAAAGAAGCGATCGGTGTAAAAGCGGTTCATCTGGAAAGTACCCGGTTCGGGTAAATTGACAATAATTGCATCATAAATTTTGTGCGTACGGGCCAAATAGGACCGACCGTCCTGGTGAATGACGTTTAAGCCGGGGATTGCCTTGACCAAACCAAACTTAAATTGAACGGCGGTGACTTCCGGATCTAGTTCCACATAATCAATGGACTTCAATGGGTATTTTTGGAGTTCGGTCATTATACCGCCCTGGGCCGAGATCAACAGGACATGCTCTAAACGATCAAGCTGAGACAGGGGGTAATGAATGATTTCTTCGGTAACACCTATGTTCTGGCTGCTGAATACCGGAACGCCGTCTTCAATCAGGGTGTATTGCTCCCGATCCTGATGAACCACGATGCGTCCATAGCGGGTCTCACGGTAATCAGCCAGTTTCCCACTGGCGGGTGCCAGCGATGCTTGCTCCCAGATGATACCTCCTGCCAAAAGGCTGACAACCATTGCAATCGCCGCAAAATATGCCCGGCGATGTCGAATCGTTGCCGGACAAAGGAGACAAATGGCAGCAATCAGGGGTAGATTCGACAACATTATGGACTGAAGCGGGGTAACCAGATAAACCAGTGCAAAGGAAAATAGCATCCCGCCGAACAACCGCACGATCACTGTTCTTCTTCAAAATATTGGACCTGGTATGTCAATACTTCCAATTCAGAGCGCTTCCAAGCATCCGGGGATAATCCGGCTTTTTGGCAAAGGTGGGTAAGAAAGTCCTCGGGTCGGGGCAACTGCTCCCACACCTGGGGTAGAAAAGTAGCGCTGGCCTGGCCTTTCCGCAGAATGACACCGTCTACATTGACCCGCAGTTTCTGGATCAAATCTTGTTTATCGCGATACTCCAGTCTCTGAGGGCTGGTTAATATACTGACTTCAATTTCAGTCCGATCCAATTCAGCGGCAGTTAGGGATGCAAACCGGGGGTCATGAAAGGCGGCATTGATCGCATTACGCTTGACGCCCTCCAGTACGGATTCAGTGGCTGTAAGATTACCGATGCACCCCCGTAACTGTCCCTGGATTTTAAGGGTGACAAATGTGCCGCAATGCGCCTGGAATATTTCGTCACTTAACATGGGTGATTGGGTATCCGATTCCATTTGGTCTGATTTTCCGACCAGTTTGTTAGAAATGGTACGACGGGCCAGTTCAACTAGTGATTGTCCCTGCTTATAGTTGAAACGTGCATTGGAATCATTGTTTTCCATCGGGGGATCTCCATAAAATGCTAAGGTGGCATACCCAACCACCCGTGAACGGCTGCCCGCTGTGTCTCCGCTGTTGGAATAGTGGAGAAGCTGCGGCTGCCAGTGGCGACGGCGGGCCAAATCCTTTGTGTGAGAGGTGGGTCTAACCTAAGAATTCAAGATACCGATTTTAACTTTTGCATCCGTAGCTGTCAAATAAAATGGTTAGAAAGCAAGGCAACCTCAGTGTCTTCTCCAGCTGATTGAAAAACAAATGAATTTTTTAGCAACGAATCACCTGATCTGGAAAGTGATATGGCTTATTGGGTCTCTTCGATAATGGTTTCTTCATTGGGCATCTCGCAGTCGATGACAGGTTCGCCAAACAAGGGTGCCCATTCACTTTTGTACATGTTCTTGAACACCACATTGAACATGAAGATCAAGATGTCGTAGGCCGATATATTTATCTCCGGTTGCGACAATACCTTTTGCACATAGACATGTTGACCAAATAACGCCTTGAGATCCGCCAGTTTGTGCAAGAAGGTGATCGCCTCTGTCCGGGGTTCGGAAAGACCTCCAGAGCGTTTTGCCTTGGTTTCCAGATCGGCTTTAAACTGGCAGGTTTTGGCATATGAGCATCTTAACAAAAGCTTGCGGATATGGTCCTTTTCAAAAATATTCTGTGAATCGACAATTTTTTTGATGGTTTTTACGATCGATATTTTTTCCTTGACCAGAGTTTTGACGAACATGTGTTTGACGGCTTCAGTAAGATCCACCATCACGGCCTTCAGTGATTTTTCCGATTCAGAGATTTTTGCTTGAAACTCAGAGACGGCACTGTGCCAGAATATCCGACTGGCTTCTTCAAAAACATCGGTTTGATGCCCTCCCGGCCTATTGGCCTTCACCATCAGGTTGCGTATTTCACTGAACAACCTGGCAGTTTGTTCAAACAGAAGATCACCCGTAATCACTTTGTAGATCATTACCATAGCGGCATGCCAATCCTGAAGATGTAGAATTTTCCCTAAATTTTTAAACTTGTAGATCAGGACATCATTTTTGATAAAATGGGACGGTGTTGCATAGAATGGTGTCCCTCCCAACATTGGTTGTTTGATTTTTTTATATTTGGATTTTTCAAAATCAACGGCCGTTTCGACATCTATGATGCCAATGGAAAATTCCTGGGCAGATTTCAAAAAAAGCGGGTACCTTGCAGGATCTCCGGCCACAAACAAATTGTCGGGTTTGAGGTCTCTCATGGCCACTCTTTTTTCTCTGAACCATGCCAGAATATCAAGCAAATTAGCTGCGACAGCTTCCATTTGAGGTTTGTTCTGTTCAAAAGACGATCTAAAAATATACTCTTTTATTATTTTACGGTACACATCCACCACTTTGGAGTTTTCCTGCACGGATTTCTTTAAAAGACGATTCAGTCCCATTATAAAATTATTGGGAAGCCCGTCGACATCTGCCGGCACAGAATTAGCGCCCAAATGTGTATAAAACCATGACTGAATTTGATAAGTGGTCACCGTTTCTTTGACTCCGGTACTTTCCAGTAAGTGACGGATATCTACTTCACAGTGATTGAAAATATTGCGAATTTCAACAATGGCATCATTTTCAGTCCCGTATCGACCTTTAAATTTTGCAGGTTCCCATATAATATGAGCATTTTCAGCAACTTCCTTGGCAATCAAATTTTTTATATCGTGCAGTTCATCAAGGATGTGACTCAGGAAATAGTATTTTGATAAATCCATTGTGAAAACAAAGGTATTGTTAATCTTTAAATATTTCTGATATTCCGGCGATTTGCGCAATAAATTGATGTATCTTCCTTCAAGTCGTTCCGGCGGGATATCTTCGCTGTAGGGAAAGCTGTGAATCAACCCCAGGATTACGGACACTTTGGGTATGATGCATTCTCTGGGGATAAGTTTGTTAACGATATGAACTTCCTTTTTAATGTTTTCGACATACTCTTCAAAATCGTCGATGGGCCTTGCCGGGATTTTCACGACCATGTGCACATCGTAAATCACAAAGTAACACTTGCTCTTACTGCCGCTTTCCTCGCCTAATGGGCCAATAGTCATACGGCGCGTGGCCCAATCTTCCAGGTGCTTGACCCGCAGCTCGTAGATATGATTGGGACCGGTGGTTTTGGGCATCAACGACACAAATTCAGCTGGAGCATCCGCCTCCGCACCGATTTGATATTTGTACAAGTTTAAGAAAAAGCGGACGATGTCTAAGCGGGTTGGGATCTCATTTTTGGATTCTTGTGAGAAATCCTTGCAATTTTTTTGGGCGGGACTATTAGAGTCTGGTTTGACAACGCGTCTTAACCACACCATGATCAGGAGAAAAATTAGCAGTGGCAGAAAGGTCACCGGATGGGATAGGTTGAGTTCAAAGGGGATATGGTTCCTTTCAAGGAAAGGATTTATCCCGTTTTCAAGTCGATTTAAATTTTCAATTATGGTCCCTTTAATTCCCAGGAAAACATGCCGAAGGTCCCGCTTACCATAGGTTTTTATTTCGCCCTTTTCAAGAAAGTCGATTTGACCATCTATTTCATAGAAAAGGGAATCCCCGGCCAACCAGGTCTCATCAACTGTTTTGAGGGTATCGTCATTTAAAACGATGATTTGCTTGTCTGTAAAAAAAACGAATAAAGCGGCACCAACAATCGTTAAGACGCTGCCTAGTACGATTGCTTGAAAAAAATTGCGCATATGAAAAGTCCCTTGACAGTTGGGTTTATTTATTCCGTCATCCCGAATGGTTCATAAGCCGGAGGACATGAGATTCGGTGCGTTAAGGGTGATGTTATCGTCAACTGCCGCGAATCCCTGCGAACACTAAATCTGAAAACATCCGGCCCGTCCGAAGTGAAAATAATACTGGTTTTTATATTACCCCGGAGTAATATAAATCGGCAAATAATTCGGGAACTTTAGGGCCGGGTTATTTATAAAGTCCAGATAAAATCATCCAATAAAATCGCTGCTAAAAGGTCACCATCATTGACCGGGTATGAACTTTGATTTATACTCCCCAAGGGTCATTGAAGCTAAGAATTACTAAAAGATTGTTTTTTTGCAAACTTCGCCACAATTGGAATCGTGGGAATTCCGCCTTTATCAGGCAAGGAGGGATAAGTTTCGGCTATGTGGAAAATTATCCTGCTCATTTTGGCACTGATCTATGTTCTGAGTCCCTATGATCTGCTACCGGATATGATTATCGGCTGGGGCTGGATCGATGATTTGGTGATACTGGGCTTTTTATGGCGTTATTTTCATTTGTCGAAAAAACAAAAACGTTATCAAAGCGACAAGTATACTCATAGTGGCCATAATTATAAAGATACGGCTGGGGAAAACAGTAGCCGTTCGAACACACATACGCAAGATTCAGCTGCCTTGTGGAATCCCTATGACATCCTCGGAATTGAAAACGGCTCATCCCAGGATGATATTAAAAGAGCCTATCGGCAGCTTGCCGGGAAATATCATCCGGACAAGGTCGAGCATTTGGGAGATGAATTCAAAGCGCTTGCTGAAAAGCGCTTTAAAAAAATTCAACAAGCATATGAAGAATTAAGAATTAAATAGCTTAATTTAGATGATTATTCCAATGGCCCTTTATTTCGTTGCTGACAACACCCTGGGGAGACTGGCAAAATGGCTGCGGATGTTAGGGTTTGATACCACTTTTGGCATAGATTCTTCAGCCGAAATGTTTTATGATCGGTTGGGAAAAGACCGGATTGTGCTCACACGGACCAGAGCAATAAAGAAACAGATCAGTGCCCATAGGCTGATATTCATTAGATCAAACTACCTTGAGAGACAGCTCAAACAGGTCATCGTTGAAATTGGTATCCGCCCGTTGGACACCCGACCGTTTTCAAGATGTACTCAATGCAATATCCCGATTATACCTGTTAATCTCGATAATGTTTGCGGCCTGATACCTGATTATATTTATGAAACTCACAGTGAGTTTTATACCTGTTCGCAATGTCATCGAATCTTCTGGCCGGGCAGTCATACCAAGCGGGCGTTGAAAAAAATTGCGTATCTTTTTGAATAATTAGCAATTTTTTGTGTGATAGAGGGTTCAGCAGGTTTAGAATATGCCGTATTATCCTATCGGTTTGCTTGCGGCCCTTAAAGAGCCACTTTTTCCGAGCGCAGTCTCGGAATAAGCTTTATGGTTGATCTGTTACGAATCTGAATTTAATTTTTAAGATGACGAATTCTGCCAAATCCATTGCCCTGGAAGGTCGACTGAAGGACTGTAGCAATGTGGTCACACTGGGGGTTCGGCCAAATTTCTCAGATTACACCTCCGAGGAGAGAACTTTAATCCGCAACGCAAGTAAAATATACTACCCATCATCATTTTACGCAGATTTATTCGATGCCATCGGCAAAGATACCTTTCCCAGTTACCATACCTATAAGTGTGTACAGGACAAAATAAAACAAACCGCACTGTTTGAACTGCTGAACATTTCCCATCCACGGACACGGGTGTTCTATGGGAAACGACAAAAAAAAAAGATAACCGATCACTTTAAGTATCCTTTCATCGGCAAGATTCCCAGGGGATCCGCTTTGGGCCGCGGGGTTTATCTCATCCAGAACCAATTCGAACTTGGTGATTATCTGGAACAGACGGATGTGGCTTATATACAGGAATATCTATCGGTGAATCGTGATATCAGAGTGGTTGTCGTCGGTCAGCGGATCGTGCATGCATATTGGCGTATTGCGACCCGAAACGAATTTCGCTGCAATATCGCATTGGGCGGCAGGATATGTTTGGATCCTGTTCCACAGGAAGCTCTCGATCTGGCACTGCGCACCGCACGCTCATGTCGGTGGGACGATGTGGGCATTGATATCTGTTGCCATGCCGGGCGTTATTATGTTTTTGAAGCGAATATGAAATATGGCAAAGAAGGGTTTCGCCAGGCAGGTATTGATTACATTCATCTGATGGAAGTCATGATTCAAAATGAAGAAATATGATGAAAAAATTCTTTCTGATCTTAAGGTTTTGCTGAACCGTCAGGAAAGTGAAATGCTGTCTTCTCTGGCTGTCCGCAATGCAGATGCCGTCAGGCGGATGCCGGATGAACGCTTGGAATCCGATTACCGTCAAGCCTTCTCGGTGGATGTCGATCGAATTCTGCACTCCCTGGCCTATGCCCGCTACATAGATAAAACCCAGGTGTTCTATTTGGTGAAAAATGACCACATTACCCACCGTGTGCTTCACGTTCAGTTAGTTTCAAAAATTGCCAGGACCATCGGCCGTTTTTTGAGTCTCAACGAAGACTTAATTGAATCCATTGCCTTGGGACACGATATCGGTCACACACCTTTTGGGCATGACGGAGAACGCTTTCTGTCTGAGATCTGCAGAAATCACGGCATCGGTTACTTTCATCATAACCTGCAAAGTGTTCATTTTCTTGAGAATGTGGAGCGTAAAGGAGAGGGCTGGAATTTGTGCCTTCAAACACTGGATGGTATTCTGAGTCATGACGGAGAAATCCACAACGATAAATTACTGCCGGCGACGGGTAAAACCTTCACCGATATGGATAAGGAGATCACTGCTAAAAAAACTGATCCGAAAACTGCCCTGATACCGATGACCCTTGAGGGGTGTCTGGTTCGTATGGCAGACACAGTCAGCTATATCGGACGGGATATTGAGGATGCCATTCGATTAAAGCTGATTCATCGTTCCGATCTGCCCCGCGATAGCGTCAGCCTGCTCGGGGATACCAACGGCACCATCGTTTTTAACCTGGTGACGGACCTCATTTGCACCAGCCGTGGGAATCCCTACATCGCCTTCAGTCCCGAGGTGTCGGAAGCCTTAAAACAGTTAAAATCCTTCAATCTCGAGCATATTTATATGAATTCTCGAATTAAAAAACACACCCGTCGTATTAAAGAACTATTCGAGATGCTTTTTGAGACCTATCTCATGGACATGAAAAACCAGCGGGAGTCTAGCGTGATTTTCAAGCAATTTTTAAAAGATATGAAACAAACTTACATCCAATGTCACCATCCGGCCGAAATCGTCAGAGATTTTATTTCCGGCATGACCGACCAGTACTTTCTGAGCCAATGTCCGGAACTAATGAGGCCGGTAATCGAGGGCGTCTAGGCGAATGACAATTGATGAATTAAAATGATCTGCCTTTTGACATCTGTCGTTTGACTTTTGGCATCTTACTTTGGTCGTCGTCTGTTTTTCTGTCGTCTGTCCTCTGATGACCGTCATCGGTCATCCGACCTCTGGAGATACCATGCATCAGGAACGAACGTACCGGAATCTGGTGAATAGCGATAGGTTACTCGCATTTCGTGTGGTGGTGAAAGAAACCGATCTACTGGTGCATGCCGGCAAAAAACTGGAACATGAAACCAGGAATCTGGTTTTGGAACAAAGGGGTTATCTCGAAGCTTATGTCAAATCGAATCCTGAATTTGCTGCAGCTTTAACCCCTTGGCGGCTAAAAGGCCCAGCACCACCCATTGTTGTAGATATGATCAAAGCTGGTGAAAATGCCGGTGTCGGGCCCATGGCGGCAGTTGCCGGTGCTTTCGCAGAGCACGCCGGACTGGGGCTCTTAAAATCGACAGAACATGTCATCGTCGAAAATGGAGGCGACGTTTTTATCAAGACTGACAAACCTTTAACGGTGGGAATTTTTGCCGGTACATCCCCCTTGAGTTTACGTGTGGGTATTCGGATGAGCGGCGGACCAAGGCCGATGGCTGTTTGTACATCTTCGGGCACCGTCGGACATTCCCTAAGCCTCGGCAGGGCGGATGCCGTCTGTGTGGTAGCAGATTCGTGTTCTATTGCGGATGCCGCTGCCACCGCTATCGGCAATAAAGTTAAGTCAATTTCGGATATTGAATACGCCATTGCCAAGGGTAAGGGTATTGCGGATATCCGGGGAATTCTCATCATCGTCGGGGAAAAAATGGGGATGTGGGGTGATCTGGAAGTTGTGCCATTGAAAGGAAAAAATGCTTGAATTTTGATTTTAAACAGCGTAGGTTAGAATACAAAAAAATAGAGGTAATGCTGACGTGAAAACAATGTGGGCGCCCTGGCGTATGGAGTACATTTTATCTGAAAAAGAAGGTGATTGCATATTTTGCCAAGGCTTATCGAAAAATAATGATCTGACGCTCCTGAAGGACGAGGACACCATGGTGATGATGAATAAGTATCCTTATATCAACGGTCATCTCTTGGTTGCGCCCGTTCGGCATATATCCGGTTTGGATGAACTCAACAAATCCGAACAGGGTGAACTACTGGCCATGGTGGATCGGTCGATTAAGATATTGAAGCATGTCATGAAACCCGATGGCTTCAACGTTGGGCTCAACCTGGGAAAAGTGGCGGGAGCAGGTGTTGAAGAGCATCTGCATTTTCACATTGTTCCCAGGTGGTTCGGCGATACCAATGCGCTGACGGTGTTTGCAGATGTAAGGGTCATTCCCGAACACATCAAGGCAACCCATGATAATTTAAAACCTTATTTTAACAATTTTGATTTAACCAACAAAAATTAATGGAGAAATTTCATGAAGAAGGCTACTGTGATCATCTGGGCGATTATAACCGTACTCATTGGAATTATCTTTTATGACAACTGGGAAATTATTTCCAATAAAACATCTTTAAGTCTAAGATTTATCGAGAAACCACTCCCCGCACTGCCAATTTTTGTTTATTTCATTATTTTCTTCTTCTTCGGTTTTATCATTGCCTATCTCTTTAACTTTTCAATCCGATTCAAGACCAGGCGCACAACCAAAAAACTCAATGCCCAGATTGCGGCTCACGAAGGTGAAGTGGCCGATTTAAAGAACGAACTGAACTCTTTGAAAGGACTGGATACAGCCACCGCAGCGCAGGCTTCAGAAACCAAGACCGATAGTGACGCAATTATTGAGCTTACGGATGAAAGTTTGGTTAAAAAACCCGCCGACCCATCGGGCAAGTCTTCTATTGATAAACTAGGCGCAGACACCGCCGAGGAATCGGAGAGTAAATCGAGTAAAAAATCATAATACTACTGAAACAACAAAATATTCCAAATTAGAGCACGTTGATGCCGTCATTCCAAGACTCCAGTTGGTGCGAAGCCCTGATGTTCTGTCTTTTTTTCCTCTATTGATTCATGAACCCACCTAAATCCACTCCGATGATAAAGCAGTATTTGTCCATTAAGGAACAGTATCCGGATGCGATACTGTTCTATCGAATGGGTGATTTTTATGAAATGTTTTTCGAGGATGCCCATCTAGCATCGCGCATTCTTGAGATTACACTGACATCACGCAATAAAAATGATGAATCACCCGTTCCCATGTGTGGATTTCCCCACCGAGCCGCGCGGGGTTATATTGCAAAGTTGATCAACCAGGGGTACAAAGTTGCCGTTTGTGACCAGGTTGAAGATCCGGCCGAAGCCAAAGGTCTTGTGAAACGGGATGTTGTTCGGGTAATCACCCCCGGCATGATCATAGAAAATGAACTGCTGGATGAACGCGTCAATAACTATGTTCTGGCAGTTGCCGTCAAAGACGATTTTGTCGGCATCGCTTATTTGGATATTTCCACCGGAGCTTTTCGGCTGGCCGAGTCAAGAGATCATGCTTCAATCATTGAAGAAATCCGGCGAGTTGCGCCGAGCGAAGTCTTATTAGCTGAATCTTCGAAGAACGACCCGTTTTTTTCACCGATAACAAGGGTTTTGTCGGAGGTATCCATTTCTTATCTGGATAACAAAGCGTTTGAACACAAGAAAGGATATGATCGACTCACCGCTCAATTCAAAACCATCACACTTGAGGGATTTGGCTGTGAGAACCTGAAAGCGGCTGTCTGTGCCGCCGGTGCAGTGGTCTTTTATGTTCGCGAAACACAAAAACAGAGATTAGAACATCTAACTCGAATCGAAACCTACCGGCTGGACAAATACCTTCTGGTTGACGACTTGAGCCGGCAGAATCTGGAATTGTTTAAAAACATCCGAACCGGTACAAGAAAGGCGACACTGCTGGGCACCATCGATCGCACCGCCACCGCTATGGGCGCGCGGCTATTGGCCAATTGGCTACGCTACCCCCTGGTTGATATAGATACAATCCGTCTGCGGCACGATGCGGTTTATGAGGTCAAAGAAAATATTCAGATACGCCGGGGCATTCGCGACCAACTGAAATCAGTTTATGACATCGAACGCATCGGCAGTAAAATTGTGATGGGACATGCGAATGCAAGAGATCTTATCGCGCTGAAGAGGTCATTGGAATTGCTGCCGGGCATGTGGTCGATGTTGGCAGAATTAAAGAATGACCTGTTTGATCCACCCGAAAATCTTGCTCGACTTCAAAGCCTGGCCGATCTCATTGAAAGATCGATTCGGGAGGATGCACCGCCGACGATTAATGAAGGCGGAATCATCAAAACCGGATATCAACAAGACCTGGATGAGTTATTGCAGATCAGCCGTGATGCCAAAGGCTGGTTGGCACGGTTGGAGGGTCGTGAAAGGGATGCCACCGGCATTAACACCCTTAAAGTCCGGTTCAACAAAGTCTTTGGCTATTATCTTGAAGTTTCTAAAACTCGATCAGCCTCTGTTCCCGACCATTACATTCGGAAGCAGACCCTCGTCAACTCAGAGCGATATATCACCGAAGAGCTAAAATCATTTGAGACAAAAGTCCTCGGGGCGGAAGATCAACGAGCTGCTCTTGAATATCGAATATTTTGTGAAATTCGCAATGAGGTTGTTGAGAACCATCAGCACATCCAGAAAGCTGCACGCTTTTTAGCCCGTATCGACGGTTTGATGAACCTGGCTGAGATCGCCGATCATAATGACTTTCACCGACCGGAAATGACTACCGACGGCTGTATCCAGATTGAAGATGGCCGGCATCCGGTGGTGGAAAAAATGATTACCGGCGAACGGTTTGTCCCCAATAGCATAAAAATAGATGATCAGGAAAACCAGATATTGATTATAACGGGTCCAAACATGGCCGGTAAATCAACCGTCCTACGCCAGGTGGCACTGGCTGTCATCATGGCCCAAATGGGGTCATTTGTCCCCGCCGCCAATGCTTCGATCAGTATCACCGACCGGATTTTTACTCGTGTCGGCGCCCTGGACAATCTATCCCACGGGCAAAGCACCTTCATGGTCGAAATGGAAGAAACGGCCAATATCCTGAATAATGCCACTGAAAAAAGCCTGATTATCATGGATGAAATCGGTCGTGGAACCAGCACCTTTGACGGCTTGAGCATTGCCTGGGCAGTGGCGGAGTATCTGCACGATTTAAAAAACCGGGGCGTAAAAACTCTTTTTGCAACCCACTACCACGAACTAACAGACCTTGCTCAGACAAAGCCGAGAGTAAAAAACTATAATATTGTGGTCAAAGAATGGAACGATGAAATTATTTTTTTAAGAAAACTGGTTGAAGGCGGCACCAACCGCAGCTATGGCATCCAGGTTGCCCGGCTTGCCGGGATTCCACCGGCGGTGATTGGACGTGCGAAAAAGATCCTTTACAATATCGAGCAAGGGGAATACGATTCTTTAGGAACTCCATGTCTGGTCAGAGAGAAGAAGGATATAGCTCGAGGACCGGTACAACTTGATCTTTTTCGTAAACCGGAGAACCCTATCCTTGATAAGTTGCGTAAAGTCGACCTTTCAAGAATGACACCAATCGAGGCCTTGAATTTTTTAAATGAAGTGCAGGAAAAACTGAAATCCTGACGATTGATGTTCCCTAAACCAATCAAAATAGCGTTCATCTTACTGCTGTATTTTTCAGCCAGTATCTTCTGGAGTGATTCATCCCAGGCAATCACCCCTAAACAGATGTATATTCAGGCCGAGGCCTGCTATAAGAAACTGCGTCATTCTCCCCAAAAATTGAAATATCGCCATAACTGGCTGAGGTGTATCGATAAATTTCAACGGGTTCATCGTCTGGATCCCTCCGGACCCTGGGCGGCTGCCGGCCTTTATAAATCCGGAAAACTATACCAGGAACTGGCGAAACGATCCGGCAAAAAATCGGACAATCAGGAAGCCCGCGACCTTTTCGAACGCATCGTCAAAAAATTTCCAGACAGCCGTTACCGGGGTAAAGCCGTCGCTGAACTCAAAATCCTATCAAGGGCCGCGTCGACGTCCCCTACTACTACCCGGACAATATCGACCCGCGAAAGTGAGCACACGGCGAAAGACGCATATCTGGAGGCTGAATCCTGTTACAACGATTTGCGCCAAAGCCCCCGGAAATTGAAATATCGTGATAACTGGTTACGCTGTATCGAGAAATTTCATTTCGTTTATCACCAAAACCCCACTGGCGAATATGCTGCCGCCGGTCTGTTTATGACTGGAAAATTGTATGCCGGCCTTTATAAATACTCGGATCGAAAATCCGATCTGCAAACCGGATATGATAGATATGTGCAGGTCATCGATCAATTTCCGGAAAGCCGCTATAAAGTAAAAGCATCATCGCTCATCGAAGCGATGCCCGATTGGATCCAAAACCCCCCCGCCCTCGGAACCGATGATGTGGCGAGCCTGATCGATACCGAATCGAGGACAACCTCGGCTGATGATCCCGCCGCATCTGCTAAAGACAATATTCAAAAAGGCAGCATGGGTACAGTTGATGATTTGCGTTTCTGGTCCAATCCGAATTACACGCGTATCGTCATCGACGCAAGCCGGGAAATATCATATTCTCACCACCTTTTAAAAAAGGACCCATCCATCAACAAACCCCAGCGCCTTTACGTTGACCTCGAAGAGAGCCGCTTGGGAACGAACATCAGGAAAAGAATTCCCATAAATGACGATTTGCTGATGGATGCTCGTGCCGGACAATACACCCAAGATGCCGTCAGAGTTGTGGTCGATATCAAATCTTTTAAAACCTATAAAATTTTTTCACTCAAAGATCCATTTCGAATTGTCATAGACGTCTGGGGCGCGGTGGCCAAAATAAAACCGACCCAACCCCAAACCAAGGTGGTATTGAAAAAAAATGCTAAACTTCCCACCAGCGCACTGGCCAAGCAGCTGGCACTCGGGATCAGTCGGATCATTATTGATCCCGGGCATGGCGGACGGGATTATGGCGCTCCGGGATATTTAAAGGGCGTACATGAAAAAGATGTCGTGCTTCAAATTTCGCGCAGACTGGCCAAAAAAATTCGTCAGGAATTGGATTGCCAGGTTTTTATGACCCGCAACACCGATAGATTCCTGACCCTGGAAGAGCGTACGGCGATTGCCAATACTAAAAGTGCTGATCTATTTATTTCCATTCACACCAATTCACACCGGAATCCCAGGGCATTTGGAATCGAAACTTACTTTTTGAATCTGGCCACGGATGATGAAGCCATCCGGGTGGCGGCCATAGAGAATGCCACATCCACCAAGAATATCAGTGATCTGCAAAATATACTCTATGACCTGGTGCAGAATGCTAAAATCAATGAATCCAGCCGTCTGGCCGGTCATGTCCAGGGATCTCTGGTTAACCATTTGAAACGTAAAAGCTACAGCCGCATTAATGACAAAGGCGTCAAGCAGGCGCCATTCTATGTGCTTCTCGGGGCTCAAATGCCGGCCGTACTTGTCGAGACTTCCTTTATCAGCAATCCAAGAGAGTGCAAAAGATTGATCAATCCCAAATACCAGGAACGATTGTGCGAAGCCATTGTCCGTGGGATCAAACAATATATCCAGGAAACCACCCCCATTGCTTATCTTAGGCCGCTTCAGGATTTAGCAAAAAATGAGTGATCCAATCCGGCAGGCCGAACGCAATAGACTTTGTTTTGCTCCTCACCTATAAAGAAATGAACTGATAATGAACATGAGCACTTATGGTTTCGGTAAAAGTAAAGGCAAGCCCCCCGTTTAATCCCTATGTTGTATTGATACTAGGCATCATCGGTGTTTCGACGGGTTCGATTTTTGCGCGCCTGGCGGATGCACCGGCCCTGGTTACCGCTGCTTATCGTATGGGCCTTGCCGCCCTGATTTTGATCCCGATCGCCACTTGGAAGGCTGGGGACGAACTGCGCAAATTATCTATTCGCGATATTAAGTTGGCGATACTATCCGGCTTTTTTCTTTCCCTGCATTTTGCCAGCTGGATTTCTTCGCTGGACTATACTGCGATTTCCAACAGCGTGGTGCTGGTCAACACGATTCCGTTATGGGTGGGTCTGTTCACCCCGCTGATTTCCAAAGACCGCATCAGGGGGACTACGATCACAAGTATCATCGTCAGTGTTTTAGGTGCTGCCATTATTGGTTTCGATGATTTTGCAATCGGAGGCAACGCAATTTGGGGAGATTTGCTGGCAGTTATTGGGGCCGTATGTGCCGCGGTGTATTTGCTCTGTGGGCGAACTTTGCGCCGCAAACTTTCCCTGCTTTCATATGTTGCCATTTGCTATGGCAGTGCGGCTGTCATTTTATGGCTGGTTGTGCTATTTTTGAATCTGCCGGTAACAGGGTACAATATTCAAACGCTTACGGCGTTTTGGGCCATGGCTCTCGTATCTCAATTAATCGGTCACTCCAGCTATAACTGGTCTCTAAAGTGGTTCAGCACAAGTTTGGTGGCGGTGGCATTGCTGGGCGAACCTATCGGCAGCACCCTGCTGGCTTACATTATATTCGATGAAGGATTGACATGGATGAAATTTATCGGTGGACTGTTTATATTATCCGCAATATATATTGCGGCGTCTGGTGAGAAATAAACGAAACATACTTCCAGGCATTGTTTTTAAAAGATGATTTAAATTTGACAAATATAACTTGATGATTTATCGAACACCAATCGTTAATTTATTACACTGGAATGGAGGATTAAAATGGCTTACGAAAATATCGTCTATGAAACCAAAGAGGGAATCGCTATCATCACCTTTAACCGGCCCAAGGCACTGAATGCACTTAATGGTGCATTGCTTGCGGAGTTATCATTGGCACTTGATGCGATAGCAGCCGATGAGGACATCCGTGTTCTGGTACTTACCGGAGCAGGAGATAAATCATTTGTGGCTGGCGCCGATATATCCGAGTTGGCTACTTTTGATTCGCTGAAAGCCAAATCTTTTGCCAGGAGCGGTCACGATATTATCAACAAACTACAACTTTTACCCATCACAGTCGTTGCTGCGGTAAACGGTTTTGCTTTGGGGGGAGGCACCGAGATCGCCATTGCATGTGATTTTATTTATGCTTCGGAAAACGCCAAGTTTGGCCAACCTGAAATTAATTTAGGAGTGATCCCGGGGTTTGGTGGCACTCAACGGCTACCGCGATTAATCGGTACCAGCATGGCAAAAGAATTGATTTTTACCGGTAAAATGATATCGGCCGAGGAAGCCCTTCAGCTTGGTTTGGTCAACAAGGTTGTTTCTCAAGACAAACTCATGGAAGAAGTCATGAAGACTGCCGGTGTGATTGCATCCAAAGGTAAGGTTTCACTGAGAGAAGCAAAACAGGCGGTGAACAAAGGGATGAATGTGGATCTGGCAACCGGCTGCAGTATCGAAATCGATGCATTTTCCCTTTGCTATGCCAGCCCGGATGCCAAAGAAGGTACTTCTGCATTTTTGGAAAAACGTCAGGCGGAGTTTAAGGGAAGCTTGAAATAGGTGCGTGGAAAGTGAACTGCGAATACTTAAGTGGTTTCCAGGTGTCGGGACATCGCCAGCAGGGAGTTGAATCCCGACACCTGCAACGAATCCTTTGCTAAAGTCTAATCCGATCCAGCCGAAAATGAAGTTTGGTAAGTATAAACCCCCCATTCTCATCATATTAAAATTTTAGGCCGACTCAATGGATAAAAACAAAATATATACCCAGATTGTCTGGGGTATTTTTCTCGTTATGGCGGGCGTGGGAGTCTTTTTCCGGATCCCCCAGGTCATGCCGAAGATTAAAACCATCGAATACTTTGCATCAGCGATTGGACTTGTTTACTTTTGTTTTTATTTGCTTGGATTTTTGTTGATACTGGGTGGCGTTAGAAAAATTTTTGCGAATTATAAAAATCTGAAAAACCAAGATACAAACAATGGATGATTGGCAAAAAAAGAAAACTGCGATTGCGGCATCACCAGTATCTGAAAAAAAAGACCGGCATATTCGAGAACTCACCTCTGAGGTGGCCTACCGAACCCGCTTGCAAAGAATCTGCAACAAGATAAACGCTGCTGGGAATTTAGATGAAATATTAATCAACTTGAAAGATGAGATTACATCTCTTTTTGAAGCCGAACGAATTACGGTCTATGTTGTGGACACGAATAATCATCAGCTCGTTTCACGATTTAAATCCGGCAACGACATAGAGGAGATCCGTATTCCCATCTCGGCGGACAGCATCGCGGGCTGGTGTGCCATGAAAAATTCGATCATCAATATTAAGGATGCATACAATTCTAAAGAACTGGCTCTGATTGATCCCGGATTAATGTTCGATGAACGCTGGGATTTAAAGACCGGATTTAAAACACGCCAAATCCTGGCCCGCCCGATCGGCTTTCGAAACCGTCTGCTCGGTGTCATTCAATTAATGAACCGCAATTCCGGAAAATTTTTTGTGCAAGTTGACGAAAAATCCCTCGAGGAAGTCGCAAATATTCTTGGCATTGCTCTGCATACGCAGCAAAAACTGACTGAAAGATATACCATGGGAAAATTTGATTTTCTCCTGGAAAATCATTTGCTGACCCATCAGGAACTGGAAAAAGGAATCGTTCTAGCCCGGCAGAAAAAAGTGCCGATTGAAACGGTGTTGATGTCGGATATCAAGATTTCAAAGAAAGATATATTGTCTGCCCTGGCAAAGTATTATGCTAAAGAGGCCGTCGAGTTCACCCAAGACATGTTGATCCCCGGAAAACTGCTGGCCGGTTTAAAAATACCCTTTCTGCGAACTAACTGTTGGGTCCCCTTGCGGGAAGATGATGCAGGTCCCGTCATTGCCATCGACAATCCTCATGATCAACAAAAAACAAGTGAAATAAAATCCCTGTTTCCAGGCAAAAAGATCGAGTTTTGTGTGGCTTTGAAACGGGATATCCTCGAAATGATTAATTTTTTCTTCAGGGATGCCCGGCAGCATGACGGGATTGAAGAAATCTTGTCTGTGATGCAGGAAGAAACGCAAGAAATTGAAGAACCTGGAAGTGAAATCGACGAAGAAGATAGTATGGTTGTCAAGCTGGTCAACAAGATAATCCTTGATGCCCATGATCGCGGCGCGTCAGACATACACATCGAGCCTTTTCCCGGCAAGGAGAGTACCCAAGTTCGAACCCGCGTTGACGGCGATTGTATGGTCTATCAAACGATACCATTCAGCTACCGCAATGCCGTCGTATCGCGGATAAAAATCATGTCCGATCTTGATATTGCCGAACGCCGCAAACCCCAGGACGGTAAAATTAAATTCAAAAAAAGCGATGGTCAGGAAATTGAACTGCGGGTTGCCACACTTCCCACCCAAGGTGGGGTAGAGGACGTGGTCATGCGCTTGCTGGATGCCGGTGAGCCTCTGCCACTCAATAGGATTGGTTTTACGAGAAGGAACTATGATAATTTTACCCGCGCGATATCTACCCCATATGGTATCGTATTTGTTTGCGGGCCCACCGGGTCGGGTAAGACGACTACGCTTCATTCCGCCTTAAAATTTCTCAATAAACCTGAAACCAAAATATGGACCGCCGAAGATCCGGTGGAGATTACCCAAAAAGGCTTGCGGCAGGTTCAAGTTAAACCGAAAATCGGATTCGATTTTGCCGCCGCCATGCGCTCATTTCTCAGGGCCGATCCGGATGTCATCATGGTCGGTGAAATGCGGGACAGAGAAACAACCTCCATCGGGATTCAGGCTTCGCTCACAGGACATCTGGTTTTATCCACGCTGCATACCAACAGCGCACCCGAAAGCATTGCCCGTCTGTTGGATATGGGGATGGACCCATTCAATTTCTCAGATGCGATTCTATGCATCCTGGCCCAACGGCTTGCAAGGACCCTCTGTAAAGACTGCAGACGCTCCTATCATCCCTCCCGTGATGAATATGATTCCCTGGTTCGGGAATATGGGGTCGACCGCTTTGGTGAAAATGTAAACATTCAGCATGCAGATACGCTGGTGCTGAACCGGCCGGTCGGCTGCAGAAATTGCAACAACAAGGGCTATCGTGGCAGGATGGCCCTGCATGAATTGCTGATGGGAACCGACGAGATCAAATCGCTGATCCAAAATCGGGCCAATGTTGATGTCATCAGAGCCCAGGCCGTTAAAGACGGTATGTCAACCTTGAAACAGGATGGGATAGAGAAAATATTCGCCGGATCTCTGGAACTTCAGCAAGTGCGCAAGGTCTGTATACGGTAGCCAACTAATTTTGGGCCGCATGGTTGAATTTTTTTAACTGATCCTGGTAATAGGCACGTTTCTTTCCGGCCAGGGCCAGGGCGTGTTCACTGGCTTTAACCGCTTCCCGGTACCTTCCGTTGACATAGTAACTTTCCGCTAACGTATCCCAGACATGCGGCATTTTTTCAAGCTGGATTGCCAATTCGGCCAGGGCCAAAGCCCGGACGGGATCTTGAAATTTTTGATCTTCGCAGGTGGCATAATGCCAGGCCAGGTTATTGAGAACCTGCGCATTATCCGGTTCCAATGCCAGGGATTTTTCCCAGGCATCCCGGACCCCGTCCCAATTTTTGCTCTTGTAATGAATATTGCCCAGCAGGCTGTATAAATTCGGATTATCCGGGGTTTGTTCAATTTCTCTCACGATGACCTTTTCCAGAAAACTCCTGCTGATCCGATCTCCCATGGCATCGATGTCTAAATTATATCCTAATATTCCTAAAAAAAGCATGCACATCAGGTAAGCGCCGATAATTTTTTTCACTTTAGCGTCGTGGCGGGTTATCCAGGATGCATTGGTTTCACATTTTCTAAGATAATCAATTCGTTGTTTGATGCTGAAATGATGCCAATTGGGCTTGTCTGCCGCCTGACCGCTGGTGGCGGCGATTTTCTTCAGGGTGGTGATCAGCGGTTTGGCACTGTCGAACAATTCATACACGTATGTGTCCGCCTGGCGCTCGAAGTTACGCATGAAAAAACCGAAAATAAACCGGAAATAGATTAAAAAGACAGTAATGATGACAATACTGCGGATTCCCGAAACAACCGTTGTCTGGCTCAGCCCGGTTTTGCTGATAAACCAGAAAACAGGCTTGGTATAAATGATGGCAAAGATCATGACATCATGGGTGACATAGGAGAGAAGCATGAAACCGACAAAAAAAACCAGATAAAACAAAAGGTGCTTCTTTTTGATATGGCCGATCTCGTGGGCAATAACGGCGTCAATCTCTTCGGGCTCCAGGAATTTCAGCAGGGAAGGGGTAACCAAAATATAGCGAAATTTTCTGATGAGCCCCATAACTCCGGCGGTGATCATTTTACCGCCAAAAATAGGCCAATATAAAATATTGGCATATGTCATACCCGCTCTTTGACACAAACCCTCGATCCGACTTCGGTGATAGCCGGCTTCCAGGGGTTGGCAGCGCCAGAATTTCTGTATCAGGGCCGGTCCGATAATCGCCATGCCAAAAAGGAAAAAAAGAAAGTAGGTGACGCTACCTTCGGTGGTGTTTAGAAATCGCTTTGGCGCCTCAAAGGGCAAAGCATGAATTATATCCAAGATCCCGGACAAAAACAGCCAGGGTAGTAAAACGGGAATTGAAAAGGAAATGTTGGAAATGACATAGGTGCGCCTGGTAATGCCGGGTCGGTAGAGCATTTGATACGGCCCAAAGGCATAACTCCAGACGATGGCCAGGTAGAAAACGAACAACATCAGAAAAAGCAGGGCGGATAGGGTCGGTATGGTCTGAAACGGCGGTAGGCCTATCAGGAAGGAAGGCAGATTCAGCCCATATATATCAATGGCAAAAAACAGGATGGCCATTATCGATTGGTGAAGTACAGCGGTGTTGAACTGATGGTCGATGCGCAGATATTGACCTTTGGCAATTCGATTTTGGATCCTTTGAAATTGAAAGCGGGTCAGAAAAGAAAAAAGGAAAATCAGACAGAAAAAAAGTGCAAACGATTCAAAAACCGTGAAAAAGGTGTCTTCGGAGGGTTGATAGGTGAGATAAATGAGAAGTACGAGGATAAAATAAATGAAATTTCCGAACATGAATAGCGATCCTATGCTGGTTTGGTTTCCCTGTAAAATCTTTCCTTTTCGCTGTACAAACAGCCGCAGTACTGTTGTCGATACAATCCCAGGTTCTTTGAGTCGTCGATCCCTTCTTTCCAGCCGGCGCGAAAATCTTCATAAAGAAACGGTATCCCCACGGATTTGCCGATGGCATTCCCCAGTGATTTTATGGTGTCGTGTTTTTGATATTTGCTGTACAGCAAGGTTGAGGAGAAATAATCAAACTTTCCTCGTCTCGCCAGAATAGCTGTGGTGCGCAACCGCTCGTGATAGCAGTAATTACAGCGGTCTTTTTCCCGATAAACGACGTTCTGAATAAACCCTTCCAGATCATAGCCTTCTTGGAAGATGATACGCAGGTCTATCTGATCGGCATAAAACTTTAAGGTCTCTTGCCGCTTGAGGCACTCGGTGTAGGGGTGAATGTTGTAGCGGTAAAAAAAGCCCATAACATCCAGGCCCTCGGATCTCAGTATTTTAACCGGATAAATGGCACAGGGTGCGCAGCATGTGTGCAGTAAGATTTTCAACGCCTGTCTCCGAAAATAGCCGTTCCGATGCGCACCAGCGTAGCGCCTTCTTCAATGGCGGTTTCAAAATCCCCTGTCATTCCCATGGATAATTCCTCCATATAAATATTAGGGATCGCTTCTTGCCGAATGTGATCGCGAAACTTGCGCAAGGCCGCAAAATAAGGCCGGACTTTCTCAGGTGCATTGAAATAGGGTGGTAGGGTCATCAGGCCTTTGACGGAAATGTTTTCAAGTCGGCTGACGTCCTTCAACAACTGCATGGTATCCTCAATATAGGCGCCTGATTTTGAATCCTCTTTGGCGACATTGACCTGAATCAAAATCGCTTGAGTCTTATGACTATTTTCTGGCATATTTGTCCAATTCTTTCGCTAATTTCAGGGAGTCTACCGAGTGGATGAGATCGAATAACCGTACGGCATATTTGGCTTTATTGGATTGCAGATGTCCGATAAAATGCCAGGTTACCGGATATGCCGCCAGGGTGTTGATTTTATCTTTAGCCTCCTGAATATAATTTTCACCCAGATCGGTGACGCCGGCCTCAATGGCTTCTTTAACCACTTCTGCTGACATGGTTTTGCTGACGGCCACCAGACGAACGGTTGCTGGCGGTCTTTGGCAGGCAGCGGCTGTTGCTTTGATTCGCTCTTTGACCTGTTCCAGTCGGTTTTTCAATTCAAAATCCCTTCTTTGCGCTGGATTATTGTGCATTTTCCGTCAAATTCCTTAAATTTTTTGTCATTTGTCATGGTCAATTTCCAATTCCACCACCCCAGCGTTGATTAAAAATTCCAAGACCTCACACACCGGGAGTCCGACAACATTCGTATAGGAGCCATGGATGTGCTTGACGAGAAAAGTGCCGATGCCCTGAATTGCATAAGCTCCGGCTTTGTCAAAAGGTTCTTCGGAATTGATGTACCAATCGATTTGTAGGTTCTGTGAGTTCTTTAATGCAGACATCCGTTTTAACCGTTTCTGAAAATAAACGGCCGGTCTCCTCACAGCAGATGCAATATCCCGTCAGCACCTGATGTGTTTTTCCGCTTAAACTGCGAAGCATTTTACGCGCCTCCGACCGCGAACCTGGTTTGCCCAGCAGGGTACCGTTAATGACTACCATCGTGTCGGCACCGATAACCCAGCTGTCGGTATGTCGCTTTGAAATGTCTTTGGCTTTTGCTTCGGCCAGCCGTCTGACATAAGATTCGGGAGAAGACAGGGGAATCGAATTTTCATCGAAATTACTATGAATGACGGCAAATTGAAGCCCTACTTGTTCCAGTAGACAGCGCCGACGTGGAGATTTTGAAGCTAAAATTAACCTGGAATTTTTAACCGATTTTTTCATGAAAACTAATTAGCAAAAGAAACAGTGTTTGACAAGGATTAGAAACCCAATCAATGATTTAAAGACCGGAAAATGTTGCATAACCACGACATGCGCTGTATAATCAATGTATATAAAGTCGATATCCATAAAACGGTGTAGATTTAATCTCTTATCAATGATCCCGTGCCGGCAGGGTCTGCTTTGGACCTGATTTAACTGGTTTTCTGAAATAAAATACACCCATACTGCCTGGCTCAAATTGAACGCTGTTCATCCAATCTATTTAATCTCGTGATAGTGTAACTAAAAAGAATGAGCGAATCCAACAATAACTGCTTCCGCATCCTCGTCGTCGATGACGACTCGCTCATACTTGATTTGTATCAAAGAATTTTAGATCCTCCCACACCCCTGCCGTTCAGGCCAAATTTTGAAATAACCTGCTGCAGCCAAGGCGATGATGCCGTGGATAAGGTCAAATGTTCGACGGCAGAAAATAATCCCTATGCGGTTGTATTTTTAGATTTGAACATGCCGCCGGGACCGGATGGCCAATGGACTGCTGAACAAATACACCGGTTGGATCCGAGTATTAATATTGTGGTGGTTACCGGTTACCGCACGGCACTCAGTGGGTGAGGTGGTGAACCGCGCCAGTATTTCGGACAAACTGCTCTATTTACAAAAGCCCTTTCATCAGCAGGAAATTATTCAATTCGCCACGGCATTAAGTGCCAAATGGAAAGCAGAGAGGCAACTGTTGGCCCTTCATTCCGATCTGGAAGCCTTGGTTGATAAGAGAACGGCCGAACTGGTGCGATCCAACAAGCTTCTGAAAATCGAAGTCGACAACCGCAAGCGTATGCAATTGGAGATTCAGCACAACTTCGAAAATTTGAAAAAAGTGATGAACTCGACTGTGCAAGCCATTACAACGACCATTGAAAAAAGAGACCCATACACTTCTGGACATCAGCAGAGAGTTGCTGACCTAAGCCGGATCCTCGCGCGGGGTATCGGGCTTTCGGATAATGAAGTTGAAGGAATTTATATTGCGGCAGCGATTCACGATATCGGTAAAATATCATTGCCGGCGGAAATTTTATCCAAACCAGTGCAGTTGTCCGACATTGAAGTCAGTTTGATACAGGCCCATTCGCAAACCGGTTACGATATTTTGAAAGGTATTGATTTCCCTTGGCCCATTGCCGAAATCGTTCTGCAGCATCATGAGAGACTTGACGGGTCCGGCTATCCGCGTGGTCTTAGAGGGGACGATATCCTCATGGCAGCCCGTATCATAGGTGTTGCTGACGTGGTAGAGACCATGGCCTCCCATCGTCCCTATCGACCATCCCGGGGGATTGATAAAGCGCTTGAAGAAATTACGCAAAACAAGGGTGTTCTTTATGAACCCCTGGTTGTCGAAGCCTGTTTGAAAATATTTGAGAATAGAGAGTTTCAATTACCGAGTTAGGTATCGAATAGGCCCAAATCAACGCCGGTGCGGCTGCTTTGGAAAATCGGTCTATGGCCAAGGAATTCGGAGTTCAAGTGTTCCTCGATACAAGCTGCCGTTTAATATGAACCAATTCTTCATTCGCATTGAGAACGATCAATTCGATGTGACGGGAAAAATTTTATCAGCTGGACGTCTACCTTTTTACTTGAAATTCGATCTGAATTCCGATATCAGAGGGGAAGAGTTAGAAAATGCCCGGGTGGCGGAATAGGTAGACGCAAGGGACTTAAAATCCCTCGGTCCTTAGGGCTGTGCCGGTTCAATTCCGGCCCCGGGCACCAAAATTAAAGGGTTTAGGGAGATTCTCCAAAACCCTTATTTTGATTTAAGAACGGTTTATTCTAATTTCTCCGTAAACGCTCCCCATTTAGTTCCATGTTTAGGAATATTTTTAACTCCGATTCCAAATACCTGACAAACTTCCCGTCCTAAAAAAATCCAAAATTATTCTAAGTCTATGTTTCTATGTGCCGATAGCTATATTACAAAAACGATGAACAATATACAAAAACAACATGTGAGCTCAGGCAGCTACTTTGTCAGCCGGAATTCCTCGGTGGTCCTTCAGGCCTTTCTCGGAACCTGTGTCGGAGTGGCCCTTTACGACGAAGACGCCGGTGTGGGAGGGTTGGCTCATCTGCTGCTGCCGGAGCCGGCCAGTGTCGGAGGCTCATTTCAACCTGAAAAATACGCATCCACCGGGTTACCCATGTTTCTCAAAGCCCTCTGCGACGAAGGCGCCTCCAAAAAACGGTTAAAGGCTTTTATTGCCGGGGGAGCACTGGTAGGTCCCATAGCGACCAGAGATTTACTGCTGGATATCGGCGGTCGAATTGTTGAAAAGGTCATGTTCTATCTTAATGAAGAAAAGATCCGGATCGAAAAAATGGAGACCGGTGGTTTTTTTACTTGCAGCCTAAACTTGAATATGCACAACTGGAACTGCGATATCGAGCCAATCGGCATAAATAATTTGTCCAATGAAACCGGATGCTATGTCCCCTCGATCCACGAAATAGAGCAGGCCATGGAAAATATACAACCGATCCCCCAAGTGGCACTAAAAGATTTTGAGAATGATCTATCAGGAAGAACAGGATATTAAAGAATTGACCGAAGAAATCCGCCAAGACCAGGTTATTTGTGCCAAAACCTTAAAATGGTGCAATAGTGCCCTTTTTCCCAAGGCAAAAAGAATTGATTCTCTTGACCATGCCCTGGCATTTATAGGTATTAAAAACTTCGCAAAATTGATTATTTCGACCGCGATGGGACATTTTTTTCATGGGTCGGTTTCGGGGTATTCATTGTGTAAAGGTGGCCTCTATCATCACGCCGTCGGCACTGCCATTATTTCTGAAAAACTGGCTCATTTGACGGCAAAAGTGAATTCGGGGTTGGCTTATACCGCCGGTCTGCTTCATGATATTGGAAAGGTGGTCCTCGATCAGTATATCGCTTCGGCCTCTCCTCTTTTCTATCGCCAGCTGATTGAAGAAAAAGCTCATTTTTCAGAGGCGGAAAAAAGAATTCTGGGAGTCGATCATACGGAGGCCGGTTATAACCTTGCCTCGAAATGGTCATTGCCGAATTCTTTCATCGATTCCATCCGATATCATCACGAGCCGGAAAATGCCGACCGAAACGTTGAATTGACACACATTGTCTACCTGGCAGATCTTATCATGTCCAGATTTCATGCCGGTTTGGAACTAGAGTGTCAGAGTACCGCAGCGCTTCCATCGAGACTGAGAACTGTCGGATTTTCTATTGAGAAATTTAGCGATATCTTGGACTCAATCCCCATCGGGGTATTTAAATCGGAACCAGAACCGGTGTTGACCCAATAATTCGGCATCAGGATCTCGGCATATCCCTTTCTCAAGAAATCAAAAAATCTGCCGATATTTCATCTGAGGTAAAATGCAGGTGGCATCAGCGTTAAAATATAGATTACGATAGTGGATTAGGAAAATTACCTGTCAACCATCGGCATCTTTTTCGTTATTGCAAAGTCACAAATATCAAGATTTTTACGCTCCTTTTCGTAATCATTTTCTCAATTTAGTGTGATTTTCAAATCCTTACGGTCAATAAATGGCAGAGAAAGAAAACATTGATATTAATGATTCGGACGTTATTGAATTTTCCTCACTCGAGGAACTCGAATTAAATGATCAGATCGAAATAATCCCGGATGAAAAGGAATCGGTTGAAGTCCTGAAAGTGTTCCAGGAGGAGGTTGTTCTCGAGGAAAGAGAGGAAAATTCCAGCATATTAGACAGCGGCACCGTCAACGAAGTAGAACCGTTGCCGATCCTGGCAGAAACTGAGTTGGAGCTCCCGTTGAAAGAAACCGAAGCTGAAAATGCTTCTGAATTGATGGAAAAGGATCAAATAGAGGAAGGAGGCTCGGATGAAATTGAAGCTGATGAATTTTTGGGCTTGGATGATGAGGAATTCAGCGACGATCCCTCGGAAAAACAGGTCCCGTCTCAAGCAGCAGTGGCAATAGAAAGTTCGGAAAAAGAAAAGTCTGAAAAAATATCAGAAAAGAATGACGAATTGGCGGAGGATCAAGAAAATGGCAACAACAACGATAAGAATCCCGTAAAACCTGCCAAGAGGTCCGAAGTAAAAATTAATATCAGAAAACCGCCACCCATCCAATCGATATTCGGTTTCACCTTGCTTTTGATCATCATTGCAGGTGGCGCTTTTCATTTGAAGCCCTCTCTTTTCGGGTTCGAAAAAAAGACAAAATCTGTGCCTATTGAAACGACAGCACCTGGTAAATCGACAAACCCTATGCAATCCTTGCAAACCGTTCCAAAACAGGTAGCGCCTGCCATACTTCCCAACAAAAATGAAATATATATGGCAAGAATCAAAGATGCAGGCGATCTCCGAGATAGACTGTTAGCAAAAAAAGAAGAAATCTACCAGCTCAGACTACGCTATCAGAACAGCATCACCGATCTGGGGGAGAAAATTCACCGGGCAACACAAGCGGAAGGTATATCTTCCTTCAAGGAAGCCCTTAAGAATCAGGCTATTGAACTCAACCTTCGCACCATCCAGCGTCGCCGTTCTTATATCCAGGGACTGGAAAAACCAACCCGTTGGATCAACCAGGGGAGTGAAGAACTGCTCTACCTTAAACGCAAAGCCGAGTTCGATCTGGAATTGATTGAAATTGCCGGCGGAATCGATATGGACAAACATATGCGGCACATCAGTGCAGCTATTCAGAAATTTCAGCCAAGTGCGGAAAAACTGGCGGTCAATCGTGGGAATTTGGATTTATCGTCTTTAGAATCGATTTGGGGACAAATACAAAATCAAAAAAACAATACCGAAGAATTTGTGCCAAATGTGATGGATAAGATAATTACGAAAGAAATTTGCTCGGGAAATTATGAGCGTGTCACGGAACTCACCAGCCTGACCGCCGAAACGGCTCAATGTTTGTCCAAAATGACGGGAGTAGATCTTTTTTTAAATAGATTAAAAACATTATCTCCGGCGGCAGCTCAATCTTTATTTCAGTGGCGCGGCAGATGGATCTGCATGAACGGTGTTAAAAATTTATCTCCAACAGCAGCCAAATACCTGTTCAGGTGGGATGGCGACTGGATATCTCTCAATGGTCTGACTGAATTTCCCCCCGAACTGGCTACTTATCTGATGGAGTGGGACGGTAAGCAGCTGGAACTTATGGGTCTCGAGTACAATCGAAAAAACACAGATCAAAAAGCTTTAAAATATCTGGCATTATGGGAGACCATGGGGGGTAAATTATATATATCCGATGATGTTCGCAGTGAGATAGCGCGTGTCTTGATGTGAGCGGATATGTTGATTCCCAATATGTCCTAAATGCAGTCGATCTGGAATTTCGGCAAGATGATCAAGATGATAAATAGGGAGTTGGGGTGATGGGTGTGAAAAAGTCTTTGTCATGCGCCGGTTTGGCGATACTGATAATTTATATTTTGCTCTGCAAGCCAAGTTACGCAAACGAGCACAAAACTGCGGAACTCAAGCGAAAAATGGCTGAAATTTCATCTTTGCAGCAAAGCTTGTCGGATAAAATTTCCCAGGCGAAGCAAAGACAAAAACTGCTTAAACATAAAATGGATGAACTCGAGAAAGAAATCAAAGCTGAAAAAGAACAATTGCAGATTGAATCCTATCTGAAAGCCATCCGAGTTCCCCGAATAGAATTTAACCTTCAGCTGATTCAATTGTTGTTTGGTTACACCACCAGACTCACTGACAAAATCATCTACTTTCAAAATGGTTGTCAAACATTGGATTTTTTTCGACAGCAAGCCCAAGATGATTTGCTGATGATCAGGACCCTAAACGATATGGAGATAGATAAACTCATCGCAAACATTAATTTAGTCCTTGATGAATTCATTCCTGAACTCAGCAAACCCGTATTTGATACCAAGGATATCGTTTCGAAAGATACTGAAAAAATTTGGAATGAGATATTTCAGCAGCGAAATGTGAGTGGATGACTGTTTGAATCTAAATAAATATAAAATATTTATAATATTATTAGTTCTTTACTATTTATAGTCTATTTAATAAAATTATGTTCGTTAATGCAATTATCAAGTATCATTGAGTTTTTCTAAAAACTCCCTGAACCATATCGGATTGGCAAAAATAATGTATACGAGAAATAAGGCTGTAAGGGGCAAAAAAAAGACGATTAGGTCGATTAGTAAAATACCGACTGCCAATAAAACTCGCTGGCCGAAGCTCATGATCAACTCCCGATCTAATCAAAGCGGGCTCGCAAGAGCCGGCTCTCAAGCATACAATAAATTGAAAGGTTACTTATAGTAAACCCTTCTCCGTTAGCAGACTCATGGATTGCTGACCGATGGTGGTGACCTGGGTCAAGGCTTGGGTGAGGTGGTAACCGGCTTCGTGGGTTACCCCTGAGTTCATCATCGCCAGGGCGGTATTCATGTTCTTTTCAGCTTCCCCCCAGACTTTATGGGGGGCTGCTTTCATAGCCACATGAATCTCAGTGGCAATCATGTTAATCAAAGTTTTTAGTACCCTTTCGGCACCAGGTTTTTCTGATTCAGAAAGACCAATGTACATCTCGATGATCTGGCTTGCCCAGATAATCCCACTTTTCAGTTTGTCACTTTGGGAGAAGGCGATTATGGCTTGGTTAACGTTCATGATTCCTAATTCCTTACATCATCTGAATGGGATGATTTCAAAGTTAGACGTGTTTGAACCCGTCAGTGCTATTCTCTATTAATGAGTGCTGCCATGTAACCGGCTCCGAATCCGTTATCAATATTGACCACCGCCACATTCGAACTGCAGCTGTTTAGCATGGCGAAAAGCGCGGTGAGTCCCCCGAGGTTAACGCCGTACCCCACACTGGTCGGGACGGCAATCACCGGTCTATCAATCATTCCCGCCACAACACTGGGAAGCGCACCTTCCATGCCGGCTACTACGACCAGGACTGCGGCCTGATCTATCGAATCCTTGTAATTCAACAGCCTGTGAATCCCGGATACGCCCACATCGAATATGGTCTCAACGCGGTTCCCCATGGCCGTTGCCGTCAGATAAGCCTCTTTGGCAACGGGGATATCCGATGTGCCGGCGGTAATGATCAGGATGGGGCCACGTCCTCTAATTGGCATGGTGTCCAGTTCCAGGACAACCATCCGAGCATCTTCATGGTAGACGGATTGAGGAAAGCGTGACAAAACAATGTCTGCTTTTTGCCGATCGATGCGGGTCACCAGGATAATATTCTCCTGGGGTATCATTCTCTCCATAATCCCGGCGATTTGATCCGCAGTCTTGCCTTCTCCGAAAATAACTTCGGGAAAGCCCTTGCGGAGGGAGCGGTGATGGTCGATATGGGCATATGTAATGTCCTCATATGCCATGTGCTGAAGTTTTCCGGCCGCGTCATGGCTGGAAGTTTTTCCATCAGCCACTGATTCCAATAGTTTTAACAGTAAATTCTTATCCATGATCTTTCCTCACATGAGACTTCATTGGTTGATGTCCGGGTTGCGATCAAATCTGCCGCCCTTTTAAGGCGGGTAAACTTCGATGGCCGACTCTGGAATTGATCATGCTACGGCGAGTTTTTGCCTGTCTGCCACGCAAGTCAAGGTTACTCGGGTGGGAGGTCCTGCTCCTGTACTTTGATTTCTTGATCAGTTGAAGGGCTCTCAATTTCAGTCGCGCCTGAACTTCCAGATCCGGTGGATTGGGTGGGCGGAAATTTTGCTGCGCTGGATTCCTCCGGCTGAGAATTAAATTTAGAATCCATTTGCATGTTTTCGATTTTACTTTGAATCGCGTCCAACCTCTGGGTAAGACGTGTGATCTCCTGAGAATGGTTGCTTTGATTTTTCTTATACATTAACAGTTCGACACCTAAGGCAGCTTTATCGATCTTCTCACTTAACTGACGGGCAATCGTTGTCTGAAGCGTATCATAGTCTTTTTTTAAATTGCCAATACTCTCGGTGGTTCCTGCCTTTTGCTCTAAAAATTGGCTTGCCAGATTTTTAATTTCAGAAGATATAGATTCTATGCTTTCGCGCGTCTCCCTCACCGATTGAAATTCATTTTTGAGAGAATTCCAATCTGCCGTTAATCTACCGATAGCTGCTTCCTGATTTTGCTTGTCTGCTTTGTTCTCATCTAATTTTTTGATGGCGCTTTTAGCTTGGTTTAGGTTCTCGTTTAAAGATTTCAGGCTTTGATTTAACACTTCGATATTATTATTGATGGTGTTTAGTTTGCCGGATATTGAATTGCCTAAATCCTGTTCCTGAGAAGACAAGGTCGTTGAGAAGGTGATTAATTTTTCATTAAATTTTTTTGAAAGCGCTTCCATTTGGTTTGAGAGCTTTTGAACTTCCAAATTTCCACTGTCCCGACCCTGATGCATTCTGCCGGTCAAATCCCGGTAGCCGAAATAGATGGCCACAGCAATCAGGCAGGGCAGAAGAATCGATAAAAGTGTCATTCGCTGGCTTAATTTTTCAACCCGCAGGTCCTTCATTTCCTCATGATAAAATTCATCGGTTTCCTGATCATCGGCATTGAATCGAAATTCAGAAGGTTTTCTATCTGTCATGGTTATTATTCCCATTCAATCGTGCTGGGGGGTTTCGAACTAATGTCATATACCACCCGGTTAACGCCATTGACCTCATTTATGATACGGTTGGAAATTCGGCCCAGTAATTTATGAGGTAGTTTTGCCCAGTCAGCCGTCATCGCATCCTTGCTTGTCACCGCACGGATGGCAACAATATTTTCATAGGTCCGTTGATCTCCCATAACGCCCACACTCTTGATCGGCAGCAACACGGCAAATGATTGCCATAATTTTTTATAATAGCCGGCATTTTTTATTTCCTCAAGCAGAAGATCGTCAACATTGCGCAATATAGTCAGTCGTCTATGGGTAATTTCGCCAATGATTCTGATGGCAAGACCGGGTCCGGGAAAAGGCTGCCGCCAGATCAAATCCTGCTCGAGACCCAATTCTTTGCCCAGTAGACGCACTTCGTCCTTAAAAAGATACTTTAAGGGCTCGATCAGCTTCAGTTTCATTTTCTTGGGAAGACCGCCGACATTATGGTGGGATTTGATAACGGACGTAGGTCCCCCGAATGCGGAGACCGATTCAATGACATCCGGGTACAAGGTGCCCTGGGCTAAGAAATCGGCACCGCTTATTTTACGGGCTTCCGCTTCAAAAACCTGCATAAAAATACGGCCGATGGTTTTACGTTTTTTTTCAGGATCGGTTACCTTGTCAAGTGCTTTTAAAAATTGAGTTTTTGCATTTACAAACCTGATGTTGAGGTTGAGTTGCCGTTTTAAAGTAATTTTAAGTTTTTGAGCTTCATCTTTTCTGAGCACACCGTTATCCACAAAAATACAGGTCAATTGTTTGCCGATACTTTTATGAAGCAGTAAAGCCGCCACTGAGGAATCCACCCCGCCACTTAAGCCCAGTATGACTTTTTTATCGCCCACGGTCGAGCGGATTTCTTCAATGGAACGGCGGGCAAATGATTTCATGGTCCAATTCCGTTTGCAACCGCAAACATTGAACAGGAAGTTGCGCAGCATTTTTTTACCCATTTGAGTATGGGCCACCTCCGGGTGATACTGGAAGCCAAATAGATTCTTTTTGGCATGCTCCGCAGCAGCTATTTTCGTATTGGCGGTGGAGGCGGTTATTTTAAACCCCCGCGGTAGTCTGCGGATAGAGTCCCCGTGACTCATCCAGCAGGAGCTTTTTTTGCCCACTCCCTGAAAAAGACCGTCGATATTTATGACTTCGAGCTCGGCAAATCCGTATTCACGTTTGCCGGCCGCCTCAACCTTTCCACCCAGCGCTGAAATCATAAAATGCATGCCATAACAAATACCGAGGACAGGAATTCCCAAGCCAAAAAGAGCAATATCGGTTTTCGGGCTATTTTTTTCATAAATGCTCGCCGGGCCACCGGACAGGATGATCCCGTCTGGTTTGAGCGCCTTAATCTCCTCGACGGAAATGCCGGGGGGGTCGATTTGACAATACACATGGTTTTCCCGCACCCTGCGGGCAATTAATTGATTGTATTGGGATCCGAAATCAATGATGAGTATCATAAATTGC
This sequence comes from uncultured delta proteobacterium, assembly GCA_963723215.1. GTDB lineage: Bacteria > Desulfobacterota > Desulfobacteria > Desulfobacterales > JAFDCJ01 > JAFDCJ01. The sequence goes on from CAVRQG010000022.1 coordinate 123,976, forward strand.
CTTTCCTGAAACGATTTGCGAAAATAGGCTGAATATGTTAAACACAGCGGCAAATGTCAACCGTAAATTAGAATCCTTTGAAAAACCTGAAGCGTGAAAGGTTCAAAGGCATGAGAATAGAACAACAACGAAATTGAGAGGAATCGTCCAATATGTTGGAAAGTGGTGATTTAAAAAAAGGAGTCAAAATCGAGATTGATGGTGAACCTTACGTGCTGGTTCAATTTGAGTTTGTCAAACCCGGCAAAGGCCAGGCGCTTTATAAATGCAAATTGAAGAATATGGTCACAGGTACCCAATTTGACAGAACGTTCAGATCCAGTGAAAAATTCAAACAGCCGGATCTGGCGGAACAGGAAATGGAATACCTGTATGCAGAAGGGAATCAATTTTGTTTCATGAACATGACGACTTACGAACAGTCGTATCTTAGCGCTGAGCAACTCGGCGATGCCAATAATTTTCTCAAAGAAAACACCGTCTGCAATATATTGCTTATTCGAAGGTCGCCCGATTGGGATTTCGCTGCCGATTTTTATCAATTTAAAAATCGAGAAAACCGATCCTTGGGTAAAAGGGGATACGGCTTCAGGTGATTCAAAACCGGCAACCCTGGAAACAGGCTATGTGCTCCAGGTGCCGCCGTTTATTGAAGAAGGCGAACTGATAAAAATCGACACGCGCACCGGTGCTTATGTCGAGCGGGTTAAGAATTAGGGCAATTCTTTATTCGAGGCCCCAAAAAGGCCCGAAAGCCAAAAACAAGGCACCATAAACTTGATTTTTCGTTTGCCATAGATTTTGCCGGCCCGGAAGCCCATTGCCTGTGAAGCTTTTCATATGCCGGAAATCTCATCTTCCATACCCGTAACTGGCTTCCTTGGTCCCGGAATTTTTTCTATTGGATCTCCTGTCTGAGTTATGTCTAAAATACACCAACCCCCATCAAAAATTAGCGAATATTTGCAATCGTTGAACAATTCCCAGCGTCTAGGAACCCAGGTCGTCTTTCAAACCACCTTGCCGGAAAACTCAGCAACCTGGAAGGAAATCGGTGCCGAATGGCCCCCTGAAATCAGAAAAGCCCTTCGATCCCAGGGTATCCATTCATTTTATCAACACCAGGCCCAGGCTATCGATTTGATTCGAAACAAGTGTCATGTCATTGTGGCGACACCCACGGCCAGCGGTAAGACTTTGGTTTATAATCTGCCGGGTTTGGAAAATTTTCTGAAAAATGAGAATTCAAAAAGTCTATATATTTTTCCATTGAAGGCACTGGCCCAGGACCAACTGCAGGCGTTCAAGCAAATGGCGGCCCATTTAGGAGATACAAGGCCAACTGCCGCTATTTATGACGGTGACACATCCGCCTACCGACGCAAACATATCCGCAATACGCCTGCCAATGTCCTTCTGACCAATCCCGAGATGCTGCACCTTTCTTTTCTGGCCCATCACCGGCAGTGGCAGATTTTTTTTCAAAACCTGCAATTAGTGGTAGTGGATGAAGTCCATACCTACCGGGGAGTCATGGGTTCCCATGTGGCACAAATTTTCAGGCGTTTACATAGAATATGCCGGCTTTATGGTGCATCTCCGACCTTTGTTTTCAGTTCCGCCACGGTGGCGAACCCGGCCCGGTTGGCCCGGCAATTGACGGGTCTTTCAGTGACGGCCATTACAAAATCCGGCGCACCCCGTTCGAATCGCTCACTTGTTTTTATTAATCCGGAAAACGGCGCGATCCAGGCCGCCATACTATTGCTAAAGGCTGCTTTGCACCGTGAGCTTCGCACCATCGTTTACACCCAATCACGCAAACTCACCGAACTTATCGCCCTTTGGGCCGGTCATCAATCCGGCCAATTGGCAAACCGTATCAGTGCCTACCGTGCCGGGTTTCTGGCCGAAGAACGGCGTGATATCGAGATGCGGCTTTCAAGGGGCGATCTTCTGGCAGTCATCTCTACCAGTGCCCTTGAGCTGGGCATCGATATCGGCGATCTGGATCTGTGCATTCTGGTGGGATATCCCGGTACGGTGGTCTCCACCTGGCAGCGTGGCGGCCGGGTAGGGCGCAGCGGACAGGATTCCGCATTGATCCTGATCGCCGGCGAGGATGCCCTGGATCAATTTTTTATGCGAAATCCCCAGGAATTTATTAACCGGACCCCGGAAGCAACAGTGGTTAACCCTCACAATCCACAAATACTGGCCCAACATCTGGAGTGTGCTGCGGCAGAAGCTGCCTCTAAAAATCGATGAACCCCTGGCCAATGTAAAAAATGCCGTCATAACTCTTGAACAGCTTGAAAAAAGCGGGAACCTTCTGCGCAGCGCCGACAACCGAGAACTGTATGCAAGACGCAAAGCTCCCCATCGCTATGTAAATATCCGGGGGGCCGGTAACCGGTTTCAGATTGTCGCCAGCCGGACAGGGAAAAATAAAGGGGAGATTGATGAATTCAGAGCGTTGCGCGAGACCCATCCCGGGGCAATTTATCTGCATCGAGGCGATACCTATATTGTTGATAGCGTCGATTTAAATGCTAAAATAATCAAGGTTTCCAGGGCAAAAGTGGATTATTTCACCCAGGTTAGAGGATATAAGGATACGGAAATCCTGGAGATATACGAGCAGAAGCCCGTGTGGGGCGCGATGGCCTACATCGGCCGTTTAAGGGTGACCGATCAAGTCACCGGATATGAAGTCCGGCGCATCCACGGTAAGAAATTGATTCACCAAGTTTCCCTGGATCTGCCTCCGCAAATTTTTGAAACCGAAGGGCTGTGGTTCAAGATACCCCAGGAAATTTTTCACACTGTAGAATCTGAAAATTACGATTTTATGGGAGGTATTCATGCTGTTGAGCATGCCGCCATCGGCATCTTCCCGCTGTTGGTAATGGCGGATCGCAATGATCTCGGTGGATTTTCGACTCCCTATCATCCTCAGCTGAACAGCGCCGCCGTGTTTATTTATGATGGTGTGGCCGGGGGGATCGGATTAAATCGGGAAGCATTTAAATTTGCCGACAAATTGCTGTCACATACCCTGTCCGTCATCCGAGGTTGCACCTGCGAGTCCGGCTGTCCGTCCTGCGTTCATTCACCAAAATGCGGTTCGGCAAACCGGCCCATTGACAAATCGGCGGCAATTTTCATACTTGACGCGTTAAAGCAGATGAACGCGGTCCTACCTCCGGAATCGCCGTCCATTATCACGGCGTCTGCTTCCAAGTCAACGCTTGGCATGAAACAGGATCAAACCCTGCACTACGGCGTCTTTGACCTTGAAACCCAGCGCTCGGCAGCCGAGGTTGGCGGTTGGCACCGGGCAAATCTGATGAAAATCAGTTGTGTCGTGCTCTACGATTCCAAGCAAGACCGTTTTATTGATTTTACGGAAAACCAAATCCCGCGGTTTATCGAGTGTCTGCAAGCGGTTGATGTGGTTGTCGGCTTCAATATCAAACGATTCGACTATCAGGTGCTCAAAGGGTATTCCGATTTTGATTTTATGCAATTAAACAATCTGGATATCTTGGAAGAAGTTAAAAAATATCTTGGCTTTCGCCTGTCCCTTTCCCACCTGGCCACAACCACCCTGGGGGTTGAAAAAACCGCTGATGGACTTCAGGCCCTGCAATGGTGGCAACAGGGGCGCATTCTTGAAATCATCGAGTATTGCCGTCAGGATGTAAAGATTACCAGAGACCTGTTCCGTTACGGCAGAAAAAACAGGCATTTGATTTTCAGAAATCGGGGGGATAAAATTGCACGCATACCGATTGATTGGTAGTGAGGGACTGACGGGTGTTGAGCGACGAGTGAAGAACAGGGTAGGGCGCACCGATTCCTTGTAGGATAGCACACATGATGGACGTCGCCCATTCCGTTTTTATGCATTCGGCTATTTTATATTTTTCTTTTTTGGGTGAGATTTTTGTATAAAAAACTGCAGTTTCGTTGAGCCGATATCGATGATATCGAGATCATTGAGGATGGCGGATTGTTTGACTGTTTTATCATTGAGTTTCGGTTTTGAAAAACCACCAACATAGCTTAAGTAGAACCCATCGGGTCTTTTGCTGATGGTGCCTGAAGTCTGTCCAACAAATAGGCCTTTGACGACAATGTCGGATGAGCGGTGTTTACCAAGTTTGGTAATCTTACCGTTGAGTTTAATTTTTCCGTTTCCACCGGCTAAATAGGCTAAGATCCCAATGATTTCCATCCGGCGGCCTTTGGTGAGACGTTTGGGAATTTTTGAATTACTCTTTTTCATCATGCTACGATGCTGGTCCGTATCAATTACCATGGTTTTTTCCATCTCATCCGAACCCTCACCACCCATTGCCTCATCTTCTGAATAGGAAAAGACCAGAGAATGCTTGCCGATGTTGATAACATCTCCATTTTGTAGCCAGTGGGATTGAACCAGTTGCTCGTTGACGAAAGAACCATTTTTGCTTTTCAAATCAACCAGAACAAATCCGTCTGTTACCGAGTCTATTTTGGCATGATGGCCGGAAACAGCCAGATTTTCAATAACCACATCATTGTTTTGGCGCCGGCCGATGGTTAGAGAATGACCCTTTTGAAGCTGGTAGTCTTCAAGTGTGGTATCTTTAAATTTTAAGGTTACGTTTGGCATTTTTTTGCTCTTTGACATTTTAGCTTAAGATTATCTTTAACTCCAGTCAGAATTCTGAAAGAATTACGCTTAACCAGGGCCAAAAATCGATTGATTTTATACTGCGGATTCTTGATCAATTTGATGTTAAGCAAAATCACGGTGATGTTATCATCCCCGCCGCGATCATTGGCCAATTTCACCAGTTTCTGGCATGCCATTTCCAGCTCATTGTCGCGGACCAATTCCTGGATCTCTTGCGGCGACACTTTGTCGTTCAAGCCGTCGGAGCTGATAACTACAATATCATCTCTGAAACATTGAATTTCACATATATCCGCTTTGACGGATTTTTCCGTTCCCACTGCACGGGTTAAGACGTGCCTGAATTCCATTCTCAACTTTTGGGCATTTTCCGGGTTCAGCGCCTGCTGTTCTGCCAGGTAGGTATGGGGTACCGACAGCAGCTTAATTTTATCATCGCGAACCAGGTAAATAGGGCTGTCTCCGACATTGGCTGCAATCAAAGTGCTATCGGTTAAATATACGGCAGACACGGTTGAACCCATCCCCCGGCAGGATCTGTTTGCCCGAGATGCATCAAACACAACTTGGTTGGACATACGAATACTGCTGAGAAGACGGTTGGCTTCGTGAGAGAGGGTTTCATCGATATCGGCAGTTTGATTGCCATCGTCGCCGCCGGAGGATTTTTTAATATACTCCCCGATGGTTTTGACAACCAGTCGACTGGCCACGTCACCGGCCTGATGACCACCCATCCCATCGGCAACAACATAAAGCCCCAGAGCATCTTCAAAAATAAGTGCGTCTTCATTGGTTTTACGTTTCTTACCTCTATCGGTAATACTGGCCGATTCAACAGTAATCATAGTGGTTAAAAAATTTCAAATAAATTTAGATTAGGTGAGATATCAAAAAGCTTGCTGTTAACGAATTATTTTACTATTTATTTATAATGTTTTGCCGGTCTTCAACAAGGTTCACCAATGCCGCCCTGATAAAGATGAAATTTTTAAATATTTATTGGGCTGAAGATATTCCGCTGAGCTTTGCTGGATTCAAATTCTAATATCGTCCATCTGCAGGAAAACATTAATTTATTTAAATAATTTTAATTTTTAGCACCGAATGGCAAAATCATGCGAACCATCAAATTGCTTAAAAATACCATCCTGAATTACGCCTGGGGGTCGTTAAACGCAATTCCTGAGCTACTCGGAGAACAGGAGCTCTCGCATGAACCCTGCGCCGAGCTTTGGATGGGTGCTCATCCCAAAGCGCCTTCGTCTGTAAATTGTGATGGAAAATGGGTGCCGCTAACAGGATTAATCGCGAAGCATCCCCAAGAGATTCTGGGAAATGATGTGGCTCTGGCGTTTGCCAACAAATTGCCCTATCTGTTCAAAGTCTTGGCGGCTGCAAAGCCGCTTTCCATTCAAGCCCACCCCAGCCTGGATCAGGCCAAAGAGGGGTTTGAAAAAGAAACCGGGCTCGGTATTGCCCTGGATGCACCGAACAGAAATTACAAGGATGACAACCATAAGCCGGAGTGCATCTGCGCTCTGTCGCCGTTTTGGGCAATGTGTGGATTTCGCGAAACCTCAGATATCCTTGCCTTGATGGGGAAAAATTGTCCTGTCGGTATGGCGCGTGAGCTGGATATACTAAAAAAACACCCGGACTCCCACGGATTGAAACATTTCTTTACCAGCTTGATGACTATGGACACCCAACGGCAAAAACATGTGATCGATGAAGCTGTCCGGAATGCGAATCAACACTCAGACAAAGACTTTGCGTTTTACTGGATGGCAAAGCTGTCTAATGAGTATCCCAACGACGTTGGAATTTTTGCCCCCTTGCTGTTAAATCTTGTTGAATTAAAGCCTGGTGAAGCTTTATTCTTGCCGCCAGGGGAACTCCACGCTTACTTGGAGGGGCTAGGGTTGGAACTGATGGCCAATTCGGACAATGTTTTACGAGGCGGACTCACACCAAAATATGTAGATGTTTCGGAACTGCTGAAAGTGCTAAACTTTAATGCCCGTCCGGTTCAGATTCTGAAGGCCGTTAGAAAAGATAAGAACGAGCAGGTTTATGCCAGCGAGACGGATGAATTTATTCTTTCGGTGGTTTCAACATCAGCCGGGAATCCCTATCAATCTTCAGAAACACGGAATGTTGAAATTATGTTATGTACGAAAGGCATGGCTTCCTTAAAAGATAACGGTACCCAAGAAATAATCAATATTAAAAAGGGGGATTCCGTTATTATCCCCGCTGCAGTCCTCGGCTATACCATTAGCGGGGAAACCCTGATTTATAAAGCTTCAGTCCCCTAATTGCGGTTTTTTTCCCAAAGGCAGTAAAATATTTTGACAAATGACGGTGAATATGGTTCTAAATACCTTTAACCCCTTGACAAAAGCAAAAGATTTAATTAGCTTAGCGCCGATACGATTTTTTCCAACCAGAGTCCTTTTTGACCCACAGGAGCAAATGATCAATGACACTGACAAAAGCAAATATCGTAGATGCAATTCACAATGATCTCGGTTTCCCCAAAAACCGATCTGCCGAACTGATAGAGATTCTGCTGGAACAAATCAAAAATACTTTAGAAAAAGGAGAGGACGTTCTGATCAGTGGCTTCGGCAAATTTTGTGTGAAAAACAAAAAGGAAAGAAGAGGAAGAAATCCGGCCACAGGCGATGATATGATGCTCTCGCACCGTCAGGTAGTCACCTTCCGGTGTTCCCATTTGTTGAGGGAGAAAATAAACGGCCGGTGATCCCAAATAAATGAATGGAATATTTATCAGGTGGCTGACCTCCACCGGGGCCATCATTCTTACCTCCTATCTTCTGAGTGGTATCCATATTGACGGGTTTTTTGCGGCGTTTCTCGCTGCCGCTATGCTTGGTATTCTAAACGCGCTGTTCAGGCCGATCGCACTTCTTATCACCCTTCCTATCAATATCCTGACCCTGGGGTTTTTCACTTTTGTGATCAATGCACTGATGCTCAAAATGGCATCCAGCGTTATCTCCGGCTTTGAGGTTCATGGATTCGCATCGGCAGTTTTGGGTTCTTTGATGATCAGTGCTATCAGCTGGCTGCTAAATTCATTTGTCGATCGGCGAGGGGCATGGCATTATATAGATTTAAAACACAAAACCGGTCATACCGATACAACCAGAAACCATACGATTGACCTGAAACGCAAAGGTGATGATCACTGGGAATAACTCAAAGGAATGTCTATTAAGGTTATTCCTTATCCGCGACGCCGGCTTCTTCGAATGTCATTACTTCCTTAAAGACGTTGACGGCACCCTGGATGATGCTCATGGCCAATGCGCCGCCAGTCCCCTCGCCCAATCGCATTCCGAGATCCAGGATCGGATCTAACTTAAGATGTTCCAGCATCGCCCGGTGCCCGGGTTCTTCCGAACAGTGGCCGGCAAACAGATAGTCTGTTACCTGGGGACACAAAGTCTGGGCAATGAGAGCGCCGGCCGTCGAAATAAAGCCATCAATGACAACCGCACGGCGGTGAAACCCGCTAGACAGTATACAGCCTGCAATGGCTCCGATTTCAAAGCCACCCACTTTGGCAAGCACATCCAGGCCGTCTGAGGGATTCGGCCTGTTTACGGCAATTCCGCGGGCGATGGCATCCTGTTTGCGCGCGAATCCTTCGACATCCACACCAGTTCCGTAGCCAACCATTTTCTCCAGGTCGACACCGCATAAGACAGCACCGATGGCAGCCGAAGGGGTGGTGTTGCCGATACCCATATCTCCGGTGCCCAGTATCGCAACACCTTTTTGATAGAGCCTGGAAGCTTCTTGAAACCCCACTAGGATGGAGTGTTCAGCATTCATCCGTGACATCGCCGGTCCCTGGGCGAAGTTGGCTGTACCCGGTGCAATTTTGCGAATAATTAGTCGGTCGCTGTCAACGCCGTCCAGTGCGGCTCTGATTCCCATATCCACAACGTATACATCCGCTGCCACGTGCCGCGCGATGGAATTGATGCCGGCACCACCGACAATAAACGTCTGAACCATGGCTCCGGTCACCTCCTGAGGGTAGGCGCTGACGCCTTCCTCAACAATGCCGTGATCGCCGGCCAATATCAAAACCGCTTTGCGATCAATGGAGGGCTGCAGTGTTTTTTGAATGCCGCAAAGCCGTTCGGATATGTCATGCAGTCTTCCCAAAGCCCGGGTCGGCATGACCAGCTGTGCGGTGCGCTCCCTGGCCTTGGTAATCCATTCCTGGTCTAATGGTTGGATATTTTTTACAATGTCTTGCAAATTCATTTTTAAAGCCCTCCTGAAGTTTAGGGATTGTTCTGACGGTGGGGGTTGCACAAAAAAAATCCCCAAGCTTTTTCGCTTGAGGATTTACCATCTCCACAAACATGAACATAATGGCAGGTCTTCTGACTGTCGGATCAATCTACTCCCCGCGCCTTCCCGATCTGCTTCGTTCCAGATCAGTGGCAAATTGCGGCTTTCGTCCCCAAACACAGCGGCGGGTCCGTACCGGAGTTTCACCGGTTTCCCTGTTAGCCCTCACGGGCACCATCACGTTACATGAAAAATTTGTCGTCATAATTAAAGGAACCTGAAATAAATGTCAAGTATTTTTGGTTGAACATACAATGCGAGCGGATATGGAAACGAGAGATCCGGGAGATGAAAATATTTTCTTCCTGACGATATCAATCTGGTTGGTCACCTTTGATCCCAAATGGATTATGGTCTCCGATTTTTTGACAGTTTCCCCTAAGCCATGGTATATTAAGAATAATATTTTAAATAGTTAGCGCATCCAATACCGATGTACCGGATGACAATAACATCTCCCCTTTCGGATCGTTTAAGGATAAAGTCGTGGCCAATCAGATCGTACAATCGCTCGCTGTAAAGACCCTGCGTCCTTCGGGAGCGGAGTCCGTAACCGACGCGCCCTCCAAAGAAGAGCAACAAACGGTTCGAGGGTTTATGGCGGCATTTGAAAAAGCGATAAAAAGCTATTCTCTCTATCCCGGGACACACACCATTTCAGAAAATCTGTTGAGCGGCCTCGAAAATAGCCTGGCAACTTTTTTTCATACTTGCCCTGATCTTAAGCTAGATATTGAAAAGGACCGTATTTGCTATAAAACGGTCGAGGTTTACCGTAAAAACGGCAAAGAAGATTATCTGGTCACACCACTTTTCCGTGACGGAATCATCTGGCTTGAGTTCAGAAAAGGAACGACAGCGGCCGAACTATCTATTTTACTTGGTCTGTTAAACGATTACCGAGCCATAACAGATGAGTCCGAAGGGGATCTGGTTACAGCTCTGTGGAAGAAAAATTTAGCCCACATCAGTTATGAAGCAGCCGAGGTGTTCTGGGAAACGGAACCCAAACTTGACTTTTCGCACTTTAAAGTGTCAGGGTCATCAAAGGAAACGTCAAATGGGCCGGCCGATTTTAGGTCGGACACTGTCGCTGGTAAGCCACCGTCGGGATCGGAAGATGCCGGGAAACCCTCGACAGTGAGCCTGACGGCCACCGAGGTCAAACGAAGTTTGATGCAGCTTTCAGCCGCTGAGAATGAAAAACTACAAAAGTTGATCAGGGAAGAGGAAAACCGGAATCGAAGTGATGACATTTTGGATATGCTGCTAATCGTCCTGGAAGATGAGGGCGATGAAAAGGAGTTCGACAAAATTCTCGAACTCCTGGTTCAAGAATTCCAAAATATCCTGCTTCACGGGGAATTTCATCTGGCCGCCAAGCTTCTCGGTCACCTCAAGGAAATGCTCGGCAGGGATCCGGCAAAGAAAATATGGCGAGATCCCCTGATCGATCGGTATTTGGATACGGTCTCGGAATCTGAGTGTCTTGAAGCGTTAAAAACATACTTGCCGAATTTCAAATCTGAGGACCCAACCCAACTGAAAATATTGCGTCATGTTCTCCTGATGCTACGTCCCAAAGCGGTTCTTGCATTAGGGCCTCTATTGACCGAGGCGTTGGCAACTCGGTTGCGGCTTCGGCTAATGGAAGCTATTGGTATCCTATCTAAGCAGGACTTAAGCCCGCTAAACCAGTTGCTCAAAGTGCCGGATGACCAAATGGTGCGCCATCTCGCCACCGTTATCGGTCATCTCGAGGGCAAGAATCCACAAAGACTTTTGTTGAATTTGGCCCGTCATCCCTCCCCTGACGTCCGCCGGGAGGTCCTAAAACAGTTGCTTAAACGAACCGGTTCTGTTCAAAAATCTTTTTTCTTTTTGCTGGAAGATTCAAATCCTGCCATCCGCCGCGAAATTCTGAATCGTTTGGCCTCTAAACGAATGCATACTTCTGAGGATTCATTGCTGGAATATCTCAGTCAAAAAGAGTTTCAAATCTCAGATTTCGACCATATTCTGGCCTGCTACATAGCGCTTGGAAAATGCGGTTCCTCACGTTCCATCCCTTTTTTGAAAGAAACACTCGAAGAATGGTCCTGGTGGGAGCTTTTTAGGTTCAGCAAATCGTCTCATCGTCGCGGCGCAGCCTTAGCCCTGTCGGAACTAAATTTGGCTGAAGCGGACAAAACCCTGGATGCAGCCGCCGGCAGCTTCTTTCCACCCATCAAACGTGCTGCGCAAGGTGTCGGATCAGGGAGACGGCCGAAATGAAAGCAGATGCAAAGGCCGGCACGACAGGTAATCTTATGCTGCTCAGTGAGGATTTGTTTACGGCGTTTTACAGAATGGTACAGGCCGTTCGAATTCATCGCGACAACAATCATCTGGTGATCCAAAGTGCTGAGAATTTTATTGACGCCGTCAATCGGTTTGGTGAGGATGATAGCCGCCTGACGATTCAAATTAGCGCCGGCCGATTCTATCTACAGGAGGAAAAACTTTTATACCGCCGCGAAACCGCTAATTTAATCAACAATGCCCTGGTTTATTTCGAAAAGCGCGGCCTCTGCGGCCTATCGCTGTCTACCGCTGTTCAGCGCAAGGATCTGGATCAGGTGCTTCTTTTTGCTCAAATATTGAATCAGGCTGAAGTCCAAAACGATCCGTCCGCCTGGATCGAAGCACAATTTGGTGACAAGGGTTTGGATTGGATCGAATTGATTGCGGAACCGGATCCAGACAGCCTGAACAGTTTAGACGGGGCTGATTCGTTGACGGTCGCCATGGATGCCATGTCCGTCGGACAGGAAGAAAAAGCCGTTAAATCTGCTGAAACTGCCTATGCAGGCTCCTTGGCCTCCCTTAAAGAAGTCATCGGCAAAGTGTCGGATAATCGACCGACAGGAATTCGCAAAACCGTTCGGATTGTGCAGAAAACAGTTGACCTGGTATTCGAAAAGCGGTCTATTCTGCTAAAATTGAGCACATTGAGGGATTTTGACGACTATACCTATACCCATTCGGTCAATGTGTCGATTCTCGCCGTATGCCTGGGGCAGCACATCGGCCTTTCCAAGCTCTCACTCGAAACCTTGGGAATTTGCGGACTATTCCATGACCTTGGCAAGGTCGATGTTCCGCTGAAAATTCTCAACAAACAGGGTAAACTCACCGAGCACGAATATAAGGTGATCCAGAAGCATTCTTTGAACAGTGTTCGCCACATTGCAAAATTGAGGGCCCCCCGGGAACTCAAGTCGAAAATCATGCTGGCGCCTTTTGAACACCATTTGAAATACGACCTCAGCGGCTATCCCCGGTCCTGGCGTAGTGAACCCGTGAGTCTGCTTGGCAGAATTCTGACCATTGTGGACGTCTTTGACGCCATCACATCTGCCAGAATCTATCGAACCAATGCAATAAGTCCGGACGAGGCTTTGAGAAGGATGAGTGAAAGTGCCGGCAAAGATTTTGACCCGATTCTGCTCAAGGCCTTTATCAACATGATTGGTGTTTACCCGATTGGAACGTTGGTGGAACTTAACACCGGAGAAATAGGCCTTGTGTCTGAAAACCCGGAAAACAGGGATGGCGTTCTATCCTCTGGTGACAATATTGGTCCCGGCAGATGACCGGGGCTATAGACGCGGCGAAACCGTAGATCTTTCTGAATGTGAAATATCCAGGCGGCAAGCTACAAGCGAAGCATTTCAGAAACGTACAATCCTGCCCTATTCGGCGTCCAGCCATCCGAGTACATCCTTTAACAATAATCCCCATCTGGCCACCAATTTTATTTTTTTCTTGATAAAAAACATAATTAATAGTAAAGCACTGGGGAATTAAGGTGCTCAAAGGAGCCTAACAGGGAATCCCGTGGAAATCGGGAGTGGTCCCGCCGCTGTGACCCCGCCTTTTTCGTTCTGAACGAAAGGGGAACTCTTTTAGTGATATTATGCCACTGTTTCGATCGATCGGGATGGGAAGGCTGCTGGAAGGGCGGGGAAGCCAGAAGACCTGCCTTAACGCCTCGCCATAGCTCTGCGTTGGGACAGGGTTTGGGTGACTGACAATTAAGGGCCAAGCAAACTGGGTGCAACCCTTCAAGCCGAAAATGCTTGAAGGGTTTTTTTGTTGACGTTTTTAAATGCTGCTCCACAAACTACAAAAATCAGACCGATTTCGTAAAAGGCTTCAGCAGGCCGCGGTCACTCAATTTGCCTTGTTGGCAGTTGCCCTGGTTGCACTGATTATTATCTCCACCGGAATGGGATACATCCAGTTGCCCCCGATGACGGTGGTGAAGATCATCTTAGCAAAATTAAGCGGGCAATCGAGTCTTCTCGAGGGAATGGATTCAATCTTCCCGGTGGTGGTGATGGAGGTGCGGTTGCCCAGGATCCTGTCAGCCGCGATTGTCGGCGCAGGATTGGCCATATCCGGTGTCGTTTTCCAGGGCATTTTGTTAAATCCACTGGCAGATCCCTATACACTGGGAGTCTCTGCCGGAGCCGCATTTGGTGCATCGTTGGCGATTTTGTTCAACATCGGAATGATCGGCACATATTCCGTTCCTTTGTTTGCATTTATCGGCGCTGGTGCGACGTTATTGTTTGTCTTGTATCTTTCATCTTCCAGTGGAGGGCTTTCTTCAACCAATCTGATCCTTTCGGGCATCATCGTGGCAGCGATTTTATCAGCCGGTATCAGTTTTCTAAAGTATGTCGCCGACGAACAGGTTGCCGTCATCATTTTCTGGCTGATGGGAAGTTTTGGATCGAAAACCTGGGCGGATGTCGGCCTTACTTTTTTGTTTATTTTAGTCGGCTTTTTAACTTTTATGTTTTATGCGCGGGATATGAACCTGTTGTCACTGGGAAATCGAACGGCATCGTCACTGGGCGTGGATACGAGAAAGGTAACTATCTTTCTGCTGATAACAGCCTCGTTGATTGCGGCGATTTGTGTATCCGTGTCCGGAATTATTGGTTTTGTGGGGCTTTTAGTCCCCCATATGATGAGATTGTTCACCGGACCGGACAACCGGCGGTTGATTCCCATGTCCCTTTTGGCAGGGGCGATTTTATTGCTGATTGCCGACACCATCACCCGGGCTGTTTTGCCGTCTGAGATACCCATCGGCGTGCTGACAGCCTTGATCGGGGGACCTTTTTTTTGCTATATTTTTCGCAAACAGCAACGGATGCGAAAGGTATTATAGAGATCCAAGAGGTTAAATAATACCTAAGTTGAGCGATACTCAATTAGGGTGATAAATGAATCATGTTTGAATTAAATAACACGAAGTGAGCCATGTCCTTTGAATTGACCGGCGTGAGTTTTTCTTATTCGGAAAAAACAATCATCAACGACATCTCCTTGTCCATTGCGCCGGGTATGTTCTGTGGCATTATCGGTCCCAACGGGTGCGGAAAAACCACTTTACTGGATTTGCTGGCCAAGCATCGCCGGCCCACAGCCGGAAAGATCGCTTACAAAGGTAAACATCTCGGGTCCTATTCAACCAAAGCGTTATCGCGGGAAATTGCGTTGGTTCCCCAGAATTTTTATATTAACTTTCCCTTTACGGTGAAAGAAGTCGTTATGATGGGTCGTTATCCGCACATTCCAAGATTTTCCGCCCCGAGTGCGGCGGATCTCAATATCGTGCAGGACATCATGGATCAAACGGAGGTGAGTGAATTTGGCGGCCGATTCATCACTGAACTCAGCGGTGGTGAAAGACAGCGGGTGGTTTTTGCCCGGGCCTTGGTGCAGGGCGCGAAGGTGCTTATCTTGGATGAGGCGACATCCAACCTGGATATCAATCACTCGATCAGCCTATTGAATATCTGCGAAAATTGTATGACGCAACAGGGCAGAACCATCATTTCCGTCATGCAGGATATCAATCTGGCCTCGGTTTACTGCAATTATCTCGTATTCATGTCCGCAGGACGCATCCTGATCCACGGTGCCACCCGAGACGTTCTGAATCCGGCAACCATGCGCAAGGTTTTCAATGTTGATGCCAAGGTCTATGAGGAAACTTATTCCGGTTCATTGCAGGTGGTTTTCAAAAAATAAGATACGATGAAACATCCCAGTAAGAATCATAAATACCGTTCTGCCATCCTTGCCATCCTGCTTTGGATTCTTTCCGGTACGGCAGGCGCGGACGGTCAAGCGGGCAATCAAGACCCAAATGTGGTCATCGATCAATCCGGCCGAAGGATCACCGTCGAGAAACCTTACAAGCGGATTATCTCGCTTTACGGCGCCCACACGGAAAATCTCTTCAGCCTGGGACTTGACAAAGAGATCATCGGTGTATCGCGCCATGAAAGTTATCCAGCACGGGCTTTGACCAAACCGGTATTTTCATATCACGATGATCCTGAAAAATTTTTAGCGGCCCGGCCGGATTTGGTTTTCGTTCGCCCCATGATCGATCGCGGGTACCCGCAATTTGTGACAAGATTGGAGAAAAGCGGTATTGCGGTCGTTTCTTTGCAGCCGGCAACTGTCAGCGAAATGTATGCCTACTGGAAAACCCTCGGTGCTTTAACCGGCCGACAAGCCCAGGCATTTGAAATGGTAGCCCATTTCCAGATGATTTCGGCAAAGTTTCAATCTGCTGCATCGGCAATAAACGATCAAGAAAAAGGTGTATTTTGAATCCATTCACAGCAAGATGAAAACATTTGCACCGGATTCCATGGCCATATTTGCTCTGGAAACTGCCGGCGGAATCAATGTCGCCGGCGACGCCGACCCGGTCAGAAAAACCAACATCGCCGCATACGGCAAAGAACGGATCCTGTCGCGCGCAAAGCAAATTGACGTCTATCTATCGCAAACCGGTGCGATGAATCGACCCACGATTTCAATGATTAAAAACGAGCCCGGGTTTCACGCCATAAAGGCTGTTTATACCAATCAGATCTTTATCATCGATGAGCAAATCGTGTCGCGACCGACCTTAAGATTGTTGGAGGGGATTCATGAAATCGGTAAGATTCTGTACCCGGATATTTACAATGAAATAACCAGCCAAGTTTTGTTAGAAGCCGGCCGGTTTTAAATTTTTTGTGTCATCGCTTCGAGTTCAGTGTCGCCGCCGGCCCGAAAGAAAGCCGGTCTGATCGAAGCAGAGACATTAAAATTCACTGCAGAACTTGCAGAACGCTGAGAAAGATCTTATGGGGAGTCAGTACCCGAGGAGGCTAGAATTAAAGCAATCGTCATTGCCGGCACCAAAAGCGGTTGTGGTAAAACCACTGTGAGTCTGGGATTAATGGCTGCTTTGATGAGACGGGGCTTAAAAGTTGCACCGTTCAAAGTGGGGCCTGATTTCATTGATCCCGGTCACCACAGCAGGATTACCGGCGTTGCCTGCCGAAATTTAGATGGGTGGATGCTGTCCAAAGAATTTAATCTGGATACATTCGCCATGGGCACTCAAGATACCGATATTGCCGTAGTTGAGGGGGTCATGGGCCTTTTTGACGGATATGACGGCAAAAGTGAAGCCGGTTCAACCGCACAAATGGCGAAATGGCTGGGAGCTCCGGTCATTTTACTGGTCGATGCTGCCAGCATGGCACGCAGTGCTGCTGCCATCGTGATGGGATTTGAGCATTTTGATGCCGAACTTGAATATGCCGGTGTTATATTCAACAACCTGGGCAGCGGCCGGCACCTGCAATATCTGAAAGAAGCGCTGCAGGACCGAATCGAAATGCCATGCATCGGAGGAATCCTCCGTGACGCCGGAATTACCATCCCGGAAAGGCACCTGGGTTTGGTCACGCGGGAAGATCATCCGCTCGATGAGGTGAGTATCGACCGGCTGGCGGCCTTAATCGAAAAAAGTGTTGACCTGGATGCACTGCTAAACAATTTGACCGAAACAAGCCTGACCGGGAGAAGCCGCCGGAGGCTGCCGATTCGAAATGAAAAGAGGGTCCGCATTGGAATTGCCCGGGATAGCGCATTTTGCTTTTACTATGCGGACAATCTTGAATCGCTGGAAGACCAGGGAGCGGAGCTTGTCTTCTTTTCGCCGATGACCGACAACGACCTGCCGGGAGACATCGACGGTCTTTATTTCGGCGGCGGATATCCGGAATTGTTCAGCGAAAAACTCGCCGGCAATAACGTCTTGAGACAGCGGGTCAAAGAAAAAAGTGCCGATGGCATGCCAATTTACGGTGAGTGCGGTGGGTTCATGTACTTATGTGAGGAATTGGTCGATCAAAATAATATTAAATTTCCAATGAGTGGCTGTTTTCCGTTTTCAACTAAAATGTTTACGCGTCTTAAAGCCCTCGGATATCGCGAAATTACCCTGTCTCGCGATACCATTATCGGAAAGGCGGGTTTGACCATTCGGGGGCATGAATTTCATTATTCAGAGCTGGTTGCCCCGTCACGCAAGATACCCTCCGTTTTTTCAATAACAGACAGATCGGGGATGGATAAGGCGCCGGAAGGATATGTAATCCAGCATACACTGGGAAGCTACAATCATCTGCATTTCGGCAGTCAGCCGGATGCTGCCGTGCACTTCGTAAAAAATTGTCTGACATACCGGCACCAAAGGAATTAAACCCATGAAACCTGATGAAATTGAACGATTAAGCTTTCAAATTATCGATCAAGAGGCCGGAACCCATGATTTCACCGACCCGCAGTGGTCGATTGTTCGTCGCATGATTCACACGACCGCCGATTTTGATTTTAAAGAAATGGTCCGTTTCCACCCCCAGGCCGTATCCGCAGGCATTGAAGCCATTCGAAACGGCCAAATGATAATTACGGATACCAATATGACCCGGGTCGGGATCCGAAAAAAAGAAATCGAAGCCTATGATGGTCGGGTGAAATGTTATATGGATGATCCCCTGATTCATGAAAAGGCCAAAGCAGAGGGATGTACCCGGGCAAAAGCTGCCGTGGATATCGCCGCTGCCGAAGTGAAAGACGGCATTTATGTGGTCGGCAATGCACCCACGGCACTGTTGCGCCTGATTGAGTTGGTCGGCGCAAAAAAAGCCCGGCCCGCATTGATTGTCGGCTTACCGGTGGGCTTTGTCAACGCCGCCGAGTCAAAGGCAGCACTTATGGAAATGGACACCCCGTATATTACCAATGTGGGTCGCAAGGGCGGATCAAATGTGGCTGCCAGCGTGATCAATGCATTGTCAATCATGGCGATGGAATCCTACGAAAGTTGAATGCGGAAGTGGGAATTGAATGCAGTCGGATGGCCGAAGATATAGCAAAGCGCGTGACACCTGGCGCATAGGGCGCGAACAGGGGAAGTTGGCTGTAAGGTAATTAACGCGTCGCCCTGTCAACCATCAACGATCTAAACGATCTAAACCATCAACACGTATTTTGAGGGCATCATGGAAAAAAGAACCGGAACCCTGTATGGCATCGGAGTGGGGCCGGGTGATCCCGATTTGATCACACTGAAGGCGGCAAAAATTCTCAATCAAGTGGATATGGTATTTGCCGCCGCATCCACCAAGAACAACCACAGCCTGGCGGTGAACATCGCCAGACCTCATATTCCGGATCATGCGGCGGTAAGGATGCTGCGCTTCCCCATGACCAGGGATAAGCACGAAACCCGGAAAGCATGGCGGGAGCATTCCCAGACGATCATCACCGAGCTGGAACGAGGGAAAAACGTGGCGTTCTTAACTTTGGGGGATTCCCTGACTTATTCAACCTACAGCTATATTTTACGGCATATCCAAGACGCAGCACCTCATATCGCGGTTCTGACGGTTCCGGGAATTACGTCCTATCAGGCCTCCGCCGCCAGATTGAATACACCCCTGGTGGAAGGGGAGGAGTCGCTCATGGTGGTATCCGGTGCCATGGGTGGAGATCGCCTGCGAAGGTTGGCCGGGAAACCTGAAAACGTCGTCTTTTTGAAAGCCTACCGCAATGTGACGGATATCAAGGCGGCAATCGATGAAATCGGCGACTATCCAAGTTGTGTGGGTGTCAAAAGCTGTGGCCAGGCGAATGAGGAGATCGTGCGGGATATCGAAGAATTGAGCCGTTGTGTGCCCGACTACTGGACCCTGATCATCGCAAAGCAGAACAAGAAAAATGGCCTCTCGGAAGGATAGACCACTTTTCAAGCCATTCATTGTATCGCTGACAATATCCGGCCTGATCCTTTTTTGTGGAAATATTCTGGTGCCGGACCTGAATATAGGGATCATCGTCGCCAGGCTTTTGCTGCCGTTGACCCGTCTGTTGCTGTTTATCGCGCTTGGCCTTTTCATCGGACAGCTCATTGAAGCTTCCGGATGGATGAAAACGCTGGCAGCTCTGGCCCGGCCGCTTTTTCGATTCGGACGGCTCGGTGATTACTGCGGCGCAGCATTTACGGCGTCTTTCTTTTCCGGTGTAACTGCCAATGCGATGTTGCTGAATTTTTACGAAGACGCTAAGATCACGCGCAAACAACTGTTTTTATCGAATTTTATTAATCAACTACCGGCATTTTTTCTGCATTTGCCGACGACCTTTTTTATCGTCATTCCCCTCACGGGCCGGGCTGGTGGGATTTACTTTTTGATTACTTTTTTGGCGGTGATTTTACGTACCGTGCTGTTCCTGATTTACGGCCATTTTCAACTTTCACCGGTTGCCGTTGGGGATGGGCAGGCTAAAACGGAAGAATTATCCAGCAAGGAAAAAAAGTTTAATGACGTATGGCAACGGATTAAAATTGCGTTTACCCCGTCGACTTGCCGGGATCACAGTGTATGTCGTCCCGATTTACATATTGGTGTATATCCTGAACGCCATGGGCATGTTTCAGCAATTGCGTGAAACCCTGTCGGGCTTTGTGGTGACGTCCTTTATACCCATGGAATCATTGTCGGTGGTAATTCTCAGTTTCGCGGCTGAATTTACATCCGGTTTTGCAGCGGCCGGTGCGCTGCTTGAAGCCGGCGTTCTGACCATCAAACAAACCGTGATCGCCTTGCTGATCGGCAATATCCTGGCATTTCCGGTGCGGGCCTTACGGCACCAGTTGCCGCGATATATCGGAATTTTTTCACCTAAAATGGGCAGTCAACTTCTTTTGCTGGGACAGGGCTTTCGAATCGCCAGCCTGATGGTGGTGGGGGTAATTTATTATTATCTCGGATAAACAAATGAGCATATAAATGGCAAAAAAACTTCGTTCAGGATTTACCACCGGAACCGCCGCAGCCGCTGCCACCAAGGGGGCACTGCGCATGATTCTGGAAGGGAAAAGGCCCGCCAGGGTTCGAATCAGGCTGCTGAACGGTGCTGATATCATAATTGCCATCCATAGCTGCAGTCTGCAGGAGAGCAACGAAGCAATTTGCAGTGTGATTAAAGATGCCGGTGATGACCCGGATGTGACCCATAGGGCGGAAATCGGCGCCAAGGTCACATTGCTGAATTCAAATGAACGAATCGGGGACGGGTCGAAACCCAAAATTAAGATCCAGGGCGGTGAAGGCGTCGGCCGTGTCACCAAACCCGGCCTCGAGGTCGAACCGGGACAGCCGGCAATTAATCCCGGGCCCCAAAAAATGATTACACAGGCCATCGAGGAAGTGCTTGAAGCCCGCCATCTGGTGGGTACGGTTCATACTGAGATATTTGTACCCCACGGCAAAAAATTGGCTGAAAAAACTCTCAATGCCCGGCTTGGAATTTTAGGCGGCATTTCCATATTGGGAACTACCGGTATCGTCCGGCCCATGTCCCATGATGCTTTCATCGCCACCATCGAATCCGCCCTGTCGGTGGCACGCGCTTGCGGATTAAGCCGGGTGGTGTTGACCACCGGACGCCGCAGTGAACGTTTTGCCCAGGGTCATTGGCGCCGGATTCCGCCTGAGGCATTCATCCAGATCGGGGATTTTTTCAAACTGTCATTGGAGTCGGCTGCTAAAAGAGGATTCGCACACGTCACCTTGGCGGTATTTTTCGGCAAAGCCCTGAAAATGGCCCAGGGGGTGCCCCATACCCATGCGGCCAAGTCAAGCCTGACGTTAGACAAACTCTCGGAATGGACTTTGGAGATGTCGAAGAATTCTGAATTGTCTCAAAAAATTTCCAATGCCAATACCGCACGTCAGGCCTTTTTAATTCTGCGGAAACATCATCCGCAAGTCATCGCACATGTCGGAAAACTTATCATAGAATCGGCCAAAGGGTTTGCAGGGATCAAACCCAAAATTCAAAGCATTATTTTCAGTTACGACGGCGAGGTGGTATATGACTCGGAAAACCAATAAAGGGCTCCCTTTTTTATGAAAACCGTGACGATCATCGGCATGGGCATGGGTCCGAAGGATCTGACGGCCGAGCATACAAAAATTATTGAAAAAGCGGATATTTTAGTAGGTGGTCAACGGTTGTTGGACTATTTTGATCGATGTGCTGCCCAAAAAAAAGCGATTGATAAAAATCTTGAGGGTATCATCGATTTCATCAAAAATAACATGACAACTCAATCCATCGTGGTTCTTGCATCTGGAGACCCTCTTTTTTTCGGTATCGGCGCCCGTCTGATAAAAACCCTCGGCGCGCAGAATGTTAATATTTATCCCAACATTTCAACTGTGGCGGCGGCCTTTGCCCGTATCAAAGAGCCTTGGAACAACGTTCGGGTGGTCAGTCTGCACGGCAGAAATAACGAAGGCCTCTTACTCAAAACCCTGGAAAAAGAAAATCTGGTGGCCGTATTCACCGATCCGATAAACAATCCGGCCCGCCTTGCTCAGCGTCTTATGGAAGAAGATTTCATCAATTTCAAAATGTGCGTGCTCGAATCTATTGGAACCCCCGAGGAACGTTTCGCCTGGTACCATCTGGACTGCGCAGCCACAATGACGTTTACGGAGCCCAACCTGGCTATTTTGAAAAAGAGCGCTGAAGATTTCAAAGAAGGCATACCGCTTCATCTGGGACTGCCGGATAATTACTATGATCACCAGCAGGGATTGATTACCAAATCGGAGGTTCGGGCAATCACCTTGGCCAAATTGCGGCTTTTGAAAGATCATATCCTTTGGGACCTGGGAGCCGGCAGCGGTTCGGTTTCCATAGAAGCTTGCCTGTTGGTGCCGTCGGGCAAGGTTTTTGCCCTTGAAAAAAATCCGGAAAGAATCCAACAAATTGAAGTCAACAAACGTCGATTCGGGGTAAAAAATTTAGAAATTGTGCAGACCGTGCTGCCGGAAGGTTTGGAATGCCTGCCGCGCCCAGATCGGATTTTTATCGGCGGCGGCGGCCGGGATTTGGTAAGAATAATCAATGCCGCCGTGACCTTCCTGAAACCCAACGGTCTGGTTGTCGTCAATACCGTTCTGATGCAAAATATCCAGACAGCGACGGAAACTTTGGCGGCTCTCGGTTTTGTAACCAACAAGGTACAGGTCCAAATTAACCGAAGCCGGCCCATGCCCTGGGGAGATAGACTCGAGGCCCAGAATCCGGTGTGGATCATTTCCGGATTTCGGGTTTAGGAATGCGGATTTCGGATTGAAATGTAAGTATGCTAACGGGATTAAGATCTGTAACTATCATAGGGTAGGTGAGTAAGCTTTAAATCTAAAAATTGGGTTATCGAAAAGGAATTAGCGAATGGTAAGACAGAATCCCAAATCCCCAATCCCAAATCCCCAATCCCAAATCGACAACCCTGTTCTGTTTGTCGGCGCCGGCCCCGGGGATCCGGAATTGATTACCGTCAAAGGGCAAAAGGCACTGATGGCGGCCGATGTGGTGATTTATGCGGGATCCCTTGTCCCCGAAGGATTGCTGCAGTGGACCCGCCCGGGTACGACGGCTTTAAGCAGTGCATCCATGAACCTTGAAGAAATCATTGAAGCGATGGAAAACGCCCATTCAAAGGGCAAACGGGTGGTTCGTCTGCACACGGGGGATCCGAGCTTATATGGGGCCATTTTCGAACAGATGGTCGAACTTCAACAGCGGGAGATACCTTATCTTGTGATCCCGGGTGTGACCGCCGCTTTTGCTGCTGCGGCTGCACTGGGACTTGAATACACACTGCCTGAAGTCTCCCAAACCTTGATCCTGACCCGCATGGCAGGCCGGACACCCGTGCCGGAAAAAGAAAACCTGGCAGACCTTGCCAGTCACCAGGCCTCCATGGCCATCTATCTCAGTATGTCCATGGTGGATGACGTTGCCGGCATTCTGGCCGGCGCTTACGGCCCGAATGCAACCTGTGCCGTGGTATACCGGGCAAGTCAACCGGAAGAAAAAGTGATTGTGACGACGCTGACAAAACTTGCAGCGCGGGTTATCGCAGAAAAAATCAGCAAACACGCCCTGATCATTGTGGGTAAAGTCCTGGATGTGGATCCTGAAAATTTAAAGCATAAATCTAAGCTCTACGACAAAAAATTTAAACATGAATATCGACGCTGAATGCTAAACGAGAGATGGTTAAGTCGCGATTACTAAAGTTAATTTATTGATTTAAATAATCTTGGGTAACTATTACAATATTTAATATAAATGATAAGTTTCTGACAAAAACAAAACAGCCATCTGGGTGATTACACCCAACGGCATTAAGCTGGCACAGCTGCTATCTCGAAAACTCTCGGAAACGGATGTCTACCTATCACGGAAAATCGAAGAAATGCCGCTGGGATGCATATCGTTTGAGAGTCTTTCCGAGACAATAAACCATAATTTTAGCCGATATAGCGGCCATATATTTATCATGAGCACCGGTATCGTTGTGCGCGTCATTGCCCCGCTTGTAAGAACTAAACTTGAAGACCCGGCGGTGGTAGTGATCGACGACCAGGCCCATCACGCCATCAGTCTCTTATCCGGTCATTTGGGCGGCGCCAATGCCTTGACCCTAAAAGTTGCCGACATCCTTGGCGCCGATCCGGTGATTACCACCGCCACCGACGTCAACAGGCTCCCTGCGATCGATGTGCTGGCAAAAGAAAAGGATCTTTGGATTGAAAATCCCGGGGCCATTAAAACGGTGAACATGGCACTGCTCAAGGGTGAGAAGATCTTGCTCCACGATCCATACGGGATCCTGGGAACCCATCTGCCCCATGTGGAGCCTTGCACCTATGGCGGCGCATTAAACTCATTGAAAAAATGCCGACAGGTGAATAAACTGGATAGCCCCCCCGGCATCTATGTGGACGATATCGTCCGCGAGCTTCCGCCGGAAGTACTGGTTCTGCGACCGGCCAGTATGGCGGCCGGCATTGGATGTAACCGCAACACCGGTATGGAAGAAATGAAAGCGCTCCTTGAAGCCGTACTTGAAACGAACCATCTGGCGCTATCCAGTTTAAGGTCGCTGGCATCCATTGATGTGAAATCTGATGAAAACGGTTTGCTCAGCTTAGCCGAGACTCTCAGCCTGCCGCTTATTTTCTATAATCGTCAGGAGTTGAATCAGGTTAAAGATATCAAAAATCCATCTGCAATGGTGGAAAAACATGTTGGAGTAAAAAGCGTATGCGAAGCAGCAGCAATACTGGCAGCCGGGGGTGGGACCCTGATCGTTCCCAAACAGACAACACCCAATGTGACCGTGGCCATAGCACGAATCAACTTTTCGTCATCGGCATCGGACCCGGCAGCCTCGAGCATTTAACGAAACGGGCGATGGATGTTTTATCTAGCGTGGATGTCGTTGCCGGCTACAGTACCTATATTGAATTGATCCGACCACTGATTGGCGACAAAAAAATCATCAGTACCGGCATGACCAAAGAACTTGAGCGGGTGGAAGCCGCCATTGAATTGGCCCGCAACGGCCGGTCATGTGCGATTGTGTCCAGCGGAGATCCCGGGATCTATGCCATGGCCGGCCTGGTGTTTGAAACCTGCAAGCTTAAAAACATTCCGATTGCGCCGTCGCAATCGTGCCCGGCTGATGGAACAACCCTGCTGGTGGAGGTTGTCCCCGGGATTCCGGCACTTTGTGCGGGGGCTTCCCTGCTGGGTGCACCCCTGACCCATGATTTTGCCGTCATCAGCCTCAGCGATCTGTTGACCCCCTGGGCGCTGATTGAAAAACGCCTCGAAGCGGCTGCAAAAGCCGACTTTGTCGTTGTGCTCTACAATCCCAAAAGTAAGAAGCGGAATTGGCAGCTGGAAAGCGCCCAAAAAATTTTGCTTGAATACCGGGATAAACAAACACCGGTTGGAATCGTCATCGGCGCAATGCGTGAAAATCAGGATGTTCGAATTGTTCCCCTGGAGAAACTGGATCAGGCGCATGTGGATATGCAAACCACTGTGTTCGTCGGGAGCAGTGCATCTGCCCGTTACCTGGATTTCATGGCCACCCCGCGAGGGTATGGGGAAAAATATCGAATTTCGAATGACAAATAGAAAATTATAGAGTTCAGGTGTCAGGTTTCGGGTGTCAGGATGGGGAGTTGCTAAATTCTGAAACCCCTGGCCCAGACCTAATTTTATATGAATCTGGAAGATAAGACACTATTGGGATCTCTTGCAGTAAACAGTTATGAACCCATCACATCCCAGGGCGGGCTGAACACTGACACCTAAAACCTTCAACTTCTGACAACATATTGTTAGGAGCTAACGGCCTAAGAATAGAGAGAAAATATTATCATGAAAGGCTACGTCCAGATCTATACCGGAGACGGTAAAGGCAAAACAACCGCCGCTTTAGGGCTGGCGCTCCGGGCGGCCGGTGCCGGATTCAAGGTCTACATCGCGCAATTCCTCAAAAAAGGGGATTACAGCGAAATTAAAGCCTTGACCCGGTTTTCCGATCTCGTCACGGTGGAACAGTTTGGATTGGGGCGATTTGTTAAAGGCGCACCGGCACCGGCGGATATTGAAGCCGCCGCCAAGGGGCTTGATAAAATCAACACCATCATGGCGGCAAATTTGCACCAAATGGTGGTACTGGATGAAGCCAACGTGGCTGTCTCCTGCGGGTTGTTTGCAGCAGAAGCACTGCTTAAATTGATTGAGCAAAAACCGGATACCATGGAACTGGTCATCACCGGGCGTGGGGCTGTCCCGGAAATTATCGAGAAGGCGGATCTGGTCTCAGAGGTCAAAAACATAAAGCATTACTTTAATAATGGAGTACCGGCGAGAATTGGAATTGAAAAATAATCATATGAACAAAGCCGCTTGCCTGGCAGTATTCGGAACCGGCTCGGATGTGGGCAAGAGCATCATCACCACGGCCCTTTGTCGGTTGTATGCGAATCAGGGCGTTCGGGTTGCACCCTTCAAGGCCCAGAATATGTCCAATAATTCAGGTGTCACCCCCGAAGGCCTGGAAATGGGTCGCGCCCAGATTGTTCAGGCCGAAGCAGCCAAACTGGCGCCCCATGTCGATATGAACCCTGTCTTGCTGAAACCCACCAGCGATTTAGGTTCCCAGGTCGTTTTGCTCGGCAGGGTCAGTGAAAATGCCACGGCGACGGATTACCACCGTAAAAAAGATGCTCTTTTCGGAACGGCGACGGATGCACTCGAACGCTTGCGCAGGCACTATGATCTGATGATCATCGAAGGCGCCGGCTCCTGTGCCGAAGTTAATTTGATGGACAATGACATTGTCAACCTGAGGATGGCCGCACACGTTCAGGCGCCGGTCATTCTGGTGGCTGATATCCACCGGGGCGGGGTTTTCGCCCAGATTGTCGGGACATTGGAATGCCTGGGACCGGCCCAAAGGGACCTGATTAAGGGATTTATCATCAATCGATTCCGGGGAGATATCCGCCTGTTTGAAGACGGAGTTGCCTGGATCGAGCGCAAAACAGGTAAAAAAGTGTTCGGCGTGCTTCCCTGGTATCACCACATCAATATCGAACCCGAAGATTCAGTGGTGATCGAACAGCCCAAAAGAGTATTGAAAGCAGACGGCAGTCAACCGTCAATTGCCGTTATCCGGCTGCCGCATATTTCTAATTTTAATGATTTTGATCCGCTATCGGCCATAAAGGGACTTGATCTGCATTTTTTAGAGCGAATTCAGGATCTTTCCCCATTTCGTGCGGTGATACTGCCCGGTTCCAAAAACACACGCTTTGATTTGGAATGGCTGCATACGACGGGATGGAGCGAAAGGATTGCTCGCGTATGCGAAGCAAGATGGAAATGTGTTGGGAATATGCGGCGGATACCAGATGATGGGCGATACTGTCCACGATCCGGATGGCATCGAAGGTCAGCCCGGTACGACGACGGGACTGGGTTTATTGCCGGTCGAAACCGAATTAAAAGCGCCCAAGGTCACGACGCTGACGAGATTTTCCCGGCAGGAGGTCGTTGGCTCCGGATATGAAATTCACATGGGGCAAACTCTTCGCAAGGGGGGAAATTTTCTGTTTCAAGTGATCGAACGCAACAGCGCCCCGGTCAGTGATGAAGATGGATGTATCAGTTCGAATTCCAGGGGCATGGGGACCTACATCCACGGCTTGTTCGACAACCCGGGTATTACGCGTTTCTGGCTGGATCATATCGGTCTGGGAAATCTTGAAATTTCAAAGACCGGCGGTCCGGAAGCCAGAGACCGGGAATATGATCTGCTGGCCGAGCATTTTGAGAATCACATCGACACCCCTAGCATCCTGGAGCTGATACAGTGAAAGAAACCGTTTTTGTGATTGGGGGCTGCCGAAGCGGCAAAAGCCGTCATGCCCTGGATACGGCAGAACGCTTTGCCGGTAAGGAACAGATTTTCATAGCCACCTGTATACCTTATGATGATGAAATGAAACATAGGGTCGACAAACATCGCCAGGAGCGCAGCCGTCAATGGGCCACCGTTGAAGCACCCACTCGCCTACCGGAGGCGATTGTCGAAAACAGCGCCCATGCCTCGGTAATTCTGGTGGACTGCTTGACCTTGTGGATCAACAATTTATTGATGGCCTCCGATGATACGGATAAAATCCTCAAACAGATTGGGGGGCTGATACAGGCCATTGAGACCGCAAGCTGCCCGGTGGTGCTGGTTTCCAACGAAGTGGGTGCCGGTATCGTGCCGGAGAATAAACTTGCCAGGCAGTTCAGGGACCTGGTCGGCACCGCCAATCAGGCGGTTGCCGGTCAAGTCGGCCGGGTGATCTGGATGGTGGCGGGGCTTCCGGTGACCATAAAGGGAAAGATGATTGACGAAGGATCGATTGACGAAGGACGGATTGACGAATGACTGAATTGGTGGTATCGATCTTCCAGACTCGATGATTAAACGTTTTTAAATTTATATGAGGTTGGATTATCTGTACCAGACCAACGATTAGTTGAATGCGTAACTTCATCTCAGCCATACAATTTATCACGATACTTCCGGTGGGTCGGGCGGGAACTTTCGATCCGCCCAAAATGATTCCCTATTTCCCAATGGTAGGCCTGGCACTGGGGGGCTTGACGGCAGTATTTGATATGGTTGCGGTGACCCTGTGGAGCAAACCGGTGGCCTCCCTGTTAGATGTCATTTTTCTGGCCTTGCTCACCGGGGCGTTTCATATTGACGGACTGGGAGATACTGCCGACGGTCTTTTGGGACAGCGGTCCAAGGAAAAGACCCTGGCCATCATGAAAGACAGCCGGCTCGGCACCATGGGACTGGTGGCGATTGTCTTTGGTTTATCGATAAAGTGGGCCGGCATCGCCGGGCTGGATGCCCATCGCAGTGTTTGGCTGATCCTGGTGCCGGCCTATGCCCGCTGCGGCATGCTGTTTGGGATGCGGCTGCTTGATTACGGGCGTCCGGCCGGGGGGACCGGCCTGGAATTTTTCAGAGAAAAGTTAGGAATTTCCGCATTTTGGGGATTGCTTGTTATGGTGGCTTGTTCAGTTTTATTGGGTCGGCAGGCACTGTGGTTGAACCTGGGCTTTGGGGTCATCACAGCCGTTATCATCTGGTACTACAAAAGACGCATCGGCTGTATTACGGGAGATATGCTGGGCGCCATGACTGAAATTACGGAAGCAGGGTTGTTTTTGCTGGCCTCGATCGGAGGGACAATATGATATCCGGTCATGGTGGTAATATTTATGGATTGGAACTTAACCTGGTATAGTTTGCCGGCGGCATTCGCCCTTGATCTCATCGTGGGCGATCCCCATTCGCTGCCCCATCCCGTGCGCTGGATGGGGAAAAGCATTGAGATCTTTGAACCCTGGTTTCGGAGACTCCCCGTGAACCTGACAACTGCCGGTGGGTTATTTGCCGCTTTTCTGATTATTTTAACAGGATTGCTGACCAGTTTGCTGCTCAGCACCGCTAACGCGATACATCCGGTACTAGGGCGCTGTTTTGAGATTGTGTTGATCTATTACTGCCTTTCAGCCACTTCGCTGGAAAAGGCTGCCCTGGAGATTCATCGATGTCTGGCAGCAAAAAAAATAACCTGTGCCCGCTCAAAGGTTGCCCTGATTGTCGGCCGGGATGTTGAGCAATATGGTGAAAATCGTATTGCCGGCGCCACGGTGGAAACTGTGGCTGAAAATCTGGTCGACGGTGTTATCTCGCCGTTGTTTTTTGCTGCCATCGGTGGTGCACCGCTTGCCATGGCCTATAAAATGGCAAATACGCTGGACTCTATGGTCGGCTATAAAAACGAAACCTATAAAAATTTCGGCAAAACGGCGGCAAGGATTGACGATGCCTTAAATTATCTGCCGGCAAGATTGTCCGTACCCGTCATTGCGTTGGCCAGCCCACATCCTTTCAGGCCTGGGTGTTCGGGCATTTCAAACGGCCGTCGTCGAGGGGGCTAACCATTCGAGTCCCAATGCCGGATTTCCGGAAGCCGCATTTGCCGGTGCGCTGGCGGTGAAACTCAACGGTCCGAATTATTACGGCGGTCAGCTGGTGGAAAAGCCTTATATCGGCGTTCGCTTCGGTCAATCCGCACCCGGTCACATAAAAAAGGCCTGCGATATTATGATGCTGTCCTCCTTTTTGTGGCTGGTGGTCGTATGGGGGGCAAGCGTTGGATTTAATTTGGTTTTGTAATTTTTGCTTGATTTGTTTGTATCCTCGTGGGCTTTAGATAAACAGGCTTGATGAGCAAGTTGGTTTCACCCGAAACCTGAAACCCCTCAAAATAGGATCAATGGCAATAAATGATGCATCAACCGACACAGAGGTATCCTTCCTTAACCAAATCCTTTAAGGGAATGTATCCTTTCAAGCTTGGCACCACCTCTTTTATCTATCCGGATCATTATGTTCCCAATGTAAAATTAGTCGGACCTTTTGTGGATGAGATCGAACTGTTGCTGTTTGAAAGTGGTCCGGCTGAATCCCTAATGCCGAAATCCGTCATCGAGGATCTCGCGGTTCTGTCACAGGATTTGAGTTTGACCTATAATATTCATCTGCCGACGGATATATCCATTGGTGACTTTTCTGCGGCTAGACAGCAGCATGCCGTCGATACCCTGGTTCGAATCATCGAACAGACGGCGCCGTTGGCGCCGAGCTCCTATACTTTGCATATCCCCTTTGACGGTGACGTATCCGACCCGGCCATCGTCAGCCGCTGGCTGGGTATTGTTGGCCGAAACCTCGAAAAAATGCAGGCAGCCGGTATGCCGGGTGATTTGATGGCTGTCGAGACCCTGGATTATCCATTGGAAATCATCGACAAGATCCTGGCCGATTATAATTTAGCCGTGTGCATGGACATCGGACATCTTATCATCCGCGGTAGCGACATTCAGTCCGTATTCAATCAATATTGCGACAAGGTTGCGATCATCCATTTACACGGCGTTGAAGGGCATCAGGACCATCTGGCATTGGATCGGCTGTCGGAAGAGTGGATCGGACCTGTTTTTGAGATCTTGAACAAATTTTCAGGAAGCGTGTCGATAGAGGTTTTTTCATTTGAAAACCTAAGTGCATCACTCAATTATTTAGAGCGATACTGGGACAAAAATCGTTATAGGAGGAAAATTGAAAATTAATTGAATAGAATTCATTTAAGTACGAACTATAATAATAGAATTCATTAAATATTCAATCGTCAATCTTAATCCCATATGGATATCGCCTCCCAAATAACGGTTTCGTTGAAACCCGAACTGGTTAAATCCTCTTTCGATCAAAATGCGCTAAAACCCGGCACCATCCTTAAATTAAAAATCCTCGAACTGAGAGGTGACCGGGCTTTGATCGATTTTGGAAATTTCCGGGCAACTGCTGACATTAAAGTTCCGGTGATACGCGGGCAAGAATTGCGGGTAAGAATTCTGGAATCCGGCAGTCAGATTAAAATGGGTGTTCTTAGGCCTGAACATAAGAATCCAACCGGGGTGGACGCGGTTTCTTCCCGCAAGGAAAACCCGGCCGAAGTCAGTTTGAAAAAAGCCCAAACTGATATCAGACAAATTATCGACCAGGTTAGAGAGTCCCAGACCGGTAAATTAGAAAATCAATCTATTATTAATATATTAAATAGGTTAAATTCTTATTTTCAACCTGTTGATTTAACAAAAACGATCGCCGTGCTGATGTCACAACTCAAATCTTACCTGGAAAACTCGGGGGTTTTTTTTGAAAAGTCGCTCGAGCGTTCACTGTTAAACTTCTTCGGCAGCGCGGAATCCGTGTCATCAAAGCAATTGGCCGCGTTGCCTGAGATCAAACATATTTTGGATCGCGATCTCAAGTCAAACCTTCTGGCCATGAAATTTTTCATTGAAGACAAAGAGGGCCTGCAAAAATTATTTGATTCCAGGGTGCTGGCAACCTTCAAAAATTCCATCAACAGCTTGTTGTCTGATATCCTTCATCAGCAGGGCCGGGCGGTCGGTCGAATGGATATCATGGAAGCGCCTGCGGTATTTGAATATTTGCTGCCGCTAAACCAGGAAGACCAGACAGCGCGACTAAAAGTCTATTACCAGGAAAAAGATGATTCAGCGGCTAACAAAGGATTTCGTATCTCCCTGCTGCTGTCCATGGATCGCTTGGGAGACCTTCGCACCGATTTTTTTCTTTTAGATAAAGATTTGACCATCACTTTCTTTGTCCAAAAGGAAGCAATCCGGGATCGGATCCAGCAAAATCTGCCGGAATTGCAGAAATTACTCGATGATTCTTTTAACCAAATTCTGATGAAAGTTGTGGTTTCCGAAAAAAAAGTTTCAGACTTTGATCATGAAGACATCCGGGACCTCAGCGACAGACAGGTGGACCTACTGGTTTGAATATGGAAAAGACACCCAAGGCTGTGGCCTTGAAATACGACCAGAAGAAAAACTATGCTCCCAAGGTTATCGCCAAGGGCAGGGGAGAAATGGCTGAAAAAATCATTGAGATTGCCAAGAAACATCACCTGCCGCTTTACGAAGATAAAAATTTGGTCTCGGTTTTAGAAGCGTTGGAGGTGGAAAGCGAAATTCCCCCTGAATTATACCGGGCGGTGGCCGAAGTGTTGGCGTTTATTTACAGATTAAATGGAAAAATATGAATATATTGGGTCTCATTCTTCTGTTCAGCTACAATAGATGGAAGAAGCCATCAGTTAAACAGCGAAGCGGTCTTGACGATTACCTTATTTGTTTCGTATAAGGTTGCGCAGGATGAAGTCAATTTTCCGATCGGGCTGGCCGGTGATGCGACGTGGGCCGGAACGATTCTGGAGACCTGAACCGACAATTCGAAGAATCGGGATCAATTTAAAAAATCAGGTAATCCTGAGTTCTCAATAGGGAGATATGATGAAAAGAACCGTGATACGAGGAAGCGGACGTTATGTTCCGCCGCGATTGGTGACCAACGACGATCTGTCCCAATGGATGGACACATCGGATGAATGGATCCGACAGCGAACCGGAATCGAACAGCGCTATTGGGTACCCGAAGAGGGTGGGGTGGGCTCATCCGACCTCGGACTGGAAGCTTCTAAAATCGCCATGCAGCGGGCCGGCTGGGAGCCTGAAGATTTAGATTTGATCATTTTCGCCACCCTGAGCCCGGACCTTTTCTTTCCGGGCTGCGGATGCATCATGCAAAACAAACTGGGTTTAAATTCAACCCCCGCTCTGGATATCCGGCAGCAATGTACCGGATTTTTGTATGGGATGACGATTGCCGATGCGCACATCCGTAGCGGGCTGGCCAATCGCATTTTACTGGTTGGGGCTGAAGTTCACAGTACCGGTCTTGACATCTCGACAGCGGGACGGGATGTCACGGTGATTTTTGGTGACGGGGCCGGTGCCGTGTGTCTGGAAGGCGTTGAAAGCAGTGATCCGGTTGGGGTATTGGCTTCCGCGCTGCATGCCGACGGCAAGTTTGCCAGCAGCCTGATGGTTGAAGTGGGGTCTTCCCGGCTCAATCCCCGGATCAGTCATGAGCTTATCGACCAAGGCCGGCACTGGCCGGTCATGGATGGTAAAACCATATTCAAATTGGCGGTCCAAAAACTTCCCGAGGTCGTGAACGAAGTTTTAGAAAAAGCCGGGCTCGAACTGGGAGACATTGATTTATTTATTCCCCATCAAGCGAATTTGCGCATCAATCAATTTTTTGCCCAATCAATGAAATTGCCGGAAGGTAAAGTATTCAACAACATCCAGCGCTATGGCAACACCACCGCGGCCAGTATCCCCATCGCCTTTGATGAAGCGCTGGAAATGAAGCTGATCGGCGATGGCAGCACCGTGGTATTGCTGGGTCTGGGAGCGGGAGTGACTTGGGGAGCTGTCGTTGCGAGGTTAGGGTCTTAAATCATCAATTGAAATTATTCAATCCTTTCTCCGGGTGCAGGAAACGGCCTCAGATAAAACCGTGTGAATTTTATCTAAAAGATCACAATGGTCGGCACACTTGGGAAACGTTTTGTTCAAGATGCATTTTTTACAGGGGCTCTTGATTAAGTATCCGATTTCGAAATCGTATTTGAATTTGAAATTTTTTTTGGGTCATAATTAAAACTTTCTTAAGAAACGCTGATAATCAACCATTTTGGAAAATGCCTTCACCGCTCGTTCCGGGGTAGGGTAGAAAACGCCTTTGTATGAACTGCCGGCGACTCTATACAATGTCTGATTGTTCTCATCGGGCAAAAGGCTAACCCCGAATATTGGTTTTTTGTATTGATCCATTAATTTTACGATGTGCTTGATATAGTTATTTTCAAACTCGACGAACTGCTCATTTATGGTATCTATAAATTCAGCGGTATATTTTGTATCGACTTTCACTACCGACTCCCCGAATCGTTTGACCATGATTCTGCGACCCAGGATGCCAAGATTAATAATGGCATCGCAGCCATCCCACTTTGAGAGTTCTTCCAAAACGGTCATCGGTATGGAAGGGTCCCGATCGCCAACCAGATCAATCGGGTTCGACCGGCTCCAGTAGGCCGGCAGCATCCCGTCCATTTTCGCAATCAATGGCGCTGAAAGATCAGGCACCTCAAGACCGTATTCGGCGCACAGGTCAGCCGTGACGACCCCCCAACCGCCGCCCAGGGTCATAATGGCGGCACGATTTCCTTCGGGTAGCGGTAAGGACGAAAAGGCCGCCGCTAAATCGAGCAGATCCATCGGCTTTTCAGCTTGGACAATGCCGGCCTGGCGGCAAACCGCATCGAATATTTTGATGTCGGACGTCATGGCGCCGGTGTGGCTTGCTGCTGCGCGGTTACCTGCCTTGCTTCGTCCGCCTTTTAACAATACAATCGGTTTCTTTTTCCCAACCCGACGGGCGCCCTCGAAAAAGCGTCGGCCGTTTTTAATGCTTTCGATGTATAATATCACCGTTCGGGTCAGGGAATCGACTTCAAAACCATCCAGATAATCTTCAATGGTCATCATGGCTTCATTGCCGGAACCGCAAAACGCACGGATCCCGATGCCTTGCTGTTCGGCAAAGGCCAGCAGCTGGATGCCCATATTGCCGGATTGCGCAACCATGGCCGTGGAACCGGGTTTGGGCATCACCGGAGAGCCCGTGCAATAAAGGCTATGGTGGGGATTGGATATGCCCATGGTATTCGGCCCCAGAACTAAAATCCCAGATTGCTGGGCGGCTTTGATCAGATCTTTCTCAAGTTGTCTGCCGGTGTTTCCGGTTTCACTAAAGCCGGAAGTGATCAACAGCATGTTTCGAATGCCCTTTTCCCGGAATTGAGGGATAAGTCCCAACACCTTGTCGGCCGGAATGGTTACGATGGCCAAATCGATCTTTTCGGGTATTTCCGCTACCGATCGATAAACCTTCCTGCCGGCGATATTACCGCCTTGCGGGTTTACGGGGTAAAGCAATCCTTTAAACCCGCCGCTGATGGTATTGATCATTAAGGAGTGGCCCCATTTGCCCAGTTGGGCGGAGGCACCCACGATGGCGACGCTTTTGGGATAAAACAACGATCCGATGGCATCGGGCGAAACCGGCGGCAGCAAATCGGCTCTTGTGGTTTGTTCAGCAGTCAGTACCAGCGCATCCACCGCCTGAACCTTTCCCTGGGGTGTCACCAGCAGAGGGTTTAAATCGATTTCTGAAATTTCCGGATGTTCGGTGCCGATGCGGGACAATCCCAGCAAAGTTTGAATCAAGGCTTTGCGATCAACGGCCGTTTCCCCTCTGAAATCACCCAAAAGTGCTTTGCCGCGGATCTCTTCGAGCATCTCGGCTGCATCGGCAGAGGTCAGGGGTGCGAGACGGAAAGAAACATCCGAAAATGCTTCGGTAAACACGCCCCCGACGCCGAACATGACCACCGGACCAAATTGGTCATCCCGAAACAGACCGGCCACAAATTCTCGTCGGCCCTTGATCTGCGGTTGAATGATAAACCCTTCCAGTTCCTCCCCTGCCTCGGCGGCGATTTCTTGAACGGCGGTTTCAACGGCTTTGGCATCCAACAGGTTGAGATGTACCAGGCCCCGGTCGGTTTTGTGCAGCAGATTGGGACCGGTGCCCTTAACCACCACCGGAAATCCGATTTGGTGGGCGGCGGCAACCACCTCCGTTTGCCGGTGGACAAATCGTTCAGGGACCAGGGCAATGTCGAATTCTTCAAGAAGCCGTTTGGCGTCTTTGTCATTTAAAGCGGTGTTTTTGTTATTTGCCGGATTTTGATCCAAACTATTATTCCCTATCTATAGTGATTTTAATAGATTAGTCTTTTCTCCGAGACTTCATTGATACTTTTATGAGCGTTAAAGCATAACCATTTGCATTGATTTTGCCAAGGATTTATTAGATCCGATTCAAGAAAATACAAATATTCGATTGCCCGGCATGTATCCGTTTAAATCATTCCAGGTATCGATAGTGACATGGTTAATATCCAGGCTTATCACCCAACGTTTTCTATTTTTTTCGAAAGACATTTACAATTCACCATGAAAAGCGTTATTAAAATAGGATGAGTAAAATGTTTACAAAACCGCGAGCGCGGGACCTGGGGTTGCCGTTTGATGGCGTGACCGGAGAATTCAACGCCATTACAGATGTGGTCGGTGTTGAGGTTGGATTTACAACCCTGATTGAAGGCGAGGGCGCAGTTGAAGTCGGCAAGGGGCCGATTCGCACGGGTGTCACCGCCATTTTGCCGCGTGGCAAAAGGAAGATGCCCAGTCCCATCTGGGCGGGTCAATTCAATCTCAATGGAAACGGTGAGATGACCGGTACCCACTGGATCAATGAGGCCGGCTATTTTATCAGCCCGATTTGCATCACCAATACTCATTCGGTGGGAATTGCTCACCATGGGACGGTGGGTTGGATGATCGATCAGTATCCCGGTTTTTTTAGGGATGATCATGCCTGGGCCATGCCCGTCATTGCCGAGACCTATGATGGGTTAACCAATGACATCTGCGGCCGCCATTTAAAAGAAGAACATGTGCTGGATGCCCTCAATTCAGCCGCATCGGGTTTGGTTGCGGAAGGCAACGTCGGCGGCGGCACGGGTATGATTACCTATGAATTCAAAGGCGGCACCGGTACTTCCTCCCGCAGGGTGAAAATCGGGCCTGATGAATACACTATCGGTGTGCTGGTTCAATCAAACTTCGGTACCCGTAAGGATCTTAAGATACTGGGGGTACCCGTCGGCCAAAATTGGCCGGAAAATGCGGTTATCAGTGAAATCAACCAGCATGAGACAGGCTCCATCATTGTAATAATCGGCACCGACCTGCCCCTGTTGCCGATACAACTGCGGCGTATGGCAAAGCGGGCTGCAATCGGTATCGGGCGTACGGGTACACCCGGGGGAAACTATTCCGGTGATATTTTCCTGGCATTTTCAGTTGCTAATGACCTTGCCTGGCCCGGCATGCATGGGGAGCAACCGCTGTCTTTCGCGCTGGATTTTATTAACGATCATTATTTCGATGATATCTATCGTGCGATTGTCCAGGGCGTCGAGGAGGCTGTTGTCAACGCCATGATCGCGGCTGAATCCATGACCACGGTTAAACCCGAAGGGTATACGCTTAAGGCCATTGATCACAGTCGGCTTCAACAGATCATGGGTCAGTATAATCGTCTACTAAAAAGTTAAATATACAGAAAAATATTTGAAATTTACTTCGAGCGTGGTCTTGATCCCAAAGAAGTCGGGCGGCAGGTGCTGGGAGCTATCCTTTTTCATAGCAGCATGCGCTGTCTCAAAACCTCACCGAGATTGCGACTGCCGTGGATTATACCAAAGACAAAAATGTTGGGTTTGACGAGTTGGTAAATAATTCGATATTTATTTTCAATGATTTGCCGGTATTCAAACTGAGTGATCTGTAAAAGCTCAGTGGGGATGTGCCCGCGTTCGGGATTTTCCGAAAGGCTGTCACAAGCTTTCCGTATATTTGTGACCATGTCTATTGCAGCCTTTTTATTGCCGGACTTTCGAATGTAGCGGTAGATTGCTTCAATATCCTTGATGGCCTCTTCGAGCAAAAGAACCGTATACGACATTAGGAAAAATCCTTTTCGATGCGTTCTTCAAATTCTTTCAGCACCTGATCAGCTGGTCGGTATCGCCCTTCTGTCAGGTTTTTATTGCCTTGAGCTATCATTTCCAGCATAGTTAAGGTTTCTTGCAGATCTTCGTAGGCTTTGATATCGATGAGTGCAGCCTTGGCTTCACCATTTTGGGTAATGATCATGGTACCCTGGCTTTCGTTCAATTTCCCGGATCACTTCAGCCATGTTATTTTTAAAATAGCTGACCGGCTTGAGATCTTGACTCAATTTCATAGTATTCACCCTTGTGTAGGTCATAATAATACCCTAATATAGACTTAATTATGTCATATGTCAATTAGTCTTGAGGATTCAAGCTAATATATTACCGTAATTATGAACAGGGACTCTTAGGTAGTGCTATAAAATGAAAAACTAAATTCCATCAACCTGGAAAACAATATGGCAATAGAACTGTATTTCAGCAATCAGTTGGATCAACTGGCGGACAAGTTTTCGGATATTGTTACGGATGAGATCCGGGGCAAAGACAATATCCTGGAACCGTCGGTTGTGATTGTCCCCAATGCAAATTTGGCCAAATGGCTTCAATTGCTGCTGGCCGGGAAAAACTCGATATTCATGAATGTCGAATTCCAGTACCTTGAAGCGGGTTTGTGGGAGATGCTGGCCGCTCTCGACTGCGGTGAGATTAAGCCGGATATGATGGACATTGACCAACTCAAAATCCTTTTGCTTCACATCCTGCAAAATTTGGATCGCAGCGACGCTGATTTTTTGCCGATGACACAATATCTGTTTGGGGAAGACGACGCTGAAAGACCGGATGATGCGGCCAGGCTCTGGCAGCTTTCTGAAAAGATAGCCCATCTGTTCAAGGAATACGAATTTCACCGAACCGATATGATCCGAAACTGGGCGGTATCGAGCACTGAAACAGAAGGCATGCAACGGTGTCAGCAACGGTTGTATGCCCGGCTGAAAAGTTTAAGAGATGAACTTGCGGGCCGAACGGGTAAACAGCTGCTTTCAACGATGGAATATGCCGATTTTGTGCTTTCCGGCTCCCGGACGGACGAAAGGAAGGCCGCAGATCCTCAAAGTGTCCATTTTTTCGGCCTTTCCCAGATTTCCAACTTTCACTTAACGCTTATCGGCCGGCTTCAGGACGATTATACGATCCATATCTATACCATGAACCCTTGTGAAGAATTCTGGGAGGATATCCAAACACCGCGGGAAAAACGCTGGATACAGAGAAAAAACGTCAAAACCCTGGCCATCAAAACATCCGAGCAGGATCAGGGCGAACTTTTTCAGCAAACGGACAATGCACTGCTGGCTGCCTGGGGAAAGCCCGGTCGCGAGAGTGTCCGGCTGTTGTGCCAATTGACCGATTACGATTTTAATGCTTGTTTTACCACCGCCAAGCAAGCCGCCGGCATCCTGCAACGCATCCAAAATGATATCCTGACGCTTTCTTCTTCGGAACAAGAAGCGAAACGTCTTGAGCAGGATCGATCCTTGCAGATCGTTGCCTGCCCCAGCATATACAGGGAGGTTGAAACCGTCTACAACAGTATCCTGTTCAACCTGGAGCAGGACGACAGGCTGCAACTGACCGATATTGCCATTTTGGTACCGGATATATCAGCATACAAACCGGTGTTCGATGCCGTTTTTAACCGCCGCCCCAGACAACTTGTTTACAACCTGGTGGATTCGCAGGCCGAAATCGAGAGCATCTATGGCAATGCCGTACTGGCCATTTTGAAATTGGCCACAGGGAGGTTTTCCAGAAACGAGGTCTTCGACCTGATTTTGAATCCGTGTTTCATGAGTCGCTGGAAAATAGGGCCTGATGAGGTGCAGGCCTGGGTGAACTGGACCAGCGAGTTGAACATTTTTCACACCTTCGACCGTGAATCGAAAGCGGCCAGGGGATATCCGGCCAGCGGTAATTTTACCTGGAAGCAGGGGCTTGAAAGACTTCGACTGTCAAGAATCATGGCCGCGCCGAATGTGATCGACCCGGCAGGTTTTAACCATTATCAGGAACGGGTCCCTTTCAGTGATGTAAAGACCAGTGACGCGGATCTGGTAGAAAAGTTTTGTATGGTGATCGAGTCGCTTC
The DNA here is from genome assembly GCA_963723215.1 of uncultured delta proteobacterium. Lineage (GTDB taxonomy): Bacteria > Desulfobacterota > Desulfobacteria > Desulfobacterales > JAFDCJ01 > JAFDCJ01. Next base: position 164,188 of record CAVRQG010000022.1, read on the forward strand.
ACCATGCCGTCAGCCGGTTGAACAGCAGCGGCATCAGTGGTGAACAGTGGAAGCAGCGTCTTTTTCTGACCTGTGATCAGCTCATTGAAATTCCGCAAGATTTCAAAGGCGAAGCTGTCGTTCGACAGGCGCTGCTTAAGGCTTTTGACAACCTTGAGCTCTATGACCGCCTGCAGGAGGGTGCTTCGCCGTCAGCCCTCGACATTGATTTGATCAGAGAGTTCATCCGCGCCAACCTCGGGTCCATTTCCGGCGGGCATGGCAATTATTTGACCGGCGGTGTGACCATTTCTGCGTTGCAGCCCATGCGGCCGATCCCGTTTCGGTTCGTTTATGTCCTGGGGATGGAAGAGGGCCGTTTCCCCGGCAAGGCCGACCTTTCGTCGCTGGATCTGCGGTTGTCAAAGCGGCGGATCGGCGATATCAGCCTGCCGGAACGCAACTGTTACCTGTTTCTTGAAATGCTGCTTTCCGTGAGGGAGAAATTGACCATCAGTTATGTTGCCAGGGACCTTCAAAAGGATCGGCTGCAGCAGCCCTGCAGTGTGATAAACCAGCTGAAAAGATACGTTGAACTGGAGATACTGCCGGATGGACAGTCCTTTCGGGTTTTGGAGGTGCCGCTTGCCGGCTGCAGCGGTCGCTATTTGGATCCTGATGCGATCAGTGCCTGGAGTGATGTGCTGGTCAACGATTCATTGACGGATCGCGTGGCATATTACCGGACCCATCGATTGTGGGAAGCGTTTAAACACCGGGCTTCAAACGCTGATTTGGCAAGGGTGGCGCGGTTTGACCCGGATTTGTCGCTCGATGCCACGGTACCTGATGTCGAGGATAAACAGGTTGAAAAGATAACATCGAGGCAATTGAAAAAATTTCTGGAGCATCCCGTCCGGCTGAAGATTCAGCGGCATCTTGGCCTTTATGATGAAGAAGAAACCATCGAAGACATCGTTTTGCGCGAAGACGAACCGTTTTTTTCAGAATTCCCATTGGATTATCGTTTGAAAATGGATCCGATCAAGCTCTGGATGGATGCGTACTTTTCCGAGATGGATGCGGATGCCGCCAAATCCTGATCCCGCAGCGTTTTACCATCAGGTGTATGACGCCTGTCGACGAAAGAGCCAAACGCCGGAAGGTGCTTTTGCCGCTATAGACCGGGATGAAATACTGGGCCATGTCAGACAAATCACGGAAACCCTGAAACCGGTTTTGGAGCAGATGCAGTCGGCAAAACAGCTGTTTCGGGCCGTATCGATCGGTGATCCCGCCGAAGAACTGATCCCTTCAAACAACCGTCTGGCCCTAAAACGGTTTAACCCTTTATCCTTGTCGGTAGCGGCCCTGAACAGTGCATCGGAAACTGTCACCCAGGCAGTGGAACTTCACGGGCAATTGCCCTGGGTGTGGCAGGATGCCGATGAGGCCTGGCACGTGCTGGTTCTAACCGGCTCCGGTAAGAATCCCAAAGAACCCGATAAATACGTTCTGGGGCCGGTATTGTTTTATCTGATTTGTCTGTCCGGTGATGAGAGCTGCCGGTGGATCGAATCATCCGGCCTAACCGTTCACATCGTTTACCGGGAAATCGTAAAGGAATGGACCTACCGGTTCGATCGGGAAACCGCCGAGGCCTACCTGGTTGAACTGGTCTCGAATGTCCTGAATCAGTCAATGCGGGCATGGCTGCCATTTGAACCGGTGACAACCCGGTCGATTCGGCCTCACAAACTGTTGGAAGACGAAATCAATGACGTCATTCGGATGCAATTTGCCGCTGAAATTGAAGATGCATTTGCCGAGGAAGAAGATTACCTGATCCGGATAGCAAAACCGACGATTCCCGTGGATGCGTTCGACAGGGTTCGCCGGCGGTTTAAGATTTATTTTGACCACGGAGTGAACATGTTCTACAAGCCTGTGGATGACATCGCAGACATTGATCTGACCCGGCACGCGCTCATTGAAGCGTCCGCCGGCACCGGTAAAACCTATACCCTTGAAAATCTGGTTGTGAGACTGCTGAAGGAACGGCAGGATATCGCTATTGAAAATATCCTCATGGTGACCTTCACGGAAAAAGCAACCTCGGAACTGAAAACCCGGATTCAGGAAAAGCTTCTCGAGGAAATCCGTGCCGCTGGTGACGGGCATAGTGATGGGACCATCGTTCAAAAAATCAGGGACACGCTGGATGCGTTTGACACGCGCTTCCATTTACACGATCCACGGTTTTTGCCACACGGTCTTGAAAGATTTTGCATTTGAAAACGGAAGCCTTTTTCAAAGTGAAGTGGTCGATGACGCCCCTATTTTCGACACCCTGATTAAAGAGCAGATGCGAAAGGTTTGGCCGGAAGTCTATGGCCGGCATTTGCGCGAAATGCTGCAAGTCGCGGGGTTCAGCACCCGCAAAGATCACTTCCTTGCGCTGGTAGTCAACATCGCCAGACGCGTTTTTCGCCCTGCCGTCGGGGATGAGATCAAGCCAGATACGCAAGGTCAAAGCTTCGAACAGATTCGGTCCACAATCATCGCACAGGTCATGGCGCTTAAATCTCTGATCGGCGTTGCGCCGGCGTTTTCCGATGGATTCAATCAGTTGAACATTCATGGCGGCAGTAAGAAGTCACTGCTGGGAAAGATGGTGATTCCGCTTGAAACCTACCTGGTTCAAATCGATGAGAGCAGATTTGACTTGGTGGTTCTGTTGGAATTGATTCACACGATCCAGGCGGTTGAGTCATCCAAGAGGAAGGGAATCAAATGCCTGGTGCCGGAAAAATGGACGAAAAAAGGAAACAATATTCAAGTTTGTCCGAACCTTGAAACCATTGCGGAAAGGCTGGAGGCCCTGGCCGAAGTTCTTGTTCAGCTGACTTATTATTTGGCGATTCGTGCCGTCAAGCAGCTTCAAGCCGACGCCGTCCGGATCAAGCGACAAAACGGTTGGATCAGCTACGACGATATGCTCAGCCAGGTGGCAGTCCGCTTTGCTCAGCGACAATTCCTCAGGGTTGCTCCAAACATTGCGTGCCAAATACAAGATTGCTTTTGTGGATGAATTTCAGGATACGGACCCGGTTCAATGGCGGATTTTCAAGCGATTGTTTTTGGACCCGTCCGCAGGGTCCTCCGAAAATTTGCTGATTCTTATCGGTGACCCTAAACAGGCCATCTACTCGTTTCGCGGTGCGGATGTGTATGCCTATCTGGAAGCCCGCAATGAAATGGAGCGATTGTCAGAGACCGGCGGGGCTAGGTTGTATTCCCTTGCAACCAACTGGCGCTCAAAGCCGGAACTTGTTGGGGCCTTCAATGACCTGTTTGGTCGGGACGAATGGTTTCCAACCCATGACCAGGCCGGATCTTTCGAGATCGGCTATCAAGGCGCCGGATCGCCGAATGAAAGCGATTTGCCTGCTGTTCTGGCGGCCGATCACTCCCAGCGCCCGGTGCTGAATGTGGTGGATCTTCGCGGATCAGAATCACCCAGGCAAGCCAAACCCGTCCTGGCCCGGTTTATTGCCCGGGAGGTGCGGTATCTGGTTGATCGCGGCGGCATCAAAATTCAGGAACAAAAACGAGGAGCCCCGTCCCCTCGATTTTGGCGATATCTGCATACTGGTGCGCGGAAAACCCGACACCTTTTTTTTGGAATCGGAACTGACGGATCTCGCATATTCCCTACTCGTTTTATAAAAAACCGGGACTGTTTCTTTCCGACGAGGCCCTTTATCTGAGTCTGATGTGCCACGCCGTCTTTGATCCAGGTAGCACCCCGGATGTGAAAAAAGCACTGCTGACGCCGTTTTTCGCCTACGAACCCAACGATTTGTTCGCATATGAAACTTTGCCGGTTTCTCACCCCCTCAAACAATTGCTGTTTGACTGGAATGATCTGGCCCGCAGCCGCAAATGGGGCCTGCTTTTTCAATCGCTGATGGAAGATTCGGGGCTCTTGTTTCGCGAAGCCGAATCACGGGACTGGGACCGAAAATACACCAACTACCGCCAGATATTCGAATATCTGGAAACCGTTGCCTACCGGAATAATCTGGACTTCAGGGGGCTTGCCGCCCTGCTGGACAGCTACCGTAAACAAACCATAGGGGCGCAAGATGATGCCGATATTCATCAGATCGAGACTGAAGAGAAAAAGGTGCAAATCATGACCATGCATGTCAGCAAGGGCCTCCAGTTCCCGGTAGTGTTCATTGCCGGCGGACTGACTCAGCCGTTTGCCGACGATTACCACGTTTACCATGATTACGATCCGGCCAACCCGGATGCGGGCAGCCGTAAAGTCATCGACCTGTCCAAGACTTTTGGCAAAGAACAACATGATCGTGAGAAGAATGATGAAGACAAACGGCTCTATTATGTCGCCTTGACCCGGGCCCAGTTTAAATTGTACGTGCCTTTTTTTCCTGCCACGAGCGGACACCGCTGGATGGGACCGGTGTGTCGATTTCTTTCCGCAGCCATTGCATCAGCGTTCCCCCAGGCTGATGACAATCCGGCTTTAGGCTGGCTGGATCCGAACGCCCCTGTGACGCCCGGCCCTGACGATGCTGGAACCTTGGGGCAGGAGGTCGTGTCTGAAAACGCTGTCGATAATATACCATCCTCTTTTGCCGTCCAATCACAATTATCCAATCCAGAAAAATCATGCTCGAATCATTCTCGAGCCTGCAGGCAAGGCTTCATCATGGCCTTGAGCAACCGCTGGAGGAGACAAGGTTTCAGGTGGTTCGGGAGAAAGACAAGGAAGACGACGAGAGATTTGCCGGGTTTGATTCGGATATCATCCGGTCGGTTCAGCCGGATGATGAAATCCCCGGCGGGGCGGATATTGGATCCATGTTTCATGATATCCTTGAGACCATCGATTTTGAAGCGGTTGTGGCAAATCCTGACGATCTTATTGAAAGAAAGGAGAGCGAAGATGTCATCGTCAAAACAATGGATGCCTACCGGGTAGAAGGTCGCTGGCGGCCGCAGGTTTGCCGGATCAGTCGCCAACACCCTGACGACGCCGGTCAGCGCGGTGGAAGAGTCGTTTGTTCTGGGCCAACTCAAGAAAGAAGATCGGATTCACGAGGTGGAATTCTATTATCCATTTACCTTTCCGGTTGGCGAGCCATTGAAAATTCCGGACTGTGAGATCGTGGAAGGGCGTCGTTGTTTTATCCGGGGATTCGTGGATCTCGTCTTCCGGCATAAAGGAAAATTTTTCATTGCCGATTGGAAATCAAATCGCCTCGATGGCGGGTATGGGCATAACGCTCTGGATGACTGTATGAACGCTGCCGGATACCACATGCAATACAAGCTGTACACGGTTGCCGTACTGCGTTGGTTGAAACAGGCGTTTGGGGATCGGTTCGATGCGGACCGCCAGTTTGGCGGCGTATTTTATTTTTTTCTGCGCGGCATGGGAACCGGAAACGGGAACGGCGTTTATTTTGTTTCGCCTGCTGAGGTGGGCACTTTAGCGCAGCTTGAGTCGGAAATTGCAGCCCGGATATCCGGTATTGGTAAATGATTTATGTACCACTTATTTAATGACGAAACTCATTGTTTATGCCAGTGTCAGGTGCCAGTGTTCAGGATAATGCCACTATATCTATCTTTCCCGACACCTGACACCTGAAACCCCAAACCGCATTTTAAACCATGTAGTCATATATATCCCGAATAGAAACTAACCGGCCCAACCGGCCTACGATCCATCGGAGACCCCAGCAACATGACAGTTTTCAATGCCAGCGAAGATCAGCTTATAGAACAGCTGGTCGCTTTCAAGATATTTGAAGGCACTGGATAAAACGAACGATTAGCACCGTTGTACCCTTTATCCGCCGATGGGAGCTCTCCTTACTGGATTACATGACCATCAGGGACCTGATTGAAATCGGCGATTGCCGGGGGGATCTACCGATGGTGGTTGTGTTGATGGCCATGTTCGCCGGACTTCAGGAAGGCAGTCTCTGCCTGAATCTCGATCAAAGACAATTCTTAAACCATCTGCCGGGCGATGATAGAAAAACTGCGAAGGCCATTTTCGACGATTTTTTATCCGGTCTTGCGGCGGGCAGGTATCAAAAACTGATAACGAAAAACAGCGGAGAATATTTACCGTTGATCCTGGATGGGTCAAGCGGTAGAGATTTGCTCTATTTTCAAAAGTACCATGTGCATGAAAAGCGGCTTAAAGATCGAATGGAAGTATTTTTAAATGCAACGGTTTCATTAAGCTTAGCGGATCAAAAAATAGATGCACTCATCGATGAGATCTATGCTGATCGGCATGCCATCCGCGTGGGGCCAAACAATACCCCGATTGCAAGCGATCCACAGCAGATAGAGGCCATTCGGTTGGCGCTGAAATCTCAGTTTTCAATCATCTCCGGTGGGCCGGGAACCGGTAAGACCTCGCTGATGGTCAATATTCTTCGTTGCCTGGTTCGAGAAGGTATCCCGGTGTCCCGCATCATCATGGGGGCTCCCACCGGGCGTGCGGCCCAAAGAATGACCGAAACACTTCAAAACAACATCGCTTCCATCCAAGAACTCTCTGCCGACGATGCGGCCCTTTTGGATCTGAAAGGCAGCACCTTGCATAAAATCCTGGGGTACAGAAGTTATCAGCACGAGTTTTATTATCGGGAGACGAATCCGTTGCCCGCATCCGTGGTGGTGGTCGATGAAGTCTCCATGGTCGATGTCGTCATGCTGGACAAATTTCTCCAGGCCATCGATCCGGCGCAGACAAAGCTTATTTTACTGGGAGATAAAAATCAGTTGCCATCCGTGGAAGCCGGGGCTGTTTTTGCGGAAATGATTCCGGATGGGACCCGGGCGGCAAGATTCGAGGAGCGGTTTGTTGTTTTACAAAAAGTCTACCGTTCGGGGACCAATTTGCTGGAACTGGCAAATCAAGCCAATCAGGGTTCTTTCCCGCCGTTTAAAGCCGTTGCTTTTGACAAGGCGCTGTCGCAGGCTTCGGATCAATGGGCTTTTGTCGATGCAGAAAGTTTCGGCCAATGGCAGGAACATCTTCATCAGTGGGTAGACGCTCAGTATTTTAGTCCGATATCCGGCGGTGAAGAAAGCTATGCGGCTTTGATCAAAAGGGCAGGGGAGATGACAGCCGACCATATCACATCATCCGAAGAGGGGAGGTCTCTATTAAGCCGGATATTCTCGGTTGTCGAACGGGCGAGAATATTGTCCTTTCTTCGCAACGGCATATATGGGTGTACGGTCATCAATGATGTGATTGCCGATTACCTGATCCATTCTTTTGATCCTTCAGCCCAACGGCAATCAGGTGGTTTTTCCGGAGCCCTGGTGATCATTACCCGCAATGATTATTCAAAAGAGCTCTTTAATGGTGATGTCGGCGTCATCATCAAAGATGCCCATGGGGTTTACAGGGCATTTTTTCATCGCTCCGGTACCTATATCAGCTTTCCGGTCAATCTTTTGCCGTCCTGGGAATTTGCTTTTGCCATGACGGTTCACAAAAGCCAGGGATCAGAGTTTGATGACGTCCTGCTTGTCCTGCCCGATGACGAGAACCATCGGCTGCTCACCCGCGAGATTGTCTACACGGGTATCACCAGAGCCAAACGACGAGTGCTGTTGTATGGCTCCCGGCCGGCATTGAATACGGCGCTGCAAAGGAAAATTCAAAGGCAATCCGGTTTGATGTGGTAGATTTTAAAACAAGATACGGCTGTGCAGCGGATGGAATCTGTCCACAGATCTACAGCCAATCTGAATTTGACCGGCGGAGTGAAGGTGCGGTTCCCTGTCTGAATAGCAATCTTGAGGGATACTTCCTATTCCTGTTTTTAACCAGCTTCTGTCCAATTCCCGCATTTTGATGAACTGACATAAAAGCTATCTTTTGTGGAGCGAATTGTTTAAATAACCCTTAAAACCCGGGGAAAACCGGTGAAAAACGACTTACAAAACGCTACACGAAAGATTTCAGGGGACTTGATTGAGATCAAAGAAGGCTATCCGGACACGATCTCATTTTGGATTGCGGCTTATTTTCGTTTTGAGGTCACCACCTCAAAAAGCTCGCAAAAAGTGCAAAAAAGAGATTTAGATCTTTTTCGTGATTTTATGATTTCTGAATTTGGCAGAGAGGACCGCCCGCTGTGGTCGCCCCGGCTGTCAAAAGCTTTTGCAGATCGTTTGAAAAAAAAAGGATCGGGCCATGGGAAGGGCAGGTTATAGCGACCAGACCATCAACCGTATCTTGGCCCATTTAAAAACCTTTGCCAAATGGATCCACAAGCTAAAGCCTTCGTTTTAGCCAGTATCCGGGTTTACGACGCAAATGCATTACTGCAAAAACACGTATTCTGGTACCGTCATAAACATAAACAACAGCAAAGGGAAAGCGGTGCAGGAAAAACCGCCTGGTTCCTGACACGAATTTCGGCCACGTATCCGGAGACTCGCGAATACAGGCTATCGCAAGATCAAGCTCCTTTTCAAACTGTGCCCCCAGCCCCTCAGATCGTTCATCATACCAGCGAATCGCACCCTCAATTTCATTATAGGCTTCGGAATGTATTTCAAGCGGTATCAATTCATTCGTCCCTCAAGCGCTTTTTGACTTCTTCCCAGGACATAAAGCTCGCTTCACCCTTCTCGGCGCTTGCTATCCTTTTCTGGATTTCTTGTTGCCAGGCAGTCTCAACATCCGCATCAGCCTTGTCATCCAAGCTATCTATAAGCCTGCCGGCAATAAAGGCACGCTGCTCCTGAGGCATGTTAAGCGCGTTTTCCAAAATGGTTTTCAGTTTTTCGTCCATTGCGTCTTCTCCTTTATTGAGTTGCAATTGAACTTGTCGCCGGATCGTCTCGTCCTGGATGTAGCTTAGAATATAGACTGTTTTTACCAGCCGCCCCAGCTCAGATAACGCTTTTGAGAGCCGATCGGCCGGCACGATTCTGTTTTTTAGGGAGGCTGCTAACCGAGGCTGCCTTCATGCGGTCGGCTTCGATCATCTGCTGTCTGTAAGCGGCGATATCAACAGCAACGATACTTGTCAGGGATAAAACCGAGTCACTCGTATCGATCAACCAAGTTTCAAAGTGGTTCAGATCATAAAGATAGCCGCGTATTGTGGCGGGTGAAAGATCCATCGCGATCAGGTGCTGTTCGAATTGTTTCAACAAATGATTTGACGAGGTATCGTCTTTAAGTTTTATTGCACGCATAATTAACCCCGGCGTTAGAGCCCTGTTTATTGCGTACAATATACCCCTAAACGTCAAAAATCAATCGTACAATACCACTTGAACGCAAAATATGTACGCAATAAAGGCAAATTTTGCCCGTTCGGTGGCTATTAGCCAGTGTTTTGAACCGATTAATATTTCTTTTGCTGTGTTACCAGCGTTACGTTCGTTTCTTCGGGCGGGTCGGGAATATCTTCAACGATTCGTTCATTTGTACTTTTAAGGGGTGATTGATCGCCTAAATCTTTGCCGCATAAATCGCATTGTTCAACTGAGACTATAGCCGTTTGATTTGGCTTTTTATTCTTTGTGCGGTTTCCTGCGCCTTTGCGAGTTGTCTGTTTTCGACCCCTCCGTTTCTTTTTTCCCTTATCTTTATTTTTGGAGCCGCTTTTTTCCCATTCAGCTTGCTTTGATGAAGGCTTATTGACCTGTTTATTCGTATCCTTTATTTTGTCCTGCTCAAGCTGTTGCTTGAGTTTGGCATTTTCTTGCTTAAGTTGATTGACTTGCGATTCTAATTCTGTATAACTTGTTCTTAAACTCTCAAGCGCCTTGATGAGCTTCCGCTTTGGCCATTTTAATAAAGTTAGATAGGTCGCTATTAATATGCTTTTGATACTCATGGGCACCTTAACTGTAATCTTTTACATCTTAAGGTAGATTATCATTGAGGGATTATGATCATGGCACGAGAACCAATACATCCGGGAGAAATATTGGCTGACGAATTAACAGAGTTGGGCATTTCAGCCACAGTACTGGCCAGGCAAATCAAAGTGCCCGCAAACAGGATTTCTCAGATACTTTCCGGAAAAAGATCCATCACCGCGGATACGGCCTTGCGGCTTGGTCGGTGGTTTGGAACGGGGCCTAAAATATGGCTAAATCTTCAGCAGGCCTATGACCTTGATGTTGCCGCACTTGCGATGGGATCAGATCTTGACATAATTGAGCCGCGGAATGCTGCGTAATCTTGTAAAGCAACTTCCTTGCCAAAAAGCACCAACCGCCCGATTATGCACGAATCTTTGGAAAACCGCTGAGAGAGCAAAAAAGCCTGGGAGAAGAAAAACACGAATAAGCCGAAAGGTATCAGCTCGGCGGTTTCGATCAGTCGATTGCTGTAAAGAATGTCGTTTATTGCAGCGGCAAACAGCGCTGCAAAGCCTAAAATGTACATCCCCACGCCCTCGCGTTTGTGTCGGTAGGCCGATATCAGCACGTAGGTGATATAAATCCTTGAACCAGGCATATCAAGTGATAGATTCGCACTGTCGGCCGGAATACCTTTGCCGGGAAAAAAATCAATAGCGCGGAAAAAATGAGGCACAGCAGGTTCTGGAACCGAAATTTCATCATGTTATACTTGTGCATGGGCAGCACATGTGCTATGTTTTTTATGAATTCCTTTTAAATGTTAAAACACGCAAATATTAGGAGGTCTGTAATGGGTCCACGGGCACAGCCAGAAACAATGCTAAGAAAACCGATCCTTATGCCGCCCGGCATGATCAAAAAGGTAGATAAGATAGCGAGCGACAAAAATGTCTCTTTTGCAGAGGTGGTAAGGGCGGCGGTCGATGCTTTTGACGGCGATCTATCCATAGGCGATGAGACCTTGTTAGAGGCTTTGGCGGACACAATGATAGGGACGACCCAGGAAGTTATTAAAAAAATTGATGAAGTTGAAAAGAGGCTTGATGAGACCCATGCGAAACTGGGGGCGCTATAATGGCTATCAGTGAAAAAGTCTTGGAGGCTCTGAGGGCGGGAATACTCTTAAATGAAAGGGTCACTACTCTTATCGACAAGGTAAATCGCATGGATCAAGATGTTCGCCGTATGAACGAAAGGCTTATTCGGCTGGAAACCCTGGTTGAAGTTGCCAAAATGCAACAAAATCAACCTGAACAGCCGAAAATTAAACCGTGAAAATTTGCCCTGCCTACAGAGAAACTCACCGCGAATCTGCAATGATTGACAACGAGTTCTGAAGTGAGGAAAATTCAATGCGAACCGGAATAGGTTATGATGTCCATCGTCTGGTGGCAGGACGAAAACTGGTTTTAGGCGGCACCGTCATTCCCTTTGAAAAGGGATTGCTGGGGCATTCGGATGCGGATGTGCTGGTCCACGCAGTCTGCGACGCCTTATTGGGTGCGGCCGGACTGGAGGATATCGGTGTACATTTTCCGGATACCGATCCAAAATACAAAGATATCTCCAGTTTAACGCTTCTATCCCAAACGAAGGATATGGTTCGTGTAAAAGGTTTTAGCATTCAGAATATAGACACCATAATTTTTGCTGAAGCCCCTAAAATAGGCCCGTACCGAAAACACATGCAGCAAAATCTGGCGACGGTCTTGGAAATCGATCCCGTTAGCGTCAATATTAAAGCCACCACTACCGAGGGACTGGGGACCATTGGAAAAGGGGAGGGCATCGGGGCGATGTGTGTGACGCTTGTTGAATGAACACTGGCGGGTGAATGATGTTATAAAAACTGATCATCAGGGCCGATTAAAAACTGTGCCGGTTCCCAAAAATGTCTGCATGTATCCCATGCAATACCATCTGTCCATGATCCTAACGCTACTATCGAAAAGCGTCAAGATAGGCATAAAGGGCGGGCGACCCGCCGGTATGAATAAAAAGAATATTTTCGTCGGAATTGAAATATCCCTTGCGGACCAGATCGACCAGGCCGGCCATTGCTTTGCCGGTGTATACCGGATCCAGCAAAATGCCTTCACTGCGGGCCAGCACCTTAACGGCCTCGACCATTGAGGCCGTGGGTAACGAATACCCGGCTCCCACATAATCTCCGAAACACAGGACAGCCTCTCTGGGAATCGAAGCGTTGATACCGACATGAGCGGCGGTTTTGCAGACGAGGTCATATACTAGGGGTTCCTGGTCTTCTTTGGTGCGGCTGACATTAATCCCGATTACCGGGATATTGGCATTATTGCCGTAGAAACCGGTCACCAGTCCGGCGTGGGTTCCCGTACTGCCACTGGCACACACCACCCGATCGATTTTTAGACCGAGATCAAACATCTGGGTTAGTATTTCTTCGGCACAGGCCACGTAACCGGTTGCGCCAATGGGATTTGAACCGCCACCCGGAATGATATATGCCTTGCGTCCTTCGGCGGCTACCTCGTCGGCCATTTTTTGCATCGCTGCCGCCATGTCCGATCCGCCGGGAACGACGGTAATCGATTCGACCCCCAGCAATTGATATAAAAAATTGTTTCCGCTGGCTTCCGGTTTATAGCTTCCGGCTACCCGCTCTTCCAGGACGAGTCTGCATTTGAGTCCCTCCTTGACCGCAGCCGCCAGGGTCAGTCGGCAGTGATTTGACTGCACGGCGCCACAGGTAATCAAGGTGTCGGCTCCCTGATTCATCGCATCGGCCACCAAAAATTCCAGCTTTCTGGTTTTGTTGCCGCCGCCGCTGAGTCCCAGTAGATCATCTCTTTTAATATAGATATTCGGTCCGCCCAGGATACTTGAAAATCTCGTTGCCGCTTCAATCGGTGTGAATCCCTCGGTGTAGCGTCTGCGTGCAAATCGTGCTAAATTCATGTTTTATCTCCTTTTGAGGGGTCATTTAATAGTTGAATATGAAATCTGGAATGTGTTCACCTTTTTTTTCCGCATATTGGATGAGTATCCGTCTCATTTCAGCAAGTGTATGGGCGTCAATCTGCGGTGCTTTATAGGAATCGAGGATTTGATCTTTTTTTTCTTTGGCCCGCAGAAATATTTCCTTGCTTCCACTTTCGGCATACTTCGTGTAGCTTGTTCGGCCGATGATGTCCTGGGAAGGGACAAACAGCTCCTTTCTGAACCAGTTGAATGTAAGGTCCGATCCGAGGATGCCGGCTGCGTTAAATTTGTTTTCCTTTATAAAATCGACGGCAAGGGTTTCTTCGGTTACGGTTATACCGTTTATCAGTCTTTGAATCATGCCGCAAACTTCATTGTCATAAATCATTTTTTCCATTGATACGGCTCCGCCGTGATCCAGCATCCCCACACCACGGATCATGTTGATACCCGCCAGGGCTCCCAGAAGCATGCCAAACCCCGACTCAGTTGCCGCTTGGGCGTCGAAGGTCTCAGAATCATTTCTGCCGCAATTGGCTGCAGTGGGGAGATTGAAATATTTCCCGATCTGGGCATTGTTGGCCACAGCCATCATCTTAGTTTCGATGGCCCCTTCAGCGTTGATTCCTTCCTGCATGTCCAAAGCTGTGGCACCACCACCGTAAATGATGGGCGCCCCTTTCTTAGTACATTGGCTGAGGACGATCCCGCTCAGGCATTCGGCTGTGTGCTCAACCATCGTGCCGGCCAGGGTGACCGGTGTCGTCCCGCCGCTCAGCGGAATCGGGATGATCATCAGCGGGATGTCATTTTTGGCACAGTCGATTAAATTTCCGGCGGATGTCGAAGACCACATCAGCGGCGCTGAAGGATTGGCAGCCATAAAGACCCTCGGTCTTTTTTTCATTGCCTCCTTCCCGCCCGCCAAGACGGCCAAGAGTTCTATTTCCGCCAGAAGCCCATCGATGGAAAATGCGCCGCCAAACACAGGTTTGCTCGAGTAAATAAGGGTCTGATGAAAGCGGATGACATCACATAAACTGATGGGCACATCATTGGGGACAACACAGGCCGTTATACAAGAGACGTGTTCTAAGTTGTCTACCAGTTTTATGATTTCGATCATGTCTTTGGTTTTGGCGCTTCTAATTTTTTTTGTTTCGGAATCAAGAAGATATATGGGGGCAGAATCAAGTACGAAATGAACCGTATCCCCTTCAAGTCTGACGGTATCATCGCCGGTAAAATTATAGAATTCCAACGAAGAGGGCACGGTTTTCAAGCATTTTTCAACAAGGTCCAGCGGCATTACGGCGACTTGGGTAGAAAAATCTACGGATGCGCCGCAATCGCTGAGGATCCGGAGGCCCTCCTCATGTTTTATTTTCACACCGGTGGTGGTCAGCAATTCATAGGCACCGGCGATGATTCGTTCCACATCTTCATCTCTCAGCAAACTCAATTTGGGTCTGAAATTCATTTCGTGCAATCTCCATTCATAATTTTCACCAGGAGATGGGACCAAAGGTGCTGAGAATGCCGCCGTCTAGGAACAGGATGTGACCGGTGACATAATCAGAAGCCGGTGATGCCAGATAAACCGCGGCATTGCCTAAATCCTCCGGTTTGCCCCACCTTGCCTGAGGTGTCTTCCATTTTAACCATTTGTCAAATGATTGGTCTTCCCACAATGGTCGGGTTAAATCGGTCTGGATAAACCCCGGACCGATGGCATTGACATTGATGCCATATTTTGCCCAGTCAACGGCCAAGGCCTTGGTCAGTTGTCGAATCGCACCTTTGGACGCTGCATAAGGGGCATTGTCCTCCCGAACGATTTCAGACATCAGCGAGGCGAGGTTGATGATCTTGCCTTTTTTGCCGTTTTTAATACGGTCTCTGGCAAAAGCGCGGCAGAGAGTAAATACGGCGGTCACGTTTAGATTAAGGACAAAATTCCAATCTTCAGCACTAATCGTCTCGGCGGGTCCGCGCCGGGAGGCACCCGCGTTGTTGACGAGTATATCAACGCCGCCGGTGTCTTTGATGACGCTGGCAAACAGTTCTTCAATACCTGCAACATTGCTCATATCAAAAGAGTAGGACCGGATGCTGCGACCGGTCCCGGCGAGCTCCTCCCGGGCCCTGTCCAGGTTTGTTTTGTCCCGGGCCACCAAAACGATGTCCGATCCGGCTTCGGCAAGCGCTTTGGCAATCCCGAAACCAATGCCTTTACTCCCACCGGTGACCATTGATATTTTGTTGTCCAAACGAAATTTATCCAGCATGATTTTCTCCCTATCCGCTCTAATCCGTCCAGCCGGCTCAACAGCGCTGACTGAATTCAACAAAATTCTGCAGCATCTGAAAATTTAGGTAAAAACGAATTTTATAGTGTGTTCAGCGAACCATTGTATGTCATGTGATATCAAACTCTTTCATCTTCCGGTAAAGTGTACTTCGTGCAATGTTAAGTTCCCGAGCAGCTCGGCTGGCATTACCATTGTTTCGTTCCAATGCAGCCTCAATCATATCTTTATACCCGTCAAGAAAAGATGTAGAGCTAGTGCGGACAGTGCTTGTGGGCTTATTAAAAAGTCGCTCAGGTAAGTGTTGTTTGGTTATCTCATGACCTTGAGAAAGGACCACTGCTCGCTCAATGCAATTCTCGAGCTCACGCACATTGCCTGGCCAGCAATACGTGCGAAAAATATCAAGAACTTCGTCAGAAACTTCGGGCTTGTTGATTGCCATGTCCTCACATAACCGATCGAGAAATATGCCTACCAATAATTCCAGATCTCCTTTGCGTTCTCGCAGAGGAGGGATGAAAATTTCGACAACATTGACACGATAATAGAGGTCTTCTCGAAAATTATTGTTCTCTACTTCTGCAAGCAAATCGGCATTTGTCGCGGCAATCACTCGCACATCAACGGGTATTGACCGTGTGTCTCCAAGACGAGTGATCACTCCTTGTTGCAAAACTCTAAGGAGTTTTGCCTGTATATCCAATGGAAGGGCATTTATCTCATCCAGAAACAGGCTCCCTTGATGGGCAAATTCAAATTTACCGATCATTCCATCTTGGCGTGCTCCTGTATAGGCTCCAGGGCGATAACCAAAAAGCTCGGATTCGAACAAATCACGGGGGATCGTTGCACATGAAATGGCTATAAAGGGTCCTTCGCGCCGGCTACTGTGGTTGTGGATCGCCTGGGCAAAAAGCTCTTTGCCTGTACCGCTTTCTCCAAATATCAAAACTTTAGAATTCGTTTTGGCGGTAATTTTAGCCAGTTCAATCTGTTTTTTTAGGGCTGAATCCCTCCCTTTGATATCCTCAAACTCATATTTAGCGTAATTTCCTCCAAACTTTTTTGTGATATTGATAACATCTCTTTTTTTTACCAACGTAATGATTTTACCCAACGTATGGCGGGATGCATCTTGGCAGGCATCAACACTGCAAATGTAAGATCGTTGCCCCGTAGGACAATGAAAATCAATCTCCATCCTGGAAACATTGCTATTTGTTTGAAGCGCACCAACAAGGATGTCGTCCGGCTGGATCACATTAAATATATGTTGACCAAGAGCCGATGCTCTATCAATGCTCATCATTTTTTGAGCCTGGCTGTTTAAATGCGTGATGGTTAGATTGCTATCCAAGCGCAATGAGACCGTCCGTCATGGAATTGAAAATTGAAGAGACCAATGAATTTAATAGCTGCTTTTCCTCAATAAGTTCACGCTCTCTCAGCTGAGTTTCGATCGCCTCGGCAGCTGCAGTCACCAGTGCCAGGGTATGCTGATGTCTTCTTTTTGAACGTCCGGAAAGCGTAATGACGCCTAAAATGTCACCCCGATTATCGATAATGGGAGCCGAAGAGCAGGTCCAGTCGTGGTGTTTAACGCGGTAATGTTCATATCCAGTGAGTTGTATAGGTTTATTCTCCTGCAGGCAAAGGCCGATTGCATTGGTGCCGGCGTGTTTACAATCTCGGCGACATCCCGGCACATAATAATTTCGATTTGACATTTCGATGATGTCACTCTCGCCGACGACAAGCAATACATACCCGGATTTTTCGGCCAGGGTTGTTACAAACCCTGTATCTCTCACCGAAATTTCAATCATCTGCATGACGGGTTTTGCGATTTCAATTAAGGTTTTATTGATACTGAAGAGACGTTTAAGTTTGTTTTCCGAAATTCTCTGAGGTGGATCATTGCTGTATGGGTCGAGTCCAATTTCTTTTGATTGATGCCAGGAACGGAGAACTTCTGGTCTGACATTTCCGGTTGGTGGCTTGTTTTCCAATACAACATTCTGCCATGCTGTTTTTGCAGGATCATTATTTTTGTTGAGATACGATTTTCAAGTGGGCTTTATCTTCCATTGATCCCCCCATTTATCGAACAAATTTCCGGCTTGAAGCAGATTGATGTCATAAATTTTAAATCGGATTTCATTCCTGACGATACAGGCGAATTTTCTAATTTGACCCGGAATCAGCATGAAAAAGTATGAAGTGCATTGGGAGATTGTACTTGCGCCCCGCAGACATCGGGGGTAGCCATGCGGATTCAATTGGATCAATTTAAAACAATTCTTTACTGAAAATCATGCCTATTGTCAATAACCAGATCTGGACTCATTTTTTTCAAAATAATCCGATAGATTCCGACGTGCAATGCCAAATAGTAGCTACCATTGTCCCAATTAAAGAAAACTGACCCATATTGAAACATTTTTTTTGGAATACAAGCGAAGAAAAAAAATTGTCTTCTAACTTTATTTAATGTTATCAACCTGTTGAAATTATGTGCGTATTTTTTTCTGTTATGGCATTGCATTTGCAAAATTTAAATTGCATTTATTCTGCCATCCCCAAAGTATGCTTGTCTAAAAATTAATGAAACAGGAGATGTATTTATGGATTTAAAAGACCGTGTGGCCATGGTCACTGGTGCCGCTCAAGGCATCGGTAAAGCAACCTCTCTGATCCTGGCTCAATATGGCGCCGATATTGTTGCAACAGACGTAAAAGAAAACGGGTTAAAGCAAACGGTTGAAGAAATCAAAAATTTCGGGCGACAAGGAATGGCGTTGACGATGGATGTCAGCAAAAAACCCGAGGTTACCAGGTGTGTCGAGGAAGCGCTTCAATATTTCGGAAAAATCGATATTTTGGTGAATGCAGCCGGAATTTGTCCCTCCTCAATGCTGATGGACCTGGAGGAAGAGGTTTGGGATCAAGTGATCGACGTGAATACCAAGGGTGTATTCTTATGCTCTCAGGCCATAGCGCAAAGCATGATGGAAAATCGTTATGGCAAAATCATCAATGTCTACCTCGATCGCCTCCAAAACAGGAGAATTTGGCAATGGTGCATATTGTGTTTCCAAAGCCGGCGTCAGCATGCTGACCCAAGTTCAAGCGCTTGAGTTGGCACCTTACAACATAAATGTCAACGCGGTTTGTCCTGGGTTCACGGATACAGAGTTACTTCACAACGCATTTACGACAAGAGAATCTGACGGGCACGTTTCTCCTGAAAATTACCAGCAAACACTGTTGAAAAAGTCCCCCTTGGCCGTATGGCGCAGCCTGGTGAAGTGGGTGACGCTTATTGCCTTTTTGGCCAGTGACAAGGCTGCCTATATTACCGGGGAGGCAATTCTGATTGCGGGTGGGAAGGAAATGCACTGAGTTGTTTTAAAATGGGACACGCAGTCTTTTTATGGGACATCTCTGTTAATTGCAAAAGATTCTGTGAATGATGTTTTTTTTATATATTTATATTAATAACAATACATTATTAGAATAAAAACAAACTCTTTAGAATCATGGCACAACCCTTGCTGAAACATAAGTATTATCAGCTGAAATCGAAGTCGGGGGGGCCATCCCAACTCCCGTAACTTAGCCTAATAAAAAATCTACCAATTTTCCAATGCAATTGCCACTGTTCAGGTAGGTAAGTCATCATTTTTAATATTATCCATTCCATTATTTTTTTTGATGTGGAGGAGTTTCATGAAAATAAGCAAAGACAAATTCCTTGAGCTTTACACGACCATGGTGAAATGTCGCTTCTTTGAAGAACGAATCGTGGATCTGTATGCCCGTGGCCAGGTACCCGGCCTTGCCCATCTCTACATTGGGGAGGAGGGCGTTGCCGCCGGCGTATGCGGGGCCTTGCGGGAAGATGATTACATCACCAGCACGCATCGGGGCCACGGTCATGTGATCTCCAAAGGGGCAGACCTGAAACGAATGATGGCCGAGCTTTTCGGCAAAAAGAGCGGCTATTGCAAAGGCAAAGGCGGCTCTATGCACATTGCTGATATGGGGCTCGGTATATTAGGCGCCAATGGGATTGCCGGGGGGGGATTGCCGATTGCGATCGGTGCCGGCTGGTCCGCAAAATGGCGCGGAACAGATCAAGTTGCCGCCAGCTTTTTCGGTGATGCCGCCTCCAATAATGGTACCTTCCACGAAAGCCTCAACCTGGCATCTCTTCACAATTTGCCGGTCATTTTTGTGTGTGAGAACAATGAATTCGGTATATCCGTTTGCCAGGCAAAGCATCAACCTATCAAGGATATCTATATCCGTGCTACGAGCTATGATATGCCTGGCGTGCTGGTGGACGGAAACGATGTGGTGGAAGTTTTTGAAGCAGCGAGCAAGGCGGTCAGAAGGGCCAGAGCTGGAGAGGGTCCCACCTTGATCGAATGCAAAACCTATCGTTGGCGAGGTCACCACGAAGGAGATCCGAATCTGGGATCGCGTTATCGCGATAAGAATGATATCGAAGTTTGGAAACAAAAATGTCCCATCGATCGTTTAGCCAAGCAGCTGGTTCAGAATAAAGTCGCCACCAAGAAAAAACTGGCTGCCATTGATCAGGAAATTGTTGAACAGATCGATCAGGCTGTGGTATTTGCCAAAGGAGCCGAATTTCCCGCCATCGAGGAAATGTATGAAGACGTTTATGTCATTGAAGGGGTAAAATAATGAGAGAATTAAGTTACGCTGATGCGATAAACGAAGCCTTGAGACAGGCAATGCAGGATGATGAACGCGTCGTCTTACTTGGAGAGGACATTGGCTGCTACGGCGGTATTTTTCAGGTCACCAAAGGCCTGCTGGAAGAGTTCGGTCCCGAACGTGTAGTTGATACGCCTATCTCCGAAGCTGGTTTCGTAGGCGCTTGTGTTGGGGCCGCGTTGACAGGTATGCGGCCGATAGCTGAGATTATGTTCATTGACTTTACAACTGCTTGCATGGACATGATTTTCAATCAAATGGCCAAAATGCATTATATGTTCGGCGGACAGGGCCGGGTACCGATGGTACTGCGGGTCAACGTGGGGGCCGGACGGTGTGCGGCCGCCCAACATTCCCAGAGCTTCCACTCGATTTTCATGCATATGCCGGGACTATACGTGGCGGCCCCATCCACGCCCTATGACGCCAAAGGTCTAATGCTCGAATCCATCCGCAACGACAATCCGGTCATTTTCGTCGAGCATAAAAAACTCTACGTGGAAAAAGGCCCCGTTCCCGAGGAGCAATACACGATTCCCTTTGGCCAGGCCGACATTAAAAGAGAGGGGCGTGATATTACTATTGTAGCGACTCATGCAATGGTGGGCCGCGCACTTAAAGCGGCCGAAGACCTTGCCAAAGACGGCATCGAGGTTGAGATCGTCGACCTGAGAACGCTTACTCCCCTGGATAAAAAGACAATTTTCGATTCGGTTAAAAAGACCGGCCGGCTGTTGGTGGCCGATGAAGATTATAAAACCTGCAGCGTGGCTTCCGAGATTGCCGCGCTGGCGGCTGAAGAGATTATCTATGACCTCAAAGCGCCGGTCGCACGGGTGTGCTCACCAGATACGCCCGTGCCGTTTTCTCCTCCACTGGAACAGGCCTATATTCCTGAGGTCAAGGACCTCGTACCTGCCGTGCAAAGGCTAATGCAGTACGTTTAAAAGAAATAGGAGGTAGGAACTTTGCCAATAGAAGTCGTCATACCCAATTTAGGGATTACGGTTGAAAATGGTATCATCATTGAGTGGACCAAAAACGAAGGGGATGCAGTCGAAAAAGGCGAAACCCTCTTTGTGGTCGAGGCCGATAAGGTCACAACGGACGTCGAGTCCCCGGCTTCAGGGGTGCTGGCTAGAATTCTGGTTCCGGTGGATATGGAAGTTCCCTTGTTTACGGTGGTGGCCCTGATTGCCGAACCCGGTGAGGAGATAGCCGAAGACTACGTGCCTTCAAAACCCCCGCCCGGGGAGGCGGCGGTGGCTGAAGCGCCGACCACTGCAGTCGAAGCGGCCTCGCCTGTAGCTGGGACGGCACCTGAGGAAAAGCCGAGGCTTGTTGCCGGTGATGGTCGTGCGGTACCGGCAGCCCGTAAGCTGGCCCGCGATCACGGCCTTGACCTGACGACCATTGCAGGTACCGGGCCGGAGGGTGTTATTCAGCTCAAAGACGTCAAAGTCGCCCTGGAAGCAGAACCATCTGCCAAAGTATCCACCCTGGCACGCCGATTGGCCGCAAAAGAAGGGATACCCCTGGAAGTCCTCGAAGGAACCGGTGTACGGGGACGGATCATGCGGGCCGATGTCCAGCAGGCCGCGCAAGAGGCGGCGGCACCCGGACTGGGCAAGGTCATTCCAATGGGCACCATGCGCAAAACCATCGCTCGCCGTATGGCCGACAGCGCATTCACCGCACCGCACATCTATTTCTTCACCGATATTTGCATGGATTCGCTCTTAAAGTTCCGTAAAGAGCTTTTGCCCGACTTTGAGAAGAAATTTGACGTACGCCCCTCAGTCAACGATTTTTTAATCAAGGCGGCGGCGATGAACATTCTTGATTTTCCCATGCTCAACGCCGTGGTTGCGGGAAGACGAGATCCATATTCTGCCCGAGGTAAATATCTGTCTGGCCGTGGCGCTACCGGAAGGTCTGATTGTTCCGGCTCTTGCACATACCGACCGGGCCGGGTTGGTGGAGATCGTTCAGCAGCGCACCGATCTGGTTGAGCGCGCTCGCTCCGGTAACCTGTCCAGAGAAGAACTAGATCGGGGCACATTTACCATCTCCAGCCTGGCGCAGTTTGATATTACCTACTTTACCGCCATTTTGAATCCGCCGCAGAGCGGAATACTGTCGGTGGGCAAGACCCGTGATGAACTCTATCTGGATGATGGGACGGTGAAAACAAGGAAAATAGCCACTTTTGGCCTGTCTGTGGATCACCGCATCATCGATGGGGCTGTGGCCGCAGGTTTTTTGCAAAGTCTGAAGGCGAAACTCGAAAATCCGACGTTTACTTTTTTAAACGTATAGATCAGGGAGAAAATCGGAGCGAACCATGCATGATCTGGTAGTTATCGGCGGTGGGCCCGGCGGATACGTGGCCGCCATTCGTGGCGCCCAGCAGGGTTTAAAAACCGTTTTAGTTGAAAAGAATACCGTTGGTGGGACCTGTTTAAATCGCGGCTGTATACCCACCAAAAGCTTTATTTATGATTCAAAACTGTTCAAGGCGGCCAAATCCTCTCCCATCTTGAAGGGGGCGGCCAAGTTGTCGCTCGACGCAGCGAAGATGATCGAAAGAAAGCGCAACGTCGTCAAGACAATGGTCGATGGACTTGGCAAGATCTTAAAGAGCCATCGCATCGAAGTACTTCAGGGCGAAGGCCACCTGGAGGCCCCCGGCAAGGTACGTGTGGTGAAAGGGAATGGATCAAGCCAGGTGGTGGAAGCTCGCCATGTAATTCTGGCCAACGGTTCTCGTCCCGCCGTGCCGCCTTTCATCGACGTTGACGGCCGTTTGGTCCAAACCACCGACGAGGCCCTGGAGACCGAAGAGATACCCGGCCAGGCGGTCATTATCGGCGGAGGTGTCATCGGCATGGAGATGGCCACTATTTATCTCAATCTGGGTGTTGACGTGACGATCGTCGAATTACTCGACGACATTCTCATCACCGAAGATACGGAAGTTCGAAAAACCATGCGGAGACTCCTCAAGCGGCACAAGGCGGCAGTGCATCTGCAGGCCAAAGCCAAAGAAATTGTCCCTCAAGACAACGAGGTCAAAGTGGTTTTCGAAGACAGTCGGGGAACCGTTCAACAGCTGCGAACCGAGCGGGTTCTGGTGGCCACCGGCCGGGCGCCGGTGTTGGACGGCATCGATGCCGGCAGACTTGGATTACAGATGCAAGCCCCCTTTGTCAGGGTCAATGCTCAGCTGCAAACGAACCTGCCGGGCGTGTACGCCATCGGTGATCTGGTGGGCGGCATGATGCTGGCCCACAAGGCTTCAGCCGAAGCCGAAGCCGCGGTGGAAAACATGCAGGGACACAGGAAAGAGGTCAAATCCGAGTTGGTTCCGCGCTGTATTTGGGGACTCGCGGAGATCGGCGCGGTGGGGCTGAGCGAAGCAGATGCCAAAGCGACGGGCCGACGGATTAAGGTGGGCAAATTTTTGTACAGTGGCAGCGGCGCCGCCCAGGCCATGGGCGACACCCAGGGATTTGCCAAAGTGGTGGGGGACGCCGAAACCGGAGAAATATTGGGCGTACACATTATGGGCGAGCATGCCACCGACCTTATCAGTGAAGCAGTGACGGTCATGAAGATGGAAGGGGCCGTGGAAGATCTATACGAGGCGATCAAACCGCATCCCACAGTCAGCGAGACTGTATTGGAGGCTGCCCTTGACTGGAACGGGCTGGCGATTCACTTGCCGCGCAAAGCCTGATAGGTTTAAGTAGAAGATAGAATCCGATTTAAAAAACCGTTGGAGGGAGATATCATGGATTTAGATCTGGAAGGCAAGGTTGCCATTGTGACCGGCGGCTCAGCCGGCATCGGTCGTGGCATTGTCGAACGTCTGGTTGCGGAGGGCGCCCATGCGATAATCGTCGATATCAACATCGAAGAGGCTGAAAAAGCCGCTGCTGCAATCGGTCGCCAAACTCTGGCTGTCAAGATGGATGTGACAAAAAAAGCCGAAGTGGATGCAGCGGTTCACACCGTTCTCGATAAATACGGTCAGATTGATATCCTGGTCAACAACGCGGCGTTGAGCTGGCCTCAACGCTTTGTGGACATGGAAGAAGAAGACTGGGTCAGAATGTGCGACGTCAACCTGAAAGGTGTTTATCTGATCACCCGCCCGGTGCTCTCCCATATGGTGAAGCGACGATATGGAAAAATCATCAGTATTTCTTCGATTGCCGGAAAGGAGGGGATTGCGAAATTTTCCCACTATTCTGCCACCAAATTTGCCGTCATCGGACTCACCCAAGCCTTGGCTCACGAGTATGCCGAATACGATCTCAACATCAATGTCGTGTGTCCGGGCGTCGTGCGGACCCCCCTATGGGAAGCCCAGTTGCCGGGTATGGCAAAAGAGCAGGGCAAACCCATTGAACAGGTTTTCCAGGAGTTTTGCGAACCGATTCCCTTCAAGCGGCCCCAAACACCTGGGGACATCGGTGCCATGGTGGCGTTCCTGGCCTCGGATTTGGCCAAAAATATTACCGGCCAATCCATAAATGTCACCGGAGGATGGCATATGCATTAATATTTACCGGCTTATCGGTCAAAGAATTCACGGATCGGCCCAGATATTTACATTTGCACATTAAATAAAGAGGAGACGAAACAATGACATTAGGAACCATGGCAACTGATTGTGAAATCAGGATTGATTATGCCAAGCTAAGAAAAGACAGACGTCAAAAAATGAACGATCAATTGAAGAAAGACGGATTGGCCGCATTACTCTGCTTCGACCCGGACACCATCCGCTATATTACCAGCACAAAACTCAACGACTGGACCAATAACAAACTTGCCAGGTCTTGTTTGCTGGTTGCCGATCAGGATCCGATCCTATTTGAGGTCGGCAGTGCCATTGAAACCAAAAAAAAACTTTCCCCTTGGATCAAGGATCACATCTATCCCTTTGTGGGCGGCATGAGGGGATCATTTCCAAAACCGGTCGTCTATGAAAATGCCAAGAAATTTGCCGGCATCATTGCCAACTGGTTGAAGGAATTCGGTGTGGAAAAAGAGCCGTTGGGGATGGATATCGCTGAAATTCCATTTTTGCAGGCGCTCAAGGAAGAAGGCATCAACGTTGTCGACGGCCAACAGACCATTCTGAATGCCGAGGCGATCAAAACACCGGAAGAAGTCGAATTGGTTGAGACCTCCATCGCCATCGTCGAAGCCGCCTTCTGGGAGGTGGTCAATACCGCACGTCCGGGGGTCCGGGAAAATGAAATCAACGGGATGATGCGAAATACAATGTACCGGCTCGGTGCCGAGGAAATCCAGAACATCAATGTTATCACCGGCAACCGCTCCTATCCCCACCCTCACGATGCCTCGGATCGTTTCTTGCGCATGGGGGATATGATTTTTATCGATGTCGTCAGCATTTTCAACGGCTACAAGACTTGCTATTACCAGACCTTTGTCACCGGCAAACCTTCTCAAAGGCAACTGGATGTTTACAAAAGAACCTATGACTGGCTCTTTGCCGCTGTTGATCTGATCAAACCAGGGGTTACCACTGCGGAAGTCGCTCAGGCGTGGCCCACGGCCCAGGAGCTGGGTCTGGCGAGCGAAGGAGAAGCATTCGCATTGCAGCTGGGACACGGGATCGGTATTACCCACTGGGCCAAACCGGTTATCAGCCGCATGTTTTCACTGGACCATCCGGAAGAGATCAAAGAGGGGATGGTATTCGCGCTGGAAACTTATGCCGGAGAGGGCAACGACGGCGCCAGAATTGAAGAGATGCTGGTGGTGACGAAGGACGGATACCGGATGCTGAGTAAATTTCCGTCAAAGAATCTGATCTCATGCCCTTGTGTGGGGAATTTGCTGCCGTAATTGTTAAAAAAACCAATCAAAAAAGATTATGACGAATAAAAAATAAACCTAATCGATGGTGACTTATGGCAACCTATCATATCGCAATGATTCCGGGCGACGGCGTCGGAACTGAGGTAACAAGAGAAGCAGAGAAAATTTTAAAGACAGTGGCTGATCGCTTTACCTTCGGTGTGACCACAGAATGGTTTGACTGGGGATGCGATTATTATCTCAACAACGGCTTGATGATGCCCGATGATGCCTTGGAAATTCTTAAAGGCTATGATGCGATTTTTTTGGGCTGCATCGGTGACGCGGCGAAAGTGCCTGATCATATCTCTTTGACCATGTTGCTTAAAATCCGAAAAGGCTTTGATCAATATGTGAACCTGAGACCGATATCCATCTTCCCGGGTGTAGAATCTCCGGTTAAGAACGTCACACCGGAAACGCTCGATATGGTCGTCATACGTGAAAACACGGAAGGTGAATATTCCGGTGCTGGCGGTTTTCACAAAAAAGGGCAACCTGACGGATTTGCGACCCAGACCGGCTATTTTACCCAAAAAGGCTGCGAACGGGTCATGCGATATGCATTTGACCTGGCCCGCAAAAGACAGAAGTTCGGCAACAAGGATCAGGTGGGCATGGTCACCAACTGCACCAAATCCAACGCCTTGAACTACTCCATGGTTTTTTGGGACATGGTGTACAAACAGGTTGCCCGGGACTATCCCGATATTAAAACGGATATGGCACTTGTGGATGCTTTGACCATGTGGTTTGTGAAAAATCCGGATTATTTTGATGTCATTGTCGCCTCAAACCTGTTCGGCGATATTATTACCGATCTTGGCGCGATGATCCAGGGCGGTATGGGGTTTGCGGCCGGCGGCAATATCAACCCGGAAAAAGCATATCCTTCCATGTTCGAACCCATCCACGGTTCCGCCCCTAAATATGCCGGGAAGGGGATTGCCAATCCGATTGCCGCCATCGAGAGCGTGCGCATGATGCTCGATCATATTGGAGAAGATACCGCTGCCGACGCAATTCATCATGCCGTCACCACCGTACTGGCCTCAGGTGAAGTCAGGACTCGTGATATGGGCGGAACAGCCAAGTCCCATGAAATGGGGGACGCTGTTCAACGCGCCCTGTTGGAAGAGAAGAAATATTAATTTCATTACATAAGGGAAAGGAGAAGGAAACCATGAGTGATTTTCGCGACGTTAAAGGAAAAGTAGCCATCGTTACCGGCGCTGCCAGGGGAATCGGTTTTGGTACCGCAGAAACTTTTGCCAGCGAGGGTGTCCATGTGGTGATGAGCGACATTTTACCGATTCTGGATGACTCTTGCAAAAAAATCAAAAGAATCATATCCGGATGCACAGGTCTACGCCAAGGCCGCTGATGTATCCGATGAGGCAGCCGTCAAAGCACTGGTGGATTTCACCGTTGAAAAGTTCGGTAAGCTGGACATCATGGTCAACAATGCCGGCATGCACATGGATACCGGTAATGTGTGGGAGACGGATATGGCTAAGGTGGATAAAATTCTGGCCGTGAATTTCAAGGGTGAATTTCATGGCTGCAAGTACGCCGCCCAACAGATGATCAAGCAGAAGAGCGGTACGATTGTCAATATTGGGTCATTTTTCGGAAAAGTCGGTCATGCCGGTTCGGCAACCTATGGGGCTTCCAAGGGCGCTGTCCATACGATGACACAGGCCTTGGCTTTGGAATTGGCACCTTACAACGTAAATGTCAACGCATTATGTCCCGGTCTGGCAGCTTCGGAAATGCACTGGGCCTTTGTGGAGGCCGATGCCAAAGCCCGGGGCATCACTGTTGAAGAAATGAAACAACTCGAGTTAGATGAGATCCCGCTTGGCCGTTACGGATACGGCTCAGATATGGCCGGTACTGTCATGTGGCTTGCTTCTAAATCCGGAGAGTATGTGACCGGCCAGCTGATCAATGTAAATGGCGGTTTGGATTTCACCTAATAAGTGTAAAAAAAACCGTGAGTCAACCGAAGACTTGCGGCCCATTCAAGGAGTGCATTTATGGCAAACGTTACCCCTAGACACATCGAGCATGTGGGCATTATCGTCAGCGATATGGACAGATCCATTGATTTCTACTGCAATGTGCTTGGCTTCGACCTTTCTCAGAGGGTCGATCTGTGCACCGGTGAAACAGTGGAGAAAGGCGTGGGGATACCCGGTGCAGCGTTACAGCTGGCACACTTAAAATTGGGCAGCAGTCCTACTCTAATCGAGCTGCTCTGCTATATCAACCCGAAGAGTAAACCGATGCCGGACGATGCAAAGTCCAATGACATTGGTGTGGGACATGTGGCCTTTAATGTGGATGAACCTGAAGCGTATTACGAAATGCTTGTCACTAAAGGTGTAAGGTTTATATCACCCGGCGTCATGAATTCGTCCACTGGTGAAAAATTTTGTTATTTTTTTGATCCAGACGGAGCGGTATTAGAGTTCATTAGGCCGCCGGAAGGCGCGTTGAAAGATCTATCAGACGAAAAGTAGCCAATTCCTGAGACCGGGAGAAAAAAAATAAAACACCGATCGTTCAGTGAAATGTTCTTTTCTTCGCAGATCATATACCATGTGCTCTTTGGTTGACAGCTGTATTATCTGATCTGTGCTCATCAATAAAATTATGGTTTAAAAATAGTGTATATCAGGTTTAAACTTCTGGCGTGATTGTTCTTTCCAGGAGATGTTAATATGACAGCGACTATCAAAAACCTGCTTAGCCCGATCACCATCGGGCCTGCCCGCGTTAAAAACCGTATCGTGATGGCACCGATGAACACCAGTTTTGCCGGCCCTAACGGTGAAGTAACGGAAAAAATGATCGACTATTATGAAAAGCGGGCAAAACACGGTGTCGGCTTGATCGTGGTGGAGGCAACAGCCGTCGTTCCTGAGGTGAAAAACATGGCCTGCCAGCCCCGTTTGAGCGATGAATCCTACATTCCTGGATTTGCCACGTTGGTAGAGAGGATCAAGGCCTATGGTGCCAAAACATTTCTACAGATTCAGCATTCCGGCAACGAAGCCGCATTCGGGAAATTGGTGTCGGCCTCCGACGTGAGTTCCAGGGCTGTGGGCGGCGTGCCGACCCCATTGACGGTAGATGAAATCGAGGATCTGACGGAACGGTATGTCAGAACTGCGGAAAGAGCTCAAATAGCCGGTTTCGATGGTGTCGAAATTCATGCGGCCCACGGATATCTGTTGAACCAGTTTCTGTCACCATTTTTCAACCGGCGAACCGATATTTACGGTGGCTCGATTAAAAATCGGGCACGTATGATTGTCCACATCATAAATGGCATCAAATCTCGTTTGGGATCGAATTTTGTTGTTTCGGTGCGCACCAGCGCCAAAGAATATATTGAGGGTGGTTTGGATGTCGAAGATTCTGTCCAATTCGCCTCCCTTTTCCAAGAGGCTGGAGCGGATTGCCTGCATGTGGCTTCGGCGATTTATGACTCCAGCATATTCATTTCAGGTCCAGCCTCTGTTCCGCAGGGTATGTTCGTTGCCACCGCGCGCAAGATTAAGCAGGCTGTCGATATACCGGTCATCGTGGTCGGACGGATAAATGATCCCCTTTATGCCGAGAGGGTATTGAATGATGCTTCGGCAGACATGATTGCCTTTGGCCGGGCGTTTCTGGCCGATCCCAAGTTCCCTTTGAAAATCTATGAAGATCGTCTTGATGAAATTCGGAAATGTATCGGCTGTAAATATTGCGGAACAAGAGTGGGCGGCAACCTGGATGTTCGTTGTGCGGTCAATGCCGCAACCGGACGTGAGAAATATTTCCCTGACAGCGCGTTCACCCGGAACCCGAAAAAAGTGGTGGTCGTGGGCGGCGGGCCGGCCGGTGCGGAAGCCGCCATTTCCGCCAGAAAAATGGGTCATGACGTTATGCTGATAGAGAGAACGAACCGCCTGGGCGGGCAGTTGAATCTCGCAGTTAAACCCCCATTTAAAGAGGTGCACCACCTTTTGAATTACCAAAAGAATAAATTCAAGGCACTGGGAATTGCGGTCAAATTTGGGGAAGAGGCTGACCGCGGCTTGATCGAAAAAATGGCACCCGATGTGGTCATCGTTGCCACCGGCGCCAAAGCGAAAGAGGCACCCTGTCCCACCATAGAATGCAGCAATTTGATGTCCGCATGGGAAGCCCTATCAGTTCCAGAAAGAGTCGGCGAAAAGGTGGTTATTATCGGCGGCGGAAGTGTCGGTTGCGAAACAGCTGAATACTTGGCTGGAATCAATGTGGAAATCGAATACCAAGGGATGATAGATCAGGGGCCTGAAATTAAATATTCCGTATTGAACAAGACCGAACCTGAAATCAAGCGGGAAATTACGATCCTCGAATTGATGAACGACATCGCTTGCGATGAAGAGCTGGACAATCGGGCTCTCTTGATGATAAGGCTCAAGGAAAGCGGAGTTCGTATGATTACACAGGCGCTACCGGAAGAAATAGAGGGCGACACTGTTCGCTACCGCGATATTCCCTCCTTGAAAATAAAGGAGATTAAAGCCGACACCTTTATCATATCCACCGGGATTGAACCGCGGCAGAAGTTGATGACTGAACTATCGGCAAGTGGCATCAGAATGATCCCGGTGGGAGATTGCACACGGCCGGGGACAATTAAAGACGCTATATATCAGGCTGCACTCGCTGTTCGGCAAATATAATGAAACCTGAAAATTACCAAAAATTTAAATCGGTATCCTGGTTTACGGAAAGTATCATATCCTCATTTACTCTTTTTGTGCTCACTTTCTGCGGGCTGGCCCTCGAAGTATCCCTGACCCGATTGTATTCAGTGATTTTTCTGCAAGGGTATGTTTATCTGCTGATTTCCCTCAGCGTGGCCGGGTTGGGATTCGGTGCCGTGTGGGTGTATTATTTAAACGAAAAATCGCTGCAATTGTTTTTCCAGCTGCTTTCTCTATTCCCGCTGCTGACATTTGGATTGATCGTTGGTGTTAATCATTTTGCAACCCAGTTCTTATTTTCTCTGGTTCCAACAGTGTTGCTATTTGTCTACATAGGAGCATCAACCACATATCTGTTTCAGAGAACATCGCTTCCCGTTACGCTGTTGTATTTCTTTGATCTGTGCGGCGCCGCTTTAGGCGCGATATCAAGTTTTTATCTGCTGAATGCATTCGGTGCCGTAAAAGCGATTATTCTCTTATTGGTTCTAACTTCGATCGCCAGCGGGTTGATCGTTTATTTATTTTTCAGAACCCAGAAATATTGGTCGGTTATCTATCTGCTGCTGGTTGTCATATCGATCACATTGTTCTGTTTGGATCTGACCCATGTCGTTTCCCCCCAGCACAACCGCCTTAAAGATATGAGTACAGTTTTAGCGGATAAGCAAAAAAAGCCTCGGATTGCCGAAACACGCTGGACAGCTTTCGGACGTTCAGATCTTGTGGAAACCGACAACCCCCTTTTAAAAACATTATACATAGACGGCGCTGCCGGCACGAAGATGGTGCGATTTGAAAATGGCAATTTAGATCCAGCCTTAGGACGCGCCCTTTCCTATGATTACATCGGCGGGATCCCATTGCTGCCCATACCACGCCAACAACGTGAGAGTGCTGTTGTTATCGGGAGCGGCGGCGGTATCGATGTTGTTGCACTCCTGGCTGCGGACTATAAAAAAATTACCGCTGTTGAGATCAATCCTGATTTTATCGATATCGTTAAAAGATACAGCGCCTATAACGGCAGCATCTATAACAACCATCCGAAAGTAGCGGTGTTCAACCAAGAAGGTCGGACATTTATCCGATCAGCAAATCGACAATTTGATCTCATTCACATGTCGCTTCCCATTATTAAAAGTGCACGTAATATAGGAAGTTATGCCCTTACTGAAAATCATCTGTTCACCTATGAGGCGATTAATGAATATTGGGAAGCCCTTAATCCAAACGGATATTTGATCGTGGTTGCCCATTATACAGGGGAGGTTTACCGTTTGGTCGCCAACATTATTAAGGCCTTCCAATCAAATGGCATTTCAGCGCAAACTGCTATGGAACATATCGTCCTTATTGGAAGAGACTCTGCACCTGCATTAATTCTCAGGAAAAAAGCCTTCACCGAAAAAGATGCAGAAGTATATTATGGTATGATCCGTACCCTTCGGCAGGAGGGATCTTCCAACTACATCCCCTATGTGGATCAGCATATCATTCAGTATCATGACTGGGAAACAGATCAGGTAAAGTCAAAACCGATGATTAATGAGCTTCTGTATGGACTTTCCAGGGGGACTATAGACCTAGAAACGTTTATCGACCGTCATCCGGAGAACGTATCGTGGATTTCAGATGATTCCCCGTTTTTCTATCAAATGAAGAAAAAGCTGCCTGTGGAGATAATGACTGCTTTTTTTATAAGTCTATTGATCGCCATATTATTAGCGCTTTTTTTCCGGAATATTTCCACATCCAGAACAAAAATATCAAAAAAATATTTCTATTACTTCTGCATAATTGGATCAGCCTTCATGATGGTAGAAATTGCGATGATCCAAAAATTTGTCCTTTTTTGGGGACACCAGACATTGGCACTGGCCTATTTGTTGGCACTGATCTTGTTAAGCACCGGCATCGGCAGCTATGTTTCGGGCATCATAAGGATGTCTGACGCTAAGCTGAAAAGCAGCTTGGTATTGATCATCTTACTCGCCGGCATATCTTTTACACTCAGTGGTCATCTATTGAACAGCTATGCAACCGCCTCAAATGCGGTTAAAATAACTTTATCGACAGTTCTCATTTTTCCCGTCTTTTTTATGATGGGATTCCCATTTCCAACGCTTTTAGCGTGCATAAAGCAACAGCCTGAGGGAACACGTTTGTTCCCCTGGATGATAGGTATCAACAGTATTTCGACCATGATGGGGGGGTGTTTGGCCATTATGATCGCCATGCTTTGGGGATATTCTTACGTCCTTTTTTCAGGTATGCTGCTTTATGGCTCGATGATACCAATTTTATTGTTGCGCGAATATAGGTCAAAGCTGAGGACACATTATGATTTCAAGAATGCAAGCTCAAGCACTGTACCAAATTGATACAACTATCCGAATGTGGGACACATAACCGGTTAGATACAAAGAATAAATATAACAAATAAAATTAAAATAACGTAAATACAGACTGTTATATATAATTTTTTCACGAAAGAAAAATGGTACGTGACTTGCATTTTATCAAAGAATCCACACTGACCAATAAACACTTTTCATCATCGATTCAAGAAATAGTCAAATTCTTAGCCAATAAAGTTACAACGAAATTGAAATGAAGCCGTTTGTATTAAAAATGAGGTCGTGAATCAATTTCAGGAGAAACATTAAATGCACCCAGTAGCCAATAACCTTATTAACATTGCCAAACGTCAGGGGTTGGTGTTGGCCTTCATTTTTCTGCTCGTCGTAATCTCATTTTTCGCTCCCCGGTTTTTAACTCTTCGCAATATTATGCTGGTCTTGACCCAGGTATCCATCATGGGCGTTATGGCCTGTGGACTGACATTTATGCTCATCGGTGGTAATTTCGATTTGTCCATCGGGTCACAGCTCTCCTTTACTACTGTTATAGTGGTCAGCCTCCACGATAAAATCGGCCCCATCCCGGCCATCTTAGTCGCCCTTTTGGCCGGAGTTGCCATGGGTTCGTTCAATGGTTATCTGGTCGGTTTTCAGAAATTAACCTCCCTGATTGTGACGCTGGGCATGCTGCCGGTAGTTCAGGCCTTGACCCTTATCTACAGCGGAGGCAACTATAATCAAATACAGAACCCGGAAGCACCATTTTCATTCATTGGAAGAGGATTTATTTGGAAGATACCGATGCCTTTCATTATTTTTGCCGTAACCGCAATGATTTTTGCGGTGATTCTGCAAAAGACTGTTTTTGGCCGACGCTTGTATGCGGTCGGCGGTAACAGGGTTGCTAGCTGGTTCGCCGGAGTGCGGGACGACTGGGTGACATTCTTTACCTTCGTGATTACTGGTTTTACAGCAGCATTGGGCGGCATCATGATGGGATCGCGCTTGATGTCCGCCCAAAATTATCTGGGCAAAGATTATGAGCTGCTTGTTTTGTCTTCAGTGATTTTAGGCGGGACCAGTTTATATGGTGGGTCGGGTGGCATTTTCAAAACGGTAATCGGTGTCCTTATTTTGGGGTTTCTCGCAAACGGATTTATCCATTTAGGTTTGCCATACTATACTCAGATGTTGGCACAGTGGGTAATCATCATCGCTGCTGTGTGGATGGATATTCGAGTGAAAAAGGAAGAATAATGAATAGTATGGGATCTCGTACTATCGCCGCTATAAAGCGGCAACCGGTCTGGTTAATTCTGCTGGCGTCTGTTAGCCTATTTACGCTGCTCAGTAATGATTTCCTCACTTTCAGGAATATCGCCAATATTATCCTACAGTCATCAATTCTGGGAATTATGGCCGTCGGTATGACGGGTCTTATGATATCCGGCTATTTTGATATATCAGTTGGATCTCTTTTGGCGTTGTCTGCAGCCGTGGCCGTGAGTCTGACGGGTCACAGCATTGCATTGGCAATTATCGCCACACTGATTTGTGGTGCTGTCTTTGGCGCCATAAATGGGTTGTTGGTCACTAAGGCAAAAGTGAACGCCTTTATCGTTACTCTGGCAGCAATGGTAGGGGTTCGAGGGTTGGTATACGTTTATACCAAAGAACGTGAAATTATTGGGCTTGCAACGGAATTCGAAAAACTTGCGGCCGCAAAAGTTGCCTTTATTCCGCTTCCGATCATCATTTGGGTGATCATTATTATTATCGCTGAATGGGCACTTCGCAAAACAGTATACGGTCGAAATGTCTATGCCATTGGAGGTGATGCGGAGGCACCCAAGAATGCCGGTGTGTCCGTCGATAAATATGTGCTGGGCCTTTTTGTCCTCAACGGTTTCTTAGTTGCAATTGCAGGATTGATTCTCGCATCGAGGTTAAATGCAGCAACACCGACGCTAGGGATCGGGCAAGAGATGATGGTGATTATCTCTGTTGTTCTTGGGGGGACGAAACTTACGGGTGGTTTTGGGAACATGATCAAGACTGTGGCAGGGGTGTTGACCATCGGAATAATCCAGAATGGTCTCAATATTTTAAACGTGCATCATTTCTACAGTATGTTGATCATGGGATTGATCTTCATATTTGTCATATTCATGGATGCTAAACTTTCTAAAGCAAAGTGAAGCGAAAACAGTTAAAGGAGGTGATATTTCAGGGTACTAGGGCAACATCTTTTTGTTCTTGGAGTCTTATTCGTACATTAACAATTACTATAAACAGGAGGAGGGTACAAATGAAAAAGGGTCTTATCTTTTTGACAACATTGTTTTTTTTGGTGAGCGTATTCAGCGCCGCCGGTTTGGCGGCAGACAAGAAGCTGTCGGAAATAACCATTGGTATTACAGGTTTCAATTTCGGTGTTGACAGCTATCAGACGACCTATGAAAAGGCCTTCGAAGACCATTGTAAAAAACTCGGGGTTAAGTACATCAAGCTAGATCCCAAGGGAGATGCTGCGCTTCAGGCCAATCAGGTAGAAGACCTAATCCAAAAAAAGGTCGATGTCATCATTGTTTGGCCGGTCTCGGGCAAAGGGATAATCCCGGCTATTAGAAAAGCCAATGCTGCCAATATACCCGTTTTGGTAACAAATTCGCCCATTGATCCGAGTGGAGAAGCGCTTACCAAAGGTTTTTGCGGCCCTGACAACGTTCTTGAGGGGAAGTATGCCGGTGAAATGATGGTTGAAGCACTGGGTGGCAAAGGTAAAGTCGTCGAAATAATGGGTTTCCCCGGCTATGTAACAGCGGCGGAACGATCTCAGGGGTTTCACGATGCCGTTAAAGGTCATTCGGGCATAGAAATCATTGAAACCCAACCAGGCAATTGGGATCGGATGAAATCTCAGAAAGTGATGGAAAACTTTCTCGTTAAATACGGCCCCGGTGATTTTAACGGTGTTTACGTTGCTGACGACAACATGGGAATGGGTGCCGTCAATGCACTCAAGGCCGCCGGCCGGATAAGAGATGTCGTTATAACCAGCGCCTGCATGTTCGGAGAAGGGTACGACGCCATGGGGCGTGGTGAAATATGGGGTACCGTTTATCAATCGCCAACTTCCGATGCCCAGATCGCCGTAGATACGGCCATCAAGGTAGCGCAGGGAAAAGAAATTCCGAAAAAGAATTTCTTTGAAACGCCAAAGGTAACCCATAAAGTGGTCCATCTATTCAAAAAACCACCATTTTAAGAAAATCTGATCGGTATGGGAAAAGGCCGATGGCTAAAATGCCTTTCGCAAACGCCCCATCGGCCAACCCTGTATGATTTCAAAACAAGCATAATATTGAACAGATACATTGATTCAAAAGCAATTTATGCAGGTTATCGTTGATTAAGTTCATCTCCATGTATTCATTTTTCACTCACTGTTTATGGAAATCAGAAGAATATGATAAAAGAAAATGATATTACATTAGAGGCTAGTGGTATTTCAAAATCATTTCCCGGGGTTAAAGCCCTGGATCAAATCGATTTTTCCATTCGCAAGGGTGAAGTGCATGCACTGGTCGGTGAGAACGGTGCGGGAAAATCCACATTGATGAAGATATTGTCCGGAATTTACACACCGGATGAAGGTGAAGGCAGCATTATATTCCAGGGCAATACTGTAAATTACCAAAATCCCATTCAAGCCCTAAATGATGGTATCATTTTAATTCATCAAGAGCTCTCACTGGTTCAAGAATTAACAGTAGCCGAAAATATATTTCTCGGGCATTTACCGCTAAAAACATTCGGCCGCGTTGATTGGAAAGAATTGTTTGATAATACGGAAAGAATCATCGCCCAACTTAAATGCGATTTCAAACCATCCGATCTCGTCAGTACATTATCCATTGCCTATCAACAGATGGTCGAAATCGGCCGTGCGCTTTCCCGAGAAGCTAAGCTGATATTTTTCGATGAACCCACTGCGTCCTTAACAGATTCCGAAGTTAAGATTCTTTTTGAAAATATCCAGAATTTAAAAGCCAAAGGCACAGCTATTGTCTATATTTCACACAAAATGGATGAAATTTTCAAAATTTCAGATCGTATAACCGTTATGCGCGATGGTCGCAAAACCGGCACACTCAAGACTCCGGAAACCAGCCGGAATGAAGTTATCAGTTTAATGATCGGTCGGGAATTGAAGGACCTCTTCCAAACGACCGAAAAAAATATCGGCAAAGAGGTCCTGAGAGTCGAAAACCTCAGTCGTGATAATTAGGTAAAAGATGTTAGCTTTGATATTAGATCCGGAGAGGTCCTGGGTCTCTATGGGCTTGTGGGAGCAGGAAGGTCAGAAACAGCTGAGGCAATATTCGGTATTGTGCAAAAAGACGGCGGTAAAATTTTTTTAGATGAGAAGGAGGTTGCAATTTCCAATCCAAAAAAGGCCGTTACGCTTGGCCTGGGTCTGGTACCCGAAGACCGGAAGGTCCAAGGTTTAATCCTTGGCATGGCTTGTGATGATAATTTAACCCTACCCAGGCTTGACAACATGCACAAGTTCGGGTTTCTCAAAAATTCCATCCAAAACGATTTGTTCCGAGAATATGCGCAAAAATTATCCATCAGCACACCAGGTCCCAAACAACCTGTGGGTAAATTAAGCGGTGGAAATCAGCAGAAAATTGTCATAGGGAAATGGATCTCGTTGAATCCTAAATTATTAATTTTGGATGAACCAACCCGAGGTATTGATGTCGGCTCCAAAGCCGAGATTCATGGGCTTATCGATCAGATGGCCAGTGAAGGCATTGCGGTTTTGGTAATTTCATCTGAAATGCCTGAAATTATAGGCGTAAGTGATCGAATTATTACCATGCGGGAAGGACGTGTTACAGATGAATTTTTTCGGGGTGATATCACCGAGGAAAAATTGATCCGTGCCTGTGCTCAGAATTAGGGCGCGAACATACGGCATAGAGTCATGTCGTCAGCAATCGCTTTTGCTATTTGCTTCGTTGCTCGGGCACAACAATAGGGATATGCTTTAATCGAGGTAGAAATATGGCAGTCATAACCATTACTGGTCACATGGGAGCCGGCGAGAATCTTCTTGCACCCAAGATAGCGGAAAAGCTTGGCTATCAGTACGTTGACAGAACGATATTCGAGGAAGTGCTAAAAGAATACGGCATCGTAAACTTCAAAGAGGTACTGGATACACCGCTTCATTTTTTAGATCGGTTAGCCGGAGAGAAACGAAACACAGCCGATCTGCTGAATAAAATGTATCTTATATTTGCCAAAGGCAACAACATTGTTTTGCAAAGTCGGCGTGCATTCCTGGTTCTCGAGTCGTTTGTCAATGTCTTAAACGTATTCTTGAAAGCGCCCAAAACCATTCGAATTCAGAACCTCATGTCCTGGGAACAGATAGGTGAACGCTCGGCAGCGGAAAAAATTCAGAAAGAAGAACACACCAGGAAAAAAATAATCGAATCATTCTACAAAAAGAAATGGGATTCCTTTTCACCCTGGACGCTTGTGCTGAATACGCATAAACTCGGTTTTGAGCTTTGTGAAAAGTTTATTCTTGAAGCCAATTCTCGCGTCGCTATATGCGACGAGGTTTGTGGTTGGCAGGATGGCTTTCCTTCTATCGATACGATTGAAATCGATCCCATCCTTGAAAAAGCTGTGAATAAGGCGCTTGTCAATAATCAGGCATTGGCACCAGGAAAGGAATAATGATACCGATGACCATCAATGAAAAAGAAAAATCGCTTATCGAGAAGTTAACTCAATTAAGAAAAGAAAAAAAATTATCTTTCGATGATATCTCACAAAAAGGGATGATACCGGCACCATTGGTTGAGCAAATCGAAAAAGGTATGGTCAGTCCCTCCATCGGCGCCTTGAAAAAAATAACCAAAGCGCTGGAGATTCCACTCTCGGAGCTTTTTCAACAAGCGGGTCTTTCTGAAAAAGATGTCGCCGGATTGGAGATCCGGACAAAAAGCTGTTTTAATCCGTAGCGAAAAACGGAGGCGTTTGGAGGTAAAGGGATCAAAGGCTGTCATTCAATTCCTGACACCGACTGAAGCGGAAAGAAATCTCGAACTCTTGTGGCAGGAGGTGGAACCCAAAGCCAGTGGTGGAGATTGGCTGACACATGCAGGAGAAGAATGCTGTCTGGTGATTTCGGGAAGTGTGCGGCTCTACATCGAAGACGAGGTCTACAATTTACAAAAAGGCGACTCCTTATGGTTCAAGACGAATCAGCGGCATAAATGGGACAATCCATCAGATGAACCGGCGGTCATCATTTGGGCCATTACGCCTCCCTATCATGGCAGAATTTGATCAATTTTACATCAAACTTCTTAAATTTAATGGCAGCAGCAGAAAGGAGGGTACTGTATGACAGTAGATTGAGAGAACAGAGCAGTAAAGCAAGGCAACATAACTAAAAAGTTTGCTAAGTGCATATTAATTTAGATAACAGGAGGAGGTTAAAATGAGAAAACGGAAATTTGTTTACCATTTCAGTGGTAATGTTACTAATCACAAGCATGATGCTCTTTGCAGGCGGCAGCCTGGGGAAAGAATCCAAAGGCGGAAAGATTGTGGTTGGTATGGCCTGGCCAGGTATGCAGGATGCTGTATGGAGTACAAGTAAAGAGCTTTTAGAAAAGTTTGCAGCTGAATCTGATCCCCCAATTGAGCTCGTCTTTACAGCTGCTGACATGGATGTCGCCAAACAGGCAAGTGACGTTAAAGATCTTATCAGCAGAGAGGTTGACGTTGTTCTGGTATTTCCTATTGATTCAAAGGCAATTTCTGCAAGTGTTAAGGATTGTCAGGATGAAGGTATACCCGTTATGTCCTTTTTAAGACAGGTTCATGCGGATGCAAAATATCAGGCAGACGTTTTTGTCGGTATTGATGCCAAGTGGCAACAGTACTCTTCTGGAAAAACGGTGTTTGAAAAGATGAAGAAGGATGGAGTGCCTATTAATGGTGTATTGTGGGTAAGCGGAGACCTGCGAGATGAAAACTCCAGACTTCGGGGGGTTGGTCTTCAGGAAGCGGCTGATGAGTACGGAGTTAAAATCCTGCAGGATCTCCCAGGGAATTGGGATCCTCAGCAGGCAGCAGCAAAACTTGCTCCGGCTCTAAAGGCATATCCGGAGGCAAACGTTCTCGCCATAGCGTCGGATGTTATGATGAGCGGAGTGGTGCAGGTCTTGAAAGATGCTGATAAATGGTATCCGTATGGGAATCCGAAACACATGTTTTTTTCCAGCGTGGATGTATTTGCTATCGGGGAAAAATATCTGCGAGAGGGATATCTTGATGCGGATACGCTATTCGATGTCAAAGGTATGTGCAAAAAAGCCATTGAAATGATACCGAGATTAGCAGCTGGAGAAAAATTTACAGAAGATATCAAGATACAAGGGCCGGTATATACTCCGGAAAATGTGGATGACCCGGCACTGCAGGCTCAACTTTGGATGAAGTAAAGACGGTCTTTTTAGCACCAACAACTTCCAAGGATGTATAATATCATCCGAATGCTTTCGGAGCACGAAGGGGCGGAAAGGATTTCCGCCCCTTTTTACACATCCGATTCTCAATTGCCACGATTGCGACTTTCGTTGTCGCATCTTGGTAACTGTCCTGTTTTTTCAATAGCAGAAACATGAATATATGATCTAATTGTTGGCCGATCTTTAGTTACTTCTTACATAGATTACTCTGAAACCAGAACAAATACAGATGGAGTAAAAGGGGATATGAATAGCCAAAGTTACGACACACTCGAATCAAAGAGGCTATTTACGCGTGTTTTGCCTCAATCGAGAAAATCCAGAACAAATATGATCACAGCTATCGTAGCTGTAGTTCTGGTTTTGATACTAAGCCTGACAATTCCACATTTCATGAAAGTCAGGAATATACTGAACATCCTGGAACAGTTGAGCATTTTAGGGTTTATCGCAATAGGAATGACCTATGTTATGGTATCAGGCGGGATAGATCTTTCAATGCACACTGTCGTATCAGCTGCCTGTGTGGTGGGGGCGTCTGTGATGGTGGGAGGATTCTCCCCCATTATCGGTTGCTTGCTGATGATCTTGGTAGGCATTGGTTTTGGATTCATAAACGGAATTGCAATTGCGTTCGGAAGGATGACACCCTTCATTGTGACCCTGTCCACTATGGTGTTGGCACAGGGATTCGCGATTTGGTTCACCAAAGCTGAAAGTATTTTCGGATTATCTCAGTCTTATATTGACACGGTATCCGGGAAACTCTTCGGCATTATTCCTATTCCGGCACTGATAATCATCGTAATCGCTGTCATCACCGGTACGATATTGGCAAAAACAAAATATGGAAGATGGATCTATCTAACCGGCAATAATGAACAGACAGCCCGTGTTTCAGGCCTTCCGACCCGTTTCACCAAGTTCAGTACGTACGTTTTCTCCGGCATGATGGCCGGAATTACCGCAATTGTCTTGACAGCCGTCGTTCGTACAGCCACAACATCGATGGTGCGGGATGAAAGATTGATGGACGTCATCGCCAGTACTGTGATAGGCGGGGCCAGCCTGCAAGGGGGTGCTGGAAGCGTTTTAGGTACCATGCTCGGTCTGTTGTTCATCACCGTAATGGGAAATTGCTTTAATCTGATCGGTATATCGCCATTTGTAGCCATGGTTATTAAGGGCTTCATACTGGTGCTTATTATTGGGTTGGATGTGTTAAGGTCACGTTCATAGAGGGGGCTGATGATGTCGCGCAATAGACCGAAGCTGCAAATGTCACACATAACGAAACAATTTCCGGGTGTCAAAGCTCTTGACGATGTTTCATTTGAGGCGAGATGCGGTGAAATAGTCGGATTGGTAGGTGTAAACGGAGCTGGCAAATCAACTTTGATGAATGTACTTGGAGGTATATATCGACCTGATGAGGGGAACATTTTCATAGATGGGAATACGGTCGCTTTGCATTCACCAAAAGATGCAGGGAAAAATGGAATTGCCTTTATACATCAGGAGCTGCTGTATTTTGAATCTCAGACCGTTGCCGAAAACATATTCATATCTCATTTGTTCAAGAATAAAATACTTCCTTTTTTAGTGAGTAAACAGTCAGCCAATGAAGCGACCAAGAAATATCTGAATATGCTTGGATCGCAAATAAATCCCACGGCAAGAATGGAAGATATTTCAGTTGGTCAAAGACAAGAAGTAGAGATAGCGCGGGCATTAGCTTTGGGATCCGAAATAGTGATTTTTGATGAGCCGACCTCGTCATTGAGTTTGAAGGAAAAAGAGATGCTTTTTAAGGTTATCGGAAAGTTAAAAAATGATGGCAAAGCAATTATCTATATTACGCATTTCTTAGACGAAGTCATGGAAATATGTGACAAATATGTTGTTTTAAGAAACGGAAAAATTCATGGAAAAGGCGAAATCAAGGACATTACGAAAAATGAGATTATCAGAATGATCATTGGAAAAGATATCAGGTATGACAAGAAAATCGAGAGAACCATTTCCGAGAAACCCATTCTGAAGATTGAAAATATTAATAGCGGTAACTTGTTAAACAGATATCAGTTTCCACCTAAACGAAGGTGAGATACTGGGTGTTTGGGGATTGATGGGCTCGGGACGAACAGAGCTCATCCGGGCGATTCTCGGACTTGACAGAATTGACGGCGGCAAAACCTATATTTTCGATAACGGGATGTTAAAAAAAATCTCCCAAAAGCAATTGTTGAAATATTGCGGGTATATCACAGAAAACAGGCATGCCGACGGATTGTTTTTGACAGAGTCGCTGTGGAAAAATGTCTCGGTTACATCCTTGGGCGATTACACGTCGGGGGCTTTCAATTTTTTAAACGTGAAACAGGAAATAGATGTTTCAAAAAAATATATCGACTTGTTGAAAATTGCTACGCCGAGCCACCTTACCAAAGTTGATAGCCTTAGTGGCGGCAATCAGCAGAAGATTGTTTTTTCAAAATGGTTGAATAAAAAACCAAAGATATTGATTATGGATGAACCTAGCAGGGGGGTTGATGTTGGCGCAAAACTGGAAATCAATAATTTGATAAAAGAGTTGGCCGAACAAGGCACCGCCACATTGTTAATCACATCCGAAATCGAAGAAATGGTCGGGCTGAGTGACAGAGTCCTGGTTCTCAAGGAAGGAAGTATTGTTGCAGATTTAAAGGGTAAAGATATAAA
Source organism: uncultured delta proteobacterium (assembly GCA_963723215.1). Taxonomy (GTDB): domain Bacteria; phylum Desulfobacterota; class Desulfobacteria; order Desulfobacterales; family JAFDCJ01; genus JAFDCJ01. Next base: position 207,444 of record CAVRQG010000022.1, read on the forward strand.
CAACGCGATGTTGATGCAGATGTCTTTAGGGGAGATACATCCAGATGACTGATTTGAATAGAAAAACATTCAAAGTACAAAACATATTGCTGTCATATGGGTTTTATATACTGTTGGTGTTGTTCATAATTTTTTTCAGTATCGTCTCGGAATCTTTCTTGACCGTGAGCAATTGGACGCAGATCAGTATTGTTGCCTGCTTCCTATTAACTGCATCTGCAGGATTAACCACCGTCATCATAACCGGCAATATAGATCTGTCGTTGGGTTCTGTGGCTTATGTGGCCGCTGCCATGGTTTATGTGACTTCCGGGTTTCCTCCGGCTATATCTATTCTTGTGGGAATAGCTGCCGGGATCGTCGCCGGGTTGATTAACGGAGTGCTTGTTTCGCATTTGAGAATGAACTCGCTGCTAACAACACTGGGTATTTTGATCGCATATAGAGGCATCAGCCTGGTAATAACCGGTGGTACTGTCCGCCCGGTCAGCGAGGGGCTGAGATTCTTAGGGGGCATTAAGTTTTTTAATTTCATCCCCTTGGTGTTCTTAATTGGCTTTGTTGTCATGATTACACTTCAAATTGTATTAAGTAAAACCAAATTCGGAGCGTACTGTTATGCCATTGGCAATAGCGAGCAAGCGGCAGATCGGATAGGAATACCGGTAAAAATGGTCAAAACAGTGGTGTTTGTTATTTCTGGAACGTGTGGCGCAATCAGTGGTATTCTTCTTCCAATGTACCTTGGTGAAGTGACAACATTTACGGGCAGAGGGATGGAATTTGAGGCGGTTGCAGCAGTTGTTATCGGAGGGACAAGTTTATTTGGCGGTCGGGGTAACATTTTGCCGGGAACATTTGCCGGCGCATTACTGTTGATCATCATAAACAACGGGCTGGGTACGATCGGCGTTTCACCTTATATCTACCCTTTTGTTGCTGGGGTGGTTATTTTCCTCGCAATTTATCTAGACTCCTTAAAAAAATTAAGAAGATCATCCCGTTTCGATTGATTGACAATACGTCGTCTATTTTCTTCGTAAACGATTTTCTGTTATCATCTAATCAGGTATTCCATTAACCCTTTTAGATTTCGAGCCGTTTCCCATGGATCCAACTCGTAATGTTTAAAACTGAACAGCTCGCATGACCACCATCCATCGTAACCAGTGGCCTTCACAGCATCCACCCACTCCTGTAATGGAATCACTCCGGCACCCGTCCACACATTTCGAAGCTCTTGAGTGATTTTGCCTTTCACCGGAAGTGAATCACAGAAATGCACTGCCTTAATAAGATTTCCATCGAGACGAGCTATCTGATCAGGGGTGGTTCCGCTGGTGAAATGGTGCCAGAAGTCGATAATGAGGCCTACATTCTCCACGGCTGCTTCATCCAATAGTTCCAAGGTCTGCTCCAATGTGTGAAGCGGTGTCCAGCTTAGCGATTCTAAATAAAACTCAACTTGATGCCTTTTCCCGATATCAGACAATACCCGCAGATTCTTGGCTGTCAATTTACGTATCTCAGGCCAGGATTTGTTGGTCAAACCCAGGTAGGAGGAAGTTAGTTCGCCTTTATACATTGGGTTTTCGTCCACCCCGGCAGCCAGCGGACCGGTCACGAGCAGCACGGATCGACAGCCGATTGATTCGGCGATAGTGCACATCCGTTCACACTCTTCAAGGAGAGCTTCGTACTGTGCTTTTTCCTGCCGCTCGATATCGGCCACAAATCCCAACCCGACAACAGGCAGGCCATCAAGATAAGAGATTAGGCTTTCCGTTGTAAAGCCATTCATCAGATATCTGTATAATTTTGCGTGTATCAATTCGATTCCTTCAAAACCTACCTCTTTGGCGATACGAATGTCGGTTAGAAGGTTGCAGTGCATGGTAGCAGTTTCGTTTAAAGCAATGATCATTTTTTGTTTTCCTCCATTGCCTAGTATTCAATATTCTTACTTGAATATTGCATGAAAATTAATGAGAAGTTAGTTTTGTTTAAAGACGCCGAATCCTGTCTATTTTAATTGTAATAACGGACCTAATCGGGTAAGTAAATAGTTTAATTCGTATAAGATGAGGATGCTATGAATCTACCCAAAATGTACCATATTCGTCAGAAGTTTGATAATACCCGGGTCGAAGATATCCGACAAACGGTAAAACTTGAATTAGCCCGCTTGTCATGGTCAGCTATGCGGCCGGGAGACCGGGTGGCTATCACGGCGGGCAGTCGCGGAATTGCCGATGTCGCTGAAATATTGGGGGCCATCGTGGAATTTCTAAAATCACTTGAAGCCGATCCGTTTCTATTTCCGGCCATGGGCAGCCATGGCGGAGCAACGGCCGCGGGACAGGTTGCCATGCTGGCGCAGTTGGGCGTAACCGAAGCATCTGTTAAAGCGCCCGTTTTGTCCTCCATGGAAACGGCAGAGATCGGATTGACTGCGGACGGTGTGCCGGTATTCATCGATAAAAACGCTCTGGGTGCGGATCATATCGTGGTGGTCAACCGCATTAAATCCCACACCAAATTTAAAGCTCCCATCGAAAGCGGCCTGATGAAGATGATGGCCATCGGCATGGGAAAACAAAAAGGTGCAGAGCTTTATCATAAAGCCGCGGTGCAGTACACCTTTTTTAAAATTATTACGGATGCCGCCCGCCTGGTTTTAGCCCGTGCGCCGGTCATCTGCGCCGTGGGAGTTCTGGAAAACGCTTATGGCGAAACGGCAAAGATTGCCGCGTTAAAGGGTGAAGAAATTGAAAGCAAGGAAAAAGATCTGCTGCGCATATCCAAGAAAATGATGGCCAAACTCCCCTTTAATGAGATCGATCTTTTAATCGTCGACGAGATGGGAAAAGATATCAGCGGGGTCGGCATCGATCCGAATATTACCGGAAGAAATCGAGATTTACTGGGAGTTTTTCCGCATCCGGCACAGGTCAAACGACTCTTGGTGCGGGATTTAACGGATAAAAGCAAGGGTAATGCCACTGGAATCGGTCTGGCGGATATCACCACCCAAAGACTGGTGGACAAAATAGATTATGCCGCTACCTATAAAAATTGTATCACCGGCATCAGTCTGGAAAAAGCCGCCGTCCCCATGCACTTTAGAACCGATCGGGAGGCCATAGAAGTCGCTTTGGGCTCCATTGGACATATCCCAGCGGCGCAGAGCAAAATTGTGCGCATTAAAAATACCCTGCGATTAGACAGCGCTGAAGTGTCCGAAGCCTACGCCGAACTTTTGCTACAGCGGCAAGACCTGGAAATTATCGCTGGCCCTTACCGCATGGGATTCAATAAGGAAAACAATCTTTCGTGAAATGGTGATTAGAGATACCTCTAAACAACACCTTGCTATGAGCTCAAAGATATTCTATGAATACCTCCAATCGATCGCCGCTTATCTGTTGAATCTGGAAGCTATGGTAACGGCCATTCAGAAGCGTTTGGAGAACATATCAGAGGACTCGGAAATCGCCAATTAAATGTATCGAAATTTTTGCGACTATTCCAATTGTGAGCGAAGCGAACTAACCTGAGATAGCGGAAATTCATCTAATGGTGAAAAAACCAAATTTAGCCGTGAACATCGGCGGACTTGAGCTTCAAAATCCAGTGATGACGGCTTCCGGCACCTTCGGCTATGCCCGGGAATTCCAGCAATTTGTTGACCTGAATCGTCTCGGCGGAATTATTGTGAAGGGACTGTCCTTAGAGCCGACCAAGGGCAACCCACCGCCGCGCATCGTCGAAACGCCCTGCGGCATGTTGAATGCCATCGGCCTTGAAAATGTGGGTATCGAGGCCTTTGTTGAGGAAAAACTTCCTTTTTTAACGCGTCTGACCCCACCTGTCATTGCCAATATTTACGGTACCCTGGAAGAGGAGTATGTACAGCTGGCCGCCCGCATAGATGAGGTTGAAGCTATCGCCGCTATCGAGGTGAATATCTCCTGTCCCAACGTAAAATCCGGTGGTATGATTTTCGGTGTCGATCCGACGGCTGCTTTCCGAGTTGTCCGGGGAGTCCGGGAACAAACCACCAAGCCTCTGATCGTAAAATTATCGCCGAATGTGACCGATATCACCGAAATTGCTTTGGCGGCTCAGGAAGCCGGTGCAGATTGCCTTTCATTGATCAACACCATCACAGCAATGGTGGTGGATATTGAAACCCGGCGTCCCCGGCTCGCCAATATTACCGGCGGCTTATCCGGGCCGGCCATAAAACCCGTGGCGGTACGAATGGTCTGGCAAGTCTGCCGGGTTGCCAAGGTTCCCGTCATCGGCATTGGTGGGATCATGAAAGCGGAAGATGCCCTGGAATTTTTAATCGCCGGAGCGTCGGCCGTGCAGATTGGGACGGCCAATTTTATCAATCCAAGCGTTACCACGGATGTCATTGACGGTATTGAAATGTTTTTAGCAGAAAGGAATATCGCTAGCATATCGGATATCATTGGGACGCTGGAAACCGGGTAAATTGAATGACGAAGGAAGAGGGGAGATGGATGATGGACGAAAGAGATCTGAAATCAGAGGACTTAGACCAGCGATCCAAAACCCACCTGATTTAGAATCAGATCTCTGATTTCAGTCGTCCCTCACCCGAGCGAAGCGGTCTTCCCTCTTCCATCGGTCTTTCTTAAACCTCCCACCTTAAACCTAAACCGGCTGAGATCTCGTTTTACAGATCTGCCGCCTCTTTGATGGGATTGGCTTTTAAATATTCCAGTCTGTTTAGCCCGTTGATGTAAGCTAGGGCGCCGGCCGTAATGATATCCGGGTCGGCACCTTTGCCCAGCGAGACAAGGCCGTTTTCTCTCAAACGCACAGTAACCTCACCCTGGGCATCCGTGCCGCCGGTGAGGGCGCTGATCGAAAATCGCAGCAGTTCCGAGTCGGTCCCGGTGAGTTTCGCAATGGTGTTATAAACAGCGTCAATGGGGCCGTTTCCGTAGTCGGCACTTTGCACGGAGCGTCCGTTTATTTTAAGTTTCACACTGGCCATGGGAAGAACAGTGGTCCCGGCGGTGACATGTAGATATTCGAGCTTAAAAACATCGGTGGTGCGCAAAATTCCTTCGGTGACAATCACTTCAAGATCTTCATCCACGATTTGCTTCTTTTTGTCTGCCAGTTCTTTGAATTTTCCAAAAACAAGATCGAGTTCTTCGTTTGAAAGATCGTATCCGATATCTTTCAAATGAGAGCGCAGGGCGTGCCTGCCGGAATGCTTGCCGAGGACAAGTTTGTTGGCGCTCAGTCCGACGGTTTCCGGCTTCATGATCTCATAAGTCATGGGATTTTTCAAAACGCCATCCTGATGTATTCCGGCTTCATGGGCGAAGGCATTGGCACCCACGATGGCCTTGTTCGGCTGGACCATGATGCCGGTAATCATGCTGACGAGGCGGCTGGTCGGATGGATATACTCGGTTTGAATTCCGGTGCCGGCGGCAAGAAAATTCGATCGGGTTTTCAAAGCCATGACAACTTCCTCGAGAGATGTATTGCCGGCTCTCTCACCGATACCGTTGATGGTGACTTCCGCCTGACGGGCACCGGCCTTGATGGCGGCGATGGTGTTTGCCGTTGCCAGTCCCAGATCATTGTGACAGTGCACGCTTAATACGGCTTTTTGAATGTTGGGTGTATGATCGATAACATATCTTACCAGGTCTGCGAACTCTTCCGGCACGGCGTAGCCCACGGTGTCCGGAAGATTGACTGTGGTGGCGCCTGAGGCGATAGCCGCCTCGAAAACCCGACAAAGAAAGTCACGATCGCTGCGCGATCCGTCTTCAGCCGAAAATTCAACGTTGTCTGTCAAAGAACTGGCATATTTAACGGCCTCGACCGCAGCTTCCAACACCTGCTCCCTGGTCATTTTTAACTTGTATTCCAGGTGGAGGTCGGATGTGGCAATGAAGGTATGAATCCTCGGTTTGGCGGCATGGCTGATGGCTTGCCAGGCATGATCGATATCATTTTTAGACGTCCGTGCCAGTGCGGCCACCTCGGTTTTTTGGAGTTTGCCAGCAATCATGGACACCGCATTTAGGTCCCCTTCCGAGGAGGCCGGAAAACCAGCTTCCAGTACATCCACACCCAGCTTTTCAAGCTGGGTGGCCAGACGCATTTTTTCAGCGGCATTCATACTGGCACCGGGTGATTGCTCACCATCTCTTAACGTCGTATCGAATATAATTACACGGTCACTCATTTTTCTACTCCCTTATGTTTAGTGGTTGGCATAGATGCCAAAATTGAAGATTGAAGATTGCAAATTGAATATTTGAGGATGTCGCTCCGCTCCGTCTTTTTTAAAATCGAAAGAATACCTTAAATATTCAATCTTCAATCGAAAATATTCAATAATTTATGCGGGAGCATCGGCCGCGGGAAGCAATTTGGTGTTTTTCCCGCGGCGTATGTACCTTCCTGTTTAATCAATAGTTTACTCCTTCTCGGATGATTATCTCTTAAAGATCGGCAGCTCTTCCTGGGCAGGATATTTAATGCTGCGAATTTTTTTTTCGTTTGCCAGTTTGAATTGAAAACTGTCAGCTAACGCCTGCCAGCTTGCTTCGATGATATCTTCTGAAACCCCAATGGTGCTCCAGATTTCATCCTGATCCCGTGACTCGATAAAAACCCGAACCTTGGCAGCCGTACCCCGTCCGCCATCAATTACCCGCACTTTAAAATCAACCAGTCGCATGGTATCAAGGTCCGGAAAAAATTTGTCCAGGGCCTTTCTAAGGGCGTTGTCCAGGGCGCTGACCGGGCCATAGCCCTCAGCGGCGGTGATTTCCTGTTTTCCACCCACAGATATTTTCACGGTGGCCTGGGAACTGCACGGTCCATCTTTATCTTTTTCGATGGTCACGCGAAATGATTCCAGGCGAAATAGGGGTTCAAACTGATCAGTGAATTTTTCCATCAGAATTTTGAACGATCCTTCCGCCACATCGAACTGATAGCCCTGCTGTTCCAACTGCTTTATTTCCGATACAATTTTCTTGCTATCATACCCGTTGCCGCCCAATTCGATGCCGAGTTCCTTGGCTTTGAATTCGATATTGCTTTTGCCGGCTAAATCGGAAACCAGCACCCGTCTTTGGTTGCCGACCAAAGACGGCTCCATATGCTCATAAGCCATGGGGATTTTCATGATGGCACTGACATGGATGCCGCCCTTGTGGGCAAAGGCGCTTTTACCGACAAATGGTTGGGTGTTTAAAGGAACCTGGTTTGCTGTTTCGCTGACATAACGCGAAAGTGTTTTGAGTTTTTCGAGATTAAGTTCAGATAGGCACGGACGGTTCATTTTCAGGCCGATAACAGGGATAACAGAAGTCAGATCGGCATTACCGCATCTCTCCCCATAGCCGTTAATGGTGCCGTGCACCATGACAGCCCCAGTGTGCAAAGCGGTAATCGAATTGGCCACCGCCAGGCCGCAATCATTGTGGGCATGAATTCCCAGCGGCACCGAAGAATAACCGGGTGTGGTCAATCTTTTTTCATCGATTGCTTTTTTGACATCTTTAATGATTGATTCAATCTCAAAGGGTAGGGTGCCGCCATTGGTATCGCACAGAACCACAAAATCCGCCCCCCCCTCTACGGCAACATGCAGCGTTTGGAGAGCATAGTCGGCGTTGTTTTTGTAGCCGTCAAAAAAATGTTCGGCATCATAGACAACCTCAAGATCGTTGCTTTTTAAAAACGAAATGGAGTCACTGATCATGGCGAGGTTTTCTTCAAGACTGTTATTCATGATCTTTCGTACATGCAGGTTCCAGGATTTACCGAAAATGGCAACCGTGGGTGTCTTGCTGGCAACAAGCGCTTTCAGGTTGTCATCTTCCTCCGGTGCTATTCCGGGTTTACGCGTGGAACCAAAAGCGACCAGACGGGCTTGACGAAAATCCACCCGTTTGGCCAGATCGAAAAATTGCATATCTTTGGGATTCGAACCGGGCCACCCGCCTTCGATATAGTGTATCCCAAAGTCATCCAGCCGCAATGCGATCTTGATTTTTTCATCGGCCGAAAAGGTGATGTTTTCTCCCTGGGTTCCATCCCTCAAGGTGGTGTCGTATAATAATACTTCATCCATGGTTTTCTCCGATACAGATGTCGTTGATTGGTTGATTAGTTAAATGGCTATAAATGTGGATTTATCCCTTATTTGCAAAATAATTGGACACCTCAAGTTTCAGTAATCGTAACATTCTGAAATTGTGACTATAATTTACCTAATCAACCATTCAACCAGTAAACTATTCAACCAGGTCGGCAATAGTCAATAACTTAACGCTTAACCATAAACTGAGCAATTAACCTTCATTATTATAACTTCTTCCTGTTTTCCGGCCGCAATGAGCGTACCGTGGCTCCGGTTTGCCACATTTCAGAATTTTTGAGTATGTTCAATTCTTTATCCAGTTTTTCGCGATAATCCGGAGTGCTGTTGGCCTCAAGAACGCGGCGGGTTTCTTCACCGGAAAGAACTTTTTCATAAAGGGTGTCAAAGACGGGTGCCACGGCGTCCCTGAATTTAGGTGCCCAGTCCAGGGCACCGCGTTGGGCGGTGGTCGAACAATTGCTGAACATCCAGTCCATACCATTTTCGGCGACGAGTCGGATAAGACTCTGGGTCAGTTCTTCGACGGTCTCATTGAAAGCCTCGCTTGGGCTATGTCCGTGTTTTCGCAAAAGCTTGTACTGCGCTTCCATCACTCCCGCCAGGCATCCCATCAAGACGCCGCGTTCTCCCGTCAGGTCGCTGTGAACTTCATTTTCAAAGGTGGTGGGGAACAGATACCCGGAACCGACAGCAATACCCAGGGCCAGGGTTCTTTCTTTGGCGTTTCCCGTAAAATCCTGAAATACGGCATAGCTGGAATTGATACCGCTGCCGTCCAGAAAGTTCAGCCGTACGTTCCGGCCGGAACCTTTGGGTGCGACAAGGATGACATCCACGTTTTCCGGGGGAATGATCTTGGTTTGGTCTTTGAAAACAATGCCGAAACCGTGGGAAAAATAAAGTGCATTGCCCTCATCCAGGCATGATTTAATTTTTTGCCAGGTTGCCACCTGGCCGGCATCGGAAAGCAGGTATTGAATGATGGTTGCCTTTTTGGCCGCTTCTTCCAAGGGGAATAGGGTCTCACCGGGGACAAACCCATCCGTCACAGCACGCTGCCAGGTTTGACCGCCTTCACGTTGTCCGACAATCACGCGAATGCCATTGTCTCTTAGGTTAAGGGCTTGCCCCGGTCCTTGGACGCCGTAACCTAAAACGGCCACTGTTTCATTTTTAAGGACATCTCTGGCTTTCTGCAACGAAAATTCCTCAGACGTAATCACGTCTTCAACCACTCCACCGAAATTAAATTCTGTCATGTTTACCTCTGCTTTATTAGTTAATTGTTAGTTAAGGGTCTAAGCCTCAAAAGCTATCAAATAGTTCCATCTATTTGGGTTCCCGATACAACGCCAGTGCTCCGCTCCTGGCTATTTTCTGGATACCCATGGGACTGAGAAGATTTATCAGGGCCGTCAATTTTTCTGCATCTCCCGTGACTTCGATGATATAATGTTCCAGGCCGACATCAATCACTTTGCATCGGAAGATATCAACGATTCGCAATATTTCCGCCCGGTGCTCCGGTTTGGCTCTGACACAAATCAGGGCCATTTCCCGTTTAACAGCTTTGGGGCCCGTCATGTCCCGCAGTTTAATGACGTTGATCAGCTTTCTTAACTGTTTTTCGATCTGTTCAATCACCGGTGGATTGGCCATGGTGACGATGGTAATTCTCGATACCTGAGGATCCATGGTGGGGGCGACGCAGAGGCTTTCAATATTAAATCCTTTGCCGCTGAATAGTCCGACGACTCTGGAAAGTACTCCCGGCTGATTGTCGACCAACATTGTCATGATGTGTTTTTGTTCTTTCATCTAAATATCCCTGTTGCGAGTTACGGGTTGCGAGTTACAGGTTGCGCGTTGCGGGTTATTCTGCAATCGCATAATTCTGCATTCCGCCTTCCGCATTCCCTCTGGTGACTTCAATCTTCTGTCATCTGTATTCTGTCCTCTGTCCTCTGTCTTCTGTCCTCTTTCTATACCAGCAACATTTCGGTGATGGCAGCTCCGGCCGGCACCATTGGGTAAACCCCTTCTTCCTTTTCAACGATAAAATCCATGATCACCGGTTTGGAGGCGGCCAGTCCTTCAGACAATACAGCTTCGACTTCCTCCGGTTTTGTCGCTCTCAAGCCCACGGCTCCGTATGCTTCGGCAAGCTTCACAAAATCAGGGGCACAATCCATACTGGTGCAGACATAACGCTTATCATAGAATAGTTCCTGCCATTGTCGGACCATGCCCATGTAACCGTTGTTCAAGATCACAATTTTCACGGGCAAACAGTTCTGCACGGCGGTGGCCATTTCCTGGATATTCATCTGGATGCTTGAGTCACCGGCGATATCCACCACGATCTTATCCGGGCAGGCAACCTGGGCACCGATGGCGGCCGGCAGTCCGAATCCCATGGCTCCCAGACCCCCTGAAGTTATAAAATGGTTGGGTTGGTCATATTGATAGTACTGCGCAGCCCACATCTGGTTCTGGCCGACCTCGGTTGTGATGATGGCCTCACCCTTTGTCAGTTCGTAGAGTTTTTCAACCACAAATTGCGGCTTGATTTTATCCGTTTGTTGATAGGCCAAAGGGTTGGTGCTTTTCCATTCATCGACTCGACCAATCCATTTTTTTCGTTTCGCCGTCAGATCACCCAGATCCACCTGATCGAGCAACCGATTGAGATGTTGCAGGCTGATTTTGCAATCTCCCACAACCGGGATGGTTACCGGGATGTTTTTGCGAATCGTGGTGGGGTCAATATCAATATGAACAATCTGGGCTTGGGCGGCAAATGCATCCGTTTTTCCGGTGACGCGATCATCAAAACGAACTCCGACAGCCAACATCAGATCGCATTCAGCCGTGCACATATTGGCTCTGTAAGTACCGTGCATCCCGATCATTCCCAGTGACAACGGATCCGATTCCCTAAATGCACCCAACCCCATCAGGGATGTCGTAACCGGAATTTGGGTTTTACGCGCCAATTCGTTTAACTCGGCCGAAGCTTTTGAAAGAATGGCACCGCCACCGGCAAAGATCATCGGTCTTTCGCTACGCTCAATGAGAGTTACAATTTTTTTAAGTTGTTTCATGTTTGGATTGTAGGACGGGTTGTAGGACTTGAGCTTAATCTCATTGACGGGAACATATTCCATGGATTCTTTGGTGATGTCTTTGGGTATATCTACCAGGATGGGACCCGGGCGACCGGAGCGGGCCAGATAAAATGCCTCTTTGACGGTGGCGGCCAGTTTTTCAATCGACATCACCAGGTAGTTGTGCTTGGTACAGGGGCGGGTGATACCGACGATATCCACTTCCTGAAAGGCATCATTGCCGATGAGCGCGGTGGGAACCTGTCCACTGAGAACAACAATTGGAATGGAGTCCATATATGCCGATGCAATACCCGTTACAGTGTTGGTCACGCCGGGACCCGATGTCACCAGACAAACCCCCACACGACCGGCAGCCCTGGCATATCCGTCAGCGGCATGCACGGCTCCCTGTTCATGGCGGACCAGCACATGGCGGATATCTGTTTTGGCCAATGCATCATAGATATCAATGACGGCTCCGCCGGGATATCCGAAAATCGTATCAACTTTTTCTTCCTTCAGTACTTCCATCAGTATTTGTGCGCCGGTGAGCTTCATGGTGTTTGTCCTTTCAAAAAAAAATCCGTTATCGGCTTTTCGGGCTGATAACGGATTTTTTTTTTGATCGGTGAATTTATGCCATTATCAACCCTTTGTTTCGCCGAAAATAATTATATCCCCGACGAGTACGATAATAAGGCAAATAAGGTTTCTAACGGCAGATGCTTTAATCATAATTTCAACACAAGTTTGAATTCTGTGAACTGTTAGCAACTCGCAGAGCGATTGTCAAGCTTTTTCTTTAAATCCACATCCCTGTTCCAGGCAGGTTAGGTAGGTTCCCTGTTTTTTGGTGGTTTTTTCTACCAAAATTTTGGCACCGCAGGCCGGACATTCTCGATCGAGCGGTTTATCCCAGGTGGCAAAGGTGCAATCCGGAAAACGATTGCAGCCGTAGAAAATTTTACCACGCTTGGAGGTACGCTCTACAATATCCCCGCTACAACTCTTTTCAGGGCAGGCGACACCGATCTTTTTGCCGTTGCCACTCGAATTCAAGGACTGGGTGTTTTTGCACTCCGGATAGCCGCTACAGGCCAGAAAACCTCCATAGCGGCCTCTTTTGATAACCATCGGACTGCCGCATTTGTCACATACTTTATCGGTCGCTTCTTCTTCGGATTGTTCTTCGGGTTGAATGATACCTTTCTCATCCCGGATGTAGTCGTTGGAGTATGTGCAATCCGGATATCCGGTGCAAGCCAGAAAATGTCCGTTCTTTCCGACTTTAATGTGGATGGGTTTGCCGCATTGGGGGCACTTCAAATCGGTGGGTATACCGACGCCCTTAACGCTGAGCATTTCTTCGGATGCAGTGTCCAGATCTTTGCTAAACGGCTGATAAAAACTGGTTAGGACCTGCAAGTAGTCAAGTTTCTTTGATTCAACCCGGTCCAGATTTTCTTCCATTTTAGCGGTAAATTCGACATCAAATATATCCGGGAAATTTTGTACCAAAAGATCATTGACGATGAAGCCGAGTTCATTCGGCTTGAAATAGCCGTTGAGCAGGTCTACATATCCTTTACCGCGGATGGTCGATAAGATGTTTGCATAGGTGCTAGGACGACCGATGCCGTTTTCCTCGAGCTCTTTCACCAGGGATGCTTCCGAAAATCGTGGTGGCGGCATGGTAAAATGTTGTTTGGGCTCCAGTTTGTCGAGATTAAGAACCATTCCTTGGGTCAGATCCGGCAGTTTTGGTTTTTTCTGTTCGGATTCATTCGCGATTTCGTCATCTACCGACATGTAAAGCGCCATAAATCCGGGAAATTTTATCGATGAGCCACTGGATGTGAACAGATAGACACCGGCTCGAATAGACACGGAAATTTGGTTGATCAGGGCCTGGGTCATCTGAGAGGCAATGAATCGCTGCCAGATGAGCTGATACAAGGCCAGTTGATCCGGTGAAAGATAAGCTTTTAATTTTTCCGGTGTATTGTGAACCGAAGTCGGACGAATGGCCTCATGGGCATCCTGAACTTTTTTCTTATTTTTAAAAAATCGCGGTTTTTCCAGGGCATACTCTTTTCCGAAACGTTCCAGGATTAATTGTTGCGCTTCTGTAGCAGCTTCCGCTGCAATTCTAGTGGAATCGGTGCGCATATAGGTGATCAGGCCCTCCGGCTCACCGGGGCCCAGGTCGATCCCTTCGTAGAGCTGTTGGGCAACCATCATGGTTTTGCGGGCGGTGAATCTGAGCTTTCGAATTGCTTCCTGTTGCAGCTTGCTGGTGATAAAAGGCGGCAGTGGATTTTTCTTAGTCGTCTTTTTATTTATTTTCTCGACGATAAATTTCTCCCCCTCGAGTTCCTTTAATATTTGATCGGCTGCCTTGCCATGGGGGATTTTAATTTTTTCCAGGTCTTTTTTTACCAGTTTGGCGGTAAAGGGCGGAGGGAGGTCGCTTTTCAGATGAGCGGTGATCGACCAGTATTCCTCCGAAACAAATGCCTGGATGGCACGTTCTCTTTCACAGATTATTCTGACGGCCACCGATTGAACTCGTCCGGCACTCAAACCGCCTTTTACTTTTCGCCACAAAAGCGGTGAGACCTGGTAGCCGACCAGCCTGTCCAGTATTCTGCGGGCCTGCTGGGCCTCATATTTGCTGCGATCGAGGACCTCGGGGGACGACATGGCTTTACGGACCGAATCTTTTGTCAATTCGTGAAAAAGCACCCGATAAAAGTTACGTCCCTTCTTTTTTAATACATCGGCGGTATGCCACGCGATGGCTTCTCCTTCGCGATCCGGGTCCGGAGCCAGATAAACATCATGGGTGTCTCCGGCAGCCTGCTTCAGACTTCTTGACAACCTTTTGTTTGCCCGGGATATATTGGTACTTGGGTTTGAAACCGTCTTCAACATCAATGCCCATTTCCTTGCTGGGAAGATCCATAAGGTGTCCTACGGTGGCAGCGACTTGATAATCGGACCCGAGATACTTTTTTATGGTTCTTACTTTTGTGGGAGATTCCACGACAACTAAAGGTTTACTCACTGCAATTCCTCGCGTTGATTATGATTATTGGATGATGAAGTTATGGGAAATAAGAATAACCCGATCTGCGTCCCGGTTGTCACCCGGAAACAAAGCCGGTCATCCCGGTTTTTTAGGAAAATGAATATATGCATCGAAAATGATTTGTCGATGCTAAGTTGTTAAATTACCGCATTTATGAAAATGAAATTCTATTAAGGCGCATGCCGGTTTTACGAAAAAGATATTGCCGAAACGCGGTGATTAACGCTTGCCCGGTTTATCAGATAGTATGAAAAATTTTCCCGGTAATTGTCGAACCCGGCCGATAAGTTCCAATCTTAGGAGGATACTCGAAAGTTTTCCCGGTTCGATGGAAATTTTTCTGATCAGCTTGTCAATATGGATCGGATAAGGTTCCAACAATTTATATACCTCTGATTCATCAACACTGAGGCTTGTCAGGTTTTCTTCGGAATCATCCGGAGGAGCGTTTCCCGGGCGTTTATAGTTTTCAAGAAACGGGACCAACTCTTCAACAATGTCTTGGGCATGCTCTACAAGCTTGGCACCCTGTTTTATAAGGGTGTGGGTGCCGGTACTTTTAAAAGATTGGATGCTGCCAGGTACAGCAAACACTTCACGATTTTGCTCGGCGGCTAATCGTGCGGTGATTAGTGATCCGCTCTTTTTAGTGGCTTCCACAACAACGGTTCCTAATGACATTCCGCTAATGATCCGGTTGCGCAGCGGAAAATTATGGCCTTCAGGTTCTGTCAACAAGGCAAATTCCGACACAACAGCTCCATTTTCAGAAATCCGGTGAAAGAGTTCTGCGTTTTCTGCCGGATAAATACGTTCCAGACCACTGCCCAGCACAGCGACAGTCTTGCCCCCGCCCGACAGAGCACCCTCATGGGCGGCGGTATCAATACCGCGAGCCATTCCGCTGACAATAGTAATTCCGAGAGATGCTAAATCGGCGCACAGGTTTTGGGTCGTCGTCAATCCATACCGGGTCGCATTTCTAGAGCCGACCACGGCAATTTTCACGGCTGAGCCGTCCAGTCGTCCGGACATATATAAAAAGGGCGGAGGATCTGGAATTTCACGCAGGAGGCGGGGATAATTCGGATCTGTCATCGTAATAATCCGGTAGTCTTTGCGGGCCAAAAGATCCAGTTCATCGCTTACCTTCCGAGGCAGTTTATGATTTTTTATGGCAGTTACGTGGCGTTTGGTGACGCCTTCAACCTGGAGGAGTTTTTCGGCAGACGCCTGAAAAACATTCTGGGGTGTTTTAAACAGATCAATCAGGCGTTTGCAAAGCAGGTTTCCGATCCCCGGTACGCTTTTAAGAAAAAACCACGGTCGAATATTATCCATAATGGTTGATTTCAGATGTCATCATTTAGCTGTAATGATCCAAAAAAAAGAGCTATTTTCGTAGTAAATTACAAGGTTTTGATTCACTGTTATCTTTTTTATCCGTTTAGATTAATTTGTTTCTGAATCATCCGAATTGATGGCATACAGACGCTAAAAACCCCCTGTTGGCAAAAGGGGGAATTTAAATCGTGCACCCATTAGAAACTTCAGCACTTCGAAACGATCTAGCGCTCAGTCAGATCCTTTTTTTGCGCTGCCGTTCTTGCCAGGTCAATAGAATAGGACTGGCAACAAATACGGATGAGTAGGTACCCACAGCGACTCCTATGATCAAGGCAAAAGCGAAGTCGTGGATAATCCCGCCGCCTAAAACAAAGAGGGTAACAACGACAAACAAGGTGGTAATCGAGGTCAATATGGTGCGGCTGAGTGTTTCATTGATGCTACGGTTTATAATAAATTCCAGTGGATTCTTGTGATATTTTCTCAGGTTTTCTCGAATACGATCAAAGACGATGATGGTGTCGTTCAATGAATAGCCAATAATGGTCAGCAGTGCCGCGATGATCGGCAGGGAAAACTCTATGTCAAGAATCGAAAAAATCCCAACCGTAATGATGACGTCGTGTATCAACGCGACGATGGCACCCATGGCATATTTGAGTTCCAGAAACCAGAACAACACCAGCGAAACCATCAATGCCGCGACAATCAAAAAGGGGATGCTGACATTAAACAGCGTGAAGAGATAAACAGCACCGATTAATGCCACCGCCATCACCGCACTTATCATCCATTTTAATTCAAAACGCCCGGAAATATAAATGGTGATAAATAACAGCGCATAAAACATGGCAAATAATGCTTTTTCTCTCAAGTCCTGTCCGACCTGGGCGCCGACCATTTCCACACGCCGGATTTCTACCTCTCCGCCGGTTGATGCTGCCAGCGCCTTTTGGACATCTAATGAAAATCCTTCGGCGAGTATGACGGAACTGTCGGTGCGGATCAGATATTCATTGGACTCATGTTCACCGAACGACTGAACGGAAGACTTGTCGAGTCCGACGGACTGCAGGCCGGTTTTTATGTCGTTTATTTTTATGGGCGCAAGAAACTTTACCTGGATCAGGGTGCCGCCGGCAAAGTCGATGCCCTGTCTGGGGCCTCCGTGCAAAATTAAAGAAATAATGCTGATAGCTATCATCGCGATCGATACAAAAAAGGCTATTTTTCTTTTGTCGATTATATTGATATTTACGTCCGATTTAATAAACTGCATTGATTTTCCCTTTGATCGTTTTACCTACTTAAATACTTAGAGTTTTGGTTTTTTTGTTCATCAAAACATATTCAAAAATCAACCGCGATACAATCAGGGCGGTAAACATACTGGCAACGACACCCAAACTCAGAGCAACGGCAAAACCCCGAATGGGCCCGGTACCAAACTGGAAAAGAACAACAGCGGCAATCAAGGTGGTGACGTTGGCATCCAGGATAGTCAGGGTTGCCCGATCATATCCGGCAGTGACAGCCGCTCGCGGTGTTCTTCCCAGCGTCAATTCTTCTCTAACCCGTTCAAAAATAATGACATTGGCATCCACAGCCATGCCGATCGTAAGAATAATTGCGGCAATTCCAGGCAAAGTAAGGGTGGCGCCCAATCCGCTGAGTCCGGCGGCGATCAGCAATATATTTAGAAACAGAGCAATATCGGCGATCAGGCCGGCCATTTTATAATAAATGATCATGAACACAATCACCAGTAACCCGCCGATGACCATGGATATCAGACCTTTGCGAATGGAATCGGCTCCCAGAGAAGGACCTACGGTCCGTTCTTCAAGAATATTGACCGGGGCCGGCAGGGCGCCGGCTCGCAGCACAATCGCCAGATCACGGGCTTCCTCGGTGGTAAATCGACCGGTTATCCGTGCCTGACCGCCGGCAATTTTTTCCTGGATAACCGGGGCGGAATACACACTGTTATCCAGTACGATGGCCAGGCGTTTGTTGACATTGTCAGCGGTAATTCTTTCAAAGATTTGCGCCCCCTTTTTATCGAAGTTGATGGAAACGTAGGGTTCATTGAACTGGGAGTCTATCTGAACCCGTGCATCCGTCAGGGCAGCGCCGGTTAGCAAGGATCGTTTTTGGAGAAGAAACGGTGTTTTGGTGGTCCGCCGGGTTTGCGGGTCTTCTTCAACCCGGTAAAGCAGCTCCTTCCCTGGAGGGATGGTGCCCTTGACAGCCTCATCCACCGAATGGGTATCATCCACCAGTTTGAATTCCAGCAGGGCTGTCTTACCAATCAGATCTTTGGCTCTCTCGGTCTCGCTG
This sequence comes from uncultured delta proteobacterium, assembly GCA_963723215.1. Lineage (GTDB taxonomy): Bacteria > Desulfobacterota > Desulfobacteria > Desulfobacterales > JAFDCJ01 > JAFDCJ01. The sequence goes on from CAVRQG010000022.1 coordinate 225,508, forward strand.
ATACCGGGTAGTTGGATTAATATTCGTCGTTCACCCTGGCGTCGTATATCCGGTTCAGCCACGCCGAACTGATCGATGCGGTTGCGGATTGTTTCAAGTGCCTGATCAACCGCCAGTTTTTTTATCTGTTCACGATCCCTGTCTGGTACATCCAATACGATTGCAAAACTACCGTCGGCCTCTGTTCTGGATAGCTCGCGCAGATCCTTAAATTCACTATCAAGAAGCGTTTTGAGTTTTTCGATACTTTCTTCCTTTTGGACCTCGACGGATATCCGTGAGCCCACGATTGGATTCACGGAAACATGCCGTATGCGCTCTTTTTTCAGCTGCTCACGAATTTCCTGGGAAATACGCTCGGTGGTGCTTTCGATGGCTTTCTCCGTATCCACCTCCAGAACTAGATGCATGCCGCCCTGGAGGTCAAGGCCGAGGTTGATCTGTTTGTGCGGCCAGAGGGCAGGTCTAAAGCTCGGAAGGATATAGATGATCGCCGTGACAAGGACGGCAAAAACCAAAACCAATCTCCAAGAAATATTTTTCACTGATCTTTTCCCTTTTACACTTTTTAACTGTTCACTCAACAAAAGCGCTTTTGCGCGATATTATCATACGAAAGCCCCACATAATTTGTTAAGCGCATTTTCGGCCAACTTGTTTCTGCGAGCAGATCGTTTCGATGCTGCAAAGTCAATCGAAACACTCGCAATTAACAGTTTAGCAGATCCGCCACTTAACAAAATTGCATGGGGCTGACCAATGTAGATATCTGCTGTTATTTTTTTGCCGGTTGACTCTGGGCGGCCGGTTGAGCCAGGGCCGACACATTGCCGCGGGCGACTTTCACGCGAACTTTATCTGCAATTTCCACTGTTAAGGTCACGTCATCCATTCCCGTAATACGGCCGTGGATACCGCCGCTGGTAACGATACGATCCCCTTTTTTCAGGTTGGAGACCATTTGACGGTGTTCTTTGGTCTTTTTTTGCTGGGGACGGATCAATAAAAAGTAGAAAATGACAAACATCAAAATTAGCGGGATAAACCCGGTGAAACCTGCGGCGCCTTCTCCACCGGCGCCTCCGGTTCCCATGGCATAGGCTACATTAAACAAAATGAATCCTCCTTTTAGGTTGTTAAACTGATATTTTATTCTATTTGTCTGTCGATGACAATGGCTTTAAGAATTTTTTAAAATGGCGCTGATATACTTTAAAAGAGCAACTTCGTCAAATCTTTCTTGAATTTTTTTCTTCACTACAGATAATCCTGCTTTCTCCAGGCATCATTGACAGATCACCTTGGATTTCAACATGGACGTCGAGTCGCACCTCGAGGTCCACAATTTCACGTCGTTTTTTGTTTAACAGGTAATCAGCCACATCCATGGGAACAACTCCTTTTACGCGGATGGCTTTTTCTTTTAGCGTTTCCAGGCTGAGTTTGCGCAGAAAGCCGATACCCAGTGTCTCGGCAGACGGGACTAAACCTTTGCCTTGACAGTATTTGCAGGGCAGATGGCTGCCGAATTCAATGGATGGACGAATCCTCTGTCGTGACATCTCCAGCAGCCCAAAGCGTGAGATTTTTCCGACTTTCGACCGGGCTTTGTCTTCCTTGATATATTTTCTCAGGGTTCGCTCCACTTCAGCCCGATGTTTCGGTTCTCTCATATCAATGAAATCGATCACTATAAGTCCACCCAAGTCTCTTAACCGCAACTGTCGAGCAATTTCTTCGGCGGCCTCAAGGTCAGTTTGAAATGCTGTCTGTTCGATGTTTTTTTCATGGGTTGATTTGCCGGAATTGACATCGATGGAAACCAGGGCTTCGGTTTGCTCAATGACAAGGGTTCCGCCGGATTTCAAACCAACCCGACTTTCAAATATGGAAGCGATCTGATCTTCAAGCTGAAATTTAGTAAAAATTGGTTTGGCGCCCTTATAGTGTTTAACGATCTTGCCGTGTCCACGTGAAAACAGGTTAATAAAATCCCTAACTTCATGAAAAAGGGAACTGTTATCGATGAGAATTTCGGTTACCTCCGGCGTAAACGAATCCCTTATCGAGCGTATGACCAGATGCCGTTCTTTGTAGAGCAAGGCAGGGGCTTTGTTTTGCATGACACTGTCTTTGATCTTTTTCCATAATCGGAACAGGAAGTTTAGATCCTTTGACAGCGCGGTTTTGGTTATATCTGCAGCGGCTGTGCGGACAATGACACCGAAATCTTCAGGCAACTTCAAATTGCCGACGATATCTTTCAGACGTTGGCGTTCATCTTCGGTTTCAATCTTGCGTGAAACCCCAACGGTCTCATTGCCCGGCCTGAGAACCATATATCTTCCAGGCAGAGATATATGGGTGGTTAACATGGCGCCTTTTTTCATAAAAGGGTCTTTGATGACCTGCACCATCAATTCCTGCCCCCGCTTGACAAGCTTGTTGATGGCATGTTCTCCGGTAGAGGTATCCAGGAAATAATCGCTGTGAATTTCATTTTTTTGCAGGAAACCATGCCTTTCCGCGCCATAATCGACAAATACCGCTTGAAGGCTAGGTTCAACGCGGGAAATAATCCCTTTATAAATATTGCCGTGGGTGATTTCCTTCAAGCTGCTTTCAACATGAAATTGCTCAAGTTTATTGTCTTTGACTGTTGCGACCCTGCATTCTTCAGGATCCACCGCATTAATTAAAATCTTAATACCCATAAAATTTTTATCCTTGCACTGGGAGTAAAAAAAATAATATTAACCTATTATCAGAGGCAGTATCATACGTTTTCCATTTTTGTGCCATTGATCCTAAACCACGGGGAGCGTATAAACTGCAGCGCCAATTCAGGAATTGAAGGCTTATAGGATAAATCCGCCACAGGCGGCGTGACGATATTTTCATAATTTTCCAATCTGCTTTAATATTAAATTGTTAGATACAAGTCAATCGATTTCTATCCGCTATATCCATAACTATGGCATGAATCGGAAATGATTGGCAGGTGTATGTATTGCGCCCATTCTGATGAGTTGACGAAATGACGGGTTGTTTGTATTATATTGGGGAACCAACACTGGATTGTCTAAACTTATGAACAGAGGAAAAGAAACGTAATGGATGAGAGATACGATCCCGGGGCAATTGAATCCAAATGGCAAAAAAAATGGGATGCTTGGAATTTATTTAAGGTAACGGAAAAATCATCACTGCCGAAATATTATCTTCTTGAAATGTTTCCTTACCCGTCCGGCAAAATCCACATGGGACATGTACGCAATTATACCATCGGCGATGTTGTCGCCCGGTACAAACGCATGCGGGGGTTTAATATTCTCCATCCCATGGGGTGGGATGCGTTTGGAATGCCGGCTGAAAATGCGGCCATAGCCAATAAAACCCATCCTGCAAAATGGACATACGCCAATATCGACGCGATGCGCAGCCAACTTCAACGTTTGGGGTTCAGTTATGACTGGGAGAGAGAACTTGCTACCTGCCAACCTGAATATTATCGTTGGGAACAATGGCTGTTTCTAAAAATGTTTGAAAAAGGTATGGCCTACCGAAAAGAATCCTTTGTTAATTGGTGCGAAGATTGTCAAACGGTTTTAGCCAATGAACAGGTTGAAGCCGGGTTGTGTTGGCGCTGCGGTCAACAGGTTCGTCAGAAACAACTGTGGCAATGGTTTTTTAGAATCACTGATTTTGCTCAGGATCTTTTGCAGTACTGTGACAAATTGCCGGGATGGCCGGAAAAAGTCACCACCATGCAGAAAAACTGGATCGGGAAAAGCATTGGGGCTCAGATCGATTTTGCGGTCGAAAACCAAGATGAAGTGATATCGGTATTTACCACCCGGCAAGACACCGTATACGGGGCTACATTTATGTGCCTGGCGCCGGAGCATCCGCTGGTATTCAAACTTTCAAAGGATACCCCCCAGGAGAATGAAGTCCGACAGTTTGTCGAGCGCATTGCCCTGCAGGATCGATCGGCACGAAGCATCGAAAATTATGAAAAAGAAGGCGTTTTTACCGGTGCCTACTGTCTAAATCCGATGACCGGCAAACGGATACCGGTGTATACCGCCAATTTCGCCCTGATGGAATATGGTACCGGTGCAGTTATGTCGGTGCCTGCCCATGATCAGCGAGATTTTGATTTCGCCAAAAAATACGGTTTGGACATCATTGTGGTCGTAAAACCTCAAGATATGGATCTCGACGGGCAAACCATGACCGAAGCTTATGTCGGTAAAGGTATCATGATAAACTCCGGTCCGTTCGACAATATGGATAGCCAAACAGCACTTGCTAAAATTGCCGATCACCTGGAGCAGAACAACCTCGGCAAACGATCCGTCAGTTTTAGATTGAGAGATTGGGGGATATCCCGGCAGCGCTATTGGGGTGCACCCATTCCCATGATCCATTGTGATGGCTGCGGCATTGTTCCGGTGCCGGAAACGGATCTTCCCGTTGTTTTGCCGGAGCACGCTGATATGCTTGAAGGCGGTAAATCTCCGTTGCCCAGCCTGGATGATTTCGTCCGGGTAGCATGTCCCCAATGCGGCCGTTCGGATGCAAGACGAGAAACGGATACCATGGACACCTTTGTGGAGTCCTCCTGGTATTTCGAAAGATACTGCAGTCCGCGATGTGACACACATATTTTTAATACTGCGGCCGTTGATTACTGGATGCCGGTGGATCAATATATCGGCGGGGTGGAACATGCCATTTTGCATTTACTCTACTCGAGATATTATACCCGTGTGTTGAATGCTCAGGGATTGGTTAAATTCAAGGAACCGTTTACCAACCTGTTGACCCAGGGTATGGTTTGCAAGGAGACAATTTCGTGCCCCGATCACGGATTTCTTCTGCCTGAGGAGATCGAAACTGCGGAAGCCGGACGTGCGTGCAAAATGTGCGCAAAGCTGGTTACGGTGGGCAGGGTGGAAAAGATGTCCAAATCCAAAAAGAACGTGATCGACCCGAATATATTGCTTGATAAATATGGTGCCGACACCACGCGGTTTTTTTGCCTTTTTGCCGCTCCGCCCGAGCGGGATTTGGAATGGAGTGAACAAGGAGTGGATGGCGGTTTTCGTTTCTTGAACCGTGTTTGGCGGCTGGCGACAGTTGTAATGGATGGGATAAAAGATGTGCCGACCTTATGGTGGAAACCCCGATAACTTGGATGATGAATTGCGGGAACTGTATCGCAAAACGCATCAGACCATTCAAAAGGTAACCAAGGATATCGAAGATCGATTCCATTTCAATACTGCCATCAGTGCCGTTATGGAGCTTTTTAACACGATGAGTTCTCTTGACATGCAAAAGAATTACGACAAACAACTTTCGGTGATGCGGTTTGCAATGGAATCACTCACACTTCTTCTGTCACCGATTGTACCTCATTTTGCTGAAGAGCTCTGGGAGGCGCTCGGCCATCGAACCAGTGTTCTTCAGGCACCATGGCCTCAATACCACACGGATGCACTGGAAGAAGAAGAGTTGTTGATTGTGGTTCAGGTGAATGGTAAACTGCGCAGCCGATTCAAAGTTGCCAGGAACGCGGATGAAGAAACCATAAAAGAGAGGGCGCTGGCGGATAAGAGGGTCCTAAAATTTCTTGACGGCAAAGTGATTCGAAAAGTCATAGTGGTCAAGAATAAGCTAGTGAACATCGTCGTGTAATCTTTAAAAACGCAAGGATATGGCCAGGTAACACCTGATAGGGGCCTAAATGCTTCGATGCCTTAAGGAGGCATTTTGTTTAGTAAAATCAAGATGATCGTACTGTTTTTTCTGATTTTAATGGTGGCAGGCGCCTGCGGCTACCGGTTTGCCGGGTCGGGAGGATTCCCCAGCAAGGTGGAAAAAATTTTCATTGAGATCTTTGAGAATCGTACGTCAAAGGCCGGAATTGAGAGAGTCGTTACGAATCAACTTGTCTTTGAATTTACTCGTCAAAGAGAAAAAAGCCTGGCAAGCGCTCCTGAGGATGCGGATGCGACCTTAAAAGGCGTTATAAAATCCATACGCACCAGAACGATATCCCGCGTGGGTACGGAAGTCGCCAATGAACGGGAAGTTATCATGACCCTTGATCTGAGATTGATCAACCAGAAAGGAGAAGTCATCTGGGCAGCGAAAGGTATTTCTGGTCGACAGGCTTATAATGTTTCAGACCTCAAGCTCGAAAACGACAGCAAAGAGAGCGTTGCCATTGCAAGACTTTCAGAACGAATATCGGAAAGAATTTTCAGTCGATTAACCGATGATTTTTGATACCATAAGGGTCCCGGCAATGGCGATATCCGCGAGCATTGTTTCGGAATTTAACTCGTCTTTAAGTCGAGCCGGGAACAGCATATTGTCAGTATGTGACGGTTGGTGCAACGTGGAAGACGGGGCAAAATATAAATCCGCCTTAGGGCATTGATTTATTTATTAACCAGGCTCCATTAACCTACGGATGCAGACTCCAGGTAACAGTGTTCAGGTATCAGTTCATTTTTTTTCACCTGACACCTGACACATTTACCCGTTAACCCATGCGAATTTCATGTTTTGGCGGAATTAACCAGTTTTGAGAGGCGGGAAATCTTACGAGCAGCGGTTTTCTTATGGATCACGCCCTTTTTGGAAGCCTTATCGATAAGTGATTGAGCAGCAATCAGTTTTGCCGAAACATCCTCATTTGATGATTCTTCAGCCGAAAAGCGCACATTCTTGACGATACTTTTTAATCTCGTTTTGACTGCTTTATTGCGCAAACGGCTTAATTCATTTTGCCGGGCGCGTTTTAATGCCGATTTGTGATTTGCCAACGGTAAACACTCCTTTTCTGAATAGTTATAAATTTGTATAAATATTAGTTAATAATCAGCATGTCAAGAATTTTTACAGATTTATCCATCAAAATTATCGAAAATAAAATTATATGTCTGAAAATTCCCGGGTAGTAAAAGCTGCCGGTGTGGTCGGGGCGGCAACATTTGCAAGCCGAATTTTGGGTTTTATTCGCGATGCGGTGATCGCTTGGTTTTTTGGCGCCGGATTCAGCTCTGATGTTTTTATTGCTGCCTTTAGAATACCGAACCTGTTGAGACGCCTTTTTGCGGAAGGTTCTTTGAGTTCCGCATTTATCCCGGTTTTCACGGAATATGTTATCAAGCAGGGTGAGGACGAGGCCTTTCATCTGGCTCGTTCAGCTTTTAATTGTTGAGTGTCTTATTGGTTATTGTGACAATTTGCGGTATTTTATTGTCTCCGTGGATTGTGCGGTTGATTGCCCCCGGATTTTCAGCTGACAAGCTTTCTCTGACCATTATCCTGACGCGGCTAATGTTTCCCTATATTTTCTTTATCGGGATGGTCGCCCTTTGCATGGGAATTCTGAATGTGCTCGGTCACTTCGCGGCACCAGCGCTTGCTCCGGCACTATTAAATCTATCCATTATCGGATCTGTTTTTTTTATTTCTCCATTTATGAAACCACCGGTGATCGGGCTCGGTATCGGAGTCCTGATCGGTGGTATTTTCCAATTGTTGCTGCAATTGCCGGTTTTAATACAGAAAGGGTTCCATTTCTGGGAAAGAGCAAAGATGATCCACCCTGGAATAAAACGGGTGGGCGCGTTGATGCTGCCAGTTATTTTGGGAGGTGCTGTATATCAAATCAATATCCTGGTCGGGACGTTGCTGGCATCTCTATTAGATCAGGGAAGCGTTACCTACCTGTACTTTGCCGATCGCCTGGTCCAATTTCCCCTGGGTGTATTTGCCATCGCAACGGCAACTGCTGTTTTGCCCAGTCTGTCTCGGCAAGCAGCAACCGGAGATCTCAACACGCTTAAAGACACATTCGTACACGCGCTAAAGCTGGTTTTTTTTATTACTATTCCTGCTTCAGTCGGCCTTATCATTCTTCGGGAGCCAATTATTGCGCTGTTGTTTCAACGCGGAGAATTTGATGCGCAGGCAACACGGTTGACTGCGCAGGCACTTTTATATTACGCTATGGGTCTGTGGGCATTTTCGGCCGTGAGAATAATTGTGGCTACCTTTTTTGCCCTTCAGGATACCAAAACGCCTTTAAAAGTGGCTGGCGTATCGATATTAGCCAATATTGTCCTGGGGGTCGTGCTGATGAAACCGCTCGGCCATGGCGGACTTGCTTTGGCCACGTCACTTGCCTCGATGATGAATTTGGTGCTTCTCCTGGGTGCCTTGCGAACCAAATTGGGTGCTTTGGGATGGAAAAACATTTCATTGTCTGTTAGCAGATCTATAGTATGTGCCTTGATCATGGGGGTTGCTATTAGCATGGCGGCCTTGTTTATGTTTCCGGACAACATCAATACTCTGCCAGGACTTATTGGAGGCGTTGCCGGCAGTATTGCCGTTGGACTTTGTATCTATGGAGCCGCTTCATATATGTTAAAAAGCCCGGAACTAAATCGTGTTTTAGTTGAAACCGCAAGAGGCATTGGCAAAAAATGACCAAGACCCAAAGCATTATTATAACAATTGCGAGTGTTTTGCTCGCCGCTTTGTTCTTTTTTATCATTGTCAGTGAGCATGGACTTGCGGACCTGATACTTTTAAAGAAAGAACAAAGAGAACTGGTTGAAAAAAATGAGCGCCTTATCCAGGAAAATTTTTCAATCGGTATTGAAATAGATCGATTGAAACATGATCCCGAGTATATAGAAAACGTTGCCAGAAAAGAACTTGGCATGATCAGAGCGGATGAAGTTATTTTGAAACCTCAGAACCAGCGGGAACAAACTAGATGAGCAGGGAAATCGGCATATATACAGAAACCATGGCAAAAGTGTTTGCCGCGCAGGGCCACTGGGAAAAAGCAGCTGAAATATATCGTCACCTTCTGATCGAAGCTCCGGCGCGAGGGGAACTTTCTGATGCCTTGGCTGAAGTCGAAAAGAGCATCGGCAAAGAACCGCAGAAGGATGCTGAACAACTCGTGCTTTTATTCCGAGAATGGATTCAACTTGTGTTCAGACGCGAAAAGTTAAATAAGCTAAGGAACTTGAAGGAAAAGATATAGATATTAACAGGATGCTTCATTTTTTTGGTTTCCCTACCTTGAAGGCATCCGATGTTTCACCTTTTGAAAAAAATTCTGCTTTTATGCGATTTTTCTCGCTGCCCAGCACCTTGACCCGTCCATCATTTTGATAGAGTATGATTTTAGATCCGGTAATGGAATCCTTGCCGTATTTTACTGAAGAGTTTTCGCCGGTTAAAGTTATTTCCATGGATGCCCTGTCGTATTCCAATTCTTCAGTTATTGCGATATATTGATCTGTCGTTATTTGGACGTTGCCTGTGGCCACGATTTTTTTTAAAATATCTTCGTCGCTTTCTTTTTTTTCGGTATTCAACAATTCTCCTTTGTAATAAATTCTCAATTTATCGGAAGTGATCACAAAGTCCGCCTGGGTTGCTTTCACATTTCCAATAAATTCGGCGAATTTTGCCTTGTTATCGGAAACCAGGCGTTCGGCGGTAATTACGATTGGCGTATTTTCCGGTTTAGTATCGGATTTATCGGCCTTGGGTTTGTCGGCTGTAAAGGCCGCGCTCGTCATTAGTGCAGCAGATGTGATAACAGTAATTATCCAAAGCAGCAGAATTCCATGTCTCTTTGATATAATAAGTTTAGATTGTTGCACGCCCCCCCCTAAGTTGGGAATAGATGATTAGCGCTAAAACAATAGCGAGGTCAAATGTCGATCTTTGTGCGATGGAAACAAGTGTGGTGTTATCTTTGTTCCTTAGTTAATTTAGATAGTATTAAATATATAATTAATATTATTTAATTTTATACATTTAATAATTTGTTCTTCTAAAACATAAATGCAAAATATTTTTTAACTATTTACAGCGCTATTTACCTGCAATCCATTTGCGACGATTTATTGAACTGAACATATCACAAAAGTTGGAATCACTTAATAAAAAACTGAAAATTCCAAAAACATGACTACCGTTGACCTGTCCGACAATCAGTTTCTCCTTGCATTATAAGATGATAAAGAATATAATAAAGTCATTTGACGATTTTATTAATTACTTTTTTTGTTGTTTTCTGTGATTAGTTTTACATTTAAATCTGGAATCGGAGCAATTTCGGTTTGGTTAAGAAGGGCGACATCGTCACACAACGATAAATTTTAAAAGGCAACCATCTCCGCTTAAAATTTAAATCAAACTGTACTTAGGTAGGATGGGAAAAACTATCATAACCCATTTTTCTTCCTTTAAGCATGTCAATCCAGATATACCCCCCTTGGTCGGCGATATGTTGATTTCTAACGGTATAATGCCTGAAAGCGCACTATTTTCCTTATTGGGAAGTAGCAAATAGACTATTTTATTTATATGGCCGCAACTTGATAAGCGGTCCGGTTTCGTTCTGAAGGAAATAACCATTTGTCAAGTTGGCAGCCTGAAGTTTGAAACCGTGAAAAACCTCAAACGAAGGAGTATGGCACAATGGCCGATGGAATTGTCAAGTGGTTTAATGAACGCAAAGGTTACGGCTTTATTGAACAGAGTGAGGGTCCGGATGTATTTGTTCATCATTCAGGAATCAATGCGACCGGTTTCAAATCACTTAATGAAGGTGACCGGGTTAGCTTCGAGATAGAAGAGGGGCAAAAAGGTCCTCGAGCTGTAAATGTCACAGTAGTTTAATTGCCCGGATCGGAAACCAAAAAGGCATTCCCGGTAACTGCGGGATGCCTTTTCTGTGCTGACTAATCAAATGATGCGGCCTGATCCCGACGGTAACCAACGAAGTTCGATAGAAATAGCGATCAGCAGGCCCTTTTATCAAGAATAAGGCAGTAAATTGTAAGGATTGATAGTGGCGCTATATCATCGTTTCTGAATCACGGTACTGTTCTGATATGCTCACTTGGTAGCGCAACCTCACCGGGATACAGTCAAGCGTTCTCCAACAAGCGCTCGTGTAATAATTATGTTTATTCTATGATTTCAAGCACGTGCCGCTTTCTTGTTTTCCCTGAAGCTGCACTCAGAATGGTTCGGATTGCCTGCGCGGTTCGTCCCTGTCTTCCGATGATTTTTCCCATATCCTGTTTTGCCACTCGAAGTTCCAGTACAGTGGTGTGTCTGCCCTCAACTGCACTCACTTCCACCTCATCCGGAAAATCAACCAGCGCCCGTGCAATGTAACTGATCAGATCTTTCATCGTTCTGCCTCCTTGGGGAGTTTTTCAGCTTTCAATATGGATCAGCACGCTTATTTTTGCTATGACCTGTTAGCTCTTTCTCGAACTGCATGCGCTGCAGACAACAATATATTTATAGGGTATCCTTTGCATTTCAGGTAATTAAGTAGTCTAAAATTGTTTATTTCATTCAATTCCACTCCTATCAGATAGTTATTATTAAGTTAAGCTTTTTTATTCATAAAACTCAGACTACAAATATAAAATAAATCTTAATTGGAATCTGCAGGATTAGAAAATAAAGGAAGGTATTGTTTTGTTGAAGCTAATCATAGGGCTGTAAGGATCTTACACTACCAATATGTCAGCATGTGGAATGGGCGAAGAATGGTTGAAATGTAATTTTGCCTAAATATGATTCGGCTTTCGACGGTTATCACCTTTGCGCCGATCATCTTGAGATCTTCTTTCGGGAATATGCAAACTATATGAAAAACTTCTACGATCAAAACCGATCCTTCTGCCACCATTGTCTTTTACCATTGTCTGGACTTCAGAATCTGTAACATCAACGTTAGAAATTGTATCTGCCATAGCAATCACGAAAATGGAAATTATATTCAAATTGGCCGAAAAATGATCTTAACCCTCAGGCTGTATCCCGTACTTTTTAAGAAAAGATTTGGTGATTTTTCCGGCTTTGCGATCTATTGCTGCTAAAGAAAAGCATAAAGTATGCCAGATGATCGAAAATCTAGCATTGGGATGCCCAAGATCCCGAAGAAACAAAAAGTTATGTGCAGTTTCAAGGTGATAGGAAATATTAGCATTTGATTTCAAAAATGGAATAATCGAAATTCGAGTTAATTCGAACGATACGGCTGTGGAAAAAAGGTGATGTTTTTACGAAACGTGGGTAATACCTGCGGAGCTGGGAGTTTGTTCCGATTCGATTTAGGATATGACTGGCAGGGTTAGTTCTTTGACTTGTGATAACACATTGATCCTCAGAAATGCATTCAGGCTAATTGAATTATTCGAAATTATTAAGAGGTCTTAGCTCTAACTCCTTTATTTTAGTAAGCAATGTCTTGTAGCTTACTTTTAAGATTTGAGTGGCGCGGGTGCGGTTCCAACCGGTTTTTTCAAGCACATAAGAAATGACATCTTTTTCGACCTGGTCTGCCACCTGTTTTTTAAATTTTTTCAGGGATAAGTCTGAGAGGTCCAATTCCTGAGTATTTAGTCCTGAAAACCCGATGAATTTTGATGTAACACCCGATCTATTATGCTCATCCCGGTGATTTCGACCGGTATTGGCAATCGGTATCATTGAATCGATACTTTCCTCCCCCTCACCAAGCACAATAATTCGTCTGAGAACATTTTGCAGTTCCCGTACATTTCCAGGCCAGGAGTAGGCCGTTAATTTATCCAATAAATTTTTATTTAGATTCAGGGGTCGTCTGGCTTTCAATTGTGAAGCGTATTGTTCCATAAGTAAGAGATCAAAGGTGCTATGTCTTCTGGCCTCATACGGAGAGGATCGACTTTTATGCTCGCCATGCTTATTCGATAGTATAAATCCTCCCTAAATTTTCCGGCCTTTAGGTCTTCAGTAAGATCACGGTTGGTGGCTGCAATAACCCATGCATTGCTCTTGACTGTTTTTTCCGAACCCAGAGGAATAAATTCACCATCCTGTAAAGCATGAAGTAGCTTTGGCCCGAAGGGATAAGGACATGTCGCCTATTTCGTCTAAAAACAATACGCCTCGGTTGGCCTGTTCGAATTTTCCCCGCATTTTGCGGTGTGCCCCGTAAAGGCGCCGCGTTCATAGCCAAACATCTCACTTTCAACAGGTTATCAGGTAAGGCAGCACAATTTACTTTAACAAACGGGCCGCCATTCCGTTCGGATTTTTCATACAATGACTTAACGACTAGTTCTTTTCCGACACCTGTTTCACCGTAAACCACCGTGTTTAAAACGGTGTCGGCTATTCGTTGAATTAGTTCCCGCACACGAGCTATGTTTGCACTAACGCCAATCAGATCAGTTTCCATATTTTTCAACTGGTAATTTAATTTGTTGAGTTAACATACGGTTTTTCCAAATATTTCCAACCTTTCATCCTTGATCGGCAATTTCGCTGAATCCTTTAGTAGAAATTGCATCAAAATGGGCTCATCAATCAATT
>CAVRQG010000023.1:0-84742 GCA_963723215.1 uncultured delta proteobacterium
GGGCCAATTGGTTCATGATAGCGTAAATTTCTTTTTTGGTGCCGACATCGATGCCGCGCGTCGGCTCGTCCAGAATCAGAATCTTGGGCGATAAACCCAACCATTTAGAGAGAACGACCTTTTGTTGATTGCCGCCACTGAGGAAGGCAGATGTCTGCTCATGACCGGGAGTTCGTATTTTGAGTTTATCAATGTACTCTTGAGCTGTCCGGATCTCTCGATCCAGGCTTAGTAGTCCGTTATTCCTGAATCTTTCCAATCGAGGCAGGGTGATGTTTTCTCGGACTGTCATATCGAGGATCAGGCCTTGCTCTTTGCGATCCTCGGGAACGAGTCCCAAACCCAAAGCGATGGCATCTCGGACACATTTAATATCAGCCACCTGATTGTCGATACTTATCCGGCCGGCGGTAATCCGATCGATACCGAATAGGGCCCGCATGGTCTCAGTTCTGCCGGATCCGACGAGACCGGCGATTCCGACGATCTCTCCTTTCCTCACAGAAAAGCTGACGTCCCGGATCCCGTTCTCCGAGCTAAGGCCTTGCACACGCAGAACCTCATTGCCAAGCTCAGTTTTGTCCCGCTGGAACAAATTTCCGATTTCCCTTCCGACCATCATCTGGACAACTTCTTCACGATCGGTTTCAGAGCAGTAAACGGTACCGACATCTTTGCCGTCTCTTAGCACGTGAAGCCGGTCGCAAAGAGAAAATATTTCATCCATTTTGTGAGAGACAAAAATCACTGATTTATTTTCGGCTTTTATCCTTCGAATCAGGGCGAACAGAACCTCCACTTCGCTTTCCGTCAAGGTAGAAGTCGGTTCATCCATAATGTAAAGCTTGGCGTTCAGCGAAAGCGCCTTGGCGACCTCCACCATTTGTCGGTGCGAAATCGACAGATCTTCAACCAGGACACCAGGGTCTATAGAGAGCCCGACACTGTCCATCAAAGAACGAGCGGATTTTATGGTGGTATCGCGGTCAAGGAAAAATTTGGCTTTTCTTTTCTCACGCCCCATGAAGATGTTCTCAGCAAGGCTCAAATTGGGTATCAGGTTTAACTCCTGATAGATGATGCTGATTCCAAGCTCCTGAGCCTTATGGGGGCTGTTTATCTCGACTTCCTGACCATCAAATACCACGGTGCCTTCGTCTTTGGGCAGGATGCCGGCCAAAATTTTAATGAGCGTCGACTTGCCGGCACCATTTTCACCCAACAATCCGATAATTTCTCCTGGGTTAACCTCGATGCTAGCCGAGTCGAGGGCCTGAACGCCGGGAAAACGTTTAGATATGCCGACTGCCTCCAATAATTTCATCTTCACCTGGGGATTATACGATTATAATAAATGGTGGACTTCTTGGTCAGGTAATCATTGGCCCTTGTTGTTGTCAAGAAAAAAGTTTTGTTTAAAATTTTTGAATTAATGCCGGTGCGACCCCTTGGCAAGAAGTTGTCTTTACATTATTCTTGACACAATAGGCAACAATCTGAAATATTCACCAGGCGAATTTCGATTTATGGCTGGTCAGGATTCGACTTCTGACTGGCTCAGAAGGCAGCGGCTTAGCAAAAAAGAATTTTCAGGAGGGAAAAGTGATGGTCGATATAACATGCGTTTGGGAGGAGCCGGCGATTTTAGGGGAAGGACCACTGTGGGTTGCACGGGAAAACGCGGTCTATTGGGTGGATATTGTCAGCAGGAAAGTACACCGGTACGGGCCGGCGGATGAATCCCGTCGCACCTGGAGGTTTGAGGAGCAAGTGACGAGCCTGGCAGCCCGGCGGCAAGGCGGCTTCGTTGGTTCGGTGCGGGATGGGTTTGCCTCAATTGACCTGGAGACAGACACGGTTGAGCCGATTGTGATGCCGGAGTCGGATATGCCGAATAACCGTTTTAATGACGGCAAGGTGGATGATAACGGCCGTTACTGGGCTGGCAGCATGGACGATAGCGAAAAACTGGCCACCGGCAGCCTCTATCGCTTGGACGGCGACCTCACCCTGCACAAAATGAGCGAGAACTACACCATCACCAACGGCCCTACTTTCAGCAAAGACGGCCGCACCCTATATCACACCGACACCGCCATACGCACCATTTTCGCCTTTGATTTTGCGGAGGATGGCGCCATCAGCAACAAGCGCGTTTTTGTCAAACTGGAGACTGAGGAAGAAGGTTATCCCGATGGAATGACGGTGGACAGCGAAAGTTGTATCTGGCTGTGCCATTTCGCCGGCTCCCGCATCACGCGCTATTCGCCGGAAGGGCAAGTATTGCAAGTCATTTCGATGCCGGTTCCCAACATCACCAGTTGCACCTTCGCCGGACCGGAGTTGGATACGATGTACATCACCACTGCCCGCCACCTGCTCAGCGAAGCGGATGTAACCAAATACCCGCTGTCAGGCAGCTTGTTCTCCTGCAAACCTGGCGTAAGGGGTTTGCCGACGCCGCTTTTTGCCGGGTAATCGGGTAACTGCACCTGTGATATTTTTGGGTAAACCAAGAATGAAGTTCACGATTATTAAATTAGAACTGGCTGAATAGTTTACTAGTTGAATGGTTGATTGGGTAAATTATAGTCATAATTTCAAAATGTTACGATGGTTGAGGCATAAAATATCCAATTATTTTGCAAATATGGGATAAATCCATATTTACAATTACTTAACTAGTACAAATCAACAAATCAACCAATCAACGATATTTGGAGAATAGATATGGGACATACAGAAAATTTATCCGGGGTCTTTCCACCGGTTGCAACGCCGTTTATAGACGAACAGGTTGCACTTGAAAAACTAGCTGAAAATATTATCAAATACAATGCCACCGATTTGAAGGGCTACATGATACTGGGCAGCAACGGGGAGTTTAGAAGCGTCACGGACGATGAAGCCCTGCAGATGGCTGCTGTGGTTGCCAAACATAAAAAGGCCGACAAGGTTCTCATCGCCGGGGCCGCTCGCGAGTCCACCTACGCAACCATTGAATTCATTGCAAAGCTGTCCGACCTGGGGGTGGACTACGTTGCCATCCTGCCGCCGCATTACTTTGTCGGTAAGATGACCGATGAGGCCTTGATCCGGCATTATGCAACGGTGGCCGACCGTTCCAAGCTTCCCATCACGATTTACAATGCGCCCAAATTCAGCGCCGGTCTGCTGATATCGCCGCAGGTCATTAGCGCGCTGGCCGAACATCCCAATATCGTGGGTCTTAAAGACACCTCTAAAGAGGACATTGCCCAATATGTGGCGGCCGTGCCCAAGGGTGCCGAATTTGCGGTACTGGCCGGTACGATCAACAAATTTTATGAGGGGCTGGTAAAAGGTGCTGTCGGGGGGGTACTTTCCCTGGCCGATTATCTGCCCCAAAAGTGCTGTGAACTGCAGCAGGCTTTTCTGGCGGGGGATCAGGCCAAGGCCGGCCAGATGGATGAATACCTGCGGGCGCTGAGCAGCCGGGCGGCCGGTAAATTCGGTGTGGCCGGTCTCAAGGCCGCCATGGATTTGCTGGGTTATTACGGCGGACCACCGCGCTTGCCGCTGACCGCCATTGCCGACAGCGACAAACGCCAGCTGGAGGCGGTCCTACAAAAAGAGGGTTTACTTTGAAGAAAGTGCTGCTGCCCCAAAAATATTAGGCACCCATAGGTTAGCTGCCTAATTCTGCAGTTCGATATTCTGTGGTTCGCTGTCCAACAACAATGACCATCGGCTGACTGTCTAATTTAAAGGAGCAAAAAATGGCAAACGTAGTATTGACGAATATAACGAAACGATTTGATGATGTGGTTGCTGTGGACGATGTCAATCTCGAAATTGCAGACCGCGAATTCGTCGTCCTCGTTGGACCCTCAGGCTGTGGCAAAACCACCACATTACGGATGATTGCCGGCCTGGAAGAAATATCGGGTGGAGAGATTAGCATCGGAGATCGGGTGGTCAATAAATTGACCCCCATGGAACGAAATATTGCCATGGTTTTCCAGAGCTATGCACTGTATCCCCACATGAAAGTATTTGACAATATGGCTTTCGGGCTGAAGATGCGCAAAATAGCCAAAGAGCAAAGAGAAAAACAGGTCAATAAAGCAGCGGAAATCCTGGGGATCGAAAATCTGCTGGACCGCAAACCCAAACAGCTGTCCGGTGGTCAGCGACAAAGAGTCGCGTTGGGGCGTGCCATTGTTAGAGACCCCGATGTCTTCTTGTTTGACGAACCCTTGAGCAACCTCGATGCCAAGTTGCGGGTGCAGATGCGCATTGAGCTTAAAAAACTGCACGAGCGGTTGCAGGCCACCGTTGTTTACGTGACCCATGACCAGGTTGAAGCCATGACCATGGGAGATCGCATTGTTGTCATGAAAGACGGCATTGTCCAGCAGGTTGGCAAACCTTTGGATCTATACAATAGACCAGTCAACCTCTTTGTGGCCAGCTTCATCGGCAGTCCGGCCATGAATTTTATACCTTGCCAGGTGATTGAAGAAGAATCGCGCTATCATATTGACACCGGAGACTACCGGTTTGCTCTGCCCGATTCTCTGTCATCAAGAGTGAGCGCCGTCAAGGCCGATGAATTTGTCTTCGGCATCCGGCCCGAACACTTTCAAAATACGTTGGCGGAAAATGATCAAACCAGTGATCTACCGGTCATTAAAGCCACGATAAATGTCATCGAAACCCTCGGCAAAGAAACTTTTCTGGATCTTAGCACGGGTAAACATTCTCTGACGGCGCTGCTCGATGCTGATATCGAAGCAAAAACCCATCAGGATATTAACCTGGTGCCGAATATGGACAAAATCCATTTATTCAACTCGAAAAGCGGTGAGGCCATCTTTTAATCCACATAGGGCGAGCCGCTGAGGTATTCCACCAGGTCCGTGTCTGCAAAGGCCGAGGCGAGCTGAAGGTCGGCTGCCAGACCGACGGCAGTATTCCAGCTGTTCCAATTCACTGCTCCACCCCCCCTGTGGTGTCGCGCCTTTCAGCCCGGCGGACCGGATTTCACGAATCTTCAATTTTATACCCCGATCATTTTATTCGGACTTATTTATAACGGGTCCGTCTCAGCACATCTGTGGCCCGTTAGAAGTCAATTCCAAGCTCGCGCAACACTTCCGGTTTTGGCTCGCCGAATTCGGTCCATTTGCGCAATTGGTAGTAATCGTTTAGCAATTTTCCTTGAGGCGGCAGTCGGTCTTTGGAACCACCGGCATCGCGTGCAAAATTGGTAAGCCGCGGCGGCAGCACATCATCCTTACGGCTGATCCCCAAACGATTGTTATAGACTCGCTTGGCGGTAAAAATGCGGGTCCCGGTCTTGAGCAGGGACTCGACATCATAATTCCATCCGGTGATATAGTTTAACCAATCAACCAGCGAGGGCACACCCACACCGCCGAAAACGATAAACTTGCAGACCGTCAGAGCATCAAAAACGGACATCAGATCCTGCATAACAACCGAGAATTTAGCTTTGTTGTCGATCTCGTAGGGATCCTGGCTCTGATCAAAACCAATGCCGTCCGGCGGCTTAATACCGCTTTCAAAGTCCATGCCGAAGACACTCAGATGGCAGGCACCCCGATTGCAGGTGGTATAGCCGAGGACATTGCTAAAGCGGGCCCGGGGGTCATGGGCTGGTATATCCATGCCTTTGACGTGACAGGCGAATTCAATCGAATTTCCGCCGATAATTTGTGCGGCCTTTCTGACCCCTTGTCCCAGCACCTGGCCGAAGCCGCGGTTCTCTCCGATAGCCTTGATCATCTCGATCATGGCGTCGGCATTGCCCCAGATCAGCTCGATTCCATCTGTGTCCCCTTGGCTGATCAAGCCGCGATCGTAGGCCTCCATGCCAAAAGCAACGGCGGCACCGGCGGCGATGGTATCCAAGCCGTAGCGATTGCACAGTTCGTTGGCCTTGGCGATGGCTTCCAGATTGTCGATCAAGCAATTGGCGCCGATCATGGCCAGAGTTTCGTATTCCGGCCCCGGCCCTTCGGGTACCGCATAAGGTCCGCCATCCACTTTTACAATCCGGCCACAGCCGATGACGCACCGGCCGCAGTGA
Organism: uncultured delta proteobacterium; assembly: GCA_963723215.1. Lineage (GTDB taxonomy): Bacteria > Desulfobacterota > Desulfobacteria > Desulfobacterales > JAFDCJ01 > JAFDCJ01. The sequence goes on from CAVRQG010000023.1 coordinate 6,095, forward strand.
TAGCGCTTGGTGAGAATGGTGCGGTTCATGGTCGGGCCGTCGATCTTGCGGGCGCCTTCAGTCCAGCTTCCCTGGGCCCAGTTTTTGATGGGCAGGTCTCCGCTTTCCTCATTGGGGGTCACCACCCCGGGGGTCCCGAACTCCCTTAGGCCTTCGGTCAGCTCTTTCATGTTTTGGCTGTGTTCCCGGATGGACGCCTTCAACGCGTCCATGTCGTTGACCGGCGTGCTCAAACCGCCTCTGGCAACAACAACCGCCTTAACATTTTTGGATCCCAGCACGGCCCCCAGCCCGCCCCGGCCGGCAGCCCGGCCATCCCCGCCGTCATTCATCAAGGCTGCAATGGGAACCATCTTTTCGCCTGCGGGGCCAACACCGACAAAATTGACTTTATCGCCATATTCCGATTTAAGCACATGCTCCATATCGTAGGCATCTTTTCCCGCTAACAGTCCGGCATCGGCGATTTCGACCTTATCTTCGGAAATAAAAATCCGGACCGGTTTATCCGCGGCATTCCTGATAATCAGGCCGTCGTAACCAGTGCTTTTCAGGTCCTGGGCCACCTTGCCGCCGCTGTTGGCCTCTCCCCAGACGCCGGTCAGCGGGGCTTTGGCACAGGCCTCATAGCGGGAGGAAGAGTAAACCGGTGTACCGCATACCGGACCGGTCAGCAGCACGAAGGTGTTTTCCGGGCCGAGGGGGTCTATGGTGGCAGGATCCGTCTCCTTGTTCAGATACCAGGCGGCCAGTCCGGACCCTCCAAGATACTGTTTTTTGACAACCTCCGGAAAGTCGATGGTCTCGATCTTCCCGCTATTGAGATCTATATCCAGAATTCTATCCATGTATCCGTTTTTCATAACTTACCTCCTCGGAAGTAACCTAGTGATTTTCTAATTAGATACTGCTCTTTTCTGGAGACTGCGCTCGGAAAAGTCTCCGCAGAGCAGTAGTCATTTAGGTTTCATGTCAGCAGATTGTAGATCCTGAAACTGACACTGACACCTTCAATTACGTTGTCAGGAAAAGCCTAAGGCTATAGCAAAAATCGGTAATTTCTGCCATGCCCCGATAACTTATCCTCACAATCACCCGGCCTGCAATTTTCCAATCAGCTTTTTCTGGGAACCGGACAGAGTGACAAGTGTGACCCCGACCAGCAATAGGCTTCCTCTGGTCAGCCACACGATAAATGTAGGCAACCCAAGTAGGGTAATCCAGTTTACCAGCACGGTCAGAATAATGACCCCTATCAGCGTTCCGATAACATTCGGCTTGCCCGCTTTGATGACCATGGCGCCGAGAAAAACGGCCGTAAATCCTTCGATCATAACCGCATTACCGCCCCCGATCTCATGCTGCCCGGAACCAAACTGGGCGGTCACAAGAATCCCGGCTATGGCGGACATAACTGATGATAAAATGAAATAGTAGAATACTATTTTTGATGCATTAATCCCCGCCTCCTGGGTCGCCTGTCTGTTCTCTCCCAAAGCATACAAATGCTGGCCCATGACCGTACGATCCTGAAGGAAGCGACAGGCCAGATATATGAACAATGCAGTGAGAAATAGAACCGGGATACCGAATATTTTGCCGTACACGAATTCGTAAACGATCTTTGACCCTACGGTGATAAAGATAGGTTTGCCCTCGCCCATGATTTTGGCGACGGCCGTTGCGGTAAAACCGGTGGCGATGGTGGCTATCAAGGAGGGAATCTTCATATAGGATACCATAATCCCATTGATGATGCCGAACAGCGTACCCACCGCCAAAGCCAGAAGGACAATGACGCCTATGGGAATTCCCAGATTTATCAGATACGCGGTGACCATGCTCACCAGGGCGGCCGCACTGGCAAAGGAAACATCAAACTCACCGATGGCCACCACCCAGGTAAGTCCCAGAACCAGAATGGCGTAAATTCCAGAGGACCGCAGAATTTCCAGCAGATTATCAGGCGTGCGGAACGCGCTGGAGGTGATTGAGAATACGATTACCATCGCAAACAGCAGCCAAATCAAGCCAAATCGCGATTGAAAGAGTTGCCCAAAATGGAAGTGATTTGAATTGGCCTGCTTCATGGCGCCACCTCAACTGTCGAATCCGAAACATCCATGGAGCGTTTTCCCGCCTTCTTTTTGAAAAAGATGTCGCTGGACAGGCACAGCGCCGCAATCAAAACAATTCCGATGATAAAGTCCATATAGAAATAAGATACCGTCATCAGCGTGAATCCGTTTAACATGGTGGCCATGAAGATGGCCGCCAGAAACGTCCCGTGGATCGTCGGTTTTTTGAACACAGCGCTACCAAGAAATACGGTAGCGTATGAGCTCAGCAGAAACACAAGGCCCACTCGCACGTTGCCCTGCCCCTGGGAGGCATTGCTCATTATCGCACCAAAAGATGATAAAACGGCACAGATGACAAAGGCTGCAATGATGTAAGCCTGGACGTTAATTCCGGAAAAGATGGCTGCGATTTTATTATCCCCGGTTGAGTAAAAGCACCTGCCGTAGCGGGACCGGTGTAAGATCAGATAAGCCAGAAAATACAGGGATCCCATCAGGATGGCGGGTAACGGGACACCCAACCAGACGGCATCGTTTAGCTCGAGTATGCCGGATGTCAAGACGTTACCATAGATATAGGCACCGCCACTGTACGCGTAAGCAAAGCCCCAGGCAATGGCGCCGATGCCCACCGTCGTGACGATATCCGGCAGCTTCAGTTTACCCACGGCCACGCCGTTTAAAAAGCCAAAGACAACCGCAGCGGCCAAACCGAGCCCGACGCTGGGTACCACGTGGATATCTTGCGCAATCAGAAAACTGGTCGTCATTCCGGCCAGGGCACACACCATCGGAAAGGATAAATCAAAATGACCGACCACAACGACGAAAGTGGCACCGAGGGCAAATATGGCACTTATGGAAGCATGTTTCAGCATGGTGGAGATGTTTCTGGCAGTCAGAAACTGTTCATGCATTAAAGAAAAGACAACAACAATGAAACCGATCATTATCAGGAATATAACAATGGGTTTGAGGTCGTCTGAAAGAATCTGTTTTCTTTTAGCTGTCCTATCCGTCATCGAGACTCCTTTCTTTCACGCCGCACAGTAGAATTTCCTCCAGAGAGACCCGGTCAACCACTTCATCCATGGTAACTTTGCCCTTGAACAGGGTCATGACGCGGTCGCATACACCGGCGATTTCCTCACAGTCAGAGGAAATGAGAATCACAGCCGCCTCTTGGGACAGTTCTCGGATCAGGCTGTAAATGCCCGCCTTGGCGCCCACGTCAACGCCGGCCGTGGGCTCCAGGAAAATATAGATTTCAGCCTCGGCAAAGAGGCCTTTGCAAATAACCACTTTTTGCTGGTTTCCGCCGCTGAGAAAGGAGACTTTCAGGTTCACGTCGGGGGGAATCAAGGCCAGCTGCTTCACCAGAGCATAGGTATCTCTTTTTTCCTGATTATCGTCGAACCAGTCCGAGGAAATTCGCAATTCGCTTCAGACTGGCCAACGATATATTGAAGGAAACGGGCTGAACATCGATCAAGCCTTCTACCCGGCGATCACCGGGAATGAGGAACATGCCGTTTTGAATGGCTTCACGGGCTGATCGAAACCGGACCTCATTTCCGTGGATTTGAATTTTGCCCATGGTGCTTGGAAATAATCCAAATATTACCTTGGCGAGCTCTTCCGCACCGGAGCCCACCAATCCGAAGATACCCAGAATCTCTCCTTTGCGCGCCGCGAAACTGACATCTTTAAAGCGATCCTCCAAGGACAGTCCTGCACGGCAAGAATTTCTTCACCGAAATCTTTGCCTTTGTCAGGATAAACGTGGTCCATCTTCTCGCCCAACATCAATTCGGCGATGGCCATGTGGTCGCCGGCCGTATCTTTGGCACTCAGCGTGGCCACGTTCCGGCCGTCTCGAATGATGGTCAGCCGATCGGCTATCTGGTAAATCTCTTCCAGCCGGTGAGAGATGTAAATAACGGACACTCCCTGCTGTCTTAGCGCGCGAATAAGGCCAAAGAGCACCTGTTTCTCAGTCTCGGTCAGGATGGAGGTGGGCTCATCCAGCACCAATACGGACATCTGCCTTGAGAGCGCTCTCAGGATGGCGATAATTTCCTGTTCCACGGCAGTCAGTTGTGAAACCGGTGCGGTCAGATCGATATCCACCGGAAATCGCTCCAGGATACGCTCAGCCTTTTCATGGAGTTTTTTTCGATCAATGGTCGTGAAGGTCCCTTTTTTGTCGGTTTCAAATCCCAGAAAGATATTCTCATATCCCGTAAACGACGGGATCATCTGGGGGTCTTGATACACGGTGGCGATGCCATGTTTCAATGCATCCTGGGGGCTGTCGATCTCTATTTGATGTTCGTCCAGGAAAATCTTACCTTCGTCTTTGGTGTATACGCCGGATAGGATCTTGATGAGGGTCGATTTTCCTGCACCGTTGATGCCAAGCAGGGCGTGGACCTCCCCCGGTTTTAAATAGAAATCTACCCCATCCAGGGCCTTCACCCCCGGGAATTCTTTCTTGATCCCCTCCATGGTCAATCTGTAATCTGTCAATGCCGGCCACCTGCTTTTAAGCCTTGAGGCTTAGGTTTGATCGGTTCAGGGTTCAATGTTCAGGGTTGAAAGACCCCAAACAGCTCATTTCAATGGATATGTTGGATATGCAGGATCTTGATCAACATGGTAGGCAATGTCCACCGTAGGTAATCCTTGAACCTGGAACCCTGAACCCAGAACCAATCAGTTTAGGTTCGAACTGCCGCTTTTACCAAGATCGTAATGCGCATATATCAACAAACTTGATATATGCGCATGCATCACACCGCAATCCTACAGTGATCTTTCCCAACCCAGCTCTCTGGCTACGCCGGGATGGTCGTAGGTGTCGCCGTACTTTTTAATGTCTACGTTTTCCAGCTCCTTAGCTGTGATTTCATACACCGGACTGATGACCAGTCGCGGAACTTTATTGCCTTTTAAATGCTCTGAGGCATAGTATACTGACATGTAGGCCATCGCCCACATGCTCTGAGCGGCAGTGAACTTCATGGCCGTTTTGTCGCCCTTGATGTAGGTAAAGGCATTGGTTCCGCCGTCGATCCCGGTGGTAAATATTTCTTCCTCTCTGCCGGCGTTTTTTATGGCCAGCGCGCCCTCCATGGCGGCGCCATCCCAAGCGCACCAAATGGCGTCAAGATCCCCCTTCTTGGGATGCGCAGCCAGCATGTTATCGATAGCCTGTCTCGGGGTGACGGCGCCTGCCGGATCATAATTCCAGCGGGTTACAACCTCTATTCCCGGAAAATCTCTCAGGAGCCAGTCGAGCCCCTGTTCCCGATGATCCCAGGTCTCATTGGCCGGTAGTCCGACAACCCCAATCTTACCTTTTCCATTGAGCCGTTTGGCAATATACTCGGCCGTTAATAGGCCCATGCCGAAGTTATTGGAGAGGACAGAGGTCGTGCAGGCAGTTCCGGCGATGAGGGAGTCTCCCGAAAAAACGGGGATGCCCGCTTCAATGGCCCGTTTGATGGCCGGCGCAATCGAAGCCGCCTCAGACGCCGTTACAAACAACGCATCCGGTTTCATCTTAATGAAAGCCTCGAGCTGTTCGTTTTGCAATTTCGTGTTGTAGCTGGAATTGGCGAATTTTGCGTCTTTAGAAGTCTTTTCACCAAAGAAATCCTGGATTCCCTTAACATAGCCCCGTTTGAGGTTTTGGCCGGAGTCGTTGTCGAGCCATCCTTGTGAAATTGCTAATTGGTAATCTTTGGCCGTTGAAACAGCGGGGAACACCATCGCCAGGGCAAAGACAAAAATTAGAGCAATCTGCAATACTTTCCAGTGGATCCGTTTCATAATATACCCTCCTTTTGAATTAACTTCGATAGTAGTTGTCGGTTAGTTGGATTTAGATACTCACCTCTTCCTTTCTGTGCTTCTGTCATTTTTTCCACGGTCCTAGTAATATTAAGAACTTTAAACTTAGGTTTTGTGGTTTTGTCAATAAGTTTCTAAAAAATTAGCGACTGAAAAGTTTTTCCGCATTCATCGCAGAATTGAATCAAATGTGAATGGCCGCCTTGAAATACATTCAAGGTGGCCTCCATTGTGGCCTCTGAAAGAGTTGGATGGGCGTGGATGGCATGGGTTATCTCTTCATCGTTGCATTCCAGTGTCTTAGCAAGCCCGAATTCCGCTATCAATTCAGTGGCTTGCGGTCCAATGATATGGGCACCCAGAAGCTCGCTATATTTAGAATCAAAGATCACCTTCACAAACCCTTCGGTTTCTCCGATCGCGCGAGCTTTGCCGTTTGCGCTAAAGGGATACCGCCCCACTCTGATGTCATATCCCGCATCGATAGCCTGCTGTTCAGTCAATCCGACAGTTGCCACCTGGGGCTTGCAATAAGTACATCCCGGAAAATTGCTGTAATTCATTCCCGGAGTCGCTTTACCCGCGATCTTATCGACACACACAATGCCTTCATGGGAGGCAATATGGGCCAAACACGGCTCGCCCACCACGTCACCAATGGCATAAATGCCCGCCACATTGGTGCGCATGAACTTATCCGTGGCAATGGCATTTTTCTCTAATTTCACCCCAAGCTTTTCCAGCCCCAAACCTTCAATATTTCCTTGAACGCCAATCGCTACCAGGCAGCAGTCCGCGCTGATTTCTTTGGTACCTTTACTTTCCGATAATTTAGCAGTAACTTTGGTCTTCCCTATCTTTACTGACTCCACGCGGGTTTCCGTATAAATCGTCATCCCCGCCTTTTCAAAAATCCGTTTCAGAGCATCGGAAATTTCCTTATCTGCCGTCGGCAGTATTTGCGGCATCATTTCGACTAAGGTTATCTTCGTCCCGAATGTATGATAGAAATATCCGAACTCCACACCGATAGAACCAGCGCCGATAATAATCATAGATTTGGGCGGTTTTTTCATTACGAGTGCTTCTCTACTTGTTAGTACCCGTTTTCCGTCTAATTTGACTCCGGGAATCATCCGCGCTCGGCCACCGGTTGCGATGATGATGTGTTTTGCCATCATGCGGTCAATTTCCTGCCCCTTACTGTCATGGACGGCTACTGTGGAGGTATCCGTTATAGTGCCCGCTCCCTTAATTACACGTAACATTATTTTTTTTCATCAGAAAATCAACGCCGCGAGAATTTTCCTCCGCTATCTTTCTGCTTCTTTGAATGATATTGGTAAAATCAAACTTCAACTTCTCAAAGGCAAAGCCCCATTTTGATGCTTCATTTAAAAAAGCCATCTGCTCAGCGCTCTTCAGCAGGGCTTTGGTAGGTATACAGCCCCAGTTGAGGCAGACACCGCCCAGGGCTTCTTTTTCCACGATGGCAGTTTTCATACCGCTTTGAGATGCGCGAATCGCTGCCACATACCCCCCCGGCCCCCCACCGATAACGACTAAATCAAAATTTTTTATCATTAACTATTCCCTTTAAATTCTCAATTGAGTTAAACTGTAAATCGTTTAAGGATTATTTCAGGGATAATCGATATTTCCCGGCTGCTGGATTAAAAAAAGGACGAGATCGGCAATGTTCTCAGGTTCAATTAGAGAGCCCTCACTGACATCGTTTACCCATATAGGTGTCCTTAAGCAAATCGGTCCTGACCCCACCCGGGCAAATGGTATGGACATGAACATTATGCGGTCTGGCTTCGATCGATAGACAGCGTGTAAATCCAAGCAATCCATGCTTGCTGGCGCAGTAGGCTGCTTGATGGATGAAGCCCTGGGTACTGGCGGAACTTGCGATCGCTATGATCCTTCCACTTTTCTGGTCTTTCATCTTTAGAAATGCACTTTGGCATAAAAGAAATGTTGCCGTGAGATTGGTTTTAAGAACCCGATCCCATTCTTCAATCTTGATTTCAGCAATCGGTTTTTCCAGAAAAATGCCGGCATTGCTGATCAGTACATCCAGGGAATTGAAATGCTGAAATATTCTTTTTAAAGAAGTCTTTATGGCATCGGAATTCATCAGATCACAAGGAACTGCGATGGCCTCACCCCCGACAGTGTGAATCTTATCGACCACTTCCTGCAGCTGATTGGTTGAACGCGCCAGCAAGGCCAATCGCATTTTTTCTCTGCCAAGCGCAATCGCGACGGTTTTGCCGATTCCACGACTGGCGCCGGTGACGATCGCTGTTTTTCCGCTAAGCATGTTTTCCATACGACCTCTTTATATCCGGAATTAAATTTTAATCTCCAAGTGTTTTATTCTTTCTCAACTGCAGAAACAGCGGCCAGCATATCGCCGATTTCAGAGTGCATTTGACTGGCCTTTTTATAAATTGGCAGCAGCCTGGCATATGCGGCACTATTTTCCGGTATCGGCTTGGCAATATCCTCGATGGCATGAATTTCATCGATGATGTTAAAATCAGACCAAAGGCCGGTCCCAACTGCTGCCAATGCCGCCGCGCCCAAAGCGGCTGCCTGTTGATCGATGTTTGTTTTAACAATATTCATCTGATAAACATCGGCCAGCATTTGTCGCCATAGTTTGCTCCGACTGATGCCCCCGACAACCGTCATCTCATCTGCAACACGGGTAAGTCTTCTTAACTCATCCAATGCCACACGCAACCCCAAAGCCACCCCTTCCATTGACGGATCTTATCAAATCCGCCCGGGTGTGACCGAGATCCAGTCCCATAAATGCACCGCGGATATTTGGACTGGCATCTAAACAGTTGCCACCGGCTAAACTCGGATTAAAAATGATGGAATTAGATCCAATCGGCGAATTTTCGGCCTCCGCCGTCATGAGTTCGTACGGGTCAACGTTTTCTCGATTCAGCCTCGGATACAATTGATTGGCAAATTTGATCCCGCAACCATCGAAAACTGGTACCGGCTGAAAAAATTGACGTCGCCGACATAAACAGGCCCGGAATGACATGGGTAAACACATAGGGCCTGGTCCGGATATCCAGCAGCGGCGTTGCGGATGCGACCGCAATCCAGCTGGATGAGCCCAGTGCATTGTAAACCCTGCCTTCCTGAAAGCTTCTGGCACCAAGCGCCATGCAGGAATTATCAACCCCTCCGGCAACGACTTTGATGTGAGCCGGAAGGTTCAGGGCATCTGCGGCTTCCGGTGTGAGCTCTCCGATCACTTCAGTGGACGGAACAATGTCCGGGAAAATATCCCTTGGCAGACCGCTGGCACTGATCATCGATTCAGAATACTCCCAATTCACCAGATCATAGACTCCGCAGCCGGATGCATAGGAATAATCGGTAACAATATTGCCGGTCAGTTTGTAATTGATAAAATCCTTGGTCCCAATGACCTTATGGATTTTTTTAAACATCTCGGGCTCATGGTCGCGATACCACATCATCTTGAATACCGAGTACAACGGCGGCGGGAACCCATTGCCGGTCATCAGGTACCATTCATTTTCATCGACCGTTTCAAAAAACTGATTACTCTGAGCAAGGGGCCTCGAATCCGACCAGATGGGAGTTGCTTCACGCAGAAGATTGCCATTGCGATCCAACGGCACAACGCCCAGGCTATGACCTGAGATGCCACAGCAACAAATCTCATTTCGTTCTATGGGGGCTTCCTTGAGTAAACGATTGGTGCTCTCAACCACCGCATTCCACCAATCTTCCGGCCGCTGCTCATGCCATCCGGTCGCCGGATATTGGGTGGGGTATGAAACGAAATTTTCTGCCAGACACCTGCCCTCGATATCATATAAAGATGCCTTATTACCGCCGGTTCCCAAGTCGTAGGCTATGATGTATTGACTTTTCATTGGTTCTCTCCTAGTACGGTTAAAATACTCAGATGTGGAACCTTAACTTTTATCCTATTTCTATTTCTCTTTTGGGGTGTCAGGTTTCAGTGTTCAGGCCGATCCGCTGGCCAAAAAGCGGCTGGTCAAATGCTGACACCTGAAACCTGAAACCAAATTCTCGGAACAAAAATGATGAAAAAATCATATTCTACTCAATTGGGGCATAGACGCCGCGCAAAATCTCAGAGGGATCCGGTATGGTACATTCTTTTTCACTGTAATTAACAGCTTCCTCAATCTCCTCATCGACTCGTTTCTCTATTTTTCGATAGGCACTTTCGGTGAGAACGCCTTCCTTGATGAGCTCTCTTTTGATCCTTTTTATCGGATCTTTTTTTTCGCCTTTTTTTCTCTCTGCATCCGTACGGTAGATATCGGCATCACTGATGGAATGGCCCGTCCAACGATGAACCATGCTTTCGATAAGCGTCGGGCCCATTCCTGTTCTTGCCCTTTGAATGGCCTTACTCGTCTCCAGATAGACTTTTCTAACATCATTACCGTCTACATTGACACCCGGCATGCCATACCCTTTGGCCCGATCCACCAGCTTTTTCATCCCGGTCGCTTTTTCCACGGACACAGACATGGCATAGGCATTATTAATCAGAACGAAAATGACAGGCAGTTTAAGCGCCGCGGCTAAATTTAAACCTTCATGAAAATCACCTCTGTTTGCAGCTCCGTCACCAAAAAAACACACCATCACCGCGCCGGTTCGGTCCATCTTAAGGCCCAGGCCCACACCAACGGCGATGGGAATCACACTTCCGATCGGACCGGGCATCGGGATGATATGATTGGCAAGATCACCGTACATATGAGAACCTGCCGGAACTCTGCCGCCTTCACATCCCTGGTCTTTAGCATAATAACCGGCCATCAAATCTTTCAAGGGCATGCCCTTCATCAATTCCGGGTTCTTGCCGCGGTGGGATAGCGAGACATAATCTCTTTCCTCTAAACCATAGCAGACGCCGACAGCGGTGGCCTCCTGTCCGATTCCCGGATGATGGTGACCACGCAAGCGAGCCTCTTTAAAAAGGGTGGTGATGCGTTCTTCAAGTCGTCTTCCCATCACCATCCAGTATGCCATTTCTTTTAAATCTTTTTTGGGTATTTCCATATGATTTCCTCTCTTATCAGGCGTTCACCCAACGCCCTTCGTTCAGTGCAATATCAAAAGAAGCGATTTTAGACTTTCAAGTTTATCCCGCATTTCAGCAAAAAACCGCGAAGCAGGACCGCCATGGACCGCCCGATGGTCATAAGAATTGGTCACAAACATTTTTTTTCTAATTTCGATGGACCCGTCAATTACGGCCGGAACCTCCCGCACGGCCCCGACACAGATGATCGTCGTCTGGGGAGGTACAATAATCGAAAACCCGGAATATAATCCCAGCGGCCCCACATTTGAAATTGTAATGGTGGCATCCTGGACATCTTTGGGTTCAAGTTTATCTTCGCGGGCTCGGCCAACAAGAGATTTCAATTCTAGGGCTAAATCTGCGATCGATTTGTTCTGAACTTGTTTCACGACCGGCACAATCAGCTTGCCATTGGCATCAACGGCGATACCGATATTCAAATCATGTCGGACAATATAATGGTCTCCATAACAATGCGCATTGATCTCAGGCGTGACGTGAGTCCCGGCCTGAATCGCCTTCATAATAAAGGGCATATAGGTCAGCCGTGGTATGGATGAATCATTTTGGGTTTCGGTGATATAGTCGGACAATTCCGTCACATCGATATCAATGGATTGAGCGTGATGGGGAATCTCGGTCCAACTGGCGGTTAGACGGTCGGCGATGACTTTGCGCCAATGCGTGAGGGTCACTTTTTTATCGGCAACCGGCGCCTGCACGGCTGGCAAAGAAACCGTCTCAGCTTCTTCTGGTACCGGCTCAGCCTGATCGTTCCTCTGTTGAACAGCCTTGAGAACATCCTCTTTGGTGATCCGTCCCCCGGGTCCGCTGCCGGACGGAATTAGAGACAGATCAATACCTTCTTTTCTTGCAATTGTCTTGGCAAGTCGGGATACTCTTTTTCTTTTTGGTTTTTCACCATCTTGAAGAATCACTTTCTCTGGGCCCGGTTGGTCGGATTCTTTTGGGTGTTGACTTGGTTTTACCCGATCGGAACCCCCGGCCTTAGCCTCAGCCTCAGATGCAATAATTCCGAGAACATCTCCGACCGGCACGACATCGCCGATCCGACATCGAATTTCTGACAAAATTCCGCTGCCGGGTGCCGGTATTTCTACGTTCACCTTTTCGGTCTCAACCGAAACGATGGGCTCTCCTTCTTGAACCTCATCTCCGATGCTTTTGAACCATTCTACAATGGTTGCCTCTGCAATACCAAACCCTGTTTCTGGTACTTTGATTTCGTACAACATCTATGATTCCTCCATCTGCCTAAACAATCTCTAAAACCGCTTTAATAATCTTTTCCGCATTAGGCAGATAAAACTGCTCCATTTCCGGAGAAGAGGGGACCGGACAAAAAGGCGCCCCCACACGTTTCACGGGTGCTTCCAGGAAATCTATGCCTTTGTCTGCCAGGATGGCTGCAATTTCACCACCAAATCCACCGATGACAGGCGCCTCATGGACGATGACGACCTTGCCTGTTTTTTCCACCGATTGGAGGATGATTTCTTCATCCAACGGCAGTATGGTTCGAGGATCCACCACTTCGGCCTGAATATTTTCCTTCTCCAAAAGATCAGCTGCCGCAAGTGCCTGTTGCACCATAGCGGACATGGCGATGATCGTTACATCATCCCCTTCCCGCTTGATATCGCCCTTTCCAATCGGCACGATATAATCATCATCCGGCACGGGCCCCTGAAGTCTTTTGTACAAAAACTTGTGCTCCAGAACCAAGACCGGGTCGTTATCGCGTATAGCAGCCTTTAAGAGCCCCTTGGCATCGGAGGGTGTCGAAGGCAGCACGACTTTTAAACCCGGAACACCGGCAAACCAACTATCAAAGCACTGGGAATGGTGCATCCCCGCCCCGACCCCCCCACCATAAGCGGTTCGATAAACAATCGGGACATCGACCTGCCCCCCCAGCGACCACCGCATCTTGGCAGCACAATTAACGATCTGTTCCGAGGCGATCGTCAGAAAGTCACCAAACATAAGCTCTACTATCGGGCGATACCCGACAAGGGCTGCACCAATTGCACACCCGGCAATGGCAGATTCCGAAAGCGGTGCATCAATGACCCGCTCTTCTCCAAATTTATCCAGGAGTCCACGGGTGGCACCAAAAACGCCGCCGCCGCCATAGCCAACTGAAATGTCTTCACCAATTATAAAAACCTTATCATCTCTGGCCATTTCTTCTGTGAGCGCTTCATTCACAGCATCCAAATAAAATAATTCCTTCATTGCAACCTCTCCCAAATTTATAATAAATTCACTTTTTAAATAATGTGTTGCGGTCCGTTGTATACTCGATCGTATTTTAGTCCGCTTTTTGGTACAATTCGATAATGACATTGTCCGGTCCCTTGAAGAATGCGATCTTGGGACCATTTTCCCTTGTAACCATTGGCGCGGAGTTGAATTCATAACCAAGATCTTTGATCTTTTGGTAAATTTCATCGATATCGTCGACAATAAAGGCGATATGAACAAGCCCCGGGTCGTCCTGGGATTTATAGGTATCATTAAGCTTGGCTTTGTCTTTGTTTTTGTATTCAATCAATTCTAGACGATGTTTTCCTTTGGTGACATAACAGACATCCACCTCGGTATTCTCTACAGCGACTACCTGGCTAATGGCCTCACCCTTGTGGGAGACTCGAATACCTTCCTCCATCCCGAGAACCTCTGTATAGAATTGGACTGATTTCTCGAGATCTCGAACACTTATGCCCACATGCAAATAATCATTGACCATGCGATCCTCCCAGCCGGTATTGATATATTGGTCAAAAAACACATAAGTTTGTTATCATGTAATTTCTTGCTTACATGCTTATATGCTTAAAGAATTAATTGTCAAGAAGAAATTTGCTCTTTCCAGATAACCGGATATCGAAATTATCGATTTGTCACTTCGATACTATTAATTTGACTAAACTGGTTTCATCTTTCAATACTTAAAAATCAGCGACCACCAACAGAGCTGGGGATACGAGGATGGCCATTGGAATGGGCCGGGGCCACCTCTGCTGCTGATCGCTGATTTTTATCAATTATTATAGATACATGTACAATACTTTTCTGCCAGCTGAGTCCTCATGATGGAAGATACGAATACAATCGTCGAGAACCCTGAGAAAGTCCGCGAGGCGGAAATCATTGTGGGGACACCCTCCTACAACGAGGTGGATACTATCTCCAATGTCACGGCCACAGCCGATCTGGGCCTGCAGGAATACTTTGCAGATAAAAAGGCGGTTATCATCAATGCCGACAATCACTCCTGCGATGGAACAAAGGATGCTTTCTTCGATACACCGACCAAAACTTCCAAGATATATATTTCGACCCCCAAGGGTGTCAAAGGCAAGGGCCGGAACTGCCGCAATCTGTTTCGAGCGGCCGTGGAACTGAATGCAAAAGCGGTGGTCATGGTCGACGCCGACCTGACCAGCTTTACTCCGAAATGGATCCAGTATCTCGGGGAGCCGCTTTTCTGCGGTTTCGACTATGTGTCGCCCATATACGAACGCCACAAATACGACGCATCCATCACCAACCACTTTGCCAGCCCCTTTCTGAGGATGTTATACGGATCCAGGATACGGCAGCCTATCGGCGGAGATTTCGGTTTTTCCGGAAAATTGGCGCTGGCTTACCTAACCGAAAGGATCTGGACCGAAAACGTGGCCAATTTCGGCATCGACATCTGGATGACCACGATTGCTTCCGTCCGTGGTTTCAAAATTTGTCAAACTTTTCTAAACTCCTCGAAAAGTCACCGGGTCAAAGACCCAGCCCGGCATCTCGCCCCTATGTTTACCCATGTCATTGCGACTATTTTCAACCTGATGATCGATTTCGAGTATTTCTGGAAGCATGTAAAGGGCAGCCAGCCAAGCAGTATCTTCGGCTTCGGACTGGGCGTGGACGAAAAACCGCCGATACCCAGCGTGGACACGGAAAATCTGCATCATACATTTCGATCAGGCTATGAAGAATTTACTGAGATTTGGCAGCAAGTCTTCACACAGGAGGAATTTGCAGAGATCAAAAACTTAACCTCGCTTTCAAAAGAGGAGTTTTTCTACCCCAGCAGGTTCTGGGTTCGATTGCTGTATAATTTCGCCGTCGCCTACCGCAAAGATGAATTGCCTCGGCAGGCTCTGATCGAATCTATGATCCCCTTCTACTATTCACGCATGCTATCCTTTGTTAACAAGACGATCGACTGGGAAACAAAGGATTGTGAGGATTATCTCGAGGACATTTTCAGGGTTTATGAAAGTCAAAAGCCCTATCTGATCCGGCGTTGGGACGAAAGCAAAATTAAATTTCTCTAATTAAAATTGCCTGACGCGCCCGTTTTTACATCTCTATATCCGGTTTGATGCAGCGAATGAACGCCCAAACCGTCGGTGACAGGTATTTGGTTTTACGAATGACCATCCCATACTGCCGCTTCTCGAAAAATTGATCCAGCGGGAAAATATCCAGACGTTCATAATCCCGCTTCGTCAGAGTAAAATCATCGAGTATCGACACGCCCATTCCCAACCGGACATATTTTTTGACAATGTCAAAATTGTTGAGCACCAGCACGACATTCAGTTTCAATTCTCTTTCCATGAATTTTTTTTCGATGTAGGGATGGATGGTACTGCTGAGCGGAAAGAAGATAAACGGCTGCTTTGCAATCTGCTCCAAGGTCGGTCGTTTCTTTTTTGCAAACGGTCCATTTTTGGGCGTTAACAGCACCAGCTTGGTGTCGAACAAATTGTGATAGTCCAGCCCCTTGGGCACTGATTTCAAGTTGAGAAAACCGAAGTCCGCATCGGTTGATTCCACTCTTTCGAGAATGGTTTTGACACCACCGCCGTGGACGTCAAATATGACATCCGGATGCTTCTTGTGAAAATCGACGATGTATTTCGGCAGGAACGATGAAATGACGGCGTGGGTGGCAACAATGGTGATCCGCCCTTTCAACTGCTGGTGGCCTTTGTCAATTTCACCCTGCATCGATTTGACGATTTCGAAGATCGAGACCGCCCTTTCAAACAAGATTTTGCCTTCCGGCGTCAGTTCCATCCGGTCCCGGGACCTATCGAACAGGGTGACGCCGTACTCATTTTCCAGGCATTTAATCTGATGGCTGATGGTGGGCTGACCGCGGCCGATTTCTCTGCCGGCTGTTGAGAAACTGCCGGTCTTGGCGACATAGTAAAATCCCCGCAGCCACTGGAGATAATCTCCTCCCATTTCTTTTATCATGGGACACTCCCAACAAATTGATTATCAGGACTTCTATATTTTGGAAATATGAGACGGATCGAATGCCTGGATAATAGGGCAAAGTACCGCACAAGGCAATCGATTTTCAAATCTTCCGTCCATTTTCAGGTAGGATTCTATCGGAAATAGCGGTCAAACAGGAGCATGCATTTTTCAACCGATGGTGTGTCTTCAGCTTTGCCGGTGGAATAGTATTCGGCGAATTTAAGGATACCGTGCTGGTCGGGGACATATACGATAACAAAAGGGGTGACGCCGGCCGCTGTTTTGCGGAATTTATCCGGGTCGCCGTCGCCCATATCCCCGAACACACGCTCATAGAATTTAAACTGGGGTGAACTGAGATTAACCAGGGCAAACGTGACATCCGGGTAATTGCGGGCAAAATCCCGGAACCCTTTCAGCTCGCGCCGGCACCGGCGACAGACATTGGTGGCGGTGATCATGACCAGGCCTTTGTTTGAAACCGGTGAAGACGGCGGCAGGATGCGGTCCGTATTCTCTTCACGCATAATGACGAAGTTGGGGTAATTCTTACCGATTTTGTAGCACTCGGTCTCGAGTCCGAACCGTTCGTAAAAGGTTCGCGACAGGTTCCCTGCCGCTTCGAGTGCTTTGTCGATGCCTGTTACACGCCTTGCGGCAAACAACAGCATTTCGTCCGTAGGCGCCGGTGTTGGCCCGCCGTCAGTCATCATGGCTTTACGTATGGCTTGTGGATTCAGATCCTGATTTTTGCCATCA
Source organism: uncultured delta proteobacterium (assembly GCA_963723215.1). Lineage (GTDB taxonomy): Bacteria > Desulfobacterota > Desulfobacteria > Desulfobacterales > JAFDCJ01 > JAFDCJ01. The sequence continues at coordinate 23,219 of CAVRQG010000023.1, forward strand.
GTATCCGTAACATATGAATCAATCCCGAATTTGGGAAATCCACGGGCTATCAATTGTGCCAGTTGCAGCAGGCTGTGGCTGTCTCCGGTGTAAACCCGGATGCCGGCCGGCCGGTCATCGAGCCGGTTGCCGAAATGGACATCGATTTCACCTCCTTGCAGCGGGTAAAGCGTGATACAATTGATCTGATCCCCCACACTTCCGATACACCGCAGTTCAACACCTTTAAAAAAACCGCCCTTTTCATCCGGTTTCCCTTCAGCATTGCTGCGCACGGCTCCCCCAAGACCGCTAAACAGCAAGCCGCTGTTGAACTGGCTGAAAAGGGTCAGATCCGAACGTCGCTGGATCTCGACAGCTTCGGTCATCAGTTGATCGACATAGACTTTGGTTTGGCGGTATAACTCAGCGGTATGGTCATCGACCGGTTTAAGCGATTGCCATTCGGGATCGTCGTATTTGCCCTCCATATCCCAGAAAAGGATGTCTCGGATTTCTCGGTCGCTCCCGATCCAGGACTGAATGAGTTGAATATTTTCAGCAGTGACGTGCTGTTCCATAGAACGGCGCTCTTTTGGCGACAGCTGCAGCATCAGATTCTGATGTTCCGGCGTCAGTTTATCCATGATTAATTTTTCGTAAGCTGAGAAATCGTTCACGACGTTCTTCTCCTTTGTCATCCGGATAGGGTCTTTTTGAGCTTATATGCGGAGAAATTCCATTAGTCAAATTAATTGATTTGTTGCAACGATTGATAATATCGATAATTACTCCAGTCGCCCTCTTTTTTTTAACTATCGATACTTTCAATACACAATTAAATTTTATTAATTTGACTAATAGAATTTATCATTTTAACGTACGAACGAATCAGAAAAGACCCCAAATTATAAGCGCTTATTCATGATCGTTAGCGCAAAACTGTTAAAAGGAGATATGCCTACGTGGAAGTCAGTGAAACTGCAGCTTGTGGTATTTCCCAACGTGAGTTTGCGATCGCATTTGATGCTGACGAGCTTGCCGATATGTATCGAATCCTGCGCTATACCCTGACCGGCGCCGGTTTTTATGATGAAGATTTCCTGGAAGATCTGAAAGCGCAAATGGAGTACATTGTCGGGCCTTCGGTGGAAGATGAACCCGACGACGATGCTGAGATCAAAATGACCTGGGAAGACGCCGACGTTGAATACGTATTGTCGTTTAAAGAAGAAGTGGCCGGCGTATTTTACCGGCTGCTGGGAGCTGTTGATCACCCGCAGGAAGGAATATATGCCGAATTAAATCAGGATCTCTTGGACCAGATGATGGCCATGGCACCCAGCACCCTGGACGGTCTGCCGGTAATCAACCGCTGATAAAGGAGTTTTCGCATGAATGTTGTCGTTATCGTCAATGACACCCAACGATGGGATTACCTCGGCTGCTACGGCAATGATTGGATAAAGACACCTAATCTTGACAACTTGGCATCCGAAAGCGCGGTTTTCGATTACTGCTATGCCGAGGGCCTGCCGACCATACCCACCCGCACCACGTTTTTTACCGGGCGCTTCACATTTCCTTTTCGCGGCTGGCAGCGTCTGGAGCCGACCGATATCCTGCTGGCCGAAGTACTCTGGAACAAAGGATACACCAATGCGCTGATAACAGACGTCTATCACATGCATAAACCCACGATGGCCTTCGAAAGGGGATTCGATTTCACCCAGCACATCCGTGGCCACGAAGCCGACCCCTGGGTGCTGGACGAATCCATCGAGACGGATGTCGACCGCTACCATAAAGCTTACGGCAACGACAAATCTGTGCGCGCCCAGATTGCCCAGTACCTGCGCAACATTCATTGGTGGCAGGGCGAAGAAGACACGTTTGTCGCCCGCTGTGTCAACGGGGCTGCGAAGTGGATAGAGGAGCAGCCTAAAAAGGACAACTTGTTTTTATGGCTGGACTGCTTTGATCCCCATGAGCCCTGGGATCCGCCGGAACCCTACCGAAGCATGTACGTGGACCCCGGCTATGATGGCAAAGATATCATTCATCCCGTCCCCGGACGGGTGGAAGGATACCTGACCGACGAGGAACTGCATCACATCAAGATGCTGTATGCCGGCAAGGTGTCTCTTTGTGATCACTGGGTGGGCGTTTTTCTGGACAAGCTGCGCGAACTTGACATGTACGACGACACGCTGATCATATACACCACTGATCACGGGGCCCCATTCGGCGAGCATGGTATTATCAAAAAGGCTGAACCACTGCTATTCGAAGAGCTGGTGCACATACCGCTGATTATCCGTCACCCGCAAGGTGTGGGGGCCGGCCAGCGCTTCGATGCCCTGGTGGAGACCACCGAGATTTTCCCGACCATCCTGGATTTTCTGGATGTGCGGCTCCCGCCCAGGATACACGGCAAAAGTTTGCTCCCGTTGATGACCCAAAAAGAAGAAAAAATTCGCGATTACGCCTACATGGGATATTTCAAACAATCCTGGCGCGTTAACGATCATGACTGGAGTTTTATGATGTATCTGGACAAGAAAACGCCCTCTGAGCTCTACCATTTTAAAGAAGATCCCGAGGAAAAAAATAACCTGATTGATAAAAATCCGCAAAAAGCGATGGAGCTCGAACTGGAATTGCGTAAATTTGTTGCCGACCTTAGATAACGACAAATAGCTGTTCATATCAGATCACTATCAATGTCGGAGCGGAATTAACAAGCCGTGAGCGGACGATACTGCTTAACTGTGCCAAATCCTGCCATGTGCACAAGATACTCTCAGGAGGAAGTTCTTTTAATTATTTAATCAGCGACGGCGACGTCTATGACAAAGCTGCCAATGGATAAATAAAACAAATGGTGCAAAACGCATGTAAAAGATCTGCCAGATTTATCTTTGGAGGCCATAAATTGAAAACGATACCGTAAGCAATTGATGGAGGATTGAAACGTGAATGTCATTACTGTAATAATTGATTCCCTTCGCGCCGACCATGTGGGCCTAAACGGCATCAAAGACGTAAAAACACCTCACCTGGACAAATTCGGTAAAGAATGCGTGCGCTTTACCAACGCCTATCCTGAATCCTTGGCGACCATCCCGGTCCGCAAAGCACTTTGGAACGGCAAACGGGATTTTCCCTTTTGGGATTGGAAACCGTGGCGCCAGGCGCCGGTCCCCGGTTGGAATCCCATGCCTGAAAAACCTGACTGTATGTCTGAAATCCTCAAAGAGGATGGATGGAAAACTGCGCTTTTGACCGATACCTACCATATGTTCAAACCGGACATGAACTTTCACCGCGGCTTCAAAGAATATCGGTGGGTCCGGGGCCAGGAACATGATTATTACCGAACCGGGAAGGTGACGGAAATTGATTATCAAAAATATGCTACCCCCAAAATGTCGTATACGCCGTTTTATCAGGAAGTATTCAATAATTACTTGAAAAATACCCAAGATCGCCACCACGAAGAACAGTGGTCGGTTGCAAAACTATTTAAGTATGCAGCTTGCTGGCTGGAGGAAAACTACCGTGATGAGGACCCCTTTTTCCTGGTCGTCGATAGCTTTTGCCCCCACGAGCCGTTTGACCCTCCGCGGTATTATTCAGACATGTATGATCCCGGTTATGAAGGGACCGAAGTTATTCTGCCGCATTATTCGGAAGCCATGGATTATATGAGCGAACGCGAGCTGCAGCATGTCCGGGCCTTATACGCCGGCCAATGCACGCTAACAGACCGCTGGTTTGGCTACTTTATGGAAACAGTCGAAAACCTTAATCTTTTCGATAATACCATTATCACCGTGATGACGGATCACGGCCATCTATTAGGCGAACGAGGCTTTATCGGCAAGCCCTCCTCAGGCGTTTACCCGGAGGTATTGGATTTGGTGTATTGGATTAGAAATCCGGGCCAGAAACCGCAAGTGATAGACAGTTTCGTCTATAACCATGATTTGTTTCCCACGCTATTCTATTTGCTTGGAAAGGAAATACCGGAGTGGGCCGAGGGCGAAAATCTCTGGGAGCTTGTTGAAGGCAAAAAAGTAAAACACCGGGATTATCTGACCAGTATTTTGAAGAATTGGGGTGTCGTTTTCGACGGAGAATATGCGCTGATTATAACGACCAAGGGGGAAGGCGCACGATTGTATCACGTCGCCAATGATCCGCAATGGACTGAAAATATTGCCGACCAGAAACCCGAAGAAGTTCGACGCCTTTTCGAGTTGCTTAAAAAGGATGGCGGCGGTTCTTTGCCGGAAAACCTTCCTGCAGGCGGCGGCTCCTGGATATTTTAGCTTAGGTTGAGAAGGCAGGCTTTTGATCGAACATTTCAGATTAGTCTGCTGCTGATGGATTGGCTTGATAAACAATCGGAAATTTTTGTGGTTAATGGGTCGCTAGATTCATTTTTATATAAGGCTAATATTGGCGCTAAATAAAAAGGAGGAAAATCATGAAAAAGAGTAGAATCTTGTTAATGGTTTGCTGGGTATTAATGACGCTTTTGCTTGTTTCCCAAACGGGATTCGCCCTTGAGTGGGACAAGTATAAAGGCACCGAATTGAACGTTATGTCGGTTAAACAAAGTTATCAAACCGGGCTGGTTCAATTAGCCCCTGAGTTTGAGAAAATGACCGGCATGAAAGTCACGTTTGACTTCGTTCCGTGGGGCAATGTAAGACAGCTCGCCAGTGTTGAACTTTCTTCAAAAAAGACTACCTACGACGTCATGTTTTTAGTGGGTGCGGATGTGCAGGCCTATGCGAAAGCGAATTGGCTGGTGTCCTTTAGCGATCTGGCCAAGAATGGTGCCATAACCGATCAGAAAATGCTTGCATTGGATGACTATTTCAATGGTCCTCTTACCATGCTTAGCCGGGACGGGCATATTTACGGATTTCCTTTTTTTAATGCCACTCAAAATTTTTACTACAATATCGAAGTTTTTAAAGCCAATAACATTACCAAGGTCCCGGAGACCCTCGATGAACTTATCGAAGTGGCGGCAAAAATCCATACCAAGGAAATGCCGGCAATATCATTGCGCTCGGCAGCCGGTAACTATGCGAACATGTGGACATTTTTGAGTGCCATGTACGGTCAGGGGGGGCGACTGTTTAAAGATTACCCCAATGACATGCATCCGACCATAAATTCACCTGAAAATATTACGGCCGCTAAAAAATATGCCCTGCTTGCTTCAAAAATATGGCCCTCCGGGCTTTGGCGCCATCCTTTTCCAGGACAATTTGGCGAATTTCCAAACTGAGCGGGTGGCCATGAGTGTTGAGGGTACCCCCTTGGCAGGTCGCATACTGGATCCTGAAAAGAGTAAGGTTGTCGGCAAAACGGGTTTTGCCGTTGTACCCTTTAAAGGCGCGGGTGGTTTATTTACGCCGGGAGCCTGTCAAGGCTATGGCATTCCGGTCGCAAGTCAAAATCAGGAAGCAGCCTGGCTATTTATGCAATGGGCCCTGAGTTCGGAAACCATGAAAAAGATTGCCCAGGAAACGACGTTTAATGCCCCCACGCGCAATTCGGTTTTTAATGATCCCGAATTCATCAAAAAATACGATTACGATTGGGGCGGAGGATCTTTTCTGGAGGTTTTTAACAAAACCAACGCTCTGGCACCCGCCTGGTATATTCCGGCAATTCCCGAATTTAGTGAGATTGACTCTATTGTCGGCAATGCCTTAAACGCCGTTATTGTTAATGCTAAGACAGCCGAAGAGGCGTTTGGAGAAGCTCAGGAACAAGTCGATAAAGTCATGCGAAATGCCGGCTATTATTAACTACATATAATATATTTCCCTTTTCACGCTATCAGCAGAAAATCATCATGTGACCGGAATCGGCTTCTCAGAAGCCCTTCCGGGCGCATGGTGACTTTTTTGCTACTTTTGCTTTTTAGCCACCATTTTCTCGGCATAATTACACCTCTTCTAAGGGAACAGTATCATTGAAGTCGGATGAAAAAATATACGCTCTAGCCATTGCCCCCTATTTTTTCATTATGCTAATCTTAACCGCTGTGCCGGTGGTTTTTCTCATTTATATCAGTTTTACCGGATTGAAACTGACGAACATCAGCGGCACCTTTTCCCTAATAGGGTTGGATAATTTTGTCCAGTTGCTTTCGGATCAAAGATTTCTGCATTCGATGTGGGTTACGGTTAAGTTTATTACCATTCAGGTCGTTATCCAATTGGTATTAGGTCTTTTCATCGCCCTGCTTTTAAATAGTATTAAGCAGGGAGCGACCATCATCAAATCACTCTTTGTCATACCACTGGTTGTTCCCCCGGTTCTTGTCGGACTTATATTTAGAGTATTATGCACACCGCAGTTAGGAGGATTTGGTTGGGTGGCAGATATCGTGGGACTGCCCGCGATTGATTGGCTCAGCCATCCGGGAGCGGCCTTTTGGGCTGTGATAATGGCTGCGGTATGGGTGTGGACCCCTTACGTTATCCTGATGTATTCGGCCGCCTTGGAAAATCTGCCGAAAGAACCCTTTGAAGCCGCCAAAATCGATGGGGCTTCGATTCTTCAAACCCTATATTATGTTACCCTGCCGCTTTTAAAACCGGTGACTTATATTGTTCTTTTTTTCCGGATTCTTGAAGCCATGGCGATTTTCCCCATTATCTACACCATGACTTCCGGGGGGCCTGCCCAGGCAACGGAGCCCACGAACTACTTGGTGTTCCAGAATGCTTTTCATTATTACAAGATCGGTTATGCCGCGGCGATGATGCTCGTTTTTTTCGGGTTGTTGATTATTTTTAATCTTTTTTTTGTGAGAGGCATTCTTAAAAAATTATAAACGCTGCTATGAACAAAAAAATCTACACATGGGGAACTTACACGCTTCTAGTTTTTATTCTTGGGCTGTTTTTTTTCCCAATTTTTTGGCTGGTCCTTCTCTCTTTGAAGACCCAAGTTCAAGCCATGACCTATCCACCGCTTTTTATCTTTAAACCTGCCTGGCAGAATTTTGTCAGACTCTTTACCGATGATTCCTTTTTCGGTTTCTCATTGTTAAACAGCGTGATAGTCAGTTTAGGCAGTGTCGGCTCATCACTCATCATCGGTGTGCCGACATCTTATGCATTGTTGCATTCCAAATTTCGGTTTAAAAAAATCCTGCTGTCCTGGAATCTAACGACCCGCATGGTACCCGGGATGGTTTTTATTATACCCTACTTTACAGCCTATCAAATCATTGGGCTGCGCGATTCGTACATCGGCCTGATCATTATTTATGCGATATACAATTTACCTTTGGTCATATGGATTATGGTTCCTTTCTTTGATCAGATCCCCAGAGATCTTGAAGAAGCGGCCAGAGTCGATGGTGCCTCGATTTTCAACACATTCTTCAGAATTGTTTTGCCGGTGTCGACACCAGGACTGATTACCGCCACCATCTTAACCTTCATCTTCAGTTGGAATGAGTTTGTTTTTGCCGTTATTTTGACCCGGCGCCATGCCATTACGGCACCCGTAGCAATTACCAAATATATTGCCTATGAGGGTCTTGAGTGGGGGACAATGGCGGCCGGTGGCGTCTGCATGCTGATTCCGGTGGTTGTTATTTCAGCCCTCATCCGTAAATATATGGTCAAGGGTCTGATGGCAGGTGCGGTTAAAGGATAGTCAAGGCAATGGATGCAATTTGAGATTCGGTTGAAATATGCACTTAATCCGTTTACGCTCTAATAAGAGAGGCAAATTATGGAAAGGATTAAAAAACGACTTTTCGGTAACACGGGAATTGAAGTATCTGAGATAGGTTTTGGTGCCTGGCCAATTGGTGGAAGTCATTATGGGGACGTGCCGGATAGTGACGGAATCAAAGCGATTGAAACATACATCGATGCCGGCGGCAATCATATTGATACGGCGCGGGGATACGGTAAGAGCGAAATGCTCGTTGGGAACGTCTTAAATAATGTAAACCGCGATAGTATTTTTTTGGCCAGCAAAACCATAAAAGGTGATTGTCTGGATACCATCCCGGAGATTCGAAAGGAACTTGAAGAGTCACTGCGCCAATTGAAAACAGATTACCTGGATCTTTATTATCTCCATCTTCCTCCGGATGATATTGACACCATGAAACGAGCGCTTGATGAGTTTGAAACACTCCGGCGCGAAGGCAAAATCAAATTTATCGGGGCATCCATCAAGGCCGCCGATGTCACGCCCTGCCACGCTGGAACTATGCCATCAATATATCGATACCGGACGTGTGAATGCCTTACAGGTTGTGTACAGCATTTTGCGTCAATTGCACACGGGTATGTTTGACAATGCATCTGAAAATGGCGTTGCCATAATCGCCAGGACCGCAATGGAAAGTGGATTTTTAAGCGGCAAATATAAATCGGAACATGTATTTAACGGGACGATTAAAAATGATCACCGCAATCGCTGGTCAGCGGAAAAACAAAAAAAGATTTTTGCAATGGCCGAGGAGATGAAAGACTGGGCGGTGGTTTCCCCTTATCAAACCCTGGCCCAGGTTGCCATTAAATTTTCTTTGGCTCCCAAACAAATTTCCAGCCTGATTGTGGGAGCAAAGAACGCCCATCAGGTTCAAATGAATGTCGATGCGGCGTTATTGCCGGATCTTAGAGGCGAAATAGTTGAAAAACTAGTCAGTGAATATTCGGAAATGACTGCATTAGCCAATATCGGCTGATGCGTAGAGCGGCGGTTACCGACCATAATATATTTGGCGGCGATCAGCAAAGGACAGGGAAGCATAGAGAACAGGATAATTTTATTATGCCAAAAATGACACCTCGCGAAAGGCTGCTGCGAAGCCTCGGGCATGAAGAACCGGATCGAATTCCCCTTGATTTGGGTGGGGTATCAACCGGCATTGAGACCATACCATTTGACGACCTCAAAAAGTACCTGGGCAAAAATTGGAAAACCAAAAATTTCATGCGCGATCACGTTGAGCCGCCGGAAGAAATGCTGCGTATGTTTGGAATCGATACGCGCTACGTTCGAATTAAACCACCCGGCAATTTTAACATCAAAATCAACCCCGACAATTCTTATGTAGATGAATGGGGCACCAAATGGATAAAACCCGTGACCAGTTTATATTGGGACCCCATTGGTCACCCTTTGAAAGAGGCCACCATTGAAGATTTGGAATCATACCCCTGGCCGGACCCGGACGACCCCGGCAGATATGCCGGCTTGAAAGAAGAAGCAAAAACCCTGCATGAAAATTCTAAATACGCCATCGTGGGCGACATACCGGTATTCGGGGCCATGGATTATGCCTGCCTTTTTCTAATGGGCCCCGAGCGATTTTATATGGATGTTATTTTAAATCAAAAATTTATACTAAGACTAATTGAGATTTTGACGGATCTGCAGTTAAGGTTTTATAAAAATTATTTAAATGCAATCGGAAAATATATCGATGTCATTATGGTCGCCGAAGATTTGGGCGGAAACAGCGGACCTTTGATTTCGCCGGACCATTACCGCAAATTGTTGAAACCATATGCTGCAAAATTATGGAAATTCGTGAAGGAAAATACGGATGCCTACATGTTTCTGCATTGCTGCGGCAGCGTGTCCAAACTAATTCCCGATTTAATTGAACTAGGTGTCGATGCCTTAAATCCGATCCAGGTGGGTGCCGAAGGTATGGCGCCGAAAAAATTAAAAGCTGAGTTCGGTGATAAGCTGACTTTCTGGGGCGCAATTGATACCCAAAAGGTAATGCCTTTCGGCAGTCCCGAAGATGTTGAAAATGAGGTCAAAACGCGGATTGACGAATTAGCGCCCGGCGGAGGTTATGTGCTTACCGCGGTGCACAACATTCAAGCCGGTGTTAAACCGGAAAATGTTTGTAAAATGTATGAAGCCGCACGCAAGTACGGAACCTATCCTATAAATGGCTGAGCCGTTAGCCTTTGGACTCCTCATCGCATGGACAAAAAGGAAGTAAATATGCATGTATGAAAAATTAGCAGCCGTCATACAACAGGGTGATTTTGCAGCAACCACGAAGATAATTAATGAACTCTTGGATGCGGGTAAATCTCCCAACGAGATTATAGACTCCGGAATCAACAAGGCCTTAAGTATTGTTGGTGCCAAATTTTCATCCGGCGAATGCTATATACCCGAAATGATGGTTGCCGCCAAGGCATCTCAAGTCGGATTAGAAACATTAAGGCCGTTTTTAGTTAAGAACAAAATCAAGCCAAAAGAAAAAATCGTTATTGGAACGGTTAAGGGCGATTTACATGATATTGGCAAGAACATCGTTGCGATGACCCTTGAAGCCGCCGGCTTTAAAGTGTTCGATCTGGGAGTGGATATAGCGGCCGACCAGTTTGTTAATGTCATTAAAAGCGAAGAAGCCCGGATCGTTGCGCTTTCCTGCCTGCTGACAACAACTTTGTCCGGCTATTGAAGCCACGACCAAGGTTATTCTGAATTCTATCCCCAGCGGTAAAGTTAAAATTATGATTGGTGGTCCTCCCACCACAGATGCGTATGCCAAGGCAATCGGTGCGGATTTTCGAGGTGAATTGGCTTATGACGCTGTTCTTCAAGCGCAGGCCTGGGGTGATAATTTATAGCCCAATGCGGAACTGCCACTTTCACTGCGATTTTAAGAATCATTAGAATAAGGAGGCTGATATATGTCTGAGATCCAGAAACGGCCTTTGGGCAAGACCGGGTTGGACGTAAGCGTTTTAGGGTATGGATCTTGGCCCATCGGGGGCAACTCCTATGCCAAGATCGATGATACTGAGGCCATGGGTTGTGTCAATGCCTATATAGATGCCGGGGGCAACTTTATTGACAGCGCCATAGGCTATGGCGAGGCCGAAGACATTTTAGGCAGGGTGTTTCAGCAAAATGGACGCCGACACGAAGTCGTTTTGGCCAGCAAGACCTTCAAAAGCCAAAGTCTCGATACGATACCCCAAATCCGTGATGATTTGGAGGACAACTCTGAAGGCGCTTCAGACGGATTACCTGGACATTTATTATATGCATGCACCGCCGGATGAGCCCGAGGTCATGGAGGCGGTCCTGGATGAATATGAAAAGCTCAAGCAGGAAGGCAAGATTCGCTACATTGGGGCATCGATCAAGGGCCCTAGTGTAACGCCTGCGACTCCTGCCTTGGCCCGACAGTACATTGACAGCGGGCGGATCGATGTCCTGCAGATGGTGTACAGCATTTTCCGGCAGATGAACCTGGATGTGTTTGAGTACGCTCTGGAAAAAGGTGTGGGCATTGTTGCGCGCACCGCTCTGGAGAGCGGCTTTTTGGGCGGAAAGTATCGGCCCGGACATCTGTTCACGACCGGCCATAGGTCGTTATACCCGCCGGAGCGTCAAGAAATATTACTTAAGAGTATGGAGCAGATCGAAAAAAAGGCGGTGAAAGCGCCTTTTGAGACCATTGCTCAGGTTGCGGTCAAGTTTTCTACTGCGCCGGAAACTGTCTCCACATTGATCGTAGGCGCTCGCACGGCCGAACAGATCGACCAGTTGTGTCATACCATGAGTTTGCCGGAATTAGACCGGGATCTTATGGCTTGGTTGATGCCGAATTTGGTGACAAGACCGAAAGCCTGAATCCCTCAGTGAATAAACCAGGCGTAATGAAATTCAAAAAACCATAGTATGGTTAAACGGGATAGTGATCGAATCTCAAGGGAGTACCATCGTGCACAAAGAAAGGGACTTAGGTATCGAGCAGGCCTGGAGGATTGCCACAATTTCGCTTTATCGGTCATGGCGCCATTCATCGCTAATTAAGTCAAAGAGCAGAAAACATATGGGAAATGCCGTGCCTTGGGCGGCCTGACGGTATTAAGCATTGACCGTAAAGCTAGTTGGAGACTACCATTTTAGGAGAACCGCAGCACCCGAATAATGTTCGGCTTTCGTATTATCGACTAAGGGCGCCTTATTAACCATCATAAATGTAAAAAGGAGGATTGGACTATGAAAAGGAACATTCTCACAGTTGGTTTTGTCATCTTAACTTTAGCATTGGTTGCATCGGTCATTGGTACACCCAAAATGGCAGGGGCAGAGGATATCACCATTCGCTTTTCAGGATGGATGATCGGCGAGCCTTATGCCAGAGAGCTTGAAAGATCCCGCTGGGATGAATTTGAAAAACAAAACCCCGGCGTTAAAATTGAGGGGGTTCTCACGCCTTTCATGGAAACCATGCAGCAGTTGATGGTTGCCAGAGCGGCAGGTACCATGCCCGATGTTGTCATGCTTACACCAAAATGGGTGAATTCATTTGCCGAGACGGATGATTTCGTGGATCTGCATGAATATTACAGCAAAGAAGAACTGGCCGATATGCCCCAGGCCCAATACAAACAGGGTGTATATAACGGTAAACTTTTGGCAGTGCCCCTGGATTTGGGAACGATCGTCTGTTTGGGCTGGAAACCCTTACTACAAAAAGCAGGCTTACCGTTGAAGATTCCGGAAACCTACGATGAGTTTAAAAAAGCGGTTGCTAAGATCTCGGCCTTGAGCCCGGATGTCTATGGTTTTGGCTGCCGGACTTTTAAAAACAGCAATTCCGGATACTGGTTTTTTCCGCCCATGTGGGGCCACGGGGGAAAGTTCGAAGATGAAAACGGAAACGTGGTCTTTAACAACCCGGGCGTGGTAGCGGCATTAGATTGGTATAAAGAGGCTGCTGCCGAAAAGCATATCCCGCTGGGGGTGGATGTGAGAGAAAGTCGTATGTATTGGGCCAAAGAAAGAGTCGGTTTTATATTTGACGGTCCCTGGATGAGAGGTGTTACCCGAAAGTTGACCGGATGGGGGGAGAAGGCAGATGATTACTATATCATCGGCCCGATGCCCAAAGGCCCGGACGGCACTAGTCGGACAATTAACAACAGCCATGTCTTGGCCGTATCCGCTCAATCCAAGCACCCGGACATCGCTGCGAAGTTAATTCGCTTTTTAACACAGGATCCGGCTATGGTGGAAAAACTATACAAGGAATATGGTGGAATTCCTACATACAAGAAATTTTTAAATGAACCATGGGCTCAAGGTGACGAATATCTCAAATCCTTTATGGAAATATCCGAGGTCGCCGACGGCGCCCCTTCTAAAGATCCCAATTTTATTGGTGCACTTGAAATAGTTGCCGAGGCAATGCAAGTGGCCGTAAACCAGGGAGACACGAAGAAGGCAGCTGCAGATGCCGAAAAAAAGATCAAGAAATTATATGGTCAAAAATAGTCAAAACAGGCACAAAAGAGGGTTAAAAGCCGTCTTTTGTGCCATACTCGATGCATAATTGTTTGACCTTTCTGCCCCATTTTATCGAATTTTATGAAATACAATCGTGCTGTAAAATACGAAAGGCCCAGGTGTGGGACAATCTTTAGGAGATAAATTATCAAATAGCATCAGCGAGCGTGCTTTTCCCTACCTGCTGGTTGGACCGGCCTTTTTGATATGTTGCCTTGTGTTAGTTTATCCGCTGATTCATTCCATCATTCTCAGTTTTACAGACTACAGCCTCATCAGGCCTAAGCGCTTCAATTGGGTGGGATTTGAAAATTATTTGGAATTGTTCAAGAGCATTGAGTTTTGGCAAATCCTTTTCAATAGCGTATTTATCATCTCTTTATCGGTTTTTACGGCAGCTTCCATCGGATTAAGTCTGGCATTAATCCTGAACATGAACCTCTTTTTCAGAAGTTTTTTTCGCAGCGCCATCTTCACTATCTGGATTGTACCCATCATGGTCATCAGCTTGCTGTGGATGATTATCTTTAATGCCGATTTCGGGATACTCAATTACGTTTTGCTGCAGTTGGGGATTGTTGAGAACAAAATCATGTGGCTGGGTCAAACATGGCCGGCTCGTTTCGCCCTGATTATTACCTATGGCTGGTGGGGTATTCCATACTACATGATCATGATGCTGGCCGCTCTGCAAACCATCCCTAAAGATATCGTCGAAGCTTCAATTATCGATGGGGCCGGCCCCTTTCTGCGGTTCTACAAAATTACCTTGCCCTATATCAGCCCCATCCTGCTGTTGTGTTGTCTCATCTCCACAATACGCCTTTTTCAGGATGTAACTGCAATCTACACTCTGACCAGCGGCGGGCCGGTAAATGCAACAACCACTCTGGCCATGAAGGTATATGTCGAAGCCTTCCGTAAATTTCAGATGGGTTCAGCCGCGTCTGTTGGCGTTACGTGGTTGGTATTACTGCTGATTTTAGCGAACCAATACCTTAAGCTCGTCATCAAGAAGGAATTTTAAATAAAGGTTTGCGTTTATGACCACGATCCCAATACAATCCCCCATGCAAAAGTTCCAGCAGTATTACCATAAACACAAAATATCCAGATGGGTATGGTGCGTTGTCATATTGATGATCACTATCCTCATTTTGACACCCATGTTCTGGATGGTAAGGGTCGCGTTTACCCCGGAATCCGAACTCTTTAACTGGCCACCGAAATCTATCGTCAAAGCAGCTAGTATTGCAGGTTTCAAAGCGCTTTTTACCGAAAGGCTATACTTTTTTAGATATTATTTAAATAGCCTTATCGTGGCTATCATGACGACTGCTGTATGTCTTGCCAGCGGAGTTCTCGCAGGGTATTCTTTTTCCCGATTCCGCTATAAAGGTCGTATTTTTTTAATGCAGGCATTGCTCTCTTCCCAGATGTTTCCCTGGGCGCTTTTGCTGATTCCTCTATTTATCACCTTCAGTAAATTCAGGCTGATTAACACCTACACCGGACTCGTACTAGCCCACTCTACATTTGCCTTTCCTCTCTGTACATGGATACTCAAATCATACTTTGACACGATACCCAGGGAGTTGGAGGAATGTGCCCGAATAGACGGCTGCGGGAAACTGAGAGCTTTGTGGAGTATCATCTTGCCGATTTCTTTACCTGGAATTGTGGCAGCCGGGATATATGTCTTTCTCTTTTCGTGGAATGATTTTCTTTTTGGATTGACATTAACAACCAAAGATCAAATGCGCATCTTGGCACCGGGAATTGCACTTACCTTCATACAAGAGAATCGCTATGTCTGGGATGAGATGATGGCCGCATGCGTATGTGTAACCGTGCCGCTTGTGGTTTTGTTTGTTTTTTTGCAACGCTATTTCATTGAAGGTCTTACTGCCGGCGCGATGAAAGGATAGAGTTCTTTGTTTTAAGAAAAATTGAGAATTCAGCTAAACCCTTCTTGATAAAACAAAATTTGAAGCAATTTTCCCAACGATAGGTAGGTTACCGTTCCGGAGAGATATTTTGACGACCATATCATTAAAAAACATAGTTAAAAAGTTTGGCGACCATGAAGTCGTACATTCTATCAATCTCGACATTAAAGCGGCTGAGTTTATCGTTTTGGTGGGTCCTTCGGGATGTGGAAAATCTACGACGCTTCGCATGATCGCGGGTTTGGAGGAAATCACCGCGGGAGAGATCATGATTGGCGATCGCGTGGTGAATAACATTCCGGCCAAAAATCGCAACATAGCGATGGTATTTCAGAGTTACGCTTTGTATCCTCACATGAGTGTTTTTAACAATATGTCGTTTGCGTTAAAGGTTCAAAAAGTGCCCAAATCCGAAATCAAGGAAAGGGTGAACAACGCTGCCAGGCTTTTAAATATCGAGGAACTCCTTGATAGAAAACCATCCGAGCTCTCCGGTGGTCAACGACAAAGAGTGGCCATGGGAAGAGCCATCGTTCGAAATCCGGAAATTTTTCTGTTTGATGAACCGCTCTCAAATCTTGATGCTAAATTAAGAACCCAAATGCGAGTGGAGATCAAAGAGCTCCATCAACGATTGAGAAACACGATTATATATGTAACCCACGACCAGGTGGAGGCCATGACATTAGGCGACCGAATTGTTGTCTTGAAAGATGGCTATATTGAGCAGGTCGGGAACCCTATCGAACTTTTCCAGAATCCGGTGAATACGTTTGTGGCGGAATTTATTGGAAGTCCGCCGATGAATCTGATCGATGGGACGATCACCAAAGACGGCGAAAAATTAAACATTAGCTTCCCGGATGGATTTAAACTACCGATTCCTGATAAACCTGGCGCTAAAATCAGCGCGGGGCAAAAAATCGTCACGGGAATGCGTCCGGGGGATATTTTCTTAGAGGAAGGTGCCAACAACATACCGGAAGACTGGAAGTTTGACGCCGAAATATTAGTTACCGAGCCTTTAGGCAATGAAACTTATATGCACCTTGATGTCAGTGGCTTGAAGATAACCGGAAAATGTGAGGGCAGAAAGGCCGTACACCCTAAAGAGAAGATCAAACTGGCTTTCAACCTCAATCACCTCTATATCTTCGACGCCGCGTCTACTAAGTCGGTTTATTAAGATCACAATGAGCATTCAGCGTTCCGCTGTGGCTCACAATCCTATGAAATAGCGAAAAGAGGAGGCCCAAATGAATGTAGTAATGGTCGTTTTAGACAGCCTTAGGCAAGACCATCTGGGAGCATATGGCAACAGCTGGATGCAAACACCAAATTTTGATGAATTTGCCTCAGAATCTATGCGTTATACCAGATGTTACGCGGAAACCCTTCCCACATTGCCCATGCGGCAGGGACTCTATACCGGGCAACGTATCTTTCCGTTCAAAGAATTAGACGGACCCTTAGCGCCATTCTACGTGCTGCCGGGTTGGGGGCCCATTTTACCTGAGCGCAAAACCATCAGTGAGGCCTTTGTAGAATCCGGTTTCCGTACCTGTCTCGTGGCTGACCTGTGGCATATTTTCAAAGGCGACCGTAATTACCAGCGCGGATTTGCATCCTATGATTTTATCCGGGGACAGGAGGTGGATTCCTTCCGCACCGGACCGCCGCTGGATAAGGATTTCCTGAAGCGCTTCATTCCCCAAAGCCATCGAGAAAACACAAAAGTTCAAGCCTTTGTAGAGCGCTATTTACAAAACAATTATTACCTTTGTGAAGAAGAGCGCTCCACCAGCCAAGTGTTCCGCAAAGCGGCTCGCTGGGTTGAGGACAATCAGGACGCCGATAATTTTTTCATGGTAATCGAGTCTTTTGATCCCCATGAGCCTTGGCTGCCACCAAAGCATTATCGTAAGCTTTATGATTCCGATGATGACAGCCCAAGCAATTGTATCCAATCGCCTTATATGAAGTGGCAAGAATTCTTGTCGCCTCGTGAGCTGAAAAGGATCCAAGCCAATTACGCCGGCTCTGTAACCTTTGTGGATCGTTGGTTTGGTTTCTTCATGGAGTCCCTGAAATACTCTGGACGACTGGATGATACAATCGTAGTAGTAGTCTCCGATCATGGCCACAACGTCGGGCATAAAGGAGATCAAGACTACGTGAGCAAGCAGGGCCACCCCTCGACTCACGGTATTAACGATCTCGTACTCATGGTGCGCCACCCCAAAGGTGAGGGTGCTGGCCTGGTGAGTCATATGCTTTGCCAACAAACTGATCTGACTCGCACACTCTATGATCTTGCCGGAGTGACACCGCCGGAAGGATTGGATGGGCTGAATATCTGGGAGCCGGCATTGGCCGACAAACCGTTGCGTGAATACGCCGGCACGGTTTGGGGAACCGTAGCCACGGTTGTCACTGATAAATGGTGGTTCAACGGCAGCCTATATGGGGATGGATATCGTTTGTTTGATGATAAAAATGATTTTTATCACACCGAGGACCTGGCAAAGGAAAATCCCGATATTTGTACCGAGCTTCTTGACAGACTGATCCAAGACAACGGGGGCTGGGACAGTCTCCCGTCAAACCTAAAAAATTATAGGGATCGAGGGGGTTGCGGAGTGGGCGGGTATGCGTCCGTGGCCTACGCAAATGCAGTCAAATTAGACCTCACAAAATTATAATTAGAAGGGGTCACCAACGGCCGGACACGTCAAGGTTTATGATTAAGCCATGTCTGGCCAGGTGTCCGGTCACATCTCTTAGCTGGGGATTGAACCGGGTGCCGAAAGGAAAAATAATGGACCAGGATCTCATCGCCAAAGCCAAGGCCACGGGCGAGCTCTATTTCAAAGACGTTACAGGCGAAAGGCCTTTTAAGCTATGGCGTTCTTTTGACAAAGGGTTGGCCAAGGAACTGCCTTTATTTATCATCGGGCAGATGTATGCCCGCGAAAAGATTCCCCATCCAACGCGGCAATTGGTGGCCGTAGCAGCGCTTACGGTATTGTCGCGACCCGAGGAACTGCGCTTGCACATACAGGCCGCTTTGAACGTGGGCTGTTTGCCGGCCGAAATCGCTGAGGTCATTTTTCAAATGGCGATTTACGGCGGAGTTCCGACCACCAACAGTGCTTTGAAAATTCTGCGCGAGGTGATGCAGGAACGCGGCTTATGGCCACCGCCTGAACCTGCTGCAGATGAATCAACCACCTAAATCGTTGTAAATTTAGCGGAAATGTTTACGATGTTGACCCCGGAAAAAAGAGGAAACATAAATGACAAAACGAGAAAGAATATTGGCGGTTTACCGTAATCAATTGGCCGATCAGATTCCGCTGGGTTGTTACAGTATGTTTAACCGCTTAGGCCAGGCTGAAAGGATTGCCAGGTCGAAAGGGCTTGGTATCATAGACAACGTCGTTGCCGCCTCACTATTAGCCCCCCCTTTTTCGCACGCCACGAGTGTCTTTCAGAGGTTAAAAATTCGATCTTCGATATCAACTATAGATGGATCGACGGTGAGTTGATTGAGATACACAAATTCGAAACACCGGTGGGGACTGTTTCGCAACACGTTGGCAAGGATCCCACATACGGAAGTTACTGGAGAAAAAAGCACTACATCGAGAACCGCGAGGACTACAAGATCGTCCAGTATATCGTGGAAAACACTGTTTTTAAAGATCAGAGAGCCACCATCGCAAAAAGGCTGAAGGATGTAGGCGATGACGGTGTCGTATTTCCTCGTGTCGATCGGTCGCCCTACCAGAAGATTCTGATCGAGTTGGTCCGCCCCGAGAAATTTTTCATGGATTTATTTTTTGACGATCCTGAACCTGCCTTGGACTTGATGGCCGCTATTGAGCACAGACTTGTAGAGCATTATGAAATGGCATTGGACACGGAGGCTGAACTGTTGTGGATGCCGGAGAATGTGACCTCCGATATGACCCCTCCCGATGCTTTTGAGAAGTACAATATTCCCTTTTATGAGAAGGTCGGTAAGATGATCCATGACGCCGGGAAATTGATGGTAGTACACATGGACGGTAAACTAAACGCCCTTAAAAACCTGATTGCCCGAACGCCTATCGATGTTATTGAATCCTTTACATTTCTTCAGATGTCGGGCGACATGACCATAGCAGAGACCAAGTCACTCTGGCCGCATAAAGTCATTTGCGCCAACTTTCCTTCTAATCTCAGTACGGAACCCAAACAGAAGATCGAAAGCTATTTAAAGAATATTTTATCCGAATTTGGTGACAAGGCATTTATGATGGCAATTAGCGAAGACATTCCTTGGGATACATACGAGCATGTTACCACTGTACTGACGGATTTTATAAACAACCACGTCCGCCATGCCGAAGAGTAGCCCGATTGGATACGACCGATCTGTCCTCATGGTAAGATTAGACCCAAGAGGAGCGCGAATTAAATATAAGGTGATAATTTTTAGCTAAAACAAGAGAGAAGGCGTGTCATGTTAGAAAATAGAGAATATTTGTTAGTACTGGATGTGGGCACCGGCAGCGGCCGAGCGATCCTGTTTAATCTGGCCGGCGAAATCATTGGGTTTAAGGGTAGAGAGTGGCAGCACGAAGCAAACCCCAATTACCGTGGTGCATTGGATTTTGATGTAGAGGCCAACTGGTTATCCCTTGTACAAAGCATTAGAGAAGTGATGGCGAAGACTGCAGTGGCAGCTGATGAGGTGAAGGCAATCAGCATCACCAGCATGCGCCATGGCATGGTTTGCTACGATGGCAAGGGTTGCTCAATTGCCGCCTACCCCAATGCGGACGCGCGTGCAGAAGACGAGGTCAAGTGGCTTATCCGCACAGGCATAGCCAAACAGATATACAAAATCGGAGGTGACTGGCCCAGTGTGCACGATGTGGCGCGGTTGCTCTGGCTCAAGAAGAATCAAGCCCGATCTCTTCAGCCGTATCGACCGTTTCACAATGCTGGAGGGATGGCCCATAGTCCGGCTCTGCGGCGCCTATGTGTCCGATCCCTCCAGTGCTTCCAGCAGCGGATTATTTGACGTAGCCCGAAGAGACTGGTCCGATGAAATCATCGCGGCCTGTGACCTGCCCCGCGGCATATTCCCCGAGATCGTGAACGCCGGCGACAAGGTGGGTGAACTGGGCTTCGAAATTGCCGAGGAACTCGGTCTTTCTGTGAATACACCGATCATTATGGCAGGCGGTGACACACAGTGCGGCCTTCTGGGCTCGGATGTCATCGAAGACGGGCAGGCCGGAGTCGTCGCCGGCACTTTCTGGCTTGATTGCGTAACCCTGCCCGAGGCCATCATCGATGACCGTTTTGAATTGAGGACTTCCTGCCATATTGTCCCCGGAAAGTGGATTATCGAGGGTGTCAGCTTCGTGGGAATGTTTACACGCTGGTTCCGAGACACCTTTTGCACGGAGGAGAAGCAGCGCGCAGCCAGAGAAGACACAAGTGCATATAAACTCATGGATGAAGCAGCCGCGGAAATCCCTCCCGGAGCCTACGGAGTGCAGGTCTGCATGTCCAACATCTTCAATGCCTCCAACTGGATCCATACCGCGCCTGCATTCTTGAATTGGGATGTCTGGGATACCCGCAAATCCACGAAAGAGGTCTTCTACAGAGCCCTTTTGGAAAATGTCGCGTTTCAGACCCGGGGTGAATTCAATAACATCTTACGGTTGGCCGAAACATCGTTTTCTGAGGTAACTTTTTGCGGTGGCGCAGCCAATAGCACCCTTTGGTCTCAAATATTAGCCGACGTGCTGGGAGCCATGGTTCGGGTTCCTGAAGTCAACGAGGCGACGGCCCTCGGTGCAGCAATATGTGCCGCGGCGGGCACAGGTCATTACCCAAATATCTCAGCCGCAGCAAAGGCCATGGTTAAGGTGGAAAAAGTGTTTGCTCCCAACCTGAATAATGCATCTGTTTACGGAAAGATGTATGATCAATGGCGAAAAATATACGAGCACATGCTTGTCCTATCCACCGAAAGCAACCTCAAGCCCCTGTGGAAAGTAGCAGGAACCTGAAATCGGAAAAAATCATTTACAGGGAGCACTTCGACAGCGCCCGGTACAGAAAGGTAAAATAGATGGAAGCTCTGGTGAAATACAAAAGCGGCAAAGGATTTTGTGAAGTGAGGGAGGTCGAAAAACCCGTACCCGGCGATGACGAAGTACTCATACGGATAAAGGCTGCCGGTATTTGTGGCTCCGATCTACATTTTTATGACGGGAGCCTCACGAGTTGCATCCCTCCTGTCATCCTGGGGCATGAATTTTCTGGTGAGATCGAGGAGGCTGGGAAAAATGTGGTCCATTTCAAAAAGGGCGACCGGGTCGTGGCCGAGGCCCACAAGGGGGGTTGCGGACTGTGTGCTCACTGCCTGACAGGCAAGGTTGAGATCTGCGACAACAAGAAAGCCGCCGGCTATAAAATTGACGGCTGCTTTGCACCCTATCTAGCCCTGCCGGAGTTCGCCCTGCACCGAATACCGGAAAATCTGACCTTTGAGCAGGCAGCCTTGGTCGAACCCCTGGCCATCGGCGTCAAGGGGGTTCTCGAAAGGACCCGGGTTGAAGCCGAAGATTTCGCAGTTGTTCTCGGCTGCGGCCCCATCGGTCTTCTGGCTGCCGCCGCTGTCCGGGCCGAAGGGGCACGCAAGGTTATGATCACCGGGACGGGACGGGACGAAAAGGTCAGGCTTCCGGCCGCAGCAAAAATGAACATCGACTTCACGGTAAATGTCGAAAAAGAAGACGTCGTCGAAAAGGTCATGGGCCTCACGAACGGGCGCGGGGCGGATCTGGTGATAGACGCCTGTGGAGCGGAACCGGCCATTCATCAGGCTTTTGAGATCATTCGAAAAGAGGGAAGAATCAGTGCCATCGGCCACACAGGTAGAGATACCCTGTCCGTACCATGGGAGAAAGCACTGATGAGGAGCGTACAATTGACGTGGAGCCACAGTTCGAACTGGACAAGCTGGGAACGGGCCATCTCTATTTTGGCGGGGGGCAAAATCGACGTAAATCCTCTGATTTCCTATAGTTTTCCGCTTCGAGAATGGAAGAAGGCCTTTGATCTCCTCGAACAGATGGAAGCGATAAAAATCCTGCTAATTCCCTGATATAGGGATAATCCGATCTGCACAACAAATTTTCTATGAAAAATAGCCTGGCGGTCTTTCAATCGAAGATTTCAACACACAGTTAGTCCCGCTTAATCGGGCATCAAAGTTTTCGACGGCTTGTCCATCAGCGTCGTAGGCAACGCCTTTCATTCGAAAGCATGGCTCCCACAACTCCACCTGAAGTAACTGTGCGTCCATGAGTGACATTCTGGCTGCCATAACCTCCCGCTCGGCTCGCACTATCTCCAAGTTGAAAAATTCACGCATAAGGCTGTAAAGATCGGCAACAAACCTATTTTCATCGATCTCGAGTAATTTTGAAAATCGCGAAAACGGCAAATATGAATCAACCACAATCAAGGGTTTATCATCGATAAAACGCAAACGCTTCAGGTGAATAACCGCATCACCCGGATTTATCCCCAAGGCATTTGATACCGATACCGATGAATTTTGCTGATTTCTATCCAGCAGACCCGTGCGGTCGCGCCGCCCGATTTTATCAATCATCTCGCCAAAACTTAAGAGCGAGCTCATCAAAACCAGGGACACTCCCTTTAGTTTTTGAACAATCGTGCCCTTGCCTCTAACCCTCTTCAAGTAATCGTTTTTTATTAGTATATTAATAGCTCGATTTACGGTCGGACGACTTACTTCGAGTTGGGAGGAGATTTCTTCTTCACTGAAAAAGCGACTTCCGGGCTCTAACATATTGATGGATAAAAAATTTTCCAGGACATAGGCGACCTGATAATAGAGGGGTAGATCGCTTTCAGTCAAATACGATCTTATATTCTGTTAGTCTATTATTCACATCATCGTATGTTTTCATGCTTACAACATATATCTATCTTTTAATTGAATTTCAATATAAAAAGACTTGATTGCACAAAAATGACGCCTAATCAAAGGTGTAATTCCCGTCAATTTATGAGGTGATCACATCTACTGCCTTCTTTTTGCTACCATGCGCAACCCCTGCGGACATACCACATTCCTAAATCATCATATATTGGCCCCCATTTTATCTTGACATACAAGGTTGGCTCCACTATATTTTTCTTTCGTAAAAGCAATATCTTATCTCTCTCGCCTGGTCGGTAGTCGGGGGACCATTCTCGGCACGCTCTTCGGGGCTTTGATTTTCGCTGCGATCGGTAGCGGCCTCAACATGCTCAACAGGTTATCTTTCCGGCAGAAAGTACTTATAAACGTTGTCCTTAATTAGAGAAGCCGTTTAACTGGCAAGGAAAGGAGGCGTCAAAAGAGATTATCTTAGGCAGTTAAGTCTGATAGATGTTTAAACCAAAAATCAAAAAGGAGACAGTCATGAAAAAAACTATTCTACTATTCATCGGTATTCTTTTCCTAACTTCGTTAGCCTATGCTGGAGACAGCTATTACATTACAAACACCCCCAGCGGTATTACAAGTGAAAAGGCGCCCATAAAGTTTTCAGACCCAGAAAAGGGGATCAGTGCCGCGGTCGTGGATAAAATGGGTTATGAGATGGCAGTATACAAATTTGCGCCGAATTCATCCATGGAAGTTCATGCCGCAGAAACGCAATGGGTTGCCTTCCACGTGAGTGGAACCGTCAAATTAACCCTGGCGGGCGAAGATAAGAAGGTAACTTCGACCCTTGATCTTAAGCCAGGCGATATCTATGTTTTTGAAGCGAACACCTTCCATGGCTGGCAAGTCGGTGATGAGGAATGGGTCAGTGTTTGGGTCCGCAAAAAATAATCTTATGACCCAAAATCAGAAATGAAAAGTAATACTCGATTTGGATCATATTTTGCGACACTGATTCTGAAGGGGTGTCTGATGAGCAAGTTCACAGCCACCCCATATTTCAATAGCACAGGTGAATACCCAATATTGTAAGAGTCCAAGGGTAATGCCTGCGATACTAACCAACGGACAAATTCATCAATCGGACCTCTCAGCAGATCCACGCCTTTTCTGCCATACCGCATTCATAAAACACCCTATATTGTTTTTGCGCCCCTTGACCCAGAGGATTAATTCTGCTAATTTATTCGGAAAAACGGACCACTCCATGACTTTACATAATATTTAGCTCATGTGCTGCGTGGAAACCTATGGAGATCAAAAACCGGCTTTTTTCTTTATTTGCCAATCAGCTATTTGACGTATAGCGAGACGGAGTTTATTTCGATACCTTTTCGCTATTTATCCTAAATTGAGCAACGTAAATATATTCATTAAAGGAGCAGTACACTATGGAAAACTTGTACGATGCGTTTGTCAAAGGAAATGTCAAGGGTGTAAAAAAGGGAATCGAAGATGCCTTAAGCGCCGGCGCACAACCCGGTGATATTCTGAACGATTCAATGATTCCCGTAATGGAGGAAGTCGGCCGCAAATTTGAAGAAGGCGTGTGTTATATTCCTGAAATGCTTGTAGCTGCTCGTGTAATGAAAGAGGCGGTATCTTTTCTGCGCCCCCATTTGATTAGCTCAGACGTTAAACCGATTGGAACCTACGTTATTGGCACGGTAAAAGGAGATATGCATGACATTGGAAAAAATCTGGTAGGAATGATGCTGGAGGGCGTTGGCTTCAAGGTAATTGATCTGGGTGTGGACGTCGTTACCGACAAATTTGTGGAGGCGGTCAGAGAATACAAGCCGCAATTTTTGGGGATTAGCACCCTGTTAACCACGACAATGCCGAAGGCCAGGATCGTGATTGAGGCTCTGGAAGAGGCCGGTTTACGAAAAGGTGTCAAAATAATGGTTGGCGGTGCGCCGGTTAGTGAAAAATTTTCGAAAGAAATCGGTTGTGACTATTTCGCCCTGAACGCAGGAGCGGCCGCGACCATGGCGAAAGCTAATATTTAAGACAACTATAGCTGGAACATATCCTCTGTGAACCATACCATGACCGTTCCAACCAATGAGCCTGGTTCAACCAGCGGGTTTGTTGCT
This sequence comes from uncultured delta proteobacterium, assembly GCA_963723215.1. Lineage (GTDB taxonomy): Bacteria > Desulfobacterota > Desulfobacteria > Desulfobacterales > JAFDCJ01 > JAFDCJ01. The sequence continues at coordinate 48,616 of CAVRQG010000023.1, forward strand.
GCTTGCTTGATAGTGTCTGCCGGTTACTCTTGAAAAAAGTTTTTTTTTGAGGACTACAAAAGAAAAAACAGAACCAGCAGAATGATCGGCGTTCAGTATACAAAACGTATTAATCCAAAAGGAGGACATCCATGTCAAGAGAAGAGCGAGTTCTGAAGATATTAAAAAGGGAACCAGTTGATTATCTGCCAAGCCAGATTACGTTTGCAGATCGTACCAGAGATGAAGCAATTCATAAAGCGTTAGGATTACCCAAGGATCAAACGCTGGACGATTATTTGGAAAACCATTTGGGTATATCGCTTACAAAAGCCGATCATCCTCTGTTTTTCAGGAATGATATTGAAATGATGCGCGAACTGGAGGGCCAGGGATACTGCAAGGTCGATGTAGAGAATAAAGTTGTATATGACAGTTGGGGAATGGGGATACAGATCGGCTCCGATGGGTTTTTTGCTTGCTTTCATCCGCTAAGAGACAAATCTACGCCGGAATTTGTTGAAAAATGGATGCCACCCAGGATACATGAAGCTATGCTTTCAGATACCCTTGAAGATCGGGTAAAAAAGTGGACGCCTCCGGACCCCAACCAGGAGTTTAATTACGACTGGATGAAAAGGGACTTGGAGTCCAACGCAAACGGTGATTTATTTTGGTTTGCGTCAGGATATTTCGGTCTCTACGAGAGAGCATACGGCATGGTAGGTATCCCTGAATTTCTCGAAAATACCATTTTGAATCCAAGCTTGATGGCAGAACTGCTCGAAAAAATCACTGATTACAAAATTGGAATTGCGGAGAATGTTGCGAAGCTTGGATTTAAAGCTGGGCATATGGGTGACGATTTAGGGACGCAAGCAGGCCCTTTCTTTTCTATGGATACCTTCCGAGATTTACTGCTACCGAACTATAAAAGATTGTGGCAGGTATATAAAGATGCGGATATGTACGTATTTTTGCACTCATGCGGGCATGTTACCGAGTTTCTGCCTGAATTAATTGATATCGGACTGGACCTGCTTGAGCCCGTCCAGCCTGTTATGGATCTTAAATTCCTGAAAAAAGAATTTGGTAAAGATCTTGTTTTCTGGGGTGGCATTGATACACAAGAACTTCTTCCGTACGCTTCACCAGCTGAGGTGAAGAAAATGGCGGCCGAAACGATACACACCCTGGGTATTGGAGGAGGCCATGTAATTGCCCCGGCCCAAGAAGTGATGAATGATGTTCCCCTGGAGAACGTCGCCGCTCTTGTAGAGACCATAATCAACGAACGGGAAAAGGTTGTGAACATGTGAAGATTGCCCACATCTGTTTAGAAGCTGGGTAGGATTACAAAGTCAAGAAAGACGAGGATTCTAATCAAGGAATACGGCAAAGTATTTTGAGGATTAGAATCCGAGTCTGACGAAGAGATTGTGTAATTGCGGGAAATGATAGAGATTTTTAGCCGAATTTCGATTATAGAATTGCCGCTATTCCGGCTGCTGTCTTGACTTGTGGTTTATTCCAGGATGATTTTCTTTAAGAGACGTGGCCAAGAGTGATTCATCCGGTGAAGGCGAAATTCAATACCCTCTCTTTGGTGATATTTTCACCGGCCACTTCACCGGATATTCTCCCGTTACGCATCACCAGAACCCTGTCAGCCTCTGCGACAATTTCTTCCAGCTCGGAAGATACAACGATGAGCGATTTTCCTTTCTCGCTTTTCAGTTGCCGCATAATTTTATAAATCTCCGCTTTAGCGCCCACATCAATCCCCCTGGTAGGCTCATCCATCAAAAGAATTTTTGGTTTCGTTGACAGGAAACGGGAGATGATAACTTTTTGTTGGTTTCCGCCACTGAGGGTCTTGAGCATCTGTTTTAAACTATGCAGTCTGATTGTCAGATTTTTTATATACTCAGCTGCGATGTTGATGACTTTGTTTTTTTGTACAAAACTCCATCTCGTGATATTTTTGTCATGTACGATCCCTATATTGTCCTTTACATCCATTTTATCGAAAATACCGCTTCGTCTTCGATCCTCAGGGATTAATACAAATCCTTTACTTATCGCGTCCTTGGGGTTTCGTATTTTGATTTTTTGGTTTTCGAGAAACACCTCCCCATGATCAGGCTTGTATAAACCAAAAATCGTCTCCATCAATTCCGTCCTGCCGGACCCCTGGAGACCATAAAAACCCAAGGCTTCATTTTGGTAGAGTTTGAAATTGATATCCTGGAAATACTTGCCACGGGTCAGATTCTTTACCTCAAGCGCGATGTTCTCATGACCCGGTTCTCGTTCGTCTTCTTTACGGGATAGTTCCCTTTCCAGATCTCTGCCGGCTATCAGTGTGATGATTTCATTCGGCAGGATTTTGTCCGAATCAAAAGTTCCTAAATATTTTCCGTCCCTCAGTACAGATATTCTATCCGTAATTTCGAAAACTTCGTCAAGCCGATGAGAGATGTATATGATTGTTCTTCCATTTTCCTTGAGTTTTCTAAGGTTTTTAAACAAGATTTCGGGTCTCATTGATTGTCAGAGAGGATGTGGGTTCATCGAGAATCATGAGGTCAGCTTTGAGTTGCATGGCTCTTGCAATCTCAACAATCTGCATTTCGGCAACGCTGAGGTGTTTGACAAGTGTTTTGGTGTTGATGCCCACGCCCAAAGAATCCAAAAGCTCACGGGCCTTGCTATGCATTGCCTTTCGATTGATTCTTCCGCCACTTTTTTTTCTTCCCTTCCAAGGTAGATGTTTTCAGCAACATCCAAGTTTTCGCAGAGTTTAAGTTCTTGATAGACAGTGGCGATCCCAAGCTCCATGGAATTTAGCGGGATTCGTAATTTTGACCGGTTTTCCATGCCAGATGACTTCTCCTTCATCCTGCTGATGGGTTCCGGAGAGAATGTTCATCAAAGTGGACTTACCGGCCCCATTTTCACCGGTGATCGCATGAATTTCTCCTTTCCGGATGGAAAAACTCACGTTGTTGAGTGCAACAACACCAGGGAACTTTTTTACGATGTTTTTGAACTCGATGATGTCCTTCATTCCTCGTCCCTCATGGAAAATCATCTTATTATTTTCTTCTGGACCACATATCCATGGCCACGGCTGCAATGAGCACACCGCCGATGATCATCATCTGCATGAAAGGCGAAACACCGACCAATACCAGGCCGTTACGGAGAACCCCGATTATCAGCACGCCGATGACGGTTCCTGCAATGGTGCCTTCCCCGCCGGTTAGACTGGTTCCGCCAAGAATGGTGGCTGCAATGACGTCGAGCTCAAGACCCTGCCCCAGAATTCCCGTGGCGTTGCTTAGAAAGGAGATATTTATGACCCCGCCGAGCGCAGCCAGGATGCCCGAGATCATAAACGCAATAATCTTGATAATTTTTACATTGATACCGGAAACCCTGGCGGCGTCAGGATTGCCGCCGACGGCTTTCATTCGAAATCCTATGATATTTTTATGAAAAAAGATAACTCCAATTAAAACCACGACCACAAAGGCAATCGTCATGGGGGGAATGAGAACCCAAATTTTACCCCGTCCGATGAACATAAAGGCATCCAGCAGCGGGTCCGTCACGGTCCTTTTGGATATACCAATATTCAGGCCGCCGGACAGCACGAGTGCGAAACCCCGAGCAATATTGAGCATGCCTAATGTGACGATCAGAGACGGGACCCGGCCGTATGTGGTTATAGCCCCGTTTAGCACTCCAGCCGTGGCGCCTGAAAGCAGGGCGATCACCACAGCCAGCCATATGGGCACACCACTGGTCATGAGCAGGGCTAAGATGATTCCCGCCATGCCGTATATGGAGCCAACCGATAAATCAAACTCGCCGGACACGATTACCATGGTCATCCCAACAGCCATAATGCCCAGAAGGGATATCTGCCTGACGATATTCACCATATTGTTCAGGGTAAGGAAAAACGGCGAGGTGAGAGAAAAGACGATGATGAGGCCAATTAGTCCGAGCAGAATGCCCGTTTCCTTTACGGAGAATATGACAGAAATGGGATTGCGCGACATAGGTGTTGCCACGGTACTTTGAAGTCCAGTATCTCCCGATTCTTTACCCATCTAACACTCTCCTTGGTGAAATGTGGTCCTCGACCGAAAAAATTAACCACGGGTTTTAGCGGTGGCAGCTTAAACCCGTGGCGCGTCATGGAACAGGGCCAAATATTGACCGTCTTTCCGGTTGAGGTAATTATCCTACCGGCTTCCCGTCAGCCAGATCCTTGAGGAATTTGTCGACATTGGATTTATCCACTTCTATAACACCCGTATCGATATCATAGGGTTTGACTTCCTTCGTCAAAAATTCCACCAGTTGTTTTACAGCCTGATATCCTTGCTCATAGGGGTTCTGACCGAAAGCCGCTGTGGCCCAACCGTTTTTTATCTGGGTGAGCTTTTCCTCGTACAAATCGTGTCCAGTGTTATAAATAGGTTTATCGGAATCAAGATTCCCGACGCCCTTGTTTTCCAAAACCCTGGCGAATATGAATTGCGTTCCGCCAAATGAGATCATTCCATTGAGGTCCGGATGCGCCATGAGCGAGTTCTCCATGGCCGCGTATTGGGCCTGCTCATCACCGCGGGCGTTGACTCGATCAACTATTTCTATGTCAGGGTATTTATTCAGAACCGACATCACGCCCTCTTCGCGTTTCAAAGACCATACAGCACTCAAATCAACGCATGATACCATGATCTTTCCTTTGGGCCCCATATGTTTTACCAAGGTCTCGGCTGTGGCGGCACCCGCTTTAAACAGATCTTCCCCTGTGAAGGAAAGCCTGCCTGATTCCGGCGCATCTACGTTAAAGCAGGTGACCGGTATGCCCGCTTTCAAGGCCTTCTGTATCACGGGTGTCATCCCAGGAATATCCAATACCGCTATGGACATGGCATCGACTTTTTTGGCAATAAGATTTTCTATCACATTGACTTGCAAATCAGTAGCCCAATCCGTGGGACCTGTGATGTAGGCTTTTACGCCATACTCCTTGGCTGCGGCATCAACGCCCTGCTTAATGAGTCCTGCAAAAGGGTGAGTAATATTCATGTACACAACCGGGATTTCAATGTCTTTTGAAGGTTTATTTTTATCAGGAAGCGTCAGAACCCAGCCTTTTAATTCCGCCTTTCTTTCCGCTGATGCTAAAGGAACGACCAATAAAGCCACTAACCCGAACAGACGCCAAACAAAACAGTGCTTTTTTCATGTTTTTACCTCCTTCATCGAAAATGATAAAATATCTTTTTCGGTTAAATGTTCATGTTCCAATCATCGTAACACTAAGGATTACAGCGAATTTTCTCCTTTCTAATCTCCTTTCAGTTTGTATTAAGCGAAAATTGCAAATGGCCAAATGTGTATCGGCTTCAGTTGCAGCCCTGCATCGTGAAGCTGACATTAAACAGAAACAATAATTCATCCGGATCTATCCGGATAACGAACGTGGGAATTTTTGTCAATGTAAATTTATTTGCAGGGCGGCCGAAATTTAAAACAATGCGAGCATAGATCACCGGTTTGCTTGCGGCTGATATTATTAACGGTGCGCCCATTTCTATTCCTATTTTAAAGGCCATTAATGGTCATTTACGGAATTTAAATCTCCCATAATGAAAATCGTTAATTTTACAGTAGGTTACTTTAATCGTTGATGTTTTATCTTGACAAATTATTTAGCAGCAAATAAATATGTAATCCTGTTTTTACATGTTTATATGTTTGTATCTATACATCATGTATTAATACACATTCCATCACGAATTGAAACTCATTTGAAACAATATTTATCTCAATCGGCTGGTTGCATCATAGAGGAGCTATATTATGGAAGCACTGGTAAAAACCAAACCCGGCAAAGGGTTTATGGAAATAAAAGAAGTGCAGGATCCCGAACCGGATCCAAACGAAGTCTTAATCAGGATTAAGGCTGCCGGCATATGTGGTTCGGATGTCCACTTTTATGACGGCTCTTTAACCCATTGCTTGCCACCGGTAATATTGGGCCATGAATTTTCAGGAGAAATCGTACAAGTCGGCGATGCCGTCACTCGATTCTCCCCGGGGGATAGAGTTGTTTCAGAACCTCATAAGGGAGGCTGCGGTCTGTGCCGGTTTTGTCAGACGGGTCAAATGGAGGTTTGCCCGGAAAAGCGCGCCATTGGTTACAAAATAGATGGCGCCTTCGCGCCGTACATAACGATGCCGGAAGCATCTTTGCATCGAATACCAGACCACCTTTCATTCGAACATGCCGCCCTGGCTGAACCCCTGGCGGTGGTGGTGAAAGGGGTACTGGAACGAACCAAGGTCAATCCGGAGGATTTTGTTGTCGTTCTGGGCTGTGGCCCCGTGGGTTTACTGGCTGCTAATGCGGTAAAGGCCGAAGGGGCTCGAAGCGTTATGATCACCGGCACAGATTCGGATGAAGGCACCCGGCTTAAGGCAGCCCGCCAAATGAATATTGACCATGTACTTAATATCCAGCAAGAAAATATCAAACAGGCCGTTTTGTCTCTTACCAACGGCATCGGAGCCGATCTTGTTGTTGAGGCCTGCGGTGTTGAAGCGGCCATCCACCAGGCGTTTGACATTATCAGGACGGATGGACGAATAGCTGCCATCGGTCACACCGGCCGCGAGTTCTTATCTGTGCCATGGGAGACAGGCCTGCACAAAGCTGCCCATGTCACCTGGAGCTTCAGTTCTAACTGGTCGAGTTGGGAGAGGGCGGTATCAATGTTAAGCTGCCATAAAATCGAAGCGGATCGGATCGTTTCCCATACCTTCCCGCTCAGGGAATGGAAAGCTGCTTTCGCGTCTCTTGAAAGACTTGGAAGCCATCAAAGTTTTGTTGGTCCCATGATAGAGGGCTAGTCGACCTGATTTAAATCCAACGAATGTTCAATCTTATTTAATTAATTGACTGGAGGAAGCTTATGAAAGTGATCCTTTGTTTTGGTGATTCCAATACTTACGGTCGTGACCCGGTCACAAAAGGTCGATTGGACAAAAAGACCCGCTGGCCCGGGGTACTTCAGAGGTCACTGGGAGAAAAATACGATGTTATTGAAGAAGGATTGAACGGCAGGACGACGGTATGGGACGATCCTGTGCGGGGAGGACCAAAAAGAAATGGAAGCCTTTACCTGTTGCCTTGCCTTGAATCCCACGCTCCCATTAATCTCTTGATCATCATGTTAGGAACGAATGATCTCAAAGCCAGGTTTGCAGTCACACCCTATGATATCGCCGAAAGTATGGGAGCCCTAATTGAAATCGCCCAGAAGAGCCACTGCGGTTTGAATGGAAACGGTCCGGATATTCTAATCATGGCGCCGCCACCGCTTGGTAAACTGACGGAATGGGCGGAAACATTTCAAGGCGGGGTTGAAAAATCTAAAAAGCTTGCTGATTACTATGCGTCCGTTGCCTCAGCCTACGGGTGCCTTTTCTTTGACACTTCAACTGTAATTCAAACCAGCAAACTGGACGGTCTGCACTACGACCCTGAAGAACATCATAAACTTGGCATGGCGGTGGCTGATATTGTCAATAAAAACGTCAAATGATTACCTGAATTTTGCAGAACTTTAGCAATGATAGGGTTGGTATGTACCCAATACATAGGCAATGGCAAAATTGGAACAAATGTTTTGACATATGTTAATATCTTCGTTATTGAACGTTACCCAACCCTAACAATGGATGATGAATTGCTGCCGTTATGGGATGCGCTCTGGAACACTTCCTAATTAGCCGTGCGCTAAATTACAAGGAAAAAGGATAATCAATCCGTCGGCGTCACTGTCAAAAGCAGACCCTGAGAAAAGGAGAAAAAATGAAACAACCTATTGTCATCATCGGTATTGGACAGTTAGCGGGTGTGCTTGCCAAGGCATTTTTGCTAAACGGCCATCCCGTATTTCCGATAACACGGAGCATGAATATTGTCGAAGAAGCACAGAATTTACCTGACCCGCGAATGGTAGTGGTTGCGGTTGCTGAAAGTGATTTTCATGCGGTCATGGAAACGATGCCCGATCAATGGCGAAACCATCTTGTCCTCATCCAAAACGAGCTGCTTCCCCGCGACTGGGAAACCTATGATGTTCAAAACCCAACCATCATGTCCGTCTGGTTCGAAAAAAAGAAAGGCATGGACTACAATCCACTCCTCCCGTCACCTGTTTACGGCCCCATGGCCGATTTAATTGCCGAATCCCTGGAGAAAATCGAGATTCCCTGTAAAATTTTGCACAGCAGCGATGACCTGGTGGCTGAATTGGTGCTAAAAAATGTTTTTGTGTTTACCATCAATATTGCCGGGCTGGTGCTGCCGGAAGGAACTACGACCTCAATGCTGTGGGAAAAGGATCGAGAATTAGCGCTTGACGTGGCGGACGATATTATAAATCTACAAGAATCGATTACCGGTAAAAGCTTGGACCACGATCGGCTTCGAGAAGGTTTAGTTGCCGGCCTCAAGGCAGATCCACATCACAAATGCAAAGGGCGTTCAGCCCACGGACGCTTAATACGTACGGTTAAATTAGCAGATGAGGCCGGGTTAAAAATACCCGCCATTAGAGATGTGGAACGACGTTTCGAAAAAAAGGCAAATGAAAATCGAGCCAAACAAAATATAATATTAAACATAGTTAGCGTGGATATAAGTGAAAATGGTGGGAGGTTATGAGTAAAAAATCAAAATTGAGCCACAATGATAAGAAGCATAAATCAATCAGGCTTGAAAATATAAATAAAAGCTTCCCGGGTGTTCAAGCACTAAAAGATGTCAGTATGGATTTTACGGCTGGTGAAGTGATTTCGATTGTCGGCCAGAATGGTGCCGGCAAAAGTACACTGATGGATATTTTGGGTGGTGTGAAACAAAAGGATTCCGGAGAAATATTTTTTGACGACCAGCCGGTACATTTCAATTCGCCCAAAGATTCTATGCGGCAGGGTGTTTCATATATACATCAGGAATTGACACTTTTCAATAATCTTACGGTAGCCGAAAATGTGATGTTTAATGAATTAAAGGCTAATCAGTCATTATTCTTTCTAAACTCCAAGGAAATAAATAAAAAATGCTCTGAAATCTTGAAGATGATAGAGCCATCGATCAAGCATAATGATCGAGTGGAAGATCTTGCAGTCGGTCAAAAGCAGATAGTTGAAATAAGCCGGGCTATAGCAACCGGCGCGTCGATTATCATTTTCGATGAACCAACATCTTCTCTTACTTTAAAAGAAAAAGAGAGCCTGTATGAACTCATAAGGTTATTAAAATCCCAGGGATATATAATCATTTATATCACCCACCATTTTGAGGAAATTTTTCGGATTGCAGACCGAATCTTTGTATTGAGAGACGGGGCTAATGCCGGTGAGGTTAGGGTAAAAGATACAAATACAAATGAACTAGCAAAGCTCATGCTGGGTGAATATGCATCTAAAATGTATGTTGGGATAGAACATGGCCGTAATGAAGATCCTTTACATGGGGGTAATGAAGATCTTTTAAGAGTCAATGAGCTGACCTCAACCAACGGTATTGAAAACATTAGTTTCAGTCTAAAGAAAAAAGAAGTTCTTGGCGTTTGGGGCCTCCTCGGTTCAGGAAGAACTGAATTGATGCGCGCAATTTTGAAATTGGATCCGATTATAAAAGGCAACCGTAGAAATTAAAACCGAAAAGGGATTTGTCGAATTACCCAAAAACTTTACCAAAAACTTTGGTTATGTTCCCGAAAACAGAAGAGAAGAAGGATTGTTTTTGAACTCGCCTGTCGTGAGTAACATGTCTATCGGAAGAATTAAAAAAATTTCAAATAAATTTGGATTCATAAAGAAGGGGCAGGAAAAAACGCGAGCGATTACCGCTTCAAGGGAACTCGGAATTAAGTTGGTTAATATTTTTCAAAAAGTTGATACATTGAGCGGCGGCAACCAACAAAAAGTTGTGATTGCCCGATGGCTGATGTTTAAACCTAATATTTTCATTCTCGATGATCCAACCAAAGGACTGGATATTGGCGCCAAAGCTGATGTTTATAGGCTCATTAATAATCTTGTGGAAGAAGGAATATCCGTGATTCTTATAAGCTCGGATATTGATGAAGTTAATCCATATGAGCAACCGGATTATGGTTTTGGTGAATAATAGATTGGTAAAAACACTTAATTATGATCAAGCCAATAAAGAATTATTAATGGAATATTCGATGGGGAACTAGTGACTACCAAATTGTCGCATAATAAATCAAGGCTAATCCTTAATTTCATCATCAACAACTTTTTTTATTCAGTATTTATTGCTGTTTTTATCTACTTCAGTGCAACCAGCAGCAAATTTTTAAGTGTTTCGAACTTGTCAAACTTATTACTGCAGTGCTCTTACTATGGGATATTGGTGACAGGACTATCTTTTGTTATCATCAGCCATGATTTCGATATTTCGGTAGGTGCAGTCGCCTATGTGTCGATGAGTGTGGGAATGAACGTCATCTCAATGGGCTATCCCATCACCATCGGGCTGACCCTGACCTTGCTTGTCGGAATTGCAATGGGCTTTTTCAATGGTATCGTGATTACCCGCTTAAAAGTGCCGGCCTTTATCATGACATTGGGAGTCCTGATTGCCGGTCGAGGGATTGGCCATTTGCTGGTTGCCGAAAAAGGTGGAATCACGGTTCCCAAAGTTATGACCCAGTTTACACAAGTTCAGGATTGGGCCTTTCTATTATGAAGTATTGATTATGCTGGCGATTATGGCAATCGGGCAAATCATTTTGTCCAAAACCGCTTTTGGCAAAACAATTTTTGCAATTGGAGATAATGAAAAATCGGCTGAACATCTCGGCATCAATATAAAAAACATGAAATTATTGTTGTTCACCCTGTCAGGGTTTATCGCTTCTCTGGCCGGCATCGTTTATGTAACCCAAATTGGATATCTGCATGCCAGCTTTGCCGATGGCTGGGAATTTTCGGCGATCTCAATGGCTGTTATCGGTGGGGTCAGTCTTTTTGGCGGCCGCGGTACCATATTGCCGGGGGCACTATTAGGCGTCGTCTTGATCGTAATGCTGCAAAATGGGCTGACGATTGTAGGGATTTCCCCGTATATTCATCCATTTGTAACCGGAATCGTGATATTTTTAGCAATTTTAACGGATTCATTTAAAAATCGATATCAACGGAGGTAAAAATAATAACAGGCAAGTTCTAAAAGGGGGTGATAGTCAAAGAAGTACTCTTGTAAATAACCGCTTATTGTTTTAAACCTCAAACAAAATGGAGGAAGAAATGAGTAAAATCAAGCGACTCGGAATTGCTAGGTCTGATTACTGTCCTGTTTGCAGCGTTTATCGTATTGCCGGTCTGCAGCGCAGGATCGGAAAAGAAAACTGTTGGATTTTCTAACACCGCAAGATTTTTCACTTGCCTTTATTGCCGGTGAAGAATACCTGAAAAGATATTCGGAACAAAATGGCTGGAAGTTCATCGCTGCTATTGCCGAAAATGACGCGGCCAAACAATCACAGGATATCGATGATTTAGTCGCCAGAGGTGTAGATATCGTTATTGCCCATGGCTGTCGATTCAAAGGCGATCATATCCAGTATTCGATCGGTTCATGCAGCAGGCATCCCGATTGTCGGCTACATGCGACCGCAAGATCCTGACGCTAAAGAAAAATTCGATGCATTTGCGGGCCAGGATACCGTGGCCCAGGCCTACGATGCGGCAATGGCTGTCGGCAAGATGATGAAAGAAGATGGCGTTGATCCTAAAAAAGTAAGAGCCTTGCATGTTATTGGTGATCCGAAGGATGAAAATGCATTGAACCGCAAGAAAGGATTCGAAAATGCGGCTAAAGAACTCGGCTGGACGATCGTGTCGGAAATTATCTGTGATGCCTGGAATCTGGATAAGGCCTTAACCGGTGCGACCAATGCCTTGGAAGCCGACAACAGCATCAATGTTGCCTTGCTTGCTTCCGATTATTTGTGGCCGGGTGTCAAAACTGCCCTTCAAAACCAGGATATGTTAAAAAAGCGTGGTGAAAAAGGCCATGTTTATATTGCCAGCCAGGATCTTTTCCCGGTCGGTGTCGATGATATAAAAGCCGGTTATATGGATGCCAGCACAGTCCTTGATATGAATGGAATGGCAGTCGTTGCAATAGAAATGACAAAAAGGCTGCTGGCCGGTGAAAAATTCAGCGAAACAACCACACCCAAACAGTTTAACTGGATGAAAGGTCCGACGATTACAAAAGATAATATCGATACAGAACAAAATTTGTGGGGCGTGGAATTTCACCCCGACAAATAACCTTTAACTCTTGGGCGAGTTACCTTGCTTCGTATTGGGTTGGCAAGCCGGATAGGCGGCATTTGTGGTGGTATTACCTGGATTTTGCACGTGTCGGAGGCTTTCATATGCAAGGCACTTAAGGGCGAAGTCGTAGTTTTTTACTTCGAGCCCTTAATAACGCAGCAGATGAACGCCTCCGGCTCGCCCAAGAGTGAACCGTTCAATCCCTCCTGCCGGATGGGAGTATTGAAACAAGATTGTGCCAGATAAAATAAGAGTAGACTCTAGTTCATAAATATTTCAACCGACTGAAAAATATGGATAATACAATAAAAAAGAGACTTGATCATTTTGTCACGAATATAAACCTTAACAGCGTGATTATAGCTGGTATATCTATTATAGCAGTAATCATAATCTCTTTTCTTGCAGAGGGTTTCTTCTCTTTAAGGAATTTGTCCAATCTGCTGTATCAAATGTCTGCTTTGGGATTGTTGGTTCTCGGCATCACCCCTGTCATCATTATCGGACAACTCGATTTATCTTTAGTGGCCTTGATGACCGTGGCTTCAATTATTGGAACAATAGTAATCGGTAACACTGGAAGTATATTTTTAGGAATCGTTGTAATGCTGTTAATCGGAGCCGGTATTGGCGCCTTTAACGGCTTCTTTGTGGGTAAGATGAAAGTTGTTTCTTTTATCGTCACCCTGGCTGTGATGATCGTCGGGGGAGGTGTTGCAGCATATCTTACCAAAAGTGTAACTATCTCAGGGTTGCCAGATGCCTACTTTTGGATTGGCCAGGGCAGAGTCGGCGTAATTCCAGTACCGTTTTTCATATACATTTTTCTCACGATCGTTGGTTTTATCTTCATGAACAACCATTATATCGGCAGATGGGTATATAGTATTGGAAACAACGTCAACGCCAGTAAATTAGCCGGTATTCCGATTGAAAATACTATTATTTTTGTCTTTATTTTTGCGGGCCTGATGGCTTCGGTTTCAGGCATCGTTCAATCGGCAAAATTAGGTTATGCATCGGCTTCAATGATTCGCACCGGCACGCTGGTGAATTATATTGCGGCTGCCGCTATCGGCGGGGTCAGCATCAGTGGCGGTAAAGGCAATTTGTTAAATGCGGTCTTTGGTACCTTTGTGATTGTTATAATATCTAATGCTACGACCTTTCTGGGAGTCGGGTATTACGAAAATCTCATAATCAAAGGAATCATAATTGTAGTTATCGTTGCTTTAGACAATATAACTTTTGATCGATTCAAAGCTAAAATATAATCAGCCAGCTGCCCCAGTGCGGGTGATTCAACCATCCCCCTCCCCGGCGATGTCGCGCCCTTCAGCCCTTAAATAACGAATTTTCACTTTAGTATTCCCACATCTTTATTACCTGGTGTCCCCAGCCGTCCATTCTGATTTTCCTGTAATCGTAATAGAAACTATCAATCTTGGTATCACAATCTTAGACAACTCGTAAAAAGTCCGGAATTCCGTCATACCTGCGAAGGCAGGCATCCAGAACTATCTAAAAACACTCGATTCCCTTCGCGAGAATGACGTCAAAGGACGTTTTAAGTTTTTTTTTACGAAACCATCAATTTTCCTTGGCATGCATAATTTCTTACTTGACAGGAAAAAATCAGAATGGTAGAGCTTGCTAAAAGGTAATCATATATTAAGCTATAAAGCTGAATCTGGAGAATGGATATGGGACATACAGAAAATTGATCCGGCATTATTCAATGGATTTGCTGGGTTATTACGGGGGGCCGCCGCGCTTGCCGCTGACCGCCATTGCCGACAGTGACAAACGCCAGCTGGAGGCGGTCCTACAAAAAGAGGGCTTGCTATGAAAAAAGTACTGCTGCCCCAAAAGATCCATGAAGACGGTCTATCAGTTCTCCAGGGTCAGGTTGAAGTCATTATCGCCCCTGGCCCCAGCCAGGATTCGGTTTCACGCTTCATTCAGGACGTCGATGCAGTGATCCTGCGGACCACCAGCACGATAACACGGACGATGATTCAATCGGCACCGAATACAAAGCCCGCACCTGGTTCAAAGGCTATCAGCTGGTAGAAAAAGAAGATTGCACCCTCAAGGGGTTATTTAAACTCACATCCAAATCCAGGTAACAGACGGCCCGGTTGCGAAACAAGACGTCAATGCAAGCGGTTGGAGCATAAAGCCCATGAAAGAACTTAGTACGATCACCTTCAAACCACACCAGACCATCACAGCGGTTGATCAGGTATTGTCTGAAATAAGCGACTTTGTTTTGCGGGAAGGGGTTGCTCCCGGGGCGGAATTGCCCCCGGAAGAAGTCATGGCCATGCAGCTGAACGTCAGCAAGGTCACTCTCAGACAAGCCCTTAGGCTGGCCCAGGCCCAGGGGCTGGTCGAAATTCGAAATGGGCAGCGCGCCAGAGTTGCCAAACCATCTCTCAAACCGCTGATGGATATGATGGGTATCACCTTGCGGCGAATGGGCAAAAAGGAATTTGAGGATCTTGTCAAAGTGCGCGAAATCCTTGAAGCGAATATTGCGCGTGATGCCGCCGGTTCAGCGAAAAATGAACACATCAAGGCCATGGAAAAAACCATTGTCGACATGGAACAAAACCGGGAAGATTTAATCTTTTGTGTCAATAAGGATATCGAATTTCACAGCATCTTACGCAAGGCAACCGGCAACCGGATTTTTGATGTCGTTTTGGCTCCGATCGCCGAAATTTTAGCCGATTCGATGCAGACAACCCTGGGAGTCGGCGGGATAGAGGTTGCGACAGAAGCCCACCGCTGGATCCTGGATGCCGTCAAGCAGAAAGACCCGGACAAGGCCGAAGCAGCCATGCGCAAGCATATGCTACGGGTCAGAAAGTACGCCAAAATAAAATCCATAAAAAATACCTAATTGCGAACCATTAGCAATCCTATGCCAGGTTGTTTCGGTGGCATTGGGCAAAAATCTATACCAACAATGTAATGACTGTTTAATTCTCAGAGAGGTGATGAGATGAGGCTGAAAGACAAGGTGGCTATCGTTACCGGATCAGGCGCCGGGATAGGCAAAAGCATCGCAGAAGTTTTTGCCGTGGAAGGTGCCAGAGTGGCAGTCGTATCCCGTAGGGCTGCCAACGGGCAGCCGGTGGTGGACGGTATAATAAATAGGGGTGGTGACGCCGGCTTTATCCAATGCGATGTCTCGGTTGAAGCCGATGTTCAACGCATGATTGACAGCACGCTTGAGGCCTACGGCAGAATCGATATCCTCGTCAACAATGCCGGTGTCAATTTTGTCAAACCCTTTGACAAGACCGAGCCGGCCGACTGGGATCGGGTCGTAAACACGGATCTGAGGGGTACATACCTCTGTTCGCGCTTGGCCATCCTTGAAATGCTTAAGAGCGGCGGCGGATCGATTGTTAACATTGCCACCGTTCATACACTGGCATGCCTGCCTGGCGCAGCTCCCTATGATGCAGCCAAGTGGGGCATGGTCGGACTGACCAAATCACTTTCGGTTGAATATGCCGACCGGCACATCCGGGTCAATGCTCTTTCGCCGGGATTAATCGACACTCAAATCTGGGATGATTTGATAAAAGCCGCCCCGGATGTCGACAAATGTCTTGACTACTGGAAGGCCAATATACCCATGGGGCGCGTTGGAAGACCTGAAGAAATCGCCAGTGCCGCGGTGTTTTTGGCCAGCGACGAGGCCAGCTACATAACCGGGGCCAATCTTTTAGTCGACGGCGGCATGACCAGCCAACTGATCAGCAGGCAGCCGTTTGAGGCCGAGGCCGTCAGCGGAGGTGAACGGTAGCCCCCAACCTGAAATGAGCAAAAGTTTCGATCGGAGGACAAAACCGCAAGGAAATATAGTAGTGCGCGTCGAGATGCTTAGCCGTCGACAGGCCGCAGGATAGGTGGCGTCGGTGGGCGGATGTCTCATTTCAACCTAACAATGACAGAGCAAAAAAAATGGAAAGGAGAACTATGGTTATGGCTGACAAGACGGAGAAGAAGGAAAATTCGATTTCACGACGAAATTTTTTGGGTTACTCGACAGCTGCTCTCGGAGCTGCGGGGCTGGGTATGGCTTTCGGTTCTAAAAAAGCGCAGGCTGCACAAAGTGATGAAACTTACGTGTGGCTGTGCGCAGTAACGGCAATCGCTTTTTGGATTGACGGGCGCATGGGGCTGGAAGGCGCCGGAAAAGAACTGGGCGTCAAGACCAAGTTTTTGGGACCGGTAGAATACGACGCCGCTCAGCAGCTTAAGATTATGGATGAACTGATTGTTACCAAGCCGGCCGGTATCATGGTCTTTCCAGCCGATCAGCACGCCCTGATTGATCCGATGAAGCGGGCCATGGACCGCGGCATCCCGGTTGTCTGTGTCAATTCTGATGTCGCAGATCCATCTGCGCGCTATGGTTTCATCGGCCCTGACAATCGCGGCGTCGGCCGAACCGGGGGAGAAATTGCCGCCAAACTGCTCAACGGCAAGGGCAAAGTTGCAATCATGACGGTTCCGGGCATCGAGGTACACGAGAGCCGGACGGCCGGCTACAAAGACGCCCTCGACAAATATCCCGGGATCAAAATAGTCGACATCGTCAACGACAAGTCGGATCCGGCATACGGTATGACAGTCGCCACGGGACTGGTTCAATCCAATCCCGACCTGGATATGATCATCGGCACCGATGCTACAGCCGGTTCGGCTATCGCACGTGCCCTCAAGGAAATGGGCAAGGCGGGCAAAATCAAGGTGGTCGCCATGGATCGGGATGATGACATGCTGCCTTATATAAAGGATGGAACCATATCGGCAACCCTGGCCCAGAAAAGCACCCTGGAGGAATGGACAGCGACTCACTATCTCTATTGGCTCAACCACAATTCAGTCCCGGCCTTCAAGGACTGGAGGACCGTCGATGCACCCCAGATCCCGGCCTATACGGACGTCGGGGTCACTATCGTTACAAAGGAAAATGTTGACTACTATTTCCATAAGTAATCAGGAGATCGCCCCCGGGAGTGGACCAGCGTTCGCTCCTGGTAAATGGTATGCAACATCCACTGAACTGGATAACTTCTGTCGGTAACGAGGAATTTTGATGAACTCAGAAGAAATAAAAAACCCTTATCATCCGATGAAATTGTTCGACTTGACGGGACAAAATGCGCTGGTGATCGGTATCGGCGGATTGGGAGCCGAAGCCGCAGTGGGGCTGGCCGGCGCCGGCGCCTTCGTGGCTGCGGCCGACATCGATACTGCCAGGGCAGAAGCGGTCGCAGACCGCATTCGCCAGGCCGGCGGCAAATGTCAGGCCTACTGCGTAGACGTTTGCAGCAAGA
The DNA here is from genome assembly GCA_963723215.1 of uncultured delta proteobacterium. GTDB lineage: Bacteria > Desulfobacterota > Desulfobacteria > Desulfobacterales > JAFDCJ01 > JAFDCJ01. Next base: position 66,375 of record CAVRQG010000023.1, read on the forward strand.
CATCGGTTGCCGATTTAATTAATGCCGTCACCTCGGCAGGAGAGCCGATTGGCACGGCGGTTATCGCCTCGGGGATCACCCGGCGTGGTTTGCCCGAAAATTTCAATGAATCTGACTGGGACCAGGTTATCGCAGTCAACCTCAAGGGATGCTTCCTTTGCTGCCAGGCGGTCGGCCGGCACATGTTGGCCTCAGGAGGCGGTTCAATCATCAATTTTTCTTCAATTGCCGGGCAGGTCGGACTGAAGGATTCTCCGGCCTACGCCGCCTCAAAGGGCGGTGTCGACCAGTTGACCCGCACACTATCCATTCAATGGGCGGAAAGAAACGTGCGGGTCAATGCGATTGCTCCATCATTTTTCGAAACGCCGATGGTGACACAAAACAGCAGCCCGGAATTGGCGGCTATGTTCAAAGAGCGGCTTGAACTGGTCCCCATGCGCCGCATGGGTAAGCCAGCGGAGCTGGTTGCGGCCATTGTCTTTCTGGCATCACCTGGAGCCGGGATGATCACCGGGGCCATTCTGCCGATTGACGGGGGCTACCTGGCACAATAGAAGTATAACAAAGAATATTTTTTTCTTGACAGTAGTTTTCGAGTGAGACTATTATGCACTCAAATTCGAACACTGTTCGTATATACGCACATATAACTCTCAATTTTATCCGGCTGGTATTAAAATTGCCGACCGGGTATTCCAGTTTTGAATAAGACTGGAATCTGAGAAAGGAGGCACCTATATGGCAACTGACGAAACTAAAGACAACGTCCCGTTTAACGCCGGAGACATCAGATCTTTCGGAGCAATGCCAGTACCGAGGGTCACGCCGGAACTTCTTTCGGTGGTGCGGACCGGTGAGGTCTACAGCCTCGAGCAAATAGTGGAACCGGGAATTCCCTTTTGGGATGGCCACCCTCCGCTGGTGATCTCCCCCTACGTTCGCCACGGCGACATGCCGGAACTGGCTCCCGCCTCCGTCGGAAACGAGATTACCACCCTGCCCATGCACGGGGGCACCCACATCGACGCGTTATCTCATATTGGGAAATGGGTGGACGGAGAGATCGAGCTTCATGGCGGGGTCAAGGTTAAAGACGTGATGTCCTCCGGTGGTTATACTGCTCTCGGGGCGGAGAATTTCCCGCCAATTATCCTGCGGGGAGTTCTGCTTGACGTGGCTGCAAATCATGGGGTCGAGGTGCTCCCGGACAGTTATGGAATTACCGCTGCGGACCTGCAACGCTGTGCAGAAGCACAGGGCGTAGATATCAGCGAAAGCTCGGCGGTATTGATTCGTACGGGTTTCTCCAAGTACTGGCGAACCGATAACCCGCGATTTTCCAATCAAGGTGCCGGCATAAATATAGACGGTGCACATTATCTGGCCGAGCGTAAAATAGCAATGGTGGGCACCGATACCGAAGCAGTTGAACAGTGGCCCTTTGACCCCGAAGGCCCTCCCCTCCCGGTCCACACATATTTGATTGTAGAAAAGGGAATAACCCATGTGGAAAGCCTCTACCTCGACCGATTGGCTGCCGCCCGGGCATATGAGTTTCTGTTCATCGCATTACCGCTTCGAATCCGCGGCGCGACAGGATCACAAATCCATCCCATTGCGATAACATAGCTCAATTTGGCCACGAACTATTTCAGAAAGTGGCCGACTTACATTATTAACCATCAAACAGAATAGAGGTATAATCATGAGAGCTGCTGTATGGTACGGACAACAAGATACACGACTGGTCGACGTTCCCGAACCCCCCGCTCCCGGACCGGGTGAAGTCAAAATCAAAGTTGCCTGGGTCGGTGTCTGTGGTACAGACCTCCACGAGTACGCCGCGGGGCCGATATTCATGCCGATTGAGCCGCATCCGCTGACAGGCAAATGTGCCCGCTGATCCAAGGGCACGAATTCAGTGGAATCATTGAACAGGTGGGCCCGGGCATCGATCAATTCAAGCCCGGTGACCGAATCACTGCGGATTCGGCCACCTGGTGTGGAGAGTGCTGGGCGTGCCAGCGTCGCGAGTACAGCCTTTGCGACAAGTGTGCCTTTCTGGGGCTTGGACGTGACGGAGTATTCGCCGAATACGTAACGATGCCGGCAGATGGCGTGTATCAAATTCCGCCCGAATTATCGCTGGAGAAAGCATCATTCTGCGAGCCGACTGCCGTTGCCATTCATGCGTTGCGAAAAGGCCGCATGCTGCCAGGCGATAGCGTCCTGGTGATCGGCGCCGGCAACCAGGGGTTACTGACATGGCAGATCCTGAAACATTCCCCGGCTCACAAAGTATTTGTAGCCGCACGCAAGGGAATGCGGGCAGATTTGGCTAGACAGCTCGGAGCTGAAGTACTTGATCCGACGGAAATCGATGTTCCGGCTGAAGTGAAGAAGCGTACCGGCGGTGACGGTGTTGACCTGACCATCGAGACGGCCGGTCAGCCGGAGACGGTGGCCATGGCACTCAAGGCTACCCGAAAAATGGGGCGCGTCGTCGAGGTGGGTATTTTTGAGAAGCCGGCCCAACTGGAGCTAAACGACCTGGTTTTCAATGAAATAGAACTCATCGGCATCCTGAACAATGGGGGTGAGTTTCCCCAGGCGATCCAGATGCTGGCGGATGGCCGCGTCGACCCGACACCGATGATCAGCAATCGAATATCCCTGGAGGACGTCGTAGAAAAAGGGTTTAAGGAGTGCATCGTCAACAAACGTTCCAACGTGAAAGTGCTCGTGAACTGCAACTCGGATCTTCGCGACTAATTGCAGAAAAAATTTCGACATGGCCAAAATTATACCCTCGGTAAAACGCGCTTTTGAAATTCTAGAACTTTTTCTGGATGGAACGCCGTCATTTTCCGTACCGGAGATAGCGCAACGTTTGGGTCTGCCTCGCACGACCGCGTACGAACTTGTTCAAACGCTGTTGGCCTGTGGCTATTTTGAAAAAACTGATAACCAGTCTCACCGGTTCACACTGGGACTCCGTGTTTTTGAACTGGGCAATGTCTTCTCAGCCCGACTTGACATTGCTGAAGAGGGCCAGAAGGTAGCAAAAAAGATATCCAAAATCTGTGATGAAACCGTTCAGATGGCCATCCGTGATGATACAGATGCCGTATTCATCATCAGGGTGGACAGCTCCCAGACCTTGAGGCTGGTATCGGCAGTCGGTTCCAGATTGCCGGCCCACTGCACTGCGGTAGGAAAGATGATGCTGTCGGCGCTAACCGATGTTGAATTGAAAGCGCTATACAAGGGACATAACCGGTTGCGCGGCATGACCGCCAACAGTATTACAAATATCAAAGGTTTGGTGCGTGAATTGGCCATGATACGCAAACACGGCTATGCCTATGACGATTGCGAATCCAATGAAGAAGCCAGATGCGTTGCCGCCCCGGTCTATGACCGTAACGGCAGCATTTGCGCCGCCATTAGCATAACTGTTCCGGTATCGCGCATGAACTCGAACCGGAAGAATGAATTAGCGGCCATCGTGCAGGATGGTGCCAAAGAACTCTCACACCGGCTCGGTTACTGGCTCGATAGGGTCGAGCTTCATTCTGCAAAGGACTGACATACAATAAAACAGACTATTCGGCTCAAGGTAAAAGCAATGAATCCATTGATTGAGGCGCGCAAAATAACAAAAGTGTTTCCCGGCACGCTGGCCCTTAACAAGGTTGATTTCGCCTTACTTCCCGGAGAGATTCACGCGATTGCAGGAGAAAACGGCGCCGGCAAGTCGACGCTCATGCTTCTGATGGCCGGCGTTTACCAACCCGATGAGGGCGACCTCATTATCGAAGGTCAGCCGGTTAAACTCCGTGATCCTCACCACTCGCAGCTCAAGGGTATCAGTACGGTTTTCCAGGAGCTTGCCCTGGCCCCGAACATGAGCGTGGCTGAGAACGTTTTCACCAATGTCCAACCGACCAATCGGGCCGGCTTAATTCATTTCGAGGACATGTATAGAGAAACCCAAAAGGCGCTTGAAATCTTCGGAGTTGAAATCAACCCAAAGGCTCCTCTGAGGAATTACAGTGTTGCGATCCAGCAGATCGTTGAGATCGCCAGGGCGATTCAGCGCAAGGCCAGGGTACTGATTTTAGATGAGCCGACGTCGGCCATCGGCGAGCGGGAGACGGAAAAACTTTTGCAAGTCTTAAGAATGCTACGCGATCGCGGTGTCAGCATCATATATGTCAGCCACAAACTAAATGAGGTCTTTGCCATATCCGACCGCATCACCGTACTAAAAGATGGGAACCTTGTCGGGACGCTTAACACCGCAGATACAACCCAGGATGCGGTTGTGAACATGATGGTCGGCCGCGAGCTTTCGCAGTTATTCCCTGAGTCACACAATGGTGGCAAAGAAGAGACTACGTTAAAGGTGAAGAATCTTTCCGGACCCGGATTTTCGAACGTGAGCTTGGATATGCAATCCGGCAAAGTCCTCGGTATATTCGGACTTACCGGTGCAGGCCGTACCGAGCTGGCACGCGGAATATTTGGCGTTGAACCCATATTTTCAGGCGAGATTCTGATCCGCGATCACACGGTGAAGATCGCGAATCCTCAACAAGCCATGAACGAAGGTATCGCCTACATCCCGGAAGACAGAAAGCAGGATGGTCTGTTTCTGGAGATGTCGTTTAGAGATAATACGGCGGCGGCATGCCTGCGGGCTTTAAGCGGCTCCATTTTTATGCACCGCGCAAAAGAAGAAAGCCTGGCGCAGGACGCCATGGACAAACTGGAAATAAAGGCCAGAAGCATCGGTCAACCGGTATCCGGGCTCAGTGGCGGAAACCAGCAGAAGGTGCTTTTTGCCAAATGGCTGTCGCGTCACCCCAAGGTGCTGATTGCCGATGAGCCGACAAGAGGGGTTGATGTCGGAGCCAAGGCGGAAATCCATGCCTTGCTTCGGGAACTTGCCGACGATGGCGCCGCAGTCGTTATGATCAGTTCAGAGTTGCCGGAAGTGCTCGGTATGAGCGATCGGATTGCCGTCATGCGTGAGGGGCGGCTCGTCACAGTGCTGGATCGCAATCAAGCCACCGAAGAGCTTGTTGCTTCATATGCTTTAGGAACCATCGGAGACAACCCACGCTATTCGGAGCAGACTGCCAATAGATAGTTGAACAGGAGGTATGAGAATGGCTTTCGAGACACCTGCCGCGGTGCAAGGATCAGAAATTTCACCAACTGAAACCGTTGACGACACCGGGCCAAAATCAAGCACAAGCCGAGCACTCAGTATCATTGGCACGATATTTCAGATGCGGGAAATGGCCATGGTAATCCTGATCCTGTTCACCTGCGCCATTATGTCAATATTTTCGCCATACTTTTTGAGCATTGCGAATTTTCTCGCCATCGCACGTGGTTTCGCCATGGAGGGCATCGTCGTGGTGGGGATGGTCATGTTGCTCATCTCTGGCAATTTCGATCTTTCGGTGGGTTCCGTCATGGCGCTATCGGGTATCGCATCTGCGGCCTTAATGGTAAATGCCCATATGCCGCCTCCGGTTGCCGTTCTGGGCGGTCTCCTGGTAGGGGCCGCTGCAGGGGCTGTTAGCGGCTTTATAGTAACTAAAATTGGTGTAAACCCACTGATTGCGACATTGGGAATGATGGCGGTTGCTCGAGGTTTGGCACTCGGGTTTACCTCAGGACACCCGGTGATAAACGTCCCCTTGAGTTTTGCCTGGATCGGTCAGGGGAGCATCGCAGGACTGCCGGTTCCCGTCCTAATAATGATCGTAGTCGTACTGGCTGCCGATATCTTACTGCGCAAGGCGCGGGCTTTGCGACAACTTTACTACGTCGGAGGCGGCAAAGAGGCCGCTAAGCTCTCCGGCATCAATGTGAATCGTGTTGTATTCATGGCGTTTGTGACATCCGGTGTCTGTGCTTCGTTGGCCGGGATCATCTCAATGGCCCGTCTCACCAGCGGAGTTCCAACCGCTTTTGTGGGCGTCGAATTGCGAATTATTGCCGCCTGCGTCATCGGAGGCGCCAGTCTGTCGGGCGGCGAGGGAACCGTCTTGGGGGCCCTTTAGGTCTGATATTCATGGCACTGGTGACCAATGCGATGACCATGTTTGGCGTCTCGATCTACTGGGAAGGAGTGATTACCGGCTCAATTTTAACGGCCGCCGTTAGTATCGATATGCTCTCACGCCGCCGGCTGAAAAAATTTTAAGCCACTGTTTAAAGTTGATGGTTTCGTAAAAAATCTTAAATCATTCTTTGGCGTCATTCCCGCGAAGGCGGTGGTTCGACAGACTTACCACCCAGAGCAAAGTCGAAGGGAAATCCAGTATTTTCAAATAGTTCTGGATGTCTGCCTTCGCAGGTATGACGGAATTTCGACCTTATTTACGAGTTTGTCAAAGTTAGGGCTCCTACGATCGAATGATTTGTTTTTTTGTTGGACCACCAGGCACCTTGGTGCGTCCTAAGGGGGAATACTCCTGAGAATCGGAGATTCACCGTGTCTGAAACTCACCATTAGTTAAAGGAAAAGGAGGTCAATGATGTCTGAAATTAACCGTGATGAAAAAGGTCAGAAAAAGAGCGGCGTTTCGCGGCGAAAATTCCTTGCCGGGTCTGCGATGGCCTTGGGAGCAGCAGGTCTATCTTTAACGGCCCCCGGGGCGGTTCGACCGGCTAGTGCTGCAAAGAGCGATGAAACCTATGTCTGGCTGTGTGCCGTTACGGCCATCGCTTTTTGGATCGATGGGCGCCAGGGGTTTGAAGCTGCAGGTGAAGCCCTCGGTGTAAAGACCGAGTTTATGGGACCGGTCGAATATGATGCGGTCGCTCAACTGAAGGTCCTGGAAGAACTTTTGGCCAAGAAACCGGCTGGAATTATGATTTTTCCCGCTGATCATCAGTCTTTAAACGAGCCGATGAAACGCGCCATGAAAGCCGGCATCCCTGTCGTGACCGTGAACCATGACGTTAACGACCCGAGTGCACGCTATGGATTCATAGGACCTAACAACAGGGGAGTCGGTCAGAAAGGCGGCGAAATAGCGGCAAAAATCTTGAACGGCAAAGGTAAAGTCGCCTTTATGACCACCACCAGCCCGGCCCATGGGATTCGGGTTGCCGGTTACAAGGACGTATTTGCCAAGTATCCGGACATCAAAATCGTGGCCGAAGTGGATGAAAAGTCCGACCCAGCCGTCGGTCTCACGGTCGGCACCCAGCTTATTCAGGCCAACCCTGATCTTGACATGATCATCGGTATCGACGCCACAGCCGGTGCGGCAACTGCCCGCGCTCTCAAAGAAACCGGAAAGGCCGGAAAAATTAAAGTCGGCGCAATGGACCGCGATGACGACATGCTGCCCTACATCAAGGACGGCACGATTGAGTACACGCTGGCTCAGAATAGCGTCATGGAGGAGTGGGTAGCACTCCATTACCTCTACTGGCTCAAACACAACTCGATCCCCGCCTTCAAGGACTGGCGGCAAGTCGATGCGCCCCAGTGTCCCTGGACCACGGATACGGGTGTAACGGTTGTCACTAAAGACAACGTGGATTCATTCTTCCATCAGAAATAATAGCAAAATCAGCTGCCGACCCATCAGGGATGATAAACCTCTGTTGGGCCGGCTGCTGTCTAAATCGTCCGCCAACTAAAGCAACCCAACCATACCCCATTTAGCAGCATCATAAGGAGCGGCACCCGGCAGGCAGGCAAGGGTGTGGACGGTAGCGATATTGATAATGGCTCCGCCGCCGACTTCCAACATTGGGGGTATGGCAAGGCGGCTGCACAAATAAGTCCCTCGCAAATCGGTGTTAACCACCCGGTCCCAGTCTTCCGGTTCGGTTTGTTCGAAAGGCTTGGCAAAATTCACCCCGGCATTATTGACCAGTACATCGATTCTGCCGAAAGCATCCAGCGTATCGGCAACCAGCTCTCGAACATCCTCAACCCTGGAAATGTCGCATTCAATGAATATCGCTTGGCCCCCGGCATCATTAATAGTGTCGACCACAGGTTGCCCGTTTTCGGCCCTTCTGGAGGCAGCGGCGACCCGTGCGCCTTCACGAGCGAATATTTCGGCAATACTCCGGCCGATACCTGCCCCGGTTCCCGTGACGATTGCAACCTTATCTTTTAGTCTCATTTCTAATCCTTTCAAAATGACGCAGCGAAATTCCTGTTAGTCGAACACTTTAAGGTCTTGCTCCACGCTTTCTTTGTCGGTAACAAAAACCTCTATATCGTGAATTTTTGGCGGCAGTTTGCCATCCTTTAGGTAGGCAATGATATCGCTGATCAGTTGGTATCCCATTTTTTTGGGTGCTACGTTCATGGTGGCGGTCAGCTCTCCTTTCTTTATTGAAAGCAGGGCCGCTTTAACGCCGTCAAGCCCTATTACTTTAACCTGATTTGTCAAACCGCGATCTGCCACTGCCTGATATGCTCCCAGGGCCATTTCGTCGTTCTGCCCATAAATGAGTGTCAGATCACTCTGGGCTTGCAAAATGGTCTCTGCCACACTTTGCCCCTTGTCCCGAACCCAATCGGCCTGCTGCTTGGTAACAATTTCCCACTGGCTGCCCTTCAGGGCATCAACAAATCCGGCCAATCGGTCATTGGCGTGGACGCCGGGTGTCCCCAATAATACAGCGGCTTTGCCTTCACTCCCAAGATTCTTCAAAACCCACTGGCCAAGCACGTTGGCCGCGGTATAATTGTTATATCCGACGGATGAAATATAGTTACTTGCTTCCACGGGCTTGAGTTGAGGTTCGGCCATGTTCATAAAAAACATTGCGATGCCGGCCTTCGTCCCCTCGGCAAACAGCGCATCCATGGCACTCAGATCTCCCACTGTTGTTACGGCAATGGCATCGACTTGCTGGGTGATCCATGCTTCGATGATGCGCTGCTGATCTTCAACGGCCTGATGGCTGGCCGGTACCTGCCATTTGAGATTGACAAGTCCATTACTGCCTTCATTTATTCCTTTTTTGATTAGCTGGTAAAATTCCGAATCCGCCGGTGGCGCGATTCCCACCCTGAACTCCTTTTTTTCGTCAGCCCAGGCACCGGTTCCCCCGAAATAGAACATCATTGCAATAAACCCAATTGATAGTGTCTTTTTTAGCAAACCTTTCATTTTGTTCTCCTTTCTCTACCATATTTAAGTTTGATAATTATAGATGAATACGGACAGCCGTTTCTACCCGTTGTTCATCTGTTCATGGCAACGGCAAACACGATCAGGATGCCGTTGATCACATACTGATAAAAGGGATTGACATCGAGGAGAATGAGTCCATTGGCGATAACCGCAACCATTAGGGCGCCGATCACCGTTCCAACGATGGATCCGCGGCCGCCGAAAAGGGAAGTTCCTCCGATAACAACTGCCGCAATAACCGATAATTCATAACCGGTACCAAGATCCGGGGGAACCGATGAGAGCCGCGAGGCTAGCATGATGCCGGATATGGAAAAAGTGATGCCGGCTATGATGTATACCCAAATCTTGGTGCGCCTGACCCTGACACCCGAAAGACGCGCAGCTTCGCGATTTGATCCGAGGGCCAATAAATGTCTTCCCATGGCGGTTTTGTTTAATAGGTAGAACAAGACAAAAAATAGCCCTGCAGAAACAAGCACGGGAACTGGAATAGGCCCCACATTTCCCCTTCCGATCTGCGAAAAGGAGGGCCGGGCAAACGCCGCAAAAGGTACACCCTGAGTCATGGTAAACAGGATTCCACGAAATACACTCAAGGTGGCCAGCGTGGTAATGAAATCGGTGACACCCAGACGGGTAATTATCAAACCGTTGATAAGACCGCACACTGCACCGGTTGCTATCCCGCCCAGGACCGCAAGCGGTGTCGGCAACCCTTGAAGTAGCAGAATGCTTGTGATACCGGCCGATAACCCGATGGTCGAACCCACAGAAAGATCGATACCCGCAGTCAGAATAACCAGCGTCATTCCCAGAGCCGGCACCAAAATAAAGGTTGATTGTCTGAGCACGTCAAAAATATTGCGTACCGTTAAGAAATAAGGCGACGCCAAACTGAAGAAAACCAATATCAGGAGAAAAACAATGCAAAGGCCCAAGTTCTCGATCCCGATGATTTGGGAGTATCGAGAAATACTTTTAATAAATGCAATCCGTTTTATGCTATCTGCAGCATTGTCTTTCTTACCAGTGGATGATGATTCCGACTGATTCATCAATTTTGTCCTTTCGGTGAATCAACAAAAACGGCCTCGGCGACCTTTTTACTGGTTATCTCAGGACCGCTAAACTCCGCAGTAATATTGCCTCGCCGCATGATCACGACTTTGGAGGCTATGGCTAAAAATTCATCAGCTTCTGTTGTTACGACCAAAATACCACCGCCTTTACCTACGAATTTTGAAAGTAAGGCCATGATTTCGAATTTGGCCATCACATCGATTCCCTGGGTGGGTTCGTTAAGGATCACAAAACGGCTGTTTGCAAACATCCATCGTCCGAGCATTACCTTTTGCTGATTCCCTCCGCTTAATTCGGTAATCTTCTGCTCGTCATTCAAGCGCCTCACTTTTAGAGCATCGTTAATGGTTTTTATTTCTTTCTTTTCCCTCTTTTGGTCTAATCGCCCGAAAGAACCGGTTATTTTGTATAGCGCGGCGATGGATGTATTAAATTTAACGGATAAATCGGCTATCACCGCCTTTGCGGAACGGTCGTCCGGCAGATAACCTAGGCCGATAGCAATTGCTGAATAGGGGGTTGTGATTGGGTGATCTTCGCCCCCAATAGAGAGCGTCGCCGACCAGTTCCGGCGTGCTCCGAAAGCAGCCTCGGCCACCTCCTGAATCCCGGAACTGACAAGACCGGTCAGCACAACCACCTCCCCGGCGGCGACTTTTAGATGAACGTTCTCCTCGATGAAGGTCCCCTTGCGGTCCGCGCGCGACGGCGGGCAAACCGTCAGGGCAAAACCCTCCTCTCCGTTTCCCCGGCGAGGGTTTGCCTGGGAGCGACCATATAAATCTGAAATGTTATCCACTTTTTTCCCGACCATAAGTTCAACCATATGGCCTGCATCGGGGGGCCCTACCTCATGACCCACCAAGCGGCCGTCGCGCAGTACAACCACCTCGTCTGCCAGCTGTTCGATTTCTTCCAAATGGTGGGAAACATAAAGAATGGCGAGCCCCTGATCTCTAAGATCCCGTATGGTTTCCATTAATATGATCCGCTCGGAAGCGGGTAATGCTGCGGTGGGTTCATCTAAAATAAGTACCCGGGCGGAATGAAGCAGGGCTTTGATGATCCCCAAGAGCCTCAGCTCATTGCCTTTCAAGGTTGAAAGCCGGGTGTGGGGATTCAGATGCGGTGCGAACTGATCCAGGTAGGGTTTTAAAATGCTTGATTGGCGCTGGAAATCAACCCGTTTCAGCCACCCGAACCGTCCCTTTACGATCTCCTCATTGCCAAGAAAAATGTTGTCTAGGATGCTGAGATCCAGAGCCAAAGTAGGAATCTGATGAACAACCCGAATCCCCAATTCTTGGGCATCTTTTATGGTTTCGTACCTCACCGGCCGGTCGTCGATCCACATATCTCCGGAGTCAGGTTGAATTGCCCCGGATAGTATTTTGACCATGGTCGATTTCCCAGCACCATTCTCACCAATCAGAGCGACAATGGAACCCGGCTTTAATTCAATTCCGGCATTCTCAAGAGCAACTACCCCTCCATAGGATTTAGACAAAGCGGTCGCTCGCAGGATAGAGAGGCTCGAATTCATTTTAGATTACCCGCTATTGCCGGTAACTCCGGCTGTATTCTTACGTCAATGATCCGGAAAATTGTCCGGATCATAGGTGCTCGGAAACGCCCATTATCCTTCTCAATGAAAGAATTAAGTGCTTTTCCATTGCCATGGCTGATTTTTCAGGTTCACCATATCTAATTGCGCTAATGATTTCCAGATGTTCTTCCATAACCGGTTGGACAATTTCCTGGGTATAACTGGTGGCCAGCCAGGCGAGTCTGACTTTGTCGAAAACGACCTGGTAAAAGTTTCTGAGTTGATCGTTTTTCATTTCATTTATCAATGTTACATGCAGAGCAATTTCCACATCGAGGGCATTGCTCAGGATACCGTTATCCGGGAACAAATTGGGGCGTTTACCTGCGAGTTCACGGGTGGCGGTTTCCAGTTTTTCTAAGATGGTCTCGGAAGGATTCCTGGTGAAACACCTCACGGCCTCTTTTTCAAAAATAATGCGCAACTGGAATGCTTCTTTGATATCCTTGATATTGGGCAATGCAATTTGAAGACCCCTTTGGGGAATGACAAGAATTAATTCCTCCCATTCCAGTCGTTTCATGGCATCCCGCAAAGGTCCGAGGGATAGATCCAGTTTTTTAACAATCTCTGCCTGGGTTAAAAATTGACCTGGCTTGAAAGAGCGATTAAAAATTGCATCCTTGAACTTGCCATAAGCTTCGTCCTGTTTTGCTGTCAAAAACTCTCCTCGTATGAAACTTCATAACAAATTAACAGTTTTGCCACCAGGCACAAAGACACGAAGGGATGATATATTTTTTAATCTTGGTGCCTGGGTGGCTGAACGAATAACATCAAAGTTTCTTTCTCGATTAGACTGGACGCTCGCGGCCAGCGGCCGCGCTTATATGAAAACCATTGACATCAGATGTTAGCCAACAATAAATTTTTGAGCAACATCATCGAGCTCGTCCTCATTGTTCGCAGGCGTAGCTACACCTTCAATCAGTTCCCATTCTTCCATATGGTGGACTTCGTCGTCGGGTTGGAGCAAGCCAATGGTGAAAGGGATTCTATTTCCAACATGAAATCAATGGCGAAGGTTTCCAGCGAAACCCCATGATCCGGATATTTAGCGCCTTGGTGAGATGGTTGTAGCGTTTAATGAACAGATTGCCGTCATTGAAATAGGCAGCCCAGCCATCCTCATTTGAAAGTCCGAACTTGATCGTCGAATCGATTTGCGGATCCTGCTGAAGCGTTATATACTTGTCTCCCCAATAGACCCTTGGATCATTCATTTTGGTGTAGGACCAAAGGGTAATAATACGCGAACCCATGTTACCTTCCGAAAAATGAGTCTGATGCTGGGGCATCGGAATAATCTCCTTTCCCCCGGCTGCCATTACCGATAGACCCCAAGCCGCCAACTCGACCGGCCAGGCATTCCGATTGGTCAAGATATGTTCGACGGTTACTTTTTTTGTCTCCGGAGCAAGGGTGATGATTATCTCTTTTTCGATTTGGACCCAGTTCATCCAGAGGCTGTTTGACATGGATCCCGCAAGCTGTTTGTTTCCATTCGACTGGATAATTGTCGGGATCATAGGTGCGCGGAAAGGCCTCCGGGCTGTGCCAGAGGCGATGACCACCGCATAACCGCCATTCATCATTACCTCTCGTGATGGTCAGAGGGGCGTCATCGCAAAAAACATTCTTTTGATTCAACGCCCCCATGCGGATTACCCGCGGGCCGATATCAAGGGTGACGACGATATCGATAAGCCCGTTATCAATTTGTAGACAACGACCAAATGGTTTGTATTCGATTTCTTGGAATTTATAGCCAGTCATCTTTGATTTTTCCTTTCGAACTTAATGATAGGCATCAGCACGTCCCTCTCGTTTTGCTTTCCCTTTTCAACCGGTCAGTCATATGATATTGGCAGTACCATATAGTTTGTGATAACTTTCGAAAACGGCTCATTGGTTGCTCCTTTCCTGAAGTTGTGGGGACAACTCAGTTAAGGTCATATCAATGAGCCGTTCAGATGGCAAAGCCACTGAACTCTGACCTGGTCCTGAGGACCAGGGTTTCTATGTTGGACTAAATAATCCCCTTTTTCTTTAAATCCTTCAGCAGTTTTTGACGGCCTTCTTTAAAGGCTTTCACATTTTCCTTGGTCACCAGGAATATTCCGGTATTAATCTGGATTGGCAGTGTTTGTATGCCGGCTGCGGCATCCTGCCCGGTGATGGTAAGCTTGGAATGGTTATAGTCATAGAGCATTTTCAAGGCATAGTAGGCGAAGGTCGTTCGCTTTTGGCCAATCAGAACATGGAAAGTTCCTTTTTCAAGATTTTTGAGTTGAGGGGCTTCAGTATCCTGAGCCGTTACTTTAACCTGTCCTAATTTGCCAGCCTCGGCCAAAGCAACACCAATGGCCGGTGAAAGACTGTCAAAACCTGACCATCCCTTCAAATTGGGATAAGCCGTGATTACATCTTTGGCTACTCTAACCGCAGTTTCCATTACATTTTCTGTATCGAAAATTCCAACAAGTTTAATTTTAGGATAATTTTCAGCCATAATTCGTTTATAGGCGGTGGCGGCTTCCTGCATAATTCCAAGACTCATCCCCATGGAAATCGCCACTTCCCCCTCCTCCCCAACCAATTTGGCAATCTGATGGGCATGGGCTTCGCCAACATCAGTCCAACTAATTCCAATCTGCATAAGTCGTCCGGTATCTGCATTATCACCATCCACAAAGATGACCGGAATGCCCGAAGCAATAGCTTTATTGATTGCGTTTTTGGTGATCGGTGTGTAACCATAAATTACCAGTCCGGCCGGCTTCTGGGGAATAACCTCCTCAATTGCCTTCACAAAACCATCAAGGTCCCACTCGACCGGACCGGTTACCCGGGCTTTTACACCGTGTTCATGGGCGAAGATTTTCATGCCAACATGATCGTTCTCAACCCACATTCTGCCTTCTGACCGCGGGTGGATCATGATGTATTCCTCTTCGGCCGATGAGATCTCGATCATAAAAATTGACACAGCAGCCATCGCCATCACAAAGCTAGCGATACCCCTCATTGGTTTTGAAAATAATTTAGTCATAATACTCTCTCCTTTCTCAGTTTAATAAGTGGTTTGTTAAGTGAGCAAAACTGTCAACGGGACCATAATTTTTAAATTCCAGAGACAATTTCCCTCGTTTTTGTCGGTATTTTGATCTGAATTTTATTGATCAACACATCAGTAGTCACTGTGATTAAAAGCGTCGTATAGATAACGACATTGATCCAGTAAGAATTGATTCGAGAAATGACGATAAGGTTGGCGATGACGCCAACAAAAAGGGTGCCCATCATCGCACCGAAAACAGAGCCTTTTCCGCCTGATAGGCTGGCACCACCCAGGAAACAGGCCGTCAGAACCTGCATTTCCAGGCCGACACCGACTGTTTCCATAGCCATGGTCAGTCGTGATGTGTAAATAAGGCCGGCCACACCCGCCAGACCGGACATCAGCACAAAAGAAACAACACGCATCCTAATGATGTTGATGCCGGACAAATTGGCCGCTTCTTCATTGGTGCCGATGTAGAAGTATTTGCGAAAGAAGATTGTTTTATGGACCATGAACGCAAAAATCGCCAGGGTAATGACCATATAAACGATCGGGATGCGGAATCCCAGGATTTCAATGTCGGCGATCATCAGGAAGCCGTCCGGCAGGTCGATAATGCCGCTTCCTGCAATTAACCGAATGACGCCGCGAATCACACCAAGCATAGCCAGGGTTACGATAAGAGGATTGACCTTAATTTTCGCGATAAGAACTCCGTTGATCAATCCTATCATCATCGACACGCAAATGGATGCCAGCACGGCGGGAATCCAGTGTATATCGTGATGGAACATCAGGTTGGCTGCCACAGCCCCAGCAAGACCGAATACTGCGCCGACAGAAAGATCAAATACACCTGAGATGAGTAGAATCATCATGCCAATGGCTACAATTGCGGTCGTTGAAACGGTTAATAAAATCGACTTAAAGTTGTTAAAACTGCCATATTGTTCGAAGGCGATTGAACCCACGATTGAAACCAGCAAGATTGAAAGAAATAGAAATGCGGCACGGCCTTTAAAAATACGTTGAAGCCCGAAAAGTATCTTATCCATAGGATTCCCCGCTCTTGATGCCTATGTTTTTTCTACAGGCATCATTAAACCCGATCCTGATTGATAATTGCGTCCAGAGTGACAGCGATGAGCAAAATACCGCTGATAATAATACCCTGCCAGGATATTGGAACCACGGCGACGACCATTAGATTTGTTACGACGCCCATAAACAAGACGCCTAAAACCACCCCAAGAATGCTGCCATAGCCGCCGGCAATACTTGCTCCTCCAAGAACACAGGCAGTGATCAGTTTCATTTCCATTCCCAAGCCCAGGGAAGGAATGGCACCCGAAAATTTTGATGCCATCAGGACACCACCTAAACCGGCCAGGCAGCCTGAAATGGTAAACGCCGTCATCTTCATTTTCGTCACATTGATGCCGGAGAGCGCCGCGGCTTTTTCATAACCCCCAAGAAAATAAAATCTTCGGAAAAAGATAGTCCTATTCAAAAGAAAC
The DNA here is from genome assembly GCA_963723215.1 of uncultured delta proteobacterium. Lineage (GTDB taxonomy): Bacteria > Desulfobacterota > Desulfobacteria > Desulfobacterales > JAFDCJ01 > JAFDCJ01. Next base: position 82,839 of record CAVRQG010000023.1, read on the forward strand.
GTAAAAATAAGGCAGAGGATAAGCATGTACCAGACAGGTAGTCGAAAGCCTAAAATGGATATATTGGTGAACTGAAAAAATGCATCCGGCAAATCGGTAATACCAGCTCCGGTTATGAGTAGATTTATGCCCCGAATGATACCCATCATCACGAGGCCGATGATAAGATGATTAACACCAACTATGGCCACCATAAATCCGTTGAATAATCCGATTCCTGAAGAACAGGTTATGGCAACTAAACCTGCCACCCAAGGATTGATACCGGCTTCCATTATTAGGTATGCGGTCAATGCACCTGCGAATCCGACAATCGAACCGATTGAGAGATCGAAAACTCCGGCAATCAGCATCAACATCATACCTATTCCGACAATTGCATCGATGGATATATTGAAAATTATGGTGTTAAAATTGGCTGTTTTAGCAAAATTGTCCAGCGAAAGGCTCGCAATGATGGAAATGAGGGCAATGATTCCAACCATGAAAACCACGCGATCCTGAATGAAGTACATAAATGTTTGAGTAAGGTGACGCTGATTGAACTTGTTGGTGGTGGGGATCAAAACCTGACTCCTTGATTTATAGATAATTCGTGCCGGAAGCAAATTGCATGATCTTCTCTTCAGTGGCTCCAGTGCGGTTAAGCTCACCACTGATCCGCCCGTTGTGCATGACAATAATACGATCACTTATTTTGAGCATTTCCGGCAAATCGGAAGAAATCGCAATAATGCTCATGCCCTTAGCAGCCTGATCTCTAATGATTTTGTAAATCTCAAATTTAGCACCGACATCCACCCCCCGGGTCGGCTCATCAACAATTAAAATTTTGGGGTTCAGCATGAGCCATTTTGAGAAAACTACTTTCTGCTGGTTACCGCCGCTCAGTTGACTCGTTGGCGCGTATAGATTGGGACACGCAATTTTTAGTAACTCGCAGTACTTCTGCGATTCATTCCTGATCAAAATATCTTTGATAATCCCTTGTTTTGATACCCTCTTCAGATTAGCGGCAACTATATTGTCGGCGACGAACATATCCAGGAATAGCCCCTGTGCACCGCGGTCCTCGGGCAAATAGCCGATTCCGGCCTTAATAGCGGCCTCGGTATTGCCAATTTTTACCTCACGACCGTCTATAGAAACACACCCCCTTTCAAACGAATCTCTGCCGATTAGGGCTCGAGCGACCTCGGTGCGCCCGGACCCGGAAAGACCGTAGAAGCCTAAAATTTCGCTCTGCTTTAAGAAAAACGAAATATCCTTGAATTTAGATGAACTGAGGCCTTCCACCGCTAGGACCTGGTTATCTTTAAAAGTTGAATTGTAGACTTCCTCTGTTAGATCCCGTCCCACCATCAGCCGGATGATATCCTCGATTTCCAGCTCTGCTACCGATCGAGTGTCGATGTATTGACCGTCCTTTAAAACAGTTACCCGATCAGCGATTTTAAAAACCTCTTCAAGATGGTGCGAGATAAAAATGATCCCCATACCATTTTCACGCAGTTTTTCAATAACGTCGAACAAAACACGGGTTTCTTGTTCGGTGATTGCGGCCGTAGGTTCATCCAGAATTAGCAGGCGGCTCTCATTGGAAAGGGCTTTGGCGATTTCAACCATCTGCTGTTCATGGGGCGATAGCTGGCCGACAATGGTTCCAGGAGGGCTGTTCAAATGGATAGACTGGCACAGGATTCGGGTTCGACGATGCAGTTCTTTTTTGTCAATAAAGTAAAGTCTATTTCTGGGCTGTCTATCAGCGAAGATATTTTCGGCAATGCTTAAGTTGGGTACAAGGCTTCTTTCCTGATAGACAACGCTAATGCCCGCTCTCAATGCCATGGCATAGTTTTTGATTCTTGTCAGTTGCCCGAAAAGAAGAATTTCACCTTCATCAG
>CAVRQG010000024.1:0-54708 GCA_963723215.1 uncultured delta proteobacterium
GGGAAGACATTATCCGGGCATTTCTAAGAAGGTGTGGCATTCAACCTAAAATGGGTTCTGAAGTACGTCGAAAAATTCACCGGACGTCGGATGGATCCGTTACACATCGTTGGTGGCGGGGCTGTTTCCGACCTGTGGTGCCAAATTCACGCGGATATCCTGAATCGGACGATCAAACAGGTGAAGGATCCTATTCAGACCAATGTCCGCGGGACGGCCTTTATCGCATCGGTTGCCCTGGACTCTTGATTTTTGAAGACATTCCAAAGTATGTTGAAATCAACAACTGCTTTGAACCGAACCCGCAACATCGCAACATATATGACGAACTGTTTCAGGAATATTTGAATATTTATAAACAGAATAAAAAGATTTATAAGCGTTTAAATTCAAAAGATTGATGTCAACCAAGTTTATTTCTGATCCCCCGCATCCGGGCCGGTTTTGACGACCATTTTGCCGAAGTTTTCACCTTTAAAAAGACCGATGAATGCGCCTGCGGGCATTTTCAATACCGTCGACAACGGTATCTTTCCATTTGACCTTGCCTTCAGCAATCCATTTTCCCATGTCTGAGTAAAATTGTTGCAATTTGTCAAAGTGGTCGATGACGATAAAACCCTGCATGGTTAGCTGTTTAATGATTATATAGGCCAGATTGTTCGGCCCCGGGACCGGTTGGGTGGCATTGTACATGGAGATCATGCCGCACATGACAAGGCGGCCATGGGTGTTCATGTGCTCAAGAGCGGCTTCCAGGTGCACGCCGCCCACATTTTCAAAATAAATGTCGATTCCTTTGGGGCAATGTTTGCCGACTTCAGCGATGAATTCTCTACCTTTTTGTAGTTGAACGCAGCATCAACACCGACCTCATTCGGAGCCAGGAAACCTTTTCATCAGACCCTGCGCTTCCGACGACATAGCATCCCTTGAGTTTTGCAATCTGGCAAACCACCGATCCAACAGCTCCCGAAGCGGCCGAAACAAAAACGGTATCGCCCTCTTTGGGTCTGCCGATGTGCAACAAGCCGGCCCAGGCTGTCAGGCCCGGCATGCCGAGTGTCCCGAGATAGGATTGAATCGGTGCAACACCGGGATCTACTTTAACGAGTCCCTGCCCGTCGGATACAAAATACTCGCGCCAGCCCAGCATTCCAGTTACATAATCGCCAACCTGGAACGGACTTTTTTTTGACTCGACCACACGGCCGACGCAGCCGCCTTCCAGCGGCTCACCGAGTTGAAACGGGGGGGCGTAGCTTTTGCGGTCATTCATGCGGCCCCGCATGTAGGGGTCCACCGACATGTATATGTTTTGGATCAGAATCTCGCCTTCTGCGGGTTCCGGAAGTGTAACTTCAGCCAATTCAAAGTCAGTTTCCTTTGGCATTCCTGCAGGTCGATTTTTCAGACGGATTTCGCGACTTTTGGTATGAGGCATTTGTTTCTCCTTTTAAAAAAAAATTTTTTTTTTTTTTTTTTTTTTTTTTTTTTTTTTTTTTTTTTTTTTTTTTTTTTTTTTTTTTTTTTTTTTTTTTTTTTTTTATCTGTTAAACTTAATACTTAATTTCGCGAAAGAAAGGGCCGGCCAGCTATTTGGTCTGGTCAAAGTTTGGGTTTTTAGATTGCTCCGGATTTTGGATTTATGGAATCGCTACGCTATATCTGCACTCTAAATTGAAATATCATTGACAAAACCCAGCGAATTGTCATTGTTTACCAAACAGTAGGGATATTTCAATAGTGCCCGTTGCGAGATTCAGGGCAGATTTGTTGGATGAGGAGTTTTAACCAGGATAACACCATGAAAAAAATAGTCATTGAACGTCCCGGCGGCCACCGCCGGCTTCAAATAATGGAATTGCCGACCCCAAGGCCTCAAGACCATGAGGTTCTCATCGAAGTTTCTGCTGCCGGTGTTAACTTTGCAGATGTGTTTATTCGACTGGGCCTTTACAAATCCGCCAAAGAGTTCGTGGGCTGGCCGATTACGCCGGGGTTCGAGTTCGCAGGCAAGGTGATCCAATGCGGCCGGGATGTATCCGACCTTGCCGCAGGCACACCGGTCTTTGGCCTGACCCTTTTCGGAGCTTATGCTTCCCACCTTTGTGTTCCCAGGGAGCAGATTTTTGCATTACCAGAGGATTCAAAATTTAGCTCCGATGATTGGGCAGCCTTCCCCGCGGTATTTTTAACGGCTTATCATGGTCTTTTTCAGAACATTGTCGTTCGGCCGGAAATGAAAATTTTGGTCCATTCCGCCGCCGGCGGGGTTGGCGGTGCTTTGCTGCAATTGGGCAAGATCGCCGGGTGCCTGATGGTCGGTGTGGTAGGCGCCGGTCATAAAGTCGTCACTGCTTTTGAATATGGTGCCGATTTTGTCATCGACAAAAGCCGGGAGGATCTCTGGGTCAAAGCCAGAGAGATCTGTCCGGACGGATTTGATGTCGTTTTTGACGCCAATGGTCCGGCTACCTTGAAGCAAAGTTATCGTCATCTTTCCCCGAGCGGAAAGTTGGTGACCTACGGATTTCATTCCATGCTGTCAAAACGGGGGGGCTTAGCCAATTACTTCAAACTTGCCTATGAATACTTTCGGATTCCGAGATTTAGCCCGTTGGATATGACCCATGAAAACAAAAGTCTGATCGCTTTTAATCTCTCCTACCTTTTTCACAGGATGGACCTGCTGAAAGAATCCATGCAGGATCTTTTGAGGTGGGTCGAAGAGGGCAAAATCCAGCCGCCGGCTTTGCAACGTTTTTCCTTTGAAAAAGTCGCTGATGCCCATCGTGCCCTTGAATCCGGCAAGACGGTGGGCAAACTGATTTTGAAATTCGGTGAATCATAATTAGGAAATTGTCAGGGAACTCGCTACGCTCGCCCCCTGACCTACACTTTCTCCAAAGCCCGCTTGAATCCCGGCAAAGACTTCTCGATGGTCGAGTCCGGCACGGCATAGGACAGGCGGAAATATCCCGGTGCACCGAAACCGATGCCCGGTATCGCCAGGATCAGTTCTTCTTGGAGCAGATTGACAAATTTGACATCATCTGCAATCGGACTTTTTGGAAACAGGTAAAAAGCGCCTTCCGGCAGGTTAAACTCATAACCGGCTTCCGATAGCCCCCGGCACAGCAGATCCCGGCGTCGTTTGTAGATCGACGCATCCACCGATATGCCCTGCAATTTTGCCACGGCCAGCTGCGCCATGCTGGGTGCATTTACGCAATGCATGGAGTTGATGGCGGCCGCAGCCCCGGCGACAAGTTGGGCGTCTTCGGCGTCGGGATGAACTGCCAGGTAGCCAATGCGTTCACCGGCTACGGACAGCTCTTTGGAGTAGGAGCTGATCATAATGGTATGAGGGTAAAATTTAAATACCGAAGGCACTTCGATATCGTAGGCGATTTTACGGTAAGGTTCATCTGAAATGAGATAAATCCGTTTGCCGAACTTGCTGTTGGCTCGCTCCAGAACATCGCCCAGGGCGGCCAATTCCGCTGCCGAATAGACGGCACCGGTGGGGTTATTGGGTGAATTGATCAGCATCACCCGCGTATCTTTAGTGATTGCAGCCTCGATCGCTGCCGGGTTGAGATGGAAATCGGCATTTGTTGGAGCGGTTTTGAGGGCAACATCCGCCAGAAAGGCATATTGGTCATAGCCGACAAAATAAGGTGAGGGCACCAAGATTTCTTCGCCGGGATTCATCAGGGCTTTGAACACATCGTTTAAGGCACCGGCGGCGCCGACCGTCATGACAATTAAATCCGGTGTGAATTCCACCCCATGTTGGCTGCCGAGATAATCGGCGACGGCTTTACGAACATGGGGATGCCCGGACCGGGGGTATAACCGTGATTCAGCGAATCACTGTTGACCAATTCCCGCAGCACCTTTTTAAACTCAAGGGGTGGCGGCAGATCGGGGTTTCCCAGAGAGAAATCAAAAACGTTATCCGACCCGTGTTCAGCTTTAAGCCTGGCTCCCTCTTCAAACATCTTTTTGATCATCGATGCAACTTCCACCATTTTTATCATTTTTTCAGCAATCGGCATCTTCCTGTCCTCCAGCTTTTTCCATTTTCGTACTTTCTTGATTAATTTCCTTTTTGGTTCCGGCTCGTCAAGGATAGGGCAAATTATCCCTGAACACTCGAATCTTGTCGGGATAATTCGCATATATGACCACTGAAATCAACATGAAAAGTAATCGTTCTGCCACCAAGGCACTAAGCCACAAAGGTTATAATACAATTCTATTGATGTCGTTTCTAAAAGCATATTCCTTTTTTTGTGCCTTGGCGGGTTTAATACGATATTTGCAATATCTCTCCAACTGCCCTCGAAAACCAATAAAAGTGCTTTATATTATTTCAAAACCCTTTTAGATAGTATAAGGAGGAAAAATGATCGCATATTACGTGCATGACAGCAAAAAGGAAACTGACTTGATTGTGCTGCCCGACATGGGGTGCAGCGTTGCGGTGGATGCAGAACGCATGGAAGCGTTTATTTCAGTAAAGCCGGATTTCGCAAGCTGGTCAGGCGATGCTTGCGGTGAGTTGTCTCCCGAAGATTTTGGAACGATTGTGGCCAGTCGGGATGAAAGCGGAGATGTGTGTGTGGCAAATCATGATTTGTGGCGTCAATGCATGGCGCATTATTTAGGATCACCATCATGAGAATCATTCTTTTCGCCGGAAAGGGCGGTGTCGGAAAAACATCTGTGGCGGCGGCCACCGGAATCAAAACGTCGCAAATGGGTCACAAGACGATTGTGATGTCCCTGGATGTGGCTCACAGCCTGGGGGATATTTTTGACGTTGACAGGAATCTGCTTGACCAGAATAAAGGACAACCTACTGAAATAAATCCAAAATTATGGATTCAAGAGCTGGATATCCAGGAAGAGATCCAAAGATACTGGGGGGATATCCACGCCTATCTTTCCAGTTTGTTCAATACCGCCGGTTTGGATGACGTTCTGGCAGAAGAGTTGGCCGTCTTGCCGGGAATGGAAGAAATCAGTCTCCTGCTCTATATCAATCAGTACGTCCGGGAAGGGAAATTTGATGTCATTCTGCTTGATTGTGCGCCTACGGGAGAATCGCTGCGCTTCATCAGTATCCCCACGACATTGGAGTGGTATATGCAGAAAATTTTTAAAGTGGAGAGAAAATTTGCGAAATACCTTCGCCCCGTGGCCAAACGGATCACTGATATTCCATTGCCCGGCGACGATTATTTTCAAGCCATTGAGGATCTCTTCAATAAGCTTAAGGGGGTCGATAAAATATTGGGAGACCCGACTTTGACCACTGTTCGCCTGGTGACCAACCCCGAAAAGGTTGTTTTAAACGAAACCCGGCGAGCCTTTATGTACTTTTGCTTGTATAAAATGAGTATCGATGCCATCATCATGAACCGCATGCTCCCGGGTAATATTCAGGATACCTATTTTAAGGACTGGATGAAGGGCCAGCAGCAGCACCTCGAAAAGGCCAGAGAATATTTTAGCCCGGTACCTGTCCTTCCGGTGAATTTGTTTGGCGGGGAGGTGATCGGTTACCGTCAATCTAGAGAAATTAGCGGATAAAATCTATGGTGCCAAAAATCCGCTGGACCGCTTTTTTAAGGAGCCGCCGTATCATTTTTCCAAAGAAAACAATGGCTACCGGCTTAAGTTGAAACTTCCATTTGCCTTAAAAAAAGATATTGAGCTCAACAAACGCACCGATGAACTGATTATCCGTATTGGCGGATTTAAAAGGCATATTCTGCTTCCAAGGCAGGTAGTCCCTTTAAACTCGGTAACGGCTAAGTTGGAAGATGAATTTTTAAATGTATTTTTTCAAGGAGGCGATCATGGTCGAGAAGAAGGGTAAAGAAGAAAGGATTAGCTGTTCCGTGGGTACTTTTTTAACGGATCTTGAAAAGACTTTCGGGAGAAAATCATCGTTTTACAAACACATGACCCGGTCGAAGATTGAATTCCTTAAAGGGGTTAAATCATTGCTGGATGACCGGATCGAAACCCTGGAGAAAAGGGGTTCAAAAAAGACTGGTGCTAAAATGACTAAAGTCGAGGTTGAATGATGCCCTGCCTGCACGGTCTGTATAGCTGTGCCCCCATGGTTTCCAATTTTCAATATTTGACAGAAATTTTTGTTTGAATGTTTTATGTGGCTTCCCGGATGTGCGTGCATCTTTTCGCGATGAGCATCCTTTTTTTAAAAAATGAGAAGCCGACGAAGTGAAAATAACGGCATTTCGGGAAGCTTCCCGGATTTATCCGGCAAACGCATAATCCCCAATGATTCATTTTAAGTTTATGATGACTTATCCTCCCTGACCAATCGCTTGACGTTGGGTGTCTGGAGGTTATCGGCATCAATCAGCCATTCTCCTCGTTCGTTCTGCCGTCCGGTAAGATACCCCTGTTTTAGCCATAGCTTTACGCCAAACTCGGTTAAATAAGTCATTTCAGCAAATTCGGACAGAGTATATGTTTTTCGACTGGACGGGATTGGTGTTTCTTTTTCTGAGACGTTTTTGCAGCTATCTTTCCGACTGTCGGCTGAGGACCATTGTTTTGTTCCTGAACCGCTTTGGCTTGAAGCTGATCCGGGTGAATCGTCCATTTTCCGGATTTTTTTTCAGCTTTAATTTTCCCCTGCCGAATTAACTTGGAAACCTCTGATGAAGACATACCCGTTTTAGATCCAAATTCTCTGGTAGTCAGAAACTGATTATTATTTGCCATTTTTTTTCCTTTCTATGTTTTCAACAAAAGTGATCAGGCGCCACTACCGGCCTATATAGCCCAAGGGCAGGCGGCAGAACCAGATTATCACTGTTGGGATTATAGCTCGATGTTAATGGATTTTATGCTCCAATGACTCTTTGGATGGCCAGCATCGTCACATCATCGCCTCTCGGGGCGATATCGATGAAGGAAAATAAATTGCTTTTGATACGCTCAAGCAATTCAGATGCGGAATTAAAAGGTTGTTCAATAAGTGAACGGAGGCGATTCCTGGTAAAAAGCTCATCTTCCGGTGACCGGGCTTCCGTGACGCCGTCGGTATAGCCGATTAGCATGTCACCCGGTTCAAATTGAATATTTCCGACATCATAGGCGCTGTTCGGAAAGAGGCCGACAGCCGGCCCTGTGGGATCGAGCTTTTTCTTTACGCCTTTTTTATCAATCATGTAAAGGGGCTCGTGACCCGCGTTGATGTAGCAAAGCTTTCCGGTGGTCGGGTTCAACACCCCAAAAAACAGCGTTGCAAACATGGCCTCTTCACCGTGGGTCTGGGCGATGTAGTTGTTGGTAAACGGGACGGCTCTAAGATGCATCAACTGCTGATTTTCGACAGAAGGGAGCAGAGGTAAGTTCGCTGCAGGATCGATTAATTCCGGTGATTGCCGACGGGTCGCAAGATGCCGCCTGTTCGGCAAAAACCCGGATCAGGCTGCGAAACAACGCCATATAAAGCGCTGAGCCGACGCCTTTATCGCAGACATCCGCAATGACCAGACCTACGTTGCCGTCAGGAAGTTTAAACACGTCGTAAAAATCACCGGATACTTTACCGGCAGGGAAAAAGCAGGTTGCGATATTCCAGTCGGGGAAACTGGGGATGTTGGTGGGTAAAAAATCCTGTTGGATCTGCTGGCCTTTTTCCAATTCGAACTCAACCAATTTGATCCGCTCCCACTCACGGAGGCCTTCAATCATATGGTTGAAATTTTTAGCCAATTCCCCGATTTCATCCTTCGTGTTTACAGGGACTGATTTTGAAAGATCCCCTTTGGCAACTTCAGCGGAAATTTCCGTCAAGGTTTCGATCGGCCCGGAAATTTTACGTGCAAAATAGTATCCCAAAAATCGCAGGATAATCATAGTCACCAGAAAAAACAGCAAAAAATACTTCATCTGTTTATGGATAATGCTGGTGAGTCCTTCGCTGTCAACACCTATTTTAAGAAAGTAGTTATTGACATCATCATTGCTGGTTATATTAACGAACATGGAATGAGAGCCATTGTCAGAATATATTTTTGCTGTGGACGGTCGGAAACGATGTCCCAGCCAATGATCGAGCTTTTCCGTGTAAGGATCTTGCGCAATTCGATTTGAATGCAGTATCGGACCGTCGGGAAAATACAATCGATGCCAGGATGAGCTATCCGGCGTTTTGCTGTAAATGGAAAGGTCGGAAACAAAATAAAAACTTGAAGAAAGGCTCGCCAGAATTTTTAACAAGCGATATAGTTCCGGCTGTGGCTTGTTGACGCCCTTCCAGATATAATCCGGTTCGCTGCTGCCGTCCAGCTGGGAAAGCTGGTCATTGATTATTTTACTGGTGGTACTGATGAACTGTTTCCTGCCGCCGATCATGTAGAGCATGGAAGTCACTAAAAAGATAATCAAACCGACGAGTAAAAAATAAAGGGATATCCGTCTCGCCACGGTGGGCTTCCAGAACGTGCAATAGCATTTAAAATGTTCTAATATTTTCATGGTGATTACCCCGGTGCTTATTTTAACCTAGGTTGAGCGGTTCAGTTTTTGTCCTTGTTCATGGGGCCGGCGAATTTGGAAATAGGCCAGGCCAATAGGTAATATCCAATTCTTACTCGTTCTACTAACCAAATGTCAAATATTCGTTTGTATCATTGTGTAATCAATGTGTATCAAAATATATCTTTTGGGGTCTTCTGTTCAGACAATGAACACATAGGGCAATTTTCATTGCGGCAGGTGCGGCATACTAAAAATAGGATTTCGGCAAGACCGATGATAAGCAGCAGCCAATAGACCGAAAAACAACATTTTGCTTTGCCAGAGCCAGGGTATCGGAAAACCAAAAAGAGCTAATAAGGACAGCGCCGTCCAGAAATAATCAGCAAATTTATATGATCCCTGTTTTCTGGCCGGCAACAGCCGCGTCAGCTTTCCCGGAAAAACATGGCTGCAGGCATCCTCCCGGCAAAGACACTTGGCGCAATAAGCATACAATACAACCGGGTTGGCAAGAATAATGATGCCCAAGTACACTATCCCCAAAACAGGCGATAGACTCAGCAGGTACAGCAGGGCCATCACGGCGGCTGCCAAAACCAATATCAAGCTGAAAATACCGTGTAAATTGCTTTTCATTTTTTCTTCCTGCCTATCATTCAGCGTGTACGATCTCGCCTCCTAACACCGTCATGGAAATCTGGATCTGCGGAACCTCCTCAGGGTTGACCTGCCGGGGGTCGGCAGCCATGACGGTAAAATCAGCCCGTTTGCCGATTTCGATGCTGCCGTTGCGGGTTTCGTCAAAAGATAGGTAGGCTGACCCCTGGGTATAGAGTCGGATTGCCGCTTCCATGGTCAAGGCTTCCTGCGGACCGATAATTTCGCCGGATGGGGAACGCCGCAGGACGGCATCCCTCAGTCCGATGCGGGGGTCCAGGTTTGACACCGGACAGTCCGAACTGCCGCCGATTTTCATGCCGGCATTCAGCATGGATTTGAACGGATACAACCGATGGGCCAGGTCCGGGCCAAAGGCCTCGATCCAACCATCCCCCAGTTCACTGAAAAAAACCGGCTGGACCGAGGCGCCAATGTTCATATCCACCGCCCGTTTTAACAAGGCGGGATACAGGCAGCCGGCATGTTCGATTCGGTGGCGCAGCGGGTTAGAGGATTTGGGGCCCAACACCGCTTCAAAGGCGTCCAGGGTATCGCTGATACCATCATCGCCCTGGGCGTGGATGGCGATCTGATATCCGAGGGCGTCATAGCGTTTGACCTTTGCGATCAGTTCTTCACGGCTCCAGATTTTAAGCCCCTTGTCATTGGGCGGGCATAGATACGGCTTGCTGACGGCAGCGGTGCGATTGGACATCCCGCCGTCGGCGAATATTTTGATGGGACCGATCCGCAGACGATCAGAGCCGAATCCGGTTTTGATTCGGGACTCGATCAAGGGCTCGGCTTTTTCGTCGTGATTCATGGTGTAAATTCGGGTGTGAAGCTTGCCGGCAGCTAAAGTTTCCTGATACATCTCCAAGGTCTGGGGCGTGACCAGGGCATCCGCGGCAGACACAAAACCGAGTTTTGCATACGCTTGGGTGGCCGCGGCACAAAGTTCGATGCGTTTTTGTTTGCCCATGGCAGTCAGATCTTCGAAGAAAAGTTTGTTGAACACATCCATCATGGCCTGGTCATGCAGCACGCCGGTCGGATCCCCCGTGTCCGGGTCCTTTTCGATAATGCCGCCCTGGGGGCAGACTGTCTTGCGGTTGAGGCCCAGCATTTTCATCGCCATGCTGTTTAAGACACAGGCATGAAAGGATGTATGATAAATTATAACAGGGTGTTGGGGGCTGACTGGGTCCAAGTCCAATCGGGTTGGGTGCCTGTTTTCAGCCAGAAAGTATTCAGCATAGCGAGATCCTTTGATCCAGGTGCCCTCCGGCACCCTCTCGGTTCGCTCCTTAACCCGGGCCAGAATATCGTCCATTTTTTTGGCATTGGAAGCAGACAAATTGATCCCATCGATGAGATATCCGTAAATGGCTAAGTGATTGTGGGCCTCCATAAAACCGGGAAACAGGGTCGCACCTTTTAAATCGATTGTCTCGGTTCCAGGCTTTATCAATCGGCGTAATTCTTCATCTGTACCCAGGACGGTGACAATACCGTTGACGGCGCCCACTGCGGAATAAACGGTCCCGGCCCCATCGAGGGTATTGACTCTGCCGTTGTAAAAAATAATGTCCATTCTCTTCTCCTTTGCGTCGTTCTATCCTTTAAAGTTCGGACCTCGTCATTTCGTTTACAATTAGGCCATATTGTTGGACAAAAACGTTGTGCCAGACATCGACCCGTAACCGGATTGTCCAACTATCGCTCAATCACTTTGTATGAAGGTTGTTATCGCTTTTTTTCAGCAATGGATTACGAAGTATGGGCATTTTGCCGACCCTGGAAAAAAATGTCAAGAATCTCTTATCGAGTTTGCATCGCTCTTAATTTGATTAGAACAATACTCCAGTAATCTGCGAAATCGGTGGATTAAAATTATTGTAACTTTTTTGTTCGCTTTGCGTTATATTGATAGCGTGAGAAAATTCAGAGCATTCTACAATGAATATAAAGATATGTTTTTTGCGTATCTTATGCGCAGTACGGGAGATTATTACCTCGCAGGCGATATTATGCAGGAAAGCTTTACCCGCTATCTTGAGCGCTATGGCAAGGACACCCAGAATGCGGCGCTCCTTTATACGATCGGCCGTAACTTAATCTATGACAACGCCCGTAAACAAAAGCGAAATTCTCAACTGCAATTGGAGCGGGATGATCCGGTTGACGATCAAGAGCACTATCTCATGGTACGTGAACAATACCGCCAAGTACTATCAGCAATGCAGACATTAGAGGACGATGAACGCGACGTTCTGGCACTTGCCGTGAGCAGTCAACTGTCATATCGAGAAATTTCATCAATTGCGGGTATCAGTGAAGCTAATGTCAAAGTGAAGGTCCACCGGGCAAGGGCCAAGCTAAGACAAATTATCCAGGCAGGTGAATGATGCAAGACTATTTAATCAGCATGTTTATTGATGATGAATTGGATCTGGACCATAAGATCGAATTTGTTGAAACCGTTCATGAAGACCGAAAATTTAAGGATGAGACGGTCGCCTTTCTCCGGCAGGAAAAAATGATCCGTTCGGAGGTGGTCGACGAAATGCCGTCTGTAAAAGTTCCACTAAAAGAAAAAACCGGGTTCTCAATCTGGCGTCCGATGGCCATTTTTGTACCTGGGCTTGCAGCCGCATTGATAGTATTGTTCCTTATGCAACCGCAACCGCCAAAAGAACAATTGTTAACGGCCCACAGGTTTGTTATTTATCAACCCGGGGTGGAGCAGGTCGAAATCACGGGCAGCTTTACCGATTGGCGGACATTGCCGATGAATAGAGCCGGCACCGGCGATTACTGGGAGATCACCATCGATGTGCCGGCGGGAGAACATCGTTTCAGCTACATTCTTGAAGGCGATCAGCGGCTGGCTGATCCGACCATCCTAACGCGTGAAAAAGATGATTTCGGTGGAGAGAATTCTATTCTTGAGGTGAATTTACAGACGTGAAACTTTATTTTCGCTTTATGATGACTGTTGGTCTCCTATGTGCGGGATGTGCGACCCATTATTACAAAATGGATGCGGACAGGGTGAATTTGTATCTCAGGATGCCGGGAGCTAAAATTGTTCAATTTTCAACATCATTGGATGAATTTACGCCTTATCGTACGGAACAACTCGAGTCGGGAATCTGGGCGGTGGCCGTGCCGGCAACCCGGGAATTCACCTACTTTTACAAAGTAGACGGCAGTATTTATCTGCCGGACTGCAAGCTGCGAGAAAAAGACGATTTCGGTGACGAAAATTGTGTTTTTATGCCCGACATGTAACCTTTTTTGTTGACAGACGTTTATATTTTAAAACGCCAGGTAATGCCATGATGAAAAAGATATTCATAACCCTAATTTTCCTCTTAATATACCGCGTCCATCGCCTTTGCAGATGTCGTAGATGACCGTCTGCCTCCCGAGACGCCGGACAAACTAAAAGCGAGTACCCGGCAAATGGTGCAGCAAGGGCTAAAAACCGATGACGTTATCAAGATCACCCGATCCATGCTGGAAAATAAGTTCACGATTGATAATACTCTAAAAGCACAACAGATCATAATGAATGCCCATAACAAGGGATTACCGCTAGCACCTCTGGAAAACAAAGCATTCGAGGGCATGACCAAAAACGTAAAGGCGGACCGGATCGTGAGGGCGATGGAGATTGTCCTGAACCGATATGCCTTTGCATATGACCAGGCTGCGGTGTTTTCCAAAGATAAATCGCAAATAAACCGCTTGGGAAACACTTTGGCGGCCGGTCTTGCCGCGGGACTGAACAATCAGGATGCAGCACAAATTTGCAGCACGGTCCAAAACAGAGCACAAAACATGGATAGCACTGGGCACAAGACCCTTGTGTTCGAGACGCTTAAAACGGCCAGGGACATGGCACGCCTCAGTGTCGCCTCAAAGGCCGTCACTGATGTTTTGGTTCAAGCCCTGCAGAAGGGCTATAGCGCAGAAGAGATGAAAAGCATGCGAGCTGCCTTCATGAGTCAATCCCGAAGCACCTCTCCCCAAAATCTTGCTAAAAGCTATTCCAAGGCGATCCAGCAGGGGAAAGGCATTCACGGTCTTGAAAGTTCCGGCGGCAAGGGGGTTTCCGGAGGGGCAGGCGGATCCAGTGGACCAGGTGGTTCCGGAGGATCGGGCGACTCCGGAGGGTCCGGCGGTGGCTCTGGTGGATCCGGTGGTTCCGGAGGATCAGGAGGATCCGGCGGTTCTGGTGGCTCGGGTGGCGGTTCAGGTGGTGCCGGCGGTGCAGGAGGTTCCGGCGGGAACCAATGATCCGGTAGTGAGTGTCGGAAGGTTATAAGTTCGAGTATTATGGATTATTAATTATAAAATAAACTAGTTGCGCATGTCGCTCCTAATCATTGCCGAATAGATTTGGGATTTTTCCGTTTGGGATATCCAGCTGAAATCTGCGATCTGCTTTGATTGCAGAGATTGGCAAGTTAGAATCTTAATTGTGGATTCTTTGCATTTTATGAAAAGTTTTTTTTATCACGAAAACACGAAAGTTGGAAAACACGAAAAGTTTCTTAGCTTTATTTCGTGTTTTCGTGATTGATCTTTTTTGGTTCCGGCTCGTCCGAGTTAGGTTAATCCGATAATATTCAATGCAATCACTACTTAGTGGTACTTTTTTTTATTCTTGACATGAAAGTATCCACATATTATTAAAAATTAGAAAATAACATATCATAATAACCATCTTTTTCTGAATCTGACCGGCATCGGAAAATCTTGTTTCTGCTCTCCTATTGTATTGCACGCTTTTAGTACCTAACTTGAAGAATTCTCTGTTTCCCATTTAACATTATCTTAGAAATATGGTGCAGTTACAATGGAGATTCCCCTCAAATTGTGCCTACCTTGCTCCTGACAGGATGTTACTGTTATGTTGGGAGACTAGAAAAATTTTACTATATTATATTAGTTTTTTACCCACATGTTGTATCCCAAAAACTGTGAAGAAAAGTGAATTATTGGTCTGAAATTCGATAGAAAGGAGAAAAAGTTATGCCTACTTATATGACACAATTTTCATACACTGCTGCGGCTTGGGCGGCCCTAGCTAAAAATCCAGAGGATCGGGGAGCGGCGGTCGCCGCTTTAATGGAGAAACTGGGCGGCCGGATGCTTAATATCTATTTCACATTCGGTGAATATGATGGGGTAGTTATATTTGAGACGCCAAATGATATTGACGCTATGGCGGGTATCCTTGCCGTGAATGTGCCAGGCCATCTTAAGGCTACCAAAACAACAAGACTTTTTGCAACGGAAGAGGCGATGCAAGCAATGCAAAAAGCTGGCGAAATGGTATATCCAGCGCCGAAAGGATAAGATTTCGCCTTGTCTGGGGGATAATCTAATGGAGTGCCGCCTCTAACAATGCTAACTCGCTCCTAACATGAATTTTTTATAAATCCAATCTGGCTGCAAATATATAAGGAGGTGTAATGATGCCGACTCTGTTTGCTGTTTATAACTTGTTAGATAAAGAAAAAGCCGACGACTACGATCAATACCTCACAAATACGAAGATACCCGGAATTAGAGATGCCCCTTGGTGCACAGGATTTAATACATGGAAGATTGACAAAGTTCTTGCCCCCGCTGTTTCTGAACCAGAAGGAGAATTGCCTATAGGATCTCCGTATCAATATGTTGCCAAAATTGAAGTATCGGATTTAGATGCCATGGTCAGCTTTCTTGGAACCGATGCGGGGAAAGAATTTGTCAAGTCCTGGAGCGTGTTCATTGATCCAACAGCAATCTTTACTATGGGACACGAAATATAGAAGACATGTCAAAAACTTTTCCAATCAAAATATAAAGTCTTGGCTTCGCCAATAGATTATGAATTTCTGGAAAATGTCGGAGCTAAGATAAAGTATCAGATACAGGAGAGTGGTTTTGAGACTGGAAAAAGAAGCTGATGTCGGCATCCTTTACATCGACACCGCGCGGAACAACTCATTCAATCTCGACTCGATTAGTGAAGCTAATGAATTAATGGACGAAGCCGAGCGTGATTCCACACTCCGAGCCCTCGTAGTTACCTCTACGCATAAATCTATATTTTCTCCCGGAGTCGATCTGCCGACGCTGATGGGATTTTCACGCACTGGGATGCGATGTTTCTTTGAAGAGCTCACCGGGTTAGTCCGCCGGAAATTCATCTATTCCAAACCTGAGGTATACGCATTGAACGGTCATACAATAGGAGGCGGATTCATGATGGTCGCTGCAGGAGAATATCGAATCATGGTGAAGGGTCCGTTCAAGATCGGGCTGATGGAAATAGATATCGGCTTGACAGCGCCCATTGGTGTCGTCCAGATGCTTAATTTCCTCTTTGGTGGTCGGATTGCCGGCCAGATTCTGTTAGGCGGGCAGTTATTCACACCCTTGGAGGCTCTGGACCTCGGCCTCATCGATGAAATCTCAGACATTGGCACCCTCATGGACCGATCAATCGATATGGCACGTCTGTTGGGAAGCAAACCACCTGTGGGTTACCAGCGGTTAAAGCGATATTCACGTCAAGGGGTTGCCGAAAGTATGAGAAGCTTAGACGAAGATCACCTTGACGAACTGGTAGAGCTGTGGTTTGCCGAATATACTCAAGAAAGACTCAAAGCTGCAGTTAAGCAACTAACAAAATCGAAAAAGACTGCCAATTAAGCTAATTGCCAACTCTACCATGTCAAATACATTGCAGGTTTGAAAGGCATCAAGCCCCGTAGCTTTTCCAACAGAGTAGCACCTTTTGATATTTCTCTAACAAAGTTAAAATTATCAAGCAGAGCTCTATTCACAACCTGAAATATATGATTTGCTTAAAAAGGCCGGTGCCCAAAATTAGACAAAAAACCGGAAATACATTTTTTCTGAAAAGCAGAGACTAATAAGCTCTGTTTTTCTGTTTTGCTCGCATTGATAACTGCTATCTGATATGAAAGCAGAAGGTTAAGCCTGGCGATACTAAAAAGATATCTTTACTTTGGCCGCCATAGAAAAAATTGCCATTTTCCGGTTCCTTACACTGGATGCGGGCCAATAATCTGCAAAACCTATTTATACCAATCTTGCATTGACAACCTGGCAAAGAATCGCCAATGGCCGTTTAAAGTCTCCAAGATATAATAGCGAAGAAAACTACTGGGCCTGTTTGGCTTCCGGTGTGATGATGACGTCGATGCGACGGTTCATTGCCCGCCCACTTTCGGTAGCATTGGATGCGATCGGGCGCATAGAGCCATAACCGACGGCGATTATTTTCTCGTAAGGAAGCGTCTCGTTGGCCACAAAATACTGTCTCACTGCATCCGCCCGCTGTTGGGACAGATGCTCATTGATTTCCTCAGAGCCGGTGCTGTCCGTATGGCCACCGATAATAACATCCGGTTCGCCGAAAGTGCGAATGGCCCGCTGCACCTTGCTGAGCAGGCCGTAATTGTCCGGCATGATCACACTTTGGCCCACCGGGAAGCGCATGGTTTTTAATCGGATGATGACCTGATTTTGTTTTTTATAAACTTCAGCCTCATGGGGTTTAAAGTAGTGTTGAATACTACTTAGTTTCTCATTGAAGCGATTTTCGGCCAGCAGAAGCTCTTTTTCCTTGTGCTCCTCAAGTGTTTTGCCTTCCAGGTCTGTAATTCGCTGCTGCTGGGTTTTATTGTTTTCAATCAAGAAGTTGATATCGTCACGTTGGGCGGAAATGGTCGCAACAATATTTTCGTGTTGCTTATCGAAGGGTTGATTTCGCATATCCGGCGCTCCCAGCGTTTCGGAAGCCTGGTAAAGAAAACCTTCAGCCCAAAGGGTGATTTGCTCGGGTTCCATGGTCTTGAACTTTTCACTTTGCCCTGCGATCACGTGCAATCGCTGGGCCATGAAAAGTGCCTCGGTTGCCAGCTGGAGCATTTTTTCTTTTTGATAGGGGTTCTTTGTAATAAAGGCATCGGCTTCCGCCAGCTTTTTTTCAGCGACTGCAAATGATTGGGGCGCAATTTTCTGCATGTCTTTCTTTTCCGCATCTTTAATGAGCCTGCGGACTTCGCCGATGGTCTGAACCTTGATTGCCCGCAACTCAAGTTCACGGAACCGCTCTGCCACCCGGGCCTGACTTCTTTGGGCGTAATTTAAATTGTTGTCTTCGATGGCTCTGCTAAGATTGAGGAACCGTTCTTCGGCATCTGCATACTCTTTGCCCAGGGCTGTCGCTCCTGCATCCCGCGCCAAATTGCGTGCTTTGATGGCATCTGGCAATGTCGTACTGGATACCTTTGCAATTTCTTCCGCTCGTATAAGCTGAGCTCGGCCGGTTGCAATATCATCCAGAATTCTTGATAGCTGATCTCCCTCATCCAGGCCTTTTTTAGCTGATTTGAGGGAAGAATTGGCCCTTTCAAACCAGGTCGGCGCCAGTACATTGAGCTGGTTTTTATGGGCCAGGGCAATGTCGTTGTCCAACTGATTGATAAGTTGCTGAGGATTTTCAGATTTGGAGATTGGCTTCACCTCCAGCTGTTGCCCCGCACATGAAAGCATCATCAAAATAACAGCCGGCAGGAATATTGAGATAAAATTGATTTTGTTTCTCGATATTCTTTTCATATTTAATTATCCTCCTTAAGCAGTCATCCATCCTCAATGATTAAAATCCACTATTTTTCTGCCTGATATCGGCAAAATCCGGAATGTGAAACATAATATTTTTTGTTTTTCAATTTGGCAAGTCTTAAAAAAAAGAAATAGCCAGCACCGGCTTATAGGGTAGCGGAATGGCGAATGGCTTTTGATCCGATTATCCAGACCATGATAGGTAGATTTTTTTTGATTTTGCAGCTATTATAGCCACTCAGTGGTTCAGCGTTAATGTCCGCTCTGAAACGCAAATCTTTGAGTTTTGGATTCAAAACGCTGAAAACATAACGAATTTAATAGATTATGTCAAGCTAACTTTGTACAGATTATTTTTGTTCAAATGAACAGCATCGATGATAATAACATACAATTTTCTAAAGACACCGGTAAAAATCGTTGTTTATCCTGTGGTACATCTGAAAATATGAAGCGCCGCAAATACTGTTCCATCGATTGCCGACAGCGACTTCGGTATAATTTAAATCTTAGAACCGGTCTACTAAGAGCGTTGAACACAAGATATGCGACCTTTTATTTTACGGATTCCATTATAATATTAGATGTTTTGCCTTATGGATCGGAGGAGTTGTTCAGCTATATGTTTCCGCGGACCATCGGACAAAAACCCGTCGATGATTATTGTACCATGTCCAATCTTTTAGGAAACGCCTGGTGGGCTGAAAAAAATCGAACCAATAAACGCTACCTGGCCACGCGGCTGGTGCTTGAAAAAGCGGAAAGTAAAGATACAGGTTCCGTTTCCATCAAACCTTTTGAGGTCAAGGAGCCGGCCAAGGTGTCCAAATCTTTGACTTTTTTAAGGCTTAAAAAAAAGGATTTGAATTCACCCGAACTTCGAAGAAAAATAAAGTCTGCCTACCGCAAGCAGGCCTTGCGCCACCACCCCGACCTGGGTGGTGATGCAGCCGGGTTTAGAAGACTGCATGACGCTTACGAACAAATCATCAAATGGTCCCAAAACCCGATTTTCGTCAGGCGACGCGGCTTTCCGGATAAATGGTTTTACGACGGCAGCACGATCCGATGGGTGCAGCCGGCTCCCGGCTGGGTTAAATTATAGAAACCGAACTGATAAGGACGCCAACTTTATCCGTCTTCGCCCCACATCACCCCATGAAGAACCCATCAATCATCCGGCATTTCATGACATCTGTCACATCGGACGAGATCGCCTTTGGCATAGGTCACGGTCTGATCTTCGACCCTAAAGGTTCTGGCGGCAGGTATCTTTGCCAGAGGGGTGCCCGTCAAATTCTGTCCATGGCATGCTTTGCAATTGCTCTGGTTGTTCTCGTAATAATCCTCATGGCCATCGTCATACCAGCGGGAATCGTTGACGTTGTGGAGACCATGGGGGCCATTGGTTGTCAGCGGCAAACTTCCTGATTCATGGCAGGTGGTGCATTCGATGATGGTACCCATGTATCCCTGCAGCATTTCCGAGGCCACGTTGTCATTGGCGCCTATATCCGCATTGGGCCAGACGGCATGTGTGCTGCCATGACAACCTTCACACATAATCTCCCCATGCCCCTTGCTGAAACGATAGAGCGTATGGGTGTCTTCTGTAAATCGTTTGTTCGACGCCAATAAGGGAGATGCTGAAACGTCTCCGGTTTTATAGGCCTGCCGCAATCGAAAGGGCCAATTCGGGTCAGCTGCCAGATTGGCGCCGGTCAAATATATATTGGCATCGCCGGTATGGCAGGACTGGCAACGGGGAAGATCCAGCCACGGCCTGCGGGCTTTACCATCATTGGTTCCGTCAATGCTGCCGCCTGGCTCAAGCGGAAATTTGCCGCCCACCGCCAGCATATCACCGTGACAGTCATTGCAGTCCAGGCCGCCTGTTTTCATGGCACCGCGTTGGCACTGAGTGATATTGCCCGGATGACATTGATAACAGGTATCCTCGACCGGGCCGGTCGGTGGAAACACGGGGTTGCCATTCTCCGCAAGTTCTCCGTGGTATGCGTGCATGACTTCTGAAAAGTTTGGGTTGTCCTTCTGATCGCCGGTCGGGCCGGTTCCGGAGAGATCCAGTGCGGGCGAGTAATGGCACTGGGCGCATAATACCGGCTGGGAGGCCTCCAAATTCGTACCTTCTTCTGCATCGTGCAGGATCAGTATGTTCTTTTTACTCTCAACTTCCTTGTCAACATCGTTTGCCCAAACGATATTGGGGTCATCGGCTGCGATTTCACCTGTTTTGTGGCAGTTTTGGCAATCGGTTTCCGTTGCAACCGGCAACACCACATCCAACTGGCCGAGTGTTTCACTGTTCACGGCATCCCGGGCGATAATTTTCATCAATGAGTAGGTATTGGCCTTAAACGTGTCATCGGTGGGGGTTATCGGAATGCCCTCGGCTGAAAACCAGTCTTTTTGAGGGTTGTACGCCATTGGCTGAGCCCCTCTGCTTTGCGGATCGTCTTGGGGCATATAAAGCCCCGTCAATCCCTCTCCATTGTTGAGATCAGCTCCAAAAAGGTCTTTTGCATATTGCCAGAATGTGGTTTTGCCAATACTGTAGCTATTGAGTGAACCACCGGCGTCACCTACGGCATCATAGAAAACTTCCACTTCAGCATCATCAGCAATGTAGGGGCGACCGTTATTGTCTCTTTTCACGACCTGGCAATTGACCACATTGAATGGCGGCAGGATGGAGAAGACGGAGAATTCTCTATCCATGCAGTGCATGCCAAGATCGTTTGCGGCAATAACGGTTGCTATCGATGCTGCGGGTGGCTGCGGGTTGCCGTCTGCTTCATCGTTTCCGCCTCCGCCTCCACCGCCTCCACCACATGCCGCAAGAAAAATACCGGATATAATTATGGTCAGAAATAGCCTCATAGCAGCCCTCCATGCTAAAGTTGACCGAAATCAATGTAACGAATATCACTTGGATAAATAATTATCTTGCTTCAGAATCAATGTCAATTGGAACCCGGAGCCTAAACCGCAGTTCCCTAAGGCCGCCAAAAGTCAATGCGGCCCTATCAACGTTAATTCTCGTATGATATTTTTCCTAAAAGCGGCGCCCTGGCCAAAAAAATTTACCCGCCTTAGGAGGGCGGCCAGTTTAATCGAAAAAGAAACTTAACGAAATGCAATTCTATTTTTCTGACAGGATCAACAGGATGGACAGGATATAGCTATGCTAAAACAAAATTATCCTGATAATCCTGTAAATCTCCTGTCTAAACGAATGTTTCACAAAAAGGTGGAGGGGAACACCAAAACCCGATGGTGCTCCCCGTCCGTCTGAATTAGATTCGATTGGTTTTTGACAGCATCAACCTAGTCTTGATGGACGCTGCTCGTTTTTAAGGATTACCAGGATATTAAAAGCTACAAAAAACAAAAAACTGTGAAAATCAGTGTCCTAATAAACCTGAATTGATAAAAACAAACGCCCTTGTCCGTTTCCTTTCAGAATCGATGCGGCAAATTCCAGTATGAATCGGATTCAAATAAAATTCGCGCCCCTGCTTTCTTCAGCTTATGTCTATTTGATGTTATGGACCGACTGGGTTGTCATCCTGGCCGTAGGCATTGCCCTCTCGTACCATGGATTGGGTCTGGGTCTGAGCCTGAATCTGCTCCTGGGACTGCAGCTGGGTTTGGGTATGGGTGCGAGCCCGGGTTTGCTCCTGCTCCTGATTCTGTGACTGCCTACCGCCGCCTGATCTGCCACCATTGCCGTTGCCGCCCTGACCACCATTGCCCCCGTCGCCACCAGCACCATCGCCACGCCGTCACCGCCACCGCCGCCACCGCCATTGCCACCGGATCCACCGACCGCCACTGCCACCGGAGCCGCCGCCGTTTCCACCACCACCACCGCCGCCGGAACCACCACCGCCACCTTTTGCCAGAATCATGTCACCTTCAAACATGGGATTATCGACATCGGTGGTCGCCGATGCTTGATTCCAGTTGCCGTCATCCGGCAGCAGGTTAGACGGGACCGCACTCCAGGCCGGAAAGGTCATGAACATCAACCCTGAAACACACACTAATTTTTTCAAAATTTTTCTTTTCATATCATCCCCCTTTTTTTTAGTTTACGATGGAACCCGATGGACTGCGTACGGGTGTGACTTTGACGTACTTTGATTATTAAACGCTGGGAAAGCCGAAAAGTTACAAACTTTTTGAGAATGGGAAAAATAGGGGGGTGAATATTATGGGACACGGATTTACACCGATCTGCACGGATTGTCAGTTAATCTGTGATTTTTTTAAAGTATTGTCTAAGACAAAAAAAATCAGTGTCATCCGCGTTCATCCGTGTCCTTAAAAATATTTCACATAGTTTGTAACCTTTCCCGCAACCGTGCGTTATGCTAGTAGAACCGAAAATGGAGAAAAATTTTGAACACTGCGAGTACCACCACCTGGACACCGGAGGGGCAGGGAAGAGAAGAGTCCTGCCCGGTTCTGGATAATCTCGAGCCCGACTGCTACTGTCTGAACATGACCAGTCTTGAAATCCCAAAAGCGGTTCAATATTGCCTGAGGGACTTCAGACAATGCCCGATTTACAAAAAATTCATGGGGTATCCGGAACTCTAAAAAATATTCAACCCTCAATTCTCTCCACCCGATCCACCGTCAGGGTGATGGCCCCCCAGTCTTCTTCGACCTTGCCGGTTAAAAGATAGGGCCGCTGGTGGTCGATCATGTGACAGAAGCGGCGGTAGGTTTCGGGGAAAAAGGTCGCTTCCACAATACCGGTCTCATCCTCGAAGGTTAAAAATTCCATGGGATCACCGTATTTGGTGGTGACCACCTTGCCGGTGATCAACCAGCCGGCCAGGCGCACCTGTTTGCCGAGGTAACGCGGCAGGTCGGCCGCTTTGACAGTCCGTAATTTTTGCAAAACGGGGTTATATAATTCCATCGGGTGGTGGTCGCACAAAAAACCGAGTACGGCGAATTCACGTCGCAGGCGCTCACGTTGGTCGTCCGGGGGCAGGTGCGGAGGGCGGCAAGTGTGCGCTTTGTCGGCACTGCCAAAGAGAGATCGCGTTTGCGGGCGTGATTTGGCCGATCCGGATTTGAGTGCGCAGCCCAGCTCCCACATCAGCGCCGCGCGGTTGCCGCCGGGGTTTAATTCATCCAGGGCGCCGCAATGGATCAGCGCCCGGGCTTCGTCTTCAGCGGGTTTTACGCGTTCGAGGACCTCGCGCACGTTGTGGTATCGACCCTGCCGGCGTTCAGCGACAATCCTCGCCTGGATTTCAGCGGACAGCCCTTTAATTGACAGCAGGCCCGTCCGGATCGCATTGTCCGTGCCCGTCCAACGAATTTCACTGCAGTTGATGTTGGGCGGCAAAATTGTGAGTCCCATGCGCCGGGCTTCGGAAACATAGGCAAAGGTGCCGTAAAAACCGCCCTGGTTACTGATCACCGCGGCGATGAATTCAGCCGGGTGGTGGACCTTGAGATAGGCCGCCTGGAAAGAGACCCTGGCATAGGAGGCACTGTGGGGTTTACAAAAGGAATACCCGCTAAAGCTCATCATCATGTTCCAGATGGCGATTACCTGATCTGCGGAAACTCCCCGGGTCTTTGCGCCGGCATAAAAGCGCTTTTGAAAATCCCGCAACTGATGTTCCCGGTCTTTTTTGGACATGACCTTGCGCAGGGCGTCGGCTTCGGCATGGGAAAAGCCGGCCAGGGCCACCGCGGCCCGGGACACGTCTTCCTGATAGACCATAATGCCGAAGGTTTCATCCAGCACCTCGGCTAACAGCGGATGAATCGGGTCCCATGGGCCGCCGTGCAAGCGGCGGATGTACTCGCGGATAAACTCATTGGCGGCCGGGCGAATGATGCTGCTGTGAATCACCAGGTGTTCAAAGTCTCCCACTTTCGATTTTTGCTGCAACAGTCGCATGGCAGGGCTTTCAATGTAAAAACAGCCCATGGTGCGGCCCTGGGCCAGGGCTTGCTGGGTGACAAGGTCGTCTTCCGGTTCCCAGCGGGATTCATCAAAGGTCACGCCGTTGGCGCGCAGATTGCCGACGGCATCCCGGATCACTCCCAGACTGCGGTTTCCCAGCAGGTCGATTTTAACCAGACCGGCATCCTCGGTGCCGTCCTTTTCCCATTGGAGGATGGGCACACCCTTGGGGGCGCGTTCCAGCGGTACATATTCGTCAAGGGGGCGGGGCGTGATAACGATGCCGCCGGGGTGGACGGACAAATAGCGCGGCGTGCCGATGATTCGCTGGGCAAAGGCCAGGATCTCCGGCCAGGGATGTGGGAACTCCAGGGCTTTTGACTCCGGGCGCTGTTTGAGCCCGGTCAGCAATTCAGGCTCGGCTTCTTTGGCGCGCCAGAACCGCGGCAGTCGTTTGGAAACCCGGCCGATCTCAGCGTCCGTCAGCCCGTAGACCTTGGCCACTTCCCGGATGGCCATGCGCGGCTGAAACAGCACGTGATTGGACACCATGGCCGCGTGACCCCGGTGTCGGTGCAACACGGCCTCCAGGACGTCATCGCGTTCGTCCCAGGCAAAATCGACATCAATGTCGGGCGGATCCGTGCGACCGGGGTTTAAAAAGCGTTCGAAATACAGATTGTGTTTGAGCGGGCACACATTGGTGATTCCGAGGCAATAGGCCACCAGGGATGCGGCTCCGGAACCGCGGCCGCAGGTGCGCGGGCTGTGTTGGATGATATCCTGAACGATTAAAAAATAGGCGGCAAACCCCATACCCGTAATGCTGTGCAGTTCGTTTTCGAGTCGCTCCACCACTGCTTCGCAGAGTTCTTCGCCGTAACGCCTGCGGGCGCCTTCATAAGCGGCCTGACGCAGGCGCCGGGCCGGATGGGCACCGTTTCCGCCCTCCAGCGGCGGCATGACGATGCCGAATTGCGGACCGGTAAACGTCAGGCGTTCGGCAATTTCATAGGTTGCCCGAATGGCTTGCGGACAGATGTCAAACCGGCGGCTGTATTCTTCCGGTGAGGCCAACCAGGCATCTGCCGGCGCAACATCATCGGCGGCCAGGCGCGACAATGAGGTGTTGCGATCGATGGCTCGCAGCAGGCGGTGAACGGCTGCATCCCGGGGGTGCAGAAAAAAGCTTCCCGGCGTTGCCGCCAGGGATACCCCCAGATGTTTTGCGACGCGGCGCAGCGCATGGGTGGGAGGCAGGGGTTTGCGCGGCATGGCGGCAATCACCGTCACCCCGGTTGAATGCCAGGTTCGCAAAAGGTCGGCGTCTTGGGTCAATACCGACAAACCGGCTGCATAATTCGGCAGGATCTCTTTCAGGTTGAAATCCGTTTGCATGTGACGGCGGGTGAGCAGACGGCAGAGGTTGCGATAGCCGGCGTCATCCTCCACCAGGCACACGGCACGCTGTTTATGACGGGGGTCGGTGACTTCTGCGCCGACAATGGGCGTGAGACCTTCGCACTTGCAGGTTCTCAAAAACGGCCACAATCCATAGAGATTGTCGGTGTCGGTCAGTGCCAGGCGATTATAGCCCAGGCGCTTGGCGGTGAGGCAAACCTGTTTGACGTAAGATGTCCCCCACATGAGGGAGTAGCTGGATCGGACGGTTAATGGGATCATAGCAAAAAATGTTCACCGCGGAGGCGCAGAGGGCGCAGAGAGGGTTTTTTATTTTGCTTTCCGTTGAGCGAACGGAAAGCAAAAAACAATCTGACTTCAGCAAGTTCTGAGCAGATAATTACTTGCTGCATTTACCTTGTTGTGTCTGCGGTAATTAAAATTATTCTTGTAGTTTATTTACCATACGGATAATGCCGTCTCGCATGACCGGAACGTTGAAATTTAGCAGTAATCCTAGCTTTAAACCGGATAATTTTAAGTAGGTTAGCAACTGGGCTTTGTGAATGGGTTCGATTTTTTCACACGACTTCAGTTCGAGGATAATGGTGTTTTCAACAACGATGTCCAGCTTATAGCCACAATCCAGTTTTTCTCCTTTGAAAACAAGAGGCAACGGTTTTTGGCTTTCAAACCACAACCCGCGTAATTTCAGCTCATGGCACAGGCATTTTTCATATGCGGATTCAAGCAATCCTGGACCCAGTGCTTTGTGTACCTCGATAGCGGCTCCGATGATCTGGCTGCTCAGTTGATTGATGTCCATAGTCTATTCCTTTTGTTTTTGCCCGCAAGGCTTGGGTTTATTTCTTTTCGGCCTCTCACCGAAAAGAAATAAGAAAAATACCCTCTGCGCTCTCTGCGGCTCTGCGGTGAATCCACTAAGAGCTATGCCGCTAAAGAGCGGCCGAACCGGACAGCCTCATTGCCGAAGCGGGTGCGGATATCGTCGATGGCGACGATCAGGTGGTCGCGCTTTCTGGTTTGCCTTCGTTCGTCGGCAAAAAGCTCCAGCTGGGCCGGCGGAAATGTCAGCCGGTCGCAAATCAAACGGATATGGCGGATGCGTACCCGTCGGGCCCAGGCCAGAAGCAGGGTCCGCCGGGCCAGTGCGAAAAGTGTCAGATCGTTGGCGGTGGCCGGTTTGGCTGCCAGCTGGCGGGTACAGCGCCTGCCGTCGGAATAGTCAAGGATGACGGCGACACGCCGCGCGGTCCGTCGACGGCGGCGCAGCCTGTCACCGGCCTGTTCGACAAGGCCGTAGAGGACACGTTCCAGGACGGAGATGTCGTTGGTGTCGTTGCCGAATTCGTGATCGGCGATCACTTTGGGCGGCTTTTGCCCCACCGGCAGAACAGGAGAGGGGTCAATGCCGCGGGCGGCTTCGTACAAAAACAGGGCGCGGGTCCCGAAAGGAATCTGGAGCTGTTCCAGGCTCAGCACGGTGAACTGGAACACCCGGGTGAGGTTGAATTCCTGCAGCCGGCGCAAATCGTCGCGGTCGATGCCGGGTACCAGGCTGATTGGCAGCGGCGCCAAAAGCGATTTTTCTTCGCCGGCGCCGACAATGTACTCCCCGTCGGGTTTCACCAGGCGTGTGGCCACTTTGGCCACCAATTTGTTGGGACCCACCGACCAGATCGGATCCAGGCCGAGATCCTTCTTGACCTGCCGGCGCAACCGCCAGGCGATATCCACAGGGGGGCCGAAAAGGCGGGCGGTGCCGGAAACATCCATAAACAGGTGCCCGTCGGCTTCGCCGGTTTCGATAAGCGGGGAGTATGGCAACGTCTGTTTGAACAAAGCCCGCATGGCGTGTTCATAACGGTCGGGGTGGGGCGGCAGGATTTTGGCATTTTTGCACAACCGCACGGCCCGGCGCAGTGCCATACCTTTGCGGATGCCGGTCCGATACGCTTCTTCGCTCATGTCGTAAACAGCCGCCCGGGACGCTCCCTCGGGTGCAATGATGACCGCTTTGTCCTTCAGCCGGCAATCGACTGCCCGTTCCACCGCCACGGCGAAGTCGGCGACGTTTAGATGGATGATGGAACGATTATAAGCGTTGACAGGTTCAGAGTTCACCGTTCAGGGTTTCCCTTATTTATTGCCAAAAGGTGTCAGGTGTCAGGCCAGCCGCCGGCCTGAAAAGCGGCCAGTCAAATCCAAAAAGAAACTGTGCCATATTGGCGTCAGTTTCATACAAGCGACGCTGCTGTTCTGAAAAGCGACCAGTCTGAACATAGAAGAAACTTAGGTTCAGTTAATCTCTCACAGAGCCCACAGAGTGCTCAGAGAACAATCAAAAAAGCTCTGATGTGCTCAGCGAGCTCTGCGAGATATTTAAAGTAGTTTCATATGAGCGACGCCGCTGAACCTCGAATTAAGCCTCTTTTTCCATCAATCCTCGTTCGATTAAAAGATTGATGAGTCTTACCGCATTCCTGGGGGCCTGGGCGCGCACATGGTTGTTGAAAAAAATGATGCCGCTGCTCGCGTGCCGGGTCATTTTGGCGACGTGGATATCCGCCCATTGCCGCAACTCATCATCCCCATAGTCATAGTCGAATTGCTTTTGCATATTGCCCGAGCGCCACCCCTTCGCGTTGCGACCATGAAAGCGGATATAGAAAAGTCCGGGATTGGTGACAATATCGAGTCTTGGAAACAGCCCCGGCAAATCCGGTTCATCCACGGCCACCAGGGTGGTGCGGCGGCGCTCGAATTCGGCAAAAACCCGGTCTGTAGCCCAGGATGCATGGCGAAACTCCACTGCCAGGGGCAGGCCGTCCAGTTCATCTAAAAGTGCGGCCAAATACCGGCGGTTTTGGGGAGCGCGCACAAAAGATGGCGGAAATTGCAACAAAATGGCTGCCAGCTTGCGGGCCTGTATCAGCGGAGCGATGCCGTCCCGGTACTGAGCCGCCTGTCCCCGCCACTGCCCGGGGTCGATTTCGTGGGTCAGCGTGCGGGTCAGTTTGGCGGCAAAGCGAAAATCGGCCGGTGCCTGCCGGTGCATTCTTTCAAGTGCCTGCGCTTTGGGCATCTGATACCAGGTGAAATTCAGCTCGGTAATCGGAAAGTTTTGGGCGTAGAAAGGCAGCATATTGCCCGATTTCGTCCCCGACGGATAAAACCCGGCATCGACCCATTCCGAATATGAGTAGCCGCTCGTGCCGACCCACAGCCGGCAAGGAGTATTTGTTGATGTCTTGTTGTACATGTTCATCTTTTTAGGAAACTTTCCACAGTCCTCCGGCGTAAAAGTAGCTTAGCGCCTATGACTCTATGCCCCATGCGCTGTGCCCTTTGCCCTTATTTTACCCCCTCCGGACCGCGCTGAATGCCGATGACCTTGCCCTGAATCAGGATTTCGTCGAAGTCGTAACGCATGGGCGAGTAGTCGGTGTTTTCCGGACGCAATTCGATATATTTTTTGCGCAGGAAGAAACGTTTGACGGTGGCTTCCTCGTTGTTGATGAGCGCCACTACGATCTCACCGTTCTGGGCGTATTGCCGGGGTTCACAAATCGCCAGGTCGCCGTCCAGGATTCCGATATTTTTCATGGACTGGCCCTTAACGCGCAACGCAAAGAGATTTTGGCCGCGAAAGACGGCGGCGTCCAGCACCGTACTGCCGTCCCACTCTGCCTGGGCATACATCGGCAAACCGGCCGTGACACGGCCGATGACCGGGACTTCCCGCCAGCGTTGCGATGCCGATGTCTCCCGGGCCCGGTTTAAAAGATGGACCGTGCGGCTGTAGCGGCCTTCCCGTTTCAAGTAACCTTTCTCCTCCAGCGCTTTGATAATTTGAGCGATAGCGGCATGGCTTACTCCCAGCTCCGCAGCCGCCTGGCGCAGGCTGGGAACCTGTCCGCCGGTTGCGATTTCATGCCGCAGATAATCCAAAACACGCTGTTGCTTCGGCGTTAGTGTCGGTTGCATGGAAACCTCCAGTTGATTGCGGATTTCGGAATGTGAACATGTACAGACATCGTTGAATAGTTAACGATATCTGAAAAAAAAGGAACCATTTTAATTCAATATAATTGATTATAATGTAAATGTCAATGTAAAATTAAATGTATAATTTTGTAGGGTTGCATTTTGAGCTTGTGGTGTCTCTTAACTCTTAAATTAACGCTCTATGATACAAAAAAATGGGCCGGGCACCCGAATGCCCGACCCATTGATTTTCCATGAAAACCGTCTATCCCAGGCGGTTAACAGCCCCATTCCGTTATCAGAGAAAAAAGCCTTTATCACCTGGCAAAAGGTATCCAATACTGAATTATTGGATTCAGCTTGCCTTCCTGGTTGAAAGTGCGCAAGAATTCATTGGTTGATTCTAACAGATCCTTATTGTCTTTTCGGAGACCCCAGGCCAAATATTCTTCGGTTAAAAGGGCAGACAGGACCGTCAGCCCTTTGCTTTCATTTTCAGAGGCTAGATAGAGAATCATGGGAGCGTCGTAGATAAACATTTCAATTTTCTCGTCAATTACCGCCTTGGCGGCGGCACCTGGAGCCGAAAATGTTTTTGTCTTAACATTACTGTAGTTTGTCTCAACAAAATATTCGCCGGTGGTGTCTTTAATTACGCCTATGGATGAACTCGTTGATAAAGCAAAAAAGCCCGTGCTGAAGCGAGCCGAATTTTCTCTGCGGATTAAAGCCATCTGGCCACTTTTAAAATATGGGATACTGAAGGCGATCCTTACTTCCCTGAGCCGGGTGATGGACATACCGGACATGACGATATCGATTCGATTTCCCAGCAAGGCCGGTATTAGTTCTTCCCATTCAAGCTCAACGAATCGCAGGGTTCTGCCTAAATATTTAGCCAGCTCTCCGGCAAGATCAGCCTCCAGACCGACGATCTTATTTGCCTGTTTGAAAATGAGTGGCGGTGCATTTGGCGTAATCCCGACACGTAAAATATTTATGTCAGGCGCAAGTCCGATGGATTCTGCCGTCTTCTGACCGTTTGATGCACATCCCGTTGTCCAAAATAAGCCTGCGATAAAGAAAATCAGTACTAACAGCTCTTTGATGCTCAGTTTCTTCAGCATTCTTTCTGTACCTCCGTATCAATCTGCTTGCCACATCACAGATTGATATTATTGGGTATATCCTTTGCTAAACACTATTTTTACTTCTCCAGTAACTCCCGGGCATGATCCAATGTCGTCTGGGTGATTTTCTCACCGCCCAGCATCCTGGCGATTTCCCGATGTCGATCTTCTTTGCTAAGCGCTTGGATGGCAGTTCGTGTTCTGCCGGCGGTGACGTGCTTGGTAATCCGGAAATGACGTTCGCCGAATTTTGCGATCTGGGGCAGGTGGGTAATACATATAATTTGGTGATGTCGCGCGAGTTCGTACAGTTTGCGGCCCACTACTTCGGCAGTAACACCTCCGATACCGGCATCGACTTCATCAAACACGATGGTTTCCACCGCCCCGGTTTCTGCCAGAATGGCTTTTAGTGCTAATACCACCCTGGAAAGCTCACCGCCTGAAGCAATGCCGGCCAAGGGTTTCAATTCTTCCCCAGGGTTGGGTGCAATCATAAAAGTGGCACGGTCAACGCCTGTTTCAGTGATGGTATGATGGTCGGATTTCAGATAAAAGCTTATTTTCTCTTTCGCTTCAATGGGTCGCAGAATCACCTCAAACTCGGTATACGGCATATTAAGGGATCCCAATTCTTCGGCCACCTTTCGGGCGAAATTCTCGGCCGCATTTTTCCTTTTTTTCGAAAGCTGTAATGATCTACGCTTTAATTGTGAGTGTAATTTTGAAAGGTTATCCTCCACTTCCTTGATTTGTTCGCTTATGATTTTCAACTTTTGAAAGCTCCTGCTCGATACTCTCCAACTGGGAAAACACCACTTCAAGCGAACCACCATATTTACGTTTGAGTTTATTAAGTGTGTCCAGCCGTTCTTCAACTGTTTCAAGCCGCTGTTCATCCATCTCTATCAGATTCAGGTGCGAGCGCAATTCTTCAACCATGTCTTCGATTTGATAAGCGGCTGTTCCCAGGGAATCAGCCTTCAATGCCAGCTGCGAATCAATCCGGCCGGCATTTGTTAGATCTTTCTTCACTTCTAAGATGCGTTCAATGACAGACCCCGACGAGCCATAAAGATTTTCGATACTGCTGTAAACTGTCTGATAAAGAGTTTCCGCATTTTTCAGACGTAATCTTTCGTTTTCCAAGTCGGTGTCTTCTTCCAGGATCGGGTTGGCAGAAATGATTTCTTTTTGTTGAAATGTAAGCAGTTCGATGTGTTCGGCTCGGCGCTGTCTGATGGTATCCAGACGGTTGAGTTCTTCAATTAACGGCAGAATCTGATGGTAATTGTCATAGATTTGCTGGCGCAACGCCATCATTCCCCCGTATTGATCCAGTATCAGAAGGTGCTGCTCTTCTTTCAAAAGACCCTGGTGGGCATGCTGGCCGGAGATGCTGGCCAGATTTTCAGTGATGGTATTTAGAAATCCGATGGTCCCAAGGCGACCGTTAATGTATACCCTGTTACCGTCGGAGCGGGAGATAATTCTTCTGATCAAAAGATCTTCAGCCGGATCGTAGCCCTGCAAGGACAGGCAATCGGCAATACTTCCGGTTTGGGAAATTTGGAACAGTCCTTCCAACTCGGCGGTCTCTGCACCGGTGCGTACAAGATCGCTCGAGGCTCTGGTTCCGAGCAGCAGATTGACGGCATTGAGGATAATCGATTTGCCGGCACCGGTTTCTCCGCTTAAGATCGTGAGGCCGGCGGAGAATTTGATTTTGAGATCGTCGATGATGGCAAAATTGCGAATGGAAAGTTCTTTAAGCATTATAGATAGCTAACACAAAAACACCCCAGTGTTGCAACGTCACTCTGGTTTCAAACCTGCGTTTATCTGCTTAATATATTACATAATGCTTATTCTTTGTAAAGGTTCTTGGTTGGTTTTAGATGCTGCTTCCCATTTTTGTTCGCCAGTCTTTCCAGTGCCTCGCCACCTAGACGATATAGTATCCATTCTTTCTTGGGGGTGGCACCTATTTTTTCGTAGGTCTTAATCGCCGGCAAATTCCAGTTTAAAACGGACCATTCGAAGCGGCCACAGTTTCGTTCATTGGCCAACGCGGCGATATGGGCCAGCATCTTGCTGCCGAAACCTTTGCCTCTGTGTTCCGGCTGCACATAAAGATCTTCCAGATATATTCCCGGTTTGGCAAGAAAAGTAGAATAATTGTAGAAAAACAGGGCAAAGCTGACGGGAAGGTTCTGATACTCTCCTATCAGGGTTTCTGCGAATGGGTGCTCACCAAAGAGGGTTTTGCGAATATCATTCACAGAGGCGACAACTTCATGGGAAAGATGTTCATAATCCGCCAGTTCCTTTATCAAAGAATAAATGACGGGTGCATCCTCCTCTATGGCGGGTCTAATTATAAATTTCGAATTTGACGACAAATTAACCTCCCGAGTTCCGGATTAAATTATTTTTCTCCCCTTTGGGAGTACAATGAAAATAGATCTTTCCTTCCAGAGCGACAAAATTCAGCGGAGCAATATACGGATAACCGTCCTGCCCGTTGGTTGCTAAGTCCATCGATTCATAAATTCTAAAAATTATCATATGTTTACCTTACCTGTAAATGGAAATCCAATATTTCAAATTCCTGGCTTGATGTCCAATACCTACAATCGGCATTTTTGTGGACACACATATAAAAGCTGAACCGTGTCCCTTTTAATTTTTCGTACTTCCTGATCTTTTACAAATACAAAGTTTCAAACAACGAAGACTTGACAATTTTAATAAGCTACCTTATTATAAGTCACCGAATAAATATTGTTTTAAGGAATAAAACACCATGTTTTATCTTAAGGATCTTCCGACAGACACAACCCTGTATGAATTTTCCAGACTCTATCCCAACATGAATCCTTCGGCGATAAAGTCTTGTGCTGAACTTTTACGCATCGGGAGTGTATTGCTTACAACATTTGAAACGTTTCTTGGCAGCTACGGTTTATCACAGGGACGGTTTTTAACCCTGATTGTTATGAATCGCAATCCGGACGATGTTGTCAGTCCTTCCTTTCTTGCAGACAAAGTCGGTGTCAGACGGGCGACCATGACCGGGCTTTTGGATAGGCTTGAAAAAGACGATATGATTAAACGGCTGGCCGACCATCAAGATCGCAGAAAAATAGGGATCCAGCTAACATCCAACGGCCGCCGGGTTTTGGCTGAAATGCTGCCGGATTATTATCGCAGCATTGCAAAAATTATGGCGAAACTGACCGAAAAGGAGCGGCTGGATTTGATGTCTTTGCTGGGAAAAGTTAATCAGGGACTGGCGTCTTTATCATAACATCGAAAACCGGCTCTTCTATTCCGGTTTCTTTAATTGGGACATAATTTTCCGCTTCGAAAACCAGAAAAAAATCCTATCGAAAATCTACTGAATATTTCATTTTAAAACGCGAAACTATCAGGTAATTTTCATTATTAGTTAGGCAGCTATCTAATTATAAGCTGAGGGGGTGCCAGATTCGGAGCTCAATTTCCTTAACCATGGGTGCCGAGAGCTGAAACCGGGTTTTTAAAGCTGCACGGCATTAGGGCGGCACACTTGCCGCAGACATGGGTGCTTTCCGGAAGGTCGGAAAAATAGTCCAAAGTCCGGCGATTTTCATTCAGACGATCCCAGCAGCGTTTACGATCAAACCCATCCACGCTGAGCGCCTCCACCGGGCAGATTTTTATGCATTGTCCACATTCCCTGCCGGCTTTGAGTAGACAGGCCTCTTCTGTCTCAATTAGTGCATGCTCGCCTAAATCAGCTTCACTCACCAGACTGCCTAACCGGCCGGTAGATCCGACTGGGGTGATCAGCATGTGATGGACACCGAACCGTCCCAGATTCACCAGATGTGCCAGATGCTTGTGGGACCAGCGCGCCATCAATTTGACCTCGTCAAAATTATGGGTGGCCGGTGTCAAATCGGATTTGAATCCCCTTTCTGTCAACCAATCTCCCAGGGCCTGGCTTAGCCGTCCCGATGAGATCATTGGTCTGGACATAGGCAATGCCCCAATTTCGGCAGGGTCGGTCTCCGCTTCGATTCTCTTTTACCAGTTCCTTTTTAAACGGAATGTAAAATACAATTACGGATTTAGCCGTGGGCAGAAGATCACACGGATGAAGATGGTCGTCGGCAGCAATTCGTGGCAGTTGATCGAATCTTGAATCGATCGGGGCGGTTGCCAGCAGTGGTGTCTGCCACCACCCGTCATGTCCCAGCCGTCCAGGTTCTTGTTCCACGAACTTTTCCGCAAATCTACGTAATGCATCAACGGTGACAGGATGGATCATAGGTGGATGCTTCTTTTTATGCGTTCACTTAGAGCTAATCACAAAATTTATTCAATCAATATTGAGCTTGACATCCAAGCATATTTTATACGATTTTGATGAAGACCCATTTGAAAGATGGAGGATACAATGAGCAGTGAGTCATTTAGTGATGGTTTTACCAAATCTTTTTTATTCCATGAAAATAAATCGGCGATCACTTTCTTGCGGGATGGCCGGATAGAAACAGAGATTTCCTATCTTGAACTACATCAGGATATAAATCGTATGGCCAATGTTTTTCTGATGCAGGGAATCACAAAAGGGGACCGTGTCATCCTATTTATCCATAAATCCCTGATTTTTGTCATTGCCCATCTGGCGCTTCAAAAGATAGGGGCAATTGCCGTGCCCCTGAATATCGGCTTTAAGAAATCCGAATTGCAATACCTGCTTAACGACGCAGAGGCGAAGTTAATATTAGCCGAACCCGCCAAAGGAAGCACTCATCCGTGAGATTGATCCGACCCTCAGCAGTCTAATCATCGATACCCAAAAACCATATCACGATCTGGCTGTATTGCGATCTGTATCCGATGATTTCACGCCGGTCGAGATCCAGCCCGGTGACCCCGCACTTATCATTTACACCTCTGGCACGACCGGCAAACCCAAAGGAGCGATTCTGACCCAGAAGAATTTGATTCACGATGCCCGAAATATTATCCAAATCTGGGAAATCAATGAATCGGATATCCTGTGCCACGCGCTTCCGCTTTTTCATGTGCATGGACTGTGTTTTGCCCTGCACACATTATTGTTGGCCGGGGCACATGTCCTCTTGCTCGACCAATTTTCACCCTTAAAAACTTTAGAGGTGTTAAGTCAGCAAAGAGGGATCTCGCGTATGTACGATGTTTATGGCGGTACCCGCCATGTACGCCAAGCTGATGGAATATATCGGTGATAAAAAACATGACTTTGAGCACATGCGCTTGTGGACTTCCGGTTCGGCGCCGCTTTTGGCCAAAGATTATGAGCGCATTCACCGAACCTTCGGCAAGGAGCCGGTGGAAAGAGAAGGTATGTCGGAAACCGGCATGAATTTTTCAAATCCACTTCGGGGCAAAAGAAAGCCGGGATCCATTGGCTTGCCCCTGCCGGCTCTGGAGGTACGAATAGTAGACCCCGATACCGGCCTCGATGTGACGCCCGGTCAAACCGGTGAAATCCGGCTGAAGGGACCGGCCATATCGCCGGGCTACTGGCGCAAGCCCGATGAGACCGCCGGGGCATTTGAAAAAGGATGGTTCAAAACCGGCGATTTGGGTCATATCGATGAAGATGGATACTATTACCTCACGGATCGGATTAAACATATTATTATTTCCGGTGGTGAAAACATATCGCCCAAAGAAATAGAGGCCGCCATCAACCAGGTTCGAGGCGTTGCGGAATCTGCAGTGGTCGGTGTGCATGATGAAAAATGGGGAGAAAAAATTGTAGCGGCAGTCGTTAGGAAAATCAGACTCAGACGTCAATGCTGCTGATATTCAGGCAGTGTGCAAAAAACATCTCCACAACTGGAAATGCCCCAAAGTGATTATTTTTGTAAAGGAGTTGCCGCGAAATACAATGGGAAAAGTGTTGAAAGAAGAAGTCAAAAATCTGTTTTAAGGTTACCCTGCGTACTGCAAAACATAGAAATCCGGATTGTTGGGGGAAGAAATTGGTGAGATCGGTAGGATTTTATTTTTTAAAATTTTTAATACCCTTGATGATGCCTTGAACTGCCAGGTTGAAGCCATGATCAATCCAGAATAAACCCGGAACGGCCAAACTGGAGATACTGCTCCGATTTATTTTTCCGGGTCATTGGCAGGCATGCCCGGTTTTTTGATACCAACGATACCAAGGGCCAGCAGAATGCCGGCCGTAACTATGATCATGCCGATCCAGGCCGGCAGACCCGGCATCTCCTGCAGGATCGGGATGCCCACCAGGGCAGCCACGACAGGCACTGCAGAAAGAAATACAGAGGTATTGTTGGCGCCCAGATGACGAACGGCTATATTGAGGAAAGATATGCCCAGCACGCTGGGCACCAATCCCTGATAAGCCGCCTGGAGCAGGATTTCGGATCTGGGGGCAGCGGCCAGGTTGCTGTCCAGCCACAACAGCCAGATCGGAATATAGACGGTAGCGCTGACAATGGTCACTGAAAAGAGAATTTGCCCTGGGGTTAATGCCCATACCCTGTTGGCGACCATAAACACGGCGAAAAGAGCAATGGCTGCCAGGAACAAAACATCGCCAAACCATGTCATTCCGTCGCTTGAAGACAGAATCCCCTCGTAACCAACCAGGGTAATACCCATAAGAATTACACCCAAACCGACCAATTGAGAGATCTGGCTCCGCTGTCCGACCCAGACCCAGCCGAAGAGAGTGGTGAATAAGGGCAGACAACCGTTCAGAAATACCCCTCCGTGGGCTGCCGGGGCGAAGGTAAATCCGAAATAGGAAAGCAGGGCGTATGGCATTCCGGAAGTCAGGGTCAGGACCAATACCCGCAGGGGCGTTAATCCCTGCCAGGTTCGGCGCCAGATGATATAAGGCAAAGTCACTGCCGCCCCGACGGCAAATCGGAATCCGGTGATATCGAAAACGGTCAGGGTATTGGTTACCCCAAGTCGACTGACAACAATCCATCCTGACCAGAAGAAAACGACACTGATGGCAGCGGCAGTGCCAAGTAACAAATGGTTTGGGTTGTTGTTTTTCATACGAATGTGTTTTTTATAAACTGCTCTAATCGGGAAATAGCTTCGGCCATGTTCTTGCGACCGAACCCGATGCGAAAGTGGTTGCCGCCATCCTCGTACAAATTTCCCGGCAGCAACAATACACCGGCATATTTCACCAGTGCCTCACAGAATGTGTTAACATCCTTCCCTATCAACCGTGGAAAACCGATCGAACCGGCTTGCGGTCGTTGCCATGATAGTGAGCTGCATACTTGTCAAAAAGTTGATCCAATATCTCCAGATTACCGGAAATTATTTCCAGGCTGCGTTCCGCCAGCGCTTCTCGGTGGCGCAGGGCCAATTCCGCCAAAAATTCACTGGGGGCACTGTTGCAAATGGTTGTGTAATCCTTTAACATCTTCATTTTATTGTAGATATTTGAATTGCGGGTGGCGATCCAACCAATGCGCAATCCAGGCAAACCATATGTTTTCGACATCACGCCCAGCGAAACGGCGTGTTCTCCAAAATCACAGGCTGCCGGCAAACGGTCCTCGCATCGAAATTCCGATTCTCGATAGACTTCATCGGAAAACAGGATAAGCCCATTTTCCCGGGCAAGCCGGCTGACTTCTTCAAAAATCTCCAAAGGCATCAGGTAGCCCGTTGGATTATGGGGGGTATTGATGATAATTGCTCTGGTTTCGGGTCGAATTTTCTGTTTCAATTCGTCTAAATCAAGCGACCATCCATTTTCTTCATGGGCTGTCCACAGCGACACCCGACAGCCGATACTGCGGGCGATTTCGGCAAGGGACTGGTAGCCAGGCGAGTGAACGATGACATGATCCTTTGCATCAAGCGCTGCATGCATGAAGAGAAAAATCGCTTCCTCGGCGCCAGTGTGTACCAGCACCTGTTCCGGCTGGATGTGGTCGTACATTCTGCAAATTTCCTCGCGCAGTGACGGACTGCCCATGGATTCCGTGTAGCCGAGCCAGTGCTGCTGAAACCTTTCGGCGGCATCCGGCTCAAAGGCGAGTAAATCCTGAATCGATAGAGATTCACAGTCCGAACAGCAAAGAACATATTCAACATTGAATTCATATTTGGCAAAATAGCGTTCAAGCTTGAAAGGGGGCATTTGCATGGGTCACCACTCTCCGGTTATTAATAGGTCTAAACTACTTGGAATCGCCACCCCGATAGAATCTGATTTTTACGTTTTCCACCGTCGCCAGGCCTTCTGTAATCGCATCGTCGATTAAGGGCAGAAACTGAGCTATTTTTTCATGGGTGTCGACGATTTCGATCACGATGGGAAGACTGGAGGAGAGTCTGAGAATCTTGGCGGTATGAACACGACTGTGAGCGCCAAAACCTTCCAAACCCCGCAAAACTGTAGCACCAGCCAGTCCTGAGGCCCTTGCCTTCCTGACAATCCATTCATATAGAGGCTGCTTTTCATACTTGTCATTCTCTCCAATCAGAATTCGAAGTAGTTGACCTTCTTCCGGCAACATCATCGCGCACCTCAAAAATATCGGGTTATTGTATAGCCGAGCCAAACGGCCGACAGACCGACGATGACCTGTATTAACACGTTGGCAAGGGCCGGTAAAAATTCACCGGTCCGCAGGGAAGCAATCGTCTCATAGCCAAAGGTAGAAAAGGTCGTAAACCCGCCCAGCAAACCAATTAGAAGAAATATCCTCATCTCCGGGCTCAGCAACTGGCGTAACTCGCCAAGACCGTTGAGAAATCCAATCAGAAAGCATCCCAAAATGTTAACGGCAGCCGTACCAATGGGGAAATAGCTGTTTGGAAACATTTGATACACCGCTCCGGCAACCAGATAGCGGCCGATGGAGCCGATCAGGCCGCCGACGCCGACATACACTAAATTTAACATCTCAGTTCGCATGACTTCCCTGATCTGTTCAGAATCGATCTGTTCAGGATCGAATTGCGATGGCGACTCCGGTTGCCACCATCACACCGCCGGCCGCACGATTGAGACGCCCGGCAGCCTTTCGACTGCTAAACATTCTGCGAGCTCTGCTGGCTAAAAACGCATAGGTCCCAAGAACACCGCCCAAAACAATGGTAATTATCGTAACGACAATTACCAGATCCGTAAGGGTCAAGGCCGACAGATCGAGAAATGTCGGTAGGAAGCCACAATAGAAAAGAATCACCTTTGGATTTGACAGCGTGATAACCAGGCCGGTCGCAAAGTTACCCCACCGTGAGTGAGGTTTCAGGTTTTGGTTTGCGGTAACGGGCTCCGGTTTTTTGAACCAAATTCTGACTCCGAGCCAGATTAAATAGGCACCGCCGCAAATTTTCACAATAAAAAAGAAATTTCCCAAAGCCCGGGCCACCATGGAGAGGCCAAAGGCTGCAAATAGTAGGAATATAACGTCGCCTAGGACGATGCCGCAGATCACGGCAAGCGACGGTCGGAACCCGGACGCGAGTGCCCTGGCGACCGTGGCAAAAACCCCGGGTCCCGGACTTGCCGCCAGAACGAGCATGGCCACTGAAAAACCAATAGCGGAATAAATGGTCAAATTTTTCTCCTTTTCATCACCCAAAAGCGGATTTAAATATCACCAAAGGCATAAATGCCTTAAATGGGTCCTTTTTGTCAATTAATCTTTGAGGATGGATTATCAAAACGATAGATCTCTTTAAAACGGCCATCAAAAAGCATGCGTTATCCCTGAATACAGATATTCGTTGATTGGTTAAATTGAATGTGCAAAAATTAAAAAGCCTGCCGGCTGATGAAGCTGCTGCCGGCAGGCACGGGAGGAGGGAGGGTCTACGTTATACTGTTATTCTATGTCTGTTTAACCGGTTTGAGTTGGCCGACCTGTTCCCCTTTGATCTGAAGTGAGCCCGGCCCGCCTGTTGACGAACCGATACCGCCGTAGGAAAGGATCTCAAAATCCGGGTAGGCGTTGCCACCGTGTTCTGTATAATCAAGTCCCGTCAGTTCTTCTTCCGCCGAGACTCTCAAACCGACGGTTTTGTCAATTAATTTGAACATAATAAATGCAGCCGGGAATACCCACAAAAAGCAGGCGGCGATTCCCAACAGTTGAACCCCGATGATCTTAACCGAGGTTCCACCAATATTAAAAATACCGGCAGCCAGGGTACCCCAAGCGCCGCATACGCCATGCACGGATATGGCACCCACTGGATCGTCCACTTTGATTTTGTCAAAGAACATCACCGAAAGCACCACAATCACACCGGCGGCCGCACCGATCATAACGGCGCTCAACGGCGTAACCGATGCACAGGGGCTGGTAATGGCCACCAGGCCGGCAAGGGCACCGTTTAAGCTCATGCTGATTTCCGGTTTGCCGAATTTTACCCAGGAAGTTACCATGGCCAGGACGGCTCCGGCGGCGGCGGCCAGATTGGTATTGACAAAGATCATGGCGATATCTTTGTTGGCCGCGGTCGTGGATCCGGGATTGAAACCGAACCAGCCCAGCCAGAGAATAAATACGCCCAGCGCAGCCAGCGGCATGTTGTGGCCAAGAATCGGTTTAATTTTGCCGTCTTTGGTGTATTTGCCCAACCGCGGACCCAGGACGACGGCACCGGCCAGTGCGGCCCATCCGCCGACCGAATGTACCACAGTGGAACCCGCAAAATCGATAAAACCGAGACTTTCAAGCCAGCCTTGACCGTTGAACAGGCTGCCCCAGGCCCAGCTGCCGAAAACCGGGTAAATGATCGCGCTCAACCCGGCACTGTAAATCAAATAGCCGGAGAATTTCGTTCTTTCCGCCATAGCCCCCGAAACAATCGTTGCGGCGGTTGCGCAAAATACGACCTGGAACATCCAAAACGCCAATA
This sequence comes from uncultured delta proteobacterium, assembly GCA_963723215.1. Taxonomy (GTDB): domain Bacteria; phylum Desulfobacterota; class Desulfobacteria; order Desulfobacterales; family JAFDCJ01; genus JAFDCJ01. The sequence goes on from CAVRQG010000024.1 coordinate 41,275, forward strand.
CCCAGGGATCACCACCCACTTTAAAATCGGATAGAAAAAATCCGGAGGTGCCGAACCAGCCGGTGGATGTCGCACCGAACATAATCCCGAAGCCGATGGCCCAGAATGCCAGCGATCCCATGGAAAAATCCATCAGGTTTTTCATCATGATATTGACGGCATTTTTGGCCCGTGTAAAACCGGTCTCCACCATGGCAAAGCCGGCCTGCATGAAAAATACCAGGGCGGCGGCCACAAGGGTCCAGACATAATCAGCGTGGGACTGTACCAGGTCGATCAGGTGTCGATTCGATTCCAATGTGGGCGCTTCGTCTCCAGCCCAGGAACGAGAAATACAAATTGCTGCGAATAAAATTGAAAGTCCTAATTTCTTCATGATGATTTTAATGCCTCCTTTGTTTGTCTCCTTTAAAAATGCGTTTGCTAGCCCTAATTCGCATTTCTTGACGATGCGATTAAAAAAGTTTCCGGAATTTTCAAAATAGCAGTATTATGAGCAACCTTCGTGCCATCTTGATATAGTACACTAAATGTGGATTTAACTATAAGATATTGATTGTGATATTGATGTGATGGGGTAATTGGGAGGGCGATAATAAAATTACATATTTGTATTTTTTAAAAATATATATTGCAAAATTGTTATAAATTAACAAAATATTTCAGTTTTGCTTTTTTATTTTAAAGCCTAAATGCTCCCTATCCTCTGCCTGCAGAAGTCCCTTGGCAACCGCGCGCGGATGGGTGAAAAGCGTTTCATGACCGCCTTCGCCCTCGAAGAGGTCCAATTCGCCAAGTCCCCTTTGCAATTATTATCCCGGGCTATTTTCCGCCTGCTCACTGGCGAAGCGCGAGCCCAAGGGCGTCATTTTCGGGCGAATGAAAGGGCAAAAATGAAAACAGGGCAATCGACCTCCAGGCCGGGTTATCGGATATGGCGCGATTAAATTCATCGGCATCTTTAAACCCCACGTTGTCGGCCACCAGGAGCCCCCCTTTGACCAATAGACGCTCGCAGTCAGGCAGCACCCGGATGTAATCCTGTTTCTCGATGTCCATAAAAATAAAGTCAAACTCCTTTTTCATCTGCGGTAATGTTTCTGCGGCATCACCGACTCGGATTTCGATCAGGTTCGCAACACCGATTTTTTGGAAGTTCTGTTGCGCCCTGGCGGCCATGGCGCTGTCATTTTCCAGCGTTGTCACGCGGCCACTGAGTATTTCACAGGCTCTGGCCAGGTAGATGGCCGAGTAGCCTGTGGCCGTGCCCAGCTCCAGAATTCTGCGGGATTTTGTGGCACAGGCTAAAATGTAAAGCAGTTCACCCACTATCGGACCCGTAATGGGAATATCCTCCCGCTCGGCCTCGGCCTCTAATTCAATCAGCAGTTCCTCCCGTTTTGGGATAAACTGCCTAAAATAGTGTTCTGGCTTCTCGACGATATTTGACATTCTTACCTCTGCTTGTCAGTTCAGATCCTGTTACCCATTAGCAAATAAAGAAAATTTTATTTGCACATAAGCTTTTTATCAAAAATAACTAGATCTGATCCTATGAAAACTGGTTTATTATCGTTACACCGGTGCCGGTAAAACTGTCCATATTGATGAGTTCTTCTAATGACTCATCCAGACTTATGGTCTTTTGAATCAATTTTTCAGGCTGTAGTTTTCCGGCTTGAATCATTTCCAATAAGGCCGAATATCGATAGGCTTGCATGCCATGGCTTCCCAGAATTTCAAGTTCATTTGCTATCACCGTGTCCATTGGTATTACCGGGTGACGTTGGTCGGCCAGCATCAATCCAACCTGAACATGCCGGCCGCGTTTTCTCAAATTGGCGATCGAATTAAAACAGGTAACGGGACTGCCGAGAGCATCGATTGAAACATGGGCGCCACCTTTGGTAATTTCTCGCACTCTTTCAACCACATTTTTTACTTTCGAAGCGTTGACGGATGCCACTGCGCCGATAGAGCGGGCAAATTCAAGCTTGTCATCCGTAATGTCAACGGCAACAGCTTTTGCCCCCAAAGCGTTGACAATCATGATCGCCGACAGTCCAACACCGCCGCAGCCATGCACGGCAACCCATTGTCCGGCGGAAACCTTGCCCTGCGCCACGATTGCCCGAAACGAGGTCGCGAAACGACACCCCAAACTCGCTGCTGAAACATAATCGATTTCATCCGGCAGATGGACTAAATTTACGTCTGCATAGTCAATTGCCACATATTCGGCAAAAGAACCCCAATGGGTAAACCCCGGCTGGAATTGCTTGTCACAGACCTGCTGGTTTCCGGAAACACATTGAAGGCAGGTACCACATCCGCAAACAAAGGGCAGTGTTACCCTGTCGCCGGCATTCCATTTGACTACGTCCTTTCCAACCGCTTCGACGACCCCGGCCAGTTCGTGTCCGGGAACATGGGGCAATGTGATATCAGGGTCATGCCCCATCCATCCATGCCAGTCGCTACGGCAAAGGCCATTTGCTTTCACCCCTATGACGACACCGGTTTTTTGCGGGGCTGGGTCCGCAATATTTTGGATCGTTAAGGGTTTTGCGAATTCTTCATATACCGCTGCTCTCATACTAAATATCCTCGTTTATTGGAAGCATAGGGCCCGTTGGTGGTGTACAGCCCCAGCGCATCTTTAACCGAAATGCTATTGTTTTGTGATTTTCAGCGTGACGTCTTGGGGCAATGCCAGCCCGGCGACAACCTGGATCGCTTTGCAGACTGCTGTGGGCACAACACAAGCTTCACAACACCCCTTTTGAATTAGAACGGACCGTGAGATTTCCAGGATGATGCTTTCTTTTGCGGGACTCAGTTCTTGATAGGCATCGATGGGCGTCTTTTCTTGAAAAAGTGACGCCAGTTCTTTGATGGTATCGCATGAACTTACAACCTTTAGCTCCACATTCATACTGTCTTCCGAGCTAGCCTTAATTACCGTCTTGAAGCCACAAATTCCTGCATCTACACTTACTTTTGCCTCCATGGATAAACCTCCATAACCCCAATATTGTTAATCCTTAAAACGATGCGGAAAGCCGGCTACATCATACCTTTGCCTGCAAGCTTCCTTTTGAATACGTTTTGGTAATAGTCTATTCTGGCTCCATTTGTCAATTTTCTAAATAGTAAATATGATTTTCGATTCATTTAAACACCGATATCAAAAAGATTTGTTACTGTTATTCTCTGCAAAATTATATGATCCGGACGGTTAACGCCGGCGAAAGTTTCCGCCAGAAGTCTCTGGCCCCAAGAGAAAAGGCATATCCGGCATTACCATGATCTGGTTGTCTTTTGTAAATTTAAATGCGGTTCCACTTAGGGCGGAATAGAAAACGCCCACCTTTGCTCCCTGCGGGTCAAGGATATCGGCACCAAATTTATAATATCCGTAGTCCTCCCAGATCCAGCGGGTCATTTCCTTGAACTCGGCGGTGCCCGGTATTACTTCCCGCCACATTTTGGAATTCATTTTGAATTTAGGGTCAATACCAAAGATTACATATGGCCGGGTATCAAAACCGTAGTAATAATATTTGTACTCTTGGGGGACCTGATTGGATTCAAACGCCTGCTGAACATCGGCATCCCGTTTGAGACTCCCGTATGTTGCGCACACCCGGTGATCAACGCCAGAACAAATATACCCATCAACGCCGCAATGAAATGCCTTATAGTCATATTTTCATATGTTTTCCGTTCAATATTCATAATTTCTCTCTTTCGAGTCTTTGCGGCCGTTTAAATATTAGGCGCCTAATTAAGATCAAATTGTTGATCCGATTTTGTTGATAAGCTCCGAGATCACCACCTGTGAAAATCCTCTACCATAAAGAAATTTGTAAATTTTATCCTTCCGTTTTAATTCATCTTTTTCTCGATTAAATCGCCTGGCGTGCTTTTGATAAATTCTCTCAGCGCCTTGGCACTCATCCGCATCGGAAATACTTTTTGAAATGACAGTCTCTATGTTTTTGCCGCCCAATCCTTTTAAATTTAATTCGAATTGAATTCGTTTCCGGCCATATCCTTTTTTTTGAAGCCGGCGGATGAAGACCTGGGCCGTTCGTTCATCATTAATATAATCGAATCGTTCACATGCTGAAATAACTTCATTGATAACTTTTTCAACATAGCCGCGGGCCTCTAGTTTTTGTGAAAGTTCTTGTTTCGAATGATCTCGTCTTGTCAGAATGCGCAACGCCGTATTCAACGCTTTTCGATACGGATCATTCGAAGGATTCTGAATATTGAGGGTCATCGTCTTCTGGCTCCTACAAACCTGATGATCGATCCTCGATGCCGGATCCTGGATGTTTTTTTTGAATAACACCCGATAATATAATTGGCAAAATCTTTTGCGGCAAGATCAATCACGTAAAATGCCGCTAATTTCTTGTTCGTGTTCCAGGCAATTAATACCAATGGAGATTGCAAGGCGTCAACATGTTGGGGCATTATTAAAAGAAGTTTCCTCAAAAAAACTAAAGTTTGTTTCGTAAGTACCGATATCATAAGTGAAAACAAATTTGACAGGCATAGGGGATTGAGTTAAGCTTAGAACAGAGATTTTGTTGAAGGAGAAGCGAACATGGAAATCAATGGAAACCAGGGCATAGGCATTGATGCCTATGTGAATCAGGTTCAAGATAAAAATAAAGTCGGGACCCCTGACAATAGAGCCGAACAGTCGGCAGTGAAGGCGGATACAGTCGTGATTTCAGACGCTGCCAAAAGAATTCAGGAGGCCCGAAGGCAATTGGACGAAATTCCCGATGTACGGGAAGATAAAGTATCACAGTTAAGAAACCAAATCCAAAATGGAACCTACGAGATTGACGCTGATAAAATTGCGGGTAAAATGATTAAGGAAAGCCTGCTTAACGATGCCTTGAAATAATTTTTCATTTTAAAAACGAATTTCATAAACCAATTATAAAAAATCCCGGGATTTGCCCGGGTTTTTTTTTGTCATCTCATCCGATGCTGCGGAAGGGCCGGATGTTACAGCCGCTTATGTTGTTAATGGATATCGCAAACCAGGCAGTAGGCATAAATCCCCTGAGGATCATTTAATTGTGCGACGGCCTCTAATTCGGGGCCAAATTTTTTGAAAAACCGTACTGCGGGGTTGGCGACACGCCCCGATATATCTTCTACAGCCTTCGCCAGATAGCGATTCAAGCGCTTAATCATTTTTTCCCTGGCTGTCAGTGGCTGTTCAATATAGATAACATCATAATCCTTCAAATTCGCCATGTCTGCAGCCGACTGCACCGCATCCTGTAGATTGCCGAATCGGTCGACCAACCCCAGCTCTTTGGCTGTTTTTCCCGCCCACACCCGGCCCTGGGCAATTTTTTCAACATCCTGAAGTGCTATATTTCTTCCATCAGATACCGTTTGGATGAAGCGTTGATAATTGTGTCTGATGACTTGCTCCATTGAATCCGCAATGATCGGATTGAGCGGACGGGTTGAATCCAGGGCGTCGGCCACACGGGTGGTTCCCACGCCGTCATTGTGAACGCCCAGGTAATCAAGGCTTTTTTCAAATGTTGCGAAGGCACTGTAAATTCCAATGGAACCGGTTATGGTGGTGGTGGCTGCCCAAATTTCATCGGCAGCCGAGGCGATCCAATACCCGCCGGATGCGGCTATCGAACTCATGGATGCAATCACGGGTTTGCCCGATTGGCGGGCGAGTTCAATTTCCCTGCGGATAATTTCAGAGGCCAGCGCGCTGCCCCCCGGGCTGTCAATTTGGATCACCAGTGCCTTTACCTCATCATCCAGGCGAGCTTTCCGAATTAGACGCGTCAAGGTGTCGCCGCCGATCTTCCCAGCCGGCTGAACACCGTCCAGGATAATACCTTTAGCGACGATTACGCCCACTTTGGGGGTGTCTTCACGGTTCTGTCCGCGCTGCGGTTGAATCGCTGCCAGGTAATCATCGAATTGAATCTGATTAATGGTCATTTCGTCTTCATCCTGACCCACCAGGGCAATCAGCTCTACTCGTACCTCATCCCTGGTTTTGAGGGCATCGACCAGACCATGATCCAGTGCAAGCCGGGCCGTGTCGCCTTTGACCATGGACAGATTTTCGGATACATTGTTGATATAGTCGTCTATGGCCTCGGACGGCAATCCACGCAATTCAGCAATACTTTCTGTGTAGACATCCCACAAAACATTCAGCCAGGACAAATTAGCTTCTTTTGCATACTCCGACATATCATCTCGCAGGAAAGGTTCCAGGGCCGATTTGTAGGTGCCGACCCGGAATACGTGGAATTGGATCATCAATTTTTCCAGGGCGCTTTTGAAATAATTGCGATAGATGCCGAATCCGGTAAGTGCTACGCCTCCCATGGGATGCAGGTATAGATGATCGGCATGGGCGGCCAGGTAATACTGTTGCTGATCGTAATAGTCGCCGGTGGCATATATGGGTTTGCCGCCGGTTTTAAAACGGTTGAGCGCTTCACCAATCTCACTAAGCTTGCTGGTAGCGGCCCGGCCCATCTCGTGCAGGTCGAGCACCAGCGCTTTCACGCGCTGATCGTCTTTGGCATGGTCAATCACGTCGATGATATCTTTCAGCAAAGTTTCTTCACGGCTCGCCTCGCCCATCAATCGGCTGGACAGCATGGTTTCTGTTTTCTGGATGACAATATCACCTTGCGGCGACAAAATCAGTGCGGCTCTCGCGGGAATATCTTTTTCTCCATTATATAAAAAGATTGAAATGAAAAGAATGATTAGCGCCAATAATACTAAATTCCCAACAATGACACGGCAGGCTGAGAGACCCTGCCAAAAACCTCTGATTAAATAACGCAAAAATTTAAATAATGATTTCATAACCTGATCCCTCGCCATGAAGCGATCAATATTTAGAACATTGAGTGAAACAACTCACCGCCCAAAAAATAGTGAGGACCTGCATACTCAATTTGGATTGATTAGAATATATACCAGAATTAAATAAAAAAAAGGGGTGACATCCATTAATGTCACCCCGGTATGGTACATATCATTTGCGACGAAACCGCCGGATACTTAATGAATGGTTACCTGCTTGGGCTTTTGTTGCTCGGGTTTCGGCACCTCTATCTGCAAGAGGCCGTCCTTAAACTCAGCATTAATCTTATCCGAATCGACATCTGCCGGCAAGGTAAACGCCCGCTGAAACTTTCCATAAGATCTTTCTCTGCGATAGTAACTCTCTTCTTTCACCTCATTTTCATAAGAGCGCTCGCCGGATAGTGTCAGCACCCGGTCTTTTAGATCAATCGAGATATTTTTTTTATCCACTCCGGGAAGTTCGGCTTTGATCACGAAATGATCGTCTTTTTCATACAGATCAACAACCGGATTCCACATACCCATATCGGTGTCATCATCCATTCGGCGTGTTAGCCAATAGGGTTCACTAAACATTCGATTGATTCTGTTTTTCATTGCAGTCATTTCTCCATAAGGATTCCATCTAACCAAATTCATCATTTTTTGTTCCTCCTTAACTTTTGTTTTGTTGCCATTTAACAGTTGAAACGGCGTTTTGAATTGGCCATTTCCTTTTTGTATGCTCTCAATTTAAGTATATTTTATACTTTGTCAATAATATTTAAACATTTTATATTGCATTACTAATTTTATGTATTAATATTTAGTAATGAACAAGGAAGCCAATAGCTATAAACGGATTTTAATCTTAATTTTGAAATCATTAAATTAAATGGAGGGAAACAACATGAGTAAAATTATCGGAATTGATCTTGGAACAACCAACTCTTGTCTGGCAATCATGGAGGCAGGCGATGCCAACATCATTACCAACCCCGAAGGAGGTCGTACGACACCTTCGATGGTGGCCATATCAGATGATGGGGAACGACTGGTGGGTCAGATTGCCAAAAGACAGGCCGTTACCAATCCTGAAAACACGGTATTCGGCATCAAACGCCTCATTGGTCGCCAGTATGACAGCAAAGAAGTGCAGGATGACATTCGGGTGCTGCCTTATAAAATAGAAAAGGCCGCCAATGGAGACGTCCGCATTAACTTGCGCGGGAAGCAGTACAGTCCGGCGGAAATTTCATCCTTTATACTGGCAAGCATCAAAAAAACAGCCGAAGAGTACTTGGGTGAAAAAATTACGGATGCCGTGATTACCGTGCCGGCATACTTTAGCGACAGCCAGCGTCAGGCCACCAAAGATGCAGGGAAGATTGCGGGCCTCAATGTTTTGAGAATCATCAACGAGCCTACGGCCGCTTCTCTGGCATATGGGCTGGACAAGAAAAAAGATGAAAAAATTGTGGTCTTTGATTTAGGTGGCGGCACTTTTGATGTTTCCGTGCTAGAAATCGGCGACGGGGTCTTTGAGGTCAAGGCCACCAACGGTGACACGCATTTAGGCGGAGAGGATTTCGATCTGCATCTGATTGATTACCTGGCAAACGAATTTAAAAAAGAACAGGGAATCGATCTTAGAACTGACAAAATGGCTCTACAGCGCCTGAAAGAGGCCGCTGAAAAAGCTAAAATTGAATTGTCCGCTTCCATGCAGACGGAAGTTAATCTGCCGTTTATTACTGCTGATGCGAACGGGCCCAAGCATTTGGCCATCAAGATTACGCGGGCCAAACTGGAAAGTCTGATGGATGATCTGCTCGAAAAGCTGGAAGCCCCCTGCCGGACGGCACTCAAAGATGCCGGCTTTTCCACCGGTGACATAAACGAGGTCATCCTGGTCGGCGGCATGACCCGCATGCCGGCGGTTCAGGAGCGGGTAAAAAAGATATTCGGCAAAGAACCCAACAAGGGGGTAAACCCGGATGAAGTGGTGGCAATGGGCGCCGCCATTCAAGGCGCGGTTTTAAAAGGTGATGTCCAGGATGTATTGTTGTTGGACGTGACGCCGCTTTCCCTGGGCATAGAAACCCTGGGTGGGGTGATGACCAAGTTGATTGAAAAAAACACCACCATCCCGGCAAAAAACAGCCAGGTTTTTTCCACCGCCGAAGACAATCAGCCGGCGGTATCGGTTCACGTACTCCAGGGAGAACGGGAAATGGCGTCGGACAACAAAACCCTGGGTCGCTTTGAGCTTACCGGAATTGCACCGGCCCCGCGGGGCATGCCCCAAATCGAGGTCGCTTTTGATATCGATGCCAATGGGATCGTGGAAGTGTCCGCCAGAGATCAAGCCACCGGAAAGCAGCAGTCTATCCGGATCACCCATTCGTCCGGTTTGACCCAGGCAGAAATTGATCGGCTAATCAAGGACGCTGAACTTCATGCCGGTGAAGACAAGGCCAAAAAAGATCTGATCGATGCCCGCAATGCGGCGGATTCCTTGATTTATGCCACTGAAAAGTCCATGGCCGAATTCGGCGATAAGCTGGCCGAAGGCACCCGCAATGAGGTCAATAGCGTTATCAATGATCTCAAGCGTGCCTTGGAAAGTGACAATGCTTCAGAGATCAAGCGATTGACGGAAACCTTAACCCATGCCTCCCACCGGCTGGCGGAATCCGTCTATCAACAACCCGGCCCAGGGGCCGGACAGCATGCGGGAACTGCTCCGGGCGGTGGTTCCGGGTCATCTGCCTCCGCTAATGATGATGAGGTCGTTGACGCGGAGTATGAAGAAGTTCGTTAAGCAGCAAGTATGAATACCTTAAAGGCGGCGGGTTCGACTCCCGCCGCCCCCACCATTATTTCAATATCATTTTAATTCTTTAAGAAACAGCGTTTTCCGACTTCTAACCTTCATCGCTCCAGTGGGATTGGTGTATATGGCCTTTGAAGATATTTCCAATCGTACTCCGATCAAAAGTCCATTTCCCGCCTGAAACGGAAGGTCGTCATCCGCTTCATGGATGCTTGATCTTACGGTAATAAGAATCTGAAAGGTATATTGCCGCCAGGGGGTTGTGGCCGGTAACGCGATCTTTAACCGCCAGGACGGTGGTCGGGGCTTCTGCATGCTTAAAAAACAGGGAGTCATGTCCCACACACAATCCCAGTAAAATGTTAAGCTCGGTTTTGGAACGGTTTAACAGCTTGGCCTGAAAAATCGGATTGCACATGGCCTCGTCCGTGCCTTTGTATATTTTGTCATCGTCGGTGATTCCGATCATTTCTTTGGGTGTTCGGCCCGCTTTACAGAGCACGGAAACGACTTCAAAACCGCGATCGCTAAGAATCTGTTCTACAATTCCGGCCTCTTTAGCCAAACCGATGCAAAAGGCCAAACCCAGCCTCTCAAAGCTCATTTTTTCGGCAAACTCACATATCTCGACGATACGAGTCTTGCTGGGCTGCATGACATACGGTTTCTGGTCTCGATTGGCATAACAGTCAGCCTCCTGGATAGAGGCCTTGCGCGCAAATTCATACGTGTTCGGCGATTCGTACTCTTTGTTTGCCTCCTTTAGACTTCTTTCTGGGTAAGGGTCGGGCAGTGTTTTGAAGCCTTTCCCTCATGGGTCATACAGATTCTTTCCTGGGTCTCAAGCCCGCACTCGGCGCATTTACTGTAGGATTTTTCTTTTGACTCCTGCACGATAGCAACTCCTTTTCGGACAATAGCAGATTTAATTCCAAACTCGGGACTGAAAGTAGGAGATTATAGAAATTTGTGCAAGAAATTTTTGGAATATAATGATAGTATGCCTGAAAAATGACGAAACCCAAAAGTACCCCGACATGCATTGGGTACCGGTGGAAGAGATTCGAAAACTTTGGGTCGCGCCCTAAATTAATTCGGGGCTTTTTCACATGGGTCTGTGATATGAACCTAAAATGGACTGGTGGCCAGGAATGAATATGCGGCCTTGCTGACCCACGAAATTGACCATCTGAATGGAATCCTTTATATCGATTATCAACATGCCGGCATACACACCTGAAGAATTGAGGAACTGCATCGCAGCCGATTCTCAAACCAGCCCATCCACATATTTAGCGGACGACTCTTTTGCCGCCTGGTTATATGACCATCTATCATTAAATGAGGCGCTCTCCGCCTTTGAGCGGGATGCCGACCCGGATGAATGCGAGCAATGGGGCCTGACAGCGTTAGAGTGGAAAGCCCAGGTGGAGATGGCCATAATTGCGCTAACGGCGGCGTCAAAGATGGATAGGTAGGGATCCATGTCGCGAAAAATTCTGGTTATTGAAGACAATAAGGACCTTGCCAGGTTGTTGGAGCTTCACCTGCGTGATCTCAATTACGAGGTTGACTTGACCTTCGATGGCGATGCCGGCTGGACTCAAATAGCATCGACCCGCTACGACCTGATTATGCTCGATCTGATGCTGCCGGGCATCGACGGTCTGGAAATCTGCCGGCGCATACGCACCCAACCATCCTACACACCGATTCTGATGCTGACGTCAAAAGCGACGGAATTAGATCGTGTGCTGGGTCTTGAATTCGGGGCCGACGATTATGTCACCAAACCCTTTAGCATCCGGGAGCTGATGGCCAGGGTCAAGGCCATATTCCGGCGCATCGACGAGCTGCAGTCCGACCGCCGGTCGAACACCCAGGCGCTCATCCGGGCCGCAGACCTGGTTATTGAACCGCTTAAACGCGAGGTGAGTCTGGCCGGCAAGATCATCGATCTGACCGCCAAGGAATTCGATTTGTTGTTGTATTATTTTCAACCGGTTTTATCAATTGGATAAGCATCGTAAGTCTGAGCAGGGTCACTCCGGGCTGGGACTGGCGATCACCAAAAAACTCCTGGAATTGCACGACCGGTCTATAGATGTCGTCAGTGCCCTGGGTCGGGCACAACCTTCAGTTTTCAACTGCCTGCCAAATCCCCTGTCTGAAAATTCTGAACGGATCGCGTCTCGCATCGGCAGCGTCGCTGGCCGCGGCATACCCGGCAGCGATCTTCGCTGCATTGCTGGCATGAAAAACAGTCTTTACACGGTTTTTTTTTGAGGCTCCTGTCGGATTCCTGGGGGATAAAGACTTTCCCCTTTAATCCAGGTACTGACACAAAGGCCATGCTCGACCTCCATCTTCGTGGGATCAGGCTCGTCGTTGGTATTTCCTACTGTCATGATGCTCTATTCTAATCAACAATCCTCAAGGATCTGCTAGGAAGCTAGGTCCTGCAGTTCCGTGGGTAATTCACAGGTTTCGGAAGCTTTGCGGGTTTCGACAAAATGGGCTGCCGCCAGGGCAGCCGTGCAACCATCGGCGGCCGACAAAACAATTTGCCTGGCATATTTTTCCCGCAGATCGCCAATGACATAAATACCGGGAAAATTGGTTTCGCACTTGCTGTCAGTGACCACGTATCCATCGGCATTCATGTTTGCGCCGGCCGGAACCAGCTGATTGCTGGGGTCAAAGCCGATGAAAATAAAAACGCCATCTGTGGCGAGCTCACGCTGCTCACCGGTTTGGGTATCTTTAAGATCCACTGCCCTTACACCACTGTCATCAGCCTTGATGGCGGTGGGCACCGAATTCCAGATAATTTCAATATTACATTCAGCTTTGACACGCTGCTGCAACAGTGCTCCCGCCCTCAGAGCATCCCGTCTGTGGACGATATAAACCTGCTTTGCCAGTTTGGCCAGGTAGAGGGATTCTTCAGCCGCGGTGTCGCCACCACCGATCACCACAACCGTTTTGTTGCGAAAGAAAAATCCGTCACACACGGCACAATATGAAACTCCTTTGCCATACAACTCGTCTTCTCCAGGTATATCGAGTTTGCGCGGATTTCCGCCGGTTGCCAGAATAATCGCATGGGACCGTAACACGCTGCCGTCTGAAAATCGAACCGTGTGAAAATCCAGACCCGGTTCTAATCCCACCACTTCGTCCGAACGAATTTCCAAACCGTAGGACTGGGCGTGCAGTGAAAATTTCATGGCCAGTTCGGCACCGCCGATATGCTCATCTCCCGGCCAGTTTTCTACTGAATCGGAGTTGTTAACCTGGCCGCCGGGTGCCCCCATTTCAATGAGAATCGTTTTTAAAGCCGCGCGCATCGCGTAAATACCGGCTGACAAACCGCCGGGCCGCCTCCGACAATAATTAAATCATAGATTTCAGAATCTGACATTCTTAGCCTCCTTTTAACTGTATGCACAAATGAAAATGCTTAATATAATGACCGAAACCGAGATAAACAACCTTTCCGATGAAAATATGTTCGAACTTTATGATTGGTTCCGTTGAGTCAGAATGCCTATTCGCCGGGTTATCGGGTTGGTTGAAATATCAAAATTGGTAATTGAATAAAAATTATCTTTGTAGTACCCAGGATAAAGACCCGGTTGAGATGCTGTTGGCCATCAAATGCTGGGTCGAGATTCTCCACTCTATAGAAATTTTATCCATTTTCAATCATTTTTCATGGA
>CAVRQG010000025.1:0-163733 GCA_963723215.1 uncultured delta proteobacterium
TGTACCTGTCCCCTGAAGCGGTCCCTTCGGTGTACCCGGGCTAAAAAAGCCAATTGTCCTGATAGTAGAAAACTAATGTGCATCGGGCAAAGATTGGAACTTGGAAGTGGAATCCTTCTTTGCTCTTCAGGCTTTGCTTTCAGATTTCTTTACGGAAGGTAAAATTTTAATCATCGTCTCAGCTGGTACATGCATAGCCGAGATTGAACGTTGGCAATTCTATATTTAAGGGTGGAAGACACGGCTCTTTTCTGCTTATCTTGCAACCTTGAGGATAGCTCTGTGGGGTACCGCCATCCAGTTGGGCAGAAAGCGAACATATGAAAATAATATCACCGTTTCATTCCGCGGTATTAGATTCCACCCAACTTATCCAGTTGGGTTTGGGCGTCAAATTTATAATCGGCACCATTTTCTCCAAGCTCACTGGGACGAGGAATTCACCTCCTCTTGTGGTAACGTAAGGCCAGGTCGCACCCATGGTGCCACACTTTAGTGAAGAGGAATACGTTCCAGTCAGGCCTTTGTGGTTAATCTGGTTCAAAATTTCTAAACAATCCTATCTGCCTATACCAATTTGTCTCGGCAACAATTTGGGACTCGCCGCCCGCCCCTTGAAAAGCATGTTAAAATGATCTTCTACGGGGCTATATGAACCCAAGCGCCCTGGGAACTATAAGCGAAAGCTCCGGGATAAGGACCAACAGCAGTATCACAACGATATCCGCAGCAATAAAAGGCCATAATTCGCTGACCACATCTTCAAAGTTCACTTTGCCCACTCCCACTGCGGCAAAAAGTGCCACCCCTAATGGCGGAGTAATTAGCCCGACGTTGATTGTCACGATCATGACAACCGCAAAGTGAACCGGATGAATACCCACCTGGACCATGACAGGTGACAGAATTGGGGCCAGGATGATACAACTGGCAGTAATTTCCAGCCAGGTGCCCACAAAGAGCAAAAATACCAACACCAAAAACATCAGGATCGTGGGATTGCTGCTCAGACTAAGCAAGAAAGCAGCAATCGTCTCAGGTATTTGCTCCCTCGCGATGATCCAGCCCAGTATGTTGGCAAATCCGATGATGAAAAAGAGCATGGCCGAAGTGCGCATAGCGTTGGTGAGTGATTGCCTTACGACGCTGACAGTGACTGTGCGGTAGACCAGCCCTCCGACCAAAAAGGCGTAAAACACTGAAACTGCTGCTGCCTCGGTAGGGGTAAACATTCCAGAGAAAATTCCGCCAATGATGATCAAAGGCATAATCAGGGCCAGTACGGAGTCTTTCATACATGTAATAAACTCGCTTATTTTAAAGGGGGTTTCTACTTTGGGGAAATTTCGTCTTTTCGCAATCACCGCCACCAATGCGCTCATGCCCAAACCCAAAATTACACCCGGTATCATGCAAGCCGAGAAGAGGGTCCCTACCGAAAGCCCGGTGACCGCCCCATAAATAACCACGATGATACTGGGCGGTATGATTGGCCCTATAATGGAACTGGTAGCGGTAATCATGGCCGAAAACTTTCTTGTGTAACCCTGCTTTTCCATGGCTGGTATGAAAACCGAACCCAATGCCGCCACATCGGCGACCGCCGCACCCGTGATGCCCGCGAACAACAGGCTACTGTATATGTTGGCCTGAGCCAAGCCTCCCCGCATCCGGCCGATGATGAAATTCACGAACTGGATCAGGCGGTCGGTAATGCCGCAGCGGTTCATGATCTCACCGGCCAGACAGAAAAAAGGAATCGCCATGAGCACAAAGGCGTCTATACCGGCATACATGCGCGAGGCGATCATCTGCATGGAGCTGCCAGCCGCCATCACCCAGGCTGTTGAAACAACCCCCAGCACGATGGCCACCGGCAATCCGGCCAATAGCAAGAAAACCAAAAAACCGAACATAATGATGGGGGTCATTCAGGCGACTCCTTTCCAACTGTCATATCAATCCGAGCGGCCTCCTCCGGCTTACATTTACCGTTAGAGCCAAGCACCAGATGAATAAAGCGAACAATACTATGGAAAAACAAAAACCCGCCGCCGACCGGGATGGCCAGATATGGCCAAAACCTTTTAATGCCGCTGGCGGGGGATATGGATTTCATTCCGAATTCAGCATAGTTAATGCCATAGTAGATCAGCAGAGCAAATAGAGTGGCGGACAGGAGGGCATGAAACATTCGGATGTAACGGAGATGAGCACGGCCCTTAATAAAAAAGTTGATGGCTATGTGCCCTCTTTCATAAAAGACCACCGCTGACCCCAACAGAGCCATCCATACCATCATGAATTTGGCTATCTCCTCGGCCCAAACAATGCCGTCACCCAAAACGAAGCGAAAAAATATCTGGGCCCAAACTATCAAAGTCATGATGATAAAAAGGAGAATGGATATATTAACGGCGATTTTATTGACCACCGAACTCATCCACTCTAGAAAACGGTGAAGATCCATGCTGCCCTCCAGCAATGTTCAATTGTGTCTTAGCCGGTTAAGGTGTAAATTTCAGGTGAGGAATCTGATCACATTCTGCGTTATGCACCAGTAATGAATACGGCTTGCCCAGCCCTTCTGGGTGACCGGCCGGGCAAGCCGGTGATTAGTTACTTCTTTTTGTATCCCAACGTGTAGAGAGCTTTGTCGGCTTCGCTGATGATCTCATCCACCCATTTGGGATCCTTAACCCCCTTTTCCCGGATGAACTTGAGAACCGGAGGCTGGGCCAACGCCTTGAACTGATTGATCTCATCAACGGTGGGATCGTAGAATTGCACTCCCGCTTTGATACAGATGCCCCTACCGACGTCACGATACACCCGGGTTGCGCGCTCGCCAGCATAACCGGCCAACTCGCCGCCGCGCAGGATGATCTCCTGGTACTCTTCGGGCAGACCGTTGAACCATTCATCGTTTACGAACAAGTGGAGCTGGCTATAAACGTGGCCGTCCATAATCATATACTTCTGCACTTCTTGCAGGGAACCCAGGAGGAAGGTGGGGATGGAGTTTTCCTCGCCATCCACTACACCGGTTTGCAAAGCGGTGTACAACTCCGCCCAGGAGATGGGTGTGGGCTTGGCACCCAAAGAACGCACGATCTCCATGTGGGCCGGGTTGTCCATGGTGCGGATGCTGAGGCCTTTCATATCCTCGGGAGTACGAATCTCGCGCTTATTATTGGTGAAGTTACGGAAGCCGCCATTATCCCAAATACCGATCACACGAAGGCCTGTCTCCTTGCGCATGTCTTCCCATAGTTTTTTGCCAAAATCACCGCGGAAGACTTCCAGAGCCTGGTCCACGTTTTGAAAGAGATAAGGTATTGAGAGACACTGGATATTGGGATACACGATGGCGATGGTGCCCTCGGTATGGGAGGTCGAAGCCTCAATTTCGCCTGTCATGGTCATTTCCTGTAGAGAGGCGGTATTCCCCAGGGCGCCGCCGGGGCTGATGTTTACTTTGATTTTCCCATTGGATGCCTTTTCAACATAATCTTTGAAAGCGACCGCACCCGCGTGCACATATTGGGTGGCATCGGCCACATCGGCGTGGGCCAGGGTCATTTTCACGACCTTATTGGCGGCAATTGCCGGCTGCATGCCGATTATCAAAGCGGCGGTGACCGCCAATCCTAAAATACCCAAGATCTTAATCATTTTTTTAATTGCCATTTTAATCATCTCCTTTCCCTTTGCTGGTTAATGGTACATTATTGCGGTTCTTTGCCTCTGGTTAACCTTTAGGCAAGAAGCAGATAAATGTAGAGACTTGGTGCTTCTTGATTGATCAGACTCGCCTTGCTCGGCTCTTAGGTTCAGTCTTGCGGCTGGATATTTAAGGTGGCAGGCTACTCAAATATGTCCCCTTCCAACATCCGCCCCAATTTGCGGGTTGATTGCAGACCCATGATGATCTTAGCCGACACTCCTGCGGTTTCAACGGACGGATGCATCATCAGACCATCAGCGCGTTTCATGATTTCGGTATGGGCATCATTCTCGGTTAGGGCTATGACATCAGCATCCAGTTCACAGGACAAGGCAGCCTGCATACCTTCACGGGCTGCTATGAACACCTTATACCCTCCAGGCGTTAACCGTGGAACAAATAGCATTTTATATTAACCTCATATCATTAATCTATTAATTTTAGTAGCCAATAGCACATCCGTCTTTCCTCAGGTCTGACCCGCCTATTAGTACACCATTGGAGTGGTCGATCATAATCCCCTGAAAACCTCCGTAAACATCGATCTCACTAGCGACTTTATGACCCCGCTCTATGAGCTCTCGCCTTACCTTATAGGGGATCGCAGATTCCAGGCACAGTTCGCTTCCGTTATGAAAGAATCTCGGTTGATCACTAGACTCTTGAACACCTAAGCCAAAGGCGTAAATATTGTTCATAATTTGTACATGGCCCTGAGGTTGCATATGACCACCCATAACCCCAAAGGCAAATTGCGGTCTTCCATCTTTAAACACCATTGCGGGAATAATCGTATGAAACGGTCTTTTTCCTGGCTCTAAAAAATTGGCATGTTCTCTATCCAGGCTAAATAAGCTTCCCCGATTCTGCATTATTATGCCAGTATCCCCCGCCACGATACCTGAACCAAAATATTCAAAAATAGATGAGATAAATGAGGCCACATTTCGATCCTTGTCTACCGCGACAACATAAACAGTATCAGTGCCTTTATCCTGAGTAGCTATATTGGAGGCACGCTGCGGGTTAAACTTCTTACGAAAAGACGCTATTCTATCATCAGAAAAAAAATAACTGCAGTCATTGCCGGTGAAGCGAGGGTCACCGAGCTTTGTATCTCGGTCGGAATATGCGAACTTCTTCGCCTCTACCAAAGTGTGGATGTAGGCACTCGAGTTTAGTCCCATACCTTTGAGGTCAAATTTTTCAATTGCCTTCAACATTTCCAGAACTGTAACCCCCTGGCAGTTTGGTGGGAGTTCATACAGGTCGTACCCCAAGTAATTGACATCCATTGGTGCCACCCACTCGGGAGTGAAAGCGGCGAAATCCTGAACCGAGAGAGGCGAGCCACAGTCGGCCATCGCCTGACAGATTTTCCTTGCCAGTTGACCATGGTAAAATGTTTCGGCTCCTTCTTTGGCAACCATTGAAAGTGTTTTCGCCAGAGACCTATTTACAAAGATTTCGCCGAATCTAGGTGCACGCCCGTCAGGCAGGTAAAATTCGGCGGTTTTTTCTTGATCTCTCAAAAAATTAACCACGGAATTCCATTGGTATGAAATAATTTCTGTCACCGGAAAGCCACCTTCTGCATATTCGATGGCACGATGAAACAGATCTTCCCAAGGAAGTTTTCCATATTTCTGGTGGAATGCTTCAAGGCCGCCCAACGCTCCAGGAACTGTAATTGTCAAAGGACCGTTGGTTGGCATCTGCTTCTTCCCTGCGGATAAGATCATCTCCGCAGTCAATCCCGCCGGTGCAGAACCACTAGAATTTAGCCCGACTAATTCATTTGAGGTTGAATCAAAATATAGGCCGAACATATCGCCCCCGAGGCCGTTCATATGAGGTTCTACGACCGTCAGAGTGTTAAGCATGCAAATTGCGGCATCCGCTGCACTTCCTCCGTTTCGCAAAACCTCAATCCCAGATAGAGCAGCCAGAGGCTGGCTTGTGGCACACATACCTTGTGTCGAGCAAACTGCTGAGCGGTAGCTTTTTGTCGTTGACGGTCTATCCAAACTGAATCCTCCTATCATTGGGTTGTTAAACCATTTCAGGGTCCTTTTTTTTCAGGAAACACCGTGTTGCGGACTTCTTTTAGGGTCGAACAATATCTTCCAATTCTTCTATCTTTTTTACATCGTTCCCAACGTTCAGGGAAACCAGGCGCGCGATTTGTGGCAGTGAATTAGTAGACAGCTTTAAACTGATTTGATGTATAGACAATTTCTCCTCCTACAATGGTCATTTCGACCCGCATCTGTTCAGCTCCATTTATGTGACACTGGCGATGGCAGCAGGTAAGCGCTGCTCAATTTGCTCCAGGCAGTTTAGCGCTTCGTTAACATTACGACCGGCATCAATTAGAATATCAGTATCGACGATTATCAACTTGCTTTGCCCCATTCCGCCTCGCGAACTTTGCGAAGCCACTTACTGCTATTGCTCATATCCTCACGATCCTTCCATATACCGATAAAGGGCTCATTGACAAGGTTGATTCGGTTGGTTTGCTTTTCTTGCTTAGATCTTTTGTAACGTGTTCTCAGAAAAGCAATGAAGTCAACAACCTGCCGTTGAGCTTCCGGCGGCAGGTTTGAGATGTCATCAAAGATTTTTTCCTGTTCCATTTTTTTGCCTCATTTACTCTACTGCCAGTTCCTCAAAGCGGTGTTTTTTAAGAAAGGCTTCCAGAAGCGTTTTGAGGGTTTGGCGATCTTTTTCCGGCAGTGTATCTACTTGTATGAACTGGTCAATGATCTCTGTGTCTCTTATTTTGCCGATCAGACGATTTTTAGCATTTTTAAGCAGATAATCAAATCGTGTTAAATAACAAGCCGATTATGCCATACTAATTTGAACTTTTAAAGCCCAAAAAGAGGATTTTCAGCAAGAAATTGGCCATCGACCTCTTGACTTTGAGCGTAAGGGGAAGATCATGAAAAAATGCATTTCTCACTATATTAAACTTAAATTCATATCCTGAGCCAATTTTTCTCCCCGCACTACCGAACGGCTCATCGCCGGTTGACCGATACCCAGCAATTTGCTTACGCTTGTTCCGCTCAACCCTAATTCTCTGACAGCCCAATAACAGACTAGGCTCCTGGCTTTTACCCTTAGCGGTTGATTTCCCGGTTTCTGAACCTCCGCCGATTCCGTCTCACAGACCTCGGCCACTTTCTCCACGACTCGATCAATATCATAACTCTTTAAATTGACAAGATAAATTATATGAGTTATTATCCTACAAATAATATGCTAAAAAGGGGTATAAAATGAGAACCAAAACAAAAGTTAGTTTCACGATTGATGAAGATATTTATGCGGCTATTGATAAAGCCTCAAAAACGCTCAATCTGGCAAAAAGCCAGCTTGCTCAGGAGGCGTTTAGTTTATGGCTGAAAAAACAGACCGAGTCACTGATGGCGAAAGGTTATGACGAGATGGCCGAAGAGGATAAAACCTTTGCCGATGACACCTTTGAAGCCCAAAGGGAGATTCTGAAATGAAGGATTTCCCCAGACGCGGCGAAGTATGGCTGGTGAATTGGAATCCTGCCAGAGGTAGCGAACAGGCAGGCAGACGGCCTGCACTCGTTATCCAGAATGATATTGGCAATGAAAAAGCACCGACTACGATAGTAGCTGCTATTTCAAGCTCCGTGAGGATTTATCCTATGAACGTTAAGATTAATCCTCCCGAGGGTGGGCTTGACCACACTTCAATCATAAAAACAAGCCAGATACTGACCATCTCGAAGGAACGGTTGGAAAAGTGCCTCGGCCGGCTCAGCAAGGACAGCATGGATGATGTTGATAGAGCCATTAAATTGAGTCTGGCATTATCATAGCGAAAGATAATAAAACATATATTTTATGCAGCCTTAGAACGCAAATAATCTCTGTAAAACTGAAATAACCTCCGATTGTGTATCCGGGTCTATAGTCCCAGTTTTTTTTATAAGTCGAATCTTATCAATCGTTCGTATCTGATCTAAAACAACTTGCCCCATTTTATTCCTGAAAGTACAGGAAACACGTGTGGGATAATCTTTGCCGGCTGTCGTCATTGGGGCGATTATTATCGTACGTATATGTCGATTCATTTCGTCGGGGGAGATCACCAAACAGGGCCTCATTTTTTTAACTCCATTTCTCATATTCACGGTTTACTCGGGAGTTTTTGAAAGCAGCTCTATGAGATAAAACCTCGATGTGATAATAAGTGACAATCATGAACCCTGACACACTTACTGAAGGGT
Source organism: uncultured delta proteobacterium (assembly GCA_963723215.1). Taxonomy (GTDB): domain Bacteria; phylum Desulfobacterota; class Desulfobacteria; order Desulfobacterales; family JAFDCJ01; genus JAFDCJ01. The sequence continues at coordinate 8,001 of CAVRQG010000025.1, forward strand.
ATTCCGGTCAGGGGTAAATGTCTGAAGCACCTGATCGCTCTCATTTGACATCATTTTAAGATTGCTGAGAGAATACCAAATATTATTTGTATAAAGGAATCGGAGGATATCATGGCAACCACAACGCATTACACCGAATTGGGATTAACCAATACAAGAGAGATGTTTAAAAAGGCGATGGCGGGCGGTTATGCCGTGCCGGCATATAACTTTAACAATATGGAGCAGCTCCAAGGAATTATTATCGGGTGCGTGGAATCACAGTCACCTGTGATTTTGCAGGTCTCGGGCAGTGCCCGCAACTATGCCGACCCGACATTTTTGCCCTTCATGGTAATGGGGGCTGTTCAGATGGCAAAAAAACTGGGTGCCGGTATCCCAATTGCCTTGCACCTGGATCACGGGGATTCATTTGAGCTGGCCAAATCCTGTATTGATTCAGGATTCTCCTCGGTAATGCTCGACGGGTCGCATCATCCGTTTGATGAAAATGCAGCACTGACCCGCCGGGTGGTTGACTATGCGCATGAACAGGAGGTTACCGTAGAAGGTGAACTGGGCGTATTAGCCGGTGTTGAAGATGAAGTCTCTCATGAGGTGTCACATTATACCAAGCCGGAAGAGGTTGAAGAATTTGTTGCCAGAACGGGCGTGGATAGTCTTGCCATTTCCATCGGTACGTCACACGGTGCTTACAAATTTAAAGTAAAACCCGGAGAAGAAGTCCCGCCTCTGCGATTTGATATTTTGGAAGCGGTCGCAAAACGCGTACCCGGCTTTCCCATCGTGCTGCATGGGGCCTCGTCCGTGGAGCCGGAGTATGTCAAGATGATCAACGCATTTGGCGGGAGAATGGATGATGCGGTCGGAATCCCTGAAGAACAATTAAGAAGAGCGTCCCAATCGGCCGTTTGCAAAATTAATATCGACAGTGACGGCCGACTGGCGATGACGGCGATGATCCGCAAAGTCTTTGCTGAGAAGCCGTCTGAGTTTGATCCACGGAAATATCTGGGACCCGCACGTGATGAGTTAATCAAAATGATTAAACGCAAAAACCAGAATGTTCTGGGCAGCGCCGGGAAGGCATAACTGGATAAATGATGAAGATTCAGACAAATTTCTGCCGATCTCATATGGGGATAACGGCTGTTGGAACTGCTGCCTATATTTCAGTTCGACGAAACAGCGGCACCGGCAAACTTTAAATAGCCGACCGCTCCACCGTGCGACGATTAATTCTGGACAGTCTTCACTACTGGGTGGAGGTCTGCCACGTCGACGGCTTTCTCTTTGACCTGGCATTGATTCTGTCTGGGATGAGACCGGTCATCCGTTGGCTAACTATTCGATAGGGTAACGGCCATATTTTTTGACGGCCCTCGACATTGCCATGACACATTCCGGTTTGAGATAGGACGCCAGGCTGTTTCCACTGGTGACAATATATCCGCCACCGGGGGCCACATTTTGGATCAGGTACTTCACTTCCTCATCGGTCTCTTCCGGTGTCCCGGCTCCCAATATATTTAGATCCACATTTCCCAATAAACAGACGCGATCTCCATATTCTTTCTTCACAGCTGCAATATCCATGGCCCCCTTTTCAATTGGGTGGAAGGCTGCCACACCCAAATCGATAAACAAATCCATCACATCATTGATTTTTCCATCGCTATGCAAAATCCACGGAACAGAAACTTTCTCCAATACCTTCTTATACCGTGAAACGAGGAGTTCTTCGAATACCTTAGGGGCAAACATCAATCCGGACTTATGGGCGAAATCATCTGTTGTCCAAAAAACATCAAATCCAATTTTGCAGACGCGTTCCGCAACTACAACCATCCAGTCAAAGTACATATCGAGCATTTTTTCCACCATGGCGGGTTTATCATAAAGGGCCAGGCTAAACCCTTCTATCCCTAAACTCAACACCACTTGGAAGAAACCGATCCGAGTCACGAAGCAGGCCGCATAATCTCCTTTGTTAGCGATGAACTCCTCCGCCTCCTGGTACAGTGCATCGTCATACGGATCCGGCAGATTGATCATAGAAAGATCATCTTCAGTCTTAATCATTCCATGCCCCACGAAGGTTCTGCCGTCAATACCCGTAAGCATGTGGGCATAGGTCGGTGCTCGCAAAAGATAATTGATATTGTCCAATCCGAGACATGCTGAGATCGCTTTTGATTCCTCAACCGTATAGGGGTTTTCTGTACGACTACTGGAACCGATATCGGTATCTCCTTCCCAATTTAACAATTTCTGGGCTAAACCCTTGTCTACGGCAACATCGCAAAAGGGTACTTGATCCGGTTCTTCGCGATTTAGGGCCTTCATTACTCTATCTCTTGAATTCATTGGCATCTCCAATCCCTGTTCAGTTATATGCATAATGCCCGTTCAATTCCGGTTCATAGCCGAAGCGGCGCGAAATCCTCAGCGCGAACTCCTGGATAATATCACCGAACTCATCAAAGCGATCGGGCTGCAGCCGGTCAGAGGGTCCGGTGATCCATATCGAAGCGATCGGTTCCGGTTTATGATTAAAAATCGGGCAGGCCACGCAGTGCAGATTTAGAATTTCTTCCGCCAGATCGGTTGCGTAACCTTTTGCTCTGACTTCGCTTAGATTTTTCACAAAATGTCTTTTGGTGATAATCGTATTCTCGTTATAGCGGGTATAGGTGATTGAATCAATAATTTTGCTCTGGTCTTCTTGATTCATATAGGCCAAGATTGCTTTGGCCGGAGCAGCCGTGTGCAGCGCGAAATTATGGCCCGGATCGACCATCACCTTCAAGGGCTGGGTACTGAGGACCTGTTCCAATATGACGCCCCGATTACCGACGAGGGTGCCGAGCAAGACCGTCTCGTTGACTTCATCTCTGAGTTCCCGCATGACGTCGATTGATTTCTCCACCATGTGCACTTCACCCACAGCAGAATAGCCAATGGCAAGAAATTTGGCAGAAAGCTGATACAGCCGATCGGTTTCGATAATATATCCCTTGGCCGCCAAGGTTTTTAGGATACGGAATACACTGTTTTTGGGATACCCCATTTTGTCCGCAATTGTTGTTATGCCACACCCCTTGGGCTGTTGCGCTAAAAAGCCGATGATTTCAAGTGCGCGATCCAAGCTGGGTATGATGTAGTTGTTTCCCATTCGACTCGACATCCTTTTTAAGGGTTCCTGTTTAAAATCGACCCGGGTGCAAATGCTGGGCTGAAAATCATAATAAACTTACTATATAGAAAGATGTTTTATATAGAACAAAATATTATTAAATCATAACCCCTTTTGACCCGATATAAAATGAAAAATATTGGGTTCTGCAATCATGTTGATTATAATTTTTATGATCTAACATATTAACTATAATGGTTTATACGCATTCTTTTATACTATCTGCATGAAATGTCAATAGATAAATTCTATTTATTTTTTGAAAATAATTGTTGACAAGTATAAAATATCGTTCTATATGCCAAACATATGTTGGACGTGGGAATGAGAATCGCAAAATTTGTAATAGGAGGTAAAAATGCAATATCGAACATTGGGAAAATCAACTATCTCGGCTTCGGCTATCGCGCTCGGCACCTGGGCCATCGGTGGCGGGCCCTGGTGGGGTGATTCAGATGACAACGAATCCATCAAGGCCATTCAGACAGCGATTGATGCAGGTGTTACTCTGATTGATACGGCCCCCGCCTATGGCTGGGGTCACAGTGAAGAAATCGTGGGCAAGGCCATCAAGGGGCAGCGGGACAAGGTGATTTTATCCACCAAATGCGGCCTGTGGTGGAAGGATGATCGCGGAACCTCTTTTTTTGAAATGGACGACAAGCATGTAAGACGCTGCCTGCTGCCGGCAACGATCCTGGAAGAAGTCGAAATCAGTCTCAAACGATTGGGTACTGATTATATAGATCTGTACCACACTCACTGGCAGTCAATGGAACCGGACAAGTATCCGATTGATGACACCATGCAATGCCTGATGAAGCTCAAAGAAGAAGGCAAAATTCGCGCCATCGCCGCCTCCAATGTCGACCTCGATCACATAAAACAATACCAGGCTGCCGGCATACTGGACGCCATTCAACCCAAATTCAGCATGCTCGATCGAGAAATTGAAAAAGAAATCCTGCCGTACTGTTTTGCGAACGGCATCAGCGCCCTGGCCTATTCACCGCTTGTACAGGGTCTGTTAACGGGCAAAATCGGCATGAACCAGACTTTCCCGGAAGGTGCCTATCGAAATAATATCCCCTGGTATCTGCCGACAAACCGTGAAAAAGTCCTCAACATGCTCGAGGGTTGGAGCGATCTGCTGGCAAAATACAATTGTTCCTTGTCCCAACTGGTCATCGCCTGGACCATGGCCCAGGAGGGCATCACCTTCGTTCTTTGCGGCGCCAGAAAAGAAGCGCACGTCGCTGATAACGTCGGGGCCGGCGAACTTGAGATTGCGGCAGCCGACCTGAGCCGAATCCGCCAAGATGTCGAAGCACTGGGAGCGCCTGCAGAGTAATTTTCAATTGAGGAAAAGGTCAATTGGGGGTATATCGTCTAAAAAGGCGGTAATCCGAAAACGCTGATTCGGTTATCTGGAAAGAACAAGAAATAGCGGGCTTTGATCCGAAAGGAGGTGGATAATCTAAAAATATATCTTTTACGGGAGGAAGAAAAACCACAAACCAACATAAGCCATAAAGGAGAATGAGAAATGAAAAAGACAGTTTTATTGATCATCGTCATGTTAGCTTTTGCTGTTACCTCTTATGCAGACTCCGTAAAAATTGCTTATTTTGTATCCGATTTGAAGAACGGATTTCATCAGGCCCAATCCTTCTGGGCCAAAAAGTACGCCAAAGAAAAATATGGCGCCGACGTCCAGGTCTTTGATGGAAAATCCGACGTCGCCACCATGACCGCCAATGTCGACCAAATGATTGCCCAGGGCATGGACATGGCAACCATTCACATCTGGCAGGGCGACTCTGCCAAACCCGGCCTGGAAGAAGCCCTTAAGAAAGGAATCATCCTCGCCAGCTACTTCGATCAAATGCCCATTGATATACCGGTTGTGAGGCCCGGTGAAGCTGAAATCTCCTTCCAAATGGGCAAAATTGCCGCCGAACAATGGATCAAAGCCCATCCCGACAAACCCATTAAGATGGTTCAATTGGGCTGGCCGGATAATGAAGCGGTCGCCGAAGGTCGCACGGTTCCCTTCGTCAAGGGTGTTCTGTCGGTAGCCCCCGAGGCGACAGATCTGGGCTGCTTCGATTGCAGCCGGGGTCCGGATGTCGCCAAAAAAACCATCCAGGACCTGGTCCAGGCCAACCCGGATCTTTGCATCATCTATTCCGAAGCCGCCAACCTGACCGACGGCACCATGCCCGGATTGAGAGCGATAGGTCGCGGAAAAATGAAAGACGGTGTTCCCCTGACCGAAATTGTGATCAGCGTGGATTGCCCGGAAAATGAGCTGTATGAAGTTTTCGATCCAAGCTCCTCCCTGAAAATGTCCATGGGCCTGCCGCCGCGGGAAACCGGCATGGGCAGAATCGACAACCTGTTCGCTATCAAAAACGGCCAGATCAAGCAGGTTGACCCGGCCAATCGCAAACCGATCTTTATCCCCAACTCCCTGGTTGGCTATTGGAGCATGAAACCTGACGAAGCCGTGAAATGGTATAATGAAGAGTTTCAGGCCAACGCAAAAATGCCCAACTTCTAACAACCGCACCCATCTGCATCCTAGCCTAAAAGCGTGATTTATCTTCATGCGGGAGGAAGCCGACCCATGGCTTCCTCCCCTTGGAACGAGAGAACGGGGGAGCAAAACCATGAGCGCTGTTCTGCTGGAAATAAAAAACCTGACCAAAGAGTTCCCCGGCGTACGAGCCGTTGATGATGTCAGTTTCAATATCAACAAAAACGCCGTTCACTGCCTTGTCGGAGAAAACGGGGCCGGCAAATCCACCCTGATCAAAATCTTCACCGGCGCAATTGCAAGGACAACCGGCACCATCCTCATGAACGGCAAAACCTATGTGGCGCACAACCCCAGGGATGCCAAACAAAAAGGCGTCAGCACCTTGTTTCAGGAGTTAAATGTGGTCGATCAGCTCACGGTTGAAGAAAACCTGACCCTTGGCATGGAGGACACCCGGTTTGGTTTTTTGAGAAAAACCGACAAAATCAAAAAAATGGTCGCTGTTCTAAAAAGCATCGAACCCTCCATCAAGCCCACCCAACGGGTATCGGAGTTGAGTGTCGCCCAGAAACAGATGGTCGAGATTGCCCGGGCTGTGGCGTCGGAGTCGGACGTTATCATTATGGATGAACCGACGGCGGCTATTTCGGAGGAAGAAATTCAACGGCTTTTTAAAATCATAAAAGGCCTTAAAGCGAAAAATGTAACCGTTATCTACATCTCCCACAGACTGGATGAGATTTTTGAAATAGGCGATGACGTTACGGTGATGCGCGACGGAAAACATATCGAGACCAAACCCATCACAGAGATAAAAGACCGCGCCGAGCTTATCAAACTGATGATCGGCAAGACCGTCTATGAGCAATTCGTTGCCAGGGACCTGACCGCTGCCGCCAACCTGCTGGAAGTCAAAGGGCTCAGCAACAAGAAACTGAAAGATATTTCTTTTGAAGTCAAGCGCGGTGAAATTGTGGGATTTTACGGCCTGATGGGCGCCGGCAAGACCGAGCTGGCCCGGGCCATATACGGCGCAGACAAATATAGTGGTGAGATTATTTTCAAGGGCAAAAAACTTGAACATGTACCGGACAAGGTGATCAGCGCGGGGATTGCGATGGTGCCGGAAGAAAGAAGATCCCAGGGGCTTTTCACCCTCCTGACAATTAGAAGCAATATTCCCGTCATGAACCTGGGCAAAATCTCGAAAATGGGATTTATCAACGCCGGTAAAGATTTGAACGCCACGCGGGAGTTCATCAAGAAACTGGGCATCATGACCAACAGCTCCGAAAAAGAAGTCGCCAAGCTTTCGGGCGGAAATCAGCAAAAAGTGGTCTTTTCCAAATGCCTTTTTGCCGATGCAGATCTGCTTATCCTGGATGAACCGACCCGCGGGGTCGACGTGGGGGCTAAAAGTGAAATTTACAAAATAGTTCGCCAGTTATCACAGGAGGGCAGATCAATCATTTTCTGCTCCTCCGAACTGCCCGAGATTATGAATATGTGCGATCGGATCTTTCTGCTCTATGACGGCCACCTGAGAGCGGGACTGGCCAACAGCCCGGATATCGACAGTGAAAGGCTGCTTCATATTTGCACGGGAGGCGCATAATGCTGGGACGAAAAACAGTCATTGGAAAAATGAGCAATGAATCGTTTATTGTGTTGTCCATGTTCGGCGTGTTGATCATTTTTTTCATCGCGGCATCTTTATTGGTACCCAGATTTTTTAACATCCAAACCATTTCAAATCAGCTTTCACAACAGGCGGAACTGATCATTCTCGCCATTTTCGTGACATTTCTATTGGTCAGCGGCAATTTCGACCTGTCGGTCGGCGGCATCGTCGGTTTAGGTGCCGTCCTCTCGGCCTATTTCTGCCAGTCCCCTACCGGCGCCGGCATGGAACTGGCCCGCGGCCTTGGAATGCCGTACGGTGTTGCCATTGTTGCGAGCCTTGCATGCTGTATGTTCATTGGTGCGATCAACGCCTTTTTTGTCACCCGGTTGAAAGTCGCATCCATTATCGTCACGCTGGGCACCATGTCGCTGGCCCGCGGCATTGCGCTGATTATCACCCAGGGCTCGCAACGCAATGCCGGCCTGCCCTATGTGTTCAAAAAATTCGGTGAATTCTCCCTGATCGGCACCATCAACGCCTCGGTTGTTCTCATGATCCTATTGGTAATCATTGCGCTGATTATTGAAAAAAAGACCGTGTTCGGCCGCAAAACCTATTATATCGGCGCAAACCCCGTGGCCGCCAAGCTTTCCGGCATCAAAGTCGAAAAGCACATTTCTATTCTTTACCTGTCAAGTTCATTTCTGGCCGGATTCGTCGGTGTCATTATGGGTTCCATTCATAACGCGGGTATTTCCAGCCTTGGCGAGGGATTTGAATTTGATGCGCTGGTCATCACCCTGCTGGGCGGGACCAGCATTTTTGGCGGTTTCGGCTCAGTCATGTGCGCCGTCGTCGGCGCATTTATCCTCGGCATCGTGTCGACATCGTTGAATATGCTGGGGCTGTCTCCGGATATCCAGACGATCGTCAAGGGTGGTATCACGCTGATTGCGATTCTGTCGCAACGTTTTGCATTGGACCGCAGAACAACCTAGAACGAAAGCGATGAAATTGAAGATTGAATATATCATAATGAGGAGCGGCTGATTATGCAAATGCAGGGCAACTTCACATGGACAACCTTTAAGGATATCTTTGTGTTTCTTGTGTTGGCTTTGATTGTCATCGGGTTCAGTGCCGTGTCTTTAAATTTTTTAAATCCAGCCAACATTGTCAATATTCTGCGAATGTCCATACCGATTTTGCTGGTCAGTTGCGGTGCTACCCTCATAATGGTCGCCGCCCAAATCGACCTGTCGGTGGGCAGCATGGTCAGCTTGAGCGGCGTCGTCTATTGCATCTTGCTGAAAAACGGGTTTGGATTCTTCTGGGGTACGCTGCTGACCCTGGGGCTGGGAGTTTTAATGGGCTATATCAACGGCCTGCTGGTGATGAAGTTGCGCATCGTTCCGGTCATCGCCACCCTGGTAACGTTGTACCTGTTTCGGGGTATTGCCTGGACCCTGACGCCGCGACAAATCGGTTTAATTAAAGGCAATATGCCGGAAGGTATCAATGATTTCGCGCGTGCGCCCGTGTTCCTGGGCCTGCCGGCAGCGTTTTACGTTGCGGTGGCGGTCATCGTCATCATGGTCATTGTTCAAAAAAAGACGGTGCTCGGCAAATATTCCGCGGCCATCGGCGGCAACATGACCGCGGCGGAATTATCCGGAATTAATGTTGTCTGGATCATATGGATATTGTATATGATTACCGGTTTTCTAGCTGCCATTGGCGGGATTGCCAGGGCAAGCTATTTGTCCATGGGCGATCCGATGACCGGCAATCTGATGGAGTTGGAAGTCATCATTGCGATTCTGCTGGGCGGCACCCGTTTTTACGGCGGTGAGGGGTCCGTGCTAAAGACCGTCGTCGGTGCTTTGATCATTATGTGCGTGTCGATCGGTATGACCGTTTTATGGATTCCTCCCTACTGGCAATCTTTTGCCAAAGGCATTGTCCTCATCGGTACGGTCGCCGTATACACGTTGATAACCAAAAAAGTTGAGGGATAAGGAGCAGCAACTATGAAAGATGTGGAACATTACTTACCGATGCAGCATGAAATCGGGGAGACCCCGATCTGGGTCCCGCAAGAAAAATTACTGTACTGGGTGGATATCGGCCGGCACATGATTTTCCGAATGGACGTAAAAACGAAAGAATACGAATCATTTAAACCGGAGTTGCCGGTAAGAGGGTTATGCCGCAGAAGCCCGGATGGCTGGCTGATGATCACCGATACCGGCCTGGCGTTTTGGGATCCATCATCCAATACCTGTGAGTTTATCGTCGATCCATATGCCGATCAACCGGATCATCAACTCAATGACGGGGCAATTGACCGCCAGGGAAGATTATTGGTTGGTTCATACAATTCCGCCCGGCTTGAGGCCCCCGACGGTTCCCTCTACCGGCTCGATATCAATCGAACGTTACACAAACTCGATGAAAACCTGGTCGTGTCTAACGGCATCGGTCTCAGCCCGGACGGCAAAACTCTGTATGTCTCCGAAATGTTCGCCAATAAAATCACCGCCTATGATTATGAAACCGAAACCGGCACTGTCAGCAACCGTCGGGTATTTGTTGCGATACCGGACGAAGCCGGAAAACCGGATGGCCTCACGGTTGACAGCCAGGGATTTGTCTGGACTGCTCACTGGGGCGGCTGGCGGGTGACACGCTATGATCCGGCCGGAAAATTGGAGCGGGAGATTCGGGTTCCAACAGAATTGGTTACCTGCATCGGCTTTGGCGGGGAAAATCTGGATGAATTGTACATTACCACCGCCTGGTATAGTTTAAGCGACCAGCAACGCAAAGATCAACCCCTGGCCGGTGACCTCTTCCGGGTTCCGACCGATATAAAAGGAATCGTAGAACCGGCGTTTCAAGGATAAAATTCAGTTTCAAAGAAAATGTTGATCTACATTTGGATTGACAAATATAAAATGTGGTTCTAAATAAAACATCTTCACGAACCGGCACAATTAAGGAGGTGATGCCAATTTCACGGCAAGGGTGCGATGATAGCATTTATTCTATCATTGAGAACCTGGTCTTCTGACCAGGATTCTTTATTTCAGGGAGGCCGGATAAAGCACATCAAATGAGCCGTAATGAATACAATTTGTTCTGATGCGACAGCGAGTCCAAAATTAAACTTAAGCCAGAGAAGGGAGAAAAACAATGAAAAGAATGGTAATAGGCATACTGATCGTTTCCTTGATGATCTTTACCGCAGGTTCAACTTTCGCAGAAAAGTCGTTCTTCAAGGGCGACCCCAACGAAACCTATTATATGTGTGTGATGGTTTCCGGCGTGGAATACTGGTTTCCGGTCTATGAAATGTTCAAGCAGGCCGGACAACAGCTGGGGGTAAAAACCGTCTACACCGGGACGCCGGAATATGACGTCAATAAGCAGTTGGCCGTATTCGAGCAAATCCTGGCCAAAAAACCGGCCGGTATTTTCCTGCACCCGATGAATCCGGATCCATTTATTGAACCCATTAACCGGGCCTATGAAATGGGCATACCGGTGGTGACGTTTGCCGCAGATTCTCCAAACAGCAAACGCGTGTCCTACATCACTTCCGACAACGTTAGAGAAGGCTACTTTGCCGCCGACAAGATAGGTGAACTATTAGGGGGCAAGGGCGAAGTGGCAACCCTTCAGAATCCCGGCCAGGATAATCATGATCTGCGGGTCAAGTCCTTTATCAAACGCATCGAAACCAAGTGGCCCGATATCAAGGTGGTTGCCGGCGCGGCATCCAACCAGGATGCCAACAAAGCCTATCAGGCCACCCTCACCATGGCCCAGGCACATCCGAACTCGGCGCTATATTCATGCCGGAAGCCACCTCGGCCATGGGATCTGCCCAGGCTGCCAAAGAACTTGGCGGAAAAATCAAGGTGCTATGCTGCGATGTCAACGAGAAAGTCCTGGACATGATCAAGGAAGGTGTCATCTGGGGTGCGCTAAATCCCAACCAGGGAACCCAGGGATATTTCGGCATGCTGTTTTTGTACCTGGCCAAACATTCGGATATGATCGACCCGATGAACGACTACAAACGCCAGGGCTTCAACCCGATGCAGATCCCCTATTGCGACAACGGGCTGGCGCTGGTCAGCAAGGATAATGCCGATGATTTTTACTGGGATAAATACCTGAAACGACGCGGCACCAAGGGTATCAAAGAGTAGACAACTGCTGGTTTCAGGTGTCGGTATTCAGGTTTCAGGATTTAACAGCTTGCCTTCCTGACACCCGAAACCTGACACCTGACACCTATTTCAATCTACAATCTTCAAGTTTCAATTCATGAGGGAGGTAATCCTCTTGGCTGAAGAATTGGTTTTAGAAGTCCGGAACATCGACAAGTCGTTTCCCGGCACCCAGGCCTTGTCCAAAGTCAATTTTCAACTGCGCAAAGGTGAAATCCATGCAGTGGTGGGTGAAAACGGCGCCGGCAAATCCACCTTGATGAATGTGATTGACGGTGTTTACACTCCGGATGCCGGCGAAATATACATCAATGGTCGAAAGGTGGAAATTAAAGACCCTTTGGCCGCCCAGCGACTGGGAATTGGTTTTGTCCACCAGGAAATTGCGCTATGCCCCGATGTCACTGTTGCCGAAAACCTTTACATGGCATCGATCAATTCCAGCAAGGCATGGCTGGTTAACTACAAGGAGCTTTACGCCAAGACCGCCCAGGCCCTGGAATCCCTGCATTTCATTGATCCCCAAAAAAACGTCGGCGAATTGAGCATCTCCAATCAGCAGGTGGTTGAGATCGCCAAGGCGCTGACGCTGGACTGCCGGATATTGATTCTGGATGAACCCACGGCGGTGTTGACCGAGAGTGAGACCGAGGCCTTGTTTCGGATCATGAAAAAGCTCAGGGATCAGGGCATCAGCATTATCTATATCAGCCATCGCATGGCTGAGGTCTTCGGTCAATGTGACCGGGTCTCGGTGCTCAGAGACGGCCAGTATATCGGCACCTATGACGTCGCGCAGACCACCTCCACCGAAGTCGTCAATATGATGGTGGGCCGGGAGATCGGCGATCTGTATCCGCCCAAAGCCGGGCGACCGGCCAAGGCACCGGAGGTCCTGCTGCAGGTTCGCGACTTCTCAAACGAAGGCCGTTTCCAGGACGTCAGCTTTGAGCTGTTTAAAGGCGAGATACTGGGGTTTTCCGGCCTGGTGGGCGCTGGCCGCAGCGAGCTGGCCAAGGCCATTTGCGGACTTTATCCCAAAAAAGCCGGCGACGTCATCTTCAAGGGCAGCCGCCTGGATGTGCGCAGCTATGAAGATGCCATCCAGCAGGGAATCGTGTATCTAACCGAAGACCGCAAATCCGAGGGGTTGTTTCTGGAGATGCCGATCAGCAACAACATCACCGCGATGGTTCTGAAGCAAATTTCATCCCGGGGGTTAATCGACGGCAATCTCTCTCAGAAGCTTTCCAGCCGGCTGGCAGACAAATTAAACATTAAATATCACACCTTGGTGCAGCTGGTCTCCTCGCTGAGCGGCGGCAATCAGCAAAAGGTGTTGATTGCCAAGCTGCTGTCGATCAATCCGGCCATCATCATTATGGATGAGCCCACCCGCGGCATTGACGTAGGCGCCAAATCCGAAATCCATCGATTGCTGCGCGAGTTGACCGAACAGGGTATCGGTGTGATCATGATTTCATCGGAGCTGCCGGAAGTCATCGGCATGTGCGACCGGGTGCTGGTGATGCACGAGGGTCGGAAGTGCGATATTATTAGCGGTGACGAAATTACCGAGGAGCGCATCATTCAGCTGGCTTCAGGATTGAGTGTGAGCGCAGAATAAATAAGTCACCACTCCTCCTTCAGGGGATGAGACCTCAGGCAGCCCCCTGGAAGGAGCGAAGACATCTAACTCGACTATTTAAAACCGAAACCCTTGGCCCGGAACCGGACGAATAAATAGTTTAACCTTTGAACCCTGGACCTGGAACCGATCAGACTAGATCGAAATAACTCTAATCCGGCCGCCAAGCACCAGGCTTTCAATATCGTAATAAAGGATGACGATTATGGACAGTGTCGACATGGTGCCGACAGAAAACCAAACCAATGGCAAAGTCAGCAATGTTTTCAAGGCTATCCGGGGATTTCGCGAAGGCACCCTGATCCTGATAATTTTGGCGGTTTGTGTGATCATGAGTTTTGTGTCACCGTATTTTTTAACCTGGCCTAACCTCAAAGCCATTTTACTGTCGTTTTCCACCGAGGGAATCGTGGTGGTGGGCATGACCCTGATACTGGTGGTCGGCGGCTTTGATTTGTCGGTGGGTTCGGTGATGTGCCTGGCGATGGTCATCGGCGGCAAGTTGTTTTTGCTGGGGGTCAATCCCTGGCTGGCCAGTCTGATCGGCATTGCCATCTGCAGTCTGATCGGACTTACGATGGGCATCTTTGTCACCAAAGTCGGGTTGAACTTTTTCATCACGACCCTGGCCTTTATGGGCATCGCACGCGGGTTGTGTTTTGTGATCACCCAGGGCACGCCGTTGTCGCTGTTTGCCATTCCCAAATCATTCAAGTTCATCGGCCAGGGCACCATCTACAGCATTCCGTTTACCATTTTCATTTTTGCCGTTATTGTAATCGTCAGCGATTATTTGATGCGCAAGTCATCGTTGGCACGCAAGGTGTTTTACACCGGCAGCAATGAGAAGGCCGCGATTTTTTCCGGGATTAAAACCCACCGGGTGAAGATCGTCACCTGTATCGTATGTTCCACCCTGGCCGGCCTGGCCGGCATCATTTACATGTCGCGCTTCGGCGCCTCGATTCCGGGCTTTGGCATCGGTCTCGAGCTAAACGCCATTTCGGCGGTGGTCATCGGCGGCGCCAGCCTGACCGGCGGGGTGGGGACGGTGCTGGGCTCGATTTTAGGCATTGCCCTGCTGCAGACGATAACCAGTTCGATGGTCCTGCTGGATGTCTCGCCCTACTGGCAGGACCTGATCCGCGGCGGCATCCTGCTGGGTGCGGTATCCCTGGATCATATCCGCCATACGCGAAAGCGCAGTTAGGCGTTTCAGGGTTCAGAGGTTTAGCGTTCAAGGTTTTAAAGTTTACAGAAAAAACCCTGTACGACATAAATACAATTTGTATCAGGCCTCAAGGATCTTGATTTTCGATGTCATAATTTACATTTACAGGAGCACAATTAATGTCTGAATATCTACTCGGCATCGACAATGGTAACACGGTCTCCAAAGCAGCGATTTTTGACTTACAGGGACGCGAAATTCAGGTGACCAGCCAAAAAGTCGAACCTGAGTATCCCCGTCAAGGCTGGACCGAAAGAAGCATGGACGCCCTGTGGCAGGGGACGGCTATAACAATTAAAGAAGCGCTGACCAGATCCGCTATCAAACCGGAACAAATCGTCGCTATTGGTACCACCGGTCACGGCAACGGGCTTTACCTGATCGACAAACAAGGACGGCCGGCACGCCCCGGCATCCAGTCGCTGGATACCCGGGCAGCCGATATTATCGACAGCTGGAATCGCAACAGCCTGCATGATCGAGTTTTTCCCTACACGACCCAGGCCTTCTGGCCCGCCCAGCCCAACGCATTGCTGGCATGGATCAAGCAGAATGAACCCCAGGTCTATCAGCGTATCGGGGCCGTCTTGATGGTCAAAGATTACATTAAATATTGCCTGACGGGCGAAATCACATCCGATTTTACCGATATGAGCGGAACCAGCCTGATGGATGTACGCAATAAATGCTACTCCGAAGAGCTGTTGGAACTCTATGACTTAAAAGAAATGCGCACGGCCTTGCCGACACTGGTGCACAGCTTTGACATCGCCGGCCGCGTCTCAGCGGACGCGGCCCGGGCCACCGGGCTGGCTGCCGGAACCCCGGTCGTTGGCGGCCTTTTTGACGTGGACGCCTCAGCCCTGGGTGCCGGAGTCTATCGGCCGGGACAGGTCTGCATCATTGCCGGCACCTGGAGTATTAACGAAATTGTCACCGCCGATCCGATCGTCGATCCGGCGTTGTTTATGACCAGCATCTATACGGTTCCGGACCTATGGCTGACCATTGAAGCCAGCGCGACATCGGCCACCAACCTGGAATGGTTTGTCTCCCAGTTCTGTACCGAAGAGAAGGCTGTGGCCGACAAGCGCGGAATATCGGTTTACGATGTTTGCAGTGAGATCGTTGACAGTCTGCCGCCGGGCGGCAGCGACATTATTTTTCATCCGTTTCTTTTCGGTTCCAACGTGCAGCCAACGGCCCGTTCCGGATTTTATGGTGTTGCCGGCTGGCACACCAAGGCTCATATGCTGCGCTCGCTTTACGAAGGTGTTGTCTATGGTCACTTGAGCCATGTGGAAAAATTACGTGATGCCGGCGGTTCCGGCAACCGCATCGAAGTGGTGCGTCTAAGCGGCGGCGGCGCCCACAGTTCGGTATGGACCCAGATATTTGCCGACACACTACAGCTGCCGATGGAAGTGCCGGATGGCATCGAAATCGGTGCCCGCGGTGCGGCGCTGAGCGCCGGCATCGGCATCGGTGCCTACAAGAATCACGCGGATGCGGTTACCACGGCCGTCAAAGTTAAACGGCGACAGGAACCCAACCCAGATGCGACCCCCTTTTACCTGGCCCGTTATGCCGAGTACCAAAGACTGGTGGAATGCATGCGGGAGCCCTGGGATCGCTTGAGCCGGCTGAAGCAGGGGTAGCCGGGTGTCGGGAAGATTCTACTGACTAATTTCATTACAATATATTTGTTATTAAACAAAGGTCAATAAATTCTGCCATTTTTAATATCTATTAGTAACCTGGATTAATCATTCCATAATTTCCAACATTAAAGATAACATGCTGAATAGCAATGAGTAAACCTATGCTGATCTTTGACTATGACGGCGTGCTGCTGGACTCGGTCCGGGAGATTGCCGTAACCGCCTACAACATGCTGAAGGATACCATCGTCACCCGGCTGGACCAGCTGCCGCCAAATGCCGTCGAGTTGTTTCTCCGCAACCGCTTTCATGTTCAGCCCATTGGCGACGCACCGGTGCTGATGAACTGGTGCCTTGAGGTCGGCGAGTCTGACCCCGATAAACTGTTGAGTCCCGGGGAATACGATGAAATCATCCAACAAGTAAAGGAACCGGTTGCCGCACGAACAACCCGATTCTTTGAAACGCGCAATCGTTTCAAAAGCAAAGATTTGGAAGCGTGGAGAGCACTCAATGCGCCGGTTCAACCCCTCTGGCGCATCCTGATTGAAAATCCGACCGAAAACCTCATCCTGCTGACCAATAAAAACCTTGATGCCACCATATCTCTCAGTAACCATTTCGGCCTTAAGATCAGCGAGGACAATGTTTACTCGGGAGATCACGGCACCACCAAGATCGAAAACATGACCAGAATTATGCAACGCTTCAGGAAGCCGGCCTATGCATTCATCGATGATTCCGTCAAAAACCTGCGCGAGCTCGACGTGCACTTCAACAAAAAGGATAAGACAATTTCGCTCATTTTTGCAACATGGGGTTACACCGGTCCGGATGACGCTCGAATGGCGCAGGATTTATGGATATCAGGTAGTGACCATCGATGAATTTGCAGACTCAATGATCTAAAGCCCGCCCCAACAATCAACAACCACCGCTTAAAGCGCTAAGAACAGGATCTAACCTGTCGTATGCAAAAACATCCCGACGACCTGATCCGTGACCTGATCCGCCCATCCTTGTAATGTGCTGCTGGCCGTCGCGGCAATGGGGTGGGGAATAACAACAAAGGGATAATCCGGAAGGCCATGGGCGACGGCCATGGCTTGCGCGGAACTGACAAACGGCTCCGTAATAATGACCACGGCGGGCACACCCAATTCTTCCATAACGATGCCGTCGAGCAAACTGCCCGAGCTGCATGACCCTCAGTCTCCTACCCCGACCAGGACAAAGTCACATTTTTGCGCCAGCATTTGGGCCGCATCAGTTTTTACGGCATGGGAGGCCGAGGATTTTTGGACAGGCACCACATCTTTTAACGCGTAGCGCGCTGTGAGGCTGCCGACGATCTGATTCAAAACCGTATCGGAGTTTAATTTTCCGTTGTCAATTACGCCTAATACACCGTCTTGTAAGGATTCTAATCTAGGCGCCATGGCTGTTTGAGCGGCCGCCGGCCCGCTGGTCGGATTGTACACTACAAAACTCATTTTACCTTTCTCCTTATAACGAATACCAAGAAACTTTCAAGTGTTCGTTAATGCTCAATTAAGCTTAACACCAATCCCCGATTGGCATCTACCACCCTCATGTGCCGCAGGTAGCATCGCGGATGGCCTTGGTAATCGAATGGCAGGCCGTCATATTCGCCCAGCCCGGGATACAGGCCGAGAAACGCCCCGCAACGCCACCGGCCACGATAAGCAGGATATCAGCGGGAGATGGCACGGCCCGCATCATAATCTTCTCATCCCCCTCTTGGACAGGCTTCTCAATGTAGCCACCGTTTTTCAAATCGCTAAGAGGACGCACGGCGTGTTCATAGAGAAAATCCTGAACGCGGGATTTGTCCCATCCTTGCTCGTTCAAAGTACGGTAATGCTCGGGACAAATGACCACAACCATCTCGGTCTGCCCACCCATATTAAAGGTTCCCAAAGCCGACATACGATCCGCCAGAGTCAGCAAGATATTTTCTGCTTTCAAGGCCATGTGACTGTTCATCTGATTCGGCCCCTCACCCGCAAAAACCGTTACCGTGCTCACCGCTTGATCAAATCCTCTTTGAACGTGAAGCGGTATCCATTCGGTGTCCTCATTCTCCGCAACGCAATAGGTATATTTGCCGGGATGGCCCAAGGTTGACCGATCAAATTCAGGAGACCCACCAGCATTGATCATCACCAGCCGCAGCGCCCGTCCAATAGTGGCATTAGCCCGGTTACCGGGACCAAACAGACTTTGCCCGGAATTAAGCCCTATTCCCAGGCTAATCGGTCCGTTGACGATCATCAGAATAGCTGCGCCATGGGTGCTGGCGGTGGGACCGTGAAGCCCGAATGCGGGATCACTGATAGCTGCAATGCCGGCCACCACCACCGGAAAATATTCCGGCCGACACCCGGCCATCACCGCGTTGATGGCAACCACCGCCGCTGTGAATACCCGGCCGCGCTCCGGGATGGCGCCCAGCACCGTGTCCGGCTGCATGCTAACGGTCGTTAACATGTCGTGAATACGATCTTCGGTGGGCGGAATGATCGGCAGCCCATCCGTCCAGCCCTTCTGATAAAAAAGTTCCATGGCATCCATGGCATCTTTGGTTTCGATCCGTTCTGCTTGCAGTGACATCCGGCAGCTCCTTTCTGAAAATTGGCAACCTATCTCAGTTTAAAATCAATCGAAATATCAAATTGGGAAGTTTCGGTCAGAATCGGTCCCCTGCGGTTATGAAGCTCAAAGGCATCACCGCGAAAGATCACATTGGCAATCCATACCGGAATTCTAGCATCGTTGTAGCCGATGACATACATAAAAAACCCGGGCGCGCCGTTTTGAACGTTTAGGTATTTTGAATTTTTGCCATGAATTGTTGTCGATAGAATCGTTTCATCCACCCCCGCGATATTCAATTTGTAATCTTTGGTCATAATGTCAAAAAGGGAGCCTTGCAAAGCATCTTTTACCAGCCCCGGGCAAAACCGTTCACGCAGATAATGGCTTTCCAGAATCAAAGGGATGCCATCGGACAGCCGCAGTCGCTTCATGTAGTAAAGGCTTTCACCGATATCTAAGTTCAGGTTTTTGGAAACTTCCCCGGCAACCTCCCCGGAATTCGCCGTTTTAAATTGCAGGACTTGAGTGGATGGTTTTTTACCGGACGCCAGCATTTTATGGGTGAAGCTGACCAGATGACTGGTCGGAAAATGTTTGGGCTCGTCACAGACGAAGGTCCCAAGACCTTTTCGCAACTCGAGCGTACCCTCGTCTATCAGTTTGGACAGGGCCTTGTTGGCCGTGACCCGACTGACATCAAAGCGCTCACTGATCATACGCTCGGTTAGAAACTGATCCCCGACGCTGTATTGTTTACTGTTGATGAGTTCGCGCAGGATTGCACTTAATTGCATGTACAATGGATCTTTTACGAGCTGCTGCTTCGCCATTGGATTATCAGATTTCAAAGTACAAATATCTATTATCCACCCCTGCTTTCGCGGCTATTCAGGGTGGAGTAATTAGGGTCTTTACGGGCCTAACCCGCCGCAGCGGGAGAATATCCAAAACCTGGTGGCTATTCCACTAGACAACCTACCCGACCTGATCTCTGATTGTCAAGTTTTACTTGACAATCATGTGGTTGTGTAATAGCCAGGGAGTGTGGATAGTCCACCTATTCTCATCACACCTTTGCTGGAAAAGCGACTTTTCAAATACATAACCAGGAATCTTGGGAGGTCAGAAAAATGGCTTATCTATTAGCAATCGATTTAGGATCCACCTCAATCAAAGCCGTCGCCTATGATTTGGCCGGCAACATTGTCGCCTCGCACAGCGTTCCGGCCGAAATCAAATATTTAGATCCGGACCACCCCACCTGGGCTTTCTGGGATCCGGACATAGTTTGGAACAGTACCATCACGGCCATAAAAAGTGTGTTGGATCAAACCGGAAAGGCCGCCGAAATCAAAGGGGTTGCGGTGACCGGCCTGGGCATGGATGGCGTGCCCCTGGATCAAACCGGCCAATGTCTCTACCCCTTTATTTCCTGGCAATGCACCCGCACGGAACCGCAAAGCCGGGCGTTCAGTCAAAAATTCGGTGCTGAAAAAATTTTTAACATTACCGGCAAACAAGTGCTCCATATCGACACCCTTTATCGTCTTCTCTGGATGAAAGAAAATCGCCCTGAAATACTTGATAAAACAGACAAATGGCTGCTTATCGAGGATTTCATCAACTTCAAGTTGTGCGGCCGCCAGGCAACCGATTACACCATGGCATCCTGTACGTCTCTGTTTGACCAGAAAACGTTGAATTGGTCTGATGAACTTTTTGATAGTGCCGGCTTGGACAAAGCGCTTTTCCCGCAAGCGCTGCCAAGCGGTACGGTCTTGGGAGATGTCATGAAAAGCTCCGCGGAAAAAACCGGGCTGAAAGAGGGAACCCCGGTAATACTAGGCGGACATGACTATATCTGTGCGGCCCTGGCAGTTGGAGCATTTGTTCCGGATGTCATGATGGATGTCACCGGAACCTGGGAAATTATTGTCCGCACCCTGCCCCGGCTCATACTCAATCAAGAGATATTCGAAGCCGGGATCAACGTCGAAGGCCATGTTGCCAAAGAGGCCTATCTGCTCGCAGGATATTCGCCTTCCGCCTTAATGCTGGAGTGGTTCAGGGACCATTACGGTTTTGAAGAAAAAGAGATTGAAACCCGGACCGGCAAAGCGGACTGGGAGTCTCTGATGGAAAAAGCAGCCCAAGCGCCCTGCGGATCCAATGGTGTCTTTTTCCTGCCCCACCTTGCGGGTGCCGGCACACCGGATATTGACAGCCGTGCGCTGGGCGCCTTTATCGGCTTGAGCACCACAACCGATAAGGGCTGCATGCTGCGGGCAATTATTGAAGGCTTGGATTATCAATTTAAAGATATCTTGTTTGCCTTTGAACGGGCGCTGCCGGACAGCATTCAAAAAATCATTGCCGTTGGGGGCGCCGTTCGCAATCAGCTGTGGATGCAAAACAAAGCCGATGTAACTGGAAAAGTCATTGAGGTTCCCGCTTTGGAAGAGGCAACGACATTGGGCGCAGCGCTGCTGGCCGGCATCGGCCTCGGTCTTTACAAAGACGAACAGGATGCTTTTCAACAGACGTACAAAGAAGGCCGAATCTATGAACCGGATCCTAATCGGCAGAAGGAATATGAGGACTATTATCAAATTTTCAAAAAGTTGTACCCGAGCCTAAAAGAAGTGAACCATGACATTTTCAACAAGTTCAAATCATGAGGGGAGCAAATATGTCAATGACTTCAGAGGAAAGAATCCTAAAAACATTAAGACATGAAGAAGTCGATCGAATACCGATCTTTGAATGGTTCGTGGATAAAAATGTCATTGAGGCCATTTATCCAGGCTTGAGCTACCAGGAATTCGTCTACAAAGCGGATCATGATGCCATCTGTGTTGACTTGAATTATAAGAGCGAAGAAATAGAACCCAATGTGTATCGAGACGAATGGGGAATTACCAAACAGGATACCGGCGAGTCCCACACCTATCCCATCGACGGGCCGATTAAAACCATGCGGGACTTTGATAAATATGAACCGCCCGATCCCCATGCACCAGAACGCTATTTAACACTGGAATCCGAGCTAAAAGCACATCAAGGCAAAAAAGCCATTATTCTGCACCTGAATGATGTGTTTTCGATACCGAGCAGACTGATGGGCTTTGAACACTTCCTGATGACGCTCATTGAAGATCCGAAACTGATCGAAGGTATCATCGAAATGTGTGTCGATGTCAATCTGAAAATGGCCGATGAAGCCGTCAAAAGAGGCGTTAAAATCATTTACACCGGTGATGACTTTGCCCATAAGGACAGCCCGATGATTTCACCCTCACATTTCAAAAAAATATTTTTTCCGCCGCTTTGCAAGGTCATGGGAGGATATAAGGATCGGGGTCTTTACATCATTAAACATACCGATGGTCAAATCATGTCCCTGATCGATATGATTGTCGAATCGGGCATTGATTGCCTGGATCCGATCGATCCGACAGCAGGCATGAATTTGGCTGAAATAAAACAGCAAATACGGCCAACGGATTGCGCTCAAAGGTAATGTCGATTGTGCCCAAACCCTCACCTTTGGCAGCGTTGAGCAAACCATTGCCGAGTCTAAAAAATGCATTCAGATTGCCGGACCCGGCGGCGGCTATATATTTTCATCCGGCAACAGCATCCATTCAGCAGTCAAACCGGAAAACTATATGGCCATGATGGATACCCATCGGAAGTATGGTAATTATCCGATTCAGGTTTAAACCGCCATGGTATACGGCATTTTCATGACATGAAAAAATGTTCGAGGTAGTCCAGAATATCAAAACCTAAATTGAGAGAGGGGGTGATGGAGTTTCTGCTGTACTGGGCATCGTCGTAGTACAAATTAATCTAACATCAAATACAAGGAGTTTGGCTATGAAAAAGACAGGTATTGCAATTTTGATCGTTCTGGTGGTCGGTCTAACAACATTTTCAGCCTTTGGCGCCGAGAATAAATCTTTCCTGCAAGGAAGTGAAGATGAAGTCTATTACATGGTGCCGTTTGTATCCGGTGTGGAATACTGGTTCCCGGTTTACGAAATGTTCAAACAGGCCGGACAGCAACTAGGGGTTAAAACCAAATATTTGGGTACACCTGAGTATGATGTCAATAAGCATCTGGCGGTGTTTGAGCAGGTCTTGGCCCGCAAACCGGCCGGGATTTTTATTGCACCGCTCAATTCCGATCCGTTCATCGAGCCCATCAATCGCGCCTATGAGATGGGTGTGCCCGTGGTGACATTCGCTTCGGATTCTCCGAACAGCATGCGCGTTTCGCATATCACTTCGGATAATGCCCGGGAGGCCATATTTGCCGCCGATACGCTGGCAAATGAATTGGGCGGCAAAGGCGAAGTGGCCGTACTTGAAAACCCCGGCCAGGACAACCATGACCGTCGCACCCAGGGATTTGTTGCCAGAATTGAATCCAACCATCCCGGCGTCAAAGTGGTCGCCCGCGCAGCCTCCTTGCAGGATCCCCAAAAAGCCTATCAGGCGGTTCTCACCATGGCCCAAGCACATCCGAACCTGGGAGCGGTATTCATGCCGGAAGCCAACTCGGCCATGGGTGCAGGCCAGGCGGCCAAAGAACTGGGTGGAAAAATCAAGGTGCTATGCTGTGATGTTAACGGGAAAGTCCTGGATCTGATCAAGGAAGGAATCATTTGGGGCGCGCTGAACCCCAACCAGGGTGTGCAAGGGTATTTTGGCATGCTGTTCCTGTACCTGGCCAAACATTCGGATCTGATCGATCCAATGAACGACTACAAACGCATGGGCTACAACCCGATGCAGATCCCCTATTGCGACAACGGGCTGGCCCTGGTCACCAAGGACAATGCCGATGACTTTTACTGGGATAAATATCTGAAACGACGCGGCACCAAAGGCATCAAAGAATAGCGGATACCTGGATTTTGCAGGTAAAAATTCGTTAATGTAAACAATATCATGGTAAAGAAACCATTTTCTGGCCATCCTCTCTGGTCAATTCAAAAGATGGGATTGGTTTTGCCATGTCACTTATCCTGAAACCACGCAGAAAGCCGGGAGGCTTCAGATCCTGTGTTGTCAAGGGAGTCAAGGTAACCGGATATAATTTAACCCTTGGCGTCTTGGTTCTGAAGCCCTCCGACATTTGCAATGCGGGGGAGTTCCCAACAGGCATCTTGACCCTCCAAAAGCCGAATCCATCATAGTTCTTAATGGATAGCAGAATATGGACACGGTTTTCTTTTTCGCTTGATATTCCCCTAATGCCGGATGGCAAACCCTGCACTGGAAGAGACATAATCCTGTATGGAGGCGGCAACAATTGTCATAAAATTTTCCAAGATGAGAATTGACAATCGAAATCTGCAGCCTTAGTTTAGAATTCGAATTATTGGACTGTCTCAAACATACCCTATGCCCCGCTTTCAAGCGCGGACAAAAATCCGAACAAATACACTTCCTCACAGTTTAATCAAGAGATTAAACAATTTGACATCTAATTTACGCATTAATCTTGGCATCTGTTTAGGCTTTGGGACAAACCTAAATATGGATTCCAACAGTTAGAAAGGAGGACAGCATGAAAAAAGCAAAGGTAATTATTATTTTCGTATTCATTTCAATGACTATAATTCAGCTATCGGTTGTTCAACAGTCATTGGCCCAGGACAAACCCAACATCGTCATCATCTGGGGTGACGATATCGGCCAAAGCAACCTTAGCATATACACCAAGGGGATGATGGGCTACCAAACGCCCAATATTGACCGGGTAGCTAAGGAAGGTATGATTTTCACTGACTACTATGCCGAACAAAGTTGTACTGCCGGCCGTTCGGCCTTTATCACCGGACAAAGCGTCTACCGCACAGGCCTTAGCAAGGTGGGCATGCCGGGGGCCGATATCGGCATGCGGAAGGAAGACCCGACGATTGCCGAACTGCTCAAGTCAGTAGGCTACGCTACCGGTCAGTTCGGAAAAAACCATTTGGGCGATAAGGACGAGCACTTGCCCACCAACCATGGCTTCGATGAATTCTACGGCAACCTCTACCACCTCAATGCTGAGGAAGAGCCGGAGTTGCCCGACTACCCCAAGAACCCGGAATTTCGAAAAAAGTATGGCCCCCGGGGTGTGATTCATAGCTGGGCCCTACCGGATGGTTCACAAAAAATCGAGGACACTGGCCCGTTGACCAAGAAACGCATGGAAACTATTGATGATGATGTCGCAGCTAGATCGGCGGAGTTCATCGAAAAGCAACACAAGGCCGGTAAGCCGGTGTTTGTCTGGGTAAATTTCACCCATATGCACTTCCGCACCCACGCCAAACCGGAGAGTGTGGGTCAGGCCGGGCGCTGGCAGGGTATCTACCACGACGTTATGATCGACCATGACAAGAACGTCGGGACGGTGCTCGATAAACTTGATGAACTCGGCATGGTTGATAATACCATCGTAATGTACAGCACCGACAACGGCCCACATATGAACTCATGGCCTGACGCCGCCATGACGCCTTTCCGTAACGAGAAAAATTCCAACTGGGAAGGCGCCTACCGTGTACCGGCCATGGTGCGCTGGCCTGGCAAGATCAAACCCGGTACGGTCTCCAAAGAAATCATGGCGCATCTGGACTGGCTGCCCACCCTGCTGGCGGCCGCTGGAGAACCCGACATCAAAGAAAAGCTGAAGAAAGGCCACCAAGCTGACAACAAGACATTTAAGGTTCACCTCGATGGTTACAACTTCCTGCCCTATTTGACCGGTCAGGAAGAGAAGAGCCCGCGAAATGAATTTTTCTATTTCTCTGACGACGGCGATCTAACAGCGCTTCGCTATGACAATTGGAAGGTGGTCTTTGCCCAACAAAGAGCGCCGGGCACCATGCTGGTCTGGGGCGAACCATACGTAAAAACACGGATTCCGTGGCTTTTTAACTTGCGCACGGATCCATATGAGCGGGCGTCCATCACCTCAAATACCTACTGGGACTGGTACCTTGACCATGTTTTCCTATTGCTGCCGGCGCAGGAATATGTCGGCAGGTTCTTAGGAACCTTCAAGGAGTTCCCTCCACGCCAGAAAGCGGCCAGCTTCACTATCGACCAGGTCATGGAGAAACTGACGCCGCCAAATGGGTAAAAGCCAAAAGGAAACAACTATGAATACGAAATTGCTCTACAGTGCTGCGACAAAGCTGTCCGGCATTTTGTTGACCCTGGTAATATTGGTTGCAGCCGCTGCCGGCGAACGGGATCCTCTGCCTTCCTGGAATGAAGGTTCCGCTAAACGATCCATAATAGACTTTGTAAACCGCGTGACCCAACCCGGTAGCCCTGACTTTGTGGTTCCTGAGCAGCGCATTGCCACTTTTGATAACGACGGCACGCTCTGGAGTGAGCAGCCGTTGTATTTCCAGCTATTCTTTGCCATTGACCGGGTAAAAGCCCTCGCTCCTGAAAACCCTGAATGGAAGACCCAACAGCCGTTTAAGGCTGTCCTCGAAAACGACATGCAGACGCTTGCCGCTTCAGGCAAGAAAGGACTGATGGAAATTTTAATGGCCACGCACGCCGGTATGACCACGACGGAGTTCGAGCAAACTGTCAACGACTGGTTGGCTGCCGCCAAACATCCCCGCTTCAAACGGCCATACACGGACTTGGTTTTTCAGCCGATGATAGAAGTCTTAGAGTACCTGAGGGGCAACGGCTTCAAGACCTTCATTGTTTCCGGGGGAGGTATCGAGTTCATGCGACCGTGGACCGAACGTGTTTACGGTATCCCGCCGGAACAAGTGGTAGGCTCAAGCATTAAGACAAAATTTGAAATGCGAGACGGCCATCCCGTGCTCGTCCGGCTTCCGGAAATCAACTTCATCGACGATAAAGCCGGCAAACCTGTCGGCATCAACCAGCATATCGGCCGGCGTCCGATTGCCGCCTTCGGCAATTCAGACGGCGACCTGCAGATGC
The DNA here is from genome assembly GCA_963723215.1 of uncultured delta proteobacterium. Taxonomy (GTDB): domain Bacteria; phylum Desulfobacterota; class Desulfobacteria; order Desulfobacterales; family JAFDCJ01; genus JAFDCJ01. The sequence goes on from CAVRQG010000025.1 coordinate 34,737, forward strand.
TGCAATGGACCGCGGCAGGGAAAGGTGCACGATATATACTCATCATACACCATACCGACGCAAAGCGGGAGTGGGCCTATGATAAAAAGTCGAAAATTGGTCATCTGGATAAGGCGCTGGATGAAGCGCTCAGTAGTGGTTGGTCCGTGGTGGACATGAAACAAGACTGGAAAGTCATTTACCCTTTTCAACTCAAATAAAAACCTCCCTCAGAAAAATGTTTTGCCTTAGAATGCACAATTAAGTGCCTAAGTATAAATTGCAAATTTTTACTTGGTTTTATCTACGAATTGTGATTTGGGTTCGGGACTTGTAGCCGACCACCCCCCGTCAACGATTAGACTTTGACCGGTAATATGTCCGGCTTGGGGGGAAAGAAAAAAGAGTGCTGCATTGGCCATGTCAGCCGGATATGCCGGGCGGCCGGTGGGTATCACCTGGGACCAGATTTCCTCATAATCAGGAACGGCTGCCACCGTGCGGGGTGTAACGGTGGCGCCCGGTGCAATTACGTTCACGGTAATGCCGTAGGAGGACACCTCGGACACCAGGCTTCGCGCCAGCATTTCCAGGCCTTTTTTGGTCATCGCATAGACCGAAGATGTGGCAATGGCCTGATTTCCGGCCACCGATGACATAAACAACAGGCGCCCCCCGGCTTCCTGCCGTCTCATCTGGCGGGCAGCCGCCTGGGCCAGAAAAAATGACCCGCCCAAATTTACTGCCAATATCCGCTGAAAATCCTCGGGTTTAAAGTCAAAAAAATCGTCCCAGAGTGAAAGACCGGCATTGGCAACTGCAATGGTTAGCCGACCGAAATCGGAGACGGAACGGGTGACCAGATCTTGGACGACCTGAACATCACCGATATCTCCCCCTACCCCGATGCACGTGCCGCCTTCATCGCAGATGCATCGCGCCGCCTCCTGCGCCAGCGCTAATTTAATATCGTTGAGTAGCACAGCAGCACCCTGCAAGGCCAAGCGACGTGCAATCTCATAGCCAATGCCTTCACCGGCACCGGTGACAATGGCAACTTGATCTTTAAATATTTTATCTGACATAATTCCTTTTTCTCCTCGAATGCATGCCTTGATGAAGCTTTAGATCGTCAACATTCAATTTATTGCAATAAGGAAACTCTACCTTCCACTATCATTTCTGCTCTAATACTTGGCGAATGGTCGCGGCAATCTCCTGGCGGAGAATCGGCTTGGGTACAAACGCTTGTATCCCCATAGCCAAGGCCTGATCCTGATTGATCCGGGCGCTGTAACCGGTGCAAAGTATGACCGGGATTTCTGGTTTTATACGTATCAATTCTTTGGCCAACTTATCTCCTGCCATGTTCGGCATGGTCAAATCGGTTATTACCAAATCAAAGCTATCCGGTTTCGCTTTAAACAGTTCCAAAGCTTCTATGCTGCTGGTCCTGGTCGTTATTTGATATCCCAAGGATTCGAGCATTTGTTTTCCCATATCGACAATCGCTGTTTCATCATCTATAAAAAGAATACGTTCAGTCCCGCTGACAACAGATTTTTCCACTAGTGAAATCGGTTCCTGGTAATTATCCACCGCAGGAAGATAGATTTGGAACGTAGAACCCTTGCCCGGTTTACTGGAAACTCTTATGGTACCTTCATAGCTGCCGACAATACCGTGGACCACCGAAAGACCCATACCGGTTCCTTCACCTTTTCCTTTGGTGGTGAAAAACGGATCGAATATTCGCTCGATGATATTTTTGGGAATTCCGTGACCGGTATCGCTGACCGTTAATTCAAGATAAGGTCCCGGTTTCAACTCGGGGAATTTGACTGTTTGATTGGCATCGAGATGGACATCGATCAGCTTCAGTTCCAGAACGCCCCCTTTCTCCCCCATGGCATATCCGGCATTGGTGCAAAGATTCATCAATACCTGGTGTATTTGGGTCGGATCTGCCAAGGTCAGCGAATCGCTCTGGAGATCCTGGTGCATCTTAATGGAAGTGGGAAGTGAGGCCCTTAAAAATTTAATGGCTTCTTTACATATGAGTTTTATTTGAACCGGTTTAAGCTCCTGCCCGGCTTGGCGACTGAAGGTGAGAATTTGTTTGACCAGGTCTTTGGCGCGCCCGCTGGCGCGGAATACTTCCTGAAGATTTCGATAGAGCGTCGAATCTGGTTCAGCGTCGCTTAAAGCCAGTTCGGTATAACCGATGACGGCAGAAAGAATGTTGTTGAAATCATGCGCAATTCCACCCGCAAGGGTGCCGATGGCTTCCATCTTTTGGGCTTGTTGGAGACGGGACTCCAGTGCGGCCTTTTCTTCCTGCATCATTTTGTGTTCAGAGATATCGGTAAGCACGCTAATCAGGCATTCCTGTCCTTCGAAATCAATCGGATCCGCCGACCAGAGCATCGTATGTTTTTTTCCGTCCTTAAATCGCATCTTCATTTCAAGATTCCGGAAGTATCCCTGCTTACGAAATATTTGGAGCGCCCTTTCCCGGTCTCCTTCCGGTTCTATCCAGAAACCAAGGTCAGAACTGGTCCTTCCGATCGCCTCTGCCCGGGAGAAGCCCGAAATCTTGGTAAATGTGTCATTGACTTCAAGAAACCTGCCGTCACTTGCAGTCGTTAACGCAACCCATACCGGGCTGGTTTGAAAGGCTTTGGAAAATTTTTCTTCAGAAATCCTCAACGCCTCTTGGGCCTGTCGACGATCAGTCACATCTCTGGCGATACCCAGCACTAATTTCTCATTGCTGATCTCCACCGGAAGCGCCAATATTTCGGCACAAACAGGGGAACCCTCTTTCCTAAACAAGGTAAACTCTTCCGGTCCGGTTGGATTCCCTTTTTGACTTTCTTCCAACAGATGGCGTGCCCGGGGAAGATCTTGCGCTGAGAGTATCCCTGACGCCACAAAATCAATTCCAATGAGTTCATCTTTTGAGTAGCCGAGAAATTTTTCGGCCGCTTTGTTCCCATCCACCAATGTTCCATCCATTTTGGTGATATAAAAAGGGTCCGGGGCATTTTCGAACAATACCCTAAAACGCTCATTGCTCGCTCTCAAGGCCCCCTCTGCTTGTTTACGATCGGTAATGTCCAGAGCTGTAAAAGTTTCCCCTGCCAATGGTTTATCAGCATCAATCGGCGTGCAACTCAACAAAACATCGATAATAGATCCATCCTTGCATTGCCAGCGTGTTTCGACAGTACCGGTGCCCCGTTTTCTGATTTGCTTAGATTTTTCTTCTTCAACCCATCGAAATTCATCAGCGGTCGGGTACAATATTCCGGCAGTCTGTCCCACAAGTTCCTCGGATGAGTAGCCTACCATTTCACATAGCCGCTCGTTGACCTGTTCCAGTATCCGATCGGCAATCATACCAATTCCCGTCGGTGCGACGCGAAATATACTCTTTAAAGTAGCTTCGCTCTTGATCAAAGCCTCAGACGTGTGCCTGCGGTCGGTGATATCCATGCCGATGGAGAGGATTTCAGAAATGTTGCCATTTTGATCCAAAATCGCTTTATTGGTCCAGACAATCCATACCCGTTCACCGTTGCGTTTAATATTTTCGTTTTCATTTTGAACATATCGGGACGGGTTGCGTAAGATATCTTTTAACATCGCTTTGAGATCACGCCCCGATGACTCTGTCTGCGGAACGATCGTACCAAATAAGCTTTGGTTGAATATTTCATCCTCCGTGAAACCAAAAAACCCCTGGGCGAACTCGTTAAAAAAAGTGATATACCCCCGGGTGTCGAACCTCAGTATGATACTGTTGGCGTGTTGAACAAGCTCGCGATATTTCTCTTCGCTTTCACGCAAGGCTTCTTCGATCTTTTTCTGTTGGGTGATATCCCGCCCGGTGCACAATATATACTCGATGGAGCCATCCGGTTTTCTAAGAATGGAGTTCACCCAGCTAATGAGACGTTTGCTACCCGTTTTTGTTACCCAATAATTTTGAAATTTGTCGTGAATTCCGTTTTGAATGACATCGGTGATGGCTGACTTGACACCTTCTCTTTCCTCGGGCGAGATAAGAATTTCCCAAAAGGGCTTATCCTGCACTTCATCAAAACGATAGCCGGACAGCTGTTCACTGGATCGGTTAAAAGAGATAACATACCCTTTAAGATCGATCACCACGACCAGAGAATCAGTCCAGTACAAAACTTCATAAATAAAGTCCCGTTCTTTTTTATGGGTTCGTTCCGAATGCTTGAGGTTGGACAGTTCATTTTCCAGCTTTATGATTTTATTTTTCAGTTCATTATAAGTCTCTTCAGAGACCATAGTGGTATCCTCCACTAAACTTGAATTTCCAACAAGAACATACGGTTATTTTAACATTATTGCTGCAGCAGGAATTCCATCATCGATTTATTAAATGCTTCAGACTGTTCGATATTGGACAAATGACGGGCCGAGGGCAGTATAACAAGCCGAGAACCGGCGATGCGTTCATGGATGGCTTCGGATGCTGCCACCGGCGTACCGGGGTCTTCCTCGCCCACCATGATCAGCGTCGGGAGTTTGATGGCCGCTAACCGCTCCAGGTAGTTAAGCCCCCGCAATGCTTCGCTGCAGCCGATGTACCCGGCCAACGGCGTTGCAGCGATCTGCTGTCGAATCATCTCGACTGCGGGTGGATTTTCCCGCAAATATTGTGGTGTAAACCAGCGCTCCAGGGTGCCCTCTACCTGGTCCGCCATCCCGTCTTTGCGCGCGGCGGCAATACGTTCCTGCAAAATAGGCTGGGCCTCATTCGGCATAACAGCCGAAGTATCACACAAGGTGAGACTTTTGAGGCGATCCCCGTAACTCAGTCCAAGGCCTTGGCCGATCATGCCACCGATGGACAGGCCCACAAAATGCACCCTATCTATAGATAGCGCATCCAGCAGAGCCACCGCATCTTGGACCAATAACTCCAGGGTATAGGCGCCATCCGGTGCGTCGCTGTCACCGTGACCGCGCATGTCATAACGCAAGACCTGAAAGTGTGGTTCCAAAGATACGAGCTGAGGATCCCACATCACCATGCTGCTGGCCAGAGAGTGGCTGAGCATCACCACCGGCGCGCCTTCCTGTCCGGTCAATTCATAATTGATCTGAATGTCATTGGCTAAAATTTTCATGTCGGCCCCTCCTTTGTGATGTGCGTATGGGTTTGAATAAGGGTCAATTATTTGGGGTTCATTTCGTCCCCTCACTTATCGCAGCTTCTGCCATTTCTTTCAAGTCATCATCATGGGAATTATATATAAATTTTTCGATTATCAGCAAAACAGACACCACATTTCAGAGAATAAATCCGTCCCCGGCATGCCTGTAAAGTCGTTTTGAATCTGCCATGCTCTCTTCCACGCTGTACCAACCGTCAGTTCAGGTGATATCCAGGGCCGCGCCGCTTTGTCAGGTTGTTGAGGATCAGGAAATAAGTGTTTTTATTGAAGCCAGGGGCTGCCCCTGATTTCTTCGGTGGCCGATCCAATTGATTTGACATGTCCTATAATGTGGATTATCATAGCTATGAAAATCCACATTGCGGAGGTGTGTTATGAGAACTATTCAGATGACCCTTGATGACGATCTTGTCCAAGCGGTCGATCGCATTGCGAAACAACTTAACACAAGTCGTTCTGCTTTCACAAGAAATGCGCTTCGTGAGGCTCTTGCTCGATACAACCTTGAGCAACTGGAGCGTAAGCACCGCCAAGGGTACGAACGGCAACCAGTTGCTGTCGATGAGTTTTCGGTTTGGGAAACTGAGCAAGCTTGGGGTGACGAATGAAACACGGCGAAATACGCTGGTACAAGTTCGTACAGCCAGATAAAAAAAGACCGGTTCTAATCCTAACACGAGATTCGGTGTTGGAATATCTTGGTGAAGTAACCGTCGCCCCCATTACAAGTACGGTACGCAATCTACCGTCTGAGGTGTTTCTCTCGAAAACTGACGGGATGCCCCGTGATTCGGCTGTCAACTGTGATCACTTGCAGACTGTTTCAAAGGGAAAAATCGGGTCATTGATCACATCCTTGCCCCCAACAAAAATGATTGATGTTGGGCGGGCAATACGCTTTGCCCTCGATATCTGAGTCCGCGTCGGCAAACCTGTCGCTTCACCTGATCCCAAGAGCCTGGCGGCCTGCATTCAAGGTAAGGATTGACACAACCTATATAGGATTTATAAGGATTCCGACATGCGAACCTATCGGATAGTCGTTTTGCCGGGGGACGGCATCGGCCCTGAAGTTATGAGGGAAACCCTCAAAGTTTTAAATGGTGCACTGCCTGAATCAGGCGGGCTACGAGTTGCATACAGTGAGCATCCGCTGGGAGCGGATAATTACAGAAAAACCGGGGAGATTCTGTCGACGGAACTGATCGCGGAGTGCAAAAAATCCGACGCGGTTCTGTTGGCCGCCATCGGGCAGCCGGATGTCCGGCTGCCGGACGGAACCGAGGTTCAGCCGCACCAGGTCGTCGGTCTGCGCAAGGCCTTGGATCTGTATGCGGCGGTCCGCCCAATCAAACTCTACCCCGGGGTGCCCTCAGTTTTGAGAAATACCGGCCCGGGAATCGACTTCATTGTACTGCGGGAAAACACCGAGGGACTTTTTGCGTCCTTCGGCGGCGGCAGCGTCGTCCATGATCAGGCGGTTGCCGACACGATGATGATTACCCGTAGGGGAACGGAGCGGATTGTCGAGTTTGCCTTCCGGTTGGCCAAACGCCGCAACGGTCGACCTCTCGATGGCCGGCGGATGGTGACCTGTGTGGACAAAGCCAATGTGTTCCGCAGCCTCGCTTTTTTCCGCAAGGTTTTCTACGAGGCGGCCGGACGCTACTGCGACATCACAGCCGACGCCTGTTACGTTGATGCCATGTCTCTCTACATGCTGCAGGCCCCATGGAACTATGATGTCCTCGTGATGGAAAACATGTTCGGTGACATTCTCTCCGATCTGGGTGCCGGTTTGGTGGGGGGTTTGGGGCTGGGACCTTCGGCTGAAATCGGCGATCAATATGCCTTGTTTCAACCCTCCCATGGAAGCGCGCCGCAAATTGCCGGCATGAATATGGCCAATCCATTGGCAACGATCTTATCGGCAGCGATGATGCTGGACTGGCTGGGCGAACGCAACGGGGACACCGATGCAACAACTGCCGGCCGCAGGATCGAATCCGCTGTTGCCGAAATTCTCCGCGACGGGAAAGTGCTGACACCTGATCTGGGAGGAAAAGCGACAACCGCGCAGATGGGTGATGCCGTACTAAGGGTCCTGGAGGCCGACCACGTCAATTATATCCCATGAAGTTAACCTCTCTAAAACGCTTAAGTAACAAAATTGAGTTGGCCGAAGAAGCCGGTGCCGAAATGATCATGGTCACGTGCTTGAGTATCGCACCTAAAGTAAGGATATGCCGACATTTTTTCAACAAACGGACAGCAGCCTCTAAATTCCCAACTTGAAGCCCCATAACAGTATAGTCATCCATATAAAAGGAGGTCAGCGATATCGCAGGCAAACAAATCGCGGCTTCAGACGTCAATGAGGTATATGCCATCATTTTTCAACAACCGGACAGCCGCCTCTAAATTTCCAACTTTAAGCCCCAAAACAGTATAGTCTTCCATATAAAAGGAGGGCAGCGACATGTCTGGCAGACAAATCGCGGCGTCGACGTCACTGGGTATAATAAGCAAATGGGGCATAATTGGCATCCTCGGAATTTCTGTAAACAGTCACCGTCCCGAAGTTAAAAAGTGCAACAGAGATTTCAGTGGGCAGGCAACCCGGCAGAGTGCGCTGGGGGAAAATTTTTTCCCTTCATTATGGCACACCATCTCCTGTTTTGGAATAAATGAATGCAGGGGCTGGCAGCGCGAATTAAAGATATTATTAAATTTATATCTAAGATCTTAGATATGTGTCATGCTTGGCTTTTTCAACTCGAATTCAAGGTTTGGCTCACAGAGGGATAGATTTATCTATCATACTTTATTTATTGTTAAAAATGAATAAATGCTATCAATAATTTTTTAGTTTTTTTCAAAACAGTGGTTGACAAGCCAAATATCATCATATATCTAAGATCTAAGTTAGAATTGAACGATCCACCTTTAGGATAAATACAAACTAGGATTTTAGGTCAAAAATACCCATGATTAACCAGCCTTCTTCATTTCAAAGCGTTGATACCCCGCCGTCTATGCAAGAAGTCGCTTTCCAGGCCATAAAACAGGCTGTTATGCGCAAAGAATTATTACCGGGAAAGATTTATAGTGAGCAGGCCGTCGCGAAAGAAATGGGTATGTCCAAAACGCCTGTCCACCAGGCATTACTCGATTTAGAAAATAAAGGATTCGTTACCATTTTGCCGCGCAAGGGATTTATGGTGAATACTCTGTCAGCCAAGAACATCAGAGATATGTTCGAGTTGCGGCGGACCCTTGAACGCAGCGTTGTTTTGAAGGTAACTCCCAGGTTGACCGCGGGTGAAATCCGGGAGCTTGAAAACATTGTTCAACAGATTGAACAGACGCGGGATCCATTTGATTTTCAAAAACATGACCGTGCTTTCCATCGATATTTGGCATCACTGAGCAAGAATACATACATCATCAATGCCCTCGATACGGTCTGGGACTTAAGCGATTGGGTCGGCGCGAATATTCTTTACAATTGGGGCGGTTTTAGCCAGGCAGCCCGGGAGCATCTGGCGGTTTACGAATTTTTGTCAGTCGGTGAGGCAGACAAGGCGGCCGCCGCTATGGAAAGGCATTTAAACGGCACGGAAGCGCGTTTCCTTGAACAGATTCGCGAACAATAACCATGATTGAATGATTCTTAATTGATCGACCCAATCTAACTCACTGCAAAGGCAATATCCATCACCTATAGTCAATACCATCTACCAACACAAAAAGGAGGGAGGTGAAAAACAACCCGGTCAATGAAGAAACTTTTCAAGGTAGATAAAACCCCATGAACGCTAGATATTGATTGGAATATCCAGCGCGATAATTAACCCCAAACAAGGAGGAAGAATGATGAGAAAACATCGATTACTGTGGATTATCATGATGACTGCCGCACTCTTTATCGTCAGCGTGTCGTTTACGCTGGGACCGGCGTTTGCCAAAAAGAAGATTGTGATCGGAAAACTGCCCATCACCCTTGAAGCGGCCTATCATCAAATGGTCTCCTGGCATGCTAAAAATTATGCCGAGAAAATGTATGGTGCTGAAGTCAGGGTGGTTGACGGTCAAGGCAATCCGGATGTCATGGCCAATGCCATTGACACATTTATCGCTCAAAAAGTGGACGGTATTCTGATTCATGTCCCGTTTGACGGCGTTATGGTTGAGGCTATTAAAAAATGTCAAAAATTGGGTATCCCGGTCAGCACGACCTACGTCGAACCTTCGCTCAAGGCTGCCCCCCATGTTCAGCAGATGGAAATTCCGGCATCTTTTGAAATGGGCAGAATCGCCGCAATGAAGTGGAAAGAATGGTACCCGGACAAGACCTGTTATGTGGCCGGGATCGGCTGGGGCAATTTCCCGCATGTCATGCGCATGCGTTTCAATCCTTTTATGGAAGGCGTTAAATCCATTGATCCCAATGCCAAGATGCTCGCCAAATTACCGGGCAATTCATCCACCGAAGTCGCCATGCAGGCAACGCTGGATATGCTGGCCGCCCATCCGGAAATCAATATCATTCAGGGGGGCAACGACGAACATGCCATGGGGGCCTTGGCTGCCTGTGAACAGTTGGGCCGGGGTAAGGCCGTTGACGGAAAATGTCTGACCGAAATCATTGTCGGCACCGACGGCAACGAGGCTGCATTCCTTAAAATATATGACCCCACCAGTGCATTTAAGATTACCATGGCCTCACCTGCCAAGTTAAATGCCTATGCCGAAATCGATAGTATGATGGCCATGATTGAAGGAAAACTCGATACGAAAACATGGGTGGAGATAACCACCTATAATTTGCCGGTTTCCTACTGGACCACACCGGCTAATTATGTCGAATTTTTCCTGTTGGACAACATGAACTCCAACGTTAAATTAACCAAATAGGAGTTATTCTGAAAGCTTGGAGTTGAAATCAGGGAATCCTTTCGATTCCCTGATTTCGTTCCTATTGCCGGTATCGTAAAAACTGTTTGAAAGCCATTAAATCTTCAAGGCACCGTTTGAGAGAAAACCAATGAATGAACCATCCGCCGCAGATTCAAACCAAAGCATTCAATTAAGTCACATATTTGATGCCAAGAAGGCAACGCTGATAGGCGTGATTATCGTAATTTTTCTTTTTTTCACCATTTCTGCTCCCAATTTCCTGACCGCCCAAAATCTGATGTTTGTCATCCTAAAAGTCTCCACGATCATTATTGTAGCCACCGCGGCGACATTATTGATGGTCACCGGCAATTTCGATTTGTCGGTCGGCAGTACCCTGGCATTTTGCGGGATCATGCATGCCTATATGTCCAAGCATGGCGTACCCGTCAGTTTGTCAGTGGTATTTGCAATTGGCTGGGGCATGCTTTTCGGTTACCTAAACGGTCTATCGGTCGCACGCCTTAAAATCACGCCGGTTATTGCAACCCTGGCGACCATGTATATCGCCCGCGGGTTTGCTTTTCTGATTGCCCGTTGGGACGGCGGTGCCAATATCTCCGCCGGTTTGCCCCGGGATTTCAGCAGTTTCGGCCGCACCATGATTGGACCGTTGCCACTGCTGGCGATTATCATGATCGTGTTGGTGGCTGTTTTTATTTTTATTGAGCGTAAGACTGTTTTCGGAAGGTTCATTTTTGCGATGGGCAGTAATCCGGCCGCCGCCCGTGTTTCCGGCATCAATGTGCCCGGCATTATTACATCGCTTTATATCATTACCGGCGCTTTTGCCGGACTGTGCGGGGCGATTCAAACTTCACGGATCGGGATGGGTTCGCCCCAGAATTTCAAGGGGTTTGAGTTTGATGTATTGATCGCCCTGATCCTGGGCGGGACCAGCCTTAAGGGCGGTGAGGGATCGATTATCGGCATGGTGCTGGGTGCTCTCATTGTCGGCATCGTCGGCAACGGACTTAATTTAATGAATGTATCGCCCTACTACCAGCTGGTTTTCAACGGCGGCATCCTCGTTATCGCTGTAATGATTTATCAAGGCCTGGGTAAGAAGTTTCAGTAAATTGAAAGCGGATCATAAATTTGTCCGCATGAATGGCAAATAAGGAATATTTTGATGGAAGAGGTAATCATTGATGTGAAACGCTTAGTCAAGCGTTTCCCCGGCGTTATGGCCCTGACCGATGTCAGCTTTCAGATTCGCAAAAATACAGTGCATTGCCTGGTCGGTGAAAACGGTGCCGGCAAGTCAACCTTTATCAAAATTTTAACCGGTGTCTACCAGGCGGATGAAGGCGAGCTTTTATTAAATGGCGACATCCATAAACCGAAGAATATCAGGGACTCCCGCAAAGCCGGAATTACCGCCATTTATCAGGAACTCAACGTGGTCGATGATTTAACCGTTGAGCAAAACCTCTCGCTCGGCAAGGAAAATCACAGATTGGGAATCGTTCAAAAGATATCCAATCTCGACAAAGTCGCCGATATCCTCCAGGAATTGGACCCACGTATTGATTTGCAACAGAAGGTTGCCACGCTGAGTGTGGCCCAAAAGCAAGTCATCGAAATCGCCAAAGCAATTTCTTCAGATGCAAATATCATTGTGATGGATGAACCGACGGCAGCCATCAGCGAGGAAGAGGTCCGGCGGCTTTTCGAAATCGTTCAGGCCTTAAAGCAACAAGGGGTCACCATTATCTACATTTCTCACCGGTTAAGCGAGATCTTTGAAATCGGTGATTATGTCACGGTATTCCGTGATGGGAAGATGATCAACACCCTTGCGGTACAGGAACTTGATCACAACGGCAGCAGCCAGGCTTCCGTTGAGCTGGTTAAGATGATGTTGGGCAAAGTCGTTGCCGAGCATTACACGCCCAGTGAAATCGACTATCAAACCAAAGTGCTGCAGGCCCAGAATCTCACCAATCATACGCTTAAAAACGTTAGTTTCGATCTTCATAAAGGCGAGATTCTCGGTTTCTACGGGCTGATGGGCTCGGGCAAAACCGAAACGGCCCGGGTGCTGTATGGTCTGGATCCTTTTGAAGGCCAGGTGATGATCAAAGGTAAAGAATGCCGCTTGGGCAATGTTCGCCGGGCCATCAAATCCGGCATCACCATGATTCCTGAGGAACGGCGGGCTGATGGCATTTTCGGTGTATTGTCCATTCGCGAAAATATACCGATCATGAAGATGGGCAATGTGCTCAAAAACAGAATTATCAGCCGGCCAAAGGAACGTAATCTGGCTCGAAGCTTTATGCAGAGATTGAGTGTGGCCGCCAGAGACGAGGAGCAGAGTGTATCGTTTTTAAGCGGCGGCAATCAGCAGAAGGTGGTTATTTCAAAATGCCTCAACAGTGAAAGCCGCATTTTTCTAATGGATGAACCGACCCGGGGTGTCGATGTCGGTGCCAAAGAAGAAATTCATAATATCATCCGTGAATTGTCAAAGGAGGGGTGCGCGATTATCGTTTTTTCAACTGAATTGCCTGAAATCATCAACCTGTGCGATCGTATCATTCTCATGTATGAAGGCGAGATTCGCCAAGATTTAAAAAATCATAGGGATATCGACAGCGAGGAAATCATGCACATTATCACCGGCGGCCAAGGGGGCCTATCATGATTAAAGCCGCTTTGAAAGTAATTACGCAAAAACAGGAGTTTGTCCTTATTGCCATTCTGGTAGTTATTTGCGCCGTGTTTACCATCATCGCACCTTATTTTCTAAGTGCCTATAACATCGGCAATTTGTTAAAAGCGGTCAGTATGATCGTAATTGTGGCCTGCGGCGGTACTTTTTTAATGATGACCGCCAATTTTGATTTGAGTACGGGCGGCAATCTTATCTTTTCCAATATCATTTTTGCAATGACCTGCCTGGCCGGTGTGCCGGTGGTATTTGCATTGGGTATTACGATCCTGTGCGGCTGTGCTATTGGTGCCCTAAACGGGATCCTGGTGACCCGTTTCTCGGTGACGCCCTTTATTGCCACCCTGGGCACCTGGTTTGTATTCAAAGGCATCGCCAAAGCCATTACCGGCAATAATGAAATTAAAGCCGGTTTGCCCAAAAGTTTTGACTTCCTGGGACAGGCTCAGCTCGGACCGGTTCCCATGCCGGTCGTCATTTTGGTGGTGGTGGTGGCCGTTTTTTTATTTCTGGAAAGAAAGACCCTGCTTGGGAAGTACTCCATGGCAATCGGCGGCAATCCAACGGCGGCTTATCTTTCCGGCATCAATGGTGATAAAATCGTTTTTCTATTATTTACCATTACCGGCGGCCTGGCCGGTTTGGCCGGTTCCATAGCCGCTTCCCGCATCGGCAGCGGCAATCCGCGCATGGGTGATGGATTTGAATTCGACGTCATTATTGCCATTATTCTGGGTGGAACCCGCCTGGCCGGTGGTCGCGGGACTATTCTCGGCACCCTCATCGGGGCTTTGATCGTCGCAGTGATCGGAAGCGGGCTCAACATGCTTGGCATGTTATCTTTCTGGCAGCTAGTGCTCAAAGGTTTTATCCTTGTACTGGCGATTTTGCTGAATGAGAAACTGAGAAAATAATTCTGAAGGGCAAAATTTACCTTTTTCAAACATAGGAGATCTCATGGAACAATTCATTCATCCTGAAGCTAAAAGGCCCATCGTTATTATCGGCGCTGGAAGTATTGTCAATGATGCCCATTTACCGGCTTATAAACTTGCAGGGTTCGAAGTTGCCGGAATTTTTGATCTGGACAAAGAAAGGGCTGACCTCACTTCGAAAAAATTTGGCGTTCCGGTGACGTGCGATTCTTTAGCCGACCTCGTCAATCTGGCAACCGCCAAAAATTGCATTTATGACATGGCCTTGCCGGCATCCGCCATCATTTCAACCCTGGAGCAGCTGCCGAATGACATCGGAATCTTGATTCAGAAACCCATGGGCGAAAACCTGGCAGATGCAAGGCAAATTCTGCATCTTTGCCGGCAAAAAAAAATCACGGCCGGGATTAATTTCCAACTGCGCCATGCCCCCAATATAGTTGAAGCCCGCAAAATGATAGACGCAGGACGGATCGGGGTGGTTCATGATATTGATGTGCGGATAAATGTTTTTACGCCCTGGAATACTTGGAAATTTCTGTTCGAAATTCCCAGGGTCGAGATATTGTATCACAGTATTCATTATATCGATTTGATTCGGAGCTTTATGGGTGATCCGCAATCGGTCTATGCCAAAACAATTAAGCACCCCAAGATGGCAGAACTGGCATCCACCAAAACTTCTATTATCCTCGATTATGGTGACCTGAAACGGGCCACGATAAACACCAATCATGGCCACGAATTTGGACCTGACAAGCAGGAGTCGTTTGTCAAAATTGAAGGTACAGAGGGCGCTATCAAAATGCGACTAGGCGTTCTTCTTGATTATCCCAAAGGCCTTCCGGATACCTTTGAATACAGTATCATTTCCGAAGGAAAAGGCTGGCAGACGCTGGATGTAGATGGAACATGGTTTATCGATGCCTTTCCGGGCCCGATGGCAGGGCTGATGAAAAAGCTTGAAAATTCTAATTTCACTTACATTAACAGCGTCGAGGATGCCATCCATACCATGGAAGTCGTTGAGGCCTCTCATATATCCAGCGATAGAGGCGGTATCAAACTGAGTGAAATCTAATGGGAGGAGTTTAATCTTATGCCTGATTATAGTGACCTCATAAATCTTGTCAGAGGACCGCAGCCGGAAAAACCGCTGCCTTGTATCTGGGATTTTTTCCCGTGTCACGCCGGTGCCGTCGGTGATGTTCCCAATTTTTTAGAATATTATTTTGATGTCGATGAAAAATTGCGTCTTCAACAGAAACTCCAGGAACTCCTGCCCCAGGCATTGATTTTACCCGGCATTTTCCCTGATCTGGGTGTCATTGTTGAGGTGTCCGCCTTTGGCGGACGAATCCTTTGGTTCGAGCAGGGCGCGCCGTTTATCGCTGAGGCGATTCACGATCCCAAAGAAATTGACTCGCTGACACTGCCCAAAGCCGGCCTTTCCGGCCTGATGCCGTTGGCACTGACACAACGCGAAATCATGCGACGAAAGCTAAAGAGCCAAGGTATCGAGATGGAGCATTGGGGCATGACCATGGGGCCGGCCGAGGTCTCCGGTCTATTACTGGGATATCAAAACTTTTATTACGGTCTTTATGATCATCCGGATCGTATCAAGAAGCTCATGGAAATGGTGACGGAATTGCTTATCGAATGGCTGCACATTCAGGAGGATGCTTTCGGCGGACTGGATGTGATGTGCGTTGCCGATCACGTCTGCAACCAGGTTCGGCCGGGCCAGCTGGCAGAATTTATCCTGCCGTATGAAAAAGCTATTTACGCGGAATTTCCCCAGGCTGTCAAAATTTATCATAATGAAGGACAGCACGTAGATGAACAAATTCCAATGGTTCTCGATTTCGGGGCGGATATCTGGCACTTCGGCAGCGATCAGCATGAGATATCAGAGCTTTACTCCAAGGTCGGCGACGAAATTGTGCTGTTTGGTGGTGTAGATCCACACGGAGTCATGCGATTCGGGAAACCGGATGAGGTTTGTGATGAGACCCTCAAAGTCCTACAGGCTTCGAAAAACAGGCGCCTGCTGTTATCTACAGGGACCGGCACCACACCGGAGACTACGCTGGAGAATCAAAGGGCCATGATAGAAACTGTGGCCCAAGCCTAAATCGCAAGTTTCAGCGGACATAAATGAAGCAATTAAAATCCAAATACGGGGAAACGGTTAAATGAAGAAAGTTGATGTTTTGTCGATTCGATTGAATACAGAAGATAATGTCGTCGTTGCGATGCGTGAAATAGACTCGGGTTGCAGGATAGATACTGAGAAGATAGTGACAAGAGATCCAATTCCTGCCGGACATAAAGTGGCCACCGGAGCCATTCGCAAAGGAGATCATATCCGTAAATATGGTCAAATTATCGGAGTAGCATCCATCGATATTGAGGCCGGTGATCATGTGCATACGCATAATGTCGAAATGTCGCAATTCAGTCGTGATTATTCCGCTTCATCGGACGTTAAGTCCACGGAATTTGTTCCGGAAAAAGAACAGGCCACGTTCGACGGCATCATGCGCGATGACGGACAGGTGGCAACCCGCAATTACATCGGTGTGTTGCCTAGCGTAGCGTGTTCCGCTTCCGTCTGCCGCTACATCGCCGACGCCTTTACCGATGAGATTCTGGCCGAGTATCCCAATGTGGATGGTGTGGTCGGCCTCACCCAAACCTCCGGATGCGGCGGAGCGGCCTACGGTGAGGGTTTCGATATTCTGCAGCGCAGTCTGGCCGGTTATGCCCGGCATCCGAATTTCTGGGGGGTGGTGTTCGTGGGTTTGGGCTGTGAAGTCAACCAGATCGATCTGATGCTTGCCAACACGGGTATCAGGGCGGGTTCGCGATTGCACACATTTACGATCCAGGACACCGGTGGTACCGAGCGGACGATCCAACGCGGTGTTGACATCATTAAATCCATGCTGCCGGAAGCCAACCAGGTAAAACGCCAACCGGTTTCGGCCGCCAATCTGATTCTAGGCATGGAGTGTGGAGGTTCGGATGCTTATTCCGGCATCACAGCCAATCCGGCCATGGGAGCCGCCGCCGACCGGGTCGTCCGCAATGGCGGCACCGCTGTTTTGAGCGAAACCACCGAAATCTACGGCGCCGAGCATTTGCTGACCCGCCGGGCTTCTAGTCCCGAAATTGCAACGAAGCTGATCGATTTAATTCACTGGTGGGAAGCATACACGGAAAAGCATGGCGCCATGATCAATAACAATCCCTCCCCGGGCAATAAAGCCGGCGGTTTGACCACTATCCTGGAAAAGTCGCTTGGGGCCGTGGCGAAAGGCGGCACGACAAGCTTAATGCAAGTGTACCGCTATGCTGAAATCGTCCGCGAAAAGGGATTCGTCTTTATGGATACCCCCGGTTATGACCTCGCCTCGATTACCGGGATGATTGCCGGCGGAGCCAATGTAATCTGTTTTACAACCGGATGCGGTACGGTTCTGGGGTGCAAGCCCACACCGGTGATCAAGCTAGCCTCGAACTCGGCCATGTACCAAAGGCTGGCGGGGGATATGGATATCAACTGTGGCCAAATTGTCGACGGACAAAAAACTATAGACGAAATGGGTGCGGATATCTTTCAGGAAATCTTGGATACGGCCTCGGGCAAAAAAACCAAAAGCGAAGCTTTCGGCTTCGGAGATAACGAATTCGTACCGTGGCATATCGGTGCAGTTGTTTAGTATGGTTTTCTGAAGAGCTACGAATCCCTGCCGGAAGCCTTCGGTAAGGCTGAGAGTGAATTCACATCAAACGAATCGGCTGATAAATCCGATTAAGGATCACTATCCTTAACCCGGATAAACTGGTAAAAAGTGCCACAAAGGCCCAAAGACGCAAGCTGAAATGTTTCATATAGGAAATCGAATCACTAAATCCTGAAACCTGAACCCTGCCACCTGAAACCTCCAGTTTCTGACAACATGCTGTTAGAAAAAGACCCTGTGGGTTTAGTTAAAATAGTTTTCCTATCATAGAAATCTATCACCACCCCTGAAACATGCGGATGGCCTCATCGGGAACACGATGGTTTTCGACATCGGAAATGGCGTCGTCCAAAATCTCCAGGGCTTCGTCAAGTTCCTTATCGCCGATGATCAGCGGCGGTGTGATTTCCAGCACATTGGACTGCAGACCGACATAATAAAGCACCGCTCCCAGCTCGTAAGCGCGATAGACCACTTTGGCCGCTTCCGTTGTTGCGGGTGCACGTGATTCCCGATCCCTGACTAGCTCAACGCCCATGACCAGTCCTCTTCCCCGTACATCTCCCACCAGAGGATGAACGGCTGCCAACCGCTGCAGTCCCGAATACAATTTCTGTCCGCTTTTGGCAGCACGGTCGGACAGGTTTTCATCCCGGATGGTCCTCAGCACGGCGAGGCCGGCCGCTGCGGACACCGGATTGCCGCAGGTCGTTTCCATGGCAAATGCCTGGGCGATGTCCAATATTTTCGCCGGACCGACAACAGCCGACAGGGCCAGACCGCCGCCCAGTCCCTTGCCGAAGGTGACGACATCGGGGGATAGGTCCTCGTGCAGGAAACAGTGCAGTCTACCGCTGCGCCCCAGGCCGACCTTGACTTCGTCGCATAAAATCAAGGCTCCGTGGGGCTGCAACCGGTCTTGAACGGCTTTCAGAAAACCGGGTGGCGGTACGATTAAGCCACCATCGGACATCACGGGCTCCATGAAGACAGCCGCCACCTCTTCCGGCGGACAATCCGTCTGCAGATGGTAGTCCAGAAGCTGCAAAACGGTTTGGCCGCTTGGGTCTCCCATAAACGGCCGATAGGGATCCGGGTAAGGCAGGAACAAGGCACCCGGCAGTTTGGACGCACCACTTTGAGAAGAATGGCCGGAAATACTCATCGAGCCGGCAGTACCACCATGATAGGCGCCGACAAATGATATAATCCGGGAGCGCCCGCCGGCGGCCAGGATGGCTCTCAGGGCGGCTTCGTTGGCATCCGAACCGGAGTGTCCCAGCCAGACACGGCGATCTCCCGAGCCCGGCGTCATTGCCAGCAAATTTTCGGCCAATTCGACAGCCGGTCGATTGACGGCCGAAAGAATACTCGCTCCTGCCTGCTGCCGGACGGCCGTGGTGACGGCTTCAATCACGGCCGGGTGGCCGTAGCCTAACCCGGCGGCACCCCAGGAAGCGGATAAATCCAGCAGCCGGCGGCCGTCTTCTTCGATCAGGTAGCAGCCCTCACCGGCGACAACGGAATGCGGAAAAAAGCGAAGTTTCTGGATGGCGGCAATCGCCTTTGCATCTCTTTTTTGAAGATTATGAGCCATCGTTCATCACCCCATAACCGGCGACCAGCAGCAGAGCTGGGGGCTGAAGATGGCCACTGGAAGGGGCAGGGGCCATCTCTGCTGGGGGCCGCTGAGTTTTCATGTTCCACACAGATATCGAAAAGCCAATCCGGATGTCTATTATTATCATCAGTGCCATAACGGCAAAAATTTTTAACCCCTAAAGCTGAGTTTCTGAGGTATCAGGGCTTTTAAGGCGATTTGTAACGATAGATTGTCTCAACTTCACCAAGAAATAGATGACTGAAAATAGATAGCCGGGCAAGTACAGCCACCAGGCAAAAGGGTTCGGAATTCCTGATCGTTTGATTTCGCCCGGTATCTGTAAGATGTTTTTCCAGTCCCAGCAAAATGCTACGATCATGATAAAAGCACAGATCAGCTCAACAGCCGTATCGTGCCAATGCCAGCGGACCTCATACCCTTTTGAATTGTAATAGATGATGAGTGAGCCTGCCACAGCCATGGTGAACGCAATCAACACGGGCGTTATCACCGGCCCGACCCAGGGCAGCGGCACATAAAACAAAAGGTCCCAAGTCATGAGACTCTCAGGCCAATCTGTCAGGACATACAGCCAGATATAATAAAAAATATCCCAGACGCCAAAGGCAATCAGAAAAAAACAAAACCTCTGAAATCCGTAATTCCCGGCAACCCAGCCTATGGCCACCAGCATTATGATTGTCGCAATTTCGCGCCCAAACTCGATGCGAACCAAAGCGTCAACAATGTGCTTGCCTTCCTCCCATTTGACTACCAGGGGAAAACTGAATCCTCCGTCAAAATAGATTTCACGGAGATACACGACGACAGCGCTTTCAACCCAGGCAAAAGCAATGGCAAAAACCACGACCCATACCCAATTTTTTAATATGCTTTGAGAACTACTTGCTTTGACATTCAAATTATAATTCTCTCCAAAAAGGCTCAAATTTCATCATCATCCTCCTCTTTGTAACCAAGACCGCTTTCATATTTGTAAGGACAACCTCAGCGAAAATTTTTTGTCAGGTCTTATCACGTCGCCAGAAGGGCCCCGTCTTGCCGATTTCCTTCATGGTGCCGATCATCTCGCCGGCATACTCGAACATGTGACTCACATAATCTGTGTCCATCCGACGACGAAAGTAGGGCCCTGAAAAAAGTTTGAGCATATCCGGGAGCGGCACGATCCCTTCATCCGTTCCTGTCGCAAAGGATGCCCAATTTCGCACATGCTCTTCCGACCGGAAGAGGTTCATAGTACTTCAGGCATAGCCGATGTTC
Organism: uncultured delta proteobacterium; assembly: GCA_963723215.1. GTDB lineage: Bacteria > Desulfobacterota > Desulfobacteria > Desulfobacterales > JAFDCJ01 > JAFDCJ01. Next base: position 55,142 of record CAVRQG010000025.1, read on the forward strand.
TCCATCCATTTCGGAAAAGGAACCGATACGTAAGCGTAAAATCCCAGGGCTTCCTCATTTAGCACCTGACCGTCTTTCATTTCGAGACACAGCGCCTCGCCGCAATCCAGGCAAGGAAAGTCCACCCGCACCGCCTTACCGGGGAATAGCCAGCTGACCGCCAGCGATTCAAACCCTCACTGGCCGTACCATTTTTGCTCAGTATCGATCGTGATTCGATACTGGGTCGGCAGGTTGTTGAACGGAGCAAAAGATGTGATATGGTCCGTGTCGGGGTACAACCAACCGGCGATACCCGCCGAAAACAGATCTTTTTGAATCTTTCGCCCTTCTTGCGGTGTGACCCCTAACTCCGCTGCCAACTCGGTATAGAACGGAGCACGACCGGTTGCCGTCATCTGTTTCATAATTGTATGAAACGCCTGGTCAAGAACTGTTGGGTGACTCATTCGGATCCCTCCTAATTTTGTATCATTGGGATTTTGCTAACTTCGCTCCCACTTAAACTGAAATTCAATCTCCTCGTTATTTCCCTCTCTCTCATGCTCTATGTTGAAAACTGCATTTGCGGGAACAAATATCCTTTCTCCTGCAATTTGAATTTGAAAATTTTTCCCCTTTTCCAAGCAATCCGCAAGCCTTCGTAATTTCCCTACCATTTGTTTTACAGAGTAAACCTTTTCGATATCCCGATCAGTTTTTTTCATTCTTTACCCTCCCTTGGTTGCTTCGATTGATAATGACTTCAGATAATCAAACTCGTTGAATACTTGTGCGATGGAAACGCGTTTTCCAATAGTGCCACAGCAGATAGATCTGTCCGTCGGCGACCCCGAACATCGCTGCAAAGATGCCCTTCATTGTTTTCAAAAACCTTACTGGCTATTTTTAGGGTCACGATTACCGTAAATTCTATATGATCGTCTGGGCCGAGAACACCGTTTGCAACCCTTACCCAACCAACAATCCGCCCTTCATTAACCCGTCTCGGATTTTTAAGATTTCATCAGCGGACAGCTTTAAAAGCGGGGGTCTTACAAAGGCGTTTTGCTGAAGGCCTAGTATAACCAAAGCTTCCTTCATCCGATTGTGCATGTCTAAAAATGGGTCTGAATAAAACACACTTGAAATCGGCCAAATACGGTCATTTAATGCCTGGGCTTCGGCTAAATTTTGGTCTTGGACCGCTTGCCAGAGCTTTGATTGAAGATCCGCGATGACGCTTCCCGCACCGGACAACAATCCGTCGACGCCCATGACGAGAGACGCCATCAGCCACGCACTATGCGTCGTCAAAATTGAAAATGGCCGTCCAATATCGTGAAGGGCTCGAATATTGCTTTCGTGTTGAACCGGATTGGTGCAAAGATCCTTGATGGCGGTAACTTGGGGAATATCCTCCGCGAGCTGAAGCAGTGTCTCTGTGGTATACCCCAAGCCGCCCGCCAGCGGATAATTAAAAACGATCATGGAAAGTGAGGTGGCCTCGGCAATGACCCGGAAATGATTCAAAATCATTTCAGGCCGATGTTGGGCTCCAAACAGAAATACGCTGCTGGGAAATATCAGCAAGCAAACAGCCCCCGCGGTTTCGGCCTGCTTTGCCAACTGAGCCGCTTTCTGTGACCCGTCGGCATAGACGCCACAGATCAATGGTATTTTGTCTCCAAGTTCATCCAGAGAAATATCAAGAACCTGTCTTTGTTCATCAAAAGAAAGGGCATGCACCTCACTTGAATGGCCGTTAACCGTTAAAGCCGAAACACCAGTTACAGCTGCAACATCCCGCAAATGACTTCGGTATGCAGACTCGTCAATTCTTAAATCAGAATCAAATGGCAGTAGAACTGCCGGAATGACACCTCCTGGAATGAATCGACCGGGCATATTTACTTCTCCTCGTTCACAAATGATATAAGTTTTCTAAAGTGGTTTTCACCTTATTCATGCTCAGACTACACGAGATTCGGCGGAAATTCTCCCGGTGTGAGATTGTCTTTGTTGTCACTCATTATTCAGCCAATCTTTCCCGTTACCTATTTTAACTTCTTACTTCCTCTCATAGGCCCTTATTCCGGCTTCATATACCTGGGTAACCTCTGACAAAGAATCTACATTTCGCCCGGCAGCGGCAAAGACGTCAGATCGTGCAAGGCCTGAAAGTGCATCCGTGCCTATCTCCTCGGCTATCTCCAAGGCAACGAGATCAGCCAGCAAGCGACGCTCCCCGGCGCGGCTAAGTCCCAGATAAGGCAAATTATCATACCACACCAGGCGTTCTTCCAGCCCGTTAAAGGGAGCGCGACTCTTCGTCATTCCCGCAATCTGTCCACCGAGTTCGCCAGCACGCGTTAGTGCTTGATTCATATTAAAGCGGGTAGCCGGTACCGGCTCAAGGGCCCGCATCTGCAGCATTTGGAAAAAATGGTAAACCGGCCGAATCCCGGATACAAGGCCGTTTCCAGTGCCGCCTGCAATGGCAAGGCCAAACGCCGGCAATCCTTGCAATGGCGCTGAACGTGCATAAACCCTGAACATCTTTAAAATTAAATATTTTATTAATCCGCTGGTATCCCACCAGTAAACCGGCGTACCCAAGATTAGAGCACCGCAGTTCAGGATCTTCTGGCTTAGAAACTCAAACGCTTTATCCTCATAGGTACATTTCAAATTTTCTGCACAAACCCAAGGTAGGCAGTCCTTGCATGCTGCCACAACGTAATCTGAAAGCTGTATCAGCTCGGTCGTCCCCCCAGCTTCAGCCGCGCCTTTTAGGGCAGCCACAACGAGTTGGTTGGTACGTCCCTCCGGATTGGGGCTGCCGACAACTCCCAGAACGATTCTATCCTCTTCCATAAATCACCTCCATCAATTCAGTTTCTGACGGCATTCAAAAAACTTTTTGGAATCATAGCATATAAGATGAACTTCATTTTACATATTCCCGCAAAAATGGCATATCCTGTATGAAAAATCAAGCAAATGGCGGACATTTGAAGAATGTCACCGGATGACCCCCATATTTCCTTGACAAATCTTTTCAGATTAGGCTTTTTGATCCGATTATTTCACGATCTCAAACTGTTGGTACCTTTGATTGGGCATTATTGGAAAGGAAGATATCGGCTAAAGGTCTAATTTCAGGTTCCGCAGAAAGTTTGATAATTCTTATCACCGTCGCTCGGCGGGTCTTGATACTCGGATGTTTGGGCCAGCTCTTCATAAGGAGAGCAAAGGACCTGAAGAAATTTCTCGGCCAGCACAGCCTTACCGGTTTGCTCACACGATTGAATCACCTCTTCCACATGATGGTTTCTAGGGATTACCACAGGGTTGTGTTGCCGCATCAGTTCCTGTACTTTTTGAGGATCTGCATGTTGCTCGCTTAATCGGTTTTGCCAAAGATCAAAACACTCCCCAAGCTCATTATTCATCTGAGATGCTGCAGCGTCAGACGTCAATGATTTGGTCAGGAGATCGAAAGTGACCGTGTAGTCTAAGCTTCTATCTTGGAGTCGGTTCAAAACGGAAACGATGAGTTTCTGATCCTCCTGCTTAAAAGAGGTCAGACCGAGCTTCTTTCCCATCATTTTCATATATTCTTTCTCAAAACGGTCGGAAAACTCTGCAATAACAGGTCCAACCTGATCTACGGCTTTATTCCTGTCAGCATTGACGAGCGGCAGAAGACATTCAGCGAATCGTGCCAGGTTCCATTGTAAAATTCCAGGCTGATTGCCAAAGGCATATCGGCCCATCGTATCAATCGAACTGTAAACGGTCTGCGGGTCATAGATCCCCATCATGGCACAAGGGCCATAATCGATGGTTTCCCCGGAGAGGGATGTGTTATCAGTATTCATGACACCGTGAATAAATCCGACCCTCATCCATTCAACGACTAGTTTAATCTGCCTTTCGATGACCTTATTAATCAACGAAACATAGGGATTCTGTCCTTCTTCCTGCAACTCTGGATAGTGACGTTCGATAGTATAGTTGCAAAGCGTCTTGAGAGCTTGATGATCACCTCGAGCCGCGAAGAACTCAAACGTCCCAATTCGTAAATGACTTGAAGCAACCCGCGTCACGACAGCCCCTGGTAATGGAGTTTCACGAAAAACGGGTTCTCCAGTAGTGACAACTGCCAGACAGCGTGTTGTTGGAACACCCAAAGCTTTCATGGCCGCACTCATGATGAACTCTCGAACGGCGGGACCGAGGGCACAACGGCCATCACCCCCTCTGGAAAATGAGGTGCGGCCGGAACCTTTGAGCTGAATGTCCCACCTTTGCCCGAATTGATCCAATACCTCTCCGAGAAGATGGGCTCTTCCGTCTCCCAGTTGGGGAACAAAATTGCCAAACTGATGTCCTGCATACACAGTCGCAATGGGCTCTGATCCGGGTAGAATGTAATTTCCTGAAAAAGCTTGTGCCAATGCATCCGAATCATGTTTCAATTCAGTTGGAATCATTAGCTGTTCGCCAGGCTGGAATTCCACAAAAAGAGCTGGGGGTCCTGAACAGGTGTAGGCTTGTTCTTTCGTAAAAAACCTCATCTAACGACGCGTAAGAGTTTGAAAAATTCATTCATCTAAACCTTCACAGGTTCTCGTTTCAATTCAAAGAAAAAGTATCAGGGTCTTCATTCTTCGCATATTTCCAACATTGTCGGATTTATCTACACAAAATAAATCGCTGATATTGTAAGCTTTTGTAGCAGATTTAGAGACTCGGAAGAAGCCAATTAATCGGTGATTTTAATGATAACCAGGGTAATATCATCTTCTATTTTGGCACCTTTTTGGAAACTATTTAAAGATTCTAGCATTAAATTGAGAATTTCATTTGCACGCAAAGATGAATGGTTGCGGATGATATCGTAGATTGGTTCTTTGCCAAACATTTCTCCATTAGGATTGCAAGCCTCCCAGATACCGTCCGTGCTAAGAAAAATTATCTGTCCCGTATTAAGAGTTGTTTTTGTATATGCTTTCACATTCCAATTTTTATCCACCCCAAGAGCCATGCCCGAGCCTCTCAGTTCTTCAAATGTGTCTGTATTCGGATCATAAAAAATAGCGGGGTCATGTCCGGCCCGAACATATTGAAGATTCATTTTTGTGGGGTCAATAATCAGATAAAACATGGTCATAAATTGACCCGAATCCTCCACATCGTCTACCAGTTGACGGTTTACATCTGAAACTATGCCTCCAATACTTCCAGGCAGGGATGATCGCTGCCGCAAAGACGAGCGAACTGTGGCCATAAGCAAAGCAGAAGAGATGCCATGCCCCGAAACATCTCCTACAGCTATACCAATTCGTTCATCTTCCTCGTTATCACTGATGATAAAATCATAATAATCACCACCGGTCTCATCGCAATAAATACTTTTTCCAGCAATTTCCAATTTATCTACCAGTGGCGCCTTATGCGGCAACAGGTTTTGTTGGACCTCTTGCGCCAGATAAAGAGATCGTTTTAGCCTGTCCTGCTCCTTCAAATCCCGAACCATGCTGTTAATCTGATCAGAGATGATACCGATTTCATCTCCGCGTGAAGTGTCGACCTTCACATCAAAATTCCCCTGTCCCACAAGTGCAACTATGCTTCCAATCTTTACCAAAGGATCTACAATCAGACGATTTAGAAATATGATGAGGCAGAAGGCCATAACGACACCCGCCACGATTAGAATAGCACTTAATATGAACCTGGCCTGCTTTATTTGATCATTTAGGTCGGCAGTCGAAATTTTTAGATGTAATACACCTAGGATATCTTTGCTTGTACCATGGCACATTTGGCACTCGGGTTCATTTTGAAATGGGTAGTAATAGTCAAAATGCTGATCTTTTTTATCTTCCAATTTAATCGGTTCTTTTTCATTAAGGATGCGTTGAAACAGAGTTGAATCGAGCTGTTTTTTGGCAATTCGAGGTGTTTTTGCAAATTGAAAAGCCTGCTGATAGGCATTTACGGAATCCAGAGTTTCATAATCATGAAATGCCGTAAAACTGTTCGTGCGGTAGAGATCAATCTGTTCTAAATCTTGAACTTTTTGGAGACTACGGATGGTTCGAACTGCGATCGGCGCCTCACCGCTAAGCATGATTGATCGGATTACGCGATCAATTGTCTGAGCATTGGTGCGTAAAATGCTGTCAGTTGCAGCCAATAGACTTTTCCTATTGCTGGATATGGAGAGAAAGAGAACGATAAGAATAGTGAATAATGAAAAAAATACTATGAATAGAGTGATTTTGATTTTAATGGAAACATTCTTCATAAGGAATTATCCTATTAATGAATTGAGCTAATAGATGCATGCATCTAATATCGAAAGCACCTCTGATAGCAGCCCCTCATTACCATGTTCGATCCGTTTAACTTGTCGAGAACGGAAATCAACCGATTTAACCTGCTCAACCATAATAAATCCCGTCAACTTACTGCCTTTCGGGATAGGCACGTGAAAAGGAAAGTCCTATACCGAATACCCAGTACCTCCTATTGAGTATCACTCAATTAGGGTCAACTAGGTTTTTTTTGATTCCACCTGAAAATAGCCGCCTTTAATCGGCTGAGGCTGAACTCCCGGTTTCCCATGATCCCTTCCGGCCTCAGTATCAGGATGATGATCATAAAAGCGGCCAGCAGCAATGTTGTCAGCCCGAGCATCCGGGGGACTTCAAAGAGACCGAAAAAACTGAACCCTTCCTCGATGGGGGATAGAATTTCGACAAATCCGGTGATGAAGGCGGCCCCGATGACAGCCCCGCTGATGCTGCCCAGACCGCCGATAACAATCATGGTAACAACGTTGAAGATCAGGTGAAGACCGAATACGCGCGGGTAGAGATTGAGGATCAGATGGATCCACAGGATGCCGCCGATGGCCGTGAAAAAAGAGCTCAGTCCGAAGGCGTATACCTTGTACCGCAGCAGGTTGACGCCCATGTGCTCGGCCATATCCTGGTCCTGGCCGATGGTGATCAGTGCCCGGCCGAAAAAGGAACGCCGCAGGCGCAGGCAGATGACGATCAGCAGGAAAGCGATCCCCCAGACCCACCAGATATTGGTGTGGGCCGGAAATTGTCGCAGGCCCATTGCACCGTTGGTAATTTCCGGGATGTTCTCGACAATCGTGATGGTGATAAAGTTGAGTCCCAGGGTGGCCAGTATAAAATAAAGACCCTTGAGTCTCATGGCCGGCAGGGCCAGAACGACACCGAACAAGGCGCCGGCAATACCGCCGATCACGAGCGCCGGCAAAAAGGGAACCTGGTTGTTTATAATCACTGCCGGCAGCGCCAGGTCTATGATGTCACGTTTAAAAGCAACGGGCAGCGTTAAAAACGCGGCGGCATACCCGCCGACAAGCATAATCCCGCCATGCCCGATTGAAAAGAGGTTTGCCCATCCGTTGGTGATGTTCAGCGACACGGCCAGAATCGTATTGATCCCGAAGAGCAGCAGCAGTGTCAGCCAAAAACTGGGCAGCAACCTTTCGGCCGCGAACAACAGCCCAATAAATATCGCTACAACAATTGCATTTTTGAAATAATTCATAATACGGACATAATATAGTATTAAAAATCGGCAGAATGCTTCGTTGATCTCGTATCGAGATCGAGCATCCAGTATCCAGTATCTTGGTAGATTGCTCCTGCAGCGCATTAGTCTATATGATATGGCCTTATTGCAATCGAACCAATGAAACACTTACCTGATGTTCGGTCTAAAGAGGCCGCTGGGCCTAAAAATGAGCAGACCAAAGAAGACAATCCAGACAAATAAGGGCCTCAACCCCACCAGTGTATCCGGCAGAAAGGCCACGAAAAGGGTTTCGCCCACCCCCACGATGTATCCTGCAACCATGGCGCCCATCACATTCCCGACCCCGCCGAGCACCGCACAAATAAACGCATTGACCACCAGAACGATGCCCATGCTGCACTGAACCGAGCCGAACTTGATACCCCAAATCAGTGCCGCTACCCCGGCCAGAAACGAGGATAAAATAAAGGTAATGATGATAACTCTTTCGGTGTTGACCCCCATGGTTTTGGTGGTATCGGGATCGTATGACATGGCGCGCATGGCGGTCCCGGTTTTGGTGTATTTAACGAAATAGAGCAACAGCCCGCCGATAACGAGGGTCAAAAGCAAAATGACAATGGTTTTCTTGAACACGATCAGTTCGCCCAGCATGATGGCGCCGCTAAAAAATTTTGGAACTGGAAACTTCTTCAGCTTATCGGTCAGCAGCATGATAAATAAGGTGCGAATCCCGAAGGAAGCCGCCAGAGAAGTAATAAACAGCGTGATCATGCCGGCACCCCGTAAGGGTTTGAACGCAATGCGCTCGATAATCAGGCCGATGGTAATCGATCCCGCAATAGCGGACAGACAACCGGCCCAAAACGGCAGCTCCCAAATGACCGTTACCATAAAAGCGGCCATGGCACCGACCATCATGACTTCACCGTGGGCAAAATTAACCAGCCCGATCAGTCCGAATGTCATGGTATATCCGGCGGCCATCATTGCATTGAGACTGCCCCAGCCGATCGAGTTGATGAGCTGCTGTAAAAAATAGTTCAACGCTCTCTTTCCTCCGTTGGGCGCATCCGCCCTGGATTGTAAAAGCCGAGAATCAATCGAATCCGAGATATATATCGGCAATGCTGCGGTCTTCAAGCAGGTCCTTTGGTTGACCCTGATGCACAATGGCTCCGTTTTCCATAACGAACGCGTAATTTGAAATTTCCATGGCCAGGCGGGCATTCTGTTCCACCAGGAATATGGAAAATCCCGCTTTGTTGATTTGAACCAGTGTGTCGGTGATCATTTCGACGATGATCGGCGCCAGTCCCAGGGAGGGCTCGTCCAGCAGGAGCAACCGCGGCCGGGTTATCAGGGCACGGGCAATCGCCAGCATCTGCTGTTCGCCGCCGCTCAGAGTTTCGGCCAGTTGATGGCTGCGCTCCTGCAGACGCGGAAACAGAGTATAAACCCACTGCAAATTCCGGCGAAACTCGTTTTTGGTTTTTAACAGGTATCCACCGACAACCAGATTCTCCATCACGGTCAAGTTGCCGAAGGTGAGCCGGCCTTCGGGGCAATAACCGACACCCAAAGCAGCGATGCGATACGGCGGTAGACCGCTCATGTCCCGTCCTTCGAAAAGAAGCTGCCCTTCCCAGGGTTTGAGCTGGCCGATGATCGTCCGCAGGATGGTGCTTTTACCGACCCCGTTTGACCCCAGCAATGTCACGATTTCGCCCTCTCCGATGTGAAGATCGATATCCCGCACCACCGTTTTTTTTCCATAGCCCGTCGTCAGACGGCTCATTTCGAGTAGCCGATGATCGTTCATATAGTGCTTTTCCCCAGATAGGCGCGAATAACTTCCGGATCATGGCGGATCTCTTCACTGGAACCTTCCGCGATTAACGTGCCGTTGTTCATGACTGCAATGGAATCGCAAAGATTCATAATGACTTTCATGTCGTGCTCCACCAGAATAATGCTCAGATGATATTCTTGCCGCAGCTTTAAAACGATATCGGACAACTCAGCTTTTTCAGGATGCGTGAGACCCGCCATGGGTTCATCGAGCAGGAGCACCCGGGGATTGAGGCACAAGGCGGCGGCAATACTGACTTTGCGCTGCAAGCCATAGGGTAGTTCGTCGCTGTATTCATCTTTGAGATGATCGATGCCCAGCTTGGCCAGATACTGCAGCGCCTGCTGTTCGAGTTCTTTCTCCTGACGTCGATAGCGGCGGGTCTGGAATATCGCACTGAGCAAATTATAGTCGTAAGCCGCAAAAAACGCGGTCATCATGGTTTCCAGCACGGAACGGTTTGATAGCAGCTTGACGGCTTGAAAGGTGCGGGCTACCCTCTTGCCGGCGACGAAATCCGGTTTCCGGCCGGTGATGTCTTCACTGTCAAGCAATACGCGACCGTCAGAGGGCTTGTGAAGTCCGGAGATGAGATTAAAGACGGTGCTCTTGCCGGCGCCGTTGGGTCCGATAAGTCCTTTGAGCTCGCCCGATCTCAAATTCATACTAAAATCGGATACTGCCTTCAGTCCGCCGAAGTATTTTTTCAGCTGAATGAGTTGTAAAATATTGGAATTACTTTCGCCAGCCGCATCACGATCGGGCAACGGTATGCTCCTTTATATATCTAAAACACTTATATGAAACTACATTGTAAAAGTTTCTTTTCTTGATCAATCTGGCTGCCCTTTAGCCAGCGGCCCCGGCTCGTGTGAAACTACAAAAATTAGAGTTGGTTCAAGCTGGTCCATTTTGTCTTTTGTAGGTTGGGTTGGGCTTACTGCAGGCTTTGTTGGGTTTCGTTGCACTCAACCCAACCTACATGTTGTCGGTGTTATTTCCCAATACGAAACCCAACAACGGCCGATTTCAGACCCGTGCGTCAAAAGTTTCTTTTTTGAACAGACTGGACACTTGCGGCCAGCGGCGCTGCTCGTATGAAACTCAGAGTAGCCGATCATTGAACCGCAGGCCCAAAAATTATGAAGGGTAAAAGAATATGGAATTGATTCGATTTCTTTATAGACAGGATTTACAGGATTGATGAGATTTTTCACCTGCGGTGAACGACCTTTCGGCCAAAGGCCGTTCTATCCTGGTAATCCTGCTGATCCTGTCTAATTGTTATTTTAGGATAAGAATCCATTCCTTTGATATTCGCCTGTCCGCAATACCGGTTTACTTAAACGGCATGGTTTCAATACCCTGTGGAGTAAAGCTTTCGTAGGATTGAAAATCGTGAAACTCGCGTTTGCCGTTTTTCACGACTTTCCAGATCTGTCCTTTGCGAGGCCAGCCTTCTTTGGTGAAACTGAAGGACTGGGTGGTCGCCGCAAATTTGACTTTCAGCAGGGCATCGCGGGTCGCCAGGCGCTTTTCAGCCAGATCGGCCTTATCCCACCAGTCGGACCCTTTTTCCTTGATGACGGCTTGGATAGCTTCGGTCATAATCATCAGGGCGTCGTAGCCCATGGTTCCAAATGCGCCTGGGTCGTCACTATGCTTTTTACGATAGGCGACCACAAATTTTTCCGCCATTTCCGGCAAATTGGGTTGGTCGGCATGAAAATGGGTCGAAAAAACCATGCCTTCAACCGCATCGCCCCCGACGTCAGTGAGGGCTGTCGTATCGACACCGTCCGTGCCGATAAGCGGCAGATCGATGCCGATATCACGCGCCTGTTTCGCGATGGTCGGGGCATCCTGGGGCCAGGTCGGCAGGATGATGGCCTGAATACCCAGTTTTTCTATTTGCGATTTCAGACGTGTCAATTGAGCCGCGTAATCCGTATCGCCGGTTTGATAGCTTAGAACCAGTGGTACGGGGTTTTCTTTGCCGGTAAAATGCTTGGCAAAATGAATGAAATATTCGGTCAGCTTGGTTCCATAAGCGCTGGCGACATCTTTGAAGATGGCAAAGGTATTGTAGCCGAGCTTCTCGACCACATATTTGGCGACCGCCCGCCCCTGATCGTTGTCCGGTCCGGGAGCCATAAACATAAATTCGCTGATCAGCGGAATGGTCGGTGTGGTGCCGCCGATATCCGCATAGGGAGCCTTAGCTTTGGCAAACACCTCACCCGCCGCCGTCGCAAAGGAAATGTCATTGCCGCCGATGCCGGCAATCACTTTTTCATTGTCCAGCAATCGGTGGGCCTTGGTGGCAAAAACTGCCGGATCGGAACCGCCGTCCACGATAACCACTTTAACCGGATATCCCTCAATGCCGCCGCCGGCGTTCAAAAGGGCTTCGGCTACCTCGATTGTGTACTGATTTTCGATACCCATTTCGGCAGCCTCCCCCGTCAGTTCGACAATGGCGCCGATCTTGATCGGTTCTTTGGCCGAAACGGCCGGAACAGCCATCAATCCAAAGATGAGGCCGATCGCCAGAACTCCTGCCAACCATTTGCTCGTTCTCATGTTTTTTCTCCTTTCTGTTTAAAATGCATAAATGTGTGAGTGAAACGATAAAAGGTTGCTCTTACAGCTTAATCGCGGCTGAAAGCCGCTCCCACACGAACAACACCAAATCCTGAGCCGATAACATTGAGTGTAAGGATCAAAACGTCTCTGCAAATTTCTCCAACTCCCAGTCGGATACGTGCTGGATATAGGTGGTCCATGCAAAACGCTTCATTGCCAAATACTCCTCGATAAAGACGTTGTTCAGCAGTTCCGAAAAAAAAGGATCGGCAGCCAGCGCGCCGGCTGCTTCACCGAGGCTTTCGGGCAACCGTTCGATACCCCGCTGTCGTTTTTCCCCGTCCGGAAGGTCATGGGGATCTCCGGCAACGGCGTCGCCCGGCTCGATACGCTGCTTCACACCGTCCATTCCGGCTGCCAACACAGCCAACATCGCCAGATAGGGATTGCTAGCTGCATCAGCGGGTTTGTATTCAATGTTGAAGGATCTTTCCTCGCTGCCCTTCATCCCGGTGACGACCCTGACGGCAGCCTCGCGGTTGTCGTAACCCCAGCAGGTATAGGCCGAGGCCCAGTTGTGGGGCAGAAGGCGTTTGTAGGAGTTCACCGTTGGAGCCGTAAATGCGCAAAGCGCCTTGAGGTGTGAAAGAATTCCGCCGATAAAATGTCGTCCAAATTCGGAAAGCCCCTTCTCCGACGCCGGATCGTAGAACAGGTTTTTCCCGCTTTGCCAGAGGCTGAAATGCATGTGGGCGCCGCTACCGGCAAGATGGGGAAACGGCTTCGGCATAAAGGAGGCGATAATCCCGTGTTTCAGCGCAACCCCCCGGCAGGTTTCTCTGAAGAGTACCTGATTGTCAGCGGATTGAAGCGCATTGTCATAGCGGTAGACAATTTCAACCTGCCCGCGGCCGTATTCGGGATAGTATTTTTCGACAGTCAGCCCCTGACTTTTAAGCGAGCGGATAATGTCCAGCACGATATCGTGCTGTTCATTCATCCCTTTGGTTGCAAAGCAAAGACTGTCGTCAAACGGAATCAGGCGACCGGATTCATCCCGTTTTAAGAAATAGAATTCGTTTTCAAAGGCGGCTTTTACTTCATAGCCCAGTGTGCTTAAAAAGTTCTTCAGCAGGGTGCGGCTGCACAACTCACTGGGGCTGCGATCGGTCTTGTTGACAAAATCGCAAATCAGCATGGCCGAATTGGAAGCATATGGCAGGATGCGGAAGGAGTCGAGGTCGGGAATACCGAGGATCTCGCCGACGCAGCCGAATCGGGTCTCCGGTGTAAGGTCATCCAGGACACTGAAAAAAGGCATGGCAATGGCAAAGGGATGCCCGCTGTCAAGATCGCCCTCTAACGCCTCGGCTGTCGAAATGTAGCTTCGAATCACCCCCTCATTGTCAATGTAGACGAAGCGAATCATCTCGATATTGTTTTTATTGACGATCGATAAAATTTCTTTTTTGGTCATGGTATCGTCTCCCACTGCTTCCCCCGGACCACAACCCCTTAAACCGGCCCGACTTTTTTGACAGGGTGAATATTGACAACTCGTCAATAGTCCGAAGTTCCGTCATACCTGCGAAGGCAGGCATGACGGAACTATTTGAAAATACTGGATAGCGCTAAAGCTTCACTTCGTGCCCCGCCCTTCGCGGAAATGATGCTAAAGGAGATTTGCAGGCTTTTTTCGAAACCATCAATAGTGGATCATTAGAAAAAAGGATTGTGGATGTCAAGGATATTTTGTCACCTATTTCTGGTATAAATATTTCTAACCCACCAACGCCCTGACATCTTCCGGGGTCATACCCTTGATCCCCAAATCATCGACCGTAAGGCCTCCGATGAAGTAATCCACACCCGTCATAACGGAAGCGATCCGTATAACGGCATCCACGTTAGGTGTCGGCACATCCCACATGTGGCCGATGGAAGACCAGGGAGCCAGCCCATAGGGTAGATCTTCAGTTAAATAGCGGGTATTGACGGAGTTTGGTGCCAGCATGGCCGGATCGCCATGTATCGGGCTCTGCCGCAGCGTTTCGGATAACGTTTCTTTCTGCAGGGAATAATTGGCATAGAGGTTTTCGAATGCATTTTTAAAGGGGATCCCATCGTTGCTGATCTGTTCGAGCAAGGCCATACGTTCGGCGTCCATGCTCAGCATCACTTTGCATACCGACTCAGTGGCGCCATCCGAATAGAGGTTCCAGCCTTTGCCGCCGGTGGCTTCTATCCGTCCGGCATTAAATAATACCATGGGAGGATGAACGATGGGGTTCAAGTTATTGATGCTGGTCGTCCAGATATTTTCAGCTGCAATGAATTGAGGAAAAATGGGATTGATCAAGTTGATAAATTCGCTTGTCCGGCCGGCCGGCAAGGCGGCTGTCGGCAGCTGATTCTTGATGCCGAAACACGCAACTTCTCCAGGCTCGCGTGCACGGGTGGCATAAAGCAATGACATGGTCTCCACCGGCGTCACCTGAGTGGTCACGCCGATTTCATGCATCCATTTTTTGAATCTCAAGGCCCCGAAATTGGAAGTAAACAAGATAAACTGTCCATCTTCGAAGTGGTTGGCCAGGGCTTTGCTAAAAGGTTCATGCGCATGGGCCGAGCCGCCAATGATGATAACGTCAACGCCCCTAATGGCTTCTTTCAGATCGGTTGTAATCATATTCAACTTTGCAAAACCGCTGCCGGCATCGCCGGATATATTAATGCCGCCCTTTTTCTCGATGGCACGTAGATTATCCTCAAACTCGGACACCTCAGCCAGATTGACGGAAAATCCTTTCAGGGAGATATCGGCGGCATAAGCCTGTCCCGAGTTTCCGGTTCCCAGAACAGCAAACTTGGGGCGCTTTACTGATTTAGTCATGAGCTGTATCCTTAAATTTTCAGATAATCTTGGGTGTATTTCTTAAGTTTCTCTTCATTCAAACGAACGCCCAAGCCGGCGCTCGCTGGAACCGTGACTCTGGCCTGGGAGATGTTTTGGCCAAAGTCGGTAATGTCGTCGGACATTCTCAGCACCGATCCATAGGCATGTCCGCAATCCAACAGATTGTTCAACGTACAGCCCAGCTGAAGAGACGCCGCCTGGGTGATGCCGAACTCGAGCATACTGTTCATCAGGCATTTGAGGCCGAATCCGTCGGCCATCGCAGCAATCTGTTTTGATTTATAAATGCCGCCGTTTTTAGAAACCTTGATACTGAAGACATCCACCGCCCGCTCCCTGATAAGATTGGCGGCATCATTTACAGTTGTTAAACTCTCGTCGGCGCTTAGCGGGCAAGGTGCACGATCACGAATTCGTTTGAGACCATCTATGTCCCACCGCTGGATGGGCTGCTCGACCAAATCGGGTCGATGGTTTCCAATGCCGTCAAAAAACGCCAATGTTTCAGCCAAACCCCAGGCCTGGTTGGCATCAACAATGAGAGGGACCCGGCCACCGAATCGTTTTTGGGCTGCGATCATTCGCTTGATTTCATCGACTATCGGCAAAGCCCCCATCTTGATCATGACAGTGGTGTGGCCCTGATCGAGCAACGCTTCGATGGCGGCTGCATCCTCATCAGGCGTCCCACTGCCGATGGCACCCAGAATTGGAAGCTCGGCATGGATCGCACCGCCCAAAAGTACGTGGGCCGGAATGTTGTGGAGCTTTCCGACAATGTCGTAAAGAGCCATGCTCACAGCTCCACGGGCCGTCAGGTTGCTATGAATAACATCGTCAAGCTCTGATTCTATTGCTGAAATCCGAGTTGGATCCTGTCCTATGAGATAAGGAGCGATGACATCCCGCGTGACGACCATGACTGAAGCCGGAGTCTCTTCGGTAAAGGGATTCATTGGGTCCGCTTCACCTAAGCCGACAATTCCGCCGTCGGTGTGGATCTTGAAGATAACAGCGTGGGCATGACTCAACGTTCCGTAAATTTTTGAAAGTGCATACGGTTTGACGAAAGGAATGGATATATGGCAAATCTCTATTGCCGTGATCTTCATGTCTGTAGTCCTTGGATAGAGTGTAGGTTGAACCTATTTTTTATTTAACCGCAACCACCGGGCACGGCGCCTGAAGTATGATATACTGCGCGTTGGATCCGAATAACAATTTGCCGACTTTCGACCGTCTTCTGACACCAATGACGATCTCGTCAATGTCGTTATCCTGTGCGAACTGAACCAGGTCTTCTCCCGCTGTCAGGGAACTTACGATTGCATGGGTCTCACAGGGTATATCATCCGCTTTAAGAGAAATCTGTACCCTTTCCAGTTCATTTTCGGCCTTTTGGATATCTTCGAGTTGCAGCTCAGGACTCTGTGCCAGGGCAGTCAGCAAATAAAGCTTGGCATTAAAAGCTTTGGCATGTTTCTTGGCCAGTGCCAAGGCCTCTTTGGCCACATTGGATTGATCGTATCCCACCATAATGTTCATGTTGACCTCCCCTCAGTTCAATATGTAGTGATTCCACAAATCCAAAATCCGCAATCTAAAATCCAAAATTGTAGCCGATGACTCCATAGGAATAAAACCGGGACAACTTTGTAAGAGTCGGATTCAGCATTCTTTCACCATCCCAGGTTAATTCAAACCGCCACTATGAAGTCATGGCAATGATCTCTTCCGGCTTCTTATCGGCGATGCCAAGTTTTTCAAGCGTCGTCCCCGCAGCGATATAATCCACCCCGTGAAGCCAGGAACTCAAGCGGATGGTTAATTCAATAATGGGCGTTTCAACCGCTGCTTTTTTTGCCAGTTGCAAAGCGGGGACATTCAGCCCTGGAACATCTTCCGTGAGATAACGACTTCTGACATTGTGTCCGACGACATCTTTATAGGGGCTTTCAGAACTGTTTGAATATTCATAATAGGTTCGGGTGTCATTTTGCCCGTAATACATTTTAAGCTGCTCCATGGTCGAGGTCAACTCCAATGAGAAGGCCTTGCCGATGGCAAGGCGTTCCTCGTCCATCTGCATCATTTTTTCGGCAATCAGCGGGGTAATACCGTCCATATAATGCCGAAAAGTTTCCGGATTTCTTTCAATATCGCCGTAATTTAACAGTACCGGGAGTGGATGGAGGATCTGGTTGGGATTATCCAGGCCGACTTCCAGTAAATTTTCCCCTCGGATGAAATTGACATAACCCCCAAAGATATCGTTCATAATATCGAGCGCCTGGGAGTTATTCCGGTTGGGAGATGAAGCTAGTTTCAGACGGGATTTTTTCTTATAGATCTTGACGGTGTTATAGGCTGCAATCCGGCAGGCATAAGGGAGTGAGACCGTTTCAGAAATGGTGATCTCTTTTTGGATCCCGAGATCCGTCATCAGCTTTTTCAGCCGCAGACCACCGTAATTTCCGGGCATGATAATGACATGCTGGCCGTCTTTGAGATGCGAGACCATTTTATTAAAAATCGGATTATGGGCAAAAGAAGGGACCACAATTAAAACAACGTCGGCGTCCTTTAAAGCTATCCCAATGTCCATGGTTGCACCGCTAATCTTTCCGCCGGCGCTAATGTCTCCATCTAAAAACATCTCCTTTTCTGCCTTTATTTTAATATAATCCGCTGTCTCTTCCAGTGGCTCGTACATAACGACCGGATATCCTTTTTCAGCAAGCTGTCCACAGACGGCCCGGCCACCGTGTCCACTGCCCAGGACGGCAAAATTTAATGTTTTTTCCATATCAAACCTTTCTGTTTCAAAATTATAGGTGTCAGGTTTCGGGGGTCAGGAAAGCGCGTTGCAAGATCCTGAACACTGACACCTGAAACCTCCATTTTTTTTGTATCTTCTTGTCTCCGTGGCCGAACCTTTACGAATTCGCCAGGTAATATCTCAGTAAAGGTGACATGCAACAGCGTGCCCCGGCTTTACCTCTTTGAGCTGTGGTTGGGTATCCCGGCATACGTCCATGACTTGCAAGCAGCGCGTCTGGAAGCGGCAACCGGGTGGCGGATCAATAGGTTGCGCGACTTCACCCCTGATTTTGGGAATGGGTCTTTTATAGGCCGGATCGGGGATCGGCACTGCGGCGATAAGCGCCCGGGCATAGGGGTGATGGGGATCGGTAATCACATCCTTGGTACGCCCCAGTTCCATGACCCTGCCCAGGTACATGATCATTAAGCGCTCTGAAATGTTTGATAGGATCGAGAGATCGTGGGAAACATAGATGCATGAAAAATTCATGCGCTCGGATAGGTCCCTGATCAGGTCCAATATCCCGGCCCGAATGGAAACATCCAGCATCGATAAGGGTTCATCGGCAATAACCAGTTTGGGTTCCAGAACCAGGGCCTGGGCGATACCGACCCGCTGTCTTTCTCCGCCGCTCATCTGATGGGGATAACGGTTTTTATACTCCTCGGGTGTTAATCCCGCCATGGCGATGGTTTCGTTGGTTTTTTCTCTGATCTCCGCTTTACTCTTGTCGGTCAGCGCCCGCAGTGGCTCAGCCACCAGATCGAAAACAGTATATCTCGGATTAAGAGACTCATAGGGGTCCTGGAAAATCAGCTGGACCTCGCGGCGGTAATTCCGGACCTCACTTTTAGACATGTTGGAGATATCACGATCTTTGTAAAAGACGGCACCGCCGGTGGGTTCCCGAAGTTTGGCGATAGCCAGACATGCCGTTGACTTGCCACAACCCGATTCCCCGGCAAGCCCCATGATTTCACCGGGCTCCATGGAGAAGCTCACCCCATCGACGGCTTTGATGATTTTTTCTTTTTCTCCACCCACCATTTTAGCCAAAAATTTGGGTTGGAGATAGAAGTATTGTTTTAAGTCGCTGACCTCGAGGATTGCCATGTCTTTTTATCTCCTGCTAATTTTCGAAATTCTTCAATATGGCTCGTTCGAATGCAATGGACAAAATGGCCTGGTCTTATCTCCAGGTCCGGTGGCCTTTCGTTCTCACATTCCGGTATAACAAAGGGACATCGCAAAGCAAAAAGGCATCCGGGTATGTCCTCCGTTAAATTCGGCGGTGAGCCGGGAATAGAAATGAGCTCCCGGTCGAGGGCCTTGATGCTGGGAAAGGCGTTTTTAAGACCCAGCGTATAAGGATGATAAGGTTCATTGAAGAGCTCCATTGATTCGGCAAATTCCATCAATCGGCCGGCATACATGATTCCGATGCGATCGCTCATTTCCGCGATAACCGAAATGTCATGGGTGATGAGCAATATGGATGCCGCCGAACCGGCCTTCTGCCGGATTTCTTTTATGTTTCTCAAAATCCGTTCCTGGACCAGGACATCCAGGCCCGTGGTCGGTTCATCCATGATGACCAGCGCCGGTTTCAAAACCAAAGACATGGCGATCATGGCCCGCTGGCGCATACCGCCGCTGAATTCATGGGGGTAGGCTTTCATCATACCGGCCTGAAGCCCCACCGCATCAAAAAGTCTTTCGACAATCTGTTCACATTTAGCCTTATCGTAATCGGTGTGGGCCATAATCGCTTCGCTGCACTGGTCTCCCACCCGGTGGACCGGATTGAGGGCGTTCATGGCGCTTTGGGGGACCAGGGAGATTCCCTGCCAGAGGATCTTTTCCCGGAATTCTTTCTCCGACATGGCGAGAATATCTTGTCCCTTAAACTGCAGTTTGTCAGCGGTCACATGAGCGCTTTTAGGAACCAGACGAATGATGGTGCGTATCAGGGTCGATTTTCCGCAGCCGGATTCACCGGCTAGACCGACGACCTCATTCTCTTTGATGTTAAGCGTGATACCATCATTGGCCCTGATGACACCCTTCTCTGTTTGATAATGGGTCTTGAGATTTTCTATTTCTAAAATCATATCCTGTTATCTCCGCTATCGCTGTTTCAGGCGTGGATTGGCCACCTCCTCATACGCCCGCGAGATGAAGACCAGAGAGCTGACCAGCAAAATAATACAGATAGACGGCCAGGCAAACCACCACCAGGCGGTTCTGATCTTGCCAGAAATCCAGAGGTTATAAAGCATTCCGCCCCAGGTGAGGTTGTCCGGATCACTGAAGCCCAGAAAACTGGCCCCGGCCTCGGCCAAAACCGACCAGGCGATGTTAAAGGAGGTATAAAGGAGCAGGAGGGGTAGGATGTTAGGCATGATGTGACCGTATATGATTCTCAGATTGCTGCACCCTCTGGCCTTGGCCGCCATAATAAACTGCCGCTGCCGGATGGCAAGGGCCTGGGACCGAACCACCCGGGCCGAAGTTCGCCAGACGATGCAGCAAATAGCGATGATGACAAACCAAATGTTACGGCCAAACAGGGAAATGAGGACAATCAGGAACGGTAAAAAGGGCATGCCGTAGACGATATCGGTAAAACGCATCAGTATTTCGTCGATTTTTCCACCGTAAAATGCTGAAAAAAGTCCGATGTTGGCACCGATAACAATGGATATCAGTCCGGAAACCAGTCCTATGAGGAAGGTGGTGCGGGTGGCAAAAATCATCTGGCTCAATATGTCACGGCCCATGGCAGTGGTGCCCAGCGGAAACTCTAATGACGGCGGGCGCAGCATGGCCAACTTGCCGTTGGAATCTCGCAGCGATTCCCAAAGTTCGTGGGGGGCGATCCAGGGTGCCAGCAACGCGATCACACCGAAAAATAAAATGATGGCAGCCCCGAATTTGCCGAAACGGTTGCTTGAAATAATTCCATACTGGGTGATAAAAAAATCTTTTACGCTGTCCAGTTTCATTTCATTGGCTCCCTTGAGAGTCGATTATAAGAATAGGCCATTAGGATCTTTTGTCAGGGACTGAAGGTTTCAGTGTTCAGGTTTCAGGATTTAGGGACTCGTCTTCCTGACACCCGAAACCTGACACCTAAAATTTACCGCACTTAATAGCCAGCAATCACGCTCCTCCACAAAGGCCGTTTCCTCAGGGCGCAGTCTCAGGAGAAGATTAATTTGTGATCCTGTTCTTAACAGAATTAGTGCTTCCCACCGCCCACAGATATCCTCGGATCGAGATAACAATAGGAAATATCCGATACCAGGTTCAAGAAAATGACCAGAGCTGCCAGTAGCAAAAAGGTTGCCTGGGCCACCGGGTAGTCGTGGGAGGAAGCCGCCTCGACCATCAGCTGGCCCATGCCGGGCCAGGAGAAGACCTGTTCAACGATGACCTGTCCGCCCAGGGCGAACCCTATCAGAACCGAAGACACGGTAAACACCGGCAACAGTGCATTGCGGGCGGCATGCTTTATCATGACTCTGGTCGGAGACAATCCCTTGGCCTGGGCCAACTCGATGAAATCGCTACCCGTAACTTCGAGCATGGAGTCGCGCATGATCAGCATGGGTGTGGCCAGGTAGTAAAAGGAAGTCGTAATGGTCGGTAGTACGAGGTGGTGCAAGAAATCCTTGCTGAAAAGCATTTGAATCCCGGAGGCCAATCGCATGCCCGGGGTGGCCATACCGCCGGTGGGAAAGAGATCAAGCCGGTAGCTGAGTATGATCAGGAACAAGATACCGGTGACAAAAGGCGGTGCGGATTGGAGGACCAGAGCGCTGACGGTGGAACCCACGTCCAGGGTGCTGCCGCGTTTCCAGGCCATGACCATACCCAGGCCGGTGCCGACCACCAGGGTGAAGCTCATAGCGGCGCCCATTAGAAAGATGGTGTTCCAAAACCGGTACTTGAGGATGCTGAACACTTCATGCTGCGTCGTGTAAGACCGGCCCCAGTTCAGCGTGACCAGGTTTTTCAGGTACAGCACATATTGGACGATCAAAGGTTTGTCCAGCCCGAAGGCTTCTTTTAATCTGGCCTGGGCAGCCTCATCCAAGGCCGGGCTGATCACCTGGGCAGTGGGGTCGCCGGGCATGACACGAAAGATAAAAAAGAGGATGGTGGCGACCGCAAATATCGTCATAATCGTGTATAAAATTCTTCTGATGATATATTCTTGCACCTTTTTTCTCCTCTACAGAAGGGGAGGCGACCGGAACTTGCAGGTCGCCTCCATTCTTGACAGGCGATATCCGAACTAGGCCGGATAGTGGAGTTTGCCTTTTTTCCAGGTATAGCCCGCCTCGGCCAGGATTTTTTTAGCCTTGTTGATGTCTTCGGGGAATGATTTGACTGCCGGGTTGTGCCAGAATTTATTGGCCGGTGCAATGACTGATCCACCCGGATCCGCCAGGCCTGACAAAATGGCCTCAATGATCAAATCTTTGGGAATGACATGAGCGATGGCCTTTCTGAAGGCCGGATCGTTCAGCGGCGGCCGGCGGGTGTGATAGCCAAGGTTGTAGAAGCCATGGTTGGGATACCCTTTAGCGACCACGTTGGGAACTTTTTGCAGATCCAGCAAGAGGCTGGGTTTGAGGATGTAGCGATTGCGGTCGCATTCGCCCTTTTCAATGGCCGCGGCCACCGCATCGTGAGAGCCGTAGACGATCCCGATGATGCCTTCACACTTGGGCGGGTTAAAGTGCTGTTTAAAAGCCGAAACCTTGAATTCACGACCCCGATCCCAGTAGTCCAGCTTAAACGGACCGCTGCCGATGGGCTTCTCATTGGGATAGTTGAGGGGGTCGCTGACGTCCACCTTTTCGGGAATGTCTTGCCAGACGTGCTTGGGAATGAGGAACATGCCGCCCAACAAGTTGGGAATGAAAGGCGCATAAGATTCCGCCAGTTTAATGCGCACCGAATGCTTGCCCGTGATCTCGACGTTTTCGACCCTTTTCAAGATCTGATAGAAGAAGGGATGCTTCCATTGGTTGCAGTAATCAAAGGTGAACTTGACGTCTTCGGCGGTCAGCGGTTGGCCGTCATGCCAGAGCATCCCTTGTCGAATGGTTAAATCAAGTGTCAACTGATCGATAACCTTATAAGATTCTGCCGCCCAGGGAACCATGTTACCGTCGGGACCGACCCTGAACAGCGGATCATAGATCATCCGCAGCTCCATAAACTCGGTGGTGTCTTTGACCGCCACCGGGTTCAGCATTTTCAGAGGCGTCGGTCGGGCTGTTCGAACGTATCCGTCACCCTGGACGATCTCCATGTTGATGTCCGTCCAGAAGCTGCCGGTTCCTTCACCCAGCATGGGAACCACATTTTTAATGCGGTCCGAGCGATAGGCGGTGGTCATCTGCATATAGGCGACCGCAGTCAGGGCTTGAGCTTCGTGGCACAGTTCCTGGGCCTTGAAGACGATTTCCCGCCTTTTCTCGATGTCCATTTCCTGCTGTTGTGCCTCAGCCAGCTTGTCGATCTCGGGATCGTTAAGGCCGTACCAATTGTAGCCACCTTTCTTATACTGCGAAGAATGGTGCACCTGGTAGATGAAAACGTTGGGGTCAATTCGAATTGAGGCCCCGGAGAGCATCACAAACCACATGTCATAATCGTGCTCCATGATCACCTTCTGGACATTCAGGTTGTAGTCGATGGGGTTCGCAGTGACGTCCCAGCCGATTTGCTTGAAGGCATCGGCGCATACCCTGGCCACCTCCGGTCTGACCGGATCCATGGTGGCAGTGGCGGTGGTAATCTTCATGGCATCGACTTGCGCGCCTGCCTTGGACGCAGCGAAGACGGCACCGGGACCTGCGATCATGGTAGCTCCGATAGCCCCCCCGGTGACTTTCATGAATTCGCGTCTTCCTATTTTTCGTTCAGTCATAATAAACCTCCTTTTTTAAGTTTTAGTTGCTTAACGGCGATTTTTTCGGTTTTTGTGATAAAAAATAATTTAATTAAACGCCGCCAAAAATTTGTGACAGATTGAAGAATTAAGGGGTTCAGGAATGGCGGAAATTACGATAATTTCGAAACATATTAATTGATACATCCGGTTCACAAAATAAACGCAAAGATTATGCCAAGATCGATGAGACCTTTATCGAGCTTGTGTTCGGCTGTAAATCCCCGCAATCAATATATATCTTGAAAATATTGGTAATTTTGCGGGCAAAACGAATAATGTATAATTATTAGACACAAAAAAAGCAATAAGATAATAAACAATGGTAATTTAAAGGATAATCTATAAGTGTTTAATCATTATACATGTTTAAATATTATACACTTTGGCGATGGGTGGAAAGGTTGTATTTTTTTATCTTGTTGTATAAGGTTGCTCTGGAAATGCCCAGGGATTTAGAAGCCCTGGACAGATTAAATTTCATTTCTTTTAGGATTTCAGAAATGGCCTGCTTCTCCACTTCCGCCAGGCGCAAGCCGCCTCGATTTTTGACACCCTGCGTTGCCCCGGAGGTAGAAACAATTCCCAGCAGATCCGATCCGATCATATCCCCTTCAACCAGGTTAACCGCCCTTTCGACAACGTTTTCCAATTCCCTGACATTGCCGGTCCAGCCATAATTATAAAGGATCTGCATGGCCTGGGAGGTGAATTGCACGCCCTGCTTTCCTGCAACTTGTGCACAACGAGTTAAAATATAATTTGTCAGCGGGACAATATCTTCCGGTCGATCCCTGAGCGGCGGGATGGTGATGGGAAAAACATTGAGGCGGTAAAAAAGGTCTTCCCTGAAATTTTTACGATCAACTTCCTGTTTTAGCCGGACATTGGTGGCCGCTTCAATTCGGATATCAATCCTGGTGGACTTGTGGTCGCCGATTCTGCAAACTTCGCCGGTTTGAAGAACTCGCAGAAGCTTCACCTGCATGTCTGTTGCCATATCACCGATCTCATCCAGAAACAGGGTTCCGCCGTCCGCCAGTTCAAACTTACCTGGCCGCCCCCCTTTAAGCGCTCCGGTAAATGCACCCTCAACATAGCCGAAAAGCTCACTCTCGAGCAGCTCACGCGGAATGGCTGCACAATTGATGGCGATAAATGGCCGGTCTCGCTGGGCACTGTGGTTGTGTATCGCCTGGGCGAAGAGTTCTTTACCCGTGCCGGTTTCACCCAGCAGTAAAATAGATGATTTACTTAAGGCGGCAATCATCGCCATCCGCTTGGCTTCCTGAATGGCCGGGCTCACGCCGATGATATCTTCGAAGGTAAATCTGGCCTGGGTGCCGGCCATTTCGTTGAGAAGCTTTCGAAACCGTTTGATCTCGTTAAAAACAACGATGATGCCCTGGATTTTCCCAGACGATCCCATGATCGGTTTGGCAGTACATATCAGATGTATACTGCGGCTCGGCGCACGGATAAAAACCTCGCGATCAATAAAATCGGATCCCGCCCGCATCAATTTTTGGATATTTATTTGATTGCCGAAAACCTCGGATAAGGGATGCCCTGTCAGAGGCTCCCCCCATTGAAGAATCCATCGACCCTGATTGTTGATGTTGTTGATGACACCATTTTTATCTATCGTCATAACACCGCTGTCGATGGAGTCAACGATGGCCCGCATATAGTTGTTGTGCAGCTTCAGTTCTTTGGAAGTTTTTTGAATTCTTAATTGATTTTCAATGGCACGGGCGGCTGTTATCACCATCCCTAAAGTGTGGGGATGAACTTGGGTGGCATCACCGGACATGGCGATGACACCGACCAGCTGATGGTCCGGATCAAAAACAGGGGAAGCCGAGCAGGTGTGGCCGTGTCCCCGTCGGCAAAAATGCTCTTCGTCGTTGATTTGAACCGGAATTTGGCGCGCCAGGGCCAGACTGATGACACTGGTGCCCACATCTTTTTCCGTCCAACGATAACCGGGACAGCAATTACCGGCGGCCAGCTCTGCCAGCACAGGCTCGTCACCAATGATGTGCAGGATATAGCCGTCATTGTCGGCGATATTGACGGCAAAGCCTGCACCGGAGACAAACTGATAGAGCTCTCCGATTTGGGCGATCGCAATTTCCAGAAATTCCCGGTTTTGCTCAAATCGAAATGCCAGCTCCTCAGGCGTCAAGCGAGCCTGGAGAAAATTGCAAGTGTCATTCGGATTCACACCGAACTGCCGACAGCGTTCATGTGACGCCTCAATTTCCCGATGCAGGGAGTCCGGATCGGGGATTGAATAAACGGGCATCAGGTCATTCCTTTTTTTCACTGAATACAAATTTAATTATGACTTTTGCAGGTAATTGAAATGACTTTTTAATAGGTAACCACCAATGATGTAGCCAGGATCGTATCGGTTTCGTCAAGATCGCTTGGCCTGGGATCGTTGTTATAGAAAACTGAATACGATATTTTGAGGGCTAAACTATCGGTAATCGCAGTAACGAGAGCTGTTTCTGAATTCAGCTTCCGTGTGTCGCTGTTTTTGAGGCTTTGCAGGTATTCCAGTCCCTGTGTAAATCTTGTTTTTTCCGTGAAAGCCCATTCGTATTTTCCGAAAAGCCGACCTTCCAAAAACCGTCTAGTATCTTCATCCGAATCCGAATAATCTTCATAAGCATAGTTCAAACCGGCCTCACCCATCAGAAAATGCTTAGGACCGATCAGAAATTTATATCCGACACCGGGACCAATCCCAATTCGATTGTCGAATCCAGCAAATTCGTCCCGAATCCAGGCGCCAAGGCCATAGGCATACCAGCGATCGTTGATGGAATAGTCGGCCCGAAGGTCCGTGAAATATCGTTCGGCGTTTTTATCGCCATCACTTTTGCCATAGAGTGCGCCAACCACCCAGGAGCCCGTCCACTTGTCGGTAAACTTATATTTCATATCATTTTTTCCGGCCACGGTAAAAGCTTCCGAATTACCGGTGGTGTTAACCAGCGCAAAGTTTGTTTCGTTACTGAAACGCTTTTCTTCTTTCGTTTTTGTTTCATCGGCCGCCTCACTGAACTGAACGATGGATAAAAGGAACAAAAGTAACATGGATAGTTTGATGATTTTCATCACTCTCCTCCGATAATTTAGGTTATTCAAAAGGGAAAAACGCCATTCAGTCGTTTTTTAGTACTACGTTCGTTGGTTAGATGAGACGAGACAAAGGCGGAAATTCGCCAGTAAAGGACACCGGTGAAATTTTCCAGACGTGCCAGCAGGCCGGAAAAAATACCTTTGGATATGAGGCTGGTGCCATCGTCTTTGGTGTAACTTCCTGCCTTTTGAAGTTCATCGATCAACAGCCGGCGAACCTGCTCGTCGCTCAGCCCGGCCACAATTTCATGGACACCACCGGAACCGTTAGTCTCTATATCGGCTGCTAAGGCGCAGTTGGGCGTTACAAAATTAAACAGCGCCAAAAAGACGACTACCATAATAATGGTGACGGGCGTTCCGGAGTTCCGGAAATCTTTTAAACCAAGGTTAGCCACGGGTTTCGACACAACGCTACCTCCCGGGATGAAGGTTGATATATCAGAGCAGACCTAGTTTTAGTATGCATCTGATATAAATTGGGATTTGTCAAGAAAAAGGTGGTCAAAGGGAGCTAAAATGCGATAAAGTGCGGGATTTAGAAAATTGATCCTTGCCTCGTAACTTCATCAAAATATCGAACGACTATGCTGTGCATGAGTTCTCCAAACAGTAAGGTTAGCGTACAGTTTTGATTTTATTTGGGATAGAATAAAATTGGATGTGCTTTTTTAGCCTAATTTTGGCAAAAATTCAATTCTGTCAAAAGTACATGTTTAAATTGGCAACCATCATTCCGAAAAATTATCGTTTGTGCTCGATCACAACCAAACAAACCAGATCGGATTCACCTTTCCCGCCAACCAAAACAGCAGCATCCCCACGACCACCGTTCCACCCAATGATCGCGTCCACCAGGCATAAGCAAACGTCGGCAAGGCCACCCACAATTCAGGCCGCAGTAGATCGATATATCTAGGCTCCCCCTCGAGGATCAAGGCCGGCAACAGCAGAGCGCTGAGAATGGCTGCCGGTATCAGATCCAGCCACTGGACGAACCATTGCGGGAGGGATCGCCGTGAGAGATAGTGCAGGGGCAGCCAGCGGGGCAGGTAGGTTACCAGGCCCATCCCCAGGAGGAGTAGCAGATAATCAGCCATTGTCCGGATTACTCCTCATCAGTTTCCGCTGGATGATTACCCCCACTGTGGCGGCAACAATGGAAGCGATGACGATATAGGTATTGCCTGGAATTATCAGGGCCAAGCCCACAGCAGTTAAGCCGGCGATCACAGCAGTTAACAAATGAATCAGCTTTCTGATCTGGTAAATGAGCAGGCAAATAAACATGGCGATGAGGGCATAATCGATGCCCAACGCCCCTTCAGGGATGAAGCGGCCACCGATGCCGCCTGCCACGGTACTGATGAACCATGTCAGGTTGGCAGCGTGGTTGACCACCAGGGCTCGGGGCAGACTCCAGGAGCGTGCATTGAACCGTGGCAGGTTGACGGCAAAGCTCTCGTCTGTTACGCCATAGGCGTACAGAGCGAGCAATCCCCGGTGGGTGGCTCGTAAGTAGACAGCCAGAGCCGAGCTCATCAGCACATGACGTAAATTGACAACAAGGGTGGTGGTGATGATGGCCGGTGCCGAGGCCCCACCAGCCAGCATGGAGACGGCAATGAATTGGGAGCTCCCGGCAAAGACCATGATGGACATCAAGCCGATCTGGAGGGGTGCGAGCCCCGCCTTCTGGGCTAAAACCCCGAATGCCATGCCGATGGGCAGATAACCCAGGCAGATGGGCCATCCGGCGTTCAATCCATCTTTAAGGATTGTTGACTTGGCAACAATTGAAGTGGACGACATATTCCAATACCTCGATCGGATACTAACTATCCCCCGTTATTCGAAACGGTAGCTTCCCTTCCATTTTCCGTAACTAACGGTGCTAACGCCGTTGCGGGTGGAACCTTGATAACTCTCTTGGCCGGGAAGGATGGTGTAGCTCACCGATTTTATTCTCATAGTACCTCTCACAAATTTGCGAATTATTCTTTATTCCTATTGCGGCGAACGTTTAGAGTTTTATCCTTCGTCAAGGAATCAAGCTTTTTCAAAGCGGATGAATCGAAAATGTTGGATTGTGTATCGGTTTCAGCTACAACCCGAGATGTTGAAGCGGCATCAACGCAAACAATATCCATCTGGATAACCAAAGCAGATTTTGTTGTCAATATTATTTTCTTTTGCCGGGATTGCAATTTCAGACCCGTTCGAGCATAACTCACCGATGTGACCAAAGCTGGTTTTTTTACGGGATTATCATTAAAACTTTCACCTTTCTTTTTCGCAGAAGAAAGTGTCCCATAAAATTTATAGGATTTTTTGATATCAGAAACAAATAGGAATTGACATACATAGTCGGTTTTTCTATATCTCTATAAATTATGAAGTTCTGCTTGACATTCATGTCAAACGCGAATCAATAACCTATCAAATTTAAGGGGGTATCGGTATGAAACCATTATTAAGCTCAACGGTTACGCGGCGAAAATTCCTAAAAGGAGCCACAGCATTTGGGGTTGGCATGACATTTGCGCCACAGCTCGTATGGGGTGCGGAGGAAAAAAAGCTCAATCTCTATAACTGGGACACTTACATCGGCGAAAATACGGTTGCCGATTTTTCTAAAAAATTTGACATGAAGGTGCAATATGACCTTTTTGCAAACAATGAGGAACTGTTCGCTAAGCTGAAAGAAGGCAATCCCGGTTATGATGTAATCTGGCCCAGTGATTATACGGTGGAAAGCCTTGCTATACTAAAAAAACTGATGCCCTTGGATCACAGCAAACTCCCCAATATCAAAAATATTGATCCGGACCCCAACTTTTCCAATCCGCCCTTTAACCCGGGGCTGAAATATGGGGTGCCTTACATGTGGGGCACCATTGGCATTGGTTATCGCAAATCCAAAGTCAAAAACCCGCCCGCCAGCTGGAAGGTCCTTTTGGACAGTGATGAGTACAGCGGCCGTATCGCCTTTCTGTCTGATCCGCGCTCGGTTATCGGCATTGCACTGAAATATTTGGGATACAAGATGAATTCCGTGGTCCCGCAAGAGATCGCCCAAGCGCGCGATTTGATTATCAAACAAAAAAAACACATCAAATCTTTTGCAGAAGACAATGGACAGGACCTGCTGCTTTCCGGTGAATGTGATCTCGTCATGGAGTGGAATGGAGATATCGTGCAGGTAATAGCAGAAGATGATGATTTGGCCTATATCGTTCCCAATGAAGGAACCATGGTCTGGATGGATAACATCTGTATCCCGGTCGGTGCGCCCCATCCCGATAATGCACATACCTTTATCAATTATATCCTGGATGCCAAGGTGAATGCGGATATCGCCAATTTCATCCATTATGCAACTGCCAATATCGCGGCCAAGAAATACATTGTTAAAGAAGACCTTGCAAACCCGGCCATATATCCGCCTGCAGAAATCATCGCCAAATCCGAGGCGTTAGTGGATGTCGGCGATAATGCAAGGCTTTACGATGAGGCCTGGGTGGCTATTCAGGCAGGCTGATCGGATTGGCATTGGAATTGTTTGACTATGGGTCGAATGATGCCCCCTGCGATCAGTTGCAAAAAGGACCTGCGACATGAGTATGCAGAGCGTGCGTGAAAACAAGCTGGTGGCCGCCATACTGCTCTTGCCGGCCTCGGGCTGGCTGGTGATATTTTTTACGCTGCCCCTTGCGATTGTATGGGTGTACAGCTTTGGTGAACGGGGACCTCAGGGTCAGACCCTTCTGGCCCTGAGCCTGGATAATTACAAGCGTGCGGTGGAATGGATCCACCTGAGCATTTTTTGGAAGTCGATATGGATTGCAGCCGTGTCAACAGTGATTTGTTTTGTAATGGGATTTCCCCTGGCAATGGGAATTGCCTTTGCGCCGGCGCGATATAAAAACATCCTGATGCTGCTGGTGATTCTCCCGTTCTGGACCAACCTGCTCATTCGAACCTACGCCTGGATAGCGGTGCTTCGAACGCGGGGATTTCTCAACTTCGGCCTGGAATGGGTCCACGTAAAACTGGCTGCGGTCTTCAGCTTCATCGGGTTTCCTGATTTGATGGGTAGTTTTAAGCCGCTGGCCTTGCTGTATAATACTCCCGCCGTCATCGTCGGCCTGGTGTATGTGGCGCTGCCATTTTTGATCCTGCCGATATATGCCACGCTGGAAAAACTGGACAGATCTTACCTGGAAGCGAGCTTGGATCTCGGCGCCGGACAGTGGCGCACCCTGTTTTCGATCACCATGCCACTGGCATTTCCGGGTATTTTCTCCGGCTTGCTGCTGGTTTTCATTCTGTCGCTGGGAACCTACCTGACGCCGATACTACTGGGTGGAACCAACAGTATGATGATCGGCAATCTAATCGCCCAGGAATTCGGTTCCGCCAGAGACTGGCCCTTCGGTTCGGCCATTTCTTTTTTGCTGCTTTACGTTACATTTATTATACTTTGGCTGAGAGCCGTTGTGGCTTCACGATCAAAAGGAGTCGGTTATTGATATGGCAGAACAGTTATCCGCACAAATATCAAATCCACCCTCGGTGAAAAGCCGGCGCCGCAAAAAGCGACACACACCGCTGGAGTACACCAAAAAGAGGTGGTTTCAGTTTCTGATGCTCGCTAATTTTGTGTTTCTCTACTTTCCGATCATTGCATTAATGGCCTTTAGTTTTAATGACAGTCGTCGCAATATTACGTGGAAGGGATTTACATTTAAATATTACATCAAAGCGTATTACAACGAATCGCTATTTGAAGCGTTTATTAACAGCCTGATCGTGGCCGGCATTTCAACGGTGGTTTCCACCCTTCTGGGCGCCATGCTGGGCCTGGCGCTCTGCAGGTTCCGCTTTCCCGCTAAAAACGCCTTTGACGGGTGGATCCACCTGCCCATCATCATCCCTGAAATCTGCATGGGCGTGGCCATGATGGCTTTTTTTTCACGCCTCAATATTTCTCTGGGGCTTTTTACCATTACCGTGAGTCATATAGCCTTCACGATTCCCTTTGTGGCAGTGGTGATCCGATCGCGTATGGCCGGATATGATTACGCGCTTGAAGAGTCATCGAGAGATCTGGGTGCAAACCAGTTGCAGACATTCATGTATGTCACTTTCCCCTATATGAGGCCCGGTATTGTTGCCGGCGCCCTCCTGGCCCTGACCCTATCCCTGGATGACTTCGTGATTACCTTTTTCACATCCGGTCCGGGCTCAACCACACTGCCCATTAAAATTTTCTCAATGGTGCGGTTCAGTGTAACGCCCGAGGTGAATGCGGCATCCACGATCTTGATTCTCATGACACTGATACTCGCAGTCACGACCATGATCATGATGTCCCGCAAAGACCAGAAGAACGGTGGTATCGCCATATGACAGAAACAAAACCCATTATCAGTATTCGCAATGTGACAAAAAAGTTCGGCAGCACCGTAACGGCAGTAGATAATGTCTCGCTGGATATTCAAGAAGGTGAATTTTTTGCCCTGCTGGGCCCTTCCGGATGCGGCAAAACAACCCTGCTGCGAATGGTCGCCGGATTTGAAAATCCCACCAAAGGCCGGATATTTATCGACGGTCAGGACATGAGCGGTGTAAACCCGAATCATCGCCCTGTTAATATGGTTTTTCAATCCTACGCGGTGTTTCCACACATGACCGTCGCCAAAAATGCAGGTTATGGTCTGAAAGTGACCGGGGTGGCCCGCGAGGAGATCGAAGAACGGGTCACTGAAGCATTGTCACTTGTTAAACTGAGTGGTTTTGAGAAACGCTTTCCCCACCAGTTATCCGGCGGACAGCAACAGCGGGTGGCGCTGGCA
This sequence comes from uncultured delta proteobacterium, assembly GCA_963723215.1. GTDB lineage: Bacteria > Desulfobacterota > Desulfobacteria > Desulfobacterales > JAFDCJ01 > JAFDCJ01. The sequence goes on from CAVRQG010000025.1 coordinate 87,869, forward strand.
CGGGCGTTGATCAAAAAACCAAAAGTCCTGCTGCTGGATGAACCGCTTTCCGCGCTGGATGCCAAACTGCGGGAGGCGATGCAGATCGAACTGGTAAGATTACAGAAGTCGGTCGGCATTACATTTATCATCGTTACCCATTCCCAGGATGAAGCATTGTCCGTGGCGGATCGCATTGCGGTCATGCAAGCAGGCAAATTACGGCAGACGGCCTCTCCGATCGAATTGTATGAAAATCCCAACAGCCGCTTTTGTGCAGATTTTATTGGTAAAATCAATCTGCTGGAAGCCAGGGTGGCGGGTGTTGAGGACGGAAGGCTCCTGGTTGAGATTAAAGACGAGGGCCTCAAGATTAAGGTGCCTTATGATGGTGAAGCTCAAGGCAAAATCGGGATTGCCATCCGCCCCGAAAAACTGCGGCTCAGCAAGGAAGAACCCGATGGAGAAGCCATTAAGTTTCTGGTGAAAATAACGGACATGGTTTATTATGGTAACGCCAGCCACATCTATGTGGAAACCGCCGGAGGTCTTAGTTTGTCGGTTGATTTCCAGAATGAAGCACGGACTGCAGCACCATCGATCATCATCGGTAATGAAATGTGGGTATCCTGGCAACCGGAGGATACGCTTGTATTGGTAGAGTAAACCCTGACGCCGGACACACCGGGAAAAATAAAAAACATACAAATTCCAAGGGAGGTTAATTTGAAAAGCGGAGAAAAAAGCCGAGCAATGTTTAAAAGAGCAACGGAGTGTATTCCATGTGGCGTTAATTCAAATTTCAGGTACTGGGGCGATGAGGAAACCCTCATCTTAAAAAAGGCCAAAGGCGCCTACCTTTGGGACCAGGATGATAAAAAATATATTGATTACCGCCTCGGATTTGGCCCCGTGATTCTTGGGCATGCCTATGAACCCGTGCTTGAAAGAATTAAGCAAGGACTGGAAATCGGCAATGCCTTTTCGATGACCCATGAATATGAAATTTCGGCTGCCGAAAAAATTAAAAAATTGGCCAATGTCGACCTTGTCAGGTTTGCCAATTCAGGCACAGAGGCAACCATGCATGCGATTCGAGTTGCCCGCGCGTTTACCGGCCGCGAAAAGGTGCTCAAGTTCGAAGGGGCCTATCACGGTTTCCACGATTATACGTTGTGGAATTGTCAGCCCCCGGTTCCGGGCGTGGGGTATCGCCGATCACCGGTCCTCATCCCGCATGGATCAGGTATTCCCCATATGATCGGACAACTGGTGTATTCTATTCCGTTTAATGATGAAGAGCTCCTGGAGAAAAAAGTCAAAGAGAGTTGGGGCGATATCGCATGTATCATTGTGGAGCCCTTGTTGGGAAACTGTGCTTCAACCATGCCCAAACCCGGATATCTTGAGTTGATTCGCAGCCTCTGTGACCAATACGGCATCGTCATGATCATGGACGAAGTAAAAACCGGTTTCAGGATCGCCAAAGGCGGGGCCCAGGAATATTTTAATATCCAATCAGATCTGGTCACCTATGCCAAGGCGTTGGCCAACGGATTTCCCCTGGCGGCCATCGCCGGTAAAAAAGAAATTATGGGTGAGATTGGATATCAGAAAATAGCCCATGGTGGTACTTACTGTGCCAATGTCGTCGCCACAGCCGCCGCAGATGCCGTGCTGGATGAGATCGAGGCCGGAGCGCTTGAGAAGGCAGATGCGCACGGCAAGCTACTCGGGGACGGGTTTAAAAAGATTTTCGACTCCCTCGGTGTTCCGGCCGTGGTTCAGGGTCCGCCGTCCATGTGCGGTGTTCTCCTGACCGATAAAAAACGCGTCGATGAATTCCGCGACTGGAACGATTCGGACCACGCTCTCTATGAAGAGGTCATTCAGAAATGTATCGAAAAAGGTGTGATGCCCGATATCGACTCCCGCGAGCCGTGGTTTACCTCTTCATCGCACAGCGATGAAGACGCCGCATTCACACTGGGCGTTTTTGAAGAAGCACTAAAAGAAGTTATCGGCTGAAACCGCCTGTTTATTGTGGGGATGCCATCTGACCCCACAATCGAAAGGGATTTGAAAATCTGACGAGTGGAACTTGTCCGTAGGAGGGTTTTTCAGGTATCCTTTTACAGGAGCAAAGTTTAAAAAAGGGGCTGCGGCAAATACCGCAACCCCTTTATCCGTGAAGAGAAATGAATTTGTAAAAGACTAGGTTTTCAAAAAAGTACGGGTCAGCTTCTGCCAGCTGGTTTGGGGAAGATTGCCAAAAATGTCATCGCCCAAATAACCACCGTCCGCTGCAAGCGGCCCCAATTCTTCTTCAATAACCTGGTAGAGGCTGTTGATCTCACCATCCAGATATTCACCGGCTTCGTCGCCGATCATCAGGTTCTTGATGTCCCGGCGCAGGTTGCTGGAATGCAATCGCATCACCCAGCCCTGGGTGTAGGGGTCCTGGTTGGCCAGGCTGCCTTTCTCCCTCAGCGCCGGATTGATATCGGTGACCACGCCACCCACCGGAGATTGTACCCGTGCCATATTCGAACCCCGTCCCAGCAGGATATCACCCCGATCCTGCTCAAGCTCCTTTCCCAATAACGGAGCTTCGATTCGATCCAAGGGGCCCAGCAAGCGCAGGGCAAAATCATCGAGCCCGACCCTGACCGTTGATCCTTCTTCGATTTTCACCCAGGTGTGACCCCGATGAAGGTAATATCCGTGGGGGATCTTGAATCCTTTAATGTCGAGGACGTCTACCGGCTGAACCACGGCATGCACCGTGTACTGGTCGCTGAAATATTGATCGAACTCGCAGTTACCGCACTGGTAGTCATGGGTGCAGGTACGAAAATCGATACGCCCCTTCATGTGATGCAAACAAGGCTGCTGCGCGGTGGCAAGCTCTCTTAAGCGGTCTTTCCAGTAAACAATTTTCCTGCGCTTGTCGATCGGGACCTTGCCCTGCTGCAACAATTTCTTGTTTTCACGGGCCACCCGTCCCAGGGCGCGGTCAAAACGACAACTTTCACAGCGGTAATCAATTTCGCAGGCCTTGCGACGAACGACACCGGCCTGCATCCAGATGCAGGCAGTGCGGTTTGAATTGGCTTTATGTTCGATTTGGCTGGATTTCATGATATTTCCCCCATACTGCAGGCAAAGTTACGGAGCAATCGTTAGGGGTCACTATAAATGACCCTTAAGAATAATCAGGTTTTCAAGAAAGCCTTGGTCAAATTGTTCCAGCCGATATCCGGCAGATTTCCGTATATGTCCTCCGCCAGGTAACCACCATCGGCAGCCAGGGGACCGGCAACATCTTCAATCATGGTTTCCAGATTGGTGACTTCATTGTTCATCCATGACAGACTGCTTTGGTCGACCATTAGTTTACCCATGGTCGCCTTGATATCGGGGGTACGAACCATAAAAAGCCAGCCGTCACCATAGGGTTCACGGTTGGCAATATCGGGTTTTTCCCTGAGCTGAGAATTAACCTCTACGATAACCCCATCGATGGGCGAAAGAACATCTGCAAGATTGTCCTTGCGCTTCAGCCCCCAACCAACCTTGCCCTGATCCAATTCCTTGCCCATCAGCGGTAATTCAAGTGCATCCGCCTTTCCCAGCACTTTTAGAGCAAAATCGTCGAGTCCGATGCGAATGTATCCGCCGCTTTCGATACGCGCCCAGGCATGGCCGTCATGGAAATAGAAATCCATCGGCACATCAAAGCCTTTGACCTGCTGAACTTCAGCCGGCATACTCTTGCTCTTAGTGGTCCACACATCTTCGAAGAACTGATCAAAATCGCAGGTTGCACATTGGTAGTCATAGGCACAGGATCGCCGTTCAATGCGACTCGTCAGGCTGTGGCGACAGACACGATCCATATCGGGCATTCTCCGCATGGCCGCCTGCCAGGTCAATTGCTTGCCACGCTCTGCCTTCATAGCCATGGCATGATCGTACTGGCAGGTGGTACAGTCATAATAATTGTCACAGTTTTTAAATTTCACCACACCCGCTTGCATCCACAGACAGGGATTTGCCGCTTTGGCTTTCTTGTCGGGTTTGACCATCCAGACCTGCCCTTGCATCACAGATCCAATCTCCTGATGTGAACCCAGGTCCTGCCAGCTGCCCTTGCGATAGGTCGATCCAAATCCCACATTGCCTCTTCGGTTTTCTCTTGTTTGCTCAGCCATTTCTCTCACTCCTTTATTTATTCGGGGTTCATTTTCTTATCAACCTATAGAGCAAGCGATGTGCCAAACTGCAGATGCCGGCCAAAATATTCTTAACCTATTGTTATTATATAATTTTTATTAAATCATACGATCGCTCACCGGTTCATGTGTTATTTATGCGTGTTGATAAATTCTACACTTTATGAAGATGACAATCAATTTAACCTTAAATTAAAAATTTTATTATTTAATATTAGATAGTTATGCAATCGTTGGATTTTCCAACACCCTTGTTGGATTTTTCTACAGCACACCCTGGTGCCGGATAGGAGTGGAAATGAATGGAGTTGGACCCAAATTTTCTTTTAATTTATATGGTTACTTTCTCAGCGTTCTGGCGAACTCTGCGGTGAATTATCATAAAATAGAAGACCCTCAACCGGTCTTTTCTTTAGCAACTTTTTTTAATTTTTCGTTAGCCCAGATGGCCACCTCCACTCTGCGGTTTTGGGCCCGGCCTTCAGCCGTGTCGTTGCTGGCAATCGGTTGGGTCTTGCCGTAACCCTCTGTGGTGAAACGGGCCGAGTCGACATTCTGGCTATTTAGATAGTCAGCCACCGACTGAGCGCGTCTTTTGGAAAGTTCGAGATTATATTCATCGCCGCCGGTGGCATCGGTATGCCCTGCCAAAAGGATATTGGTGTCGCCGTACTTGTTTAGAATGGTAGATAGCTCCGCCAATTCGGCTTTGTAGCCGTCTTTAAGGTTGGCTTTGTCGACGTCAAACAATATTCCGGAACTGAAGGTAATTTTGATGCCTTCGCCGACACGCTCAACTTTGGCCCCCTGGATGTCCCGTTCGATTTCAGCGGCCTGCTTGTCCATATAGTTACCTATGAATCCTCCGGCGACACCACCCACCGCCGCCCCGATCAGAAGCCCGGCCACCGTACTGCCGGTCGCATAACCAATGAGGGCTCCGGCCGCGCCACCAGCCCCGGCACCAATAGCTGCGCCTTTTGTGGTGCGGTTCCATTCAGCACAACCCATGGTAGCCAGTAAAAATGAAAAGATCATGAAACCAATAAAAATCTTTTTTAACATCGTTTTTCCTCCTGCAGGTCAATATGATGGTAGATAAAGAGTATCGGATCCGAACCGCCTCCAGCCAACCTTTCAAAACTAAAACTATCTGAAATATCAGAAAATATGCTTTGCCTATCATATCTTGCGACATCTTTCAAGATGACGCTGATCGGCTGAATTCAATCAAAAACTCAATGTTGGAACCGTGTTAGGCTTATTTGATAAATTCAAAACTTTGCGATATAGTTGAATTTATTTAAAACTTCTGGACCGGATGGGTTGGAATCTATGAATCGCAGTAAAATACCCGTTAACTATCGCATCATATGGATCTTGTCTTTATTTGCCATCTTATGTTTCCATTTACCAACCATAACGGCAGCCGCCGCCCGAACAGATTTAGAAAAATTTCAGCGTTCCATCGTCGATTACCGCCGGCATCTCAATCCTAAATTCAAAAAAATAAGCCGGGCGAAGACCCGATACATAATTGTCCATACTTCGGAGCTGGGTCTCAAGGCGACCCTTAGAGTCATATCCAAAGGAAAGCGGCTGCCGTCCGGCCGCAAAACCCGTGGCGGGCATACCCACTATGTAATTGCCCGGGATGGGCGTACCTACCGCATGCTGAATAGTCGCTATATAGCCGATCACGCTGGACTTAGCATGTGGAATGGAGAAACGAATATCAGCAAAGTTTCCATTGGAATTGAATTAGAGGGACATCACTACTCGCCCATCACGGTGCATCAATACCGATCCATTGGCCTTTTGATCGAAACCCTTCAAGGTATGTATAATGTAAACGATCGTGGCGTGCTCACCCACAGCCAGGTGGCTTACGGATATCCAAATCGCTGGTTCAAAAAAAACCACCGCGGCCGCAAACGTTGTGCCAAAAATTTCATACGATCCAAAGCGGGTTTGGGCCCCACATGGGCTTACGATCCTGATGTCCGGGCGCGGCGTCTTACGGCAGATCCCCAGCTATCAGGCGTTTTTTACGGTCGCCGGGAACTTCTGGCCAAAGCTGATGAGGCCAACGTTATATCCAAAAGTAACACAGCCTGGTCGATTGCCGGTGAAGACTATGACATGGGGACAACCGTTTATAAATTTCCGAATGGTCGCGTGTACAGGGGCAACCAAATTTCAGATAAAATCGGCTGGAATAGAATACCTCCGAAAACCATCGTGCTGCTGAATCAAGAAACCGGCCCTGAATTGACAAAAAGTAAAACACCGATTAAAACCATACCCGATGGTCGCACAGCCTGGTCACTGGTCGGTAAAGCCTATAACCACCGAACAACGATTTATTTTCTACCTTCCGGCAGGATCAAATATGGTTCAATGATATCCAATTGGGACGATCTTCCGGTAAAAACTAAAATTATTATTGGCTACCGCGGACCGTTCAAGATCCACAAGGACCAGACAGCTTACAAAATAGCCGGCGTGAAATACAAGGACCGAAAAACAATCTATTATCTTCCGACCCAGAAATTGTTAGCCGGTAATAATATAAAGGATTTTAACGACCTTCCAAGCGGCACCCTGGTATTTCTGCCGGTATCTTAGTCCAGGTCTCGTCATTTAGCTTGCAATAATGATTGTGACATTTTTCTGGTGGGATTGCATAAAGATTGGACACGGATCTAATTCAGGAATTGACAATTTGTAAACAGAAGTACACCTTATTATAATCCATAGTTCCCTTAATTCGCAATTTTTACATTGGTTCCGGCTTGCCCGGGTAATGACTCCTTAAACGCTTTTACCCGGTTTCTCCCGGCTGCAGGTTTTACATAATAGTTGGAGGTTGTCCAAAGTATTATCGCCCCTTTCTGATAGGGGTATAATATAATCATATTGAAGATCTTTTCGGCTACCACAGGCTACGCACTGCCCTTTGTTTCTAATCCAGACCTTACGCCTGACCACCGGAGTGATATATCCCGGGTGTGACGGGTCATGGTAATCAACCGGTTCTTGCCGTCTTAATTCAGCCTTGGTGTCTGCAGGTTTCGTTGTTTCTTTTTCTATCTCTTGAACCTCAAAGAGCTCGTCATATTCTTCTTCGGGTTTTACTTCCCCAATTGTTTCCACTTCGGTTTCGGCACTCTGTTCTGTTTTATCCCCACTCTTTTTCACATGCGCGCGTGTCCAGATTCTATAAAAGTAGGCTAAAAAGATGACCGCTACAATTGGAAAACTAATTTTAATATATTTTAAATATTGACTTCCCGTCTTTCGATTTGGGTCGTTAGGGGTAGGTTCTTTCTGGACTTCCAGGCCGGTTTTTGTTGGTTGTTTTGCTTCAAGCTCTTTTCCGGACGCTAATTTTTTTTCCTGTTTTGGGGCCGGCAATTCGGCCGCAACCTTCGGCTCTTGTCTGCTTATTTGAGGCTTTTCCTCCTCGTCTCTATTTCGCTGTTGATTGCGGATCACAGCCAGCTTGTAGGCCCCATCAAGCTGTAATTTCAGATTTTCGTCAATCTTGCCGGTAACGGGTACGCCGATATCCATCTGGAATGCACGGATGGCATTGACGGTCTTTTTACCCAACAGTCCATCTATCGGTCCGGGGTTGAATTTCAACAATGCCAACAGGGTCTGAATCTGTCTGATATCCTTGGATATATCGGGATTTGCGGATGTAGATTGCCGGTTGCTTTGATGGGTGGGCATGGCTCCGCTTTGAGCAACCTTAGCTTGGTTTTCAGCGAAGGAAAGTTGAAAAGATATCAATAGAAAAGAAGCGATTATGCCGAGTTGAAGACTGTATTTTTTATGCAATGCGGTAGGTAACAACCTGAGGTTTCTCCTAGGGTGTAATTTTCGATATAATATCCTGAATGATGGTTTCCGGCCGGATGTCATCCGGATTGGTGGCATACCGAGAAACATGATTTCTGAATATTTCAAGTCGGCTATTCAAACTGGACCGTAAATTTTCCTCTAATATCTGGTGCTGGAACAAGTCATCCAGTTGACGGTCAATATTATCCTGGGAAAATTTTTGACTTTCTCGAATATTTTTAAGGTATGATTGTGTCAGATAATCTATTGCTGCATCACTGTGGCGAATTTGTTCGATTAGCCCGGAAATATTCTTGGTTAATAATTCTATTTCCGATTCCGGTAAGGGTTCTGCTTTCATTTTTTGGAGCCTTTGCCGTTCATCTTCCATCTGGTTACGCTGCACCGTATATTTGTGCAAAGATTCTACGGAGAAAAGTGCTTGCCAGATAAGCGCTTCAAGTGAAAGCGTTTGCCGATCCCCGAACATGGCTGTAAGCCTTTTGATATAGTCGGCTTCCGCTAAAAGCTCTTCTTTCTCGGTAATATTTGTGGCAGCGGCAGCTCGGCGCTCAATCTCTGCGATCAGGATTTTTCCGCGAACGCCATCGATGGCGGATATTGTCTTGCCGGAGTCAAGTTTAGCCAACCGGTCACGTTCGGCGACCTTAGTCCATTGCTGTCTGAGCATTTTACTTCGATTCTGGGGTGTGACAATTCCCGACAGCACGATCCGCAAGCCCATATCGCTGCTTCGAAATTCATCCTGGTCAAGGAAAAAAGGCATCTCTTCGCGTCTTCCCGGCATTATTTCTGCTCTACTTTTGCTGAAACTTCCGCCTTTAATCACAAATCCGCCGGTTGCGCCGTGCAGTCGTGAGCCTGTGAAATACCGAAAAGGATCCAGCATGATTTCTGCAGCATTTCCAGCGGTATCAAAAAGCCCCAGGGGATTCGGGCACTTTGTACCGATCCAGGACAGCTTTTCCGGCGGTTTTGCAGCCCCCGTCTGGGTATATACGGCAAAATCAGAATAATGACGATTATTCAGGGGAAAAAATTCTTCACCACTCATTTCAGAGGCAGTTATCATATGCCCCCCCCGGGCGGCATATTCCCATTCGACTTCAGCAGGCAGCCGAATAAAAGCATGACGTCCGGCAGGAAAGGAGGGAAGCGCGTCTTGGCGATTTTTCACGAGCCAGGTCGAATAACGTCTGGTAAACTCTACGGCCTCGAACCACGAAATATTCGTTTTCGGCCGCGGATCCTCAGTCGTAAAAGCTTTGTCCCATCCCGGGCAATCGTCGGCCATGACGGTTTGCCACTGCCAATTTGAAATCTCATATTTCCCGATGAAGTAATAAAGGGCCTTTGAGTTTTTGTCATCAGGACCCGGGCATATGCCGTCTCCCTTGCGGCCAAGCTCAATTAGTTTGGCACGCCAGGCTTCGGGCAGTTCGTCCAGTGTGAAGGCACCGGCTATCGCAGCGCTGCGTTTGGCTTCCATAAAGCCCTCATCTTTGCGACGGCATTCCTCACAGCCGACGTTGAACTGAAAGTCATCCAGAAAGGACCTGGCCGGAATACAGACATGGCGCAAAAACATTTTGCCGCCGCATGGCATCGGCAGTTCAAAATCGTATTCATCGGGATGGGGGTTCACCATATCCTTGACAATGGGGGTTTGAGAAGTCCGCTTGTAACTTTGCGAAGGACAATCCTGGGCCGAGGCAAAGCCACTTGCAAAGGAAAGAACCAATGCGATTGCCGCCATTGCCGAATAGGTTGAAAGACATTTGAATAATACAGGCCTGGTCATGTTCGCTTTGCACTCCGGTTATGGCATCATACTCAATGGCACGCGATAGATCATGTCTCCGGGATCGGTGGCTCCGAAACTGACCCAGTTGTCTACATCATCATGATATTGCCGATACCGCTTTATTTTTGACTTCAGGTTATCCACCAAGGCCTGTTGCTGCCCGACACTCATTCGATACCAGTCTTCTTCCGTTAATCGCATGATACTGCTGCGATAAGGCAAATCATCTAGAAATTCGCCCAGCAACCCCAATTCCCCCAGGTTTTGATTGGGTCGTTTGCTGAATTGGGTGGGGTCCCGTGATATCTGGGCAGCTGCCGACAAAATTCCCTGGAAGAAGTCTCTGGCGCCTGTCCGCTTGGTTCGCTGGGCCTGGTTCAGGATAATTCTCAGACGCTCGTACAGATCGCTGAGTTGATTTTTTGTCAATAAAACGGTGACCGTAAAGGAAGGTACATCCGGCTGGGCGAGGTCCATGTCAGAAACCCAGGAAGTAACCAGTTGCGGCGCCTGGACTTCATCTCTGCGGCCCAAATACTCAAGCTGCATTGAATATCCTAAAATCGCTGCTTTGCGCTTAGCTTCTGCGACGATATCACTGGATCCGGATAGAGATTGGCCCGGCAGCTGCAGACGCTGACCGGCGCTGGTGGCCCGCACAAGTTCTACCATTTGGACGGCAACACCTTCCACCAGCCGCCCGAAGGTTTGCACGCCCGTCGCCGCCTGGCTCGCATCGACCGGTACGTAAAGGTCGCCGATGGAAGGGTCGGCCTGTCCGGTCAGAGCCTTGTACTGGGCTTCCGCATAGGCATGATTATTGGCTCGTTTCCCCAGGGGCGTCTTTGCGTGGAGTACAAAGATTTTAATGCCTTTGGCTGCAGCGATGTCGGCTATCTCGGGTTCATTCATGCCGGTGGTGGAAAATGGGTCGTCGTTGCGAATCGCGCCGGCGTCCGTAATAAGAAAAATGAGCCGCGATTGGTAAGGTTTCCAGTTCAACCCCTCCACCGCCGTTTTGAGACCGGCCAGTGCATCCTCGTTAAAGGAATGGGTTGACACCTCGGCTTCGCGGATATCGGCCAGCGCAGTCTCGAAAGCAACCCGCTGTCTTCCATCCTTCAGGTCGGAGACGACTTTACTAACATATTCAAGACCCGGTGTTTTTTCGGTGCTGCTTCGAAAGGCCACAAGACCAAAAGCGACCTTGTCCGATAGGCCGGAGCTCTCAATGGCATCATAAATTCTGCGAACGGCCTCCCGGGTGCGCTCAATATATGGTTTCATGGAAATCGTCGTATCAATGACAAAAACAATGCCGGTTCGCAATTCCGAATTTTCCGGCAACTCCCAGGATCCCGGATCAATCGAAGCAACTTCGAGAAACTTGACACCCTCAAAAAGCTCTACAGTCTGAAATATCGGCATCAGATAAAACCGCTGTCTCGAAACAGCTTCCTGACCGGGTTCCATTGCAATAATCTTAAAATCCTCGGGCTTGGCCATGTCGCCTGCGGTAATGGCTGTGAACTGGGAGGCCAAATTTTCGGCTTCCTCCGCCGGAGATTGGGACCCGGCAACCTTTTCGAGAGAATCGAGATCCTTGAAAAATAAAACCGGCTTGCGGCCTACTCTCTCAGTGAATACCAGGGATAAGGATTGCCGCCACTCGGACACCTGGTCCTCTTGCACCCAACCTGTAATCTCGCAACTGGCGGATGGTCCCACTTTCAGCCATCCGGAACCATCCACCTGGAGCCGCTCATAAACGTAGTAAATGGTAAAAGGCTTCACGCTGGCCTGGACAATGGGAGCGGTCTTGTCGGCGGAAACATAGACATTGGCACCGGGGTTGGTGATCACCCGTTGGAACAAAGTTTTCTTCTCGGGAAGCAAAAGCGGCTTGCAGTTTTGTGATGCCGCGGTGTCAACCCAAACAACAGCCAAGTATGCCACCGATATAATGATTAATAAAATGGTTTTGGGTCGATTGATAAGTCGAATCATTATGGGTAATCCTTTAGTTTAACCTGGAGGTGGTGATAATCTCAATTTTAAGGCGATAAATCCAATCGGGTGAATTGTTTTAAAGCATAACATACTATAAGGTATAGGAAAAGTTAAGATTTAAAGAAATCGCCAAAATCCTTAAACCGCCTTTTCTCTTGGGTACACTTCTATCTGGAGACTAAACTGTATCGTGCATCATTTAAAATTTTCTTCGATTGCATGAACTTTTTCTTCTACAGCGGCAAGTGCCTGTCGTGCCTGCTCCAGCGAGACAGCTTTAAAATGTACGTCATCGCCCGGTTTAATTTGGCCCAGAAGCGGGAGATCAGCCGAAATGACGGTGGCGATTTTGCGGTAGCCACCGGTGACGGTTTCTCCTAAAATAATAATGGGTTTTCCATCCCCCGGAATTTGTACAGAACCCGAAATCACTCCTTCGGATATGATGGACGCACTGATATCCGCCTTTTGTCGTATGGCCGCTCCCTCCAGGCGGATGCCTGTGCGATCGGAATCAGACAACATTTTATAGGTTGCGCTCAAAAAGCGATCTCGGCTTTCATTCGGAAAATGGTCATCCTGCGGACCCAAAATAACGCGTAGCAGCCAGTTATTCGGGTAGATCGGAATCAAGGCGGGTTTCAGGCCACGAGCACCTGTTTTCAAATGTTGGCCGTGGTTTTCCGAAACTAGGATGTCGTTTTTTTCAAGTGTGCGCCCCTGAAGCCCTCCGAAACTGGAAGAAAGATTTGTTGATCTACTGCCCATAACAGGGGGCACGCCGATACCACCCGCCACTGCAATATAAGCTCGAAACCCACTCAGGCAAGAGCCAAAAGACAAGATATCATCTTTCTTTAAGAGCTGCGAATGCCACATTTCGATGGCCTGTTTATTTCGCCGGGGTTGAAGATTGCCACCGGTAACAGCAACGACAACATCTTCCAAAGCTTTGATTGCCGGACCCAGTAACATTGTCTCGATACAGGCCTGGTCAGCACGGTTGCCAACCAAAAGGTTTGCAATACGCAGCGCAAAGGAGTCCAAAGCCCCACTGGGCGCGACGCCATAATGGCCATATCCGAATCTGCCGAGATCTTGAACGGAGGTTTGGATGCCCGGAGATAAAATTTCCAATAGTTTTACGCCTGCCATTGGCTTGCTTCCTGGGCCGTAATGGCATGAAATTGAACCCGATCTCCCATTACCAAATGGCTGGGAGGTTGTCCATGAGGATCGAAGAGTTCTAAGGGCGTCCAACCGATAATCTGCCACCCGCCGGGGCTGTCAACCGGGTAAATGCCGGTTTGTTTTTGGGCAATTCCCACCGATCCCTTAGGGACAAGGATTCGTGGGGTTTCACGGCGGGGGGTGGCAATCTCGTCCAATACTTCACCAAGATAAGGGTATCCGGGTGTAAACCCGATCATGTAAACACGATAGATCGGCCTGGTATGAAAGCCAATGACTTCGCGGGCAGTGAGATGGTGATATTGGGCCACCGGTTGCAGGTCGGGTCCGTGTTCACCGCCATATACCACCGGGATTTTTACGGTTTGCGGCGGTGAGGGGGGAGATCGATCCGGGTTCTCCCATATGTCTTCTATCCCGGTTTTAATTGCATCCAGAGTAATGCACAACGGATCATAAATCACCAGCAGGGATCGATAGCTCGGCACCAAATCAAGGATCCCCTTAGGTCGATGCAGATCCATAAGAGTGAACAGTTCCTGCACCCGATCGTTAACGAATGGACTGATTTCGTCGCCCAGTTCGACGAGAAGAGATCGGTCTCCCATTATTCGATAAATTGGATGATCGTATACTGTCACTTTTCTATTTCGGATGGTTCAGCCTTGCCGCCCCTATGGGTGCAAAATCCATTTAGGATGCACCGGTCAGGGACGCTTCAACCGGGAACCCGAACCTTGAAACACTCACCCCAAATTATAAAAACATTTCGGGTGCTGCAATTTCAACCCCCGATGTCTGCAATGTTTCTCTGATCTTTCTGACTAGAGACAGGGCAGATGGATTGTCGCCGTGCACACATATGGTATCTGCGGTCATTTCGATTTCGGAGCCGTCTTTGCAAACCACCCTGCCTTCTTTAACCATTTTTAAAATTTTTTCTGCTACAATTTCATTGTCGTGAATTACAGCACCCGGTTCTTTGCGTGAAACCAATGAACCGTCGGAGTTGTAAGCTCGGTCGCCAAAAAATTCATAGGCGATACGAATGCCGTACCTAGCTCCGAGGGCTTCCAGGTTCTCACGGTCTTTGACTGCCAACACAAATAAGATAAGACGGGTATCCACGGCAGCGATGGCTTCTGCGACAGCCTCCCAGATAGCCGGATTCTTCACGGCCATGTTATAGAGCGCGCCGTGGGGTTTGACATGCTGCACTTTCACCCCCTGGGCGACGGCAAATGCCTGAAGAGCACCGATCTGGTAGGTCACATAGTCCTTGATTTCTTCCAGAGAAGCATCCAGGTTACGCCGACCGAAACCAATCAGATCCGGAAACCCCGGATGTACGCCGATAGCAACGCCGTTTTCTTTTGCAATAGCAATGGTGCGTCGCATTACCACGGGATCGCCGGCATGAAAGCCGCAGGCTATGTTGGCCGAACTTATCAGCGGTATGACGTCTTCATCCAGTCCAAGTTTGTAGTTTCCAAAGCTTTCCCCCACATCGGAATTTAAGTCGATCTTGCTCACCGGCATATCGTATCCTCCAGGACACACCCGCTAAAGATGTAGTTTCATAAGAGGCACCATCTGATTGAGTTTCGCTCAATTAGGGTATGCTTTATGTCGAGGTTCCATCCAAAATAAAAAAGGGAGCAGACGGCAGCCTGTTCCCTTGATGGCATGTAAAAAATCGGCGACTTATCGTTTGGAAAACTGAAACCGTGCCCGGGCACCTTTTTGGCCGTATTTTTTCCTTTCTTTAACCCGGGGATCACGCTTGATAAAACCAGCTCTTTTCAATGTCAATCTAAAATCCGGGTTAACGCTAACGAGTGCCCGTGTAATACCGTGCCGAATGGCGTCGGCCTGGCCGGCTATACCGCCGCCCACCACCGTTGCCTTAACGTCATAGGAACCAAATGTATTGGTTAGTTTAAATGGTTGAATCATGTCCACCCGAATGGTTTCGATCGGAAAATATTCTTCCACCGGACGATTGTTGATAACGATTTCGCCACTGCCTGGTTTTATCCACGTCCTGGCAATTGCAGTTTTGCGTCTGCCGGTCGCGTAATAAGTGTTTTCTTGCTGCATTTAAATCCTCAAAATTTCAATATTTACTGTTAGAGTTCAATTACCTCGGGTTTTTGAGCCTCATGGGGATGCTGGTCGCCGGCGTACACTTTTAGTTTGTTGAACAATTTTTTTCCCAGCTTGTTTTTTGGCAGCATGCCCTTTACGGCAAAGCGAATGAGATCCTCAGGACGTTTTTCTTTGAGATCTTTGGCCGTCGTCTCCGTCAGGCCCCCGGTGTATCCACTGTGACGGTAGTAACGTTTCTGATCAAATTTTTTCCCGGTCAACTGAATTTTATCAGCATTGATCACGACGATCCAGTCACCCGTGTCAACATGCGGGGTGTATAAAGGATTGTGTTTTCCTTGGAGGCGGGAGGCAACGATGGTGGCCACACGGCCGAGAATGGCTCCCTCGGCATCGACCAGACCCCATTTGCCTTCGTTATCCGATTTTTTAGCACTGTAAGTATATTTTTTCACGTTTTTCGCACTCCTAAAATTTATGAATCCGGTATATTTAAACAATTCGGAAGAGCCTGTCAAGCAGAAAAACAAAATAATGCAACAAGATGGAGGAAACTACCCGCTCATCCCTCCAGACAGAAATAAAAAGACAATATAAGCAGGATCGCGCGGGTATCAAGCAGTATATTAGTGAAGCTTTTATTTAATTGCAAACTTTGGCTTTCGTCAATGTTTATTAAAACCCGAAGTCAATTAGGGCAATGCATCTATAAGATTGTCTCAGATGACAGGTCTATTCCTACGGAAAAATTGGAAACCGAAGTTAAATTTTCAGACGTTACCTTTGACAATTTTAGGAATATCAAAACAGACATAGCCAGTCATCTGAATGCCATCGAAGTGGACAGGGCAAGCAGATTTCATGGCACTAACTTCAGCGGAAAATCCTGTTCGATCAATAACTCTCCACTTTGGGTAAATATGTAAACGGATGCAGCATGAAAATTTTCAGGAGAATTCGGCATATTTGCGCGAAACTTCATGATCTTAAAATTGCTGATTCCAAACGCATTGCCCTCCTGTCTGCCTGTCGGCCTGCCGTCAACCAGTGGGATCACCGGCAGGGGCAGCCATTGATTCTGCCCGATCTCCTCTCCTTTTAACACCACAATTGCATGTCCGGAAACATGCTGGGAATATAGGCTGGTATTTTTAAGTTTGAACTGGAGCCTCAACGAATTGCTGCCGGATTTGGCGGATACTATAAAATCATCGATGGCCACACTCAAAACCGAATCGGTCGGCGCCTTCTCTGCTCGGGCGGATACGGGACTTTGGACCTCGGTCTTCGTGGTTGTCATGGTCGGGGGGACGGAGTGCTCGACATTATCTGCAGCCGGCTCTTTCCGAGCCGGTAATGCTTGGTCGGTTTGCTTTTGCGGTGAGCTATCCGGCTTTTTCATAGCCCCTGACTCGGCCAACACCAGCCGGGTCATGAGAATATCTTTTTCATAGCGCAATTCCTGGATTTGCTCCTCAACATTTATCAATTGTAATTCAAGCTGATTTTTTTCACGCAGAATATTGCGATTCCAAAAAAACAGACCGACACCAATGGTGATGGAAACAATGACCACAACCAGGGTCGTTAAAACCATCGCTTTAAATCGCTTAAGTGTTATCGGTTTTCCACGGTTCCCAATGAACAAAAGCGTCCAGCGCGTATCCGGGTTGAACCATTTGGCTGATATCCCGGAACGGTCGGTTTGATTTGAGTCTTTATTGGAGTTTACCATAATAAATGAAAATTCTACAAACTTCCATGCAATTCCTCAATTCTTTAATCCTTAACCTGTTTTAGTAGAAACCACATTAAATATGCCATCGGCAGTTCACCTTTATAGCCTAACCCCTCACCCGTACCGTATCACCTTTTTGGGCCTTCAAGATCCGAGCGGCATGGCCTTTATTAACGGCTATCTCCAGGCACCCGCGACTTCCCATAAGGGCCAGTGGGGTTTTTAGCTGGGCATTGTCATAGGTTCTGGACAGTCCGATGATCACATGGGGGCCGATTAAAATCTGAATTTTTCTTTTTTGCCCGGCTGGATACATTTCGCCCAGCACTTCAGAATCAATGTTGGTTATCAGATTCCCAAAATTGTCGATGACAACTATCTTTCCGACAATCTGACCATCTTCTGTAATGCGGGGGTGCAGATGGTCCAGGTGGACGGCAGCCTGTACGTCTAATTCCGGACCCAGTTTCCCGATATCAATGCCGCCGGATAGATGGCCACCCACCGGAGCAATGATATCCCTGCCATGAAACGTTGGGCTGACAGAAGATAGGAAGTATCTGGAATTTGTTATGCGAATAAGTGAGGTAATTTTTCCTTCGGTGAATAGAAGGGTAAGCACCCCGTTGTCGGGTGCAATGAAAAATTGTTTCTTCGTTTCAAGCGCCAGCAAAGACCGCTCGCTGCCGACGCCGGGGTCTACTACAACCAGATGCACGGTTCCCTCCGGGAAATATGGATAGGACGAATAGATAGTAAACGCAGCCTGGACAATGTCCTGGCTGTCGATCTGGTGGGTGATATCTATGATGGCAGCAGAGGGGTTAATGGACAAAATAACAGCCTTCATCAACCCTGCATACTCATCCCTCGTACCGAAATCCGTCAGCAGTGTGATAATAGACATAATTTTAGGTAATCGTTCTGATGTTCCGGGTTCATCGTTCAGGGTTGCTTTGAGAGATGAACGTCCGATCTTGAACCTTTGAACCCTGAACCTCCAAACCTTTACGATGAGAACATCTTGGTCTGAACTTTGAAACCCAGGTGCCTGAAGGATTTTTCGGATGCTTTCCGGCCGGATGATGTCCTGGTAATGAAACCGAGTTTCAAAAGGTATGGCTCAACAATATCCACCAGCGTGTCGGACTCTTCCTGAAGGGTTGCCGCAATAGCCTCGATCCCCACGGGACCGCCGTGATAGAACTTAATAATGGTATTCAGGTAGCGCCGGTCCAGGTCCGTCAATCCTCTTTCATCGACACCTTCAAGCTTCAATGCTGCGCTAACCGTACCCGTCGTGATGGTACCATCTGCCCTAACCTGGGTGTAGTCCCGGACGCGTTTAAGAAGTCGGTTGACAATCCTGGGAGTCCCCCGTGACCGTTGGGCAAGTGTTTCGGCGGCTTCAGCATCAATAGCAACCCCAAGCAGTGCCGCCGAACGTCTTGTGATTTTTACCAGATCGGACTCGGCGTAAAAATCCAGATTTCTGAAAATGCCGAAACGGTCCCGCAAAGGAGCGGATAACAGCCCCACCCGCGTGGTGGCTCCCACCAGCGCAAATCGTTTCAATTGAAAGCGATGACTTCGGGCATGCACCCCTTTATCGAAGACGAAATCAATGGCAAAATCCTCCATGGCCGGGTAAAGCAATTCCTCGACGGATTTGGGTGTTCGGTGGATCTCATCAATAAACAGGATATCGTTGCTCTCAAGATGGGTGAGCAATCCGATCAAATCACCGCCTTTCTCAAGCGCCGGACCGGAAGTGATGGTAAGATTTCCTCCCATCTCATTGGCAATGATATGGGCCAGAGTGGTTTTCCCAAGACCCGGGGGGCCGTGCAAAAGTACATGATCGATGGGCTCGTTTCGCTGCATGGCGGCCTCGATGGCAATCTTGAGCGTTTCCACCACTTCGGCCTGCCCCACATAGTCGGTCAATCTTTCGGGACGTAACGATAATATTTCGGCATCCTTATCTTCTGATAAAGAAGTTCCGGCTACCAACCCCTGATTTTCGGATGAGTATGAAATAATATCATCGGACATCGGTTTAAATTCTCTCATAGTTGAAGGGCAATATTGGCTCGGTTGCTATCTCACCTTTATTGAGGGGGCCTGAAAGCAAATTGATTGCAAATTTTAGATTGAATATTCAATTCCCATCCAATTTTTCGCCCCGGTAAACTTCATCAAAAAGCTCTTCAGCGGTAGATATGGACCGGTTACGCTTTAGAGCCTTGTCAATCATGCGTCTGGCGTCGTCAGTCCTATGCCCGAGCTGTTTTATCATAACATCCAGCACCTGTTGTGAAAAGTCGACGACAGGGGACACTTCCTCGGAGTCATCCGAACGGATCAAAGCGAATTTCCCCATCTTGCCTTCCAGGGTGGCAATTATCTTTTGCGCAGTTCTCCGGCCGATACCCTTTAGCTGCGCGAGCTTGTTGATATCTCCGGATTCAATGGCGGTGGCGATCTCCCGTACCGGAATACTTAGTGCTCTGACGGCTTTTAGGGGGCCGATAGCTTCCACTGAAATAAAATGTTGGAAAAATTCCTTTTCAACTTCCAGATTGAAACCAATCAAAACAGGTTTGGGTTGACGGTCGGTTTGTTGAAAAAAAATATAGAGCGAAATTTCCTCGCCGATATTTCTATTTTGCAATGACTTCATTACAATGGCGGGGAGCAACACCTCATATCCAATCTGGCTGGCAAGGACCAACACCCGATCTTCTTCTTTTTTTAAAATTTTACCCTCGAGATAGCCAATCATAATGGTAACGATAATAGCCGATAAGTGCCAATCCTATTGCATCGGATGCGTGATAGGGCCTTATGGGTGTTTTATGCTTTAATCGATGGCGAACGGCTTCTTCCAGCTGCAGCTTGCTGGCATTTCCGTTGCCGGTTAAAACCTGTTTTGCTTCACGCACGGGGATTTCAATCGATGATACGCCTGCGCGGCATCCGGCCAGCATCACGACACCTGCCACCTGCCCCAGGGTTATCCCGGACTTTGGGTATTTACTCAGAGAAAATACATCCTCCACTACCATTAAGTCGGGATTTTCATCTTTTAAGATTTGAAGAAGTTTTGAAAAGATATGATCGAGACGCTTCGGCAAAGGGTCGTTTTTTGAGGTGCTGATACTGCCAAAAGAATAGCCACCGATCGTTAAGCCGTTTCCTCGAACGATTCCGACACCGGTTGCAGCGAGGCCGGGATCTATACCGATGATTGTAATCATCCCGTGTTCAAATCACGCTCAATTGCACTTTTATCTCAGATTCTTCACTTTATCTTTGGCGATCTTTGCTTCGTTGGATTTTGGATACTTTTTAATGAGTTCCTCAAGAATTAAGCGCGAATTGGATTTATCCCCTAGATTAAAAAATGCTAATCCCTGCTTCAGAAGAGATGCGGGCACCTTATTGCCATCGGGATACTTTTCGATCACTTTCTGATACTCAAGAATAGCTTTTTCATACCATTTCTCGCGATAGTAAATTTCACCGATCCAGAACTGGGCATTGTCGGCGTGCTCTGATTTGGGATACTGCGTAATGAGTTCTTGAAACTTCTTTCTGGCGGCATCGGAGTCTCCCTGATCAAAAGCCTGTTTTGCCATCCGATAAATGGCATCCTCCGGGGATTCCTGCGCGACAGGTACCGGCACTATTTTTGCTGTGGATGTTTCAGCAGGTGTCTCAATCGACGGGAGTTGCTTGGACGGCTCGAAATTTAAATACTGTTCAATTCGATAAATGCGCTCATCATTGGACTTGGCGGTTTTGGCCATTTGGTCGATAGAGTCCTCTTTGGCGTTCACCGTTTCCGCATCCAATTGTTCTTGTCTATTTAAAGCATATTCGATTTTTTCGACTCTACCGCTTAATGTCCGCAGTTCCTCATTGAGCGCATCCATTTTCGCCCGCAATGTGGCAGCCTGGTGCCGCAATTCCTGTTCCTCACCCTCGCGGTTTTCCAACCCGGATTTTAGCATTTGGCTGTTTTGTTTTTCTTCTGCATTGCGAAGTTCCAGCTCATTGAGGCGCGTGTCGAGGGAGGTAAGCTCGCTCTGGGACACACAACCAGATACAAGTAAGAGCCACACCAGATTGATTAGGACGATTGATTTCATGGCAGTCACTAATTTAGTTTTGAGTTTTGGAAACAAAAAAGATCGAACTCCTAAGTGAGCGAAAAAAGCCCAATTAAGCGTTAACGGTTATTTGTCTATTCATTATTAGAGAGGGACAATAGGAGCCGGCTAAGCCGGCTCCTACCATCTTTATTAAATAACATAGTGCTTCAATTTCATAATCACAGCGGCATCATTCAATGACGGCAAAGTGGTCACGTCTATTCTTGGCCCATGCCTCTTCATTGTTTCTGGGATCAACCGGTCTTTCTTCGCCATAGCTGAGCGTAGTTAATCGGGCAGCATCAATGCCTAAATCAACCAGAAATGCTTTGGCGCTCTCTGCACGCCGATCACCTAGCGCGAGGTTATACTCATTGGTCCCGCGGTCATCACAATGACCTTCGATGGTCACGGTGGCATTGGGATTCTCACGCATCCATTCGGCCTTTTGCAGCAGACTATCTTGTGCAGCAGGTGTCAGGGTCGATTTATCAAACTCAAAATAAATATCTTCCTGCATAACCTCATCCGGTATCCTGGGAACCGGCGCAACCACGACTTCCTCTTTTTCGACCACTTCTTCTTGGACCTCTTCCTGCACGACAGGTTCCGGAGTGGCATCAACCAACTTCTTTTGACATCCTACGCTAACCATCAATCCGGGAATTACAAACAACATCGCCCAATAAATCCATCTCTTCTTTTGCATTTTTTCCTCCTTTCACATTCGGAAACACTTCAGTTGTTGAAATCATTATTAGACCATTTTGGGTTCGTCTGCTCACCCTTCAGCACCAGCAAACGGCGCTGATCAGTTCCAGATGCAGTCATTACATATATTCGAGAAGGTCCCTCGCGGGTTGAACTGAAAGCAATAAGGCTCCCGTCTGGCGACCATGATGGTGCTTCATTATCTCCTGATTCGTAAGTTAGTTGGAGCGGCTGCCCACCTTCGACATCAATCACAGCGATATTATGCCGATCGTTTTCAAAGGCGGCATACGCAATTTTATCACCTTGAGGGGACCAACTCGGCTGAGTATTGTAGTTGCCCTCGAAAGTCAATCGTTTTACCTTACCGGAGACAATATTCTTTATATAAACTTGAGGACGTCCCGATCGATTGGAGACAAAAGCGAATTTCTCACCGTCCGGTGACCAGGAAGGAGATATATCACTGCCCTGCATTTCTGTTAACCTTTTAATAATTTTACCCGATCCAGTCAACAGATAAATTTCCTGATCACCTGAAAAAGAAAGCGTTGCCGCCAGCTCAAATTTCCCCGGGACCCATGCCGGCGTTATGTTAAGGCCTTTTTTTGCAATGGATATCTCCTGCATTTCAGCCAAATTTTTAATATACAGATCGGGTTTACCCTGTTTATAGGATGTATAGGCCAGGTATTTTCCATCGGAAGACCATGCCGGATTTAAGGTAATGGAATGATTGCGGGTCACCTGTTGTGGATTATAGCCGTCAAACTCGCAACTGTAAATCTCTTTATTGCCGGAACCGGTAGAAATAAATGCAATATTGCTGGCAAACATACCTTTGTTGCCGGTTAGATATTGAATGACTTCACTGCAAAATCGATGTATTATTCTGCGATGATCAGCCATATTGCCGGAATACTTTTTGCCCAGGATACGCCGCCCCTTGAAGGTGTCGAAAAGGCGAAGTTCCATCGTTATTTTCCCGTTTTTTTCTTCGTAAATACCGGTAATCAGTAATTCTGCACCAATAACGGTCCAGTTTGAAAAATTGATCTGGGAAGCCGTAAGCCCGTCAGATTGCGGATCGAAAAGAAATGCCTGGCGATCGAGTATTTTAAAGAATCCGGTAAAGTCGAGGCTGGCAGCGAGCAAATCGGCTGATGATTCTGACAGCCGGGCGCCTTCCGCTGTACCGCTTTCATTTTTAAACAACGGAACTGCCAGCGGAATTTTCCTTAAAAAAGGCTTGCTGATATCTATATAGTCATATTGATCGCTGCCGCTTTGGGCCAGGCTCGATCCGGAGGCAATCAAAATACAACCGAAAATGAAAAAAACAATTCTTTTCAGACAACGAAAAATCATTCCAATATCCCTGCTGTAAGTAATATTAATAGATAGATCCACACATCCGTCTGCGTCTTAAGCCCCGCTGCACACGCTGTCGTTAAGAATAGATTCGGTTATCCGCCAGCGAGCGTATGAAAACATGTTTTAGCGAGTAATTTATGGTTCAGAACAAGTCTATCTGATGCCCTGGGGTGTAAACCTGAGCGCCACCGTTACATACAATGCCTTGACCCCTTCCGGATGGGGTGAGACCGGACTGGCCTTGACGATAGCCTTATGCGCCGATTCGTCCAGATATGAATTACCGGATCGCTCGGTAAACCTGATGTCGGTGACTTCGCCGCTTGGCAATACCCTGAATACCAGGCTGGACTGCAATGCGCGGCCGTCTCCGGCCAGTTGCTCGGAAAACGCCCAGTGTCTTTCCACTTGGAATGCAACTTCAATTTTATAAATGTCTATCAGGTCCAGGGCTCGCTGACCACCCGACCCGGTTGCACCGGGTATGCCCCCACCTGCCGCACCGGTCGCAGACTTGAGGTTTTGATTTGTCCCCCCGGCATTTGCTTCGGTCTGGGCAACCTTCTTTTTTAACGCCTCGATGGCCTGATCGACGGAGTCGGATTTAGATTTCTCTACTTTTTTTTGGACCCCGGACATTGCGTTTTCAATCATTTTCGGGCGATCAATGGTTTCTTTTCTTAAGGGATTTCTTAACCTTCCATTGGCTTGTTTTAGGAGCAAGTGAAACTGTTTTAGGGGTCTTTGGCGTCACCGCAGGCGGCTTGGGAGATGGTTTTTCAATCACCGGTGCATCGGGTATTTTTTTTGGCTTGGATTCTGGAACGACGGCGGTCTTGGCGGCCGGTTTGGGTGACGGCGTGCCTGCTGATGCCGGAGGCCCGGGTAAGGATACTAAACTGACGTTAATCGACCCGGGCGAAAACCGCCGTCTGGGGGCCGAGTCCGGCAAAAATACCATATATCCGATAAAGCCTAAATGAATACAGAGTGAAATACCAAAATATAACATCATCGCACGGGAATCAATTCCCATCCCTAACGGATACGCATGAGAATGGATATTCTTCTTCATCGACTTTCTGTTTTTGGCGCGTCGCTGATCTCTTTTAGAACCGCCGGTTCGGTGATCATGCCCAGTTGTTCGATACCGGCCTTTTTAATTTCCGCCATCACCTGAACAACAATCCCGTAGGGGATATTCTTATCGGCTTTGAGATAAACCTCCCGATCGCTGCGTCCTTGAAGCATCTTATCCAGTTTTTCGCCCAATAAATCAATTGTAACTTTAAAATCATTAATATAAACCAGATGGCCCTTATCGATCGTAATGACAAGATGTTCCTTCTCGGAATCAAGCGGTTTGGCTGTTGCCTCAGGCAGATCGACGTTTAACCCCTCAATCATCATGGGCGCGGTGACCATGAAAATAATTAAGAGCACAAGCATGACATCCACAAATGGCGTGACGTTAATGTCAGACATGAGCTCTCTATGATTCCCGGCATGGGCCATTTTTAGTTCCTCTCGTTGCGCAAAATGTCGCGTTCAATGATGTTAAGAAAGTCAGCCGAAAAACTCTGCATTTCAGTCTCAACAATTCGGATTTTATTCATAAAAAAATTGAACGCGATGACAGCCGGTATGGCGGCTGCCAGCCCCGTAGCAGTTGCTACGAGCGCCTCAGAAATTCCGGGAGCGACGACCGCCAAACTGGCGGAGCCTCTCTGGCCGATGCCGCTGAAAGAGTTCATGATGCCCCACACCGTTCCAAACAAACCGATGAAAGGCGCAGTGTTTCCGGTGGTTGCTAGAAAGGGAACCATCTGCGTCATGCGGGTCATCTCGGTGTTTATTGCCCGGCGTAATGCTCGGTTGACATTGCCCGTTCCATTGAATCCGGTACCAAAGGAGGACCTCTCTTCGTCTTCCTCGGATGATTGCGGCGGGGATGTATCTCCGGACTGACTATTCTTTTTTAATTCAACATAGCCAATCCGAAAAACTCTGGCCACCGGACTTCCGCGAAGCTGTTTGGCCTTTGAAAAAGCGTTGGACAGATCGCGGCTTTTCCAAAAAAATTCAGTGAATTCGGCCGACTGTTTGAATGCCTTTTTGATATATCGATATTTAATTAATATGATTGCCCATGAGCTAACGGAAAAAAATAACAACAGGAGCAGAACTAATTGAACGATGAAGCTGGCGTTGCTAATCATATGGATCAAATCAATTTGGGCAACCGGCATATAACACTCCGTTTTTTTTTATATTAATATAAATATGTTAGGTATTTTACAATTCGGAATATAAGGACAAATTTACGGTAAACAAGTGTAATAACTTTCTGTTTTCATTATTTTTAGTTATATCAGAAATGAGAAAAGTGTCAACATGTTTGGAGCTTGGTGTAGCCATCGATATTTTATTCTTGCCTTAAAGGGGAGAGACAATTATGAGTAAGGTTGAGATGGTTGGGATTGTTTAGAAAGATTTTAACCACCTAGCTAACATAAGGAATCATATGAAAAACATTGCCAATTTGCTGTTTGAAGCCAAAATGTTAAAGGAGATCCCCAGGTCAGGGTATCACTTCCTGGGCGTCGGCAAAGAATCAGTTGCTGAACATTGTTTTAGCACAACCTTCATCGCCTATGTGATGTCCCGGATACAACCGGAGATAGATGCATTGAAATTAATCAGCATGTGTCTGATTCATGACATTCCGGAAGCCAGGACAGGAGACCTGAACACCGTACATAAAAAATATGTCAAGGCCGACGAAGCCAAAGCGTTTGAGCACACACTCAAGGGTCTTACCTTCGCCCAAAATTTAACCGATCTTTTCGCTGAATTTAACGATGGCATTTCCATGGAAGCCAAACTCGCCCATGACGCCGACCAACTCGCGCTTATTCTGGAGTTAAAAGATCTGATGGATATCGGATATCAGCCGCCCGAGACCTGGATCCAAAATGTCATAAACCGGCTCGAGACTGAAACCGGTCGGAAAATCGCCCTGGCCGTCATGGATACTCACCGGGATGAGTGGTGGCTCGATGAATAAATGAATATTGTCGATTCCGGCTTGTCCGGGTTGCGATATGTCTAAGGATCTTGCCCTTGTTTCGGCGAACGCAACAAATCTGTTGACAGGCAAAATGAAAAAAAATAAAAATTAAATTTTTCGGTGGCCGAACGTGCTTTCCAACGAATTCAGGGAGAAAATAATGAACTGGATAAAGCAAACCCTCTGGTCTAGCATTGGAAAAAAATTGATGATGGCCTTGACAGGCCTGGCATTCATAGTTTTCCTGATGGCCCACTTGGCGGGAAACCTTACCATATATGGCGGCGGAGAGGCATTTAACGCTTATGCCGATAAGCTGCATTCCCTGGGGCCACTGCTGACAGTGTTTGAATTGGGGCTAATGTTATTTGCAGGGATACATATTATTACCGGACTTTTGTTATTCATTCAAAACCTGCAGGCACGACCGGACAGTTATGCACACTATGAGTCATCAGGAGGACGAACTTTGAGTTCGAGAACCATGCCGTATACCGGTCTGATCATTTTGGGATTTGTCTTCTTCCATTTGATAAATTTTAGCTTTGTCGATAAAGCCGATCGAACCATTTTTCAAATTGTCTCCTCAGCGTTTACAAACCCGTTGTATGTCATCATCTACATCGTGGTGATGATGATTGTGGCGTTACATGTCCGACACGGATTTTGGAGTGCGTTTCAGACCCTGGGAGGCAACCACCCAAAATACATGCCGGCGATAATGGTGCTCAGCATCGCGGTCGGACTTGTTGTCGCAGTAGGATTTGGCTTGCTTCCGATTTATATAGCCCTAAGTGTTTAGAGAGGATAACCCATGCAATTTGACGCCAAAATACCCGGCGGCCCCCTCGAAGAAAAATGGGATCGCCACCGTTTTGATCTTAAACTGGTTAATCCGGCCAACAAACGAAAATTTGAAATCATCGTCATCGGCACCGGATTGGCAGGCAGTTCAGCATCTGCCAGCCTCGCAGAACTCGGATATCATGTTAAAACATTCTGTATTCAAGATACGCCGCGACGCGCACATAGTATCGCTGCTCAAGGAGGTATCAACGCCGCAAAAAATTACCAGAATGACGGCGATAGCATTTGGCGGCTTTTTTATGACACGATAAAAGGAGGCGATTTTCGATCCAGAGAAGCAAATGTCTACCGTCTGGCCCAGCTTAGCAACAACATCATCGATCATTGCGTCGCCCAGGGCATACCCTTTGCGCGAGATTACGGAGGACTGCTCGATAACCGATCCTTTGGGGGAGCTCAGGTGTCCCGGACATTCTATGCCAGGGGACAGACGGGACAGCAACTGCTGCTCGGTGCTTACGGCGCATTGATGCGTCAGATTGCAGTTGGAAACGTAGATATGTTCCCACGCCGCGAAATGCTTGACCTCGTTATTGCAAACGGTCAAGCCCGGGGGATTGTAGCCCGCAACCTAATCACCGGTGAAATTGAATCTTATGCGGCCGACGCCGTACTTTTAACCTCAGGCGGTTACGGCAACATATATTACCTTTCTACCAACGCCGAATCTTCAAATGTGGGTGCCTGTTTTCGCGCTTACCAAAGGGGGGCCGTACTGGCCAACCCATGCTTCACACAAATCCATCCGACTTGTATCCCTCACACCGGAGACCACCAGTCCAAATTAACCCTGATGAGTGAGAGCTTAAGGAATGACGGTCGCGTGTGGGTGCCTCGCAATGCCGGTGATATTCGCGAACCCCAGGATATTCCCGAACCGGATCGTCTCTACTATTTGGAAGAAAAATATCCCAGTTTCGGCAATCTGGTGCCCCGGGATGTCGCTTCTCGAAATGCCAAGGATCAATGCGATGCGGGTCGCGGCGTCGGCCTGACGAGATGTGCAGTCTACCTTGACTTTTCAGACGCCATCCAGCGCGATGGCAAGGATGTCATCGCCAAAAAATATGGCAACCTCTTTGAAATGTATGATCGAATTACCGATGAATCCCCCTATAAAGTGCCGATGATGATATTTCCCGCTTCGCACTATACCATGGGAGGTTTATGGGTGGATTATAACTTGATGAGCACCATCCCGGGGTTATTCGTTCTGGGAGAAGCCAATTTTTCGGATCATGGCGCCAACAGGTTGGGTGCCAGTGCTTTGATGCAGGGCCTTGCAGACGGTTACTTTGTAATTCCATATACGATTGGCGGGTACTTTGCCGGAACGACGATAGAGCCGGTCACAACAGGCCATGCCGCGTTCAATCAGGCTGTTCAAGCCGGTCAGAAAAAAATAAAAAAACTGATGTCGATTCAAGGCAAGCGGACGGTGGATAACATCTTCAGGGAACTGGGAAAAATTATGTGGGAATATTGCGGTATGTCCCGAAATGCAGCCGGACTCGAGAAGGCCTTGCAAATGATACAAAGTCTACGGGCTGAATTCTGGGAAAACGTCTTAGTGCCTGGAACCGACAAAGATTTCAACAAGAGTCTTGAAAAAGCCGGTCGCCTCGCCGACAGTCTGGAATTTGCAGAAACAATGGCATTAGATGCATGGACACGCGAGGAATCCTGTGGCAGCCATTTTCGAAACGAGTTTCAGACCGAAGACGGTGAAGCCCGGCGCGATGATGAAAACTTCTGTCATGTATCCATCTGGGAATATCAGGGCCGAGAAGAAAGACCGGCTTTTCACAAGGAGCCCTTGGTCTTTGAAAACGTCGAATTGTCACAGAGGAGCTACAAGTGAAAAAATTACCTCAAACGATAGACATAACGCTGAAAATTTGGCGCCAGCAGGGAGCCAAGAACAAGGGACGTTTTGAAATGATACCGGCTAAAGGCGTGTCCCTGCATATGTCTTTCATAGAGCTTTTGGATACCGTCAACGAGCAGCTTACCATCGAGGGCAAGGACCCGATCGCGTTTGATAATGACTGCCGGGAAGGAATCTGCGGTGCATGTGGTGCGGTGGTAAACGGACGAGCGCATGGTCCGGAAAAAGCCACGACGCTCTGTCAATTGCACATGAGAAAATTTTCCGATGGTGATACGATCATCGTTGAGCCCTTTCGGGCCAGGGCATTTAAAGTGGTCAAGGACTTGGTGGTGGATCGCAGCAAGCTGGATAAAATTATCCAGGCTGGAGGCTATATATCGGTTAATACCGGGGGCGCACCGGATGCCAACGCCCTACCAATAGCCCAGGCAATCGCTGATAAAGCGATGGATGCCGCTGCATGTATCGGCTGCGGCGCGTGTGTAGCAGCCTGTCCCAGCGCATCTGCTATGTTATTCGTCAGTGCCAAGGTTTCGCAACTGGCGTTGTTGCCCCAGGGCAGACCTGAAGCTGCAAAACGTGCCCTTGGCATGGTCGGCGCCATGGATAAGTGCGGATTCGGCAATTGTTCCAATCATCGCGAGTGTGAAAATACCTGTCCCAAAGAAATTTCCATTGTCAACATTGCTCGCCTGAACCGGGAATTTTTTAAGGCGAGTTTTGCTTCGGAGGAATCGTGAGATTCCGTATCCGAAACGGGATATTTACATTAAAGGGAAGATCTAAGAATTGAATATTGTCGATTGAAGAATGAATATTTAAGGTCCGCCTTCGGCGGGATCTTAACAAATAATCATAAAACGGCAGAGCGAAGCGATATCCACAAATCTTCAATATTCAGTATTCAATCTTCAATTTTCATCACCCCCGACCCAAGATCGTTTCAACATCCTTAACCAGATTAAGCAGATCAAAAGGCTTCGACAAGATATTGGTAAAACCCAGTTTGACGACTTCGTCAAGTTTGGGATGCTCCGGATATCCGGTGGTAATGATTACTTTTAATTCCGCTAATTCGGGTTCACTGCGAATATTGCGGCATACCTCCAGTCCATCCATTTCCGGCATGAATATATCTAAAATGAGAAGATCCGGACGATAGGTGCCCAGCTTTATCGACGCCTCAATACCGTTGGACGCCTCTTTCACCAGATACTGTCGATCCATGGTAAGCGCCTCGATCAGAATCTGGCGAATGGCATCGTCATCATCTACCACCAGAATTTTGGCAGCCTGGCCTTTTAACAAGGTGGGCAAATAAACGTTAAAAGATGTCCCCCGATTCCGATGGGTTTCAAAGTTAATTTCACCATCATGCGCCTTGACCAGAGAATAGGTAACGGAAAGCCCAAGACCGGTGCCGCCGTCGGATTGTTTGTCCGTTACAAACGGCAAAAAAATCTTACTCGCAATCGCCGGTGATATACCCCGGCCGTTGTCGGTAATGCGAATAAAAACCATACCGTCTCTATCTTTCAATCCTGTCGAAATTTCGATCTCTCCCCGATGATGATTAACAGCGTGAATGGCGTTGATCGTGATATTTAGAATGATCTGTTCGATGCTCTGTAGATTGCCTTCAATTTCGGGAAGATCATCCGCCAGGTTGAGCTTAATATTCACATCCGATTTGCGCAGGGTGGATTGGGCCAGTCGCAAAGCGTTTTTCACGGCGCTGTTGATTTGCAGAGGCACCTTTTCGGCAACATTGGACTGCCGTGAATAATTTTTCAAATCGGAGACGGTTTTGGCAATTCGATGCGCCGCCAAGTCCATATCGGCGACGAGTTGATCCAGATTATCTGTTAAGAAGTCATAGTCAAAGCCGCCGAATTTTCGCTGCGGCTCCAATTGCTTTCTTTCCATCAATATCGGTAAAAAGTCCACCCATATTTTTTTCACAAGAGGAATGTTGTACATAATCAGGTTAATCGGATTATTGATTTCATGGGCGACCCCTGCCACCAGTGTTCCCAGTGTTTCCATCTTCTGAGCCTGCTGAAGCTGGGGTTGGATTTCACGAAGGGCCTTTTCAGCATGCCGTTGCCGGGCCTCCGCCTTCTCGATCAGCAGTCTCGCATCGGCCAGTTCAGCGATCAGTTCATCTTTGGTTTTCTGCTCTTCGTTCATTGGGTTCAGGTGTTTTTAGCCAATTTCTTTTTGACATATTTTTGAACCGTGTCGGCAGGAATCTCGGTGCGAATACCGGGGCAGGAACCGGCCATGATCAGCCAGTTGTTAGCATCTACCATTATACTCTCTAGGAAAGGCCATTTGCGGCACATGCGCGGCTTGACCGGATGAATCGTGCATATTTTATCCCAGAATATACAATAGCCATCCGATCTTTGGGCCAAAACCGGTTTTGTACCGGAAAGGCTGCAATATCGAGCGATAAATTTACCCGGTTCATAACCGATATAACGGGAAATGGCTTCAATATCTTCCCCGCTAAGGTAAGTGCCGCCAAATCCTTTACAGCAGTCACCGCACATGCGGCATTCAAACAGTTCTTCCGGACGAATACAATCAGAGGGCATGGCGCGTATCCATGGCTTTTTTCAGCGTAACCTGGTCCACATACTTAATATCACCCCCCATGGGAACTCCCGACGCTATTCGAGTTACCCTAATCTGATATTTTTCGAGAACTTGGGCAATGTAGGAGGCCGTAGCCTCTCCTTCAACGTTGGTATTGGTTGCCAGCACAACCTCTTGGACTTGATCTTTCTGAACCCTGTCCACCAACTCCCGGATTCGGATATTCTCGGGTCCGATCCCGTTCATGGGCGAAAGTGCACCCGATAAAATATGATACATTCCATGAAAAGCACCGGATTTTTCAACGGCCACCATATCCGTCGGTTGCTCGACCACACATAAAAGGGACGGATCCCTGGCCGGATCGCTGCACAGGTTACATAAATCACCATCGCTCAACGCAAAACATCTGGTGCAAGATCTTACTTTATCTTTAATGGTCAAGATGCTTTGTGCCAGTTGTTCGGCTTCATGCCGCGGAACACGCAAGAGGTGCATGGCCAAACGCTCTGCTGTTTTTTCACCGATTCCCGGAAGCTTGGCAATATTTCTGATCAAATTTTGAATTGAAGCCGGATAGTAGCTCATATGAAAATGCCTAATATGACGTGATTTCGTTATGCCGCAGTCGGCGTATTAGACTATGGTCGATCTGCTGAAATCCTCAACCCGTAACCCGAGTCACATCAATCCCGGTATATTCAGTCCACCGGTAAGTTTGCCCATTTCAGCGTTGACCATTTCCTGGGCCTTTGTAAGTGAATCGTTGACTGCTGCCAAAACAAGGTCTTGCAACATTTCGATATCATCCGGGTCGACAACCTCTTTTTCAATCTGAATCGATACAACCTGCTGCCGGCCGTTGGCAACGACTCTAACCATGCCACCGCCGGAACTGGACTCAACGGTCTTATCAGCCAGTTCTTCCTGCATTTTCAACATTTTTGCTTGAAGCTTCTGGGCCTGCTTCATCATGTTTCCCATCCCTTTCATAAACGTACCTCCTTCAGTAATGTCTAATATTAAGACATTTTGTCTATTTTCGGAAAAACCCGCTATGGGCTTAAACGCATTTAATATTCAATCGACAATCTTCAACCAGTGGTATTTGTGATTTTTTATTTGAAATTTTGTAATTGCTGAAACCCGACACCTGAAACCTTAAGTTCTTTAAAACATGTTACCGGAAAATTGACTTGGTGCCTAAATTATCTTCACATCAATCAGCTTACCGTCAAAGATTTCAACCGCATCTGCCACCAGCGGATGTCGGAGCGCTTTTTGTTTCAATTCATTTTCTTGATTTTTTTTTTTTGATAATCATCATCTGGACCCGCTCCAGGTGTCAATTGTATATCTTTTGGGCTACCCAGAACGTCCGCACAGACCTCTTTCAATACCGCCATATTTTTTTCACGCTGGATCATCTTTAATGTGAATCCGTTACCGGGCACTTCAATTTCCAGGTAATGTCCTTCTGCTTTTTTTAATCTGCACTTTGCCAGATTGGCGGATAGAGACGGATTCTTAGTTGAGATAGCTTCTAAAATCTGTTTCCAGGCCTCCTCCGAATTTCCAGCACAACGATTCACCGGTAAAGCTTCTTCAGTTTCAACCAGGGCTCTTTTGGTTCCGCTTTTTGATGAATCCGATGAGGTCTCCCCTTGAGGTCCGGGGGAAGGATCTTTTGCGTTGATCGACGAAGGGGGAACAGCGCCGGTAATTTCCTGTGGTTCGCCAACCAAGAACATCTCCTCTCTGAGCAAATCGAGCTTCTCGATTAGGACGTCGATGGGTAACGCCGGCTTTGATTGAAGTATTCTGACGAGGGCCATCTCCAGGGCCAGTTTAGGCTGGGCAGACAGCCTGATGGAAGATTCTTCTTTGAAAAGCAGATCGAAGACCTGGTTTAACACCTCAGTCGAGGTCGTTTTAGCCTGCGACACTAACTGACCGATTTCTCCGGGTGGAAGGTCAACAAGTTTGTTGACTTTCTTACCAATTGCGGCGACAAGCAGATTCCGGAAATGTTCCAATAAATCCGCATAAAGTTTTTTGATATCATGGCCGTGATCATAGATATCGTCCAAAAGATCCAATACAGCGGCGATATCAGCCTTTAAAATTGATTCGGAAAGATCGAAAATAAATTTTCTATCGACAATCCCCAAAATGTCCAGCACCTGCTCATGGGTTATCGTCCCTTGGATACAGGTCATGATCTGATCAAGCAGACTCAGCCCATCCCGCATACTGCCGCCCGCTTGCCTGGCAATAAGGTCAAGGCTTTCCTTTGCGATCTCAAAACCTTCCTGATGGCAAAGCGCAGCCATATGGGTTGAGATGGAATTTAAATCCATACGTCTGAAATCATGCCGTTGACAACGGGAAAGGATCGTAATCGGAATCTTGTGAGGTTCGGTGGTGGCAAACATGAACATCACGTGAGAAGGCGGTTCTTCAAGTGTCTTTAAAAGGGCGTTAAATGCAGCGGTGCTGAGCATGTGAACTTCATCAATAATATAAATTTTGTAGGGACTGTGGGCGGGCATATATTTGATATTTTCCCGCAATTCCCTGACCTGATCGACGCTGTTGTTGGAGGCCCCATCGATTTCAAATACGTCGACCGCTTTGCCTACCGTGATTTCATTGCAGGATCGACAGACATTGCAAGGCACAGGTGTAGGACCATCTGTGCAATTCATCGCTTTCGCCAGTATGCGCGCAACCGTCGTCTTACCGGTACCGCGGGGACCGGAGAACAGGATTGCATGGGCGACTCGACCCGATGAGATCGCATTGGTCAGCGTTTGAGTGATATGAGCTTGGGCGACAACCTGCTCAAAGGTTTGAGGGCGATACTTTCGTGCCAGAACAAGATAGGACATAGGGAATGCAGTCTAGTTGTCTGTATCGGATGATGGCGGAGAGAGAGGGATTCGAACCCTCGGTGCCGCTTTTGACAGCACACACGATTTCCAGTCGTGCTCCTTCAGCCAGCTCGGACATCTCTCCGGTACTATGAATATTCAAATGGATCGACCCCACCTGGCGGAGAGGGTGGGATTCGAACCCACGATCCCGTTTTTGACAGGATACTGCTTTTCGAGAGCAGGGCCTTCAGCCGCTCGGCCACCTCTCCGGATAATAGATGGTTCCAGGTTCATACATGGGTAGATCTCAATATACTTTTTGTTTGAAACTGTCAACGATCATCTGGCAGAATCGTCGCCGTCCAACCTGAATATTCTAAGACTTGAAAAATAGAATTGCAATGGGAAAAATCGGTCTAAAATTCCACATTCCGAATTAAAAGCCCTCTGTCAGCCCTCCCCTGACCTCTGTCATCTGTTTTCTGACCTCTGCCCTCTGTCATCTGTCCTCTGCTCCGTGACCCGAGGCCTTTCACGGCCTGAACATCGACGCCACCTCATCGGTATAACCGTTCTTTTTATCGTATATTATCAAGGGGGTTCCTATTTTGAGATCCGGACGCCCGCCTTTTAAACCTTCAATAAGAATTAAGGAGGCTTCTGTATCCTGACGGGAATGGATCATACGAATGAATTTGGGCTCGATACCGCCGGTTCGCATCCGGCAAAGGACATCGGTCAGACGGGCGGCCGTAAAAATTAGAACCAATCGTCCCCCTACCCGTAACATTCGGTGCGACGTTTGAATGATATCGCCTAAATTTGCTTTGATTTCATGACGGGCAACCGCCCGTTGAGCGTTCGGATTGATTCTGCCGGATCCCTGCTTGCGGAAGGGTGGATTGCAAACCACCAGGTCCACCGGCCCCGCCGTCATAGATGGTCTTAACAATTTCATATCGGTGCAAAAAACCGTCGCCCGGTTTTCCAGCTGGTTTTCCCTCACGTTGGAAACGGCCAACTCGGCAAGCTCTGCCTGCACCTCGACTCCGTAAATTTCAAGATCCGGCACCCGCTGAACCATGATAAGGGGGATAATCCCGCAACCTGTCCCCAAATCGAGCACCTTATCCCCGGGCCGCGGATCAGCAAAATAAGCCACCAGAACGGCGTCGACGGAAAAACGATAGCCTGTCCGATTTTGGGTTATTCGTATTTTTCCATTGAAAAATGTATCGGTAGTATGGGAATTCATTAATTCGTCATTCGTCGATCGTCATTCTTTATACCGGCCCAATTTTAAATTTCAGATCATCAATAAGCGTTTTTCCCAGGGATTTATTCAGCTTGGCAATTATTTCCTCTTTTAAAAACTGAAGCTGATGGACCCAGGTTGAACTCGTCACATATACCAGCAGAATCCGGCCTTTAAAGGCAGCGGGTTTAGCATTTTTCGAGACAACGTCACCGACGGTGCTGTCCCAAACATGCCACACTCGCATTAATTCGCCTTCGGGTTCATAACGATAGTTTTTTAAAAGACCATCGAGGATGCTGCCGATATGAACAAATTTTGCTTTACTTTTTTTTGTTTTCATATCTGCAGGTAACTTGCCAACCGATCCCCATCATGTCAAGTAAAACTAAACATGGATGCTTTTTACTTGACTTGAATGGCCGGGCAACATATTGTAACATATCAATTTTGACTTCGTCATTTCATTTTCAATTAGACCGTATTTTTCTGAATGATAGTCATCATCTTTTCTTCGCGGCTGCGGATATTGTGATCCGGCTGCGCAAAACTAATATATATGGTTCAGGAACAAACCGTCTTGAATCCGTTTTCATTAACTATTTTACGGGAATTAAACTATGAGTTGGGATTGGGATAAGCTGAAACAGCAGCAACAAGGCAGGGGCGGTGGTATGGGCGGCGGCACGCCACCCCAAATGGATGAAATCCTGGATAAATTCAAAAAAATAAAACTGCCCGGCGGCCCGCTGATAATTCTGGTGATAGCTATCATCATGGTCGCTTCAAGCACATTTTTTACCATCAAGCAGGATGAAGTCGGTATCGTCCAGCTTTTCGGTCGATATGTCCGCACCGTCCAGCCGGGACTTAACTTCAAGTTGCCAATCGGTCTCGAAAAGGTCACCAAGGTCAATGTTAAACAGATCAGAACCGAAGAATTCGGCTTTGCTTCGGCCACAACCGACAACAGATCGCGCTTTAAGGCCGGATCTGAAAATATCAACGTTGCCCTGATGCTTACCGGAGATCTGAATGTCGCCCTGGTACCCTGGATTGTCCAGTACCGGGTAAAAGATCCGTACAATTATCTATTTAAGGTGCGTGATGTCCGCAGAATTCTCACCGACATGTCCGAGGCCTCGATGCGACTGGTGGTGGGGGACCGCAGTATCAACGAGGTTATCAGCAAACGGGATGAAATTGCGGTAGAGGCCCGCGGACTGCTGCAAAAAGAACTAGACCAGGCGGAAACCGGTATTCATATCGTCACCATCGAAATGAAAAGGACCAATGTTCCCGGCCCCGTGCAGCCGTCTTTTAACGAGGTCAACCAGGCTACTCAGGAAAAAGAACAACTGATCTATCAGGCCAAAGAGGAATACAATAAGTCCATTCCGCGAGCACGTGGTGAAGCGGACCGCACCATCAAAACAGCGGAAGGCTATGCTTTGAATCGCGTCAACCGGGCCAAGGGTGACGCCGCCAGGTTTACCTCGATTTACCAGGAGTATGTCAAGGCTCAGGATGTCACCAAACGGCGAATGTATCTCGAGACCATGGGCAAACTTTTCCCGAAATTGGGTGCTAAGTATATCGTCGATGCAGATCAGAAAAATTTTCTGCCTTTACTTAATATTGCAAAACAAAGTGGTGCTGAAAAATGAAAAATAAAGGAATTCTTGTTATTATTGTGGTTGCTGTGGTTGCCATTCTCGGTTACAACGCGGCCTACACCGTCGACGAAACCGAACAGGTCATCATTACCCAGTTTGGCAGAATCGTTGGAACACCGAAAATAGATCCGGGACTTAAATTTAAGGTGCCTTTTATCCAGCATGCCAATTATTTTGCGAAAAACCTGCTGGACTGGGACGGTGATCCGGGTCAAATTCCCACCCTGGACAAAACGTTTATCTGGGTCGATACCTTTGCCCGCTGGAAAATAACAGACCCGATAAAATTTTTTCAGACCGTCAACAACCAGTTTAATGCTGTCGGCAAACTCAATGATATTATCGACCCGGCTGTGAGGAACTTTATTACCTCGCACTCCTTGATCGAGGCCGTGCGCAAATCCTCCCGTTTGCTCGATACGTCTGACGTTGAAATTGAGGATCGTATCCGGACTTCCTATGCGGTTGAAGTCGGCCGTGAAAAAATCACCCAGGGGATACTAAAGCAGGCCCAGCCCAAATTGGCCCAGTTCGGCATCGAGCTGGTTGACGTCAAAATAAAACGGATAAATTATGTCGAACAGGTCAGAAATTCCGTCTATGGACGAATGATTGCGGAGCGCAAGCAAATTGCCGAAAAATATCGCTCCGAGGGAAAAGGTGAGGCCCAGAAAATTTTAGGTGAAAGAGAAAGGGACTTGCAGGAAATCACATCGGAGGCCTACCGCACGGCTCAGGAAGTCAAGGGTAAAGCCGATGCCCAAGCGACCATCATTTATGCTGAAGCCTATGGCGTTGATCCCCAATTTTATTCGTTTGTGCAGACGCTTGAAATTTACGATCAATCCCTGGACGAAAATAATACCCTGATACTTTCAACCGATTCAGAATTTTTGAAATATCTCAAAGAATACCCGGAATAGCCGCCGGATGCCTCGGAATTTCTATTCTGTCAGGTTTGAATAAAAATGGATCGGTTAACGCAACAAAAAAGCACCGAAGCATCTTGTATGTCCGGTGCTTTTATTTATAGTCAGAAAGGATTGCTGCTAACATTATCTGCCTTTCCTTCTCTGATGACGCGTTTTGGCCAGTAATTTTCTATGTTTATGCTTTCGCATTTTCTTTCTGCGTTTTTTCACAACACTACCCAATTCATCACCTCCCCTTTTCGATAAATATATATTTATAAACTATTGCTGTTTGTAAGCGGATTAACTAACACAATCGATAGGTTTATGTCTACATCTTTTTTGGTGATGAATTAAGAAAACTCCCCCAACGCCTAATCCTCAGACTTGATATTATGATTGTTTATCAGTATATTTCTATAAATGGTCCACATCGGATCCATCGAACAGGGACATTTAACTGAATGCAAGCTGTCACGACTTCCCCTTATTCGAAAATAAAACTTGCCCCATAAGGGATTTTCAACAAACTTATTCACCAGGCTAAAATGAAAAAACGCAAAGCCTTCAGCCCCATGCAAATCGACATAGTCAACAATGCTGTAGCCATGGCTGAAGAACTTGTCAGCAATTTCTATAAAATGTCCGCCAGTCAATGGCTAGGTCCGCGATACGATGTCAGGACCTTGGCCGAGCTGATCAATGAGGAAATCATTGACGGTCCATTTGCGCAAATCATTCGCTACCGGGGACAGCGCAGGAACACTTCATTGGGCTCGGCAACCTATGATTTTTATAAAATTTGCCTGCAGGACCACACAATCCAGTTAACTTTGGAAGGCACACCGGGTATCGAGCTTTTTCCTTTTTCTCTTTACATCATTACCCATGAATTAATCCACATTGTGCGATTCAGCAAATTTCTTCAAAGTTTCGATGCCTCAAGTGAAGAACGCATGGCAGAGGAAAAACGTGTCCACCGCAGAACCCATGATATTTTGCATCCCGTTCAAATTGAAGGCCTATCGAAGGTCTTGGAGTTTTACAACGATTGGCGCGTACCGTATGAGGATCTGCGAAATCCCTGATGGAAAATCAAAGGACGGAAATTGAATGGACGGAAATTGATCTTGACAATCCCATGTTACTGACTATATATATCACAGTCCAATATGAAAATGATGTCGATGCAGTTTAGTGGAGATTAAAAGATGCCGATCTACGAATATGAATGCACCAAATGTGGGGACATTGAAGAAGCGCTGCAAAAATTTTCAGACAAACCGCTTACCAAATGCAAACATTGCGCAGGTAAACTCCACAAACTCGTATCCCATAGCACCTTTCATCTAAAAGGTACCGGTTGGTATGTGACAGACTATGCCGACAAGTCAAAAAAACCCACCAAATCTGCTGAGAAAAAGACAGAGGATAACAAATCAGTCGAGACAAAATCGGCTGACACCGACTCGGATACCAAGAAGAAGCCTGCCGTTAAAGCCACCTGATCCTCCCGGCAATTTTTAAGATCAGGTCCCTCTCACCTACAGCATAAGTTTAAATCTTATTTTTCCTTTTTTTTGGGTCGAAGCGTCCTAGTGGCTGCATTTCGACAAAAATTTTTAAAATTCCACTCTTTATCTCTTTACAATCAAGAAAGTATGATTATTTTTCAGACAACTTAAATCCTACGAAAAAAACTTTCCTAACATTTTAATATAATAACCATATTTTAAAATAAGCGAAACCGAAGGGGGGTGGAAACAAGGCCCGATTTTTGAAGCGGAAAGTCTTACTATTTTGAGAATTTAATATGAAGTGACAGTGTTACAGAAAAAAATTTTTCTAATGTAAAAGGAGATTTTTAACCATGAAGCTAAGACCATTGCAGGATCGAATTTTAGTCCAACGCGTTGAAGAAGAAACAACCACTAAAGGCGGCATTATCATTCCGGATACGGCCAAAGAAAAACCGGCTGAAGGAAAAGTTACGGCTGTCGGTAACGGCAAGATAGGTGACGACGGGAAAAGAATCGCGCTTGAAGTCAAAAAAGGAGACCGCATTCTTTTTGGTAAATATTCCGGCACCGAGGTAAAAGTCGGCGGTGAAGAATACCTGATCATGCGCGAAGACGACGTACTTGGCATAATTGACTAAATAAAAGACTATTAAGGAGGATATATTAAGATGGCTAAACTGATTAAATATGACATGAAAGCCCGTGAAGCGATGCTTAACGGTGTTAGAATTCTTGCTGATGCGGTGGTGGTAACTTTAGGTCCTAAAGGGCGAAACGTCGTCCTGGATAAATCCTGGGGCTCTCCGACAGTCACCAAAGATGGTGTCACGGTAGCAAAAGAGATCGAGCTGGAAGACAAGTTTGAAAATATGGGTGCCCAGATGGTCAAAGAAGTCGCCAGCAAAACAAGCGATATGGCCGGTGACGGAACCACCACGGCCACCATTCTGGCGCGTTCAATTTACGAAGAAGGACAAAAGCTAGTTGCCGCGGGCAACAATCCCATGGCAATCAAGCGCGGCATTGATGCGGCGGTTGAAGTAGTGGTAAAAGAGCTTCAAGGCATGAGCAAAGCCACCAAGGATCAGCGTGAAATTGCTCAGGTCGGCACCATTTCGGCTAACAATGATACGACCATCGGAAATATTATTGCTGAAGCCATGAACAAAGTCGGTAAAGAAGGCGTTATTACAGTGGAAGAGGCCAAGAGCATGGACACGACCCTCGAAGTTGTGGAAGGCATGCAGTTTGACCGCGGCTATCTCTCACCCTATTTCGTAACCGATCCCGAAAAAATGGTAGCCTCCCTGGATAGTCCCTATATTCTGATCAACGAGAAAAAAATCAGCAACATGAAAGATCTTCTTCCGATCCTCGAGCAAGTCGCCAAAATGGGCAAGCCTCTGATGATCATCGCTGAAGATGTCGACGGCGAGGCCCTGGCGACCCTGGTAGTCAACAAACTCAGGGGTACCTTGAACGTAGCCGCCGTAAAAGCCCCCGGTTTCGGCGATCGCAGAAAAGCCATGCTGGAAGATATTGCCATTTTAACCGGTGGACAGGTGGTTTCTGAAGACCTTGGCATCAAGCTGGAAAACCTGACGATTCAGGATCTGGGAAAAGCCAAACGCATCAGTATCGACAAGGACAACACCACCGTCATCGATGGTGCCGGATCACGCTCAGCCCTTGAAGGTCGCGTAAAACAAATTCGAGCCCAGATCGACGAGACAACCTCCGATTATGATCGTGAAAAACTGCAGGAGCGACTCGCCAAACTGATCGGCGGCGTAGCGGTCATCAATGTTGGCGCAGCCACCGAGACCGAAATGAAGGAGAAGAAGGCACGGGTTGAAGATGCCTTGAACGCCACCCGGGCGGCTGTTGAAGAAGGTATTGTGCCCGGCGGCGGTGTGGCCCTGGTACGCAGCCTGGATGCCCTTGGCAAGATGAGAATCAAAGCGGATCAGAAACTGGGTGTTAAAGTCGTTATGCGTGCCATCGAAGAGCCGCTGCGTCAGATTGCCAACAATGCCGGTTTAGAGGGATCTGTTGTCATCGACAAAGTTAAAAATGAAAAAGGATCATTCGGTTATAATGCCGCAACAGATGAATATGAAGATCTGTTGAAAGCCGGTGTCCTGGATCCCACCAAAGTGGTCCGTCTGGCCCTGCAAAATGCAGCCAGTGTGGCGTCATTAATGCTGACCACCCAGGCCATGATAGCGGATAAGCCGGAAGAAAAACAGGATGCAATGCCCGGCGGCGCCCCCGGAATGGGCGGCGGAATGGGCGGAATGGGCGGAATGGGTGGAATGATGTAATCACCCCAGTCCCTACCCGATAATTTCAACGAAGCCCTTAAGGTATGTTTTCATACCCTAGGGGCTTTTTTTTTCGGATTTTCTATTCACCGAGAATCGCTGTTAAAATCAGCGATTCTCTAAATGACAAAATCGCTGAATTTAACCAAACACCGAATATCAGGCTATTTAGCCCCAATGCACACTTCATTGAGAATCGCGGATGGTAGTCGAAAAATTTGACAATTCATTGATAATCAAGTAATCTTATTAGATAAAAAACAATTTTTCCACTGTCTTTAACTGCAAAAAAAGAACCGGAGCATCTGATGAAAATAAAAATGCACACTTTATTTATCTTGATTTTATTCATTTTTCTGATCATTCCGGCGTTTCCCGGGTCACAGCCGGCAGCACAGGATCAACCAACCGTTAATTATGAAACCGGATTCTACTATACTGTACAAAAGGGTGACACCCTCTGGGATCTATCCCAAAAGTTTTCCGATAGTCCCTGGCAATGGCCGGAAATGTGGAAAGAAAACGATCAAATCGCCAATCCCCACCGAATTTATCCAGGACAACGCATCCGTTTGTATCGTCGCCGCGACGCTCAGGGGATCGGTCAAAAAGATCCCCTCAATGACAAGACAGTTACAAATACGTCCGATTGGATGGACATGCTTGAATTCCATTTTGCTTCCATCGATCGGGTAGGTTTTATTCGTAAAGATCCCGTTGAATCCCTGGGCACCATTTTTAAAGTGGAAGGACAAAAGACGATGATCAGCGCGGGGGATCTGGTATACATCCAGCCGGAAGATACCTCTTCACTGGCAAAAGGTCGGAAATTTACAATCTACCGGACCTTAAAACCGATAAAAAACAGAATGAACAACGAACTGATAGGCACCCAGCACTATCTTACCGGAGCTGTGGAAATTACGATTGTGCGGCCCGATTTTGTTCTGGGAAGAGTTGTTGCCACTTACCGGCCGATTGAAGTCGGCGACCGGCTGATGCCGTATGCTCGCCGTTTGCCGCGGATTGGAATGCAGCAAAGTCCGAAGGGCCTCGAAGGTCAAATTATTGAGTCCGAGGAGCATCAGGTTATTTTCGGTGAGAACGCCATCGCGTTTATCGACAAAGGTGAACAGGAAGGGGTCAAACCCGGTCAGATATACGCAATCTTTAAGCAGGAAAAATTTCGTATCAATTCCAAGAAGAAAAACGAAACCACCCTGACCCCGGTCCTTTTGGGTGAATTAATCGTGCTGCTTGCAGAAAAGACAACCGCCACGGTGATGATCACGGATTCCTTAACGGCGATTGAACCGGGAACTAAAATCATTACTCCGTTTAATTTAGAATAAAAGACCAAGCCCAACAAAGAAAACGCCAATTCCGTTTATGAGAGGATTGGCGTTTTTTTATGGAAAAAACCCTGATGGGTTACCTCAAATGAAGAAAAATGCGCTGGATATCCTTTGCTAACTGAACGGTTCAACTAAAATCATCATGCACGGAGAAAATCAACGGCATTTTTCAGGAGTTGAATACCGACGGGCAGAGCGGTGCGCGCTGAGACATCACGGCGTTTGGCAATTTCCCTGCGGCGTGTCCAATCGGGATGATTGGTCCAGTGATTATAACCTTCCGGGTGCGGCATTAGCCCGAATATCCGTCCTGTGGGGTCGCAGATACCGGCGATATCATTTATCGAGCCGTTGGGATTAAATGGGAAGCGTCCCTGGGCAAGTTCACCATCAGGCAGGGCATATTGAATGGTCACCAGGTTATGTTGCCACAGATTGGCCAGGGTGGTCTCATCTGTCAGAAATTTTCCTTCACCATGGCGCACCGGGAGTTCCGCCTGGTCGA
This sequence comes from uncultured delta proteobacterium, assembly GCA_963723215.1. Taxonomy (GTDB): domain Bacteria; phylum Desulfobacterota; class Desulfobacteria; order Desulfobacterales; family JAFDCJ01; genus JAFDCJ01. Next base: position 131,898 of record CAVRQG010000025.1, read on the forward strand.
GGCCCTGGGTAAAAATACACGGAGAAGCCGAATTCACTTTAAGGTTGACCCATTGATCTCTGAAATTCCCGCAGTCATTAAACGCAAGCGCAACCGATCGTTTTTGATAGTTATGTTCCAAGCCAGGCAGCAGACCCAAATTCACCAGCGATTGGAACCCATTACAGATTCCTAGAACAAGATTGCCTTTTTCAACAAATTCAATAATCTGACTCCCGATATTGGTCTTCAAGCGGACGGCTTGAATCACACCGGCGCCATGATCGTCACCCCAGCTGAATCCCCCGATAAATACAAGCATCTGAAATTTTTTAAGGTTGGCCGAACCATCTATAAGAGAATTGATATGGATCCGCGCAGCATCGGCACCGGCCAGTTCTAAGGCATAGGCCGTCTCATGATCACAATTTAATCCATAGCCGGTCAGCACCAATGCGTTTATATCTCGCAAAGCGGTTCTCCTAAATCAGCTCCCCAAAAGTTTTATTCCAGGCCGCCTTTAAATCTGCCACGCAAACCGTGATAATGGCGCTATCCCCAATTCCCCGGACAACAAAATCCGGCTCCGCCGTAACCGTTCCGATGCAGCCCCAAGCCAATGCTTTAAAACAGTCTTCAAATGTCTCCCGATTCGCCGGATCAACCGTCACGATAAATCGCCCGGCCGATTCAGAAAACAATAGGGCATCTTCGCGCTCAACATCATGCCTCGGAACCTGTGCGAGGTTGATCTTCATTCCGAGATTGCCGCCCATGGCAACTTTAGCCAGGTGAACGGCCAATCCCCCACGATAGATACCATGGACAGAAGCCAGCAGTTCATTTTCAATGGCATATTTTAAACTGCGGTATAATGGGATAAATTCAGACGTCCGCACCTCGGGCACGTTACGTCCGATGTATCCCAAATGCTCGTAATATTCCGATCCGCCAAGTTCGTTGCGAGTGACCCCCAGAATATAGATCAGATCGCCGGCGATTTTGCTGTCCATGGTCACGCACCGGGTGATGTCTTCGATAACCGAGATGGTGGAAAACTGCAAAGTTTCAAGGGCCGACACTTTGTGAGTTTCACCATAACGTCCGGCAAGATTTCCGTCGACATACATGCTGTCCTTGCCGGAAAGTAAGGGAATCTCGTATGCCATGCATGTGTCATGCAGCGCCCGGCAGGAACGTACCAGTTGGGCCGCTTTAAATTTACCGTCCGGATTACCGATAGGATCGTACTGGATATTGGGCCAACAAAAGTTATCGACGCCGCCGATCCGGTCTAAATCAGCCCCAACGGCTAAAAGCCTGCGCACAGCCTCATCAATGCTGCAGCTGGTCATGTGATATGCATCGATGGTGGAATAGGTCGGTAACAAGGCCTGGGCGAGTGCAAGGCCTTTTTGAGATTTAAGTACCGGCCGGATCACACTCGCATCGCTGTTCATGTCACGATCAGCTCCGACCAGGGGTTTGATGACACTGGTCCCCTGGACTTCGTGATCATATTGCCGGGTAATCCATTGGGTCGAACATATATTGGGACGGCAAAGAAGGTCTTTCAACAGCGTCGCATAATCCTGGGGGGGGGTGAGCACCGGCTCGTGCAATCCCCGCTCTTCGGCAGAGATCCACTCGGCATCAAATTCCCACTGGGGGAAACCTGATTCAAGCAAATCCAGATCCACATAAGCGCACGTCTTGCCATTATAGGTGATGTGAAGCTTACCTGAATCCGTATAGCGGCCAATGACGGTACTTTCGACTGCATGTTTCTCAGACAACTCAAAGAAGCGGTCGTGATCATCTGCAAGAATGGCCACGGTCATCCGCTCCTGGGATTCCGATATCCATATTTCCCATTGATCGAGCCCCTCATATTTCAATGGTACTTTCTCCAGTTCAATCTCACACCCGTTGGAATATAGGGCCGATTCCCCTATGGATGAAGATAAACCGCCACCGCCGTTATCCGTAATAAACCGGATTAACCCTTCATCCCGGGCTTCCAGTAAAAAATCATGCATCTTTTTCTGGGTATAGGGATCGCCGATCTGAACATGTCCGGCCGGTGTGTGTTCGGAAAACGTCTCGGAAGCAGCGGTAACACCGTGGATGCCGTCTTTGCCGACTCTTCCGCCGCACATGACCACCAGCTCGCCGGGGGATGTACGTTTTTTTTCAGCCGGGGTACCGTTGATTTCCGTCGGCATCATTCCTACAGCGGTCACGAACACCAGACATTTTCCCAGATAGCCCGGATGAAACAACACCTGCCCAAAGGTTGTGGGAATGCCGCTTTTGTTACCACCATCACGCACGCCCTCGATTACACCGTCCAAAAGGCGGCGGGGATGTAGATGCGGTTTGAGATCCCCATCATAATCACGCGGGCCGACACAGTAGCCATAACTGCCCATCACTAATTTTGACCCCTTGCCGGTTCCCAAGGGATCCCGGTAAACGCCCACAATTCCAGTAATCGCACCACCATAGGCTTCCATATTGGATGGAGAGTTATGGGTTTCTCCCGTGATCACGTAGTAATGATCATCGTCAAAGCGTCCGGCACCTGCATTGTCCCATAAAACTGATATCACCCACGCCTTTTTCGCTTTTAACATCAAGGTCGGCGCCTCGATAAACGTTTTAAATAAGTTGTCGACGATTTCAGTTTCACCGGTTGTCCGATCACGGTAGCGAAATAGTCCCCGGAATGTGTTGTGATTGCAGTGATCGCTTCTCGCCTGGGAGATATACTCAAGTTCGACGTCAGTGGGTTCGTCTAGCCCCACCTGTGATCGTGCTGACCGGGTATCTTGGTCCATGAAATAGGAGCGAATCGTGGGAATATCATTGGCATTTAACGCCAGGTTGCGTTCATCGCTGATGGTTGCCAGGGAAAGTTCATCGTCAACCGGTATGGTCATTACCGTTGGGACGTGGTCGAGAATGACCTTGGGGATAATGAGGCCGATACCTTCTGCCGGATCCCATTGATCGAAGGAAATTATTCGCCATTGTTGGATGATATCATTCGCCAGAAGTTCACCGGCGATTTTATCCATATCTCCGGCATTTAGACCGTTGCCTTTGATGCAGTATCGCTTCGAGGTATAGACGGCATCATTCCCATCGAATTTAAGGTCAAGAAGATCTTCGATGGCTTCTACGGCCGTGCTACCCGGATTATCTTTGACCCCCGGCCGAAAACCGACCCAGATGGTCCAGTCAAATTCGATGTTGAGTGGATCGTATGAGGAAAGCTGGGTGACCGGGTTGGTAAAGATTTCCATCTGAATGGCCCTCAACTGTTCATCCGTCAGTCGGGCGTCAATGGTCACCAGGCTTACCGTGCGCACGCGGTCCAGTTCAATGCCGAAATAACTTTTTGCCTTGCGGCAAATCCCCTCCCCTTCGGCATCGAAAAGATCTTCTTTTAACGCAATTTCTAATCGATGTGGCATGATGTTCAGCTAAAAAATATCCGTGTAATGTCATTGTAAAAAACTAGGATCATCAATAAAATCAAAAGAAACAACCCAACCTGTTGTGCAATCTCTCTCACTTTTACGCTGACCGGGCTTCCCTTGATGGCTTCAATAAAAAAGAACAGCAGGTGACCACCATCCAACACCGGAATCGGCAGCAGATTAATAATTGCTAGATTTATGCTGATCAGGGCGATAAAGGATATCAGGCTACCGGCCCCCGCTTTGGCCGAGTCGCCGGCCATCTGGGCAATCATGATGGGGCCGCCCAGAGTATCTGTCGATATATCACCTTTGAGTAACTTTGCAATGATAACCACCATCAGCTCTGTTATCCTGTAAGACTGGACCAGACTTTCGGAAAAAGCCTGGAAAAAATTTAAATCTTTTGAATAGGATTCCCTCGACGCGGTGATACCAATTATAAAGCGATGGATGTCTTCACCAAATATATTTTTGGCAGGTGCCTTTTCAGGTGTGATCGAAAGATCCTGGGTCGAATCTCCGCGTCGAAAGTTCAAATGGATGGATTCACCGTTGCTGGCATTAATGATTTCTGCCATTTCATCCCAGCTGGCGATCGCCGTTCCATTAATGGCGGTAATTAAATCACCTTTTTCAAGCCCGGCTTTAAATGCGGGCGACCCCGGTCTAACTTCTCCAATAGAAGGCTTTAGAACCATGGTTCCAGCAAAGAAAAAAATCCCGAAGAATATAAGGATGGCAAGAAGAATATTGAAAACAGGTCCGGCGGCGACGATCAGCATGCGTTTGACAACATGTTTATGTGTAAACGATCGCGGAATATCTTCCGGGGCTATTTCGGCATCCGGTTCCTCTCCAATCATCTTGACATAGCCGCCAAGCGGGATAGCCGAAATTCGGTAGTCAGTAATGCCGACCTTTTTTCCAATCAATCGAGGTCCGAAGCCAAGTGAAAATTTCTCCACTCCGACGCCAAACAATCTGGCAATCAGAAAATGACCAAACTCATGAAAAAAAATGAGGACGCCCAGGACGATGATAAATGCAAATATGTTGGTGCTCATGGATTTATTTTATTATTGATTTTAAGTTATGTGTTGTTGATTAGACCCAAGGCTTTTTCTGAGACAGCGCTCGGAAAAAGTGGCCCCTGCAAGACAGCAAGCACGTTGATAATTTGTGAGTTTATATAGGTTTCAGGTGTCAGGAGGGCGAGTCGCTAAACCCTGAAGCTGAACACTGACACCTGAAACCTTACGTTCCTTACAACATGTTGTCAGAAAAAATGGACGAAGGGCCTAATACCAAATACCTATTATCCAATACCCAGTACCCAATATCTACAATATATAAAGCTTAAACAGATAGGCAACCGGTGAGGCAAATAAAAGCGCATCGATGCGGTCTAAAAAGCCGCCGTGACCCGGCAAAATACCTCCCGAATCCTTTATTTTAGATGATCGCTTGAATTCTGATTCAAATAAATCGCCCACCTGACCGGATAGGCCGACAGCCAGAAAAAACAATACGGCAGGGCCCCATGAAATTGCCGGCAGGAAGAAGAATTTTCCGATTGATCCTACCAGAAGATTCCCGGCCAGTCCTCCGATAGCACCCTCAACGGTTTTCCCCGGACTGACGGCCGGGTTCAGCTTATGCCGGCCTAAATAAGAACCGACATAGTAGGCGCTGATATCACCGGCAAAAATGATGGCGAGAAGCAAAAAGATCCAGATCATACCATCGGGGTCGCGTCGAATCGAAACCAGAAAGGAGAGTAGCAAGGGAATATAAACGATCCCCTGAATCTGCTTGGGAATTATGTTGACTATTGACGGTTTATCTTTATAGAGAAACAAGGAAATCAGGCCGACAATAACCAGATTGAGTGCAAGTAACACCAACACACTTTCAGAACCGGCGATATGCGCAGCGACGATGATGGCAAAGCCGACGACATATCCCCACCAAATGACAACACCGTACAATATTTCGCCATCGGCATTAAATACTATGCGATAAAATTCCCAGAGCGAACATATACAAGCGAACCCAACCAGAAAGATAAAAGGAAAGCCGCCAATGTAAACTAGGAAAATAAGAAACGGTAAAGCGCTCAGTCCTGTGATCCAACGCTTAAGATGCACGTGGTTGTCTGCTCCGTTATAGATGTTGAGTGGCCGGCAAATTGATTGGTTAAGTAGTGCAGGAAAATATCGTATACCCTACAATATCGAGAAAGTTAACTTTCCGACGATTGACCATTTCACCCTAACGCCGGGGTCTGACCGATTAACCGGCTTAGACGACACCGAACCTGCGGACACGAACCGTGAAATCTTTTAAAATCTGCAATAATTCTTCTTTGCTGAAATCAGGCCATAGTGTAGTCGTGATAAAAAGTTCCGTATAAGCGATTTGCCAGAGCAGAAAATTGCTGATCCGCATCTCACCGCTGGTTCTGATCAATAGGTCCGGATCGGGAATATCGCGGGTATAAAGATGTTCGGATATCAATCCCTCATTGACTGCCTCCGGGTCAATGATGCCTTGTTTTATTTTTTTTGCCACCTCCTGAACCATGCGGGTTATCTCGGCCCGGCCGCCATAGCTCAAGGCCAGGATCAGGTTCATGCCGGTGAGTTCCCTGGTGGCCGCCATGGTTCGATCTAATTCTTCCCGAACTTTGGTCGGCAATCGGTCGGTCTGACCGATTACTCGCAGCCTGATATTGTTTTCCACCATCTCCCTTCGTTCTGATTGCAGAAATTTTTTCAGCAAGGCCATCAGCGCCTCAACTTCTGCTCTCGGGCGTTGCCAATTTTCTGTAGAAAAAGCATACAGAGTCAAGTAGGAAATGCCGATTTGGCGACAGGTTCGAACAATTGTTCGAACTGTCTCTGATCCCTTTTCATGACCATTGACGCGGTTTAACAGGCGTTTTTTGGCCCATCGGCCGTTGCCGTCCATGATGATGGCCACATGGGCAGGCAATTTGGTGGTGTCCAGCTCAACAGAGGTGGAAGAAGACGGGCTAGAATTCAAGGATTTCTTTCTCTTTTACTGTAAAGCATTCATCGACGAGCTTGATATGCTCATCTGTTATTTTTTGGACTTCATCCTGAGATTTAAAGGCATCATCTTCCGAAATCTCACCATCTTTTTTCATACTTTTTAGCAATTCGTTAGAATCACGTCGGATGTTTCTGATGGAGACTTTGTAGTCTTCACAAATTTTTCGCACAACTTTAACCAGCTCTTTACGACGCTCTTCGGTAAGTGCCGGTATCGATATTCGAATGATTTTCCCATCATTTGACGGGGTCAGTCCCAAATCCGATTTTAATAGGGCCTTTTCAATGTCTTTAATGACGGAAACATCCCAGGGTTGGATCGTGATCAGACGGCTCTCAGGCACAGCCAGTGTGGCCATCTGGTTCAACGGAGTGGGCGTGCCATAGTAGTCAACTTTTATTCCGTCGAAAATAGCTAAAGACGCACGTCCGGTTCTCACTCGCTTCAATTCGTTTTTTAAAGCGACCACAGATTTACCCATACTCTCTCTGGTTTCATCATATATTGAATCAATCATGAGAAATGACCTCACATTTATTCCAACTTTAAGTTTTCCACAGGAACCACAGGGGCTGAAACCCGAACCCTGATTAATGGTCAATCAGTGTCCCGATTTCCTCTCCACAAATAAACCTTTGAATATTTCCTTTTGTTTTTAATTTAAAAACGGTCAGAGGCAGTTTATTATCCATGGCAAGGGAGATTGCCGTCATGTCCATGACCCGTAACTGTTTTTCCAGAACATCCATATAACTGATACGCTTCAACAACTTTGCATTTTTGTCCTTGAGGGGATCTGCGTCGTAAAGTCCATCAACCTTGGTGGCTTTAATAAGAATCTCAGCATGGATCTCCTGAGCCCTGAGCACTGCTGCGGTATCCGTTGTAAAATAGGGATTTCCGGTTCCAGCGCCGAATATAACGGCACGTCCCCGCTCCAAATGGCGATTGGCTCGGCGCATAATATAAGGCTCTGCCACCTCATGCATTGAAATCGCGGTCTGCACTCGGGTCTCCACACCCAATTTTTCCAAGGCATCCTGCAGGGCCAGGCTGTTGATAACCGTTGCCAGCATCCCCATATGATCGGCCGAAGTTCGATCCATCCCGTAGGAACTTGCCGCAATACCTCGGAATATATTTCCCCCGCCCACAATAATTCCGATTTGAACGCCCAATTCGACAACAGAACGGATTTCTCCGGCCACAAATTTGATCATGTCGGGGCTGATGCCGAAACTCTGTTCCCCCATCAGGGCTTCACCGCTAAGTTTTACAGCGACGCGTTTATATCGGGGTTTTCCCACTATACACCTGAGACTTTCTTTTTAAGACTCGCCGATCTGAAACCGCTCAAACCGTCTGATCGTAATGTTTTCACCAATTTTTGCGATCATTTCATTTAACAGATCTTCAACAGTCAAATTCGGATCACGCACATATGCCTGTTTAAGCAGACAGTTTTCTGCGAAGAATTTTTTCATCTTCCCATCAACTATTTTGTCAATCACGTTTTCAGGCTTTCCCGTTTCAAGGGCCTGGCTTTTATAAATTTCTTTTTCGCGGTCGACAATTTCTTCCGCAACATCTTCAGCCTGGATACTCAGAGGGTTGGTGGCGGCGATGTGCATAGCGATGTTTTTTGCGAAACTGACAAAATCTTCGTTTTTAGCGACAAAATCGGTTTCGCAATTAACTTCAACCAACACCCCCAGCTTGCCCCCCATATGGATATAAGACTGAATGGTACCTTCCGACATCGCCCGGCCGGCTCGTTTACGTGCGGTGGCCAGTCCTTTTTTTCTTAAAAAATCAACCGCTTTATCAATGTCTGAGTCGCACTCCACAAGTGCCTGTTTACAATCCATCATCCCGGCACCGGTTTTTTCTCTCAGTTGTTTTACCATGGTTGCACTAATTGCTGTCATTTTTCTCTCCTGTCATTTCAGCTTTGCCATCATCTTCTGAATCACTGCTCTGCGCTTCTGCCGCTGCCTCCGGCACATCGACGGCCTCAGTGGATTCGGCCTCCGAGCGTTTAATAATTTCTACAATAGGGCCTTGGGTACCGTCTGAAATAATTTTGCGCTCACCCGGCTTCAGTTCGGCACTAATGGTTGTCACCTCGGATTCCTCTTCGACTTCCTTATCGGCATCAGCCTGTTGTTTCTCGGCAAAGCGTTCCTTTCCTTCGATGCAGGCATCCGCCATTTTTGAAGTGAGCAACCGGATGGATCTAATGGCATCATCATTGCCGGGTATAATATAATCGATATTATCCGGGTCGCAATTGGTATCCACAATGGCTATGATCGGTATGTTGAGTCGCTGACCCTCACGGACGGCGATGGCTTCATTTTTAGGATCAACCACAAACATCGCTCCGGGCAATCCATTCATGGTGCGAATTCCTCCGAGGTTGCTGTCAAGTTTAACTCGCGATTTGCCAAGTTTGAGCCGCTCTTTTTTCGGAAAAAGTTCGATGGATCCATCATTTTGGATATTGTTGAGATAGTTAAGACGATCGATGCTCTGCCGAATCGTTTGAAAATTGGTCATCATTCCGCCGAGCCATCGGTTGTGAACATAATACATCTCACAGCGGTTGGCTTCTTCATAGATGGAATCGCGTGCCTGCTTCTTGGTGCCGACGAAAAGAAGCGGTTTGCCATTAGCTACTGTGTTTACGACAAAATCATAGGCTGTTTTGAACATTCGCACGGTTCGCTGCAAGTCGATAATATAGATCCCGTTTCTAGCCCCAAAGATATAGGGTTTCATTTTTGGATTCCAGCGTTTCGTCTGATGGCCGAAATGCACGCCGGCTTCCAGCAGTTCTTTCATGGTTACATAAGCCATAGTTTTCTCCCTTTTCTTGATGGTTGTTCCACCGCTATCATCATACCCGCCTCCGACTTTCAGTGAAAGCACCAGGAAACAAGTCCAATAGCGTGGGTGTTATAAAAATCTTTTTTAATAGCAAATAAAATTATCGGCCGCAACACTTTTCTTCATTTTACTGCCCAACACCAAATACACCGCAGCCCGCAGCTCGCAACTCGATTCAACCTTTTTTCCGCATCCAAACTACGCGATCGTAGCCGCCGTAATCTTTGGCATGGTTAAAGTTATCATAAAACCCGCACTCGGATACAAATTGGTGAACATCATCTTTCTGCTCATGACCAATTTCCAGTAGAAGTACACCATTCGGCTTCAGGTAATAGTGGGCGCTGCCGATAATTTTTCTAAAGCAGGACAGGCCGTCCAGATCACCGTTGAGAGCTGCGAGGGGTTCAAACTGATGTATCTCCGGTTGCAATTTACCTATGACCTGGCTGGGAATGTAAGGCGGGTTTGACAAAATCATATCAAACCCTGATTTTTCCGGATTTAACGGGGCGAGCCAATCACCGACAAAAAAATGAATTCGCCCGGAAAAACCGTGTCGCGCGGCATTTCTGCCTGCCAGTTCTACTGCTCTCTTAGAATAATCGGATGCAAAATATACATGGTGGGACTGCTGTGACGCCAAGGCAAGGATAATGGCCCCCGATCCGGTCCCAAGGTCAAGGATGCGCTGTGATTGTAAAGACGGAATTTTTGATAACATATCCAGGGCGGCTTCCACCAGGCATTCGGTTTCCGGTCTCGGTATCAGGACATCCCGCGTGATTTTGAGATCCAGGGACCAAAATTCTTTGGCTCCTAAAATATAAGCAACCGGCTCCCGCCTGATTCGGCGCTGAATCAGCGTTTTGAATGCGCTCAGTTCTTCAACAACCAGCGGTTGGTCGTAATTCAAATACAGATCAATTCGTTTGAGCTTCAAGGCATGGGCAAGCAGTATTTCACCGGTTACCCTTGGGCTGTCGATATCATGGGATTTTAAATATGATGTCGCCCAGCGGATAAGTTTGATGATAGTCCATTGAGTTTTACTGCTGACCGCAATTTTTGTTTCTGGCATGAGCTCGCATCGAATGATGGTTTTTGATCTTGTATTTATTCCGGTTTTCCATCGAACCCGGATATACTGGAATTGGCTGTTGAATATTTTAAGTGTCAGATAAAGTTCGATAAGGCCTTATAACTAACAGCCGGAGGTTTAACCCTGATCCGCATTCTGCAAGGCCTCGGTTTGGTAATGAGTTGCCAGGCTATCGATAATCTCGTCAATATTCCCTTGCAGAATATATTCCAGTTTGTAAAGCGTCAGCCCGATCCGGTGGTCGGTCACCCGGCCCTGGGGAAAGTTGTAGGTCCTGATTCGGCCGCTTCTATCTCCTGTACCGACCTGGTTTTTGCGCGCTTCAGATCGCTGTTCGTTCTGCTCCATGATCATTTGGTCCAGCAATCTCGCCCGCAAAACCTTCATGGCTTTTAATTTGTTTTTAAGCTGTGATTTTTCGTCCTGGCAGGTAACCACAAGGCCCGAAGGCAGATGGGTAATGCGTACGGCTGAATCAGTGGTATTCACGCTTTGTCCGCCCGGTCCGGTGGATCGGTAAACATCGATCTTGAGTTCTGATGAATCAATCTCGACCTCGACCTCATCCGCCTCGGGCAGAACCGCCACCGTCACAGCGGAGGTATGGATACGTCCCTGGGTTTCGGTGGCGGGAACGCGCTGCACCCGATGGGTGCCGCTTTCATATTTAAATACACTGTAAGCACCCTTGCCCTGGATCATGGCAATGATTTCTTTTAAACCCCCGACACCGGTGGGATGGTGGGTAATGACCTCTATTTTCCAGTTGCGGCTTTCAGCATAACGGCTGTACATCCGGTAAAGATCGTTGGCGAACAATGCCGCCTCTTCTCCGCCGGTACCGGCCCGGATCTCGAAGATGACGTTTTTTTTATCATTGGGATCTTTGGGCAGCAAAAGCTTTTTAAGTTCGGCTTCAAGACTTTCCTTTTCCCGGCTCAGTGCCACAATCTCATCCCGTGCCAGATCTTTTATCTCGGGATCAGCGTCTTTTAAGAGATCCTGGCTCTCATCGAGATCGTGCAACGTCTGCTTGTATTGGCGATAGACGGTTACGATCTTGTTTAATTCGCCATGCTCGCGCACATAGATCTGGTACGCGTCACGATCATTCACAATTTTCGGGTCGCTCAATTGCCTTTCGACCTTATTGAAGCGCTCTTCAACATCTATTAATTTGTCAAACATGGGTCCCGGTATCCAACCATGGATTTTAACGGCTACCCGACGGCCGAAGCCTCGGGTCGCCGGCGCTTAAAAAGTTGCTTTTGACGGTTCTGATTTTCTATTGCGGGAGAGGAATCCGGCCGGTATAACCGGTCAACGGTGATACTATGCCTTGATGACACTCTATTTCGTATATCAGAAGCGACCGGCAAACCGGATGTTTTCTCAGCAAAGCGAGGTGACAGGTAGGATGAATCTAAGTGGGTTTCGCTTGGTTTTGAAATTTTTCATATTTTTTCCGGAAACGTTCAATACGACCCGCTGTGTCAACCAGTTTCTGCTTGCCGGTAAAAAAAGGATGGCATTGGGAGCATATTTCAACGCGGATATTGGACTTGGTCGAACCAACCTCTATCTCGTTGCCACACGCACACCGGATGCCGGTATTCGCATAATCAGGATGAATGCCGTTTTTCATGGTATTTTCAACCCCCTAAAATTAATTGTGTCGAAATGTCTACCCTAATGTAGCGGGTAAACAGAATTTTCCGGGGCTTCAGAATTTACCCCGAAATTAGAAATATAAAATCGTGACTCATATATAGCGAAAAAGAGAATATGTCAATTACGATATGTGCAAAAGTCTCATTGTCCGAAATTGGGACGGATCCCCATAATTTTTTAGGCGTTCATAGAATTTAAAAATGCTTGGTTATCTTTTGTTCCGCGCATTTTTTCAAGCAAAAATTCCATACTGTCAACAGTATTTAATGTCGTCAACAGCTTGCGCAAAATCCAGACCCGGTTCAGTCTCTCCGGATCTAAAAGCAGTTCTTCTTTTCGCGTACCCGAGCGTTTGATGTCAAAGGACGGAAACACGCGCTTGTCGGCCAGTTTACGATCCAGCTGAATCTCGGCATTACCGGTTCCTTTAAATTCTTCGAAAATAACCTCATCCATACGGCTGCCGGTATCGACCAAAGCGGTGGCCATAATCGTCAGACTGCCGCCTTCTTCGATATTGCGTGCCGCACCGAAAAACCGTTTGGGCCGCTGCAGCGCGTTGGAATCCACACCACCGGACAGGATTTTACCACTGGGAGGAACAACCGAGTTGTAGGCCCTCGCCAAACGGGTAATACTATCCAGCAGGATGACGACGTCCTTTTTATGTTCCACCAGCCGTTTGGCTTTTTCAATCACCATCTCGGCGACCTGGACATGCCTTTCAGCCGGTTCATCGAAAGTGGAGCTGATCACCTCCGCGTTCACCGTTCGCTGCATATCGGTCACCTCTTCAGGCCGTTCATCAATCAACAAAACAAATGGCACAACATCCTTGTGGCTGCCAATGATCGAATTGGCAATCGCCTGCAGCAACATAGTTTTACCGGATCTCGGCGGGGATACAATTAGACCTCTTTGGCCGAATCCGATGGGTATCATCAAATCCATGATGCGGGTCGAGAAATTATCGACATCGAGTTCAAGGTTGATTTTGCGCTCAGGATAAAGCGGGGTCAGGTTATCAAAAAGGATTTTGTCCCGGGCCACTTCGGGGTCCTCGTAGTTGACCGCCTCAACTTTTAACAGTGCGAAATATCTTTCAGACTCCTTCGGTTGGCGAATCTGTCCTGAAATGGTATCTCCGGTTCTTAGATTAAAGCGACGTATTTGAGACGGAGATACATAAATATCATCTGGCCCCGGCAAATAATTGGAATCCGGTGATCGCAAAAACCCGAAACCGTCCGGCAAAATTTCCAGAGTGCCCTCGCCGAAAATGAGGCCGTTTTTTTCAATCTGGGTCTGCAGCAACGCAAACATTAACTCCTGTTTGCGCATCCCGGCAGCTCCATCAACCTTCAAATCCTTGGCCATCTTGGCGAGCTCGCTGATTTTTTTTTCTTTAAGTTCAGCAATGTTCATTAAGTTATTCCCTTTAGTTTTTTTCATCAATACTACCTAATCTGATTACCCGTTGATTAATTGAAATAATGCTTTCACGGCATCCATATCCATAAAGCAGATAATTTCAGGTGATTAAATTAATGCTAATTTTACAGCGACAATTTACTCAGCTGTTAATTTACATTTTATTCTGGACAAATTTAGCTTTATTAAGACCGGCAAAACAGAAAAGGTGTTGCAAACGTCTCTGAATAATATTCCCTTAAACGGTGATTAACTGACTGGATCCATGCCGGTTGTTAAGGAGGAATTTGAATGTTAAGCGAATTATTTTAGAAGAAAATAAGGTATCCTCTTTTTCTGGCGGGTTCCACATACCTTAATTCATATAGGTACTATTATTTTACATTATTTACCGCATGTCAAGCGCTTTCATGGCTTTTTGATTCTTCGGCTCAAAATTTTGTGTAGGTCCCGGGGGTGACGATAACTAAATGGCGTCGATTTGTAAAATAGTTTAATTCATGAGATATATTAATTGAGATATATTAATATAGAGTGATCGGTTCAAGGTTCAAAGGGTGTAATCTATTGACATCCCTCACTTTAAATAAATCTCAGGATATTATGATCCTTCCCTTTGATACAAATATCTTCCCGCATAAAAGCGGCGTCTTTATCGTCGGTGGCTCGATCCGCGACCTAATGTCCAACCGAACACCCTTCGATTACGACGTGGTTGTCCAGCACGATGTTGCGTCCTTTGCCAATCGCCTGGCTTCCAAAACTTCCGGCCGACTTGTCGAACTCGGCAAACAGGGACAGGTCATGCGACGGGTGATTACCAAAGATCTCGTATTTGATATCATGCCGCTCAACGGAGCGACCATTGATGAAGATCTGCTCCAGCGGGACTTTACTGTGAATGCCATGGCCGTAGCTGTATCTTCCGGCAGCTTGATTGACCACGTGGGAGGTCGGCAGGATCTGGCATCGAATAAAATTCGCATGGTTTCCAAGGATGTCTTCCGCAAGGATCCGGTGCGACTGATTCGGGCGTACAGATTGGCGGCTGCTTTTGGTTTTTCAATTGACGCGGACACACACACGATTTTGGCGCAGGATGCGCATCTTATCATTGGATCAGCGGGGGAAAGGGTCAGAGAGGAGTTTTTTAAATTCATTCAATCGGTTGGATCCCATAGGTATCTGGCTGGTATGGCTCACAGTGGACTGCTGTTCTATGTGTTTCCGGAGCTTCTGGCCTTAAAAAACTATCGGCTGGAGGGTGCACACCCCCGCAACCTTTTTGGGCAGACCATGGATGCCTATCAGGGTCTCGAAAAATTATTGGATGCCGGGGGGCAGCTTAAAAAAGTGACTGATGATAGGCTTTTGCGAGATATGGACACTGTCCGGGCAACACTTCTAAAATGGGCAATTTTATTTCATGACATCGGCATACCATGGACCCAAACATCCCCGGACGAGAAACTCAACCATTTTAGCAGCCATGCATCGAAAAGTGCCGCTATGGCCGAAAAAATCTGTCGGCGCCTGAAATTTTCCAGACGGCAGACAGACCTTATCGGCTTAATTATCTCAAATCATTTGCAGCCTTTTTTCTTATTCCGCAGGCAGCAAAGAAAAATCCCTCACCAAAAAGCGTTCGCCCGCTTTTTTTTGAAATGCCGCGATCTTACCCCAGATATTTTGCTGCATGCCTTGGCGGAATTTATGAGCAAAAAAGATAGTCTAAGATTATGGGCAAAAGGAGTTTTCCGATTTTATCCACACCCTTATCCGGAGCTATTATTCGGTTTTACAGCCCCGGGCATCGTTGCCGCTCGCCGCTAACCGGCAACGATTTGATCAATGAATTCGGCTTGCAACCCTCTGCTGAATTTAAACGCATCCTCAAACGGATTGAAGAAGAGCGTCTGACCAAACAGGTGCTGACCCGTCAACAAGCCCTTAAATTAGTCGAAAAGCTGATAAGCCGGTAAATTCGAGGGCTCTAAATAAAATAAGGGTTCCGGCCTTGCATCGGCCGGAACCCCTTGTGTTTTTTTAAGTCGCTTTTAACCACCCTTTGAATCTATCTACGATGACTGGATTGGCAACGAAACCGGGTTCGCCGCAATTGAAATTATCTACCCAGTTGATCCAGCGCTGAATAAGCCAGATCACGAATTTCTTCGACTTTACCGACACCCTCAATCCGGATATATTTTGGTGCGGCCGATTCTCCTGAACTTTCCCAGTTTTTATAATAGTCAATCAGGGGTTCGGTTTGGGCATGGTAGACATCGAGCCGCTTGCGAACAGTTTCTTCATGGTCGTCATCGCGTTGGATGAGCGCTTCGCCGGTAACATCATCTTTGCCCTCCTCTTTGGGAGGATTAAATATGAGGTGATAGGTTCTCCCGCTGGCAAGGTGAACCCGTCGTCCACTCATGCGTTTAATGATTTCTGCATCCGGCACATTGATGTCGACTACGGCGTCGATGGCCACGCCGGCGTCTTTCATAGCATCGGCCTGGGGAATGGTGCGGGGAAATCCATCGAATAGAAATCCTTTTTGGCAATCCGGTTCTTGAATACGTTCCTTGACAAGTCCGATGATAACCTCATCGGGCACCAAACCTCCTGAATCCATGTATCCCTTGGCTTTTTTGCCCAATTCGGAACCGGCCTTAATTGCAGCCCTGAGCATGTCTCCCGTGGAAATCTGTGGAATCTGGTATTTTTCTTTAATGAAATTCGCCTGGGTCCCCTTCCCTGCTCCGGGTCCGCCCAATAAAATCAAACGCATAACCAAACCTCCTTTACATTTTTTAGTAAATCAATTATATTGCCTCGGAATTTCCGCCCTGCCGCGACGGGGAAGTAAAGGACTTCTCATTACTTTTCCGAATCCTGTTTGTCTCGATAATTTTTTAGCAGCAAAGTATGGCTGAATGCCGGATGGGTGTCAAGCGAAATAATAGCTAACCTGCGACTCAAAACGGTATATCAAGGTTAGATACTATACTGTCAGCGAGACGAGACGATCCGGGATGAAGCGTCCTATGATTAAACATAAAGTTAAATCCGGCTGAAGGGATAAAAAATTCATTTTATATATAAAATTTTTTCTTGCCAATCGTTACAATATCCGGTAATAGATACTAGTTTTAGAAGATAATTTAATAACCATCGGAAACGCTATGCATTGCGATATCTTCTGGTGGCAAGAAGGGGGCGAGGTATTTGAAGGAAATTGAAGTCAGGGTCATTGACAATGACATCGAAAAAGCAATGCGCATTTTAAAAAAAAAGATTCAAAACGACGGTCTTTTTAAGCGGCTCAAGTTAAAAAAAAGTTATGAAAAACCGAGCGAATTTCGCCGCCGCAAACAGCGCGAAGCTTTGAGAAGAGAAAGAATAGCAGCGGCCAAAGCCAGGCACCGAAGATAAGTTCAATTCTTTCTAAAGGAAAAACCCGGTAAAATTTTCACTTTCACCGGGTTTTTTAATGCCCATTATGGTATCAATAATTTCTTACGAAAAATGTTTGAAGACCATGTATGGTTTTCGCAGATTCGGCATCAAGCTGGGTCTGTCCACCATTAAAAAAATTTTGGCCGGTCTGGGAGACCCCCAAAATACTTATGCCTGCATCCATGTGGCCGGAACCAACGGCAAGGGGTCGGTGGCGTCGTCACTGGCCTCAATCCTGCAACGCAGCGGATATAAAACCGGGCTTTATACCTCGCCACATCTGGTCCGCTTCAACGAAAGAATTCAGGTAAACAACCGGCCGATCTCAAATGCGAAGGTAGTCGCGGCCTACAGTGCCGTCAAAGATGCCCATTCGGGCAAGCGGGATCCGACATTTTTCGAATTTACCACCGCGATGGCCCTGGTTGAATTTGCCTCCCAAAAGGTGGACTGGGCGGTCATTGAAACCGGCATGGGCGGGCGGCTCGATGCAACCAACATCATAAAACCGGCACTGTCCATCATTACCAATATATCTCTGGAGCATCGCGAGTATCTGGGGAACACATTGACCCAAATTGCCAGAGAAAAAGCAGGAATTATCAAAAACCGTACACCTTTGGTCACCGGCGTTCGGCAAAAAAAAGCCATAAGCGAGATTGAGAGAATTGCCGCGGAAAAAAAAGCGCCACTGTTTCGACTGGGCACCGATTTCAAAGTCCGGCGCAATCAGGCGCAAGCTTTTTCGTATTACGGCATGAAAAACGTTTGGCACAATCTGCAGACGGCGTTGGCGGGCAGCTTTCAGGTGGACAATGCCGCCCTGGTATTGGCAGCCTGCGAACTGATTGGTGAAAATAAAGCCTCGGTGACGCTGAAAAGCATCCGGGAAGGCCTGGATAAACATCAGTGGCCAGGTCGACTTGAGATGGTCTCCAATGATCCATTCATTATTTTGGACGGTGCTCACAACCTAGCGGCCGCCCATAATTTGGCCAAATTTCTCTCTAGCAATCTTGCCAATCGAGCCATCACCCTTGTTGTCGGTATATTGGACGACAAACCCTATAAAGCGATGCTAAAAGCGCTTATAGCACCGACGCATCGGGTTATTTTCACCCGGGCCAAAATCGATCGCGCCCTCGATCCCCAAATACTTTACGAAGCGGTGAAAGATTTAAAACCGGACGTCACCATCATCTCCGATGTTGCCCAGGCAATAAGAAATGCGGTTGAAACGACCCCTCGCGATGGGGCTATCTGTATCGCCGGCTCTTTATACGTAGTCGGTGAAGCAAAGGAAGCTTTTGAAAATGGCCTGATAAGCAGTTGCCGTAGACCTGACATAAACGCCAAGTTTGAAGCCGAATATTGAAGGTCCAAAACAGCGGGAGCGAATTAAGGCTGTTTTCAGCTTGACTTGGTCGCGCTTCTGGATTAAATTTTCCGGGAAAGTTTCTTTGCAAAAATACAAGCACCAGTAAAGTTAAAATCCGACACCCTGAATGGTAAGTCAGCATGGGATCCAGAAAACCGGTAATTCTGTTCCTTGAACATTGACATTTCTTAAGATATGCGCCCGTAGCTCAGTGGATAGAGCGTCAGCCTCCGGAGCTGAAAGCCGCTGGTTCGATCCCAGCCGGGCGTACCAATTAAAACAGGCACTTAGATCATTTTCTAAGTGCCTGTCAGCTTTTTAAGCCGCTAATTCGAACCGCCATTCGAACCTTCAACAACATAAATGCCGGTTAAAATATAGCCGGTTATTGTAAATTATTATAATGTTGTTGCGCTCCATAAATCAAATATGCTAAACAAATCTTGATTTAAAACATTCGAAGTTCACCTTGTCGCCAACGGATAACCCCGGAGGTATCATGGAAAAATAGAACCCCATTTCTCAGTGAGATTTGGGGTTTTGCGTTTGCGATATCATAATGAAATATGAAATTTGGTCTGGTTGCAGATTTTGGCAAGTTGTGTCTCCATGAATTGAGATACCCCGCCAGTATCCCGCCAAACCCCGCCCATTTCAAAAATACCCTGCCTATCCCGTCAGTACCCCGCCGGTTTTAACAAAAAACATACCCAGCCTACCCTGCAAATTTGAAAGAGATACCCCGCCGCGTCGTGCATAGAGTCGTGCACTTTAATTGCAGCAGCTAATATGTTAAACCCAGCACTCATTTTTGTTCTGGTAAATCTGATCCTTATAAACAGGAAAAGGCCTGAAGTTGCCGCTTCAGGCCTTTAATGCGGACAAACCGTAAAGCAGACGGAAGCCCACCACACGTTTTTTACATACCATGGCTTCCGATTGCTTTCAAGAGCCGAGGCGATGGCATGTGCAGTGCTGTGTTATTAATTGAACTGGAATGCAAACATTGTAAGTTAAGATTTAATATTTGCCGAAAATGTTATTGCGGTCATGTCTACTGCTCCAGCAGCTGTCGTCGTGAAGCTCAGGTGAAGGCTCATCGCAAGGCCCAAAGCCGATACCGTACCTCTGATAAGGGCCGCGAGGCTCATTGTCACAATGAGAAAATGCGACGCATGGGCA
This sequence comes from uncultured delta proteobacterium, assembly GCA_963723215.1. Lineage (GTDB taxonomy): Bacteria > Desulfobacterota > Desulfobacteria > Desulfobacterales > JAFDCJ01 > JAFDCJ01. The sequence continues at coordinate 151,552 of CAVRQG010000025.1, forward strand.
AAATTAAAAAAACTATGGCTGATGAGTCTACGAATACCCTCCCTTTGCGTGTTATCTTATATCCAATCGTGCAAAATACGAAAACTCGCTGCAGTTTTTGCGGCGCCTATGGAAAAGTTGTAGATATTTTTCCACCCCGATAATGTGTTTTGCGCGGTGTTGACCGGAAATTAACCCCTGTTTATTGAACTGTTGGAGAGATACGCCCATGAGAAGAAATTTTTCATCCCGGGAGTTATTCGTATTAAGAAATCATATCCCCATTGATACATTGATCGAAAATCATCTTGGGGTGCCATCAAAGTTCAGCGAAGGATACTTTCGGTTTCTTTGTCCGTATTGTCATGAATTTCAAACCGCCACCAACCCGAAAACCAATCTGGCCCGATGTTTTCGATGTGAACATAATTTTAACACCATCGATATGGTCATGATCTGCAAGGGGGTCGGATTTGTCGAATGCATCAAGTACCTGAAAACGATTTCAAAGCATTGTGAATAAAAAAACAGATAAGCAGGAGTGTTTAAATGAAAAGGCTCAAACAGGCTGTCGATGACTACCTGCTGTGGATGATATCCAGCGGCTATGTTGATAAGACCATAAAAAGGAACGAAAAGATTTTAAATCATTTTGTCTGCTTCACACAGCGTCATAAAATTCGCTGGGAGAATGTTTTTTACTCACAAAATATCGATCAGTTTTATAAAAACACAAGATATGACTTGACGGCTGTCAGGGGCTTATGCCGTTATCTTGTCAAGCAAAAAAGAATCGTTGCGCCAATTGAAAAAGAAAAATATCAGCTGGACAATATCTATGAAGCCTATCTGCAATTTTCTGTCACCGCCCGACAGGTCAACACCAGGCGTATTAAATCGATTCGAAGAGTGCTATCCGCCTTTCAAGACTATCTCGAAAATAGAAAGATAAAATTCACTGTTTTAACCATTGATCACATCGATGCGTTTTTCGCCAAGTTTAATGGTGGCTTTTCTCCGGCCACCTGTAAAGTGTACCGTTCGATGATCAGGGGATTTTTAAGCTATCTGTATCATCAACGCCAAATTTTAAAACGTGATCTGGCCCCTCTGGTAGTCGGTGCCCCCATGTTTGCCAAGGCCAAGCCACCCACATTTTTACGTGCCGGCGAGATTAAAAAGCTGTTTGACAGCATTGACTGTTGTTCGCAAAGCGGCCTTCGAACTTATGCCATGCTCCAACTGGCGTACACTCTGGGACTACGGCCCATGGAGATATGCCAGATCACTTTAGACGATATATCCTTTCGCAAAGCCGAATTAAGCATTAATATGCGAAAATGCCATAATCCCTTAAAACTGCCTTTACCAGAAATTACAATCAAAGCCATCGCGGCTTATATTATCGGCGCCCGGCCGCAAAGCAGACATCGAACCCTGTTTTTAAGCCTTATGCCGCCATATGGCCCCGTCACACCCACAACGATTACCCATCATTTTAAAGTTCATATGCAAAAGGCTAACCCCACTGCAACCCTATATTGGCTTCGGCATACCTATGCCCAAAATCTTCTGCAGGCCGGTGTATCACTATATGAAATCAAAGAACTAATGGGTCATGACAGCATCGAGTCCACCCGAAAATATCTTCTTATCCACACAAAATTGATGCGCGAGGTTTTGTTTGATGAATAAGTTTGAAAGTTTTCTGGCACCGCAGTTGCGACAATACCTTATTTATCGCCACAACCTGGGCTATTCAATGAAAGCCTCATTATCCCATCTTAAAACTTTTGATCGCTACCTAAAACAAAAGCAAATTGAAGAAATTTTATTACCACCTTCTTTTTTTATGCAACTGAGAACCGATCTTAAAATTGAGCCCCGATCGATCAACCGGATTGTGGCCTCCGTGCGGGTTTTCTTTAACTATCTGGTGCGCGCCGGCGCATATGACCAAAACCCGGTAAAGGACATCCCTTATCTGCCTGAAAATGATATTCTTCCTTATATTTTTTCTCCTGAGCAAGTAAACCACTTGCTGTCGGCCATCAGCAGCAGGATCCGAAAAGTATCACCGCGTAGATACTTAAAGGATCTTTCCGGCTACATGGCGATCGTGTTGCTGGCACGTTGCGGCCTGCGAATCGGTGAGCCTTTACGTTTGAAGCTCAACGATTACCGCTTTGACGACAAAACCCTTTATATTGAAAAGACCAAGTTTAAAAAAGACCGCTTGATACCGCTGCCACAATCTGTGGCCATAGAACTTGAAAACTATCTGGCCGTACGCCGCTGCCTGCCGGTAATTGTTGACAATAAATACCTTTTAGCAAGCTCTACCGCAACAGGATTAAACGACAACCGGGTGCGAACCGTCTTTCATCGGGCCGTTAGTGATATCGGCCTTGAAAAGCCCAGACAGATTATCGGCAATGTAAATATCAGTTGCCCAACTCCACACAGCCTGCGTCATTCGTTTGCGGTGAATACCTTAAAAAGTGTTAAAAAACGGGGCGCATCCGCACAGAATGCTTTGCCGGTGCTGGCCGCCTACATGGGCCATAGTGAATACAAACACACCATCAAATATCTGAAATTCTTAGATGCCTATCAGCGGCTGGGACTGGTTAACTTTGTAAGTAGACAACCGGATCAACCATGAGACTGACCAACTGCGTTCAACAATTTTTTGATCAATACCATTTTCGCATTAAAGGCAGCAGCCATCGTACCATCAAGGCCTACCGCGAGGCTTTAACACTTTTTTTGCCATTTGCTGCCAAGTACTACTCAATTAAAGTCGCCTCACTTTCAATCGATCATCTTAGCCTGGATGTCATCCTGGCTTTTCTCGATTACCTGGAGTCTGATCGCAACAACGCGGCTAATACCAGAAATCAACGATTGGCCGTGATCAAATCACTGGCTAAAATGATCCGATTGATGTATCCGCAACACCGCAAGGTGGCCGATATTATATTGAGTATCCCACAGAAAAAATCTCAAAAAATGATCGTCGGCTTTTTATATATCGAAGAAATCTTTGCCGCCTACGAGGCGGTTGATCTCAAAAAACCGCTGGGTTTTAGAGACTATACCATCCTTCATCTGCTCGCTGACTCAGGCGCCAGAGCCAGTGAAGTCGCAACGCTGAATCTTGATTATTTCAACCCGGCTCAAAAAACTTTATCCATTTTGGGAAAGGGAAATAAATTCCGTTTGATCAAGCTGGGTCAAAAAACTACCGATCTAATCAACCGTTACATTACCCAATACCGACGCAATCCCAAACCGATGTCTCGACACATCTTGTTTGTCAACAAACATGGCAGACCATTAACTCGCAAGGGGCTTTATCTTATGTGTCAAAAATATCTTTCCATCGCGTTGGAACCCAAACGGCTTCAAATGATACATCCGGTGCACAGCTTCAGACACTCCTGTGCGATCAATATGCTGGCATCCAAAAAGCCGTTGTCTGATATTAAAAATCATCTGGGCCATGAAAATATACAATCTACTATGATCTATCTACACATGGATTTAAAAACGAAACGGGAAGTACAAAAAAAGTTTATTGAATATAGCCAATCGACACTCCAACATGACCCCAAGATCGATGATTTGATTGACTGGGAGCATAAAAAAGAAACTTTGGCCTGGCTCGATAGCCTTTAACACCCAGATCTGTATCTGTATCTGGTAAGAAGGGTTGCGTAGATACCGAGAAAATTATGTCCTTAAAAAATTTGTAATTTTGTAAAATCTATTGTAACTTGCTGTTAATATTGTTTTTGTCGATTTCCACGCCACCTATAAATTTTATGCATTAATTTCAATAGGATAAGTGGATTGAGGACATAAGGCAAGCAATCTAACATCTCGAATCCGACAAATCAGAGACTGATTTAAAGCATATTTTTAACTATACCGAATTTCGGATCATCTCGATGCATCTTTATTGCGATACGTTTCCACTTTATAGTTGGGTAACATTGACGGTTTAAATTTAAATTAAAACATTAAACTTACAACTAAAGGAGGTAGTAGATGAAAGAAAGGATGATAATGTTTATAATACTCATTTGCAGTTTACCTGGTTATGCTTTTGCAGTAATCACCTATGATTTGGCTGCCGATTGGAGTGACGCAATTAATCCGAATGGTGTCTGGTCATACAACAGTGCTCCGGGACAACTAATTACAAATCACGTTGCCGATTGGGATCCTCAGGCAGTGGTGCTTTCGGTTCGCCACAGCCTGCTTGGGCAGAAAGTAGTTGGCCAAATGAAAATCATGTTCCTATGTGGTTTAAGCGAATAAGCAATACGAGTACGCTTGATGTGCCTATCGGTTACGTTGGCATGCATGGTACTGAGGCAGACGATCCGGACCAATGGGTTGGTGCAGCATGGACCAGCCCGGGTGAAGGGACTGTCAATATCACTGGAGGTGTATGGATGAGCTATAAATCTCACATTGGTCGAAATTCGGATTGGCAAATTAGGTTGAATAATGAGGTAATCACCAGCGGGAATGTATCATATGATGACGCTTATTCTTCAAGTTCACCCTTTTATTTCTACCTTGCCAGTGGAGGGCCTTCTGCACTAAGCGATCTTTTTGTTCAGAAAGGCGATATCATTAGTCTGGAATTTAAAAGCCATACAAGCTGGGCTACTTTTGTAGGAATGGAGTTTATAATTGATTACAGCAAAGTTCCACTTTTATTTACAGCGGTCTCACCCTGCCGTATTGTTGACACCCGCAACACGTCAGCGGGCATAATTGATGCTTCTACACAGCGCGATTTCCGTGTCTATCGGCTCAGGTGCACGATAAGTGCTCAGGGTGGCAATCCTGCCGGCTGTCCTTCACCGGTGGGTGAGCCCTTGGCGGCCCACATCAATATGGTGGCGGTCGACCCGACCGGCAAAGGCAACCTGCAGGCGTTCCCGGTGGGTGCCGGGACAGGCAGCCGGGCTGTCGGTCAACTACAACACCATTGACACCAACCTGGCCAACGCCGGTACCGTCAAGACGATTACCGGTACCGGTCCGGATATCACGGTGGCTTCTAATTTTTCGTCGGCCCACACGGTCATCGACGTCTTGGGATACTATTATCCAGATGAAGGTCTTCTATTACACCCCGGTGGATCCCTGTCGTATCGTCGACACCCGCAAAACGTCAGCGGGGATCATCGATGCGTCTACGCAGCGCGATTTCCGTGTGTACGGCTCAGGTGGCACAATAAGTGCTCAGGGTGGTGATCCTGGCGGCTGTCCTTCACCGCTGGGTGAACCCCTTGCCGCCCACATCAATATGGTTGCGGTCGACCCGACCGGCAAAGGCAACCTGCAGGCCTTCCCGGTGGGTGCCGGGACAGGCAGCCGGGCTGTCGGTCAACTACAACACCATTGATACCAACCTGGCCAACGCCGGTACCGTCAAGGCGATTACCGGCACCGGCCCGGATATCACGGTGGCTTCTAATTTTTCGTCAGCCCACACGGTCATCGATGTTTTGGGATACTATTATCCAGATGGGGATCTGTTATACACGCCGGTGAAGCCCTGTCGTATCGTCGACACCCGCAAAACGTCAGCGGGTATAATTGATGCTTCTACGCAGCGCAATTTCCGTGTCTATTGGCTCAGGTGGCACATCAGTGCTCAGGGTGGTGATCCTGACGGCTGTCCTTCACCGCTGGGTGAGCCCCTTGCCGCCCACATCAATATGGTGGCGGTCAACCCAACCGGCAAAGGCAACCTGCAGGCCTTCCCGGTGGGTGCCGGGACAGGCAGCCGGGCTGTCAGTCAACTACAACACCATTGATACCAACCTGGCCAACGCCGGTACCGTCAAGACGGTTACCGGCGCTGGTCCGGATATCACGGTGGCTTCTAATTTTTCGTCTGCCCATACAGTCATCGATGTTTTGGGATACTATTATCCAGCCCCATAACATAATTGAAATAAAGGGTGGAGATTTCGATTTCTCCGCCCTTTCTTTCAGTGCAGTTAACTGCTATATATCTTGAACATAAACTTTCCCCAAAATTTTGACGATAGCCAAACCATATCCTACTCGGGGCAGAGCCTCGACGCTGCCCCCTAATTGTCAAAGAGCCTTAAAAACAAAAGAAAGCGCCCGGAAGTGTCGACGGCACAAAGACCGTTTCCGGGCCTTACCGCTCCGGCTTCCGAGCGCAATATTTTTAGAAATACCAAATAAAAATAGACCATTTAACGGTCTCCTCCCGCTTTGTGTTTCGACAATTTTACCGTATTTAGAATTTCACCTCATGTCAAGAAATTTATTTTGAAAGTTGGTCGAGCGGGCATGAATCCGCTCGACCACGGAGAGTTAATGATTTTCAGGAAAAATGGAATTAAACCTGCGCCTCGACGCGAGTGAACGAGTCCCGCGCCGATCTGAATGGAGTCACGGCTGCAGATGGACTGACATTAGATCCGATTGCAGCCGGAGTACCGTCCAATTTTGTGGGGCAAGACAGCCGCTGTCTGTCGACTTTTAAAGATCCTCGACGGCTGCCCTGCCCATTTCCATAAACACAAAAAAAAGGTGGTTGACCGGCCACGAACCCACGGACGGCCCGAAGGCCGCAACCGGTCGGCTATCATGGTACTAAGTTCAATATGTGCGGTATACAATACCATTCACGAACTGCAGAACGATTCCCACGGCTGCAAATGGTCGACACCCTGATTTAAGCGCCCGACGCTCGCGGGGGGCCCGTAAGCGCCGGACGCCTTTCACCGATTGCTTGTGAACGGATTCCAAGCAACGGAACTCCCCTTTATGCCCCCGAAGTTGAAATATAGCGAACGGTAATCAATCGATTTCACGCCGAACTCAATACGACATTTAAATTCGGTCCCATCGACGGTCCAGCCCTCTTTTGTGTCAATAAAGGGAAATTCCTGGCCATTGAGAAAGCAAACCTCGACGGTGTCCACCTGGGCTAGGCGACGCACTGAGATACCAGCCGGTAGCCGAACTGGCATCAAGCAAGGCCTCAACAACCGGCTCCAACTTTTTGTAAAACGGATTGATCACGCCGGATGATTTATTGTCCGCCAGATCGCCGAAGGAATTTATGCAACTTTATCAACCGTTGTTTCAAGTGCAGCCGGACAAATCAAAAACGCCGGGGCAATGTTAAGCACTTCACCCGCAAGGCCGGTCTGGCCGCGCATGGCAACCCGCGCCGCGTTTAAAGTGGTTTCCGAAGGTGCCGCGCCGCTGCCGCTGGCCACAAAGTTGCTGTGCTCGGCTGCAAATAAAGCATATCCATCGGCCATGTTGGCATTGGCTGTCAAGGCTGCATATGCCGCCGCATTGACTCTGCGTGCTGCACTCTGGCCGAAACTTGCCGGTATCCTGGTAGAGGCCCCGGTCATCATTGACCAAACTCTCGCGGGTAATCGCAAAAAGTTTGCCATATTTCACGATGGAAAACACTACCTGGCTGTCGGAAAATTTTCCGTAAGTGTACTCTCCATGTTCTGGAATTTCATCCAGCGCCGGTCCAGCCGAAAGTTGATTTCTGCTCTCTCTTTGAAGTCCGCGCCGGTGGTTTTGTTGCACCAAACCTTCCATGTTGCGGGACTTGCCTCGTAGGCACTTCGCAAAATCTTGTTTGAAGTACCGGCCAAAATGCTCGTAAAATCGCCGGTGGTGGCTGCACGCTGGCTGAGTGCCTGGCGGATGATTCCGTCCCGGGTCATGCCCCTGGTATTGGTGCCGGATGCTTCAAGGCAATCCTTTGCCACATCAACCAAACTCATCACCCTATATTCATCCGCACCTGGCGCCGGTTTTTCAATCCGGGTCCCGGCCCTGAGGCATAGACCGTCAACGGCTGCCGCCTCGCGTTTTTCGGTGGCATCATGCGTGATATAGGCACCTGAAAGGCCGCCCTGGCGGTCATCGTCTGGCGGAAAGTGCCGCATGTTATCTTTTGCCAACTCCCGCCGCATGATAAAATCACCGACTACAATTTTGGCATCGGCCACGGTTTCGCCCCGATCGATTAATTGAGTGAGAACGTCACCCGGCACGCCGTACCTGTTGCACATCGCGGATATTTCCGCCGTACGCTCGCGCTCTTGTTGGATGATTTCAGTTTTGCTAAAAATCTCTGCTTTTTCTGGCATCTTGTTTTTACCTCCCATATCTGAATTTTGATTTAAATTATTATTATCGGCTCTTTGCTCGGCTCGCGCTGTCGCCATTTCATCGGCCCCAATGGGAACTGTTGAAACTTCCTTCAATTGCCATTTTTTGGCTATTTTTAAAGGCCCTTCGTAAGTCCGGCCATTTACTTTGGCCGTCTCTCCCGCTGGTATCCATAGCGCGTCGATCACCCGGTAACCGGCTGAGAAGTCCGTCAAGTGGCCCTCACGAACCTTTGTCCATATTGACTCGGTTTCCGGTGCTGTCGAAAAAATCGCATCACCCAAAATCATATCGCTGTAGGCAATAGATTCCTGATAGAACCGATCACGGACGCGCTGTCAAAACGCCGGTGGCTGTCCAGTAAAGGAACTTGCCGGCTGCCTGGTAGCTCCGCGCCGGAAATCAATAAAACCTCGTTTACAACTCCGTATCGCTCGAAGTCCATTACAGCGACCGGGTTTTGAGTCGCAACTATCACCTCGACCGAACGCGCTGCAAGGTCCAGGCTGGCAGTCCGCCGTTTTGTCGCCGGATAGGCAAGGCCCTATAAGTCAAGTTATCGCTGGCTGAATTTTTCGCTTTTATGGTTTCGTTAGGCATCTTTCAAACCTCCAAAATTTTCTTTAATTTTACCGGAGGCGGATAACAGTATGCAAGGGGTCGGCTGTCGATTTTACACATCTGTAAAATTTAGACCGGAAAAATGGGTTTTCAGGGTTTCAAATCCAGCCGCGCATAATGCGCGATGGTCAAAAGTGCCGCCTTTATTTGCTTTGGATATTCCCTCAAAAGGTTTTAATCGGAAAACAACTCATAAAGGCAATCGGTCAACCAAAAGGGACCGGTTACAACCTCCAAAGTTTTCCAGCGGTATCCGCAAACCTTACAGGCAACATATCGCCACGGCCTGATTGTCGATACAACCCGAATTTTTCCGGATCCACAATGCACGCAAGATCCCATGTTAAACGTTTTCCTGTTCATCGCCGACGCCGATCTTTTTTAATGCTTCGATACATTCAAGCAAGCCTTGGTTAATTTGCTCACGTAAAATTCGATAGACTTCAGCTTCTTCTTTTTTGATTTTGCCCCAATGATCGCCGCCGTTTTTGCTGGAATATTTAAAAGCGAGTCTCTAAGCACGCGAGTTGCCGTGAACTGTGATTTAAAAACAAGATCACGCTCGACGTACAAGCCCCGTTTTACCTTCTCATCAAATTCAATCCGTCTCCGTTGCGCTCGGATCAACTTCCCGCGCTCCTCGGTGTATAGGCCGGATCCGTCACCGCCTTTTCGCTTTTTCGCCGGATCAAGGTCCGCGAGAATTAAAAGGCATTTTTCCTTGTGATACTCGAATAAATAGCTGTTGCGCTTTTTCCTGGTGGCACCCTTGAAAAGGCCCTGTTTTCTGCATTGCGTTATGAATGGCGGTTTCACGCCGGCCGCCTCGGCAAGCTGCTTTCCATTCACATAAACTTTTTCTTTCAATCTGATTGCCTTTCATCGTCCTGCACCAGAGGGTGACCCACGATCCCCCCCTTGGTGGCCGGTAGTAAGTAGAAAAACATTAAGTCAAAAGTGTATGATTATTCCTACAGATTTCTCGGACTTTGTCACCCCGTAATCTTTTAAACGTTTCGGGAGGACCCGAAAATATAATCATATCAATAGCTTACAACATACTGTCGCTGTAAACCCTCGCCGTTGCTGGCTTTTGTTTCCGCTTCGTTTCAATGCTGGCCGCCGTGGTCATCGCGCTGGCTTCCGTCATCAATGGTCCGCCGAACCCCTGAATATTTCAAGGTTGCTTCTAAAAATTCCAGGTTTAAATTGTTCAAGCTGCATCGGTTACACAATGGCGTATAGATCGCGTCATCCGGTCCAGCGCCGAACGCTGCCGGATCTTTCGGAGTGAAACTGACAACCGTTTCGGCTTTGCCTCTGCAGATCGCGCATGGACGCTTTCCAGCCGTTTCGACTGTTTTTGAATGATTGCTTCTCTATCCTGTAGTTTTTCTCTGAACATATTTCACCTCACGTTATTTTTTTAGGTTCGTAGGCCGATCACCAACGCGGAACCCTCCCCCCTTCAATTTTTCCGATGGTCTTTTTTTTTATCCAGCTTGGCCGCTTGCTCGGCCCTGGAAACCTCGAACGCTCGGAGGTCCGCCTTCGGATATTTCCCACCTGCAATCCTGGTTTAACCTGGCCGGCAACTTTTTCATTTGAATTAGAAACATGAAGCTGGCTTCCGATATTTCCAGCCGCCGAATAATCGCCTCACTTCCGGTTATCATTTTTCCTTTAAGCATTTTGGACACCCTGATTTTTCATTTTCATTTTGATTGATTAATTTCTCAAGCTGCATTGAGATTGAAGCCAATGCCGCCACTATGCCGGCTGCACATTGCACGAAAACTCTATCGTCAAAATTATTCACCTGGCCGGAGGCTGTTTTTTTAGCCTCGCGAATTTCCGCCGCTGCGCGTTTTAAATATTTTTCGTAACTCAATATCATTTGATACCCCCGCACTTTGATTTTTTCAGATTTCAGTTTTCCGAACAAACACTCTTTTTTTTATGCAGCTATCCCGTTTTGAAATTGGACAAAATCTTCTGCCAAATAAACGCGAACCTTGCCTTTCGGCCCCTGCCGGTTTTTAGCAATCCTGACAATTTTTTCACCGTTTACGGTGTATATAAACGCGATAACATCCGCATCCTGTTCAAGCTGGCCGGAGTCCCGCAAATCCGATAGTTGCGGAGTTTTATCTTGCCGGTATTCAATATTGCGATTTAACTGTGACAAGAGCAATCACGGGAATTGCAAGTCCTTTGCGATGATCTTTAAAGTTCTGGAAATGTCGGAAATGTCTTGAACCTTGTCTTTCGGATGTTGCCCCGCATAAGCTGCAAATAGTCAACGATTAGAAGTTCAATACTCCGCTGTGCTTTATATTTGCGCGAAAGCCTCATCAGAATCCAAATTTGAAAGGCCTGCTGTATCATTGATATAAATCGGCATGTTGTCAAACACACATGCTGTATCTGCATATCATTGCCATTCGTCTTCGTCCAGGTCCCCGCGTTGAAGTTTGGAAAATTTAACTTTGCTTTCAGCCGACAATAGGCGGCTTGATAAGTCGGCATGTGTCATCTCTAGAGAAAATATTTGTACCGGGTGGCTTCCCCCGGCAACATTTCGTGCGATATTACCAGCGAATGCGCTTTTTCCTTCACTGGTTCGCGCTGCGATTAAATACAAACTGCCCCGGTTCAACCCGTTGATAAGGTCATCCAGATCATAAAATCCCGTTTCTATGCCGCGGATTTTGCCGCCGGCTTTCATATGCTTCCTGTATTCGTTCGTAAACATCCAGAATGGAATCCGAAATGGATCTGTTCCGGATCAATCGTTCCCGTACTGGCAAGGTCAATCAATAGTTGCATTGCTTTGTCCAGGCATTCGCGCGCCGCTGCCCGCGTTCTTATCAGCTCCCTTTTCAGGATTGCGTTCCGGCCGTCACCAGTGCTCGTTTCAGCGCAAGGTTTTCCAGTATCTCGATATGGTGTTCAACATTCACGGACGGGTGGAATATTATCCAATAATTCGCGCAGATAGGTGGCCGCCCCCGGCTTTTTCAAAATTGCCGGAGTCCTTAAGCTGTTTAGCGAGTCGATTGTTAAATCAGGCTCAAGGCCGGCTAGCTGTTAACTGGTCAATGGCCTCGAAAATGATTTTATGCCGTTCCGGAGTAGAAAATTCCTTTTTTGGCCCTGGTTAAAATTTCCTGCCGGTCATCCGGATAGAGTATGCAGGAAGCAATAACGCTTTGCTCGATCTCGGGTATCGTGCAAAAATATTGTCCGTTCATTATTTTTGGGTTTCCTTTCTGCTTTAAAAAATTCAAGGTCATCTTTCGCCGTTGGCTCTGCCGGTAGGTGGCAAAATTCTTTCTCGCGTCGAATCCAATTCCGCCATACCGCGTGCC
>CAVRQG010000026.1:0-35806 GCA_963723215.1 uncultured delta proteobacterium
GGGAGAGACTAGAAAATTGAAGAAGATGAAGGTGAAGGGACAAAAATGGCTCAAAGGGCTTCACATATTTTTCGCATGCATCTGGATAGGAGCTGGTTTCTGCTTAATTTTATAACAAAGCCATGAATTCATGGTTTGGCCCCATACAAGTTGCAACACTTATTTTTGCTGCTTTTATTTCGGCATTGAAGCCCTGGAAAAAGGCTCGGAGAGTATAAAGATGAATGGTTTCTGTAGTAAGGATTTTAAGAGGGGGATAGAGTATGGAATTTAAACTACTCTACTGGTACTGGCTGGTATTTGGCATGGTCCTCATTATTGCCGAGCTATTTATACCCAGTTTCACCATCTTTTGGTTTGGCTTGGGTGCCATCCTGGTTGCAGGCGTTTTCCTAGTGCTGCCGGACCCTATCCATCAGCTGGCAACTGTTTGTCTGGGCCATTGCTTCATGTATCCTCACTTTTTTTTGGTTCAAATTTATTAAACCCTTGATGGCGGATCGAACCAAGGCCGGAGTTTCACGGGAGGCTATATTGGGCGAGAGCGGGCAGATTATCAGCATTCCCGCACAGGAGAAGCGCGGTATGGTTCGTTTTACTACGCCCCTTTTCGCGTACGGATGAATGGCCATTTATTTGTGAGCAGAGCCTTGAGGTCGGGGATCGGGTGACGGTCAGGGATATCTCCGGCAATACCCTGATCGTTGCGAAGCGAGGATCAGATTGAACCACGATGCTATTCGTTCAGCCACAAAGACACGAAGGCACGAAGATTAAAATACTTATTGCTCCTTTGTGTCTTTGGCAATACTGTTTTCTTTATGCAGTTTCATAGGAATTGTTTTTGAGTCCAGCATATTCGAATTTTAACAAGGAGAAGAATTCATGGAAGGAATAATTGTTGTCGTGGTTTTCGTCATTTTGGTTTTGGTCACCATTTCCCTGGGCGTCAGGATTGTCCCCCGGGGAAGCAGAACAAGTTGTCCAACGGCTGGGGAAATTCCACCGGACCCTCGGCCCGGGATTGGATGCCATCTTCCCTTATATTGACCGGGTCGCCAGCAAAGTAACCACCAAAGACATAGTATTGGATATTCCTTCCCAGGAAGTCATCGCCAAAGACAATGCCGTCATTATTGCAAATGCAGTGGCCTATATCAATATCGTTTCTCCTGAGAAATCCGTTTACGGTGTTGAGGATTATCGGTTGGCTATTCAAAATCTGGTACAAACCTCTTTGCGTTCAATTGTCGGCGAAATGGACTTGGACGACGCCCTGTCATCCAGAGATCAAATCAAAGCCAAATTAAAAGCTGCAATTTCCGATGATATCGCCGATTGGGGCATTACCATTAAAACGGTCGAAATCCAGGATATTAACCCCTCGGAGACTATGCAAAAGGCCATGGAAGAACAGGCCGCGGCCGAGAGAGGTCGTCGGGCGACCGTGACCCGTGCTGATGGCGAAAAAGCCGCCGCAATTCTTGAAGCCGAAGGCCGCTTGGAGGCTTCAAAACGCGATGCCCGGCAAAGGTGGTTTTGGCGGAGGCAAGCCAGCGGGCCATTCAGAAAGTTACCGACGCCATTAAAGACAATGAATTGCCGGTCATGTTTTTGCTTGGCGAAAAGTATATTGAAGCACTCAAACATCTATCGACCTCGGAGAACTCAAAGGTCATTGTTCTGCCCGGAGACATCCCGGCCGCGGTGAGAGGGCTTATCAGCGCTATCGGTAAATAGAAATTTGATTTTGTCGTTCCGATGAAATGCGTGCAACAGAGATTTCATTGTGTTGAATGGATTCGATCTTATATTTCTTTTTTGGACAGGATTGACCGGATTAATGGGATTTTTTTCGCTTACGACGAGATACTTTTAGGCCGAAGGCCATAGATTTTACGTTACTGAATTTATGAATCTATTGTCCAGCACAGCTCATTATGAAACCACAGGAAGGATTGGCCGAAATCAAAAGGAGCGATCCTAAAAATGAGTAAAAAAAAGAAAGATAAAACCATTGAGGAGTATGAAAAACTAAGAAATAAAATTGTCATGGATAAGGCCGATGAAATCTTCCGTACCCAGCCGGATAACTATATTTCCATGAATTTGAAAATATTCTCAGCACTCTTATCACCTATTACACTAAGACCTGTGTAAACCAGGGAAATTGCAATGAGTCTAGCAGATGAATTCAGAAAGATGGTCATCGAATTGACGGGTAAATACTCGATTCCGTTAATTGCGAGCATTTTCTTCCCGCCTTTCTATAAGGGCGGTCAACCCAAAGATTCCGAGTTTATGGCGATTCGGCTGGAAGGCGGTGCGACCGGCATCAGCTATGTTCTCCTGCTCGATGAAACGATGGAAGAATACACGAGTTTGCGGCCATTCGATTTTGTCGGGACAAACCCGCGGAAATTTGCGCTTGAATTCGGCAAGGATGATCCCATTAAAGCCATGGTCAGTCTGGCAGCCATTAACGCCATATGTCAGCAAGTTATGAGAGATTCCAATTATGCAGTTGATTCCGCTACGGATTCCCTGGGACTGTTGTCGATCTCGGCGGGGGACAGGGTTGGCATGGTCGGGTTATTCAACCCACTGATTAGGACCATTAAGAAAGCCGGTGCGGAAATGGTTGTTCTTGAAAAAAGAGAGCAGCTTGTCCAAAAGTATCCCGATTTGCCTATTACTCTGGATGCAACGGAGTTAGGCACCTGCAATAAAATCTTATGCACCAGTACAACCATACTGAACAACTCACTGGATGATATTCTTGCCCACTGTTCATCGGATGCATTTGTCTCCATTATTGGCCCTACGGCGGGATATTTCCCGGATCCGCTTTTTGCCCGCGGGGTCGATGTTGTCGGCGGACGAGTTGTAAAGAACGGGGAGCTGTTTTTACAATTGTTGGCCGAAAAAAAACGCTGGGGGGATGCTACCCAAAAAATCTGTTTTCAGAAGGAGACATACGCGGGTATTGTTTAAAGAAGTGGTGTTGGTTCTCATCGAGGATAAAGCTTAAGCAAGCAATGTAAAGATGTATCTTGGTCAGAGATATACCGGTAATAAGTTAAAGGACATCGGGTAAGATTTTAGCAAAGGGGAATCCGGGATTTTGCAGATATGCAGGCGTGAATCCCATAAGATAGAAAAAGATAAGAAGCTGAAAAATATGATTGAGTGGTTGGAAGAGCAAATCATTTTGTCAAGAATGAAGATTTGACTCTTATGTTTTACTCAATTAGGAGAAATAAATGAACACCAAGGGAACATTAATATTCTTCTGTGGAAAGATGGGAGCGGGTAAAACAACCAGGTCATTGCAGCTATCTCAAGAATTAAATGCAGTCTTAATATCAGAGGATGATTGGTTGGCAAGTCTATATCCGAATGAAATAAAGGATTTCAATGAATACCTACATTTTTCCATGCGTCTCAAACCCTTGGTGAAGGCTCATGTTCAAAATATACTGAAAACAGGTGTGTCGGTTATTCTCGACTTTCCTGGCAATACCCGAATCCAACGGGCATGGTTTATTGAGATTTGTAGTCAAGTTGGTGCGCCGCATAAATTGTTCTACCTTAAAGCCAGTGATGATCAATGTTTAAGGCACTTAGGTCAGCGCAGGGTCAGCCATCCCGAGCGTGCAGCCTTCGATACTGAAGAGGTGTTTAATCAAGTTAGTAGCTATTTTCAAGCTCCTGAAGAGGACGAGGGCATAGACATTCACGTGTTGGAGAAAAATGCATAACCAGTCGCTTCACGTGGATTTTTCAAACGCTGCGCGTCTTCAAAACCAGTGGTTCTGTGTCAAAATAAAATCGAAAATTGGATTGGGCTTCAATTTTGTGTATTATTGAGACTCGATTAGAGGTGCAATTGTGAAATTCTTAAGTGTCAGAGATTTAAAAACAAAATCATCACAAGTTTGGAAGACTGGCGGAAAGGAAGTGACCGTGACAAGTAACGGTCAACACATTGCCCTTCTCTCATCAATTAATGAAAATAACTGATGCGCCAAACACCATCGTGCACCGGTTAGCTTAAATGTTACACCTATAGGATGCGATAATTAATCATGATTGAGAACATTAAAGCCAGCCTCAAAGATGCTCAAGATGCCCTTGCCAGGTTAATTTCGAATGAAGCAACGATATTGAATATCGAAGCGGCAGCTAAAATACTGATTGAAACATTTGAGAATGGGGGTCGCGTGTTTTCTTGCGGAAACGGCGGGTCCATGTGTGATGCGATGCATTTTGCAGAAGAACTTACTGGCCGTTATCGAAGGAATCGGAAAGCCTACCCGGCTGTTGCTATTAATGATCCAAGCTATTTGACCTGCGTGGCTAATGATTTCGGATATAATTACGTGTTTTCTCGTTATCTCGAGGGTCATGGCAGCAAAGGTGATAGCCTTATCGCAATTAGTACCAGTGGAAATAGTCCAACTGTACTGAATGCTGCCAAGACAGCTAAATCCTGTGGAATCAAAGTCATAGCCTTAACTGGTAGAGTTGACTCGGAATTGGAACCTCTATCGGAAGTTAGCGTTTGTACTTCTGGAGGAAGATTTGCAGACCGTGTTCAGGAATTGCATATCAAAGTCCTTCATATCCTGATAGAGTTGGTTGAAAGGCATTTTCACCCAGAAAACTATAAAAATAAAGTATAACAAAAGCTTCCAACAAGCCGCCAGAAAAGAACAGGGGGGTCACCCATTAAAGATTCTGGACTGCAATGATGCCAAATATAGGCCTCATCGTGGCAATGCGGGCCGAAGTCCCGTATATGTTGAAGGATACAACCGGTATTTATCAAATTGGGGATAATGCTATCAGGGTCGCTGTATCCGGAATCGGGCTGAAAAAGGCCCGCCGTGCTACGGAACAGGTATGTACCGGATCTCTGGGGTTTCTTCCTGATTTGCTGATTAATTCAGGCTTTTGCGGCGCCGTACGAAACGAGTTGGACATCGGTCATCTGATCATTGCGAATTGCCTGGCTTATCGTGACCGGGAAATTCAGTTGGAAAATTCACCAATTGAAAAAGTTGGCAGTCTCTTAGGAGAATCCGAATACCATGTCGGAAAGCTCCAGACTTTTAATTGGCCGGTTTTGTCCAGAGCCAAGGTGGCCGGGGATTCGCTGGCCGTTGATATGGAATCCTTTGCCATCGCACAAATCGCTGCAAAATATCAGATACCAGCTATATTTATTAAAGCGGTCAGCGACATCGTACCCAGGCACGCCAGCCCAATCAGCCTGTTGAACCTGGTGCGAAGTTTTAAAATTAATTCGAAAAAGGCCAAGGCCTGCTTAAGTTTTAACATTAACAAAATATTTGAAGAATATAAAGCTTAAACAAGTCAGTTTAGTCGAGAATTGGCTCAAGGAACTCAAATCAATCTGCGAATTACGTTTAGAAAATGGAAAATCGGATATTTTCAATAAACCATGATGGTAACAAATACGAGGTTGCAACGGCAATTCGGCAGCGGGGCGGGGAGATGCTATTTCTGATCCATGGGCTCGGATGCGCCAAAGAGTCTTTTCGAGACATTTGGTTTCGCGAAGAATTTGTTGATTATTCAATAATGGCTTTGGATTTGATTGGTTTTGGCGATTCTTCGAAGTCAGATAAGTTCACATATAAAATGGAAGATCACGCTGCTGTTTGTGCCCAGGTTGTCAATGAGATTCCCTCAAAGAAGATTCACATCGTTGCACATAGCATGGGGGGAGCGATCGGCCTACTTCTTCCAACCTCGCTCCTCGACGCGGCACTGACATTTTCAAATCTGGAAGGGAATCTGACTAGTGAACAATGCGGTATCGTAAGTCGAAGAACGATCAGTGTTCCATTGCACAAATTTGAGGATGACGTTTTGCCGGATCTCAAAGACCTGTCGAAGACTCTTGGAAAAGGTCGTTTTTTCCTCGATTCAGCGCTTCCCGCGGGGGTCTATAAGAGCGCCGAATCACTCGTTCATTGGTCGGACAGCGGAGAGCTGATTTCACGATTTAAAAATTTGTCCTGCAGAAAATCTTATTTTTATGGCGAGAATAACTCAGACATGGTCATATTGAATCGACTGAATTTCGTCGAAAAAGTAATGATCGGAAATAGCGGGCATTTTATGATGAACGATAATCCCGACGACTTTTATCCTCGTCTTAGAGAGTTTTTAGATTCAACCTGGCTTTTCTGCCGCAATTCGTGAATCCCGGAACCGGAAGTGTTTCGATTCAAATGGTATATTTGGGCCTCACGTTTGCCTTGTTTGGTCTCGTTTTTTTTATTTTGTCTTGGATATTTTTCAGGCGGAATCGGTTTTTGGTTATCCCGTAGACTTACTTTCGCTGACAAAATCCGTTGGGTTACCGGAAGCATCCTTATTGCATTGGGACTGCGCTTGGCGTTCCTTGAGCGCAGGTAGACAATGAATTGATATCATGGGAAGTATTAGGACTCCCATAAATCCACATCTCCGCTGTAAAAATTTCTTTTTGACAATCAAGCGCACTTTCGATATTGAGAAATCTGTCATTTTCATCAATATAATGCTTTGGCATGTTGCTTCGTATACGCTGATAGCCATCTTCGACGTATTTACCAGGACGGCCGGATCCTTCCGGAAAGCCTTTCCACATATGCAAAATGTTTGTATTTCAACCAATCTTTTCACCGCCGCCAGAGTATCGGGTATACCGGTATCCTCTTTCATTAAGGATTGCATTCCCTTCTTGCTCTTCGGCAGTTTACCGCTACTGCTTTTGGTCACATTTATACCGGAGATATCCCTGTGGCTGCCCAGACTAATTATGGGCAATTAATCCCAATGTCATAAATCCCTTGGTCTTCTATGCTAGAATAATAGGGGGCGGCCATAATATTATAATTTTATGGGTGTCCCCTATAGTTCAGGAGGTATATTATGCCGATAGTAACCATAAACTTATCTCAGTCCTGGTCGTTAGAAGACCAGAAATTGATCGCCAACGGCATACATGAGGCAATTGTCGGAGTTGGTTTTCCAAAAACTGATAGGTTTCAAAAGATTCATAGACTATCGAAGGACCAATTTCTCTACAACGAACGACATCCTAATTTAACTGAGTCGCGAACCGTAAAATTCGTTTTAATTGAAAAAGCACTTCTTGAGGCGGGTAGCAACCTCGATCAGGTAGTGCGCGTTCACTATATCTTCCCGGAAAAATCGGATTTTGAACCCTGCTGGCCTATTTTCAAGGAATATCTGGAAAGCGCTTAGTACCGATTAGCAATATGAACAAAAATGAACCCCAATAAGTGATGGGAAGAAACATGAGGGGTTAGGGAAAATCGACGAACTAGTTGTATAAAACTTGGGTGATTAGAGGTAGAAAATGGAACAGCTAAGTGAGGAAATCAAAGCTCTGATTGAATTGCACAGGGGCCTGGAGCGACTGGGACCCGGCGATGCAGCGTTCACAAAACATATTTTATCCATTTTACCGGAATTGCCGGAAAATCCCCACATTGTCGATTTCGGGAGCGGTACCGGAGCTGGAACACTGATTCTGGCGGACTGGTATAAAACCAAAATAACAGCGGTGGATTTTTCAGCGCCATTTCTTGCTGAATTGCAGAGCCATGCCATGGCCCATGGGCTGGATCATCTCATCCGAACTGAGAAGGGAGATATCGGGGATCTAAAATGGCCCGAGGCATCCATTGATCTCCTGTGGTCGGAAG
The DNA here is from genome assembly GCA_963723215.1 of uncultured delta proteobacterium. Taxonomy (GTDB): domain Bacteria; phylum Desulfobacterota; class Desulfobacteria; order Desulfobacterales; family JAFDCJ01; genus JAFDCJ01. Next base: position 7,749 of record CAVRQG010000026.1, read on the forward strand.
GAGCGGCATATAACCTGACTTTCGAGGACGCATTAAAAGCCTGGCGGCCGCTAATGGCACCCAACGGCTTAGCGGTAATTTCGGAGATAAGCTGGTTTACCGATGAAAAACCGGGGCCGGTCCGGGAATACTGGGGAAAGGCATATCCAGCAATTGCCGGTGAATCCGAAAATTCAAGGCGTGCCAATACAGCCGGTTTTGAAGTGCTCGGTATCCATCGCTTGCCGACCCAGGCATGGTGGACCAATTACTACGAACCACTCAAAGAACGCATGAATATACTGCGACCCTCTGCCGACCCTGTCATGCAAAACGTCATCGACGAGACCGAGACTGAAATCGAGCTGTTCAAGAACTGTAAGGATAATTATGGCTATTCATTTTACTTGTTGAAAGCAGCTTAGGGTTTTTCCCTCAGAAATTATTAAGCCCACTAAAATGAATTTTTATGAAATTGAATCGCCTTGAATTTTTTCTGATGAACAATCCCATTCGAGCGTACGTCCAGGAAAAATATGAACTGCCGGTATTGATGAATATGCTCTCTTCGACCCCCTTTGACTCGGTCTGGAGATTGGTTGCGGAAACGGCAAAGGGACCAAATTAATCAAAAAACACTTTAATCCTCATCATATAACAGCAGTTGACCTCGATGAAAAAATGATTCAAATCGCGCGAGAAACAATTCACCAACCGCAAACCACCTTCCAGGTTATGGACGCTTCAAAATTGGGTTTTTCAAAGGAATCGTTCGATGCGATCTTTGATTTTGGTATTATCCATCACATCCCCAACTGGAAAGCGTGTATTGAAGAGTTACGACGGGTATTAAAAGAGGGTGGGAAATTGATACTTGAAGAATTGTCACTTGATTCTTTTTCTGGTTTCCCCGGAGGGATTTACCGGACATTGCTGGCGCATCCCTATGAACAGATGTTTTCAGAAGAGGAATTAGTTCAATATTTAGAATATGCTGGATTTAGGATTCATGGTATCAAGAAGGCTAACCCTTTTAAAATCGTGCGGTATTTCTCGTTAGTGGCAAGTACTGCATGAGACCCTAGATCAAGATAAGAGGAAATTAGAATTAAAAGTGTCAAATAGGACTTATTTAATATGATCCGAATCCAACAGGTAGACCCGACCCAAGCGGAAGTCGCTGCGCTTATACACCAACTAGACGAATATCAGGAATCCATGTATCCTCCTGAAAGCAACCACCTGGATTCATTAGATGAGTTGTCTAAAACCAATGTCAATTTTCTGGCCGCGTATGACGACTCGGAAATTTGCGGGATTGGCGCCGTTAAGGTCATGAATGATTACGGAGAACTAAAGCGCCTGTATGTTCCTGAAAGGTTTCGAGGAAAAGGAATCGCAGAAGATATCGTAAAAGAATTGGAAAATTGTCTGGTTAAAAGATCCATTTTTACAGCGCGTCTTGAAACCGGCGTTCATCAGCTTGAAGCCATCGGTCTCTACCGAAAGCTCGGATACTCAGAGATCACGCCTTTTGGGGATTACACAGAAGATCCCTTGAGCGTATTTATGGAAAAGAATATTGGTGGGCAATTAAAGAAACCGAACACCATCGGCTGAACTGGCCAGATAAACTGCAGCCTGACCGGCCGTTTCGGGGTGATTTTTGAGATAGGCATCCCTAATTTGCCGGGCAGCATTGTCCGTGCGATCTGTCGTAACCAGACCGACGACGCAGCCACCGAATCCGCCTCCGCCAAAACGTGAACCGATCACGCCGTCCGCGGAACTCACAATTTGTTGAAGATCGTGAATGGCCGGGCTGCCGCATTCATACTGTTCAATAGAGCTTTGGCAGGATTCAACCATTGTAATTATTTTCGGCAAGCTGGGTGAGCCGCACAAAATCCCAAGGTTGCAGCCGCAAGCCGTTGGCTTCGGCAAGGGCATACAGGTAGGCCAACAACACGGACGCCGAAGAGCTCAACCCACAGCCCGGCAGCATTCCGCTGATCAGTCCATTAACACCCCGCGCAAGCGGCCAATCTTCCTTGAGGGCCAGGGCGGCTGCCCGTGCGTAGGAACCCCAGAAATTGTCCGTATTTGCAGGGATTTGTTGCAGGTTGAATTTCACCTGGCCGGGATAATTCTTGCTGCGCAGGGTCACCTGCCCGTTGTCTTCGGGTACGTATGCCATCAGGGAATACGCATTGATCGTCATGCCCAAGACGGGGCCGCCCTGATGATCGATATGGGCGCCCAACGGTGAAACACGGTAAGGAGAGGCAATTACCCGAATGTCCTTTAAAGGCACTTTGTGTTCACGGGAAAAAGTGGCGACCAGTTTTTCTTTTTCCAGGATTAAATCGGGAAATTGCATCTGTTCAAGATCCTAACCGAGAAATTAATACCATCGGTTTCTAAACTACAAAAAGTCTTGTCGAATCGGTGTGAACGCATCAATCAAGCACACATGTTCGGTCAATAGCTGCACCGCATGGGGCGCATTCGGCGGTACCGTGTAGATGTCGCCCGTCTTCAAGCGTGTCGGTTCACCGTCAAGAAAAAAAATGATCTCTCCGGCGGCCACATAGGAAATTTGTTCGTGAGGGTGGCTGTGGGGCGGATCCGGTTCGGTTGTCGGCCCGTCCTGGAAATCGATGACCGCCAGCATCAAATTGTCGGTGTTGGCTATATAGCGTGTCCGCCCGGCGGCAATCGCTTCCGGCGTCAGTCCGGCTTTTTTTACTATTCCCATGGTTATCCTCCTGATCTGCTATAGTTGGCCGAAATACCAGTGACTACCATATTAGGCCACCATTTTTAGTGGTGGATCCGAAAAGGTTATACCGATCGTTGAGAAATTAGTGAAATTGGGGAAAATCCGAGATTTAATTTTGATCCCTAATTTTTATTAAGGACGATGTCAACCGCTTTTCTGAGGAGAATGTCGTTTTACACACGAATAAATCATTACTTATGGGTCTTTTCTACCAAAATGAAACTAAACTATGAATGATTTTAAAATATAATTCAGTGGATTATCTGTGATTATTCCTATTATGAAATATTTATATTGACAAATAAAAATATCAGTGTCATTTGAAATGTCATACCCTTGATAGAATTGAAAATACCACCCATCCGACCAAATTTCGCCAACTCACTTGCCCTATTAAGGGTATCACACGCTCCTGCGCAGCTGCGCGATTTACTCGTCGCGCCAGATTTTATGTCATATTACTCGTATCTTATTGCAATCGTCCTATTCCAAACGCGCCTTTGTGGGCGATTGACCTGCCGCTAAAGGAGGAAAAATGAAATACAGGAAATTCGGTTCGACGGGCATCGAACTATCGGAAATCGTCATGGGGTGCTGGGCGATTGGTGGCGGCTATACCTGGGGTGAACAGGATGAGAGTGACTCCATTGATACTATCCGGGCCGCCATCGATGCCGGCATCAATATGTTCGATACGGCGGAATTCTACAACGACGGCGTTTCGGAGGAAGTTTTAGGAAAAGGCCTTGCCGGGCAACGCGACAAGGTGCTGGTTGCCACCAAAGTTTGGCCTGAAAATCTGACGGCTGATAAATTGGTCCAGGCCTGTGAGGGCAGCTTGAAACGGCTGGGGACCGACTATATCGATCTCTACCAAATTCACTGGCCGAACTGGGACGTGCCCCTGGAAGAAACCCTGGGCGGGCTGGAAAAACTCAAACAGGCCGGCAAAATTCGATTTGTCGGGGTGAGCAATTTCGGTGTTCAGGATTTGACCGAGGCTCTTGGTTATGCTGAAGTTGTCTCCGATCAGCTGGCATACAGTCTGCTGTTCAGGGCCATCGAATATGAAATATTAGAAACATGCAAAGATTCTCAAGTGGGGGTGCTGGCATACAGCCCGCTGGCCCAGGGCCTTTTGACGGGCAAATTCAAAGGACCGGATGACGTCGACGATGAGCGCGCCAGGGTCAGGTGGTTTTCGAAAAATCGATCGGGAACGGTTCATGACAGCGAGGGCTGTGAAAAAGAAGCCTTCGAAGCCGTGGATAAAATTCAGGCGATTTGTGCCGACATTGGCGAGCCAATGGCAAATGTGGCGCTGGCCTGGGTCCTGCAACAGCCGGGTGTAACAGCGGTCTTGGCCGGTGCCAGAAGACCGGATCAGATTATTAACAACGTCCGGGCGGTGGACCTGGAATTGACGGACGAGGAAGTAAACAGCCTGAGCGAGGCCACGGAAGAAGTCAAAAGAAAACTCGGCCCAAACGCCGATCCCTGGCGAACGGCATCTCGTATCCGCTGATGGGAAAAGTATGGAATACACCACTATTTATCAGAAAATTAAGCAACTGCGCTTGAAAAGAAAAATAACCATCCAGGATTTAAGCGCTAAAACCGGCCTGACAGCGGGTTACCTGTCAAAAATCGAAAACAGTGAAAAACCGCCTCCCATACCCACTTTAGTAAAGATTGCCTATGCGCTAAATTCCACGTTTCCTATTTTTTTGAAGAAGAATTCGAAGACAACGGTCGTCCTTCGATTATAAAGAAGGGTGAAAGAAAAGAAATCATCGGAGACTACACGCCGTTTGGTTACAAGTATGAAGCCATCATACGCAAGAGAAACGACCCGTTAATCAAACCTTTAATTATTACCTTGCCCAACAACAAAAGCTCCGATGAGATTCCTTTTAACTATCATGACAGGGAAGAGATGATTTATGTTCTGGAAGGCAAACTGGACTTTTTTTTATGGTGATGAAAATTATCCGGTAGAAGCGGGGGACTGCTTATTCTTTAACTCCTCTGTCCCGCATAAAGTTGTTTCCGCGGCTGATAAGGAAGCCGTCAGGATTTTATCGGTTCTATTACTATAGGGCTCAGACGAACATAATAGTCCATGTTGCATAAAAATTATGGATGCCGAATTTCTGAAGGTGAGTAAGTTTTTCGGTAGTTGTCAGGAGAGGAGGGGCGGCGCCGTTTAGCGGCGCGGCATAAACATCAATGGATAGAGAAGGGAGGTAAGTATGGATGATAAAAAAATATCGCGGCGAAATTTTTTGAAAAAAGCTGGATTGGCGGTGGCCGGGACCGGTGCAGTTTTTTACGGTCCCTGGAAGCATAACCGGGTTTATGCATCCAAAACCGATAAACCGATATTAATCGGCATGACATCCGACGCCAGTGGTCAGTTCGCCAACAGCGGGGCCTCCGACCGTCGCGGCATGATGATGGCCATTGATGAATTTAACCAAAAAGGTGGTGTCCTGGGCCGCAAAATCGAATTCATGCATATCGACACGGAGAGCAACCCGGCTACCGGAAGTCGAGTCGCCGAGCGCATGATCAACCGCAACGAGGCAACCTTTTTAATCGGGGCACTGAGCTCCGGGGTGGCAAACGCCATCTCCCAGGTTGCCCAGAAATATGGCGTTGTTTATATGAACAGCAATTCCAGCTCGCCGACGGAATCCGGTAAGAACTGCCACCGGGTCAAATTTGTCTGGGACGGCAACGGGACCAATTTTGCCAAGGCGGCTGTGAAAAATGCGATTGAAAAAATTGGTGACCAATGGCTGCTGTTGACCAACGACTACGTATGGGGTCACAATACTTCGAATTCCACCCGCAAGCTGGTGAATGCTTTCGGTGGCAAGATCATCGACGAACTGTTCGTGCCCCAGGGTACGCGGGACTTCACCTCCTATCTGCTGAAAATCCAGCAGATCAAGCCTAGCGTGGTGGCGGCCGCCGTGGCCGGGGACGACTCGAAGGTGATGCGCCAGCAGGTTGCGCAGTTGGGTATGGTGAATAAACCGGCCTGGATTAACAACCAGCAGGACTGGCCCGATGTATACGGTTTGCCGATTGACAACCTTTTCGGTGTTTTCGGCACCACATGGTACTACGATCTGGAACTTCCGGGGGTAAAGGAATTTGTCCAACGCTATCAGAAGATGTATCCGGACACGGCCATGCAGGCTCCCGGCAATGTATACTACAACGGCTATATGTGTACCAAAGAACTTTTAAGTGCCGTGGAACGTGCCGATCCACCGACAACATCAAGGTCATCAAACAACTCGAAGGGATTAAAGTTTCGGCGCGGGATCGGATGCAGCATCATGACGCTTACATGGGTCCGAGCCACCAGATTCAACAGACCGTTTATCTGGCCACGGCCAATGATGAAGCCTCATGGAAGAAAGATAAAAACGCGCTTTTCAAAATATTATCCAGTGTTGAGCCGAAAGAAGTTGAAGATACGGATGCGATGGCTGCTTGCCAGATGGAGTCTTATGCAGACACTCCAGCCTATGAGGGCTGATTCCAACAAGAATAAAAAGCGAATATCGAATATCGAATCATGAATGTCGAATATCGAAGGAAGGTATTCTGTCTATTTTAAAACGGCAGAGAGAAGCAAAACCATCTTTCGTAATTCTGCGGTTCGCTGTTAAATCCAGGCCATAACACCTGCAGTCAAAACATCGGGAAACCTTGTCATTGTCGAAGGTGATTTATTAAAATGGACTTTATCCTAAATCTTCTACCCTATATCGTAAATGGTCTCAGCCTGGGCCTTTTATTTGCACTGATCGCTTTAGGGTTTATGTTGATAATCGGCGTGATGGAGTTGATCAATCTGGCCCATGGATCTTTATTTGCACTTGGCGCCTACTTGGCAATGGTGGTCATATCGCCCCATGCCCCATTGCTTGGGGATCTTGGTACCTGGTATCTGGGCTTGCCGATCGTTTTGCGCTATGTGCTGGCCATCGTATTGGCCCCGGCCATCGTTGCCCTGGTGGGAATGGTTCTTGAAGTCTGTATGCGTCCAACATATGGCAAAGACCCGCTTTACGGGCTTTTGCTGACTTTCGGTGCGGCCCTGGTGCTGGAGGAGTCCATTCGGGTGGTATGGGGGTCGGGCGAACAGATGTTGCAGGTGCCGCAAACCCTGACAGGCCCTTTTATGTTTGGTGGGATGATTTATTCCAAATATCAATTTTTTGCCAGTGCCTTTGCCATCTCCATTATTGTGCTGGTCTGGCTGTTTTTGGAACGAACGCCTTACGGGGCGATTATCAAAGCCGGTGCCCATGATTCTGAAATGGTTCGCGTTTTAGGTATCAACTTAACCCGCCTGCGGCTGTTTGTTTTTGGTTTCGGGACCTCCCTGGCCGCGATTGCCGGTATTATTATGTCACCGATTTGGGGGTTGCGACCCCATGTGGGGGTGGATGCCGTTATCCCTGCCTTTTTGATCATCACGCTTGGCGGCGTTGGCAGTTTCTTTGGGGCGGTTATTGCCGGTCTTCTGGTCGGTCTGGCCGTGGGCATCACCGCCGGTTTTGCTTCCGAATGGTCATTGTTGTCCATGTATCTGCTTTTGATCGTTGTGGTTACCTTTCGCGCACGGGGATTGTTCGGCAAAAAGAGTGTTTTGGAGGCATAAGTGAATGGCTGACAATGGTGGACGTATCGGTCGCTGGATTACGCGCGAGATGGTGATCGCTTTTATCGTGATCTTCAGTATTCCTTTTTGGATCGAAGCGGTCGGACTTTACCAGTATCTCGGCGTTGAAATCCTGACATGGATGATCTACGCATTGGGTTTTAACCTTTTATTAGGATATACAGGCAAGCCTTCATTCGGACATGGTGCATACTTTGGTATTGGTGCCTATGCCTTCGGGCTGTCCCAGCAGCATGTGTTGGTAAACCTTTGGCTGGGGATTGGTTTTGCCATCCTGGCAGCTACCCTGGCCGGGGCCATCGTGGCCACATTTATCTCCCATCGACGCGGCATTTACTTCGCGCTCATGACAATCGCGTTCGGACAGGTGTTCTGGTTTGCGGCCGTCAAGTGGCATTCCGTTACCAGTGGAGAAGATGGCCTTCAAAACATTCTCCGACCGGATGTCTTTTCGATCAGCCTTAGAGACAACGAAGCCCTTTTTTATCTGGTCTTTTTCTTTTTCTGCATCGTGGTAATTGCCTTGTGGCGACTGATCCATTCGCCCTTCGGCAAAGTCATCAAGGCCATTAAACAAAATGAGATGCGGGCCGGATTCATCGGTTATAACGTGTGGTTATTTAAATTTGTGGTATTCACCATCTCTGCGGGAATAGCGGGTCTGGCCGGAGGTCTTTTTGCCATGGCCCAGGGAAGTGCTTATCCGGATGTCATGAGTCTGCATGTATCCGGACTAGTTGTGATGATGACCCTGATCGGCGGCGGATTTGTCAGTTTCTGGGGGCCGGTGCTGGGGACCATCATTTTCTTTCTGGCCCGTGATATACTGGGTGCGTTAACCGAGACCTGGTTGCTCTGGTATGGCCTGATGTTTATCGTGGTTGTGATATTTAAGCCTGAAGGACTGGCGGGAATCTGGCAGGATTTTTCCCGCGCACGCGTGTCCAAAAAAGAAACTATGGTGACACGTCCGCTGTCATCTTTAAGGAGATGATTTATGACCGCAATGCCCCTGTTTGAAGCGCGTCATATTCACAAACGGTTCGGAGAGCAGGTCGTGCTGGAAGAAATCAACCTCGCTTTTAAAGAAGGTGAGCTCAGCGGTATCATGGGGCCCAACGGTGCCGGCAAGACCACCTGCTTTAATGTGCTGACCGGTCGCTATAAACCCGACAGAGGACAAGTCATTTTTGCCGGCGAACCGATTACCGGACTGCCCCCGCGGGTGATCGCCCAAAAAGGTGTTTCGCGCTCTTTTCAGTTAATTAATCTATTTGATGAATACTCAGCCCTCGAAAATGTGCTCATTGCCGTGCCCCAGGTGAGGCGTTATGGTTTTAATATGATCCGACTTATCGAACAGGACACGGCGTCCATCGATAAAGCGGCCTTGGTGCTGGAACAAGTGGGTCTGAAGGGCAAAGAAAATGAGCCATCCGATCAACTTTCATACGGCGATCGCCGTGCATTGGAGATTGCCGTTGCTTTGGCCACCGAACCCCGCATTCTATTTCTGGACGAACCCACCTCCGGTATGGGCATAGAGGCTATGGCGCGTTTGGCCGAACTGGTACAAGACCTCAAGCGCACTTATACCATGGTCATCATCGAACACGATATGAAATTTCTTTTTGATCTGGCGGACCGGATTTCAGTCGTTCACTGGGGTCAGGTAATCGCCGAAGGAACACCCGATGAATTGCGCGCCAACAAGTGGGTACAGTCATCGAACTTAGGAAAACTCGTATGATTCTTGAGCTAAGCCAAATCAGCACTTTCTATGGTGAAACCCAGGTGCTGTATGATGTCTCACTTGCAGTGGGCCGCGGTGAGGTCGTTAGCCTCCTGGGGCCCAACGGAGCCGGGAAGACAACGACGTTGCGTTCTATTTTAGGACTGACACCGGCCCGGGAAGGTACCATTTTTTTCGATGGGCAGGATATTACCGCCAAACCTACCCATGAAATCGCCAGAAAGGGCATCGGCTGGGTACCGGACGACCGTCGAATATTTCCGACCTTAACCGTGGGCCGCAATCTGTCAATTGCCCGCAAGCGCACCCCCTTCAGAGCTTGGGAGCTGAACGAAACTTTTGAGATATTTTCGGCCCTGGAGTATTTGATGGAGCGTGAGTGCGAGAATTTGTCGGGCGGTGAAATGCAGATGGTGGCGATTTCCAGAGCGCTTCTCGGCTCTCCGGGACTAGTCCTATTTGATGAGCCCACCCAGGGATTGGCGCCCAAAGTGGCCCAGGATGTTATGGCGGTGGTCAAACGTCTTAAAGCAGAACAGATTTCGGTTTTGCTCGTAGAACACAATGCGCACAGTGCGCTGGCTGTCAGTGATCGGGTCTACGTCATGGATCTCGGTCGCATTGTGCATGCGGGGTCGGCCGCGGAAATGTTGGCCGATGATGCGTTGCGCTATAAGCTATTGGGGATTTAATCTATGTTACTGGAGATAATATGAATAACCCGTCGCCGCTTCTAGTGGTGGACAACCTTCGCAAGGTCTACACCCGAGGTGTGTTCAACAAACAGGTGACGTTTCAACTGGAAGCCGATTTTACAATTGCAGGGCCGGCTATCGTCGGGATGATGGGGCCGAACGGGTCAGGTAAGACGACCCTTTTTGAACTCATCACCGGCAGCAACCGCCCGAACAGCGGCAAGGTTTTATGCCTGGGGCATGATATCCATCAGGTCAAATACCGTGAGCGCGATCGTCTGGCTATTCATTACCATCAATCCTACCAGGTGCGTCATTTCAGCCGGACACGTCCGGGCTTCATGCTCGAACCCGCCGGGACCTCGTACCCCATGATCCACCTGTTCGATGAGCCGCAGTTCAACACCCAGGACGGATACATTGGTTTTATGCTGGATTTTTTTCATAAACTGTACATTGAGGGGCGACTAGTGTTTGTCTGTCTGCATCCCAACGAACCCGTGCATATCGAGATCATGCGGGAAATCTGTCAGAACTACATTTTTGTCAGCAATGGCAGGTTGATTCACATGCCTGATTTTGATACCCTCATTTCCGATCCCCAGGTCAGGGACTATTTAGGACACTTGAGCCAAAATTTATTTTTATAACCGAATCTTGCAAAATAAAGGTAATAACATGGCTGATGACAAACAAAAAATTGCACTGTTGACAGGGGCTGCCGGTGTTCTCGGCCGCGAAACCGCTAAGGGACTGGCTGCAGACGGCTACCGGGTGGTGTTGGTAGATCTTGATCGTAAACAGTTGGAAGCACTGGCCCAAGAAATCGGACAGGGGGCTTATCCGCTGCCTCTCGATGTCGCTGATCCGCAGAAAGTGGCTGCAGCCTGTTCAACGGTACGGCAGGAACTTGGCCAGGTATCCGTCCTGGTTAACAATGCCGGTGTGCTCTCCAATAACAAAGCGGCTGAAACCAGCGACGATGAATGGCGTAAGGTTCTGTCCATCAATCTGGATGGTACTTTTTACCTGTGCCGTGAGTGGCTGCCGGGTATGAAAGCCGACCGCTGGGGCCGGATTATCAATGTGTGTTCCCTGGCCATGAAGTCCGGCGGGATAACCGCCGGAACCGCGTATACGGCCTCCAAAGGAGCGATGGCTTCCCTGACGTTTTCGTTGGCCCGGGAAGCCGCGTCCCATGGCGTTACCGTCAACGGCATTGCGCCGGCTTACATCAAGACCCCGATGGTGACGGAGCAATTGACCGAAGATCAACGCCGTCAATTGCTCGAGCAGATTCCGGTCGGACGATTTTGCGAGGCCGAAGAGGTTGCGCACGTGGTGCGGTTTCTGGTGTCTCCCTTATCCGGCTTTATTACGGGAGAGATTATCGATATTAATGGCGGGTTGCATATGGACTAATTATAGTGGTTCCGGAATAGGATGACTAAAACAACCTTTTTCCGTTCTCTACAGAGTGATGGCCTGTAAGGTTTCAGGTGTCAGTGTTCAGGATATTGCTATTGCATCTTACCTTACCTGACACCCGAAAACTAAATCATGAAACCAAATATTATCGGGACAAAAACGGTGTAAAAGGTTAAGCATATATGGCGCCAAGTTATGGGTAAGTGTATCGAATATTCAATCAAAAATTTTCAATCTAGAATTTGGGAGGATGTGGCTAATGAACGATCAGGAATTTAAAAGCCCACTGCATAAAATGGTTTGTACGAGCGAGACGGATTTGTGGAACGATTCGTGTTCTGTTGAGGAGTTGTCCTATGCCATCGAACATGGTGCTGTCGGTGCGACTTCAAATCCTATCATCGCCGGCGAGGTATTGCACAAAGAGATGCATTTATGGAAAGATCGAATTAAAGAGATTATTGCTGAAATGCCTACTGCTACCGAAGATGAGGTTACCTGGAAAGTCGTGGAAGAGATTTCCGTAAAAGCCTCCGAGCTTTTATTGCCGGTATTCGAACGTGAACAGGGTAGGAAAGGACGTCTGTCCATTCAAACCGATCCAAGGTTTTATAGAGATGCCGAACGAATCGTGCAGCAGGCGGTGCACTTTGATAGTCTGGCGCCCAATATCATTGTTAAGATACCGGTCACCAAAGCCGGCATTGCAGCCATCGAGGAAGCCACCTATCGCGGCGTCAGTATCAATGCGACCGTTTGTTTCAGCGTCCCGCAGTCTCTGGCCGTTGCCGAAGCCGTTGAAAGGGGGCTGACCCGGCGAGAGAAAGAGGGTAAAGACATTAGCCGGATGGGTCCGGTGTGCACGATCATGGTGGGCCGACTCGATGACTGGCTTAAGGTAACGGCCAATCGTGATGACATCGTTACCCAACCGGAATACCCGGAATGGGCCGGGGTGGCTGCCATGAAAAAGGCCTATGGTATATACAAACAGAAGGGCTATCGACTGCGCCTGCTTTCGGCAGCAACACGCAATCACATGCACTGGTCCGAATTCATCGGAGGGGAGGTGGTTGTGACGCTCACCCATCAATGGCAAAAAAGATTTATTGCTTCGGATGTTGAAGTGAAACACCGCATGGAAACGCCAGTTGCCCACCAGATTATTGACGGGCTGAACCGGAAGTTTCCAGAATTCCGTCGCTCTTATGATGAAAACGGCATGACCGTTGACGAATTTGACACCTATGGCCCGAATGTGAGAACCCTGCGCGGGTTTATCGACGGCTATCATTCTCTGGTGGCAACCATTCGTGATATGATGCTGCCCAATCCGGATCTTTAAGCCCTTAATTGAGAATTTGGTGCATTTTATGGTAAAACAGTTTCGCCACAAACCAGACACTAAGACACAAAAAAGAATTTTGACCAAAGGTCTCACTTTGTGTCTTAGGCGCTTAGCTCATTTTTTCTAACAACATGTTGTAAGGAAAGTAAGGTTTCAGGTGTCAGGTTTCAGGATTTAGCGATCCGCCTTTCTGACACCTGAAACCAATAAAAGTTATCAGTGCCCTTGCTACCCCACAGAAGTCACTTTATCTAAGTGTAGTCTCAGAAAAAGCATCGTACTTTAATTGTGAATTGATTTTTTCTTGAACCCAACTGTTGGGATTGCCCACCCAACTGGCGCCAGTCCAAAGTCTATGAATGGATTTCATCTATAGCCCAAGCCACATCCAATTCGATCAATTTTGACTTCCGTGGAATGCCCTCTGCATCCCAGCCCATCATATCATATAAAAGGTCGATGGCTTCATTGAAGGCCGGTTTGTCAATCTTGAGCCCCGGTGAATGTTTCTTTTTTAGTTCGTCATAAAACCGGTTCGGCAGGATGTCGTCTTTTCTGCGCAATCCTTCCCGAATATTGAACGCCTTGGCGAGATTGGTCCGACGTTCGCCGAGTTTCATGACCTCCCAGGCGCTGTTCTCCCAACCGGTGATCGCATCCATGGTCTCCATGAGTCGCCGCAAGGTGAAGTTGCGGACCGGGAAGAAGGCGAAAACACAGAGGCAAAGGCTGTCCAGGAAGCTGAAGTGATCTTGCAAATAAACAAAATTGCGGATTTTTTCCGGCGCCACCGAAGTCGCCGGCAGCCTTTTATGGATTCCTAAACATTTAACCTGGTCCATAAAGATTTCCGGCGCATACTCGTCGAAATCCGTGTCGTGCTCAACCACGACATGATCGCCGCCCAGGGCGGAACAGGCGTATCCGATGCCGACCATGCCCTTGGCCCGGGGATCGTGCATGGCGATTTCCATGCCCTTGGAATGGACGGCGAATTCCTCTGCGCCCTGTCCGATTTTCTTGGCCGCTCTTTGTACGCCTTCGGCCAGAAGGTCGCCAAGTTTGTTGTTGCGCAAAGCGATCGCTTCAACCATTTTCACCATGGCCTCCGCGTTGCCGAAGGTTAACTCCAAACCATCGGCGTCCTCTTTGGATAACAACCCTTTTTCAAAGCACTCCATGGCAAAGGCGATGGTGGCGCCGGTGGATATCGTGTCGAGGGAATACTTGTTGCACAACTCGTTTGCCTTGGATATCGCCACCAGATCGGTGACGCCGCAATTCGAACCCAGGGCGGAAATCGTCTCGTATTCCGGACCGCCGTACAGTGGGTCGACTTTGAACGGTTCATCGGCGGCAACCACCCGTTTACAGGCCACCGGGCAGGCATAACATCCTTCACCCTTGACCAGTATGGTATTGGTCATGTTTTCACCGGAAAGCTTTTCTCCGCCTTCGATGGACCCCGTCTGGAAATTGAAGGAGGGCAGCTCTTCGTGCTCCATCTGGTAATCCACATATTCGGCGCTGCCGAACTTTTGGAGCCCGTCATTGACGGGGTTGTCCTTATAGGTGCGCGCGAACCAGGAGGCATTTTCCCTGACGGCGTCTTTATCAAAAAAATCAAGATCTATAGCGCCGCGGCAGACGATGGCCTTCAGGTTCTTCGAACCCATGACGGCGCCGGAGCCGCCCCGTCCATTGGCGTGCTTGCACTCGTTCAAAATGCAGGCGTAACGGACCAGGTTTTCGCCGCCGGGACCAATCATCACCATTCTGGCCTTGGACTCGTTCAGTTCTTCCCGGATTGCGGCTTGGGTGTCGCCGGTTGATTTGCCCCAAAGTTGAGATGCATCCTTGAACTGGACCTCGCCGTCCTTGATCCACAGGTAGGTGGGCTTTTCGGCCTTGCCTTTGACCACAATCGCATCGTACCCGGCTTTTTTCAGTTCGGCTCCGAAAAATCCGCCGGCCTGGGAATCCAGAAAAATACCGGTCAGCGGCGACTTGGTGATGACGGCGTGCCGGGACAAACCGGGGACTGGCGCTCCGGTTAAAATGCTGGCAGCAAAAACAATCACATTTTCAGGCCCCAGCGGATCGATACCGGGTTTGGTCTCCTTTAACAGATAGTAGGCACCCAAACATCCTCCGCCCATATAGGTCCGATAAAAGACCTCATCCGGGCTTTCGATTTGGGTCGTCAGACTGCTCAAATCAACATGCAATATTTTTCCATTATATCCATGCGGCATAATCAACTCCCCTCATTATTTCAATGCTATATAGCGGCATTTGACGGCCAGGCTGTGGCCTGTCATCCGCCGCCGGTTGGAAGTAAAAATCTCACCTCGTCACCATCATTTAGAATTTCGCCGGTGAGACGTCTTGATCGGTTGACAAAACTGACAAATTTAAATGATCGCCTCTTGGCGTCAAAAAGGATCTTGTCGACCCTGTCCCCATAAAGACGACTTATTTCATGGGCCAGGTCCATAATTGAAGATTTTTCCGGCAATGAAACTTCAATTTCCGACTCTCCGATTTCCTGCCCAAGAGTGGCGCTCAGTTTGACTTTCACCGTAATCATGTTTTCCCTTTAAAAATTATACTCATCGATATTGTTGATATCAAATACGGTCGGAGGTCCGGTGATAATGATCCGGTCTTTGCCGATCGTTCGATTCCCCAGTCCGGGAACCTCAAACGTGACACCTTCCTCAGCCTTGATTTTATCCAGCGCCAGTCCCACCGAGAGATAACCGGCCAGGTAGCCCTCATCATAGGGGCTCCATAAGGCGAATTTGGTGACCGTTTTGTTTTTGATAAACCGGCGCATCTGATTGGGTGTCCCGAGTCCGATAACCTGGGTCTGGGGAGCTCTTTTGGCATTTTCAACCGCCTGGGCGGCAGCGGCGACGCCGACCGTGGTGGGCGAGATGATACCCCGCAGGTTAGGATATTTGGTCAGCAGGGCCTCGGTCTCGGTGAGACTTTTCTGGGGATCATCGTCACCGTAAACGATGGATACCAGGTTCATGTCTTTGTATTTGGCATCGTTCTCCAGAGTCTTTTTCATGCCTTCGATCCAGTAGTTCTGATCAGGAGCATCCGCCGTAGCGCTGACAATGGCAATCTCGCCTTTGTAGTCGATCACGGATCCCAACAATTCTACCTGGCTGGAACCGGTGACTTCAAAATCCATAGGCAGTATGGCCACATGCCGGAAGTCTTCGCTGCCGGGAATATCCGAGTTAACGATCACAACTTTGATTCCGCGGTCCATGGCTTGTTTGAAGACCCTGTTCAAGGCATCGGGACTGTTGGGTGATATGGCGATGACGTCAACCTTCCGCTGCATTTGAGTTTTAATAAATGGAATCTGGGAAGTCGCTTCGGCGGTGGCGGGGGCGGTCGTGGTGAAAGTAAAGCCCAACTCCTCGGAGGCTTTTTTAAAGCCGTTGATAATGGAGTCGAAATAAGGGTTTCCCGTGTTTTTAGGAATGTAAACAATTTTCAGGTCTTTAGCTTCCTTGGCCACGGCCAGGGAGCCGAACCCAAAGAAAATCGCCAATGTCAGGCACAGAATAATTGCAACAAATCTGGTTCTCATAGTTTCCTCCTTTGAATTAAAAAATCCTTTTCAATACTTCTCCCATTGTCACTGTCATTTAAGCTATCTTAGCCAATTAGATTTAGAGCATTCGAATTTTGGGAATCACCTCCTTTACCCTAAGGGTTATTTGTTTTGAAAAGCGAACCGCAAAACCGCAGAATATCGAATAACGAATTTCGAAGGATTGAATCGCTTCGCTCTATCTATATTTTACGTTTGCTGTAGATATAGTTTGATAAGGTAATCGACAGGATCAGCAAGCTGCCGATTATCGCCAATTGGTTTTCGATTTTGACGTTGGCGACGCTCAGACCCAATCGAAGGGAAATAAGCGTAAAGAGGGCGATGACGGTGCCGCCGATATTGCCACGCCCTCCATTGATATCGACACCACCTAGTAAGGCGATGGTGACAATGTCCAATATGCCGCCATCGGCCAGGTCATAACGAACGACCCCCAAACGCGACATCATTACGATGCCGGCGAATGCCGAGAACAAACCCGACAAGCTGAAGAGGATCAATTTAAGGCGCTTGACGCGAATTCCGGAATATATCGCAGCCTGTTCGTTGGTTCCGATAGCGAACACATACCGTCCGAAAAGGGTGAAATTTAAAATCAGCCACAGGATTACGGCCAGGATTATAAAAATGACCAGAGGGTAGGGGATAAATGTGCTCCCGACATAGCGGGTATCAAGTCCTACAAACCATTCCGGAAATCGACCGATGGATTTGTCTCCCATCAGGATCATGGCGATCCCCCGATATAAGGCCAGGGTGCCGATGGTGACGATGATGGGCGGCAGTTCGAATTTTGTGACGATCCAGCCGTTAAACCAACCGAGAAACAGGCCGGTCAGAAGTCCGAGGAGGAGCGCCAATCCCATGGGGATCCCGAGTTGAAAAAGAAAGGCGGTGATGCAGGCGCTCAAGGCCATGTTTGAAGCCATGGAAAGGTCGATTTGAGCGGCGATGATCACAAAGGTCAAAATCAGAGCGGCGATGCCGTACTCAATGAACATGGATGAAGAATCCAGAATGAATTCGAGATCGGCAAAGTACGGCGAGAGAAGCGATCCGGCGATGATGCTCAGGATTAAGAGGGTAAAGGTGCCCATTTCCGGCCGGACGAACAGGTTTCGCCAAAGGGATTCGGTTGTTTTCGGTTTTAGTTCCGTTTCCACGGGTCCCATATCGATTGTTTCCGAGGGCATACTTATATTCTCACTCTTTTGATCGCCTGCATGACTCTGTTTTGGATTTCCTTGTCGATAATCAGCGCTATAATGATGATAAAACCGTACATGGCATCCTGCCAGAAGGCGGAAACCCCCAATACCGCCAAAGCGGTGTTGACCACGCCCAGCAGGACGCACCCGATGACGACACCTAAAACCGTTCCCGATCCGCCGGCCACATTGACTCCGCCGATGACGGCGGCCGCAATGACGATGAATTCCGTGCCGACCCCGGTCATCCCCGGATTTATATACCCGAATCGGGAAGCATACATGATGCCGGCGAAACCGGCCAAAGCCCCGCTGATGGTGAACGTTGTCATCAAGACCATATTGACGTTAATGCCCCTTAGTTTGGCCGCATCGGGGTTGCTTCCAATGGCGTACATTTCAACGCCGATATGGGAGTATTTGATGAAGAGCGCCGCCAGGACAGCAATGCCCGCGGCGAATATGACGATCCAGGGAATAATAAACGGCGAGGTCTGGGACAAGCGGATGAGATCGACGGGTATATGGTTTGGGTCGATCTGTCGGCCACCACCATAAATGAACAGCCCACCGCGATAGATGCTTAACGTTCCCAAGGTGACGATGATGGACGGCAGTTTGAGTTTGGTAACCATCAAGCCGTTAATTCCACCTAAAACAGCGCCGACAAGCGTGCCCAGGAGGAAGGCCAGCCAGATGGGAAATCCGGGGTGACTTACAAAAAGGGTTCCCACCGCGATGCCTGAGAAACCCAGAATCGAACCCACGGACAGGTCGATGTTGCGGGTCACAATGACCATCATTTCGCCCACGGCGACAACGACGATCAACGGGATATACAACATGATGCTTCTGAGATTATCGTATTTCAGAAATCTGGGGTCAATGGCTGCCACGGCAAAGAACACGACGATGGCGGTGATAATGATGCCGAGTTCACGAAATTGGAATATCCGGCTTAAATTGGGCGCTTTTTTTTCAGACGCAGTTTTGACTGTCGCCGATTTCATTGACAAACCCCTAATCCGGGCAAGCCGGAAAAATTTGCCACAAAGACACTAAGACACAAAGGGAATTAGTTGTTTAGATTTTATTTTCGTGTCTTTGTGTCTTGAGTCTTGGTGGCGAAAATGTTTTGCCGTAAAACGCACAAGGGGGGGAGTGGTTGCAAATATGGATTTATCCCATATTTGCCAAATAATTGGGCACTTCATGTTAAAACGATCGTAACATTCTAAAGTTATGACTATAATTTACCTAATCAACCATTCAAAAAAATTCACCAGGTCTGAATTAAGGGCCTAAGCCGGTATTGTCTTGCCGGCATTCAGACTTAAGGCGGCCGCGGCCATAATCTTGTCTTCGGTTGCTTCGGATTTAATAAAATGACCGGTGATGCGCCCTTCCTTCATGACCACGATGCGATCGCTGAGCGTCAGGATTTCAGGTAACTCTGAAGAAATCAGCAGGATGGCGATCCCTTCTCCGGCCAGCTTGTTGATGATCTTATACACTTCGCCTTTGGCTCCGACGTCTATCCCCCGCGTCGGTTCATCTAAGAGCAGGATTTCCGGGTCGGTCAGCAGCCATTTGGATAAAACTACTTTTTGCTGATTACCGCCGGACAATTCTGCGGCCAACTGCCGGAGCGATCGAATCCGGATGTTGAGCCGTGCGACATAATCGTCGGCAATTTCCTTTTCCGCTTTGGGCTTTATCCAGCCTCTGCCGGAAATCCGCTGCGGTACGGCAAGCGTCATGTTTTTGGCAATCCCAAACGGCAGAAAGAGCCCCTGATGCTGCCGGTCTTCCGGAACATAGGCCACCCCATGTTTGATGGCGTCCCTGGGCGACCGGATGTTCACGTTGCGGCCTTTTATGGATATCGAGCCGGAATCCGGCGGTGTGATGCCGAATATGGCCCGCGAAACTTCCGAACGCCCCGCGCCCACCAGTCCGGCAAACCCCAGGATTTCACCTTTTTTCAGTTCAAAGGAGATATTTTTAAAATCACCGGCCAAAGAGATGTCGTCGACCTTCATGATGACGTCGTCGATTTTCACTGTCTCTTTGGTGATCAATTCCTTGATCTCACGTCCGATCATCATGTGGATGATTCGTTCCTGGTTCAAATTTTGGCTTAAATCGGTCCCAACCTTCTCGCCGTCACGAAGCACCGTGACGCGATCTGATATGTCGAGTACTTCATCAATACGGTGAGATATAAAAACAATCGCTTTGTCCTGTTCGACCAACCGCCGGATAATTGCGAAAAGCGTGCTTACTTCTCCGGGTGTCAGTGCCGCGGTGGGTTCATCCATTATGATGACCTTGGCATCCTGTGACAGCGCGCTGATGATTTCGACCATCTGTTGGTCCGCGATGGACATCCCTTTCATCTTGGCTTTGGGGTCCAGGCTGACGCCAAGGGAGTCGAGCAACTCCTGGGACTCCCGATAGATATTTTTCCAATCGATGGTTAAGCCCTGTCCGCTTCTGGTATGGCCGGCAAAGATGTTTTTGGCCACATCCAGATCCTGGAATATCAGCGGCTCTTGGTGGATGAGGGCGATACCCAGGTTGCGCGCCGCCAGGGGCGAAGAAATTCGCTTTTCTTTTCCGTTGACCAAGATCTTGCCCTTGTCGGATTCGTAAACCCCGCAAATGATTTTGGTCAGGGTGGATTTACCGGCACCGTTTTCACCGATTAGCGCATGTACTTCTCCAGGCCTGATATCGAAATCGACATCCTTTAATACCTGAATACCCGAAAAAGATTTGGATATTTTCTTTGCAGCGACAATGACTTCTTTTTCATTCATATGATACTGGTGACTCCCGTTTTCTTTTAATGTGGCTATTGATTTTAATTTTGGTTGTAGATTATTACTGGTATTTTTCTGATTTCATGTTGTATCGAACGTCCGTCTCAGGTATCATTATTTAGTTTAAGGATATTTAGACTAGAATTCCTTAAATCCAAAACTCTAAAACCATTTGACGAGTAAAAATGGGACTCACTTTTTAAAGTTAACAATACGAAAGAATGCCTGATTTTCACCAGCCCACTACTAGTCCATGATCAGGCCGCCGTTGAGGTCTAGAATTTCACCGGTGATGTATTTGGCCCGATCCGATGCCAGAAAAAGGATCGCCTCGGCGGCCTCCTCAGGAGTGGCGTATCGTTTCAGCGGGATACGCTCCTTAAAGGCCACATTGACCTCGTCACTCCAGGCGGCGGTCATATCGGTGTCGACCGGGCCGGGACAGACACAATTGACCCGGATTTGGTAGGGTGCTGCATACAGGGCCAATGTTTTGGTCAAACACATGATCGCCGCTTTGGAGGCTGAATAATGAGCACCGGCGGAAATGCCGCCGATTTTGCCGGCGGCCGACGCGATATTGATAATTCGTCCGTTTTTTTGCGGCGTCATTACTTTGAGCGCCTCCTGGCATAGAAAGAAGGCCGATCTTAAATTGATCGTCATGACCAGGTCCCATTCTTCCGGTTTTATATCCGGCACACTTGTTTCGCGGCAGATTCCGGCGCAGTTAATCAATACATCGATGTGCTGATATTTTTTATGGATCGTGGCGATCAAGCTGCGAATATTCTCAATATTCGTCAGATCCACGGGCATGAATTCACCTTCCCCCGTCAGCGTCTGAAGTTCGTCTGCTACAGCTCGACCCTGTACTTCATTGATGTCGACAACAATCACCTGGGCGCCTTCCCGACCAGCCTGCAAAGCCGTCGCCCGACCAATCCCATTGGCCCCGCCCGTAATCACCACCACTTGATTGTTAAATTCCATAGGCACCCCTGATTTTTTCTATTTTCTTTGATTGGCTCTCCGTTAATATATCTATTTATCGCGACTTCAACCACCCGAGCGCTTCAGCCTTTGAAACGAATTGACTCTCGGACCTGAAATGCCAAGATCCATGGATGATTTTTGAAAAAATTCGCGTCCGGTCAAATCGCCAATGGCCGTAATGTGGCGGGCTGCTGAAGTCATATGTGCTTCCATGGCTTTGGCTGCTGCGTTGGGGTCCTTGTCGACCACCGCTTTAAATATTTGCTCATGCCCCTTGATCACAATGTCCAGGCCGAAATGGTGAATGGTTAAACGGCGGCTCATTTCAAGGAACTGTATGATTGAGTTGACAATAATTTTAAAAATATGATTTCCGGATGCATCTACCAGGGACTGGTGAAACGCCACGTCCGCATCGGTATAAACATCAAGGCTTTGTCCTTCCACGGTAAGGGTTTCGAAAGTGGCCTCCATTCGGTGCAAGTGCTCATCTGTGCGACCTGAAGCTGCGAGTTTCGCTATAGCGATCTCAAGCGGCGCTCGGACTTCCATCAGTTGGGCCAGCGATACAGAATGCGCGGCCATGTAAGTCATTAAAGCCTTTTCAGGCACCTCTTCTTTGGGGAGACATACCACCGTTCCAAAACCCTGCTTGACTTCCAGCAATCCCTTGGCGGCCAAAACTTTGACAGCCTCGCGCATGATGCTGCGGCTAATGCCGAACATTTCGCAAAGTTTTTTTTCTGGCGGCAGAATCTCGCCTACGGAATATTGACCGCTAAATATGAATTCGGTGATCCGCTCGATGACCATTTCAGTTCGAGAGGGAATCTTAACTTTTTATTCATAGCCATAAAGCACAGTTAGTTAAACATATGATGTTTGTCAAGTATTTTTTTACACCCTGTTTTACAAAGTTAATTCATTTGAATATTCTTCCTGCGTAACTGTTTTTATTGCCCTACAACAAAAGGTTGGAACCACTCCAAACAACCCATGAAATCCAATTTATTTTAATAGTTTAAACATATGATGTTACTATAACCCGCTAATTCACGAAGGAAGAATAATTGATCTGAACGGCCTATCCGCAACGCCTTTATCGCTCACTTTATCATGCCGTGGGGGATTCAGAGATTTAGAAAGGATATTGACGGGGTGTGAACCTTTTGGGGCTCAAATGGCGTCAGGTAATCGATCAGACGGGCTAAGAGTGGCCTTCTCCCGGCCGGACAGATCCGGTCGGCGATGAATGGCACGGCGCAGGGTGATCATTTCCAGCAGCACTTGTTCCCAAAAGGCTGGTTTGATGGTCGGCATACATTGGCCCCTGTTAAATTCTCACGCTGCTTTATCCAATATTTCTGCCATAACATTAAGACCGTGGTCTATCTCAGCCGTGCTGATATTCAGGTGGGGCCTGAGGCGGATGCTCCTGGGGCCGCAACCCACGACGATTACTTTGGCAGCGGTGCAGTCGGCGGCGAACTTCGCGCGGACATCGGGGTCCGGTAAGTCGAAAGCGCAAAGCAGGCCTTGACCGCGGACATTGGTTACCCGGTCTGGGAAGCGGGCGTGCAACTCCTGGAGTTTCGTCATCAGATAGGCTCCCTGCCTCTCGGCTGTTTCGACCAGACCTTCCGACTCAATGATCTCCAAAATACGACCACAACGCACCATGTCCACCAGGTTGCCTCCGAAGGTCGAGGCGATGCGGCTGGAACGTCGAAACACGTTGTCTTCCACCTGGTCCAGGACCGGTCCCGCCAGAATGCCGCAGACCTGGGTTTTCTTACCAAAACTGATAATGTCGGGTATTACTCCATGGTGTTCGTGCGCCCAAAAGCGTCCGGTGAGCCCAATGCCGGTCTGCACTTCGTCCAGAATGAAAATGATACGGTGTTCGGTGCATAGTTCCCGGAGCGCCCGCATGAACTCCGGCCGGAAGTGATTGTCGCCACCTTCACTCTGGATGGGCTCAATTATTAATCCGGCGATGCGGTTCCCATGCTGCTGAATGGCCTGCTTTATCTGATCCAGGGCTCTGGCTTCGGCCACCGCCACGCGTTTCAGCTCGGTTTGGTCGACTGGAAAGCAGAGCTTGGGGTTTTCGATGCGCGGCCAATCGAATTGTGGGAAAAACCTGGTTTTATCAGGGTTAAAGGTGTTGGTCAGCGACAGGGTATAGCCACTGCGGCCATGAAAAGCTTCCTTGAAATGGATGATCATCTCCCCTGGCAGATCATCCTTGCCGGCGGCCAAGTTCGCCGGCTTTTCCAGTCAAAAGCGGCCTTCAGGGCATTCTCAACCGCCAGGGCCCCGCCTTCGATAAAAAAGGCATGGGGCAGGTAGGCAGGAATAGCCACCCTTTCAAAAATTTCCATGAAACGGGCCATTTCGACCGTATAGATATCCGAGCAGGTCGGCTTTTGGATGGCTGCCCGGGCTAGGGAATCGCTGATTTCCAGCATCTTGGGATGATTGTAGCCGATGGCCTGGGATGCCCACATGGTATAAAGATCCAAGTACTCCGAACCATCCCTTCGGTCGACTATCCAGCAGCCGTGAGAGCGTTCCAAATCAAAGATTACTTCCATGCCATCGGCCAGAATGTGCCGGCTCAGATTTTCGCGAATTTTAGCTGCAGTTTTCATGCTCTCTCCGGGAATAGTAATCATGGCGAAATTACGCCATCAAAATATACTTAAGTATTAACTACATTTTCAAACCACTTTGGGATTTGAAGGGATTTGACAACACAACGTTCAAGAGCATAAAGACAAATTGTATGATATTCAAGATTTAAATGGAAATCTATTCAGGACGAAATTCTTCAATAATTTTCCCTTTTCAATGAAACTGGTGATTCATCCAAAGCGTTTTTATAGACGGACATCGCAGTCTACAGTTTACCGACAATCGGGTCATCTTGTGCAGCATCTCCTCTGCTTTCGAAAGCAGTCTCCGGCCTTTTTCGAAATGATAGGCTATTTCGCCAATCAACTCCTTTCGTTTCATGTTTTTTTCCTTTTGCAATAATCGGCAAGAGCCTTCGAACGGAATATTCCACAGAGTTCCTCGGGGATTATTTCTGGAAATCGTATCCAGAAAGGACAGTGACCTGCGGCTGATGACAAAGGTTTTTTGGATACGCTCATGACGATCAAATTCAGTGTTTTCGAGTTCACGGGCCATGTTTTTTAAGTCCTGGGCATCTTCCATTAAATGGTTAAAAACCGATTTTTGTTTGATTCCCAATGGGCCGATAGGATACTGATCGCATCGATGCAGCTTTCAGAAAGCCGAAATGTTGCTCGCACGATTGCCGTCCTCGAAGATCCATAGTTGACGGTGTCGGCATAGATATCCACATCAGATTGTTTTTCTTTATTTTTCTTCATTTTTTAGCTCCTTTTTTCCAAGGCCGGTAAGATTTCATTACTAAATTATAATTAAATTTTAAGTAATTCAATATATAATTATTACAGATCTTGACAACATTAATTTATTTTAGCATATAATCAAAATTTATTTTATCATAGGTTGAGCATAATAAATTAAGCTAAATAACTATTAAATTTAAGGAGGTGCAAAAATGATTTACCGCAGATTGTGATGTGCCGACCTGGCAATTCAGAGGTCCGTTTGGAGAGCTGGAACGAATGAGACAACAAATCGAACAGCTGTATGAAGGAACACCAGCCCCATATCGACCCGGAAGCCGGTGTATTTCCGATATAATTGTCTGAAGGACAAAGAAAAATATTATATTCGTGCCGAATTCGCGGGCGTAAAGGCGATGAGCTCGATATTCGATAAAGGAAAACCTTGCCATTTCCGGTGAAAGAAAGATTGCATCGGAAGAAGAAGATGCGCGGTATCACCGACGGGGACGCGAAGCCGGCACGTTTTCCAGGATAATCGGCCTTCCAGGTGATATAAACCCCGACAACGTCGATGCTAAAATGGAAAATGGTATTTTAACCGTTGTGGTTTCGAAGGCAGAGGCTGCAAAGCCGGAACAGATTGCCGTAAAGTCGTGAAATAAACCGTGATAAAGGAGGGATCAAACAATGGCTGATACACAGAGCAAAGAACTCAAGGTACGAGAAAAGCAAGAGGAAGCCAGTCCTGCCGAGCAAACTACACCGGGATTGGCCTTCACACCGGCTGTCGAATATTGTGACGGAAAAAGAGATGACTCTGCTGGCCGATATGCCGGGCGTCAAGGCGGATGATCTGACACGATTGCGCGACAATACCTTGACCCTGTGGCGGATATAGCTCCTGTCGATGACACTGACGAGCAAGACATATTGGTGGAGTACGAGACCGGCAGGTATTACCGGCAGTTTACCTTAGGTGAACTGGTCAACCAGGAAAACATTGATGCGAAATTAAACGATAGCGTCCTTCGCCTGTCGTTGCCGAAAGTGGAAAAGGCAACACCTAAAAAGATTGCCGTCAAGACCGGCTAACCGGCACAAGGAGCCGGAATGCCTGAGCGAAAAAGATTTTTACCTAATTCCGGCTCCGTCTAAAATCGTTAAGCGGGTCTATATATCACATAACTTACTTTCGCCTTTTGTTTGGGTACTGTATTCAAGGATCCATTCGGATACGGCAGTGTCGATACGGTTGACGATGCCTTTGGCCCAAGCCCGGATGCCGAGGCCGACGTCCCACTTCATGTCGGAATACAATCTGTCCCATCTGCCGCGTTCAGGTCAAATGTAGCTTACCACTTGAAAAACACACCGCCCATAACCATAGTGGCCTCCTGATCGTAGAAGTCGATGTTGGAATTGGTATCCGCGAAGGCGGCCCCGACATAGAAGTTCATCGGTTTGCTGCCAAACAGACTCCAGTCCCAGGGGTTTTTGTAGTAAAGGCTGCCCTGGATGCCGTAGCGATCGTCATCCTGCTTTTTATCGTAAATCGGGTTTTTCTTGTCATAGTCCGCCCAGCCGATAAAAGCGTTGCCGGAGAAGGAAAACGTATCTCCTAAATAGGCATAGATGAGCTGGAAGTCATAGGCATCACTTTTCATGGCGTCGCCGTCCCGATCGTCATTCGTGTATATAAATGCCGGCGCCAGGGTGTGTCTTTTTGCGAAGTTAAAGCGATACGCGACCTCCCCGATATGGCGATCCCCGTCGCGCTTAAGAAGTTTTTTGTCAGCGCTGGACAATCCTAAAAAGTCGCCACTTTTTTCACTGCTGATATCGATCTTGCGATAGGTGTATCGCAGCTGGAGGCCGCTGCCTAAAATCCGGTCCCAGGTCAGCCGCCCGCCATTGGATGTGCGGCTGGTGTCATCCCGATTCTTGTCGACCACATAGGGGTCTTTCCAGACTTTGGCCGGAATACCGCTGAACAGAATACCGCCCTGCAGGATCCCGAGATTGCCGATTCCCTGTTTGACTCCGAACTGCTGGGTATAATCGAAGCGGATCAAATCCGTCAGGTCGGTTCCCAAAAAGAGCTGGGTGCGGGTGCTGGCAAAGGTATATTCCAGTGAAAACGGTACCATGGCAAGGCCGTTGGATTGGGAGTCCGGGCTGTCGTCCAGGGAGTCGGTTTTTTTGTCGGACAGATCCCACCCCAGAAAACTGGCCACCATGTTGCTTTTAAAATTCAGATAGCCGACTCCGGGACGGATAAATCCGCTGAAACCGGATTCTGTGGGGATAGGATCGAGGGCGGTGGCGGGATTGGTGCTCACAGCAGCAGCATTAGGGTCAGAACAGCTATGGTCGGCAAGTTTGCTTTTTTCATCTGATAGCTCCTTTTTTTAATCTGTACTGGCTTGTACTGGAATGGTTATTAAATGCTGAATCTGCATTTACAAAGTCAACCCATTTTTATTCCGGTGGGGTCAGTGGTCAAAATTTCGGGTTTTAGACTCGGAGAAATTTTTGATTTGCGGGATTGCCACGCTCCATCAGTTTTCGCCAAAATAGGTCTATCCTAAACCAAAACTCTCTTTATAACGGCAGACAGGCTCCGAATACCACAAAGGCCACCTGATCCCCGGATGCCGTCATCACCACCTTGCCGGTACCTTCTGAAATAGCGATGTTCCAGCCCAAACCGTCTTTCACGGAAGCATATCCGTCTTCAGCCCCTTGTAAAATCAGCTTGCCGTCGACGCGCTCCATGCGCTCGATGGCGCTATCCGGTCTTGTGTCACTCGCCGAGACGGGGTCGATCGTCTTTTTATTGAGGTCGATTTAAGAAACCTTGGCAAATCCAGGCTCTCAATCGTCACCGCGCGACACCCGTCATCGGGCGTACATTCCATAGCGGAAGTTACTGAAAAAAGCAAGGGCCGAGACCCATCAAAATCTTCTGCGACGGATATGAGCGGGACAATGCAGATGCATAGTAAAATCAAGCCAACTCGTATCATTTTACTCATAGTGTCCTCCAATTTTTTATTTCACCGTGTATCCTCTACCTTCCAAACAGGCGCTGTAGGCACGGTTGTAAGTATCGCGTTTTTGCATGTATTGATTTGCTTGCTGCTGTTCCCATTGTTTCTGGGCCTGCCGGTCTTGCTTTTGCTGCGAAGAACTTCGAATACCGCCGATAGCGCCGCCGGAAAGCCCCCCGATGGCGGCCCCTTTTCTGGCGCCTTTACTGCCGCCGGCGATCGCGCCCACGCCGGCTCCCAGCAGCCCCCCGCCGACACCGCCT
>CAVRQG010000027.1:0-83044 GCA_963723215.1 uncultured delta proteobacterium
TTCATTGACAGTTTTCATCACATCGGTCCTTTCATTTTCCCAATAATACTTTAATCCCCAACCGGTAATCTGACTTTTTTGTGCTGAGGGGGCGGATGTTTTACCGCTAATGCCTCTGCTTTTTTAAATAGGTTTCCGATACCATAGGGATGCAGAATCACCGGCACCAGCCGATGGAACGTTATCAAAAACACCATAGTTAGGTTATTCCGATTTTCTACTGAAATAAAGGTTCGCCAAGGCCACCAGAGAGGTGCCGACTATCAGTAAAAACGATATGGCATTGATGACAGGGGTGCTGCCGTCTCGCACCTGAAGGTATAAATTAATCGGCAATGTTGCCTCGTGACCCACCAGAAAAAGGGTGGTGTTGAAATTTTCAAATGACATCAAAAATGCCAAGGCTGCAGCCCCGAAAATCGCAGGCCGCAGGAACTTCAAGGTAATATGCCAAATGACCTCAAATCGGTTTGCCCCCAAGATTTAATGCGGCTTCTTCAAGGGTGTGGTCAAATTTCTTCAAGCGTGCTGAAACCACCAGGGTAACCAGCGTCGCAATAAATGAAAACTGGCCCAGCACCACCAGCCAGAATCCGGGACGAAACAGGTCTATATCTACTCCCCAGTTGGTTTCAAAATAGGTTCCCAGGGTATTGCTGAGCAGCAGGATCGAAATCCCCAGAATCACACCTGGAATCACCAGCGGCGCCAGCATCAAAAAATAAAGCAGTTGCTTAAAGCGGAAGTCTTCCTGCTCAAACAGAAAAGCGCCGCAGGTACCGATGGCTGTCGATAACAGCATAACAAAAAAGGCCACCCGGAAACTTACCCAGATACTGTCCAGATTGATTCGATCGTGAAAGATTCCAACCCGTTGCGGTAAATTGGCCGTAAACCATTCCAGGGTAAATCCCTTCCAGGGTAAAGATGGGAATTGAGAGTTGTTAAAAGCCAGCACGCAGGTTACCAGCAGCGGTGCAAAGAGAAACGTAAAATACAGAATTACATAAAACTTAAAAAACCGATTGTAAGCCTTGGAAGTTGGTAGCGTCCGTATCATTGCACTACCTTTTTCAGATTTTGTCGGGTCAGCTTTAATCCCAGCCAGACTAACAGGGACGAGAGTGCCAATAGCAGAAACCCGAACGCAGATCCTTGGTTCCAGTTAAAACTGGCGATAAACTGGTTGTAAATCTGTTCCGTAAACCACAGCGAGTTTTTGCCTCCCATCAGATTGGGGGTGAGATAATTTCCCAGCGTCAACATAAAAACCACGATGGAACCGGATACGATGCCGGGAGCGGCATGAGGAATGATAATTTTGAACAAAATACTCCACATATTGGCCCCCAGATCGTAGGCCGCCTCTATCAGGCTGTTGTCCAGGCTTTCCAGTACGGAAACAATGGGAACCACCATAAAGAGCATGGTCGTGTATACCAATCCGAGTATCATCGTGGAATCTCTATACAGCATTTCAACAGGTTGATGCAAGATCCCCAGTTTGATCAGAAAATGGTTGATTACCCCGCTTTCCCGCAGCAGAATCATCCATCCGTAAACTCGGACCAGTTCACTGACCCAAAACGGAAGCAAAATCAGTACCAGAAGAAATCCCTGGAATTTTGGGGCTACAACTTTGGTAATATAAAAGGCTAAAGGCAGTGCGATCACAAAGGTCAGGAAGGTTACCAGAATAGAGTAGATGGCCGTGCGCACAAATGTCAGCCAGTAAATGGGTTCCTCAAAAAATTGCAAATAATTCGAAAAACTCCAGACCATTTTGCCATCATCTGTTTCGAAACGAAACGACATGACCAGCAAATCAATTTGCGGCAAAACAATCATCAGAACCAGCCAGAGCAACACCGGTGATAAGAAAAAGAGCAGTGCCCATCGTTTTTGGTTTTTCATGATAAATAAAGGGAGTTGGGTTCAAAGTTTAGAGGTTCAAACGCTAAAGGTTTCATGGCACGGGGTTCGCCGATCAGGATTATCTTTATTGGAACTATCAGCGAAACTCGATCGCCTCAACCCTGAACCCAGAACCTTTGAACCTTGAAACTGTTCCTCTCTACCGACTACCTTTTAACCATTGTCCTCAATTCTCAACTCTGGTTTTTCGCCCTGGCAAAACAGATGCCCGATTGCTCGTCCCATCCGATTTCTATTTTATCATTCCGTTTGATGTAATCGAACTGCCGGTTTTGCGGCAGGGCGATGAGCAGTTCCGTGTCTGCATCCAGCGGATGGGCCAGGAGTCTGCTGTTGGCGCCATCGAAGAGAATATCCTTGACGATGACCTCGAAGCGATTCAGGTCGGATAAACTCGGGTCGGGCTGAATCAGCATGGCTTCAGGTCGAAGAAACAGATCGACTTCATCTCCCGGCTGCAACACTTCTCGAAGCTTGGTACGGAATACATTGCCTTCCGAGGTTTCCACTTCGGCGGTATTTTCATTGCACTGCTGAATTTTGCCGGACCAGGCATTGTTGTCACCAACGAACCGGGCCACAAAGGGAGTTTGTGGGTTATTGTATAGATTCTGGGGGGTGTCGATTTGTTCAAACACCCCCTGATTCATCACCGCCACATGATCGGACATCACCAGCGCTTCGGATTGGTCATGGGTGATGTAGACGAAAGTGGTTCCGACTTTTGCCTGCAGCTTCTTCAACTCGACCTTCATCTGCTCTCGCAGTTTCAGGTCCAGCGCACCCAGTGGCTCATCCAGCAACAAAACAGCAGGTTCCAGCACTAGACATCTCGCAATGGCTACCCGCTGTCTCTGCCCCCCGGAGAGCTGATCAACTTTTTTGTCGCCAAAACCGTTCAGGTCCACCCGTTCCAGGATAGTGTTCACTTTTTCTTCAATGACAGTTTTACTTTCCCCACGTCGCTTTAAACCAAATGCAATGTTACCCCCCACGTCCATCATCGGAAACAGGGCCAGATGCTGAAATATAAGGTTTACCGGCCGTTTATTCGGAGGAATGCCGATCATGCTTTTCCCGCGAATCTCGATGCTGCCTTCTGTCGGTTCTGTGAGGCCGGCAATCATGCGAAGCAGGGTAGTTTTCCCGCAGCCTGATGGGCCGAGAATAGAAAAGAATTGACCATCCGGAACATCAAAGGACACGTTGTCCACCGCAACAAAATCTTTGAAATTCTTTGTGACATTTTGAACAGCTAAGTCTATCTGCATAATTGCCCCTATCCGGAAGAGTCAGAACTAAACATGCTGAGATGCACTTATCCATCGGAAAAGCCCAGCATTCTGGAAGACTGGAACGGTGGCCTCCGGCTCGGAAAGAAACATTGAATATAACAAAATATTGGTTTCAGGTGTCAGGTTTCGGGTGTCAAGAAGGCGAGTCGCTAAATCCTGAAACCTGAACACTGACACCTGAAACCTTGTTTTCCTTAGAGATATTTGATTCATCTGCCACTAAAGGATGAATAACATCATTTAGTGCTACAGATATCAGGCCTGACTATTGAGCGGCCTTGACCTTATCCAGAATTTTGCCTTCAATTTCTTCCAGCTTAGCCGGGACGGGTGGATACCATTTGATGTTGGCAATGGCCGACATCGGAAAACTGCGCTCAAAATTTCCGCGTACATCGGCATCTAAGTATTGGCCTGCGTCTTTGGAAGCAGTTCCGTATTTTTCAGCGTTGGTAAAAAGGGCTGCATTTTCCGGCTTCAGCATGAAGTTGATCCACTTGTATGCGGCATCCACATTTTTTGCTTTGGCAGGAATCGCAAATGTGTCGATCCATCCCAATGCGCCGCTTCTGGGTGCAACAAAGTCGATGTTCGGGTTTTCAGCATGCAGCTTCCAGCCGGCGCCGTCCCAAGCCATGGCAACATAGACTTCGTCGGATCTCATCGACTGCAGCAGAGCATCTCCGTTGGACCAGTAATTTTTGACAAACGGCTTCCCCGCAACCATGGCCTGTTCGACCTTTTCCATCAAAGCCTGATAGGCTGTGGCATCACTGTACTTGGCAAATGGATTTTCGCCCATGGCAAATGCCAGAGCGATCAATGTCGGTCTTTTGAGACGGTAGCTGACCCGACCATTATAAAAAGCATTCAGCAAATCACTGTAGTCCCCAGCACTGGGAGCAAATTTTCGATTGACAACAAGCCCGGATGTCCCCCAACAAAACGGTACCGCATGGGGCTGACCTCCGACCATGGTATTTTGTTTCACCGCTTCGAGCATGGGCTCAATAATCTGGCCGGTTTCAACTTTAGACAGATCCATGGGCTGATAAATTTGATATTTTTCCTGAACGGAAGCAATCCGGTCTTGGCTCGGCTGAGCCAGATCAAAACCGGCGCCCCGGGTGGCGCGAAGCTTGGCAATCATTTCTTCATTGTTAGAAAAGGTAACT
Source organism: uncultured delta proteobacterium (assembly GCA_963723215.1). Lineage (GTDB taxonomy): Bacteria > Desulfobacterota > Desulfobacteria > Desulfobacterales > JAFDCJ01 > JAFDCJ01. The sequence goes on from CAVRQG010000027.1 coordinate 4,406, forward strand.
TTGACTGTAATCCCGGTCTCTTGTTGAAATTTGTCAACCAGGCTCTGGGGGGCATAGCCTTTCCAGGTCAGCAGGGATAGTTCCTCAGCTGCCCACAGATTGCCGAGGCCAAAGGCCATCACCGTGACAATGACCAGTGAAGTGACACATACTTTTTTCATAATTACTTTCCTCCTTTTTTGGGTTGTTGTTTTCCCCTACAAATGTTCGCCAACCACCGTTAATGGTGCAACACAAAAAAAACAGCTGATCCTATTCGATTCTGACCCCCTGTTTTTTAAGGATTTTTTGAACAGTAGCCCTATTAACCGCCCTACAGGTGACATTATCCTTTAGCGATACTGCGGCGGCGATGCCTGCGCCCTGGCCCGTGACCGTACAGCACATCATTTGGCGGGTAGCCGCGTGAGAGATCATGTCGCCGGCAACACATCGACCGGCAACCAGAAGGTTTTCCACTTTCTGCGGAAGTATGATGCCGTAAGGAATCTGGAAATACCTACCGGTGGTAGGAATAATCACCACACCGTAACCGTCTAAAAATTCAGGAAAAATTCCGATTGAGTCTGCAAAGCGGGCCTCATTTCTGACATCATGCTCAGTAATATTGTATTCACCCAAAATCTTTCGCGATTCTCTGACACCCAAAGATGAGCAAAAGGTTCTGAGTTTGGCCTTTTCAAAGCCGGGTGTGTATTTTTTTAATGCATTCAGGGCCCACATAACCTGCTGCCGACCTTGTATTTCCGCCTGGGTGAGGTCCCGAACGTTGGTCGGGTCGATGCCGTTGAGCACAACCATGTTAAGATAGGTGGCCTCACCTGCCTCTGTGAGACTGCTCCAGGTGCCTTTGATCCATGCATCCCTGGGGATCTCACCCGCATCCTTGGCTCTGTTGAACGGCGCCTCGATATAGGGACTGAAAAGATCGTCTTCCTTGCCGGTTGTTTGCTCGACTTCATCCCAATCTCCCAGGTGGGCGGAATTTTCCTTGACGTACTCCTGGAACCGGGTGACATCCACCCCACTACAACCAAATGTTACCGTTACCCCTAAAAGCTTATCTTTGGGGGATTGGCGGTAGGGAACGCCGGCAAGGTGGGCGATGTCGGCATCTCCGGTGGCATCGATAATTCTTTTTGCCAGGATGGCCTGCCTTCCCGATTTGCTCTCCACGACAACCCCCGTGAGGGTGTTACCTTCCATGATCGTTCGCACACCGTAACAGTGCAGTATGGGAACGATACCGGCCTCCTGTACCATGGTATCTGCCACGTACTTGAACATTTCGGTATCCAATGCCTGGCTCAGGGACTGGGGTTCCTGGCGGCTGCCGCCCATCTCTTTGGCACGGCTTTCGAATTCAACGCCGATGCCGCCGGCGTCCACCGTTTTTTCATGCCGGTACCAAGCGATGGACTCCACTCCGGCTTGGGTGATGTTCCCGCCAAAACACCCATATCGTTCTACTAACATGGTATCCACGCCTTCTCTCGCTGCGGCCAGGGCAGCAGAAAGCCCACCGGGACCGCTGCCCACCACTAAAACATCCGTCTCCGCCAGAACCGGTATCACTCTGGATGGTTCTTCGATCTGTTTCATGTAAGGCCCTTCGTTATGAGATTATCGTATTATACGATGAATCATTCCCGACTAAAAATCAAGCTGTTTTTATTGAGAAATTATCTTACTAATAAATGCTTAATCAGAATATGAACCCTTCTATGAGTATAATGCAGCTGGCAAATCAGGGCTATCATATGATCGTTGCCGCCGCAGCTTTAGCGGCAGTCATAACCGTGGGATCATTGAGGCCTACGCCCCGGAGGGAAGGTGGAATTAGGGGCTGAGGGGGAGACGAACTTTCATGGAACGATTACTTGTCAATCACAGGTTGAATGTCTGTCTGACTAAAATCTTTACCTTTGAAAAGTAACGGTTCACCAGAATATTTTGCCAGTGCATATGCACAGCAATCGCCAATATTCAAACCTGCAGGATGGTTTCCCTTTCCATATTTTCTCCAGGCTGTTAGGGCTAACTCCACCTGATCACCATTGAGGGAAATAATTTCAATTCGAGCGCGATGTAGAAGCAGATCTAGCTCACGGCCGCCGGCCTCCCCTTTTTTGGCCTCAATCACAATGGCACTTTCCAATGCGTTGAAAGAGCTGATCATTTTTTTGGAATCATCAGCAAGTGCCCGGACAAAAGATTCTGTTTCCGGTTCACCGAATAAAATAGCAATCACTGCAGATGTGTCGACAACCATTATTTAGGAACTCCTGTGGAATTATAACCCAATATTTCATCAGGAAACCGCTGATCACGATCGGGAATCGCACTGCAACGCTTAGAGATGTTCAATATCTCTTCTACCAGGTCAGTGGTGGTTGAACGACCGCGGAGACGTTCAAGCCTCTCTTCCAGGGCGAGGGTAATCGCCTGGGTTATCGTTTCCCCACTCTCGGCTGCAACTTCGCGAGCCAGCTTTTCAGCTTTAGGGTTACTTATGCTTAGAGCCATTTTTCCTCCTTGTTTTTGTATATAAAATATAAAAAACTATATATTATATAATCATTAGTTGTCAACCGAAAAGTTATAAAAAAAGACGGAGCTAATTTCTACAAAGTGAATGGTCGTCTGCCAGAAGGATACCAAAAGCTGCTATGCCTGATGGTTGGTGGCAATATTTATTGCAGACATGAACATAGACATGCTAAAAGTCTTTCACTCTTAATTCATCTAACAACTGAATAATCATGGGAATCGTTGGGAATATGAAACCAAAGAACCTAATTGTATTTGACATGGACGGCGTCATCGTGGACGTCTCCAATTCATATCGGGATGTGGTTCGCCAGACGACCCGGCAGTTTTTGGGTCCGGCGGCTGCGGCAGTAACAGTTGCCGGAGCCTCTCTTCGAGCTGTCAGATCTTGCGGTTGTCAAGCAGAGCGGCGGGTTGAACAACGACTGGGATCTCACCAGTGTTGTCATTAACCTGCTGTATTCATTGACAGATAAACCCATCGTCCACAAAAGCGAAAACCCCTGGCTAAGATACCGCCAGACGATAAGCCGATGCGACGTCACCGTCATTGCCGACTATTTAAACGCAACTGCCCAGCCGTTGGCATCCTTGCTCAAAGAAAAAGGCAAACCAACGGACAATTTCATTTCGGAGTTGTACAGGGGTGATGTCGGCAGCGGCAACATCATCAAACAAATTTTCCAGGAAATCTATTTAGGTCCGCAGCTGTTCCAATCCACCTATCATATGGAACCCCAAATATATCAGGATGAAGGCTACATCCTGAGAGAAAAATTGCTGATTGACACCTCGATCCTGGAAGCGCTTTCCCAGCAAAATATATTGGCGATTGCCACCGGCCGCCCCAGATCGGAGGCGGAATATCCATTGAAACATTTTAAAATTGGTCATTTTTTTTCGCAGGTGCTAAGCCTTGATGACTGTGTCGGCGAAGAAAGGCGAATTCTTGAAGAAGAAGGCAGGACCGTTTTATTGAGTAAGCCCCATCCCTTCATGCTGGATGCCATAGCGGAAGGTCACCGCAATACCGTCAACGGTTTGTTTTACATCGGGGATATGCCCGATGATATGCTGGCAGCCGCCCATTCCCGGTCCGGATTTAAAAGCATCGGCATTTTAGTTTCAGCCCCGGACAAATCCAGCCTGAAAAAGAATCTGCGGCAAGCCGGGGCAGATTACATTGTTGAGGATTTCGAATCCTTAATAAAAATTTTGCTTTGACACCCGGAAATACTGTCTTAAACTTTAATATGGGATTTAAGCCCAGTGAACCCGAGTTTGACACACCCTCTTGAGAAGGGTCAACTTTAAAGCGACGGTGATTAAATTCGAATATCAAAATACGAACCGGTTTGGCCGATTCCACATGTTCAGGCGTGCTTTGGCCAGCCCTGGCGCGCTCGATTGTGTAGAAAGAAGAAGGTGTTGAATGAAAACATTTGCTCACCAAAGAATGAGTCAGCGCTTTCAATCGGAGGCTTCCGTTTTGCTTGAGGACTTTCGGACAAGATATCACTATAACGGTACGATGTATAATTTCAGCGACCATGGGGGATACGTTGAGTCACTCTACGCCCCCCGGCCGGGAAGAAAAATACACATCAAAGTAGACGGTGTGCCGGATGTTATCGCTCCCCATGTTTATCTTGCCGAAATCAGGTGGCGTAAACCATTGGCTGAAAATCCGCACTCTTATACCTACGGTGTGGGTGTAAAATATTGTTAGCTGCAGACTATGCCTGCAAACAATCTTCGCTGAGCACTTTACCCAGGGCCCCAACGACTTCATCCGCATTTTGTTCCGTAAACACAACGGGCGGCTTCAGCTTGAGAACATTGTGCAGCGGACCATCCGTGCTGATCAATATACCGTAGTCTTTCAGACGGTTGATGATATAATCCGCATGCTCCGGTGCGGGCGCCAGAGTCCTGTGGTCGGTGACCAGCTCAACCCCCGCATACAGGCCCAGACCACGCACATCCCCGATCAGCGGATAATATTCCATCAGTCCCTTCAGGCCATGCAGCAGTCGATTGCCGGCCTGATATGCATTTTTCTGCAGATCCTCGTTTTCGATAACATCCAGAACGGCCATTCCGATAGCACACGAAACCGGGTTGCCGCCAAAGGTGTTGAAGTATTCCATGCCGTTGGCAAATGCATCGGCGATTTTTGGGGTGGTAATGACGGCGGCCAATGGATGTCCGTTTCCCATGGGTTTTCCCAAGGTAACAATGTCAGGCACAACCTGTTGGGTTTCAAAGGCCCAGAAATGGCTCCCCGCACGCCCGAAACCCACCTGCACCTCATCTACGATACACAACCCGCCGGCAGCCCTCACATGTTTAAAAGCTTCTTCCAGGTAGGTATCCGGCAAGACAATTTGCCCGCCGCATCCCAGCATGCTCTCGCAAATAAAGGCCGCCGGTGCTTTACCATCCGTCAGAATCTCGTTTGCAACCTCGCCCACATGGGCGGCATAGCGCCTGCCGGTCTCTGCTTCCATACCCTTGTATTGACCCCGGTAGCCATCCGGCATGATAACTTTATGAACCCAGGAGGGCGCGCCCTGCCCTCCCGGACCGGCATGCTTGTAAGGGCTGATATCGATCAAGGTCTGAGTGTTGCCGTGATAGGCCCCATCCACAGTAATGACATCCTGCTGCCGGGTATAGGTACGCGCCAGGCGCAGCGCAAGTTCGTTGGCTTCACTTCCGGAACAGACAAAATAGCAGACACTTAACGGGTCCGGAAATTTGGCCAGCAGACGCTCGGCATATTCGATGATGGCATCATGAAGATAGCGCGTATTGGTATTCAGAACGGGCATCTGGCGACAGGCGGCGGACACCACATGGGGATGGCAGTGTCCCACATGGCACACATTGTTGACCCCGTCCAGGTAGGCTTGCCCATCTTCGGTAAAGAGATACTGCCCCCGGCCTCTGACAATTTTCAGCGGTTTTTTATAGGAAATACTCAGATTTCTTCCCAGGCTGGCGCGACGGGCGGTCAATATGTCTTCATGGCTGCGGCCGTCAGGCGGGAAACAGTTTTGCGGAATGCCCAGTATAAGGTTCGGGTCCGGGCAAATCTGTTTCCAGATATCCCACGCTGCCGGCCGGGCCACACCTGGGAAATTGCCGCTTTCACCAAGCATATCCAGGATAATCTGGAAGTGAAGATGGGGCGGCCAACCGCCGTTGGTGGGTGGCTCACCAATCCGGGCGAAGGATTGTCCTTTTGCAACCGGCATTCCGACCGTCAAATCCTCCAGGGAATCCTGGCTCAGATGTCCGAACAGGGTATAAAACCGTTCGCCGTCCTCGATTTGATGCTCGAGAATGATGGCAGGGCCGTAATCCAGATGAGCCTGGTTGTTGTTAAAGCTGTGTACCCGGCCGTCAAGGGGCGCATAAACCGGGCGATTGCTGGGTGTGTAAAGATCAAGACCCAGATGAACGGTCCTGGCCTCCGGCATTTCATCGGTCTGAACTTTAAATTGTTCGGCCGTGTATAACAAGCGGGCTTCATGATAACGACCGATAGCGACATTCACACGGGCCTGTCGCATCTGCCCGAACAGGTGCTCGGCAAACACAGCGGGATCTGAAATATCATCTTCATTTTGCGGCAGCGCAGCGCCGACACTCAAATCGAATACCAGTTGATTTTCATGACGCAGGTCTTCGTCGATAATTGAAGCAAACCCCTGCCTGTGATCCTTTAACCAATCCTTTATCTTGCCGGATTGGGTCAATGCCGGCAATCCGCAGGCATGTCTTAGAACATAGCGCGCCAACCGTGGATGAATATTCAGCATTTGCTTTAAAAGCGCCCAGACCGGTTTTTCCGAAATGCGCAGATATTCATTGTCGGGTTCCAGGCGGGACTGGTTGGCTGCGTGACATACGCTCATACAGAGCCGCATGCAGATCAGGTCAAATAAAACGCACAGTTCCGGCTCGGACAACGGCCGGTTTTGATGATAGCCCGCCGCAATATTGGCGGCAGCCGCCAGTGGTTCAGCCTTGTCCAGCATGGCATAGGCACAAGCAATCGCCAATTCACCAACAGTATAGGTAAAAACCATATCACCGAAATCAATGACCCCACTCACCCGGTTGCGCCATTTGTCATAGGGTTTAACCAGCACATTATAGTCATTGGCGTCATTATGGATGACGCTCATGGCCAGATTCTGTAATTGCGGTTCGATTTGGGTTTGAAAACGTTCCTGGAAGTGTTTGATGAGATCGCGCTTCACCGGATCATCGATAAGACCGACATAACGATCAATGACTCGGCCGGCATTTTTAAGATCCCAGTGAAAATCCCGGTGAGCGGCCGGATGGTCGAAGTCTTCCAGAATACGGTCGAGACTGCCGAAAAACCGTCCCAGACCGGTTAGCAGATCCGCACTGTGGGGTTTGACCCGGGCAAAGGGTTTGCCGGGCAAATAGCTGAGCAGGCGAACATAATGTTTTGCCCCCCCCAGCCCGTCCACCGACATAATCTGCCGGCCTTTAATATTGTCACATATCTCCGGAGCGGCTTCGAGACCTTGCTCAAACCGATTTTTGTGGCGTGCCAGGTGCATCATGACCTGGTTTTGAAACTCCAGCACCTCGAGAGGTTCAGTTGCATTGGCCACTTTGAGCACATACTGCTTGCCCGAACGACAGGTCAGGCGAAAATTCTGATCACGCTCGCTGGGCAGTTGCCGGGCGGAGACATCAAGCCCAAAGTTATCATGGGCGATGCGAACGGCTTCCTCTTCACTGAAGCGCGGTGCATGCTGTAGGATGGAGGTCATGTCACTAGCTGCATTGCTTTTGCAAAAATAGCGAAAGCCTTCATACCATACTTTTTAATGACCACATCACCGGGAGCCGAAGCGCCGAAGCGGTTGATACCGATGACCGCACCCGTGTTGCCGACATATCGTTCCCACCCCATAGGCACGCCGGCCTCAACCGCCACTCTGGCAGTCACCTGGGGCGGCAGCACCGTATCCTTATAGCCCTGAGTGGTTCTTTCATAGAGTTCCCAACTAGGCATACTCACCACCCTGGCGGCGACATTCTTTTTAGCAAGAAGCTCTTGGGCTTCCAGGCAAAGATGCACTTCCGAACCGGTGCCGATCAGGATGACATCCGGAGTCTTCTTGGAATCCGATAATATGTATCCGCCTTTTGACAGCATGGTTGCCGATGGATAAACACTTCGGTCCAACACCGGCAGATTCTGGCGGCTTAAGATTAAGGCAACCGGAGCATTGGTAGTTTTGATAGCCAAACGCCAGGCAGCCGCAGTTTCGGTGGCGTCCGCCGGCCGAATAACAATCAGACCGGGAATCGCTCTTAGGGCTGCAAAGTGTTCCACCGGCTGATGGGTAGGGCCGTCCTCGCCCACCGCAACACTGTCATGGGTAAATACATAAATGACCGGAAGTTTCATCAGGGCCGCCAGTCGGATGGCGGGACGACAGTAGTCGGCAAACACCAGGAAGGTTCCGCCGTAAGGGCGCACGCCTTTGTGAAGTGCCATCCCGGACAAAATAGCGCCCATGGCATGTTCGCGCACGCCAAAGCGAATATTGCGCCCGCCGTAAGCGCCTTTTTGAAAATCGAAAGCTGCCTTAATCAGGGTGTTGTTAGACGGCGCCAGGTCAGCCGAGCCGCCGATCAATGTGGGCAACCGTTCTGCCAGGGCGTTTATGACCTGACCGGAAGCCGACCGGGTTGCGATCGGCTTGGCTCCTTTGAAACTCGGAATAGCGGCGTCCCATCGCTGTGAAGGTTTGCCGGATATGGCTTCTTCCCATTGCTTTGCCAGTTCCGGCTGTTTCTTGGCACAGGCAGCAACCTTTTTTTGCCAGGCGGCTTCGGCCTTTTTACCTTTGTCCACACTCTTGCGGAAGGCCTTGAGAACTTTATCGGGGACATGGAAAGGTTCTTGGCTGGGCCATCCCAGATTCTCCTTGGTCAAGCGGATCTCATCTTCACCGAGAGGTGCGCCATGGGCGCCGGCGGTGTCCTGTTTGTTGGGGCTGCCATAGGCGATATGGGTCCGCATCACAATTAATGATGGTTTCTCGGTTTCAGCTTTAGCCTCCTTGAGAGCTTGCTGAATGGCCGGCAAGTCATTGCCGTCATCTACCCGCAGTACCTGCCAATTATAGGCTTTGAAGCGCCCAGCCACATCCTCGGTAAATGCAAGGTCGGTGCCGCCCTCGATGGAGATTTTGTTGTCGTCATAGATGCAGATCAGCTTACCCAGTCCAAGATGTCCGGCCAGCGATGCGGCCTCTGAGGAGACGCCTTCCATAAGATCGCCGTCACCACACATGACATAGGTGGTGTGGTCGACGATCTTCTGATTGGCCCGGTTGAATACCGTTGCCAGGTGAGCCTCCGTCATGGCCATGCCCACGGCATTGGCAAAACCCTGTCCCAAGGGACCTGTGGTGGTTTCCACGCCGGGAGTATGGCCGAATTCCGGATGGCCGGGTGTTTTGCTGCCCCATTGGCGAAAGTTTTTGATTTCTTTCAGGCTGAGGTTATACCCTGTCAGGTACAACAAGCTGTAAAGCAACGTGGAGGCATGTCCGGCCGACAGCACAAAGCGGTCGCGATCCGCCCAAGCCGGATTGGCGGGATTGTGCTTCAAAAAACGGGTCCACAGCACATAGGCCGTTGCGGCCAGGCCCATGGGTGCACCGGGATGACCGGAATTTGCCGCCTGCACGGCATCCATTGCCAGGGTTCGGATCGCATTGACACACAGGTTATCGATGGTGTTCGGGCGTTTAGCAGCAGTTTTCTTCATCTTCCATTTCTCCTTTTAATTCTCGGTTCTTTTACAACCAATGTGCTAGAATCAATCACAATTTTTAAATTTGATCCCTTTCATCTCACAGGAATACAATTTTTTCAAGGTCATCCTTTAATCATTCCGTTGGGCATCCTCCAGCCATTTAGAAAAATTATTTGAATCCAACATCTTTTCAGCCCGTTCCCACCGTCCAATGGTATATTCCCAGAAGTCATAATCCAGCTGCGAAATTTTGTTTTGAATCGCGCCCCATAATGTCCAGCCGAAATCGGACATAATGGAGAACAAATACATCCTTGCCAAGAGGTGACGACGCGTTTCACCAAAGTACGCCGTGCACAACTCAGCGTATTGATCTTCATTATACTGCTGTTCCTGGCAGGTGTTACCCAATTCAAAACAAGGATCATTGTTACCGCTGTATTCATAATCGATCAACCAAAGTTTGAGGCCGTCATCTATAAAATTTTCAGCCAAGAGGTCATTATTACACGCGACGCTCGCTAGGCTTTTCTTTTGGATGGCGGTCTCCATCCGGTTTAAAATTGACATACGATCCCGATAGTTTTCCGGAATTCGAACTTGGTGTTTATCAACAATGCCCAGATAAAAGTCCACCAGACGAAACATATTGAATTCGTTCAGGCATTTTTCACCGGCATGCAGCATTTTAAGTGATTGGGCAATTCGGGTCGGCATCCCGGGTGCTCCCAAAGCTTCAATCGACATGGTCTTGCCGTCTAAAAATTCCAACACCATAACCTTATAATCGGGCAAGTGGTATACTACTTTTGGACCGATGCCGGCGGCGGCAGCGGTTTTCGAACTATGATATTCATTGTCCCGGTCCACTGCCAAAAGCTCGGTGCTGGCTCCCGGAACACGGACAAAAAATGCTTGATCTTCTATATCCACCCTGAAATTTTTATTGGTCAAGCCTCCGGTCATCTCTGTGAATTTTTACCTGTTTATTCCGCCAGTCATCGATTTGTTGAACGACTTCTTCAATTGTGATCGACATCGCCCTTCTCCTTTGTTAATACTTAAATTCCAAGATAGACTTTTTTTACATAGTCGCTTTTTTGCAGTTCTTCTGACGCTCCTTCCAGCGAAACCTTACCCGTTTCGAGGACATAGGCGTTCTTGGCTAGTTCAAGAGCCATAGTCGCATTTTGCTCTACCAAAACGATGGTATACCCATCATTTGCCAGTTGTCTGATTATTTTTCCAATCTCCTTGACCACAATGGGAGCCATGCCCAAAGAAGGTTCGTCAAAAAGAAACAATTTGGGATTTGATAGCAGCGCACGCCCAAAGGCCACCATCTGTTGCTGCCCGCCGCTAAGGGTGCCGGCAGCCTGCTTTAGCCTTTCACCCAAAATGGGAAAATATCCGATGGCTTTATCCAGGTCTCGTTTGATATTTGCCTTGTCTTTTCGTTGGTATGCTCCCGTAAGAAGATTGTCGAGAACACTCATGGTTGCAAACAGCCGTTTACCTTCGGGAACATGGGCGATACCCAATCTGACAATTCTCTCCGGGGGCATCCCGTCGATTCTACTATCTTCAAAACGAATTTTACCGGAAGTAAGTGGAACAAGCCCGGAAACAGCCCTCAGGCAGGTGCTTTTACCGGCGCCATTAGAACCGATGAGGGTTGTAATGCTTCCTTTCTCTGCTTCGATGGAAACGTTTTGCAAAGCTTCAATTCCACCGTAGTGCACAACCACATTTTTTAGACTCAACATTAGTTCACCGTCCTAAATACGCTTCGATGACTTCTTCATTACGGCTGACCTCTTCAGGTGATCCCTCCGCAATTTTAACACCGAAACTCATCACGGTTAATTTGTCACAGTTCGCCATCACGGCCTTCATATCGTGTTCCACCAGTAAGATCGTAATTCCCTTTTCATCCCGCAGCGATTTTATGGTTTTCATCAGTTTTTCAGTTTCTACGGGATTCATCCCGGTCGCTGGTTCATCGAGTAAAAGCAGTTTGGGTCTGGTTGCCAATGCGATGGCAATGTTCAATGCCCTTTGAAATCCATGCGGCAACGCACCGGCAAGCTCATCCTTCACCCTCTCGATGCCAACCAGCTGCAGCAGGTCCAGGGCCTTTTTTTCAATGATATCTACATTTTCTCCCTTTGCCTTGGCGCCGAAAATCCGTTCCATAAATCCCAGTTCTGAATGAAGATAAGAGGCGATAACGACATTCTCTAGAGCAGTCATATCTGCAATCAGTTTAGTGAGCTGAAATGTACGGGTGATGCCATGTGAAACGATTTTATAGGTGGGTAGGCCGGTAATATTCTTTCCACGCCATGTAACGCTACCACTGGTAGGTGGTAGAAATCCGCTGATCAGATTAAACAATGTTGTTTTTCCTGATCCATTAGGGCCAATCAAACCTCTGATCTCTCCAGCTTCGATATCGAGATCGATATCATTAACAGCAACTAGGCCACCGAATTCTTTCCTCAATTTTTTCAACCGCAGTTCTTCCATTGATAAATCCTCGTTCGATTATACGACTTCTGCGTACAGGCGAATTCCTTTCGAATCATCAAGATTCTGCAACCTTCTTGGTATTAAGCAAAGATAGGATCCGTTTGGGAAGGCTTTCTAATCCATCAGGTAGGAACAGCAGGGTAATAATCAGAATCAGTCCGTAAACTAATGGCATCCAAGCGCCGAACACCCGCATAAGTTCCCCGATGATGGCAAAAAAGGTGACACCAATAAGCGGACCCCAAAACGTGGCGTGCCCGCCGACCACAATCCATATGAGAAGGTACAATCCGGTTGTCAGTTCAAATTGGTGCGCATCGATATGCCCCAGATGATGGGCAGCAAGTGCACCGGAAACGCCGGCAAGAAAAGTGCCTACCTCAAAGGCCAGTATTCGATAGCCGGTGATGTTGTATCCGACACTTTTCACCAAGTCAGGCTCGGTGTGGATCGCTTTGAATATCTTGGTTATCCGGGATCTATCCAACAAATACAGAAACATCAGACAAAGCAAGGTAATCGCCAGTGTTAAAAAGTAATATGGTATCACCTCGAAAAAATCGACGGTCATTAAACCCGGGATTGAGATTTTCGGCGCAGGGATATTGCTGATTCCTCGATGACCGCCAAATATGTCGAGTCGGATCCAACTCAGCCTTAGTGCCTCGCCGATGGCATATGAACCGATAAAAAAGGCAAAGTCTTTCATGCGGATCAGGGGAAACAGCATGATCAACCCAACGATCATGGCAACCAGGCCGGCCAGTGGAAGGGTGATTAAAAAAGGCAGACCGAGTTGTTTTGATATAATCGCACCGGCATAAGCTCCCATGCCCATCAACGGCACGTGGGCAAGAGAAAAGTCCCCAGTGGTGCTAATCATCCGAAAGCTCGCCGCAAGGATGAGATTAATCAAAAACACAATCGAAAGATCAAGATAATATCTCGACAACACAAACGGTAACAGCACCAAAAGCGTTATCGGCAACAGAAGAGAAATAATTGCTTTATTGATGTTCTTACCCATTCTCCACCAACCCTCCGGGTTTGATTGCCAACAGAACGACCATAAATAAAACGCTGGCAATATTTGCAGCAACTGCATCTGAAAAAGTCGTTATAATGGTAAACAAAAAACCCAAAAGAATGGCTGTCAATATGGTGCCTTTCAGGTTACCGGCACCCCCGACGATGACGACGATGAGGGCAATTAAAAGCGGAGTATGGCCCATATAAGGCTGGACCGCACTGATCGGTGCCATCAAGGCTCCGGCGGCCCCTGTTAGTGCGCCTCCGATTCCCATCGCGATGGTCGCCGCCGCGTTGCTGCTGATGCCTTGTAAGGCGGCTGCCTCGGGGTCCAGGGCGGCAGCCCGTATTCCTCGGCCATATTTTGAGTGATGTAAGAAAACCCAGAGTCCTACCAGCAGTAAAACGGAAGCGAAAAGGATGATTAACCTTTGGTAGCCTATGTACACTCCGTAAATATTCATTGAACCGCCGATGGCATCATCGACGCGTTTTGGAAAACCCAGCCCCCAGATTTGGCCGACCAGGACCTGTAAAATGAACAACAGCCCCACCGAAATGATGGCAACACTGAGTACATTACCCCGTAGCGGCTTGAAAATCAGTTTCTCGACAATGATGCCCAGCCCGCCAACAAGCACCATAGCCAGAAATAAAGATGCTACATAAGGCAGGCCGCTCAATGTACTGAACCACCACACCGCATAGGCACCGATCATGTAGAATTCACCATGGGCCAGGTTGGCGATACCCGCCACGCCGAACACAAGACTCAGGCCGATCGCCAGCAGTGCGTAAAAGCTGCTTAACTGGATGCAGTTCACCAGAGTTTGTAAAATTAATTCGATTGGCATGATAGTTTTTATCTCCGCAAATTAAATTTTCTGGCCATAGCCGATGTCAAAGCATCAGGGAGATGGGCAGGATTATCTACCCCTCCCATCTCCCGAGTTGGCATTTGCCCCAACGTTGCAACTAAGGGGTTTACTCAGACCACACGCCGAGTTTGTATTTTTTATATGCCTCTTTATAAATGTCCATATTTTTTTCAAGCCAGTCTGCCACATTCATAGAAAAAACAATCGCATTTTTCCCGTTTTTGTACTCAGTCCAGTGCCAGTCGCTGAGCAGCAGATTGTCAATCCCCGCGAATTCTTTACCCATCCACTTTCCTGTGCCGAAGCAATGCGGCGAGGTCTCCTCCGCTTTGAGCGCTTCAAGTATCTTTATGGAATCTACACTTCCGGCCAGCGTCATGCCATGCCGCCACAAATCCAAACCGGCAGCCCACTCATAGGAAACGGCACCCCATTCGCCCGGCCATCTCTTAACAAACTCGTTGTAAAATGATTCAAAACTTCTCTCGCCGATTTTACGGTCTTTGATCACGGGATCATCAAAACGGGGGAAACAGCCGATGGCTTTTCTTGCCTCCAGCCAGTCACTCGGGACCCTGTCGATGGTCGACTGCATAAATTCCACTGCCACCAGAATGCCTTTGAAACCTTGCTTGTAACATTGCTCCACGATCAAATCAACATACTCCACATACGAGCATCCAAGGTTTATGATATCTGGTTTTTTGGCCAATATCGCACTGACAACTGGGGCAAAATCCTGGGTTTCAGGTGCAAAAAATTTATCGTACACTACCTCTATGTTATTCGCTTTGGCGCCTGCATAGGTATAAGTCGCCCCCTCGATCCCGATAAGGTCGTCCTGGGCCACATGTGCCATTGTTTTGGCTTCAGGGTAGGCTTTGGCGATCCATTCAAGCGCCCCGGTAAAAAACGGAACGGATTCGATCGGAACTATCAGGTAAGGAAATTGGGCGCGAACGTCGGTGGAAATAAAACTGTGCGCCACCATTTTATTCTTGGTGAAAAACTGTCCTGTAGCGATGGCGGGATCACCACCCAATTGCAGGACAATATCCACCTCTTCTTCTAAAAGTAATTTTCTGCTTCCAAGAATCGCCTTGCTGGAAACATTTTCATCATCGTAAACAATGATCTCGGGCATGTAGGTATCGCCACCCACTTTTAGTCCACCGGCTTTTTTGATGTCCTCAACCCAGATTTCTACACCATGTTTTGCTGGAAGACCCCAGGCCACTGCCGATCCTGACATTGGTCCCAGTATTCCAAATGGTAATTTTTCTTAAGATCACTTTATGCCATCAAACTCGCGGTCAAGCGGGTCAAAAGTTTGCTCAGGCGTCTGTTACCAGGCTTGCCGGATCAAAGTCGGGATTTGTCGGTTCAACACCCCATTCTTTTTCCACTTCAGCCACAAATCTTCTTAAATCACCGGCAACGGAATCAGACAGAGGCGTCGGTTGATGGTTGACCAGTATATCTTTCACCTTTTCTTTGGCCAAATCATAGGGATCTGGTTTCCCGGCGTTTATCCAGGTAGTTCGATTCATGCGCTGAAAAAATTGCGGTCTGCTTTGTGCTCGCATATATTTCAGGGTCACAGGCGACATTAGAAATTCGGCCAGGTGGCCTCCTGCCTTGATTTCATCCACACATAATGTCTCATCACTGACCTCGACCCCTCCAAGAAAACACTTTATCATATCAATTATGTCGCTATCCAATAACAATTGGGAAAAATCCACAACCATGCCACACTCTAACATTCCTGCTCCGTATAAGACATTGTTCCCTGACATTGCCGCAATGAGAGCTGTTAGAGTTTTTTCGTGACCGGCTTGGGCGCTACCGGCGATATTGCTATCCGTCTACGTCCCGCCGCTCCAGGAAGGGACGCCGTAAAATTGAGCAAATTGGGCGTTCATGGCCGCAAATAACGCCATTTCCGGAGACCCCACCGCAGCTTCACCGCTTTTTAGATCCAACGAAGTCGTTGAACTGCTGCAAATCACAGGAGCACCCGGTCGAACAGCTTGGTGCA
The DNA here is from genome assembly GCA_963723215.1 of uncultured delta proteobacterium. Taxonomy (GTDB): domain Bacteria; phylum Desulfobacterota; class Desulfobacteria; order Desulfobacterales; family JAFDCJ01; genus JAFDCJ01. Next base: position 20,259 of record CAVRQG010000027.1, read on the forward strand.
TCACGACACAGGCAAGAAATTCGGCATTTTGAACCGCCTGAGTGCCTGCCAAGGTAACCGGACTGGTGGCGCCCGCCAGCGCCATCGTTGTAAAACGGACCGGAATACTGAGTTCGGCAGCCTTCATCCCAATTTCACAGCAATGTTTGACCAGGCGTAGCGGTGTTACCGGGCAGGTAGAAGCGCATATTAGGGGATTATCCACCAATGTGTCTTCTCCACCGGCAATGATGGCCGACATTTGATAGATTTTTTCCAGACCCCTGCCGTCACCAGGTCCTAGGCTAACCGGTTTGTCTGTGTTATTCACCAGCGCTTCATAATTATGGAGTGTATAGGCCATGGGGTCTACATCCAGTGAAGAGACAGGTCGATGACAAACGCCATAGGCATCCAGTGCATCCATTAATCTTGTTCCTGCCGCCAGATCCTTTTTGGTCGAATCCCTGATTTCACCGGTATTGATATCGACCACACTGACACCTTCGCCAAATGAGGTGAAAGTCACCCTTTTACCTTCCATGATGTAGCTTTTATCATGGTTGCGTGCCCCCAGCACTATTCTGGACGGTGCTGTTCGTATGGCTTTTTCTACAAGGTAGTGAGGGATTTTGACTATTCTTTTATCCTTATCTACCCGGCAGCCGATGGAATGGAAGAGATCAACGGCATCATCATCTTCCACATAAACACCGGTTTTTTCGAGTATTTCAAGGCTGGCATAGTGGATATCGGCAATCTCATCGTCGGACAATACTTTGAAATCAATACCTTTAATCTGAATTTTGCCGCTGCAAATGGCGCGATTCATTTCATTTCCTCCTTTCATATGGGTAATGGTTTTCGGTGCACGTTTGGTAAGCTAAATGCTTATCTCACACGATCCGTGCTATAATTTCCTAATTAAACCTACGGATTTCAAGATCTCTATTCTTATATAACCTTTATAATATCTTTGGTTACATCAATATCTTCTTTCGCTCCGGATCATACAGGGCCCGATTGGATTCAAGTTTGGCCGAATACACTTTTTTATAGACCTCAATCTCGTAACCGTCCTCGTAGGAGGCGTCTTCTACTGAAATATAGCCGTAACAGATGTTCTTCCCGATTGTATGGCCATAGCCTGCACTGGATGTGACACCTAAAACCTTCCCCTGATGAATGAATGGGAGCACTGCCCTGGAGCATCAGCGGTTCGGTGGTTTCCAAAGTAAATGTGCAAAGTTTCCATTTGGGTCCTTCGGCTTTGATCTTTGCCAATGCTTCTTTACCGATGAAATCCTCCTTGTTCAAGCGCCACACAGAACCCGAGACCCGCATCGATAGGGAGTATACTCCGGAGTCAACTCCGAACCCCAGTCGGCGTATCCTTTTTCCAGATGCATGGAAGAGATCGTACGATAACCGGCGTTTCGGATGCCGAGATCCTGGCCGGCTTCCCAGAGGGTTTCATAAACATGGGCGGCAAACTCGGTGGGGACGTAAAGCTCATATCCCAGTTCGCCAACGTAGGTTACGCGAAACGACATGACCGGGGCATATCCAAGGCTGAAGTTTTTGCATGTGCCAAAGGCAAAGTTTTTATTACTGATGTCGGCATTCGTTAATCTCTGCAATAGTTCTCTTGATTTCGGTCCGATCACATTGATGACTGCAAGGGCCGAAGTCAGTTCTTTCAATGAAACCGAACCGTCAGTCGGCATGTGGTTTTTAAGCCACCATGAAGCGCGCAGGCCAAAGGCAGTGCCGAAAACCAGCATGAACCGGTCTTCAGCCAGCCGCCCGATAGTCAGGTCACACTCTATCGTACCCCGCTGATTACACATCTGGGTATAGATAACCTTCCCCACCGGATGGTCGATCTGATTGGCACTTAGCCGGTTCAAAAATGCCAGTGCGCCTGGGCCTTCCACTTCGAACTTGCAGAAGGATGACTGATCAATCAGCACCACATTTTCCCGAGCATTTTTGTGCTCGGCAGCCACGTGCTCAAACCAATTGGGAATTTCAAAGGTAAGATTGTCTTCGGCCGCCACCCCCTCCGGGGCAAACCAGTTGGCGCGTTCCCAGCCGTATTTAGCGCCATAAACCGCACCTTTTTCCCTCAACAGGTAATAAAGCGGGCTGCGCCGGATGCCGCGGGCTGAATCATGCTCCTCATGCGGCCAATGAATCGTGTAATGCTTGCCGTATAGTTCTTTGGTCCTCTCCACGTTGTAAGCCCGGCTTTTGTGGTAGGGGCCGAAGCGCCGGATATCCAGCGGCCATATGTCCAGGCTCGGTTCGCCTTCGATAATCCATTCGGCCATCATGCGGCCGGCACCGCCGCCGGCGGCAATCCCGAAGGCATTAAAACCCACGGCCACGAACACGTTGTCCAGTTCCGGCGCCGGACCCATTATGGCGTCGCCGTCCGGCGTAAATGCTTCCGGACCATTGACCAGTTTTCGGATGCCGGCTTCCTCGAGACAAGGGGTTCGTCGGGTAGCCGGTTCGGCCAGCTGGAGAAAATGGTCGAAATCGGCGTCGAGCAGGTTGGAGTTGAAATTATTGGAAACGCCGTCGATGGCCCAGGGAATCCCGTTTCGTTCATATCCTCCCATCACCAGCCCACCGACCTCTTCTTTGTAGTAGAGCAGATTGTCCTTATCCCGGATCGTCGGCAGTTTTGGCGGCAGATCTTTAATGGGGTTCGTAATGGCATACTGGTGCATAAAAGGTACCAGCGGGATGTTGATCCCCAGCATCTCACCCACCTGATATCCCCACATGCCGGTACAATTAACTAAAATTTCACACTTGATATCGCCTTGCTGAGTTTTGACCACCGTTACCCGGTTTTTGTCGAATTCGAAGCCGGTTACCAGGTTATTGCGATAAATCTTGGCTCCCCGGTTGCGAGCACCTTGGGCCAATGCCTGGGTGATACCGGAAGGATCGGCCTCACCATCGGTCGGCATGAAGGCAGCTCCGATGATACCGTCCAGGGAAATAATCGGGCACAGGTCGTAGGCTTCTTTGGGAGAGATCATATTCATCTCGAGTCCAAAACTTCGCGCCGTCGTCGCACCTTTTTTCAGTTCATACATCCGTTCCCGGGTACTGGCCAGATGCAAACAACCGCTCATTTTCCAGCCGGTGTTGAGACCGGTTTCTTCTTCCAATGTGTCATAGAGACTGACACTGTATTGCAGCATGCGGGTGATGTTGCGCTCGGAGCGCAATTGCCCGACCAGACCTGCGGCATGCCAGGTCGAACCGCTGGTCAGCTCTCCTTTATCTATTAGGACAACATCTTTCCATCCCATTTTAGTCAGATGATAGGCGGTGCTGCAGCCGACAATTCCGCCACCGATGATTACAACTTGGGCACTGTCTTGCATGGATAGGACTCCTTAATTAAGTTTTAGTTTTTTCAATAAAAAAGACGTCGCATATTGGACGCTGGTTACGGGTTACGAGTTGCGTGTTGCGAGTTGCTCGATACTGGATGCTCGGTGCTCGATATTCGTTACTTGATGTTGGATACTTGATCCTGGATTCGGGCATCGGCATGAGTGCTTCATCCTGAACTCTGTGTTTGTTCTTTTGAAAAGATCGGTGGAACGAAGTGATTCCTTCCTTCCGCATCCGTCCTTCTCACTCGCATTCCTTACTCGTCACTTCATCCTTCGTCCATCGTCTCTTCGTCCTTCGTTCCTCCGGCGGATCACTCCGTCGCCTCGTCTACTATTTCAGCGATATCTTTTACTTCCACCTTGCCGTTGTTGTCCGCGATTCCGTCGCTCAACATGGTGATGCAAAACGGGCAGGCAGCCGCCACCTGGGCTACTCCTGTCGCGATGACTTCCTGCGCCCGCTCGTGGTTAATGCGCTTTCCGATGGTCTCTTCCATAAACATCCGTGCGCCACCGGCACCACAGCAAAAGCCCTCTGTCCGATTACGTTCCATCTCAACCAGCTTTCTACCGTTATTGACAGATAGCAAGAGGTCTCTGGGAGCATCCATAATTCCATTCCAGCGTCCCAGGTAACAGGAATCGTGATATGTCAATCTATCCATGAGGGTTCCATTGGATTTCAACCGTCCCTGCTGAATTAATTCCAGGAAGAACTCGGTATGATGAATAACATTGTATTTAGCGCCGAATTGGGGAAACTCGTTTTTTATGGTATTGTAACAGTGCGGACATGCTGTCAGAATTCTTCGCGGCTTATATTGATTTAAAATCTCGACATTTTCAGCAATCATCATCTGGGCCAGGTACTCGTTGCCGGCTCGCCGGGCGACATCTCCATTACAATGCTCCTCTTCCCCGAGAATGGCAAAATTCACGCCGGCCTTTTTCAAAACCCGGGCCATTGCCTGGGCAATCTTTTTACCCCGGTCGTCAAAAGACCCCGCACAGCCGACGAAGTATAAAATATCTGTTTCCGGGTTGTCGGTCATCAAGGGCACATCCAGTCCTTTGGCCCAATCGGCTCGGGTATCACTGCCAAAGCCCCAGGGATTGGATTGATTTTCGAGATTGGTAAAAGTCTCCTGCATTTCGGGCGGAAAACTGGATTCCATCAATACCTGGTATTTACGGGCTTCAAGGATAATATCCAGATGTTGGATATTGACCGGGCAAATGTCTTCGCAGGCCCGGCAGGTTGTGCATGACCACAAGACATCATCGCTGATCGGGGAATTTTCCCTTAACAACGGTTCCACCGCTTCGACATTTTTGGCAATAATAGCCGACGCCTGGTTAAAAAGGTCGATTTTAGCGTCGTGAATTACCCGCTTGGGTGACAATGGTTTGCCGGTCGTATCCGCCGGGCACTGTTCCTCGCACCGGCCGCATTCGGTACAGGCATAGAGGTCCAGCACCTGTTTCCAATTGAGATCACAAATCTTTCCCAAACCGAAACTTTCGGCTTCTTCGTCTTCGATATCGGTCTTAATCATGGCTTTGGGCCGATCCAGCGGTTTTAAAAACACATTGGGAACCGCCGCTAAAAGATGTAAATGCTTGGAGCCGGGTATATAAATTAAAAAACCGAGAATCGTCAGTATATGAACCCAATAGCAGATCTCGAAACCGGTTCTACTCCCCCCGTCCGAAAGTGCGCTGAGATTGAAGATATGATAAACCACCTTGGAAAATACAAGATAACGGGCATAATCAAAATTATTACCGCCAATAGAGGGGATGATCAAAAAGGCATTGATCAGTTGAAAGGTAATTATGATCACCGCTGTAAACAGAATGATAAGCCGGGCATCGAGCGCGTCGGTTAGATATTTGGGTTTTATAAAAAGACGGCGATAGAGCGCATAACCCAACCCAATGAGAACCAAAAAAGCCAGGATGTCGGCGATAAACAGATAGGCGCCATACAATCCCGGAATCCATGGGGCCACATGAAAGCCAGGGAAGACACCCCGGATCATCAATTCCAGAGAGTGGGGTTGGACGGCCAGAAAGCCGAAAAAAATCAACGTGTGGGCCCAACCGGCCATGGGCTTACGGCGGACATTGGACTGGCCTAAAACATCCGTAAACAGCAGTTTGATGCGGTCGAGAATTCTATTCAGCTCAAACTGTGTCTTTCCCTGGACGCTCTGCATGATCAATACGAGGTTCTTTACCCGTATGAAAAACAAACCGAATCCGCCAATAAGCGCCACCGCCATCAAAATCGATTTTATCCAGGTATAAATCTCCATTGCTTATTCCATTGTAACCGGTGATTGCCTGATCTGTTCGATCCAGCATTGAAATATAAAGGATTTTTCTTTGAGCATTGGGCCTTCAGCTTTGAGCTATCATCATCCAAATCAACTCAGTCAATAAATCAACCCAATCAACCAGTCAACCTAATCCAATTGCTCTTTGAGCACCTCAGTCAACACCGGCACGACTTCAAACAGATCCCCCTCGATTCCATAGTCGCATTTTCCGAAAATCGGTGCGTCTTTGTCAGTGTTGATTGCTACGATGATTTTAGAAGTTTTCATACCGGCAAAATGCTGCACAGATCCGGAAAGCCCGCAGCCAATGTATAGTTTGGGACTGACGGTTCTGCCTGTCTGGCCGACCTGCATGCTGTGTGGCGCATAACCGGCATCTACAGCTGCCCGTGACGCCCCCACTGCAGCTCCCATAATATCAGCACATTCCTGCAGGATTTTATAATTCTCCGCCGAAGCGATCGGACGCCCGCCCGTAATGATAATATTGGCTTCCGCCAGATCTACCCCTTTGGAGGATTGACTCTGCTTGACATCTTTTATGACCAGTTTTCCTGAATCGTGCACGGGTGCCTGGTACCTGACCACCTCCGTCTCGCAGGGTGCTGTCTGCGCTTCGATGACGTTGGGTCGTAACCCGCAAAAATAAGGAGTGGAGTTCATCCTTATGGTCGCCAGGGTTCTACCTGAAAAATGAGACTTGGTTACGGTTTTCGCGGACAGATCAATCCCGACACAATCCTGTACCAGAGGGGCATCCAGTGACGCCGCCAACCTGGCCAATAGGTCCCGGCCCCTGGCACTGCTCAGCCCGAAAAATGCGGTGATGCCAAAATGGTTGATCGCTGCGCCCAGTGCTTCGGCCTGCAGATCGGGGTTTGACGTCATGTCACCGCTTTCGGCTGTGAGTTCGACAACCTTGTGGACACCGTAGGCTTGCAAAACACTTTTATGCTCATCGACCAAAACATCTAAGACAAATCCATAAAGCTCATTGCCGTCAGTCCCCCGGGCCGCCGTGATTACCCCAAGATTTGCTTCTTTGATGCCATCTTCACCGGTCTCAATTAAAATGCCAATGTTCGCCATGAAATATTCTCCTGAAAGTCATTGAGACAGAAGATTGAAGTCGGAAAGAATTGGAAGACAGATGTCAAATTTAATTTTTACGCAATCAACTTATTCAACCCTGTCAACCAATCAACCCTATATACCCACAACCCACTTGATTCTCCTGCACCGTGCATTGAGCGTTGTCTTACTCCATGCGCTATGCCCTTTTTGCAACCCGCAACCCGCAACCCGTTCTACAGCACCTTATCTTCTTCCTTTAAATTTCGCACCAGCTCTTCAACCATCTCCCGTATGGAGCCTTCCATCATCCGGGCTTGTCCCCTTTCTGGAACGGCTTCAAGGCGTACGATTTCAGTCTGGGGAGAGGATAGCGCCAGTCCAAATTCGGCAATGTCGATTTTCTTAACCTCTTTTTTCTTGGCTTTCAAAATATCGGGCAGTTTTGGATAATGCGGTTCATTTAACCCTCTAGTCGCGCCGATGATACAGGGCAGCTTCATTTCAACCACCTCCCGTGAGCCGCCGCCAATCTCGCGCTCGACGCTGGCCACCCCTTCACTGATGCTGAGACCGACGACATCGGTAACGACCGGCATATCAAAGGCTTTTGCCAGCCGGAAGGGTGTCTGCATCCCTTCCGTGTCGATCGATTGCTTGCCGCAGAAAATCAGATCCGGGGAGCCGTCCTGCGCGATGGCTTTGTGAAGGGCCAGGCTGGTGATCGCACTATCCAAAAACTGTGTCTCTATTTTGACCAAAATTCCACGATCAGCCCCCAGAGCAAGCGCCGCCCGCATGGTCGTGAGGGCGGATTCTTTGCCCACTGTTACAATAACCACCTCTCCTGACCCGGCCTGCTTGACCAGCTGAACCGCCTCCTCCACACCGTACTCATCATAGGGGTTGACGACAAACTTGCAGGTCTCCGCAAAACCGGCGCCCCCGACCACTGTTATTTTGGCCGCCGTATCGGGGACATGCTTAACACACACGTATATCTTCATATTCATCTTCCTTCAAGGGCATTTTTGGAATTTAGCAAAGACAATAATTATTTACCAAAATACGATCTGATAAATTTCATGAATCTTTCGTTTTCCTCATCGGTTCCGGGCGTTACCCTGAAATATCCGGTCTTGCCGTGAATTTCACCGATCTTTTTCAGATAGATATTTTCGTCAAGGGCGGCCTGGAGGATCTCTTCGGTGGTTTTGCCGGTCATGGTGCCGTCGATCAGCATATAATTGCCATTGGCCGGAAATGGTTTAAGACCCAGATTTTTTAAGCTCTTCGGTAAAAATGGCCATCCAGCGGTTGTTGTGTTCGACCTTCGCTTTGACCTCTTCGGGATGGTCGATAATGGCTTCGGCGGCTGCCGCCGCCATGCGGCTCACATTCCAGGGCAGAAACATCCGATTGAAGGCGGCAATCATCTCTTCGGTGCCCAGCACAAACCCGAATCGGATACCGCAAAATCCATAGGCTTTGGAAAAGGTCACCGACAGGAACACCTGCGGATATTTTTCGATCAGGGATACTTTGGAAGGTCTGGTCCGGATTATAGTCCAGGTAGGCTTCATCCACGCACAAGGGGAACACCCGTCTCACAGAATCGAATCAAGGTCCGCATCTTCGATATAAGACGCCGGTGGGGTTGTTGGGGTTGATGATCAGGATCAGCTTGGTTCGGTCATTGATGGCATTGAGCATTGCATCGACATCGTAATTCAGGTCATCTTCCCTGACCGGAATTTGAACGACCTTTGCATTGCAAAGCTCGGCCCGGGGCGGAAACAGTTCGAAGGTCGGCGTGGACAGCATGAACTCATCGCCCGGCTGCAGAAATACGCGCATCATAGCATCGATGGTATCCGAGGACCCGTTGGCCAGGGCGACATTGTCCGGGCCCAGACCGTACATTTTACCGATTTTGGTCCTCAATCGTAAAAAACTGTCCGGGTACCAGTTGCCGTGTCGCAGGGATTCCGCCACCGCTTTGATGACATTTTCCGACGGTGGAATCGGGTTTTCATTGAGCATCAAGCGGGCTGTACCGGGGTTGTCCATGGCCTTATCCAAAATGCCGACATTGTACTCTCTAGCTGTATAAAGCCAGGGAACGATCCAATCTTTAAGTTCTTTTTTCATTTTTCACTCCTTATGATATTTTTTTTAAATGAGACGTCATTATCTATTTCAATAAGCTCTCGATGGGTGTGAACTTTAGTCCGAACGCTTCCGCGACGCCCTTATATGTCACTTTGCCTTTGACAACGTTGGCCCCCAGCTTGATTTCAGGATTTTGCTTCATGGCCTTTTTCCAGCCTTTGTTCGCAATTTCCACTGCATAGGGCAGCGTGGCGTTTGTTAATGCAAGGGTCGATGTTTTGGGTACCGCCCCGGGCATGTTGGCAACACAATAGTGGACGACACCGTCAACCTTATAAATGGGCTGGCTGTGCGTTGTTGCTTTGGAGGTCTCAAAACATCCTCCCTGATCGATGGCGACATCCACCAGGACGGACCCTTTTTTCATGGTTTTCAGCATTTCCCGTGTCAACAGCTTGGGAGCTTTTGCTCCCGGGATCAGCACGGCGCCGACGACGACATCGGCCTCCTTGATAAGCCGGCGAACCGTTGACGGTTTGGACATCAGTAAAAAGCAATTACTGGGCATGACATCGCTCAGATAGCGCAACCGCTCCAGATTCATATCGAGGATATAGACCTTGGCGCCCAACCCGCAGGCCATTTTGGCAGCATTGATACCGACAATGCCGCCGCCGATAATGACCACCGTTCCGGGATCGACGCCCGGCACGCCACCTAACAAGATGCCGTGACCGCCTTGAGCCATTTCCAGATATTTGGCGCCCTGCTGAATTGCCATCCGGCCGGCCACTTCACTCATAGGGGTCAGCAGCGGCAGTGAGCCGTCGTCTTTTTGAATCGTTTCATAGGCGATGCTGATGGATCCGCTTTTGATAAGGAGATTTGTCAGCTCTTCCGCCGCTGCTAGATGGAGATAGGTAAAGATAATCTGATCCTTGCGAATGAGATCATATTCGGCCGGCAATGGTTCTTTGACATGCATGACCATATTGGCGCGCTTAAATATTTCCTGGGGCGTAGCCACTATTTCAGCGCCGGCTGCCTCATAGGCTTTGTTCGTAAACCCGCTGCCGATACCCGCATTTTTCTCCACAAGCACCGTATGGCCATTTTGCACCATGATTTCCACCCCGGCAGGCGTCATGCACACACGATTTTCCTCAGCCTTAATTTCTTTTAAAACACCAACAATCATGATGTTCTCCTTCCCTTTAAAAGATATAATAAATTTGGATGATCTCTGTCTACAGCAATTTGTTTATGGGTTCATATTTAAGGCCAAACGCCTCAGCAACTCCCTTATACGTCACTTTGCCTTCGACCACATTGGCTCCGGCCTGTATTTCAGGATTTTCATTCATCGCTTTTTTCCAGCCTTTACTTGCTAGCTGGGCCACATACGGTAAGGTGGCATTGTTCAAGGCCAGGGTAGAAGTCCTGGGCAAGGCGCCCGGCATGTTGCTGACAGCATAATGAATGATGCCATCTACTTTATAGATCGGATCGGCATGGGTCGTCTCCTTGGAAGTTTCAAAGCATCCGCCCTGATCAATGGCAACGTCAACCAGAACTGCACCTTGTTTCATCGTGCCGATCATTTCGCGGGTTACCAAGGTCGGTGCCTTGCTACCCGGAACGAGAACGGCGCCCACCACAAGGTCCGCATGGGGCAGGACACTCCGGATGGCAGCCGGACTGGACATCAGGGTGACACACTGGGTGGGCATCACATCGCTCAGATAACGCAACCGGTCCAAATCGATATCCAGGATGTAAACCTTGGCGCCCATTCCGCTGGCAGTTTTGGCGGCATTGATGCCCACCGCACCACCGCCGATAATGACGACGGTGGCCGGATCAACACCGGGCACCCCGCCCAGCAAAACCCCTTGGCCGCCCTGGGCCATCTCCAGGTATTTTGCGCCCTCATGAATCGCCATCGGACCGGCCACCTCACTCATCGGTGTCAGCAAGGGCAACGTTCCGTCAGCCTTTTGAATGGTTTCATAGGCAATACAAACGGCCTTGCTTTTGATCAGCGCCCGGGTTAATTCCTCCGATGCCGCCAGATGCAGATAGGAAAAATATATCTGGCCTTTACGAATCAGATTAAACTCAAAAGGCTGGGGTTCTTTTACCCGCATGATAATCTTGGCCCGTTTAAAAATATCTGCGGGAGAATCAACGATCTCAGCCCCGGCTTTCTCGTAGCTGGAGTTGCTGAATCCGCTGGCTCTGCCGGCATTTTTCTGGACCAGAATCTGATGTCCAAGCTGCCGCATGAATTCAACCCCGCCCGGACTCATACACACGCGATTTTCTTCAGCCTTGATTTCTTTTAAAACACCAACAATCATATTATTTTCCTTTCTGAAAGGGGGCCCTTATTGAGGACTGACTGCTCATTAGATAGTTGCAGTGCGTCCGACGATGCAACCTTTGCACTCGGCTTGAATGCATCGATCGACCCACAAGCGTGACCGGATCTTCACGATGTCAAGCACCGACCGGCGAAATCAACCATTTCCTCAGTTGCCTTGGAGAATTGCGCCGCGGTTTTCTGAAGGGCCGGATGCGTGTTGTATTCATCACGGCTGTAGCCGTCCTCGGCAGAGCCCTTTTCAAAATAAGGAACCCGCATAAGCTTATCCATTAATTCCTTGGGAATTTCCTCCAGGATACGGTCTTTTTCAAAGGTAATTTTTTCAACGCCGGGTAGAGAAATAACGTTGGCGATAAATGAGGGTGGACAGGTTACCACTGTATTGGCGCCGGCTTTTTCTTCCAGGTGCCAGATGCGGTCTTGGCCGTCAACGGTCGGACCGACGATCAAAGAGCAGGATAACATCTTACTCGGTAGATCATTATCGATCAGGTACTTGTAAGCCTTTTTGAAAATCGCCAGCTCCGCCAGTCGAATTTCGCCATCGGAAAGCTCAACCCCCACTTCTTTGGCAAAGTCTTTTAATCCGCCAAGGTTACCGAATCTACCTTCCATATGGGTGATGACCGAACGCCACTTACTCAGATCCACACCATTTTTCTTGGCAGTTTCAAGACCGCGCTTTACCGTATTGGCGCAGTCAACCAATTGGGGTAATATAAAGGTCAGCGTATTGTTGGTGGGAATGCCTTTGGCAGTCAGGTACTCGATGACCTCATACCCCTGTTTGGTGCCAGGAACTTTGACCATCACATTGGGATTTATTGCTGCAATTTCATCAGCTTGGCGAATCATGGCATCTTTGTCAAATGCGCTGCGCGGATCCACCTGTCCGGAAAGAAAGCCTTCCTTGTAACCGCTGGCTTCAAACAAGGGTAAATACATCTCCGAGCCGACCTTGACCACCGTCTTGTAAAGCTCCCAGAAAAGGCCTTCTTTGTCAAATCCCGGATTTTCCGCCAGAATATCTTTGGCCACTTTTTCCCAGTACGGGGGGTCGTCCTGGATCGCCTGCAGTGACAGGGGTGGATTGGTGGTCACGCCCCTGAAAAGCTGCTCCATCGGATTATTTTCATCGTACATCCGCGCAAACTGTCGGCTGAGAATCTCCCGGTCTTGGGCATCCGCCTTTTCCAGCGTCTTTTTGCACCAGTTGTTAAAAATAACCGGTGATGAATCCCACCAAATTTCCATCCCCGGGCTAACGTCCACCAGTCTCTCAAAAAAATTTCTGTCTTCCATTTTCATTCCTCCTGTCCATCTAATGGGCAATTGTCTATAAGATCATTGTTATAGATGTATATACAGAAAATATCCTTTATTGCAACCTTAAATACATTTTTTTTATCCCCCCTGCTTCAGTCGATTAGCCAACAGTATTTTGCCAGGTAACCGTTCACAGGTTCAGGGTTCGTTCAGGGTTAATGGCAAAAAATCATTTAAACCCGAAGTCCTTGCAAAAATACTCATTTTCCTAAATATTGCCAATTTGGCTGCAAATTTTTGATTAGACCTGACCAAGCTGCCGCTTTTTCCGTAAATACGCTTCCCAAATGCAGTCCAGGGACGAGAATGAAACCTTGAACCCCTGAACCTTTGAACCCCTGAACGCCTACTTAGGCGGCAGCAGTCCTTTGGCCGCTAAATCGGAAGCCCAGTCATCGAATACGGAAATATGAGCCGTGGTGTGATAATCCACGTAGTAATCGCCGCCTGCCACCCGTCGGATAACCTCCAACGCCTGTTCGTCCGCTGGGATATGCACCGGTTTCAAAGTCAGCTTCTGTGGGCAATTTTCCAGAAACTTCCTGTGGGCCTCACAGTCCTTGACAAAGGCCTCTTCACTGAAAAAATTAAGATTATCCAAAACACCGAAGCAATGCCTGGCATGGTGAACACCAAATTCACACAATATCCGTCGTCCGCGGATTCCGTCTTGCAGTGCCTTCTCATCCGGCCTTTTTTCTTCGGTACTGCCACCGGACTGCACGGTTGGCAGGCCCGTCACCCACATATTCAGCCTGGCCACCGCCACGTTCAGCAGGTTCATGGCATCATGGGAATAGGAAAGATCACCATGGGGACCCGTTGTGCACGGCATGCCGCCAAACATGCACAGCACCCCCGGATTGGCCGTTTGCGCCACCGCCAGCATGAACATTACCTCAGCCTGATTGAGAATTAGACATCCCTGGGGCGTGTGCGGCGATGTGCGGCCGGCCAAAGGCATGGTGGTAAGGCGTAAATTATTGCCGGCCTCAGCGCTTTTGATCAGAGCCTGTAACATGTCATCCATGGCGGTCAACGGCGATTTTAGTGCGCAGATGGAGTCATGCCAATCATCTCTGCCGGAAAACCACCGCACGGCATCTTCGTCATTCATATATGCGCTGCAGGTCACCTTGATACAGTTTTCGAGGTTGTCCATGATCTTGTTGCAGGCCAGCGGATCTCCGCGATGCACCTTTACCGGTTGGCTCAAAAAACGAACCACGTCCAGATTATCCCCAATGACCTGAATCAAATGCGTCAGCTCTTCATAGCTGGCCGGCATGGGAAATTCATCGGTCTCCCGATATAAAAATGGCGGAATACCTCCGATCCCCAAGGTATTGATACCCTCATCACCTGCAAACGTTTTGGGAGCCGAATCCAGGGCCTGGTCAATTAGCTCCGGCAACAGGTAAATTCGTGCCGTCGACTCATCATAGCCGGCAAGGCCGGTGGCTTCCAGCAATGCAATGGCGTTTTTATTTCTGGTTTCGATGCCGACTTCGGCCAGCACCATCTTGGCATTTTCCTGGATGCCGTCATAAACTTTCCATTCCTGTCCGAGAGCATCCCGATGTTCTGCAGGTGTCTGGTTCATTAAATCATCGTATGTTAGCATCTCCGGTTCCTCATTATGCTGTCAGAAACTGAAGGAGTCAGGTTTCAGTGTTCGGGTGTCAGTGATTGAGCGACTCGCCCTCCAGACACCCGAAACCTGACACCTGAAACCTGCTTGCAATGCAAAATAATCCTGTGTTTGCAGAGTGCCTCTGTGGCAGAGACTCCTTATATTATCATTATGTCGGCAGATCGGCAGCAATCTGCGATAGTTTGCGCCGGTGTTTTGCAATAAAATACATCAGCCTGACACTGTGTTTGAGATAGGCCAGGTACTCATGATCATCTAAATCATCATCCAGATAGAAGGTAGACACAATCCAGTTGATGATGCACAAGTTGGCGGCGGAAAGCATATCCGGTAAATTCCTGATTTCCACTGTATTCAATGGTTTCATGACGCCGGTTTGTTGCAGTCGTTCTTGATAGGCGTTCAGGAACAGGGATGTTTTATCCAGGCGCAAGTCGCCGTCGTTACCCTCTTCCCAGCTGCAACAAAAATAATCAACCGCCATGCATAAATCAAACAGTCTCAGATCGATCTTGGACCAGTCAAAGTCAAAGATTCCCACGACCCGATTATTAAGATATTTGAGATTACCGGGATGGAAATCGCAGTGGATCGGACAATGCGGCATGTGTGAGGCATCCCCTTTGGTAATCCGGGTATTCTCAATCGACTCCAGGATGTTGTCCAGATGTGCCAGAAAGAAGCGCTGAAATCTGCTGTTACGGCCGGTTTGGGCAAAGCTTTTAAATCTTGAGCCGAAAGTGGGCAGCAAATCACGTATCGGCGGCTCCACCCTTCTGAAATTTCCAGGATCAAATCCTATCGCGGCCGAGTGGAAGATAGCAAGCGTTTTCGATGCGCTAACGAATTCCTCATCATTGAGAGATGGGTTATTCCAGGCATATTTGTCCTCGCCTTCAAGGAATTCATAAACGGCAAAAACACGTTTGCTGTAGTCCGGTTTGATATAGGTTGTCCCTTGCCGGTTGGCGATCACCCGGGCCGCAAGGGTGAATCCTCTGGCAGCGCAGTGGTCCAGGAGCGCATGTTCGAATTGAATTTCGTGTTCGGCAATGCCGCGCTTATACTGACGTAAACAATAGTTTCTGGGGCTGCCGTCCCCTTGAACCACCAACCGGTAACTGCGGTTCTCGTAACCGCCGAAGATTTCAGAAACCGCCTGCACCCGGCCCAGATCGTACCATTCTTCGATGACCTCAGCAATTGCACGGCGCGAATCCGAAGGTGAGCTAATTCGCCGTGATGCTGACGCTGTCCGGTTTGGCATGATACCTTCCGAGTTCAATTTCGAGCTTGTATTTATCGCCCCGGTAATAAGAGTACAATATTTCAACAGGCATGCTTTTGTCGTCAAACGTAATGTATTCGGAGAAAATTGCCGCTGAATTGGCCGCAATTCCCAATATTTTGGCTATTTTTCGATTTAAATTCACGGCACTGATGGTCTGTTTGCTCCTGGCAAGCACGATATTAAAGCGCTCGGAAATGAGATCATACATGGAGCCTGTCAAATCAAAATTTAAAAATCCTTCGAACGTATCCGCCGGCAGATAGCTTTCCTCAAAAATATACGGTGTCCCATTACCGGCTCTGATTCGTCGAACCGCAATCACCTTTTTGCTGCTGCCTAAAAACAATGTCTTGGCCACATAGTCATCGGCCTGCTCTATGCCTTTTTCAATAACAATGGTCTTGGCCTTTATGCCGCTTTGACCCAGCATATCCCTGAAGCTACTGATACGTTCAAGCTTGTGTTTCAATTCTGAAGGTGCAGGAGCGCTGACAAAGGTTCCGGTGCCTTTTTCTTTTCGCAAAATACCTGCGACGGTTAATTCCGCAATGGCCTGCCGCAAGGTGTTTCGGTTAACACCACACATTTGGGAAAGCTCAACTTCTGATGGCAATCTCTCACCGACTTTGTAGCGGCCGGATTGAATCACCTCTCTAAGCCAGGCGCTGATTTGCAGATACTTCGGTATGGGATTTGACACGTCAACGATTTTCAAGGTTATTCCTCCTTTGATCGCTACCCTGGAGCCCGTCGGATAGGGTGTTAGAGCCAATCAAGGATGCCAGACCCGTAATCAACTGCTGAAAAATGGCGTTACTCCCCTAATAAAAAGCAATTGCACGAAAATTGAACAATAATGATGATTGTTTAATAGTTTAGAGGTATATACAACTAATCAGTCTTTTTTTGCAATGAAAATTTTGCATTTTATCAGTATTTTTTTAAATGTGTCATAAATTGCTTGATTATGTCCATAAAAATGACTATATGTACCGGTTTGTAATATCCAGGTTAGGCTTAATTCTGCTTTGTCATATATACCTTTACTTCAGCCCCATATTTTAACATAATGATATAGAAGAATAAAAACCAGCTTATCGGGATTAGGAGGGCATCTAGATGGCAAAACAATTCTCGATTGCGGAAGCCAAAAGTAACCTTCCGGCGATCATTCACAGTGTTGAAGATGGACCCTATGTTCAATTGACCCGACACGGCAAACCGGTTGCAGTGCTGCTATCCATTCGTGAATACGAACTGTTGGTGCTCAAGAAAAAAGATTTTTGGAGTGCATTGAAGGATTTTCGCAAGACCATCGAAAAAGAAGGTATACAAATTAGGGATGTCGATTTCAAGGGTCTTCGAGATACTTCCTTTGGCAGAGAAAGAGAGTTGTATGAATGAAATATTTGCTGGACACGAATGTTTTGTCGGAGTCGGTGAAAACCTCGCCGCAAAAATCGGTGCTGAAATTAACCGAACGTCATCGATATGAAATCGTCACTGCTGCACCCGTCTGGCATGAGCTTTTTTACGGTTGTCAGCGCCTTCCCGTTTCACGTAAACGCGAGATTCTCGAAATATTTCTCCACGACGTCCTAAAGCCAAATATGACCATATTACCCTATGACGAACAAGCCGCCGAATGGCATGCCAAAGAGCGGGCACGATTAACATCCCTGGGACAAAGGCCTACATTTGTGGATGGTCAGATAGCCGCAATCGCCAAGGTAAACGGCTTAATACTCGTCACGCGAAATACTACCGATTTTAAAAATTTTTCCGAAATAAAATTAGAAAATTGGCATGTAAAATGAAAAATATCGCAATATTGGGTTCTACCGGATCGATTGGCAAACAGACATTGGAAATTGTGGAGCGATTTCCAGACATGTTCAATGTCATCTCCCTGGTGGCCCATCGAAATATTGAACTATTAAGAGATCAAATAAGAAAGTTCCAACCCGAATTTGTCGTTTTTTCTGATGAAAATAACGCAGAGATCCTCTCGAAGGAAGTCGATATAAAGGTATATGCCGGAGAAGAAAATATTGTCAGAGCAGGTACCGATGATCGGGTGGATATGGTCATAAATTCATTGGTAGGAAAATCAGGTCTGTTGCCGACCATTGAGGCCATCAAACTAGGCAAAGAGATCGGTCTTGCCAACAAAGAAACGTTGGTCTTGGCCGGCAACATCGTGATGCAGCTGGCAAAAAAACATGGTGTAACGATCATCCCGATTGATTCTGAACACTCAGCGTTATTTCAATCTTTAAAATCCGGCGCCCGCAGTGAAATAAACCGCTTGATTCTCACCATGGGCAGGGGGCCGATAGCGGATATGGATAAACAGCGATTATCGAAGGTTACCATGCAAGATGTCCTCAATCGGCCATTCTGGGATATGGGCATGAAGATCAATGTCGATAGCGCAACCTGTGTCAACAAGGCATTCGAAGTGATTGAAGCCAGATGGCTTTTTGATGTCCCGGCGCATAAAATAGATATCGTCGTCCATCCACAGTATCTCTGTCATTCCCTGGTGGAATTTAATGATGGAAGCATCATCTGTGAACTGGGAACCGCAGACATGAAAAGATACACCCAATATGCCCTGTTCTACCCGGATCGAGGTGTATCTCCAAAAGGTTCCTTCATCGATTTGTTCGAAAAGCCAATTGTCTTTGAAAAGCCATCTTTTGATAAATTTCCATGCCTCGGAATGGGCCATTTCGTTATTGAAAAAGGCGGTACCATGCCGGCCGTCTTTCATGGCGCCGATACAGCGGTCGTCAGAGCGTTTATGGATAAAAAACTCAAATTTACGGACATTCCGGTGATTATCCAAAATACGATGGATGCCCACGAGCTAATCGACGATCCAGATCTCGATGCGATTCTTGAATCAGAAAAGTGGGCTGCCGAATATGCAAAAACCCTGATAGAAAGCAGCGATAAGAAGGTTTTCGAATTAAAAAATAGGCAGCCTTTGCCCGTAGGATAATTTCACAATCAAAAGTACATAATCATTTAAATACGGTGAAATCATGATATCTGCTCTGATAACCGCAGCCGGCATTTCCACCCGCTGCAAAAAGAATAAAATGCTGGAGCTCATTAAAGGAAAACCGCTCATAATACGCACGCTGGAAAGATTTCTTGCCTGCGAGGAAATCGATGAAATCATCGTAACTGCCAGAGAATCAGATATCGATCGGTTTGAGGAACTGACCCGGGAATTCGAAATTGTAAGCGTCGTTAGGGGGGGTGAACAGCGAGTTGAATCCATGCTCAACGCGATCAACGCCTCTTGCGGTGATATTCTGATAACCCATGATGGCGCCCGACCCTTGGTGAAACCGGCCCTCATAAAAAGTCTTATTTCTTGCGTCAAAAAATCGGGGGCCGCCATGACGGCCGTCAATCCGACTGCAACTGTAAAAATATCCAGCAATCAGACCATGAAGATCTCCGGCACATTGCCCAGAATAAAAACATGGATCGCCCAGACGCCCCAGGGCTATAACCGCGAAATCATTAAACCGGCCATGGAAAAAGCGGTTAAAGAGAAATATTTTGTGCCGACCGATGACAGCGAAATAGTAGCCAATATAACTTCCCAAGACATCATGATCGTCCCGGGCGATTATTCAAACATCAAAGTTACCCACCAATCCGATATCGAAATAGCGAACGCTCTTTTTGAAGAATGTTTTTGAATCTTTTAGTAAGCCATAAGTACGTAGGGGTTTTCCAAAATTACTTTGATTTTATTCTGAAAAATGGCACTCTGGGCGCCATCAATGGCACGGTGATCATAGGTCAAGCTGAGGGTCATCGTTTTGCGGACTTCTACCTCGGTGCCGTTCAGCGTCAATTGATCCTCAATGGCGCAGACGCCGAGAATACCGCTCTCCGGCTGATTAATGATGGGTGTAAATGAAGTGATGCCGTATGACCCCATGTTGCTGACGGTAAACGTACCCCCGGCATAGTCATCCGGCATCAACTTGCCGTTGCGGGCTTTTTGCACAAGCTCTGTGGCAGCTTCCGAAATTTGGAGAAGTGAAAGGCGATCCGCATTCCGGATGACGGGTACGATGAGACCTTCTTCGAGGGCTACCGCTATTCCCAGATTTACAACCGGATGATAGATGAGATGATCGCCGTCGATACTCACGTTCATCGCTGGATACTGTCTGAGGACAATGGCGGTTACTTTGAGGAGGATGTCATTGATGGAAATTTTGTGTTCTAACGCCTCGATCAATTTTTTACGAACTGCCAGCAATTCGGTCACATCGGCTTTGATATTTTGTGTCACCGGCGGGGCGGTCAGGTGACTTTGCAGCATACGCTCGGCGATAACTTTTCGCATACCCCGCATGGGTTTTCGGACGGTTTCTTCAACGACCTGCGGCACTATGGGTTTTGCCACGGTGGTTTTGCCGGCCGCCAACACATCGGCTTCTTTGATTTTTCCGCCTATACCCGTACCTTTGATCGTCGCAAGATCAATGTCTAAATCCCGTGCAATTTTGTGTGCCAGCGGTGTAGCGCTGACGGCCTCAATATTTTCGACATCCCGCGCTTTTACCTCTCCGAAACTGCCTGAAGGCGTAATCGTGCTTAGATCGATACCTTTTTCTGCTGCCAGTTTGCGGGCCAGCGGGGTGGCGGCAACTTTACCGTCAGTTGTCGCAAATGCTGGTACCGTCTGCGATTGATCCGTTACGGCCGTTTCTTCCTGCGCATTAACGGCAACTGCTGCGCTATCCATTTTAGGTTCCTCGGCCTCCTGGATCTCTTCACCAGGTTCACCGATCCAGCCGATGGTTTCCGTTACGGGTACGGTGTCTCCTGCCGCCCGGAAAATTTTCAATAAAACACCGGAAGCCGGTGCTTCGACTTCCATGTTGACTTTATCCGTTTCGATCTCCAAAAGAGGTTCACCCGCTTCAACCTTATCGCCTTCCTTCTTAAACCATTGTAAGATGGTGCCCTCTTCCATTGCCATGCCGGCTTTGGGCATGAATACACGTGTTGCCAATCCGAACCTCCTTTATCTCAGCAATTGATAGACGGCCTGGGTGATGCTGTCAGCCGTGGGAACAACTTCTCTTTCCAATTCCAAACAATACGGAATGGGCACATCCAGCCCGCCGAGGCGTTTGATCGGAGCGTCCAGATAGTAGAAGGCCTCGCTTTCGCCGATGACCGCATAAATCTCGCCACCGAACCCACCCGTCTGCACGGCCTCATGCACGATGAGCACTTTGCCGGTTTTCCTGGCAGATGCCACCAGGGTTTCCTTGTCCAGCGGTACTAGGGTCCGCGGATCAATGACTTCGATGTCAATGCCTTCTTGCGCCAAATTTTCGGCAACTTCCAAACAAAGGGGCAGCATCCGGCCGTAGGTAATAATGGTGAGATCCTTACCAGCCCTTTTCACTTCGGCCACCCCCAAAGGCACGCTGTATTCCTCTTCAGGCACAGGTCCTTTCTGGCGGTACAACAACTTCTGCTCGAAAAACATTACCGGGTTGTCATCGCGAATGGCCGATATCAGCAGTCCTTTGGCATCATAGGGTGTCGAAGGAACCACGACTTTTAGCCCGGGAACATGACAAAACCAGGCTTCGATACTCTGTGAGTGCTGGGCGGCGGCACCGGTTCCCGATCCGGCCGGCGTCCGGATAACCAGCGGGACCTTGGCCTGACCACCAAATTGATACCTCATTTTGGCGGCTTGGTTGACAATTTGGTCCATGGCAACCGCAGTGAAATCACTGAACATCAGCTCGGCAATCGGTCGCATGCCCGTGCAGGCTGCCCCGACGGCCGCACCGATGATCGCCGCCTCTGAAATAGGCGTATCCCGCACCCGCTCTTCACCAAATTCAGCAATCATTCCGGCCGAAACACCAAAAGCGCCGCCGTAGACGCCGATATCTTCTCCCATAAAAAAGACTTTTTCGTCTCTTTGCATTTCCTGACACATCGCTTCTTTAATTGCCTGGGCATAGGTAATTTCTCTCATGATTTGAACTTCTTCCTCTTTTCGTTGTTTAGGCATAAACATCATCATATATAGTATCAATTGAAGGATAGGGACTCTTTTCGGCAAACTCAACGGCCGATTCTATTTCTGCCGTGACCGATGCGTCAATCTCATCCAATTCTTTTTTCGAAAACAACTTGTTTTTGACTAAATGTTTCCGCATGGTATCGATCGGACACTTTTTCTTCCAGGTTTCGACTTCCTCCTTGGTGCGATATACATTGGCATCGCTCTTTGAATGCCCCATGATCCGATAGGTATTTGCAACGATGAACTTCGGCCCCTGCTTCTTAACATATGCTTTGGCTTTCTTAATCGTGGAATACACCTCGAAAATGTCGTTGCCATTGATGGTTTCTCCCGGGATCCCATAAGATGACGCACGGACGGAAATATCATCGATGGTCATCGATTGTTTCACCGACATGGACATCCCATACTGGTTATTTACACACACGAAAATGATGGGAAGCTTCCAGACAGCGGCGAGATTCATGGCTTCATGGAAAGCACCTTCGTTGGTGGCCCCATCGCCAAAAAAACAGAGCACCACGCGGTCAATGGCCTGCATCCGGGTCGACAAGGCGGCACCCACGGCAATGGGTATGCCGCCGCCGACGATACCATTGGAACCCAAGTTTCCCACCTCGATACCGGCAATGTGCATGCAGCCGCCTTTACCCTTGCAATAGCCGGTCTCCTTACCTAAAAATTCGGCCATCATCCGGTTGACATCCATGCCTTTGCCGATACATTGACCATGGCCGCGATGGGTAACATAAATCAAATCTTCTTCTGCAAGGGCACTTGAGGCACCAACGCCGGTAGCTTCCTCACCGATACAAAAGTGGGCCGTCCCATGCACCTGGCCCATGGAAAACAGATAAGCCGCCTTTTCTTCAAATTTGCGGGTCAGCATCATTTTGCGGTACATCTCTTTTAATATTTTCTTGCTGATTTTCAAATCAACACCTCCTAGTTTTTTGATTCAGGCACACTTCCCATATTCCAGAGCTGTCTGGTATATGGCATAGAAGTTTTCCAAAGGAACATCCTGCATAAAATGATTGGACGGTGCAAAGATATATCCGCCGCCGGGCGCAAAAGCGTCTATTCTTCGTTTGGCCTCGTCGATGGCCTGCTTGAACGGTGCCTGTGATACCACCGGCTTGAATATCCAGTCCGCCATGGAATACGATTTCATTGCCAAACTCCTTTTTGAGTTCAAAGGAATCCATGCCGGCCGCCTGCGGCTGCAGGGAATTCAAAATATCGACCCCGATATCGATGAATTCGGGGATCAAATCCCGCACGGAACCGCATGAATGCAGCCAAATCTTGGCATTGGGCGCTGCTTTGCGAACTTCGTTGAACAAGCGCCGGTAGGGCTCTTTGAAGAATTCGCGATATAAGTCAACGGATATCAAGGCCCGGTCCTGCATGCCGTGATCGCTGGAAAATTCAACCCAATCCACCCACTTTCCGATCGGTTTAAGGTAGTAACAATACAATTCCGTGATCACATCCGTCATTTTACCGATTAATTTATGGGCGAATTTCTTGTTGAGATAAAGATCCATGAAGAATTGCTCGAATCCTCTCATGAACGGGCCGATATCGATCATAAGGCCGGAGACGGCAGATGTCGCCCCAATAAAATAATCCGTATTCTCATGCCAGTCCCGAACCTGCTCTTCCAGGCCCTCTATCCTGGCCGGGTCTTCAATCGTGGGCCATTGATGTTTTTCAATATCATCAGCCTCGGCATCCGCCAGGGGGTGATATGAAACAACGGCATCGTCACCATAAACGGTTGACCCGAAACCCCACTCGTTGATCACATGCCCGCCATCGATGGTATACTTTTTAAAGTATTTCGCATGGCCGATGTTCGTATGTCTGAAATCACAGTCTATCAGGTCCGCCAACCTGTCGTCCACATAATCACCGGATCGGCTGGCTTTGACACAGGGACCCAGCTCCTTCCATCCTTGATCTTCAGCTATTTTAAAATACAGATCATTGCAGATCCGGCTGGCAGTACCCCACACATCCACGGGCACTCTGTCAGGTTCCTTGTGATTCAGTGTCGCCCATACCCTTTCTTTATGTTTCATGCTTGTAATCCCTCAATTTATACTCACTTCTGAATCCCGGCCAACAGGTCAAACACACCTTTTTCTGCGAGGCCTTCATACATTTTACAGTAGACGTCATACAATTCATCATACAGTTTTACGTTCTCTTCATTGGGGTGATATTCCTGGCCCACCGAAACCATCGCTGAAACGCCTTCCTGGAATTCCTTAAAAATGCCGATGCCGACCCCGGCGGAGATGGCCGCCCCCAACACGGCAGCATCCGTATTTTTAAGCGTCTCAACGCTTCGATTATAGATGTCGGCCTGCATCTGGTTCCACAAGGCAGACTTGGTCGGCCCGCCCAGTATCCGAACTTTGTTGATTTCAAGGCCGGAGTTGAACAGGGCGCTAAGCATGTCTCTGATCTCCAAGGTGATGCCTTCCATAAAGCATCGCGCCAGACAGGCGGTGTCATGGGCAAACGTCAGGCCGGCGATAGCGCCCCTTGCGTTCGAGTTCCATCTGGGCGTTGCTGCACTGGCAAAATAGGGCAGCATCAAAAGGCCCTTGGCTCCCGGCGGCACGGTTGAAATCATTTCATCAAATAGCACGTAAACATCCTTGCCTGAACGTTCAGCATTGCTCTTCTCCAGTTTGGCGATTTCGTCCCGGAACCAACGGTAGACGCTGGCTGATCCCATCTGAATACCTTCCAATTGCCATTTGCCGTAGGTGGCATGGTTGGTCACCATGCTTTTTCCGTGGGGATCGCGAAACGGGCTGTCCAGGTATGCCGCTGCCAGGCTACCGGTTCCCAGTGAGACCGACATATAGCCGGGTTTCACAATCCCGGCACCGACGGCCGCACTGTTTTGATCCCCCAGGCCCACACAGATCGGTGTGCCTGCAGCGATGCCGGTTTGATCCGACACCTCTTTGGATATCACCCCAACTTGGGTCCCGGATTGGGTCGGTTCCGGCAGTAATCCTTTATCCAGTTCAAAGAGAGCCAGCAGCTGATCACTCCAGGCGAATTCAAAAGGATTCCACAAGCCGTAGAATCCGGCATCGGAAATGTCATGATAATATCCATCGACACCCCAGCGTCTCAGAGTATAGTCCTGCAGCTGGATAACTTTATGGACTTTTTCCCAGATTTGCGGCTCGTTTTTTCGCACCCACAGCATCTTGGTCAGGATATAGAGGGTGTTGAGCGGCATCGAGGTTATTTCATAGAATTTTTCAGCAGAAATTTTGGCGGCGATATCGTCCACCTCTTCTACGGTGCGGGCGTCTTGCCAGGAGATCATCGGTCTGAGGATATTTCCATCTTTATCAACGAATATGGAACAACATCTTTGCGCGGAAAAAGAGACCGAACAAATATCATCCGGGTTAAGATTCGATTGGGCCACTGCTTTTTTAGCGGATCTCATGGAACTGGAAACAATGAAAGCCGCATCCTGATCCACCCAGTTCGGCTTGGGATAGCTGCAGGTATATTCCTCGTATGCGCTTGCCACCGCGTTACCCTCCAAATCATAGATGGCTGCCTTCGACCCGGTGGTGCCGATATCAATCCCAGCTAAATATTTTTTCGGCATTGTTCCCCCTTCTTTTCTAGTGGTTATCGATAGCCTTCGGTTATAGCATAACATTTTTTTTGTCAACTTTTTTTCTTTATTTTTCTTTTTTTTTCGTTTATGAGTTAAATGTCATTCGTTTTTGTAGGAAATAGATTGACATTACCAGGAGCCCATAATTTCCTCGGATCCACTTTCATGGTGAAAATAATGTTTAAAAGTAAGCGGCACGATAAAATCTTAAAGCTGGTCAGCCAAAAAGGCGGGGTTTCTGTCAAGGAACTCTGTGAGCATTTCGGAACCTCGGTGGTCACCATCCGGTCGGATCTCAATGAGCTTCAAACCCAGGGAAAAATAGTCCGGAGTCACGGCGGTGCCTTGGCGGTTGAAAACGGCAGTACGATCAAACCCTTCGCAACGCGCAAAATGATCAACGCCCAGAAGAAAAAGCAAATAGCGAGCGCGGCCGCAAATTTAATTCAAGACGCTGAGGTTGTCTTTATTGATGGTGGCACAACCGCCGCTGAGATTAGTAAGTTTATTACGGGGAAACATAGTATTACGGTGGTTACACCCAGCGTTGAGATCGCCTATTCGCTTGCGATGAATACGAATTATGGCATTTATGTGCTCAATGGATTTCTGTTGAGATCGTCCTTGTCAACCATTGGTATTCCCGATGAAAAATCGCTGGCGAAATGGAACATCGCCAAGGCATTCGTCGGGGCCGCCGGTTTAACCCTCGAAGACGGTCTGACGGATCTGCATTTAGGTTTTGTTGAGCAAAAAAGGGCCATTTGCAAAAAGGCGCGATCCGTTATCGGGGTTATCGATTCTACCAAGTGGGGAATTGTTTCCCTGGCCTCATTTGCGGAGGTTGGGGATATCGATGTTGTCATCACGGATAAAGGTGCTCCGCAGAATATGATTGCCGCTCTGGAAGAAAATAATACCGAAATTATTATCGGCGGATAGAGCCTGTTTCGGATTGAATTAAGTGGCTCTAAATTTCTGAAAAATAAAGCACCAAAGGAAAAATAACGAAAAAAAAGAAAAATATCTTGACAATAAATCGGTAACCTTTTAAGTCGTGGGATACTTGGGGACTTGATTAAGGGGGGATTTTCCGCTCATTATTTTTAAACTGCAGTGGTCATCATCTTTCCGTTTAATTTCCCTTCGCTTCACCCCTGATATTTTTCCAAAAATGCTGTAACGTCCATGCACGGCTTCGATCACAAATAGCGTAACTAGTATGCAATTGGAATCAAATTCTAAAAGGAGGTACAAAATGGGAATTTTAGACAAGTTTAAGCTTGACGGTAAGAAGGCCTGGGTGACCGGCGGATCGCGAGGTATTGGAAGAGTCTGTGCGATTGGATTGGCGGAAGCAGGTGCCGATGTGGCCATTATCGGCACAAATATTGAGACGGCCCAGAAAACCGCCGATGAAATCGCCGAACTGGGGGTTAAAACCCTGGCGGTTCAGGCCGATGTCAGTGATCCGAAACAGGTTGATGCCATGACCCAAAAAGTGTTGGACGCCTTTGGTACTTTAGACATCGCTTTTAACAACGCCGGTATCGCCGATGTTGCCAACTCGGAAGATATGCCGCTGGAGCAATGGCAGCGGGTGGTTGATGTCAACCTGACCGGAGTCTTTCTCACATCCCAGGCGGCCGGTCGTATCATGCTCAAGAAGAAATCCGGTTCCATTATAAACATGGCCTCGATGTCGGTCCACATTATCAACGTTCCCCAGAAGGTCTGCCACTATCATGCGGCCAAAGCCGGCGTGGTGGCAATGACACGCTGTATGGCAGCCGAGTGGGCACCCAGCAATGTTCGGGTCAATAGCATTAGCCCCGGATATCATAAATCGGAAATGGCCATGCAGTTTTCGGAAGTTCATCCAACCTGGATTCCAAGAATTCCCATGGGTCGTATGGCTGAAATGGAAGAGCTCCAGGGTTTGGTTCTGTTCTTGGCAAGCGATGCTTCCAGCTATACCACCGGAGCAGAGATCATATCGGATGGTGGATATACCTTGTGGTAAACTGCCGATATACTTGGCGACATAGGTGCGGTATCAAAAATTTGCAGATTCAAATCAGCGAATATTGACTGTGGGAGCGACTTTCGAGCCGCGATTAACTCGGTCAAACATGCACACCTTATGGAATAAAGATGGGATAAAAGCCAAGGGCCTCAAAAAGAGAATTTTCACCACTATGGCCCCAAACTCTCTGAAAGGAGATGAATCAAAGGATGCAGATCTTTAAGGAAATTGAAGAAGCCGTCATCAAAGGTGACCCAAACAAAGTCACAGAGTGGGTCCAAAAGGCGCTCGATGAAGGCATAACGCCGGACGACGTTATAAGTGAAGGGCTCCTCCCAGCCATGGAGATCGTCGGAAAGAATTATGCCGAAGCCAAAATTTTTATCCCCGAAATGCTGATTGCCGCCAATGCCATGAAAAAGGGTATGGCTTTGCTCAACCCGCTTCTTGTCGGTGGCCAAATGAAGACTATTGCGAAAGTAGTCATTGGAACCGTCAAAGGTGATTTGCATGACATCGGGAAAAATTTGGTGGGTATGATGATGGAAGGCGCTGGAGTGGGAGTCATCGATATTGGCATTAATGCGCCTCCGGAGAAGTTCGTGGAAATGGTGAAAACCCATCGACCCGGATTTGTCGGCATTTCGGCCTTGCTGACCACGACCATGCCTTGCATGAGAGATGTGATAGTTGCCTTGGAAGAATCCGGCTTAAGGCAGGATGTCAAGGTCATCGTAGGGGGGGCGCCGGTCACCCAGGGTTTTGCCGCTGAAATTGGTGCCGACGGTTACGGCTCCAATGCCAGTGAAGCGGTTTTCAGGATCAAGGAATTTTTAAGTCAGACATAACATATAAAGGAGAAACAACATGAAATCATTTCTGAAATTAAGTATTCTTCTGGCGGTAATAGCGATATTCGCTTTGACAAGCACATCCGCCATTTCAGCTGATAAAGAATTCGTTATCATTGCAAAATACATCCATCCGTGGTTTGACGTCGGAGCGGAAGGCTTCAATGATGCTGCCAAGGAAATCGGCGGCATAAAAACGCGCTATGTTTCACCGCGAGGAGCAAGTGCTGAAGAACAGGTCAAACTCATGGAAGATGTTATGGCCGAGAAGCCTGCGGGAATAGCCATTGCCGTGAACACACCGGAGGCGCTGAAGCCGGTCATCAACGAAGCAATGAATATGGGCATCAAGGTCGTGACATGGGATGATACCTCCATCGACTCCGATCAACTGATGTTTTTTGGGACCGACAACTATTCCGCCGGAGTAGCAGAGGGTGAAGTTTTTGCCGAGCTAATGGGTGACAAGGGTAATTATATTATCGTATGTCACGAAACCGTGAGTTCGAACACCAAGGAGCGTTTTCGCGGAATTCACGAGGTGCTCGATAAAAAACCGGATTTGGTTCAGCTAGTCGATGAGCAACCGACCGGCGTTACACCGGCCAGCGCCCTGACTCTGATTGAAAACCTGCTTTCCGCCCATTCGGATAAAGTCAACGGTTGGGTCGATACAAATCTGCTGGGTACCATAGCGCTTCATCAAGCCTTGAAGGAACGCGGTGTAAAACCCGGTGAATATAAAATTGTCACCTGGACCCTCCTGCCTGAAATCATGAAGGCCATCGAAGAGGGTTATGTGCAGGTGTCCGTCCGCCAAAACACCTATGCCATGGGATATCTCGCTTGTTACGGCCTGGAACTGGCAACCCAGGGACTGAAGCCGACTAAGAATTTCTTTTCAACCGGCCATACCCTCGCCACAAAAGAAAATATGAGTACGGTCGAAGAAATAAACCGCAAAAAGGCGCCCGAGATGTTGAAGGAAATGAAGAAGCTGTGGCAATAAATTAGCAAGAGGAATTAAGCACTTAGCCTGAGTCCATTTTTTCTAACAACATGTTGTCAGATACTGAAGGTTTCAGGTGTCAAGTGACGGGTGTCAGTTCAGCCGCTGGCCTGAAAAGTAACCCGTCGATTCGAAAAAGAAACTTTTGGGGCTCGGTTCCGAAATCGGCCGTTGTTGGGTTTCGGATTCCGCAATAACACCAGTAAAATGTAGGTTGGGTTGAGTGCAACGAAACCCAACAAAGCCTGGAGTGGGCTCAACCCAACCTACAAAGTCAAAGTGGCCCAGGATGGAATCAACTCCATCTTGCTGAATGACGACATCTATATTATTCATTGGGTCTGGCGATGCCCAACTGGTGTGCGCTGCAGTGGTCGGTAAAAATCAAATTGTGGTATTCGATAATCGGTAAGTTTAGAACGAGTATTCTCTGAAGAAGAAAGCGCTTATTCCCATGGCCAGATCAAAACTATCCAATACCTTGCTCAAGATTGCAGAAGAACACGCCATCCTATTTGTTTTCGCCTTTATCGTTATTGTCGCCGCCATATTTTTGCCAAAGTTTAGAACGTCTATCAATGCGCTGGTGGTGATCAGGCAGTTTTCCATGATCGCCATTGTGGCCATCGGACAAGGTTTTGTTCTCATATCCGGCGGATTTGATCTCTCCGTGGGCGCCATCGCCTCCTTATGCGGGATGGCGAGCGGATATTTTTTAACATCCCTGGGAATGCCTGTTTGGTTGGGGATTCTCATGGGTGTATTGGTTGGAAATCTTTGCGGCCTGTTCAATGGAATTCTGGTATCATATTTGCGGATTAATCCGCTGATTGCCACCCTGGCCTCCAGTTGGATATTTAACGGTATTATACTGGTGACCACCAAAGGCTGGCCGATTAGCAATCTCCCAAGCAGTTTTGCTTTCCTGGGGCAGGGGAAAATTTTAAGTGTCCCCGTCCCCATCTGGCTGATGATCATCGTGACCCTTTTCTTTACAATCCTGCTCGGCAAGACCGTCTATGGCCGTAATATTTATGCCTTGGGCGGCAGCGAAATTACGAGTATTTTTGTGGGCATTAACGTCAAATTAATAAAACTGTCTGCATTCGCAATCAGCGGTACCCTCGCCGGGTTCGCCGGTATTATCCTGACGTCCAGACTGGCGACCGCCCAGGCCGGCGCCGCGGAACAATGGACCCTGCCATCCGTCGCGGCAGCGGTGATTGGCGGCATTGGCCTCTATGGCGGCGAGGGAAAAATTTATCGGGTTATTCTCGGTGCTGCTCTCATGGGCGTGATCAGCAACATCCTGGTGTTGTTTCGCGTCTCTTCCTACTGGCAGAGTCTTATCTCAGGTTTCATCCTTATTACAGCAGTCGCAATCGGTGCCATGCAGAGAAGTGAATAAACCGTATATAAAAAGATGGAAAAAGATGGTTCTATAAAAAAGGATTTGATGCTTACCGTAAATGGGGTCAGTAAGGCCTTTGGCGTTGTACAGGCTTTAAACGACGTAAGTCTGACCATCCGCGAGGGCGAGGTGCACGCGGTGGTGGGCGAGAACGGCGCGGGTAAAAGTACCCTGATGAATATTATAGCCGGCGTCCTTAAACCTGATGTAGGCACCTTTTTGTTAAGGGACAAGGCTATCACCTTGGATAGCCCTCACAAGGCGATTAAGCAGGGCATTAGTATCGTTTTTCAGGAAATTAATCTTGTTGAGGCCCTCAGCGTTGCTGAAAATATTTTCCTGGGTCATTTGCCCCAAAAAAAACAAGGGGCATTCGTGGACTGGAAAAGGCTGTACGAAAGTGTGGAAGATATTTTCCAAAAAATCGGATTTTCGATCGACCCCGGTAAGCTAATACGGGAGTTGAGTGTTTGGCAGAAACAAATTGTCCAACTGGCCAGGGCCACCGCTTTTAATCCAAAATTAATCATCATGGACGAGCCCACCGCATACCTGCCGGACCTTGAAACAGAGAAGCTCTTTAAACTCATTAATAAACTCAGGGAAACCGATCATTCGGTTATATATATTTCTCATAAACTGGATGAGGTCTTTCAAATTTCAGATCGTATTACGGTCCTCAGAGACGGCCAAAAGATAGAAACCCTTGATAAAAACTTGACCCATCAGGAAGACATAATCTCTCTTATGGTGGGTCGGGCGCTGGACAAGCGCTTTCCTAAGCGGGCAGGTCAAAGAAGGGCCCGGCACCTTCGAGGTGAAAGGCTTCACCAATAAACCCCTTTTCGAGGATGTCAGCTTCACCCTGAAAAAGGGTGAAATTATAGGTTTTTACGGCCTGGTTGGATCCGGAAGGACGGAGCTGGCCTGCACCATCCTGGGATACCTTGCAAAAGACTCGGGGCAACTATATTTGGACGGAAAAGAGGTCAAAGTTACATCGCCCAAAGCCGCCATTAATATCGGTATCGGCTACCTGTCCGAAGATCGCAAGAATATCTCCATGCTTCCCAATTTCAATGTCATGCAAAATATTACGATTTCCAGCCTGAAACGGTATGCGCAACTTAACTTTGTCAAAAATAAAGAAGAAAAAAAGGTCGCCGAATATCAATACGACCGTTTAAATATCCGCGCCCATTCAATAGATCAGCAAATAACATCATTGAGTGGGGGTAACCAACAAAAAGCATTTCTGGGCAGAATTCTGGCTTTCGAACCCAAAATAATGATCCTTGACGAACCGACCCATGGAATCGATGTCGGATCGAAATTTGAGATTTATTCAATCATTGGAGAACTCGCCGCCAGCGGCGTGGCGATCCTGTTTATCTCTTCTGAATTGCCTGAAATTTTAGGCATCAGCGACCGTATTATTGTCATGCGATCGGGGAAAATATCGGGTGTATTTAATAAAAAGGATGCAGACCAGGAAACGCTATTGCGAGCGGCCAGCCACTTTGACCCCCCATCCGGTATGAATATAAACATGAATTGAAAAGCAACGATGAGAGGAATGAAGATGGAAAAAAATATTCTAATTGGTATCGATGTTGGCTCCACAAATATTAAGTCCGTTGTATTCGATCGCGATCTGAATATTTTAGCCAATGAATCCAAGGAAGTAGAGATCCATTTCCCGAACCCGGGCTGGACCGAATATGATCCTGATGACTGGTGGAATTATGTCAAGCAAACACTCCACCTCGCCCTCCAAAAGGCAGCCATAAATCCGGGCACGGTCGCAGGTATTGGCGTCAGCAGTCTGGGATGCTGCACGGTGCCGCTGGACAGCAAGGGTGATCATCTCTATAACGCCATTCCGTGGAGCGATCAAAGGGCCGGTGAGGAGGTAACCTTTCTGGAAAATAATTGCCGTGACCGGATATTTGCCGCCTGCGGTAATATACCAACGGTATTGAGCGCTACCCCCCACCTGATGTGGCTGAAAAACCATGAACCTGAAGTCTATTCCAGAATATATAAATACACGGAGGCCAGTGGATATATTGTTCAGAAACTGACCGGGAAATTTGTTTTGGACTATTCCATAGCTTCGGCATTGGACTATGGGTTTCACATTCATCGGTTGGATTATGACCAGGACTTGATCGAGGCCATGGGGCTCGATCTAGACAAGTACCCAAGCCTGCATGAGAATCGTAAACCTGTCGCAGGCTTGTCCCAAAAAGCTGCACTAGAAACAGGCCTGCTCGAAGGCACACCGGTCTATCTGGGAGGTCTGGACATCGTCACCGGAGCTCTGGCCGGTGGCGCGGTCAGGTATGGGCAGGGCTTTTATTCCATGGGAAGTGCCTCCAACATGATGATCGTTGCAGATAAAAAACATCAGAGTGAGTATATGACTTCGGTAATGCATGTTACCGACCCGGGTTTCAAGTTTTTGCTGGGTTCCCAGGCAACCATCGGGTTTTCGCTGAAGTGGTTCGCCGAGCAATTCGGAAATCAAGAAAAACAGGCGGCCGGCATTCTCGGCGACGCCATCAATAATTTTGAAATCATGACCGCCGAAGCTATGAAAACCGATCCCGGCTCAGGCGGCATTATTTACTTCCCGTATCTTTTTGGTAAGTTTCACCCGGTTTTCAATCCGAATGCCTCCGGGGCATTTTTTGGCATTACGGCAACCTCAACCAAGTCTCAAATGATTCGTTCTATCATGGAAGGCTGCACTTTCAATATGTATGAAACCATCAAGAGCGCTTCGCAGATTGGAATAGAACTGGACGAGATCATTACCAGTGGCGGCCCGACAAACAGTGAACTCTGGTGTCAGATCCTCGCCGACGTCACGAATACAAAAGTTGTCACCATCAACACGCCCGAGGCGACCCCTCTCGGCAACGCCATTTTGGTTGGGGTGGGTGAAGGTTTATTTGAAAGTTTTGAACAGGTTACCGAGCAATTTATCAAGCGCGAAAGAACTTATCAACCGGACGCTGAGCGGCATGAATTGTATGAGGAGCTCTTTAGCCTATACGACAGCATTTACCAGTCACTGGTTCCCCGATTCAAAGACCATGCGGCATTGAAACAGCGTTTTTTCAGCTGATGAGGATAGTTGATATTGGAATTTCGTATGGACATTTCCCAGTGTGAGATTTCAGGAGGATTGTAAATGAAAAAAGAGCTTTTATTGGGTCAGTTACGCGCCAAGGTATTGGACACCGCCAATCTATTGCCGGTCTACGGATTGGTGTGGATGGCCGGCGGAACAGTCATCGCCCACGACCCGGAAACCGACTATATCGTTGTGACGCCCAGTGGCTTGTCCTATAAAGAGCTGAATCCGGAAGATATGAGTGTTGTCGACATGAATCTAAATTTGATAGATGGGAAATATCGTCCATCCGTGGCAACCAATCTTTGGCTAGAAATTTTTAAAGCCCGCCCGGATATTCACGCCATTATTCACACCCACTCTCCCTATGCAACCGCATTTTCCGTAATTGATAAGCCCATTCCCATAATAACTGAAACTCAGGCTGATTGGTTCGGTGCCCCGATTCCCGTCGCCAAGTATGCGCATATCGAGGACGATCACTTTGTGAGTGCGCCTGTTGAGGCACTGGGAGAAGGTTTTGCCGTCCAGCTCGGCCAACACGGACCGATTATCGTGGGAAAAACTCTGGAGCATGCCATGGAACGAGCGGTTACTCTGGAAGAAGCGGCCAAGATTTACCATATAGCAAAAAACCTGGGCCATCCGATAGAGTTTACCAAAGACCAGGCTTGGCGTTCATTTGACTACTACATGAACCGCTATGGGCAGGAATCAAAATCTAATTAACACTCATCGAAAATTAATAGGATTTTACTCATGTCTGAAATGACCGCTCGTGAAAGACTCATGGCCGCAACGACCCTGCGACTCGCTGACAAAATGCCCTTTCTGCACAACTGGCGGCACACCCAGACGGGATGGGCCGAGCGTGAATGCCGCAATCGGGGGATGGCCCTAACTTGGGCCAGACCGGCTTATGTCATGAAGTTGCACGGCGTTGAGATAACAGAAGAGCACAAGACAATCTCCGGCAAAAAGGCAATTCGTCGAATCTACGCTACGCCACTGGGTAGCGTATTTGAAGAAGAGACCCGCGATCCCGGGGTCGGGCTGTGGCACGGTCAAAGGAGTTGGAATGACATCGTTCCCTGGAAGACCGAGCATCTAATTAAAGGCCCGCGAAGACTATAAAATAGTTCAGTTTATCGTCGAAAATACGGAATATGAGGCCGATTATTTTCCAATTGAGCAGGCGCTTGATTGGCTGGGTGAGGATGGGCTCGTCGTGAATGAAATTCCGCATTGCCCGATTCAGATGTTGATTGTGCACTGGGTTGGCACCAATCAAGGTCGGTTTTTTTACCATCATGCCGATTACCCTGATCTTGTTGAAGAACTATACCAGACTGCATGCCGGAGCCGTGAATCGCTTTATGAAATTGTTGCAAAATCGCCGGCGCCGATTGTCTGGTGCGGTGATAACATCGATGCCCTGCTTGTTAATCCAAATCTCTATGAGCGCTACTGCCTGCCGGTGTATGAGAAGCAGGCCGAGATGTTTTCATCGTCAAGATAAATTAATCGCCGTGCACATGGACGGACGTCTTAAGCAGTTAAAAGATTTAATCAGCAGGACGCCGATAGATATCGTTGAAGCCTTCCACCCGGAACCGATGGGTGATTTACCATTGAGCGAAGCCCTGGCCGCTTGGAAAGACAAGGTTATTTGGATTGGATTCCCGGGTTCTGTATATGGATTAGGTCCTGATGCCACAAAAACCTACGCGATTGAGCTGTTGAAAGCGGCCGGCAGTGGAGAAAGATTGGCGATTACGATGTCGACCGAAAATCTTGTTTCCAATGAAAATCTGATTGCCCTGGCCTCGGTCATGGAGAAAGCCGAGCTGCCGCTTTCAGCGGAGAAAATAGAGCAAATCGAAAGTTCAGTGTTTAACTGCAAAGAAAAAAGAAAATGAAAGTTGTCTGTTATGAAGGAGAAATCATGGATGCAACTA
The DNA here is from genome assembly GCA_963723215.1 of uncultured delta proteobacterium. Classification (GTDB taxonomy): domain Bacteria; phylum Desulfobacterota; class Desulfobacteria; order Desulfobacterales; family JAFDCJ01; genus JAFDCJ01. The sequence continues at coordinate 56,000 of CAVRQG010000027.1, forward strand.
TCCAAGGGGATCAAATATGTCTTGAAAATAACCGTTGACTAAAGAAAATTGATCGATCTATATGATATTACAGGGTCGGATTCAGCGCCGCAAGGGCTCTCATAGAGTGGGATACTGCGAAAAAATAGTGTTTCACTCGATATGCTTATTGCGGCTGACGTCTCTAACGATTAAGGTCTATGAACCGGCACTCTCATGGGGGCTTTGTAAAAAAATATTTTTTGAAAGGAGGATGAAACCATTATTTTCACTGTTGGGAGCCTGAGTCAATATGCAATCTTAAATTAATCGTATCTTGGAGGAAAATAAAATGAAAAAATGGCATATTTTTGCAGCTCTAATCGTTTTAGTTGCGTTCGTAACCGTACCCGGCTATGCAGCGGACGAGTTAAAAGGTATGGTTTTCGGGAAAGTCCCTTACACCATGGCCCACGCCTACCATCAAGCCCATGTGAAACATGGGGTTGCCCATGCCAAGGAAAAGTACGGCATCAAGGTGATGGTTATTGATGGCGAAAGCACAACAGATGGAACCCTAGCGGCTGTTGAAACTTTTATCAGCCAGGGTTTGGACGGCGTTATGGTCCATTGCAATGACCCGGTAGTGATGGACCAGATAGCCCAAATGGGTCAGAGTGAAAATATACCGATCACCAGTTTTTTCAGCGAAACCAAGAGCAAAATTGCACCCCATTTGCGGATTAATGAAGCCGTTACTTCCAAACAGATGGGCGAAGCGGCAGCAAAAAAATGGAAAGAATGGTATCCGGATAAACCGATCAAGATCGGTGTTATCGATTACCTGCAATTTGAAATTGTTCAAACCGGTCGCACCGGCCCATTTATTGCCGGCGTTAAGGCGGTTGACCCGTCTGCAGAGGTCGTCAGCAAACTCGAGGGCAATGGTAACATTGAACAGTCTATGGCCCAAATGCAGGATATGATTCAAGCTCATCCCGAAATTAATATCGTTTATGGCGCCAGTGCCGATCATGCCCTGGGTGCGATTGCGGCCCTGGAAGCGGCCGGCAGGGGCAAAGCCAAAGATGGCAAATGCCTGACCGAGATCGTTGTTGGTACCGATGCGACGGAAGCTGAGCTTATAAAAGTCTTTGACCCGAATTCATCTTTCAAGATCACCCAGGGATTGCAGCCTGCGGTAAATGGCGCCGCGGAAGTTGATCTCATGGTGAAGATTAAAAAAGGGGAAATTCAAATGACTGAGTATTTCGTTATGGATACCTACAATAAGTTCATCAGCTACTGGGATACTACTTTGGATGAGGCCCAAAAATTTCTGAGCTATCAATATTTTTCAGAGGTCGATCTCAAGCAAAAAGTACAAGGAAAGTAATTTGGACCCAATTCAGTGATACCAATGTTGTGCTTTTTTTCACTCAATTCAAACTTGGCTGAATAGTTTACTGGTTGAATGGTTGATTAGGTAAATTATAGTAATAATTTCAAAATTTTACGATTGTTTGAACATGAAGTGGCCAATTATTTTGCAAATATGGGATAAATCTATATTTACAACCACTTAACCAATCAACTAATCAACCAATCAGCGATATCTGCAATTAGGGAAGTCGCTATATTTAGTACCATTGCCGGAAGACCCTCTGTGTCAGTCCTTGCTATTTTATGGAGGCGCCTTCCGGCAAGTCCATCAGAGCTGGTTATATTTTAGACGGAAAAAAGGAATGCTTAAGAAACGATTTCACATTGACATCCAGGCGTTGGTACTATTGGGCATAATGATTGGAATTATGATTATCGCTTCGATTCTCAGTCCCAAATTCCTTACATTTACCAATATCCAAAATATCATGCAAACCGTTTCGCTGGTGATGTTGGTCGGTTCAGCGGCGGTCATGTTGATGATCGCAGGCAATTTTGATCTTTCGGTCGGCAGTGTGCTGGCATTTTCCGCCGTTATGTTTGCTTATATGTGCAAACACGGCATTCCCACCTACGTTGCGATGGGCCTGGCGATTTTGATTGGTGCTTTCTTCGGGCTGATTAACGGCTTATTGGTCAACAAGCTTAAAATCGGATCGATCATCGCAACCCTCGCTACCCTGAACATTGCCAAGGGTCTGGCCTGGATTGTCGCCAGACATGATGGAGGTGCCAGGATAGCATCCGGATTGCCGGCAAATTTTCAATCGCTGGGGCGTACAATGATCGGGCCCGTTCCCTTGTTTCTGATTGTGGTCGTTATTATTGTCGCCATATTTTATTTCATTTATTCCAAAACTCTACTTGAGCAAGTATGCCTTTGCCATCGGCGGCAATGAGACTGCCGCGCGACTGTCAGGCGTCAACTGTGAGGCGGTCATTCTCCTCCTATTCATTCTGGTCGGCGCTTTGGTAGGCTTCGCCGGCATTATATTGAGCACTCGACTTGGGATCGGCGACACCAAATTTTGGACCGACATTCCATTTTGATGTTATTATTGCGGTTGTGCTTGGCGGGACAAGCATATACGGAGGCGAAGGTTCATTCATCGGCATGATTATCGGCGCTCTCATTGTTGGCATAGTTGCCAATATCATGAACCTGATGGATATAAATTATTTTTATCAACTTGTCGTCAAGGGTATGATCCTGATCGGAGCGGTCCTAGCGAACCGGGATATCAAAGAACGATTAGGTCTCTAAGCAGATCCATCCGTAAATAATGAGACCAGATTTTTTTTAACAAATCGCACTATGGAATAAGATTGTGCAAGAAAAAATAATCGAAATTAAAAATCTAACAAAGAGCTTTCCGGGGGTGACAGCTCTCAAGGATGTTAGCTTCGATATTTTCAGAAATACGGTTCACTGTATCGTTGGGGAAAATGGTGCCGGCAAGTCGACCTTTATCAAGATATTGACCGGTGCCCTCAAAAAGAGTGGAGGAACCATTAGCTACGACGGCCGGAATTTTAACCCCAACAGCACCAAAGGATGCCATGAATGCCGGTATGAGTGTCCTGTATCAGGAATTGAATGTCGTCGAGCAGCTGACGGTGGAACAAAACTTGACCCTGGGGATCGAGAAAAAGACCTTGGGGTTTATCAAGAAAAGTACCGGGATCGGTAAGGCATACGATGTGCTAAAGAGTATGGATCGCAACATTGGCCTCAATCAACTGGCATCTGATTTGAGCACAGCCCAGAAGCAGTTGATTGAGATTACCAAAGCCATCACTGCGGATGCAAATATCATCGTGATGGATGAACCGACCGCTTCTCTGACAGAAGAAGAAACCCAAATACTTTTTGACACGATTACACTTTTGAAGCAGCAGAATGTGACGGTCATCTTCATCTCCCATCGTCTGAATGAGATATTCCAGATCGGCGATTATGTCACGGTATTCAAAGACGGTCAGATGGTTGCCACCAAGCCTGTATCTGAATTGTCTGAATCCGGTGATGAAGGCCAAGCAAGTGCGGAACTCGTTAAGATGATTCTGGGCAAAGTGGTTGTGGAGCATTATGTGCCGAGTCAAATTGATTGGAATACTAAAGTCCTAGAATTAAAAGCTGTAAATACCGGCAAACTGCACGATATTAATTTCGAGTTGTTCAAAGGCGAGATATTAGGTTTTTATGGTTTGGTAGGGTCGGGCAAGACCGAGATTGCCAGAGCGCTATATGGGATGGATCCGATCGAGGGAGAAATTACTATCAGTGGAAAACCATTGGATGTCAGCAGCCCGCGAATTGCCATCCGAAACGGATTAGCGATGGTCCCTGAAGAAAGACGAACCGAAGGGCTGTTCACATTGCTTCCGATCAAAGACAACATTTCTATTATGAATCCCAAACCCATCACCCAGTATGGTCTTACGAGCCGAGCCAGGGAAAGGAGCCTGGCAAGAAAATTTATGGAGCGGGTCAGGATTGTCGCCAGAGATGAGGAACAGGTGGTAGCCTATTTGAGTGGCGGCAACCAGCAAAAAGTGGTGGTCGCCAAATGCCTGAACGCTCAATCTCGAATCCTGCTACTCGATGAGCCTACCCGCGGAATTGATGTGGGCGCCAAAGAGGAAATTCATAACATCATCCGCCGGCTGTCAAAGGAAGGGACTTCCATAATTGTCTTTTCTTCCGAATTACCCGAGATTGTCAATCTTTGCGATCGAATCGTGTTGATGTATGAAGGCCGAATCAAGACGATCATGCCCAACAGCGAAAATATTAACACCGAAAATATTATCCATATCGTAGCGAGTGGAGAGGAAGCTAACAATGGAGCGATTGGCTGAGGTTAAAACCAAGAGATCATACGACTGGCAGATAATTATTCTACTACTGATTCTTGCCGCTGTTATGAGTTTCTTCTATTATATGAACCCTCGGTTTTTAGGCGCCTATAATCTCGCCAATTTATCCAAGCATGTCTCCTTTGTGATCATCTCAGGCTGCGCGGTTACCCTTTTAATGGTGGCCGGCGGTCTTGACATTTCAATGGGCAGCGTTGTTGCCTGCGCCGGAGTTTTAGCGGCCTATCTCAGCCGTGCGGGTCTGGAGACACCGTTGGCGTTTGTTCTGACGATCTGTTTTGGCGGCCTTCTCGGCCTGATCAATGCGCTTGTCGTCGTCAAATTAAGAATCACGCCATTTATAGCGACTTTAGGCATGTATTATATGGCCCGAGGCTTTGCCTACCTGCTTACCGAAGGGCTTACGATTCGGGAAGTTGCCGATGACTTTGGCGTATTCGGACAATCGAATATCGGCCCCTTTCCGGTTCCCTTTCTGGTGACGGTCGCAGTGGTGATACTTTTCTTGATATTGGAGAAAAAGCATTCTTTGGGTAAATATGCAGTTGCCATTGGCGGCAATCATACGGCCGCCACGCTTTCCGGTATAAGAACCAACGCGATCATGATACTGCTATATGTGCTGGTGGGTCTATTTTCCGCTTTTGCCGGTGTTTTGCTGGCCTCACGCCTCGGGGTAGGCGACCCGAAAATAATGTATGGCTTTGAATTCGTCGTGATTACCGCTGTCATCGTCGGTGGCACCAGCCTTAGCCGGGGGTGAAGGTTCTATTTTAGGGATGGTGATTGCGGCTTGTATCCTTCAATCTATTACTGGCGGTCTCAACATTCTGGGTGTCTTTAAATGGTGGCAACAGGTCGTCAATGGCCTGGTATTGGCTGTATTTGTGTATTTCACCGTGGTCGTTAAAGCAAAGCTTAAAGGTAGATAGATCAGATCGAATTTACATCAAAAAAAGGGGAGCCGAATATGAAACGTTATTGTTTAGTTTTAGAGATTAAAGAAGAGTGCGTGAAGGACTATGTAGAGGCTCATAAAAACGTTCACAAGACTCACTGGCGTACCCAACTGGACGCTTTAAAGCAAGCCGGTGCTCACAATTGTGAGGTCTATATGCACAAGAATCTGGCCATTATCTTCTATGAATGTGAGGATATTGACGAAAGTTTCAGCAAACTGGGTGCCATCGAAGCCAACATCAAATGGCAGGAAAACCAGGCCCCTTGGATTGCCGACACACCCGATTCTGAGGGTTCCCAGGGTATTCAAACCGTTGAAAAAATATTCGACTTAAATCAGCAATTAGAAGGGAAACTAGAGCAATTTTAATAGGATCATGCACGATCGGAAAATTCGAGGATTCTTTTTAAAGTATCCCAAGGCGCAAGGCCGGTCGTTTCGATGGTTGTGTGCAGACCCGCATATTAAACGCATGCAATAGGTTGGTTGAGAATTGCCATTGCACCAGGAGTTCCCCCCTGAAAACGTGACCCCTCCGCCGGATTTTTCATAAATTGGAAAGCTCCGGCTGTGAATTCAAAATCATGATACCCCAATCGAATCCGTAAAAAATTTTCAGCCATATCGAGGGATTGATTTTCCGGGAGTGATTGCAAATCGATAATTATTATAATTATTCCGGATCGTTATATCGATATTTATTTTTCTTGACAAAAAATTTGCGGTCCTATATGGTGTTATAGCGTTATATAACACTATGATAATCTTCAGGTGTAGGCTCCAACTGCCGGCCAGATAAATGGCCGGTTTATCGAAAGAGAGGCTGATACCAATGGATCTGCCGCAAATTGACCGCCAATCAGCAATTCCCATCTATTATCAGCTCAAAGAAGCCATCTACGAGAAAATCAAAACCGGTGAATGGAAAATCGGGCAGCAAGTCCCTTCTCTGCGCCAATTAAGCTCTGAATTGAAAATTTCGCTCATGACCGCGCGCCAGGCGATTAAGGCCCTGGTGGACGAGAGAGTTCTGGCCATGCAGCGCGGTCAGGGAACGTTTATCCTGGGAGCCGGTCTGCGGGAAGACGCCAGCATCATTGCATCCTTTTCAGCCGAGATGATCCGACAGGGCTATAAACCCAGCTCAAAAGTACTCCAAAAAGAAACCATCGCCGCCCCTGAGGAAGTCAGCGCGGCGCTTAACCTGCAGTATGGGGCACCGATTCATGTGATTTCGCGATTACGCTATGCCGACAATTTTCCGGTAGCATTGCAGCACGCATACTTACCGGCTAATTTTTTTCCTGAACTCCTCACCAAAGACATGCATGGATCATTGGTATCTATTTTGGAAAATGAATTTGACGTTCGCTTTCACCATGGGACTCAGACAATTAGGGCCGGCCAGGCAAGCAGGCAGGAATATCAATTACTTGAGTTACCCCCAAAGGCACCGACGCTTTTCACCGAAAGAACATCTTTTTCGGAAGATCAGAAACCGATCGAATTTTTAAGGTCGACTCATAGAGCCGACAAGTATACCCTGACCGTCAACCTTCGATCCGACAGGAGGTAAGTAAGATGAAAGTAACAAAATACACCGGTATCCGCTACTGCATGAATTGCCGGGAGGAAACCGATCACACGTTGATCTACCTGGATCGATACCTCAAAGCCGGCAAATGTAACGATTGTGGTGATGAATTCAACAACCGCGAAAATTTGTTGGATGCTTACATGAAAGATATGTTTGAACGCTTCCTTTCAAAACCGTACCGGGTTACCCAACAGTACAGCTATATGCCGACCAGCCGTAAAAAACACATGCTGATCTCTTGCGAACTGATGAAAAGCTTTTTCAGCAAACCCGCCAGAGAAGCACGTAATTTATCGCAGATTTGGCGCAAACAAAATTTTAACAATCCTCTGAACGGCCACACTGCCTGAAGATTGGCAGGCCTTCGCTGTAGACAGCATAACGGCATCGCCAATTTTATCCACGGTGTCGGCCTCTTTTGTGTCGGAATCGCTTTTTATCATGAAGGGATAGCCCGAGGCCGCTTCTGTTTTCGATCCTTCAAAATGGATGTTTGTGCCACCAACGAATGGATACATGATGAGTTAATTGAGACGCTGCAGCAAGGGATTTCCGGCTTCAAAAATAAATTAATTTGGTGTCATTATGCCGAATATTGATGGATCTTGTCCATAAAGGCTCGTGTGCTCGTCTCCATGTCCGGAGCATATTGAATCAGCGCACCACTGATCAGAAAGACCGTATCCTTCCCGTAAGTTTGAACCATTTCGCCAACCTTGTCGACCGACATTCCCCCGGCCGGTGACGGGAAGCAAGGCCTGAGCTTGCCAAACGGTGCACGCAGTGCCTCACTGAGATCCAGACAATCGGCCTTTGTCAAAGGAAATCTACCGCCATAATTGACAAAAATTGAGATATCCGCTCCGAGCAACCGGTAAATGCTGCCTAGCAATACAGCCGGTGTGATGCCGTGGTCGGGATTGCTGTAGAATACCCCGGACAATGCCGGATGACCGATAATGACAACCTTATACTGCTCGGCGAGATACCTCATGGTATCAAATCCAACCAACAGCGGCGCGATCAGAAAACCTTGCACATCGTTGTCAATCGCGAACTGCACCTGTTCTTCAATTTCATCGAATCGGCCGGAGATCATCGGACAATAAATCGCCGTGTTGCCGGACTCGGCATTCGCTTGACTCACCGCTTCCTGGCAACGCAAGACCCGTTCCTTGAAGGGATGGTAAGATTGGTCAGCCAGGCCATGATCATCTTTGAGGATGTCCCCTCCCCCACGAACGAAGCCGGCGGCCATTTTAGCCAAATCCTTGATTGATCCGCCCATTGGCTTCAGTGCCGTGCAGGCCAACGGACGATCATAGACACCCATTTTTTTTCGCAGGCCTTCAATCCCATAGCGTGGGCCCTGAAAATGCTTCAGAAATTCATCCGGCAGGCTAAGTTTTGTGATTTTCAGATTATTTCTCATTGAGCTGTTGCCAAAAAGTACATTGAGAAACTGAGGAATTTTGTACCCGGTCGTTTCAAAATGATAGCTGATCATCGCATCGAATCGGCGGGGATCTCCCTCAACCTGACGAATATCCATAATTTGTCCCATTACAGCGTCCCGCAGCAATCCGGCGGGTATGCTGGATTCCGGCAATTCCACCGTTTGCTCGAGCGCGACATCCTTTGCGAAATTTTTGGCTTCAGCATGATCCGCTGCTGCGATTCTGTAGGTAACACAAAATCGGTCCCCGGGATGCATCGTTTCAGCCGTCATCGGTACCTCCAAGTTCGTTTTTCCAGATAGATTTGATGGTTTGGCCCACCGGCTGGTATATATACTTGATCCTGATTACCTGGCATCAATAATTGGCGAAATTTACTATCTCCATACTTGATGAATGCTCAGGGAATCTCGAATGTAAAGTGGTTGAAACATTTCATTATGTCGGGATATCGCCGACACCTTCCAGCACATAACGCGGATAATAGGCAAATGTCTTTAAATCCTTCCCTGGAAGTCACCCCACTCAACACAAGCACCGTGTCGATATCGGCGTGAATACCGGCAATAATATCGGTGTCCATCCGATCTCCGATAATCGCGGCTTCTTCCCGTTTACAGCCCAGCAATCGGCGTGCATGGCGCATCATGATCGGATTGGGTTTGCCAATGAAGTAGGCCTTGATTCCGGTGGCGAGTTCTATCGGCGCTACCAACGCCCCGCAGCCGGCCGTGATTCCGGTTTCGATGGGTCCGGAAAGATCCGGATTGGTGCCGATCAACTTTGCCCCGGCCAGCACCAGATTTACCGCACGCTCAATCATTTCAAAGGAATACGTGCGGGTCTCACCGACGATGACATAATCCGGATTGATGTCATTCATGGAAAATCCGGCATCGTAAAGAGCATTGGTCAGACCGGAAGCGCCAATCACATAAGCGCTGGCGTTGTCGTTTGGTTTTTGCCCGGCCAGAAAATTGGCGGTTGCCAAGGCACTGGTGTAAAAATGCTCGGTACCCACGGATATGCCAAGACGTTGCAGTTTTTCCTGCAACTCACGCGGTGATTTTTCACAGTTGTTCGTCAGAAACAAAAATCGTTTCTTCTCCGATTTCAACCAGTTGACAAATTCAAGGGTTCCCGGCAAGAGTCGATTGCCATGGTACAGAACACCGTCCATATCGCAGATATAGCCGGTTTTTTGCCTTAGTGGCTCCAGATCCATGGGACGTTTTCCTTTATTGGTTTATATGTGAATCGCGCCCTCGAATGCATCCAGTGTCGCTTCCATCATGGCTTCCGAAAGCGTCGGGTGCGCATGAATCGTATGAGCGATTTCTTCATTGGTACCTTCCAGGGTTTTGGCCAAACCGAATTCGGCAATCATTTCCGTCGCCTCGGGACCCAGGATGTGCGCTCCAAGGATCTTCCCGTAGCGGGCATCGAAGATAACTTTCACAAATCCGTGCTTATGACCGATTGCCCGGGCTTTGCCGCTGGCCGTAAAGGGAAACCGGCCGATTTTAATATCATGTCCCCCTTGGCGGGCCTGTTTTTCGGTCAGACCGATGCTGGCAACCTGCGGCTGGCAATAGGTACACCCCGGAAAGCTGCTGTAATCCATGCCGGCTGTCTCTTTGCCGGCAATCCGGTCGACGCAGACAATGCCTTCATGGGAGGCGATATGGGCCAGCCAGGGAGCACCGACGACATCACCAATGGCATAAATCCCGGCAACGTTCGTGCGCATAAATTTATCAACGACAATGGCACCGGCCTCTGTCCGCACTCCGACTGCTTCCAGTCCGATGTCCTCAATATTGCCCTGAACACCGATAGCCACCAGACAGGTTTCTGCAATCAGCCGCTGTTTGTCGCCACCGGTTGCAAGTGATATTTTGATGCCGCTTGGGTCGGTTTGAATCGATTCAACCTTGGTCCCAGTCAGAATTTGCATGCCGGCTTTCTCATAAATTCGCTTCAGTGCGTGGGAGACTTCTTCGTCTTCGTTGGGCAAAATCGTCGGCAGCATTTCGACGATCGTAATTTTGGTGCCGAAGGTGTGGTAAAAATAGGCGAATTCCATGCCGATGGCGCCGGCACCAATAATAACCATCGATTGCGGAATTTTTTTCAGGATCAGTGCATCCGAACTGGTCAGGATCCGTTTACCGTCAGCTTGGATGCCCGGCAACATACGCGCGCGACCCCCGGTGGCGATGATGATATGGGATGCAGTCAAATTGTCTATTTGCTCGCCGGCATCATTCAGCACCGCGACCGCCGATCGATCTGTCAGTTTCCCGCGACCTTTCACCACCGTGATATTGTGCTGCTTCATAAGATAGCTGACGCCCTTGGAGCTGGTGTCGGCAACCTGCCGGCTGCGTTTGATGATTTTAGCAAAGTCAACCTTTAAATTGTCAAAGCTGAAGCCCCATTGATCCGCTTCCTGCAGGAGCTGCATGTGCTCGGCATTCTTTAAAAGGGCTTTGGTGGGGATACACCCCCAGTTGAGACAGACCCCTCCCAGGCGCGATTTTTCGACAACGGCAACCTTTAGGCCTTGCCTGGCGCCGCGTATCGCCGCTACGTAGCCACCCGGGCCCCCGCCCAGGACGATTAAGTCATAGTCATTGTTCATATAACCAAGCTCCTCATTTGGGTATTAATATGCATGATCACCGGCAAAATATAACTATAAATCTCAACGATGCAACTTGGGGATAAATTATATTTCAACATCCCCATGAGAATCAGAGCGGATACAAAGCCGGCGTTCGCGTTGGCAGCCCTCCTTCCGATTGCGTATACCAGGAAGATGCATACCAGTGCAGCCAGCGCCGAAGGCAGGCGTGCGGTCCAGGTATGGCGAACGCCCGTCAGTTTGTAAGTGGCCGCTATCAGCCACCAGGCACCCGGTGGACGGTTGTCGATGAATGGCTGGTCTAAAATTGCTTCTTAATTATTTTTTTTCTACTTGGCATTTTTTGACCGTCGCAATTCACCATGAAAGGCATACCATAGGCTGCTCTTTGTAGCGATAGAATTTAATAAAATCTTCTGCGGTCTTTATCCTGCGCTTCGCATGTTTGTATTTGGTCAGATGATTTTTAGCCTGGCTTGATCCAATTGATTTTTTAAGCTGACACTTCCATCCACTCCTGCAGGTTCAAATATTTTGCACAATCCGGCTTGTCAATAGATGAAATTTAGGGCGTACCAATCCGTTTCAAACTGCCAGGGCAAGCCGGTTAAATGAGCTTTATTTTCACTAAGCTCTGATTTAATCCTTAGTTGATAATGTTGACCTTTTTTCAATCTTTTCAGCGGTATGACATCAAATTCTTTTATTTCTGAAAATAAGCTTTGGGCTTTTTCAAAATCTTTTATAACCAAAGGGATTCCCTTTTCCCATGACCGCCGTAGCCTGTATTCTTTCTTTAGCACATCAAATTTAATATCATGCACAGCTGTTTTGCTGGCCATCTTGTTATCAAACCAATAGTCGCGAACTTCATAGAGAAGAATTAAAAAGGTAAGGCTGATGGGTATGCCTTTTGACACAGCCGCTTTCATTTCTTCTGTGAAAATGCCTTTTATCGTTAAATCGACCTGGAGATCATCTATAGTATTTCTGACAGTCAAATTTGTCAGCTCAGCATCTCCTGAAAAAGCCGGACTTGCTGTAAGAAGCAGAACCCAGAACACAAGGCAACCTGAATATAGCCTCTTCCTAATGGCATTAGGATCAATTGGAAATTGCATGCGGATAAACATGTCATAGATGCCGACTTTTAGAAACGACAGATCCTTGGCGGCATTGATCTTAAACGGCAGCACGGCAATACGTTTAATCGTGGAACCATAGATGCGATGGTTATCTGCAATTGCGGATAGTGCAATGCAAATAACTATAGCAATCATCAGTCGATAACATTTCCAATAAAAAATCCAATCTATAAGCCACTTATATTGACTACCCACTGTCACCCACCCCCTTTTTCCTTATTAATTTCCAATCGGTTTAATGAGGAGAAAGGCGGGCTGACAGCATATGCCGCACAGCCCGCCATGGAACATTCACTAAGGACCAACTGTAGTTTTTTCTATAAGTACAACCTTTTCGCCGGATTCGGGGTTTATCTCTTGGATCATTCCGAATCCCGGAGCATAAAATTTGAACTCCAGCACATCCGGTTCTATGGGAGTATAATCTTTAGTTTTTAAAACGTCTGAATTGAAGATACCAGCAGGCACCTCCACAGTTTCATCTCCCTTCTGACCAATTCGCCAATATCTTCGGCATCACCAAGCTTGAATTCCTGGCGGTACGGGTTTTGTAGATCATCGTTATCTGGATTAGGATTTCCATACATCAGAATTCCGGGCTTGTCTGAGTCCCGACCGGCTTTCCAGGAGCCCTCGATTTCAACGAGTTCCGGATTGCCATCCAAATCCAGTTCGTAATCCCGGGCAATCTCACCCATATAATAAACATCCTTGGAAACCTTATGCTGAATGTACCAGTCATCAGTGTCTTCGATCACAGTACATTCTGTCTCACCCGGATCACACTCTTCAACTACATCGTTGACAACTGTGCATTTGAAAAATTCGCCGGACTCTTCCGGGTACTCGATGGTCTTAATTTCATCTTTTACGGTTACCGTAATCCGCTCAAAAAGCACGCCGTCTTCGTCATAAGCTTTATAGATCCATTTCGTGAGCGGCACCAGCGGAAAGTATGGATTGGCCGATAAAGCATCGATTGTGGTTGGATCAACAAATTCATTCGGGTCGAGTTGAGGATCGTACGGGGCTTCGCCTAACTCCTCACAAAGATCCAGGCGAGCTTCTCGTTGATCCCTGGTAAGCTCTTTCCCTTCCTTGTATTCAGCCTTGGCATCTTCTAAACACTCGGCCCGATCTTCGGCTTCGGACAAATTATAGCAGTTGCCGACAGCGATCCAGTAGTCATCTTTAACCTCATTCTGGCCGGCTCTGAACGCCGCCATTGCGGTTCGGGAGCAAAACTTAGGCCTTCTCCAATGATTGCCATGATCATCGTTCCAGCCATCATCCCAACCGTCGTCGGATGCCTGGCTGAGGTCGATACTGAGCAGTCCGGTAGCGGGGATGACAAGAAACAATAACGCTAAAAATGCGACGGCAGTTTTTAAAATTGCGCTTTTCGATCTTCCATTGACTTTTGCTGAAAACATAATTACCTCCTTAGTTAGTTATCCCCATAGGGATGGTATAAAGTTGATGCAAACCGTGCTCGTCTGTCGAGCACATCCTGTTCCTGCCAGGCGAGCCAAATCATCGTTCTTTCAATTTTCGGTACAATGATTTGCTCCAAACGGTCCTCCAGATAATTCAATGGAAGAGGAATTCTTTTTATCACCTCCTTTCTGCTTCCGAGGACAAAAAAAGCCCTCCAGATGGATTTGGAGAGCCTATTGACACATTACGGATGAATTCGTATACTTATGGCACTTGAGCGTGCCGCAAGGCCCTCAGGTTTTTTCGAGCCAGGCACCGCGACCCGCCAAAGTCTTGTGCCTGGCTTTTTTTATTAGTTTATCGGCAAATTACCGAATATTGCCGAACTTAATTTTGCATGTTCCAATCCTTTTTTGTATTTTTATAATTCCTTCTTAGCCAGTATTTGGTTTTTTGAAGCTTTTTATATCCTGGCAATCCGTGTTCATCCGTGTCCCCAAAATGGAAATTCCTATACTTTACTTTGAACCTAGTTCACCTCCAAGGAGACCTTGTCGGCAGCAAGCACGCTATGCTCGATATCTGCCGGGACACCTTTAACCTCGAGCTCCATGCCGACTTCAACCAAAAGGTCGTCCGCAAAGACTTGTCGGCAGCTCGATAGAATCAATCAGGGCATAGTCCACCCTGAGGTCATTGACCTCAAAGGTTTTCAGGTCGATACCAAAGGCCGCAGCAGCCTGAGGACAGCCGCGGATAAGGGTTTTAGATGTTTGTCGTTCATAATTTTCCGACGCACATATGTGAAAACTGCCAAGTTAAAAACTCATTTATTGGGAAAATATTCCCATTTTTTTAGTTTGTCAAGAGAAAAATGAACTTACCAATCGGAAATAGCGTTTCCATGGAAGGGGTCATCCTTTCGGGGCGGCCTTGCTTTTATTTGGGATTTATGCCAGATTTATTCTCTTTTGGACCACGGCACACGTAAGTTATTGATATCATGCACACCATACGTCATAGGGGTTTGCAATTCCCGTATCCTTAAAAAGGAGAAAAAAGAATGAAAGGAAGACCCGTCATACCGCCGGTGTACCTGACCGCAACCTATCAGTTTGATAACTCCGACGACCTCATAGAAGTCGTACAAAATCGCGACGGTTACCTGTATTCGCGCTGGGACAACCCTTCGGTCATGGAAGTCGAGCAAATGTTGGCCGAACTCGAGGGGTATGACCGTGCCCTGGGATTCGGTTCGGGCATGGCGGCCATTACCACAGCCATCATGGCAAATATCCGGAAAGGATGCAGAATTGTGGCCATGCAGGAACTATATGGCGGTACGTTTGAATTTTTAAATGATGTGTTGCCGACCCTGGATGTCCAGACGGTGTTTATTAACTGTTGGAAGACGGAGGAGATATTAAATGAAATCGATAAGGGATTATCGATCCTCTACCTGGAAACACCCACGAATCCGCTCCTGCGCGTGGTTGATGTCAAACCGTTAGCATCAGCCGCCCATCAAAAAGGCGCCGTTGTCATGCTCGATTCAACCTTTGCATCCCCCATCAATCAGCAGCCCGCCGATTTAGGGGTGGATCTGGTGCTGCACAGCGGAACCAAATATCTCGGCGGACATCATGATGTGACGACGGGTTTTGTCTGCTGCAACCATCAATATTTTGATAAAATCTGGACCTATCGTAAAATCCTGGGCGGCGTCATGGATCCCATGTCGGCATTTCTGACCTTACGGGGACTACGAACCCTGGATTTGCGGATTCAACGTCAAAATGAAAGTGCGCTGAAAATAGCCGGCTTCCTGGAGACCCAGGATAAAATAAAAGCCGTCCACTATCCGGGATTGGCATCCCATCCCGATCATGATATCGCCAAACGTCAGATGACCGGTTTCGGGGGTATGCTCAGTTTTGAACTAGATGCTGATTTCAATCAGACCAAGTGTTTTATGGATCACCTGCTTAAGATCAAACTGGCAACCAGTCTTGGCGGTGTAACCAGCCTGGCAAATCAGCCCATCACCAACACTCACGCTGGATTGAGTCCTGAAAATCGAGCTAAAGCCGGTGTCAGCGAGAGTCTCGTTCGGCTGTCCGTGGGTATCGAAAAGACGGATCTGTTGATTCGCGACCTGCAGCAGGCCTTGGAAACGGTTTAAGCCCTTATCGGGCTTTAGCTTGCAAGATGTAGTCAGGATGTAAGGTTTCAGTGTTCAGGTTTCAGGATATAGAGATCCGCCTTCCTGACACCTGAAACCTGACACTTGAACATCCTCATAATATTGCGACATCTTACAAATTTTCAATAGTCAATTCCGAGCTACCCCGGACCAGATAATATATCGCCAATCATGGAAAACTCAGAAAATATAAAAATCGGAAATTGAAAAAACCGGCGAGGACCTGTTTGACTTCGCCATTGACCGTGAAGATGTAAAATGGCTGCTGGATCGTTTGCCGCCGGAAGCTGATGTCAAGCGCACCACGGTGGAATACGAGCTGCAGATATTGAAAATTATTGGTGTCGGCTGGAGTATTTCCTATTATCTGGCAGACAGCCCGCAAAAGAATGTGCTGTTAAAGCTCTACTGGGATGCCATCAATGAATTCTCGCGGGATCTGACGAAAACCATGGAATACTTGATCGGTCAGGATATCGATTATTTTCAAGTATTGAAAGATCGACTCAACCTCTATGTGGATGCCATGGCCGAGCGTCCCGATGCCCCTGAACCCGCTGAGGTGATCGGGCGTCAATTTTCGATAAATTGCGGCAACGAGAAGGATATCTTCACTTTCATGACCGGTTCGAAAATGTTCATCTCAGCCACCAGCAAAATCAAGCAATATCTGGAAGCGATAAAACTCAGATAAATATGAAAAATAGACCTGCCTGGATTTTGCCGACAATTGTAATCTCTCAGTTCACCGGCACATCGCTCTGGTTTGCCGGCAATGCAGTCCTGGATGATATTCAACGTCAATGGTCTCTCGGTGAGAGCGTTATCGGCTACATGACATCGGTGGTGCAACTTGGGTTTATCGCCGGCACCTTGTGCTTTGCCGTCCTGGCCGTTTCAGACAGGTTTTCGCCCCGCAAGGTGTTCTTTTTTTGCTCGCTGATGGGGGCTTTGGCAAACTTGCTCGATCTATCTCGTTGCCGACGGCTATTACAGCTTTAATGGTCTTGAGGGGGTATGACCGGCTTCTTTCTGGCAGGCATTTATCCGGTGGGCATGAAAATAGCATCCGGCTGGTATCGGCAAGGACTGGGCAAAGCGCTGGGTTTTCTGGTCGGCGCCCTGGTACTCGGAACGGCTTTTCCCCATGTTTTTAAGGGCTCCAGTCAATCCATTCAATGGGAAACGGTGATCGTGGCCATATCTCTGATTTCAGCGGGTGGCGGTGCCCTGATGTTTTTCCTCGTTCCGGACGGCCCTCATCTTTTCAGGGGTACGACATTTCACGGCAAAGCGTTGATGCTGATATTCGAACGCCGGGATTTACGTGCAGCCGCCTTCGGCTACTTCGGCCATATGTGGGAACTGTATACGCTGTGGGCCTTCGTTCCCGTGCTCCTCATCACGTATGCAAAAGATCATCCTGTAGTGGAATTAAATATATCCTTGTGGGCCTTCATCATCATTGCAGCCGGCAGCCTTGGCTGCATTGGCGGGGGAATAATGGCCGGAAAATTCGGCAGTGCCAAGGTCGCTTTTGTTCAACTCGGTTTTTCAGCAATTTGCTGCCTTCTTTCGGGCCTTATTTTTCAGGCTCCCCCTGAACTGTTCCTGGCCTTCTTGATTTTCTGGGGCATCGTAGTCGTTGGCGATTCACCCCAGTTTTCAACCCTTGTAGCGCACACCGCTCCCAAAGAGCTTGTCGGATCTGCCCTGACAATCGTTAACTGCATCGGGTTTTTCATCACCATCATCAGCATCCAACTGATGACGTCGCTGATGCCGGTCATCCCGCCTGATTATCTTTTTCTCTTTTTGGCAATCGGCCCGTTGCTGGGACTGGGTTCTCTTCTTCCATTGGTGCGTAAAAGGATTTAGCTTAACTGCCGCTTATGTGAAATTTCATGGAATGACGAATTGTAGCTGTCGCTTCTCTCTGCTCTTTTTAGCAAATGAAATAGAAATTTCTTTATTTTTGCTCTTTTATTACGCATTAACTTTCACAATACGTCCAAGATTGACTTTTGTCTAAAACAAATATATCAACTAGGTTAGGCGGTTCAGGGTTCAACGTTCCAGGCTAAGGATATATAAAGCATTAAAAATCCGAAGTCCTCGCTAAAAAGGCTCATTTTTCCAAATAATTGTCAATTTGGTTCCAAATCGTGGATTAGGTCTGGCGAAGCTGACGCTTTTCTCGTAAATACACATCCCGAATGCAGTCCAGTGACAAAAATCAACCTTGAACCTTTGAACCCGTAAACGCCTATGACCTAATCGATATGCTCTCCCGCTTATCATCCAAAAAGGTACTGTTGTTGTTTGTTCTCTCGCTGTATTGTTTGTTGATCGGCTATAAATTGATGCGGCTGGGGACTCATGGCGATGGTGTTGAATATGCCAGCGTCGCCAGAAATCTGTCGGATGGGGTTGGAACATTCTGGAAGCCTTATCTGGACGACAGGATTCATCCGGTATTCCACGAACATCCGCCCCTGGTGTTCTGGATACAGTCTTTAGCCTTTAGAATTTTCGGAAATGGCCCTTATATAGAGTCTTTCTATGGATTTTTTATCGGCATTGTCATTCTCGGCTGTATGGCATGGTTCTGGCAGCGTGTTCGCAGGGACTTTCAACTACCGAGTGTCGGGAATTGGTGGCCGATGCTGCTGTTGGTGCCCCTTCCGGTGTTCACCTATACTTTGCAGACCAATCGGATTGTGAATACCTGGACGGTCTTCGCCATCGCCGCCACCTATTATTGCATACCGCAGCACAATCGCAAATAAGCATCATATTTTTTACAGCCTATTATCCGGAGGGCTTATTTATCTTGGGCTCCTATCCAAAGGACCGGTTGCGTTCTTCACCTTTGCCGTACCCGTACTGGCGTGGCTAACTTTAAAAGCAAAATTGTCAAGGGCCATTAGCGGCACATTGCTGGCCTTTGTCACCTTTTTGCTCTTTTTTCTAATAACGTCATTTCTTTCTGAAGACAGTGTCAAATTCTGGCAGGGTTTCTGGCAGAACCAGATCGTGGCCAGCATGACAAATGAAAGGGCTTCGGGCGATACCCACTGGTATCTGGCAGAACGCTGGATATCGGAAATGATTGTCCCTTTTCTGATTGCCGGGGTGCTGATGCTGGCCATCCGGCTATCGTTTCGGCGGCTTGATTTCAACCGGCAGGCCCTGTTCTTCCTATTGGTCGCGCTGGCTGCCAGTTTACCCTTTATGATCAGCACCCGCCAGCACGCGCGTTATATTCTGCATTCCTATCCGTTTTTTGTGTTGAGCCTGGCTTTTGCCACCCAAAGCATCGCCGCCCAAATTGAATCGATTCTAAAAACCACCTCACCATTCGAAGGGGTGTCGGCGCAGCCGCAGTGCTTTTTTTTGTGCTCGCCTTGTCCAGCATGCTTTACCTCAAAGATCACGATGCCAAACGGAGACCCTTCTATCATGACTTTTATTTGCAGAACATAGAACTGCCCCAACGAATCACCATGTCGGTGTGTCCCGCAGATATGATCTATCATGATTGGCTTTTTGCTGATATGCAGCGATTTTACAGGAATAGTCTGACGCCTGAAATGGGCCACCCATACCTCATCATTGCGAAAAACAGCAACTGCAAGGTGCCTGATGGTTACCGTCAAATTAATCAAGAACCGACGTTAAAATACCTGCTTTATCAGAAAGGCGAGCCCTGATATCAACGGTCTACCTTAATCACTACCATAGTGATATCGTCCTCCGGCGCCTCATCTCCTCGGAATTGCTCAAGCGCCTCGGTCACAGTGTCCACGATCTGTCGGGCGGACGCTGTATGGTTGTTACGGATAATTTCCATTAACGCTTTTTTTCCGAACATCTCGCCGGCCTGATTGTGCATCTCCCATATGCCGTCGGTTCCGATCATGATAATCTGTCCGGGATTTATGCGACGCTGAAAAGTGTTCATTCTTCCAATTGGCTTATAAATTGATCCACTGATAGCGTTTGTCCCAGCAGCGGGAAAATTTTCTGTTCGGAGTGATTTTGCTCTTCCTGTGAATTGGCAGCAGTAGCATCTGTTATCACCGTAACCCCATAGCCCTTGTCATAAGCTGTACGGGAAGTGCTTTCAACACAGAAATTGGTCAAAAATCCACCAATAACTACATTCTTAATATTGCCCTCCGCTAACAGTTCGTCCAAATTGGTTTGGTTAAAGCCACACAAGGTGCACTTGCCGCCGACGACCTTATCCCCTTCTTGCGGCTTTAACTCCTCGATGATCTCTGCGCCCCAAGTTCCCTCGCGAAGGGCATCCCCATCTGCCACAGCTTTGACAATGCCCTGCATTTGATGATCTTCGAAATATTTCTCATTAAATATAAAAGGCGAATGGATGATCAACGCACCTTTTTTACGAGCTTCCTCGGCCAGTTTTGCAGCGTTTGGGATGGTATTCTGCCGGGCGAGTTCCGACTTAACACCGCCATGCAGTTTGCCGCCTTCTTTGCAAAAATCGTTTTGAAATTCTATCAGAACCACTGCAGTTTCTTTTGCCTTCATTTTGTTGCCTCCTTTTCATTTTTTGTCTAACGTGGATTTGATGTGTGATTAAAATTGAAGGGCCAAGCTGATCAATACCGACTACGCGCTCCAAGATATCTTTTCGATATCAATCCGTGTAATCTCCCGATTAAATAAAAGAGTCGAGTAGCCCGGGGGAATCTCACCCCCAGGCCCTCACAGAACCAAACGTAAACCTCTCGATTTATTCGGCTCCTCTCACCCAGTCGAAGGTTTTCAAACCATCGGCCTTGCTTTATTCAAAGGTTCCTCCCATTTCTGGTTGACCTAATCATAAAGCCGGATGAGCCAACCCCTTCGCTCCATCTCCATTACAGAGATTTCAACACTACTACGAGTTGGTCCGCCACTGTGCTCCGCATTGGTACTCTCATCCTTGTGGGGCTTCCACTTGGATTTCTCCCTTATCATCGGAACGACAGCTTCCCACGTTCCATGTCAAAGCCTAGTTCAGGTTCATGCCGCCTTTATGCCGGACGTCATGCGGACAGTAAACAGGTTTCCTCTGCACTTATCCTGGGTTCTATCTAGCACCCAGTTTTGACGTCACCTATAACTTTTCGACACCTCATCGGACGGTTCGCTTGCGCTCATCTCCCTGAACCATACCTGCCACGGTCATGCCGTGACTTTTCCTAAACGCTCACCACCCTGGCTCTTTACCAGCGCAGCTTTAGGTGGTTTGAAGCCTGCTCCTGCAAGCCGGCTCCGAAGGGCCTACCCTCATCTTTAACACAGTTACGCACACTTTATAAGAAAGTGCGCTCGTGGCGCACTAAATAGCAGTTATCGCCACCGGAGAATAGAGAAATGGGATAGTTTATATCACCGGTTTTTTAAGCCTCAGAATTTTTCTGATTAGCTGGAATTTCTACATGATTAAATATCTTGAAGTTCGCTAATGATTTTTGGAGCACTGGTCCGATGGGTAGATTTAGAAACCTCTTTAAAACGAATAATGCCTTTTTTATCAATAATGATAGTAGCAATTGCCCTACTCATATACTTGGGCCATACTCCAAAATCTTCCGCAACCTTTTTATTAGGTTTAGGAATAAGTGTGAAAGTAAGTCCAAGAAGGCTTTTCGACTTATCTACATCCTGCTGATCTCCCGTAGTTGAAATGGCAATCACTTCGGCGTTTAAGTTCTTGATTTCAGATATTCGCTTTTGCACCTCACTAAGCTGCATAGTACAAGTCGGCCATTGAGGATTACTTCCATCCTTATGACTGAATAGAAAATGAGGACGACATTTTTCTTTCCTTCAAAATCACTCAATCTAACTTCATTTCCGGAAACATCTAAAAGGCTGAAATCCGGAGCTTCATCTCCCACCTCTGGCGATTGTCTAAGCATATGCAAAACCAACCATAATTGCAAAAACCAGTAAAACCAAACCGATCTTTTTCATTTTACCCTCCTTGATGATGTGTTTAGTCCAAGTTCAGGTATATTGTGCAAGAATTTTGAAAAAGGAAAGTAGCCTCTGTCGGCTCATATAGAGGTTTTTCAACAACCCTTACGCATGAGCACCTCCAGCATGTTTAAGCTTTAAGAGCGTTGAATATAAATACCGCAGCCGTAAATGGATATCATACGATTTTTAAGGGTGTCAAACGTAAATGTATAGCAGTTATCAATGCGAGCAAAACAGAAAAGCAGCGTTTATTAGTCTCTGCTTTTCAGAAAAGATGTATTTCCGGTTTTTTGTCTAATTTTGGGCACCGGCCTTTTTAAGCAAATCATATATTTCAGGTTGTGAATAGAGATCTGCAATGAACAAAGCAGTTTTACCTCCTTTATTTTTTTCGGTAAGACTGGCGCCATTTTCTACCAGGGCTTTTACGATCTGAACATGACCTTTACTCACTGCTTTCATTAGCGCAGTCCAGCCATAATAGTCCTTGGCATTGAGATCGGCTCCATTTTTTATAAAAAGTTCGACCATCTCAAGATTTCCATTATCAGCTGGCCACATTAATGGGGAAAAACTTTCAAAATTTTGAGTATTTATGTCAGCTCCACTATTTAGTATGGTTTTTGCGCACTCAATGTGTCCGAATTTTGCAGCCATAAGCAATGGCGTATTACCGCTACTATCTGTAGAATTCACATCTGCTCCCTTAGAAATCAATCCCTCTAAGCTATTAATGTTGCCAGATTTAGCCGCTTCCAGTAACTCTTTTGTCATATCATCGGTATGGCCCGGGTTTGGAATTAAGAAAAGCATTAACGATGCGAGCAATAAATTGATAAACCGCCAATTACGTTTTTTATCAGATAGCATGGTATCCCTCCTCCCTAATCATTTCCAAAAATAATTGCAGCGCGAAAAAGCAAGGACATCTGGGCAAATCAACACCACAGTTAAGCGATACAATAAGGCAAGCTCGAATGAGCCTGCCTTTGTTATTGTAGGTGAGCCTAATTGGGTGGGATTAATTTCACGACTTCCCGGCAGATTCCACGACCCGTGCCTTCAGGAAATGACTTCGGATACTGTATGACCCAATCCATAGTACCTTGGTAGCCTATAAACTTTCCTGTCGCCGCAAATACTTTCGCTGTGCCAGAGAAAGAGCCAGGGGGTAAATCCTTGGTTACTTTTTCTACAAGCTCCCAGATCAATTTATCACCATCTTTATCCGTCCACGTCTCGAAGGCTCTGAGTCTGGCGCCCCCTTTGCCACCATAAAAGACTCCCACAATGTGGGTTGCTGATCCGTGTAAAAGACCTTCTCCACTGTCATTGATTCTTACCCCAGGCGTTTCAAATTGAACAATTACCTGATCTTGATCAAGTTGAAAAAATTTCTGCATGCTTGAATTATAATTGGTTCCCGAAACATCGATTTCTTTCTGGCTTTGAGGAAAAGCTTCACCTCCCCAAGTTATAGCCAAAACCAAACTCAATACCAAAATCAATAGGCACTTCTTCATGGCTGTACCTCCTTTGTCTCAGTTCTATCGGCTAAAGTGGAATTTGTATGCAAGCTCCTCACAGGACAGCCTTCCTGTTAGGAGCAATGTAGGCACATTTTGAGTGACTTCTCCATTTAATCTTTACCAATATTTTGGGTTAAAGTTTAATGGAAACCAGTATCCATTCAGCACGAAATAAAAAGAGAGGTGGAAAAGCTACCCAACAGGTGAATTTTGGTTCAGGATGAGACTCAGCTCAGAATGGGGTTCCGGATGAGATCAATAATAGAATGAGAGGACAATCAGCGTTACGCTTCCGGGTAACACGGGATGCTTGATTATTAATTTTCCTATATACCTACACAAAGTCGTTGTCATTGTCAAGAATTTATTAAAAAGCACTACATTGTAGTAATAAAAAAGCAGCTCAGTGCGTGATTCAGCTGGGGATTTCTGAAAAATCGTGGAAACAAGATTTTTATATGAATTCCCTTGCTGATAATAACCTTTTTAGTCTAGCCAATTACAAATATTACGACAAGCCAAAATACGATTGCAACCAACATAAAAAGCGCTCCGATTAAGAAAACCAATTGATATTTTCGTGACTTACCTGCCATTCCACGTTCCAGAATCGCAATTTTGGGACGAGCGGGATTTACCCATACGGTAACTTCGGAATGGACAGGATACCGCGCTACCGCTTCTTCTGCTTCCTTTTTTGGCCAATTAATATCGGCAACGATAATTCGCCGCGACTGATAGCTTTGTCCTTGATATTCATAATTATAGGTCACCGATGGTCGATAAAAGGTAAACGTGGAGGGGTGTGACCCACTGTGGCTGGTTCGTGTCTCTATTTTGACTTCAGAACTCAGTATGGTTCCTTTGGCAGGGGGCCATGAGAGGCTTTGCTGTTGCAGCCGGCGAGTCCTGATCCCGTAAAGTATTGTTCCGATGCCACAGACAGCAAACAGAATCCCGAAAAGTCTTATCAGCAGACCAGGGTCTGTGTACCCGAGGAAAAAAATGCCAACCGCTAAAACGGTAAAAATAAGCCACCAAATCTTGGACCAAATAGCCCAAAACCATTCTGTGAAAGATTTAGAACCATTTGGCTTCATCCTAATTATCCTCCCTGTTTTACTGCTGCATAGGCCTTAAATTCCCCCATATCTAAACAAAACCCAATATCGGTGGTTATTGGATAGATTGAGAGTATTGAGAATCCGGCAATATTGAAGATATGCTCTAAATTTGGCTCTATTTTGGCGGACTGCTGATATTAGTTTTCTGGCCAGTAGTTGTAATTCAACGGCTATCGAAATCTGTAAAGATATATTTTGAGTATATCAAAAATGTTAAATCTGCTCCCGGTAAATGTAAATAGCAGTACATGTAATATTGCTTCCAGAAATAAAATAGCAAGGCCGAATAGCCGACCTCGCTATTTTATAACTAAAGCTCCTTCTGCCGCGAGCTCTCTTACTACTTCTTGCTTCCGCAATCTGACTGCGCCGCGCCAGAAACAATAAGGTCTTTCTCCGCCTCAGTGATCAAACCAGCTGCCATAAATTCCTCGGACGTGTGTGCTACACACTTGACATAGCCACCATGATTCTTCCAGTCATTATCACATGGGCATAAATCGGAAATCGAACAACCAAAGTTATTTACAATTTCCCCAAAAGCGGTGTTGATGCATTCATCAAATGCGTCTAAAACGCCGTCATTGTCGTCGTCAGTATCACATACATCGCCAGCACCGTCGCCGTCAGCATCAGCTTGATCGGCATTGGCAGCAAAAGGACAGTTATCAACATTGTCTGAGACTCCATCATCATCGTCGTCAGGATCACATTCATCACCAATACCATCTTCGTCAAAGTCGGCTTGATTACTATTCGGGCTGTCAGGGCAGTTGTCTACATCGCCGCAAATTCCATCACCATCAGCATCATTGTAAAGATCATCTGGACAGGCATCGCATGCATCACCAAGACCGTCTCCATCAGCATCAAATTGATCGGTGTTAGGAATATTAATGCAATTATCTGCATCATCGGCGATATTATCGCCATCGGTGTCGACAATAGTCGTTGGTTCATATTCTATCTTCACCTGGTCTCGAAGGCTTGTAAGACCAAGGCTATCAGTAACCTCAAGGCCAAAAATGTACGTACCTTCCAAATCCATATATACTGAAGGATTTACAACTCCGAGATCAGATATTGCTGGTGAGCTGCCAAGAGGATTATCGGCAATTGACCACTGGTATATAAGAGGCAAATTATTGTCAGGATCGTTGGATCCACTTCCGTCAAGGGTAATTGGAGATGAATCGGTTATTTGGTCTATTCCCGCATCGGCAATCGGACGAATATTGGCTCCAACGGAAAAGAAGCTTGTTCCCATAAAATCAGCAGACCCTATACTTTCCGACAAGCTCGCTGTCGCATGAAGTGTTTGGCTAAACACAAGCGTATACTGGTGGTTAGGATTAGCCGTGTAAGGAATATTCAAGTTTACTGGACCAACTATAAGAAGGCCATCATATACCTTATCTTTAATATCGGAATAGCCTACACCTGACATAGGATTACCGTCTTCTTCGATGCGAACATTTACTTCGAAGCGGCTTGAATGATTGCCTGAACCTCCTAAAAAACCCTCTAAGTCAACATTTAGGTACAGTGTTTGTTGTGTATCAACAGTAAAGGGCAATGTGCCGTTGGCATAAGCGGTACCAGTTTGTGTGACCGGATCCGAACCACCATAAGCAAATACTTCAGCACCCACTATTACTCCGATACTACCGTTTGAAGGGTCAGAATCTGAAACCACGTAAACATCTTTTGTTGTTGCGTTCCCAGTTGTACCATAATTTATATCATACGTTCCTGGTGTCATGCCAGGAGGTCCTGATGTATCAAATTCGAAACTTGGTCCTAAAATTCTAGCCGCAAGTGGACCATACCAATACGCCCAGCCGTCTTGAAGTGGGTGAATTGATGATGGATAAACCAGTGAAGTACTACTATCATATCGAGTTTCATTATACGTTATTAAAGGATCAATTAAGAACTTGTCCGGAGGAAAATACGGAGGATATCCATATATAGATCCTGAATTTGAATAATAGTCAGAAGTCCCAGTGAGCGCAGCTATGACATATTCCCTTCCACCAATTAGCTTTACAGGATTAGAAATGGGAGTATAGGCAAAATAGTTATATGTCCCATAACAAGTGGGATTCGTATAATTGCAGATGGGCCTAAAGACAGTTGCAGATGCGATGGGAGAAGCGGGGATTCCTGAATCAAAAATCGCCACTTCGTGTGATGTAGCGAAACCATTTCCGCCATGAGCACCTGTAAAAGCTGGGTGATCCCAGTACCCTAGGCTAGCAACCCAAATATCCTGCTGTGGGGTAAACGACCATCCGATGGTACCCCACAACGTAGTTCCATCTTGAGGGTCTTCACCAACAAACATTGCAGCAGTAGGGGCAGCGACTACTTCTCCTGTCCCAACTGAGACTATAGACAAGAACAAAACAATAATCATCAAATACATCTTTTTAAGGGATTTCCAATCAACTCTCATTTTTAAGCCTCCTTTCTCTCCATTTAAATCCAGGCTATTCTTAATTGAGTCTGTTCCATAATTAAAATTCAGCAATAGGCTGATATCACTGGATTTTAGATGATCAAAGATGATGTCTTGCGTCAGAATGATATCATGTTCAATGGCATGGCCAATAAAAAAGCCAAGCTACCTTTAAGGTCAGCTCAGCTATAGGTTAAGTCGTG
>CAVRQG010000028.1:0-69451 GCA_963723215.1 uncultured delta proteobacterium
GGCCCGGACGGCGGCGATGGGGGCAAAGGCGGTGATGTTATTCTAAAAAGCACATCGCAACGACGTACTTTATATCAATTCCGATTTAAACGCGAATTCAAAGCTAAAAATGGCGGCCACGGCCAGGGCCAGCGCAAGACCGGTAAAAACAGTGAAGACCTTATTCTCGAAATTCCGCCGGGAACGCTTATCAAAGATGCGGAAACCGATGACCTGCTAAAAGATTTCACCCGACCCGGCGAATCGTTCATCGCTGCCAGAGGCGGACGGGGAGGTCAGGGCAATTATCGATTTAAATCTTCCACCCACCGTACGCCGCGGTTTGCTCAACCCGGTGAACCCGGCCAACTTCTGAAACTCAAACTCGAACTCAAACTCATCGCCGATGTGGGACTCATCGGTCTACCCAACGCCGGAAAATCCACCCTGATTAGCGCCATTTCTTCAGCAACCCCTAAAATTGCAGATTATCCCTTTACCACCCTGACCCCGAATCTCGGTGTGGTTCAGACCGGCTGGGGAAAACCGTTTGTGGTTGCCGATATACCTGGATTGATCGAAGGCGCCCACAAAGGAGCCGGTCTCGGAATCCGTTTTTTGCGCCACATCGAACGAACGCATATCCTGATTCACCTGATAGATACTTCGGTCATCGATCCCCAAAACCCCTTAGCTGGATATGAAACCATCAACAGAGAACTGGCTGGTTTCAGTGAGCAGTTGGCGGAAAAACCCCAGATCCTGGTTTTAAACAAAGTGGATTTACCCGGCACGGACCGGACGGCAAAAATATTTCAAGAGATGCTCAAGGACCGGGAAGTTCTGTTAATTTCTGCTGTAACCCGGCACGGTGTTGAACAACTGATATTAAAAATTATTGAACGACTGGATCAATTTCGTGAAGACGAACAGTAAATTAGATTTGGGACAAGCGAAACGGGTGGTTGTAAAAGTAGGCAGCAACGTGCTGACAGAAGACAATGGTTTAAATTTGAAAGCCATACGATCCATCGCCCGCCAAATCTGTCGTTTAATCGAAAACGGACTTGAAGTGATTTTGGTGTCCTCCGGGGCAATGGCATCGGGCGTAAAAAAAATCGGCCTTACTGCAAGGCCGGATGAACTTCCCAAACGCCAGGCAGTAGCGGCCATCGGACAGGCCGGCTTGATGATGGAATATGAAAAGGCATTTGACCGCTATCACCGGAAAGTTGCCCAGATTCTCCTTACCAGCGAAGATCTCTCCAATCGAAAACGTTACTTAAACGCCCGCAACACCCTGTATACCCTTTTATCCTGGAAGGTCGTTCCGATTATCAATGAAAATGACACGGTTTGGATTGAAGAGATCAAACTGGGTGACAACGACAACCTTGCCGCCATGATCACCCTGCTGATGGATGCAGATGTGCTGATCAACCTTACAGATATAGACGGTCTTTACACAAAAGATCCGCGAACCTATCCGGAGGCGAAGTTGATTGTCACCGTTTCCGCCATAAGTAAAGAAACTGAAAAAATGGCCGGTGATATCCCCGGCGCACTGGGAACCGGCGGAATGATAAGCAAGATTAAGGCGGCCAGAAAAGTTAATTCCGCCGGGATTCCCATGGTGATTGCCAGAGGTGACCGGCCCAATATTTTGCTCAAATTGTTTGCCGGGCACAAACAGGGGACTTATTTTATTCCTAGGAAACAGAAGCTGGCCAGTCGCAAGTGCTGGATTGCCTTTTCCTTAAAACCCAAGGGAGTCATCAAGATAGATGACGGCGCCATGAAGGCGATTTTAAATGACGGGAAAAGTTTGCTGCCCAGCGGTATTATCGCTGTGCAGGATGATTTTGGTGTGGGTGCACCTGTCGAATTTCGAAACCGGAACGATGAAACCTTGGGAATCGGACTGGTCAACTATAGCTCGACTGAAATTCAAAAGATCATGGGCCTGAAATCCAACCACATCATGCAGGTGTTGGGCCATAAGTCCTACGACGAGGTGATTCATCGGGATAACCTTGCCATTACAGCAGGTTGTGATGTATAGATACCTAATCGGGTTCTATCTGACAACATGTTAACCAGTGGGAAATTAGGATGACAACAGAATCAACCATTAAAGACATGGCAAAAGCAGCCAGAGCGGCATCCAATAAGCTGGTTCGTGTTTCCACCGATCAAAAAAATGAGGCCTTGCTATCCATCGCAGCCGGCCTGGAAAAGGAATCTGCTTTCATTAAAGCAGAAAATCAAAAGGATCTTGCCAGGGCTGAAGAAATGGGGCTTTCCAGCGCCATGATGGATCGACTGGCGATTAAAGATGCCACCATCACCTCCATGGTTGTCGGACTCAACGAGGTTGTGGGTTTAAAAGACCCGGTCGCTACCATGGGCCCGACGTGGATTCGGCCCAACGGACTCCAAATTGCCCGCATGCGGATTCCGCTGGGAGTCATCGGTATTATCTATGAATCACGGCCCAACGTGACCGTAGACGCCGCCGGATTGTGCTTAAAGGCCGGAAATGCCGTCGTTTTGCGCGGTGGCTCGGAAGCTTTTCATTCGAACCAGGCATTGGCGGCTATCATCGATCGGGCACTTGAGAAGGCAGGAATGCCGGAAAAATCCGTGCAGGTGGTGCCGGTTCGAGATCGGGAAGCTGTTTTAATGCTGTTAAAGCAAGAAGAATTTATGGATCTCATCATTCCCCGGGGAGGTGAAGGGCTGATCCGTTTCGTGGTAGAAAATTCTAAAATTCCTGTTTTAAAGCATTACAAAGGGGTTTGCCATGTTTACGTCGATGCAGACGCCGACCTGGATATGGCCCAAGAAATTTCCTTCAATTCCAAAGTCCAGCGTCCCGGTGTGTGCAATGCCATGGAGACACTGCTTGTGCATCAGGCGGCGGCTGAATCTTTTTTACCGGCAATGGCCAAACGGTTTATCGGAGCAGGGGTGGAACTCAGAGGGTGTGCTGAGACATGCCGCATATTAGCCGATGTTAAAAAGGCGCAAGAATCGGACTGGTCGACTGAATATCTCGATCTGATCCTTGCCGTCAAGGTGGTTGAAAATATGGATGAGGCCATCAGCCACATGGCTACTTATTCTTCCAACCACACCGAGGCCATCGTAACCCGCGATTATAAACGGGCCAGACGTTTCGTTCGTGAAGTTGATTCATCGGTGGTGCTGGTAAACGCGTCCACACGGTTTAATGACGGCGGACAACTAGGCCTGGGTGCTGAGATCGGTATCAGTACCTCCAAACTTCACGCTTTCGGGCCCATGGGAGTGGAAGAATTGACAACCACCAAATTTGTGGTGATGGGTGACGGGCAGATTCGGGAATAGCACGGGGTTGCAAGTTCCCAGCTTTATAGCAGAGTAAATTCTGAGTCTGTTTCGAATAACGAATAACGAATAACCAGTAACAGGTTCTTTTATGCGTTTCGGACTCTTCGGCGGTACTTTCAACCCGATTCATCTGGGGCATCTTCGGGCGGCACTGGAAGTAAAAGAAGGATTTGAGCTCGAAAAAATTTTTTTGATACCGGCCGCCCTCCCACCCCACAAAATTTCCAGTGAGGTGGTAGATGCCGGCGACCGCCTGCACATGCTCAATCTGGCCCTTGAAGATACCGACGGACTCAGCGTTTCCGAAGTCGAATTGAAACGATCTGGTCCCTCATATACCATCGATACGGTCAACCATTTCAAACGCGCATTGCCTGAAGAATCGGAGATCTACCTGATTATAGGGCTGGATGCATTCCTGGAAATCGATTCCTGGAAATCCTATGAAGCATTGCTGGCGCAGGTACCGATTATCGTCATTAACCGCCAGAACACAGACAACTGCATAAGCAGTGTTGGATGGGAACGCTTGGACGATTTTTTGAAAACCAGTATCTCAGGGGGCTACAATTTCTCCAAATTTAAATCAAGCTACCTGGCCGATGGCAAACAACCGATTCATATTTTTGAAGTAACCGTTCTGGACATTTCTTCAACCAGAATTCGCAGCCTGGTTAAAGAGGGCCGGTCGATCAGGTATTTAGTGCCCCGGAAAGCGGCAGAATTTATTAACTCCAGAGGACTTTATTTATGACAAAAAAAATAGATCCGACTCTGGATCTTTATATCAATGCAATTTTGGGCAGAAAAGCTACCAACGTGGTCGCACTTGACGTGGCTGAGCTGACCTCCTACGCGGATGTTTTCATCATATGCAGCGGCCGATCAAACCGCCAAGTGAGCGCAATTGCGGATTTTGTTAAAACGGATTTAAAAAAACATAAAATAAAACCTTTAAGCGTGGAAGGCACCAAAGACGGCCACTGGGTGCTGATGGACTATGGGCACGTGATCATCCATGTGTTTTATGAACCGGTGCGAGAGTTTTATGATCTCGAAGGCTTGTGGAACGACGCCAAACGGATTGTGGCACCTTCTTTGGAAAAGACGTCCTCCTGAAAGACTAAACCCCGGTAGTTAAACAAATTTATATCAGCCAGATAAAATTATTCGGCTAATCTGACTTTTTCAAGCGTGTTGATCAATTGTGTAGCGGAATCGGGGGGATAGGCTATGCCGGAAAAAATATCTTCCGGACTGTAGGCTGCATTGTAATAGGCTTTGTTCATCTCCTCCTGGGTTGCGATTCCGGCACCTTCTATGGATATACCGATGAATGCCCCCTTGCTCCTGGAATAAGAGTATATTCCGCCTTTTAAAAAGATTTCCGCGGCTGCTGTCGCTTGAGCGCCCACCGGTCCAACCGCGGCAGCAATATCCGCTCCGAGTTTGAACTTGGTTTTCAAAAATGAGTCTATGGTCTGTTTGCCGAGGATGACTAAAATCAGATCTACGGATTGACCACCAAGCTGGAGGCCAAGGCTTCCGGCCCCGATGCTGATAAATGCCGGCCCGGACCATGTCCCGTTATTGTGTTTTAAAACAATGCCTTTACCGTAAGAGCCGCCGACAAATAAGGCGCCTTTGAACATGCCGGGTATGATCGCCAGACCGGAGCAATTTTTGATAAGGTCTACCGGTATGGCCTTCTCCTTTTCTACGTTGAGTATCATTTCTTCAACCACTATCCGGGATTTATCGACAAGCATCCGGGATTTATCGGCTATCAGATCCGGTGCCTTTTCCTGTTCCGCAAAGACCATTGAATTCATTCCGATTGACATGATCAAACCTGCGACCAGCAATGTTAATATCTTTTTCATCGAGTATTGCTCCTATCCCGGCCAAGCCGGAACCATTTTGAGGGTTATAAACATGGGTAAAATACCGAATGCGTTCTTGCTTGTCAATGTTGACTTTTTGTAGACACGCTCAGATTTATCCTTCCTTTTTCAATAACAGTCCTTTAAGATAGTTCAGTTATCGAAATGGTAAAGACCCAAGTTGAGCGATTTTCGAGGTCACAGATTGCCTCAGGGGGATTACCGCCCCCAACGAAATAGGCTCCGCTTTAAAATTTGAAACAATCGATTATCAAAAGGAGCAAATGGTGCCCAACACACTCAAACCTTATAAAATGATCACCGATTTTGTCACCGGCGAAGACGTACCCAATATTGGGGCGGAAGAGAACCGACAGGTCATTGAACGGTTTTTGATTGAGCAAAAAGGATATTTGAAAAAAGATATCCAAGTAGACGCTGAGATCGAAATGACCGTTGCCGGTGAACGTTACCGATCCCAGCTGGATCTGGTGATAAGCACAGACGGCGGTGAAACCCGGTTTATGGCGATCCGGTGTGCAGCAGGATCTTTAGGATCGCGGGAAAGAGAAATTGTCGCCGCAGCCAGATTGCTGGATAATTACCAGATTCCCCTATCAGTGGCTTCTGACGGTAAGACAGCCATTGTACTGGACACCGTGTCCGGGAAAAAGATAGGGGCGGGAATGGATGCAATTCCCTCAAAAAAGGAGGCAATTGAAAAACTAAAATCCCTGGAGCTTCAGCCCCTGCCAAAAGAGCGCTTGGAAAGGGAAAAATTAATTTTCCGCACTTATGACAGTGAAAATGTGAATGTTCAGAGAAACATCTAGGTGAAGATTCAAATTTAAGCGGGATAATCAAAAAGACACAATTCTTACTCGGATACAAGAAATAAACAAAGCAAGCAGTTACGGGATTGTGGGCGCGGTTGTCTCAACAGAGCTTGAACTGGTGGGCGATAAGACATCGAAAATAGAGGGGCACGATACAACCACCGAACCAGCAAAATGAGTTGCCGGCCTGTAAAATTCCGTACTTAAATAGATCTGATAAAAACATAACATCCGCCTGGAGGCAGACGGCAAGAAAATCGCGGCTTATCGTAAATATCATAGAAACTCGACCTGCTGAAGGCTAAAGCTCAAGAGGGGAGTTATCGTAGAACAAAAATTTCTCCCTTGACATATATGCATATTTAATGCACATTAATACATATGAGAACAACACTAAACATAGATGACAAGATACTGGAAAAGGCATCGCGGCTGACGGGCGTTAAGGAGAAAACATCTTTGGTGCGACTTGGTTTAGAAGCTTTAATAGCCCGCGAAAGCAGCAAGCGACTGGCTAAACTTGGCGGGACCGAAAATAATCTGCATTCCATTCCAAGACGAAGATCTGCCTGAAAACGGATATGGTCATTGTTGACACTTCAATTTGGGTTTCCCACCTTCGCCAAGGCAGCCGTCAACTTGAAAAGCTGTTAATGGATGCTGAGGTTATGTCCCATCCATTTATTATTGGCGAGCTCGCCTGTGGTAATTTAAAAAACCGGAACGAAATCATGTCATTACTTCAGTCTCTCCCAATGGCTCCGACGATTGAATTTGACGAATTCCTATTTTTTATTGATCGAAACCACCTGATGGGAAAAGGTGTTGGTTTCGTCGACGTCCACCTTTTAGCGTCTGCTCAGTTAATGGGAATACTATTGTGGACAGCAGATAAAAGACTAAAATCTGCGGCAGATCTACTTAAATTGTCATTTAAATATTAGATAACCAATTCGTCAAAGATTAAAGGCAGGTGGTTGTCGATCCCTGCCTTCAGTGATTGGATGATATCACAGATTAATCCGGAAATGTAACTTTCTCGGTATGTGCAAAGGAAATGGTATTGTTAGTTACAAGAACTTCTTTTAAGTCGACCTTTATCGCCACGAAGTCCGACGGGTCTTCTCTTAAAAATTAATTGTTAAAATTGGTCCAAATGACCAATTTTCATCAATCCGCCGCCGGGTCCGGCATTCCCGCCAGTTTTTTGGAAAATTGAATATCTGGTATTCAGGAATCGGCCGCATGGCTGATTTCTCCGCATGTTGTAACAGACCGGTCTAGTAATATGTGATCAAAAAATAACTTCTTCTAATCGCAATCATTGGCCTAAATCAGGATTTTAAAATATAATCGAAAATAAAGCGTTGATGATTTTCCAGGGGTCCCAGGCTTTTTTCAATCTTCATGCGCAGCAGCGCTCCTTCCCAGCCGGAAACAAGGAATTCAGCTGCTTTATTGGCATCCAGCCGGGATGATATCTCGCCTGATTCCTGCCCCTCACAAATGATGCCGGCATACATGCCGACCATCGCATCCATCGCCTCTTTAAGCTTGGCCTGAAAGGGAGGGCTTAAGTCGCCCATCTCCTGGGAAAGATTACCGATGGGACAGCCGTATGCACAGTCCTTTGATCTGAAAAACTCAATGAATCTTTGCAGAATTTGCCTGATCTTTTCAAGAGGTGAACAAGCGGCATCCTCCAGGATGTCTTGGCATGACGCAGCGAAATACCGGGTAAAATAATCAATGACCTGAAGTCCGAAGTCTTCCTTGTTTTTGAAATAGTGATAAAAGGAGCCTTTGGGCACACCTGCCGCACTTAAAATTTCCTGGATGCCCGTGTGATTGAATCCTTTTAAGTGAATTATTTCCGCACCTGTCTCCAGGATTTTGGATTTGATGGTTTCTTTCATGAAGTGCTCGCCAAATGATCAGTGTATTTTCTTGACATAGAAATAGACCAGTCGTCTATAAAAGTCAAGCTGTTTTTCGGGATAAAAACCTCGGGATTAAAAACCATTGGACGCTAAAATTTCCTTTAAGAAGGTGTATTTCACCGCAGAGCTCGCTGAGGACGCAGAGATTGACGGTCTCGTAAAAAGTCCGAATATGGCTAATTTTCTATTTTCGAACCCAATGATTTCAATAGGTTATGGAGTCGAAAATTGAGAATTTTGACTTTTTACGAGTTCATCAGAGATTATTTAAAGCTTTTTTTCTCAGCGTTCTCAGCGAGCTCTGCGGTAAACACTTATGTTTCTTTTTCGATCAGACTGGACGCTCGCGGCCAGAGGCGCCGCTTATATGAAACTATAAAGGCTTAACAGCTTTTATGTATGCTGACACCACATAATCCCCAGCGTTTTTGCTTTTCCCCGGAACCCACTCCGAAATGAGCTTGCGACTTTCATCTTTGGGGATGATCTCAATATTTTGAAAACCGACTTTTTCCAACATACGTTCTGTATCATCAATTGTGGCGGCACCCCCGACACAGGCGGACAACAGTGCCAGATCCTGCTGTATTTCGTCTGGAAGCGGGGCTGTGGCAACGACGTCGGAAATGGCCAATCGACCGCCGGGTTTGAGCACCCGAAAGGCATCATCATATACTTTTTGCTTGTCGGGTGAGAGATTAATAACACAATTGGACATGATGATATCCGCACTGTTATCGGCCACCGGCAGGTACTCAATTTCACCCAATCGAAATTCGACGGTATTTGCACCAATTTTTTCCGCATTCATTCTGGCCTTGCTCACCATATCCGGCGTCATATCAACTCCAATGACCTTACCGGAATCACCGACCTGTCGGGCCGCCAGAAAACAGTCAAATCCACCACCACTGCCCAGATCCACCACCGTCTCGCCGGGTTTAAGCGAAGCCAGGGCAACCGGGTTGCCGCAACCCAAGCCCATATTGGCGCCTTCAGGAGCGCTGTCAATGTCCTCTTTGGAATAGCCCATGAGGGTGGACAGCTGTTGTGAGGTGACTTGCGGACTGCCGCAGCAGGATGTTTCGACACCTGTAAGAGCGGATATGCCGGCACCGCCGGCTACCTTTCCATAACGATCACGAACCGCCTGTCGAATTTCTTCTTTATCTCTGATTTGCATTTTTTCCTCCTTGCTGGTTGATAATATCACGTTAAATTAGGACACAGGTTTTCACAGATATTTAGTTTTTTGTAAATTTTAATATCCTGGTAATCCATGTTCATCCGTGTCCCCAAAATGGAAATTCCTATACTTTTTAATTATTCGAAAACTATCGAATAATCGACTCAAAAAAAATCAACACCGCATCATCTATGAAAAAAAACCTTGCAAGTCCGCAATGGTCTCCGGGGCGATCCAACACTCGATTCTCTGCCCACGCCGTTCCATGCGAACGAGACCTGCCTGACGAAGCTCCTTCATGTGATGCGAGATCGTGGAAGCCACGATATTGAGATCCTTGCCAAGTTCTCCGACACAGGCACATCTCTCTGATTCGGTGTCAGCGCTGATGCTGGTCACTGTCCCCGGCTGGCAGCAGGTGACTAGGTGCATAAAAAGTCGCAACCGGTTCGGATTTGAGAGGGCCTTGAAGATTTCCGCAAATTTTTCAATATTTTTATTTAGATTATTCGACATATATCGAAATATATATTGCCGATCCCTTCGTGTCAAGACCTTTTTAGCCTCATTCAAGATTCCTCAATTTGTGATATTGGACATGGGATCAAGCAGATCTGAATCCAAGACCTGCGAATGGCAAAAAAATAGGTAAATACAGACCTAAACTGGGTTTTTTTAATTGATCTCTGTTAACGGTTTATATCACATCTAAAGCCTGTTCGATTTCCTTTCTAACCAGACCATTTTCCTGGGATCGCCGAACTTCCAGGGCAGTTCTGGCCCGGGAGCCGCCCAGACGGCCCAGCGACCAGGCACTCATGGCGCGCACAATCTCATAGGGGCTGTTTTTAAGGGATTGGGTCAGGAGAGACACATTGTCCGGGTCGCCCTGGTTACCCAGGGCACGGGCAGCATTCATCTGCCACTTGGCTGCATTTTTCCGCGAAATGTAAAACGCCAGCGGCCAGACCTTGTTGACATAATGGTCATCAGTCATCGTCAGCAATGTGCTCAGCGAGAAATTTTGGGCCCGCTGTAATAATGTTTCATTTTGCGGCAGTCCCTGGTTCAGCCAGGGTTGATTACGCGGGCAAACTTCCTGACAGCGATCGCAGCCGTAGACCCAGGTTCCCATCGGTTCTCTCAGCTCAGGGGATGTTATGCCATTGGAATAATAGGAATTGTAAGCGATACACCGCAGGGGATCCATCTTTTTAGGTGCGTACAGCGCACCGGTTGGGCAAGCGGCGATGCAGGCATTTTTACACCATTTGGGACAATCCAACTCGATACTTGGTTCGTCCGGTTCTATATCCGTGTCCAAAAGGAGGGGAATGCTTTCCAGCCAGGAGGCACCGCGCATGCTCTTGCGCGCATAAGCAAAGCAGTTCTTGCCGTAGGTAATGATTCCGGCCCGGGCAGCGGCCATCCGGGCCGGCAGTTCTTCATCGAACCAGACACGGATACCCAGAGTTTTGAGGAACCTTATAAAATCCACGATCTTCTGATGCTCAGCGGCATGCTCGATACGCTCATCAACCTGATAGCAGCGCCCCATGATACCCACCATTTGAGGCGGAAAAGCTCGCCGATGGTAATTTCGGATCAGCACCACCAATGATTTGGCCCATTCGTGCTTTTCCCCGACGCCTGCGCCCCGCCGGGTATTGAACCGTTCGGTCTGCACCCAGCCATACATTTCCGGCGGGCGAGATTCGATCTCCCGGATGTAAAGGTCAAATGGCTCTACGCCGGTAAAACCGACGTCTTCGAACTCGAGCTCCAGTGCTTTTTCCCTGATGGTTTCTTTCAGTGTCATAGAATTCCAGATGGCTTTCGGCCTAAGAATATCTCACAGCAGGTGAAAAAAATCTTTACCCCGATAAATTTCGAAGTGCAGTACTATGCCAATAAAATTATTTTACCGCGCTAAACCCCTGCGACTTCCTTGCCGCAGTGCTTACAAATCTTCGCGCGCTCTTTGATAATTTCGGCACAAAACGGGCATTCACGGGTAAAATACCTTTTATGGATTTTCTTGATGGCCTCATCGACCGTCTTTTGCAGGAGTTCATTGCCAAATTTAAGATGAACGATGGGTTCAATGGCCTCCAGCTCACCAATGTCGCCGATTATTTCCGCCGCTTTTACTCGGACCCGGGCCGGTTCGGTGGAATCCGTCAGTATATGGAGAACGGCCGGGCCGTCTTTGGATACATAGCAGTCGGCTAAAATACTGAAGCCTTTTTTGATGGCTTCTTTCAGGATTTCTTCTTCTGCAAGCGCCTGTTCATCGATGATCTGAGCAGTGCCGCCCATGTTGCTGTATACCGGCATAATTTCAAATTGCTCAGTGCCCGGATAGTTCATGCATCGATAGGACGCTTTGTGGGCATAGTTCTCCTCGATATGATCCCACCCCTGGCGGTATAATGAACATTCATCATTAAAGCATAAGTACAAAAAAGGAACGCCCCAGCCGAGGCCGTCACCAATGTTAAAAGGTGGCACTTCCCACAGGTTCATTTCCTGGTCGCAGTGGGGGCATTTGGGTTTTTTCTCTTCAAGTATTTTCTCTAGGACTTTTTCTCGGGTTTCAAAGGCCATTTATTGTCTCCAGTTTGAATCTTTAATTCGAACATTATGTTCGGTTTGCAGCCGTTAAATTAAGTTCCCTGCCACCAATTGTCAACAAATCTAAATTCCGGCTTCAGCAGCAGACTGCACAACCCAAAAAGGCCTTATTGGAGATCGAAAAGATATTAAAAGTTTAAAATAGATGCAGTTAAACCTATCTATTTATGTGGTCTTGGCAGTTGGCGGTTATATTTCTCTTATCTGACTATACAGGAGCATGCAACAGCTGTAATTGAACGTTGCAAATTAGTATAAGAAATGATTTAATTTCATGTCTGGTTGGCTTTTCTTCTTTATTTGTAGGGGCGGTGGGGCGAACCGATTTTCCCGGCGGATCCTCCAAGCAGTTGCTGGCATCTATTCAGAATAAAATCTACACTTTGCCCGGATCCACAATTGTCTGGCCCGGACACGATTACGGACCATCCCCCTCCTCGACAATTGAACAGGAAAAACATACGAATCCTTTTACCTTAAGAACTCGTTGAATAGTTTATCTGTACCTTATAAGATTCAACGGGTTTTTTAGGAAATGACACATGAACGAGATTTCCAGTAAGCATATATTCCAGGTTGACGCTGGAACTCGCCCACTCATCGGTGACATTATATCGAACGGCACCCACCCCCGGGTCCTGATTTTGCATGGCGCCGGCAATGCGAATCGCGAGTCTTTCCGTTTGTTCCGGGAACAGCTTATGATTCATGGGATTTCATCGGCCGCTTTCGACTTTGTGGGCCATGGCGATACCGGCGGTGAGCTGAAAAGCTCCAGCCTCCTCAGCCGAACCCGTCAGGCATCCAGCGTTGCTGATTGGTTGGACATTCAACAACCATTCTCGGTGATCGGTGCAAGTATGGGAGCTTATACGGCGGTTAAGCTTCTGGAGTATTACCAATTAGAAAGTTTGATTCTTATAGTACCCGCCATGTATACTGCCTCGGCCTATACCATCCCTTTTAACGAAGGGTTTACGGACATCATCCG
This sequence comes from uncultured delta proteobacterium, assembly GCA_963723215.1. Classification (GTDB taxonomy): domain Bacteria; phylum Desulfobacterota; class Desulfobacteria; order Desulfobacterales; family JAFDCJ01; genus JAFDCJ01. The sequence goes on from CAVRQG010000028.1 coordinate 12,822, forward strand.
ACAGCCGGAGAGCTGGGAACATTCTGACGCGTGGAACCTATTGTCCGGATATAGAGGGCGTCTTTTGATCATCGCCGCTGAAAATGATAAGATAATTCCGAAAGGGGTCATAAACAAAATCTACGATTCGGCCGTGAATGCCAAGGAACGCAGACTTTTTGTTGCACCCCGGGCATCGCACCTTGTTTTCACGGATTTGCGAACAAATGATCCGGAAAGCTTTTGCAGTATTTTTGGCCAAATCGTTGCAATGCTTAAAAAATGAATCCGATAAGCCATTTACTGACAGGATGGGTCGTTGCAAATACGGCTGATCTGACTACCCGCGACAGAGTGCTGGTCACCCTGGCGGGTGTGGTGCCGGATATCGACGGCCTGGGTTTTGTTGCCGAAATATTAACGGAGCACACGGCTTCCCCGCTTCTCTGGTATAGCCGATATCACCATGTCCTGTGTCACAACCTGGGATTTGGTTTGCTGCTTGCGGTGATGGTCATCTTGTTGGCCGATAGACGGTGGATGACGGCATTTCTGGTTCTGGTGGCTTTCCATCTCCATCTGCTTGGCGATCTTGTCGGCTCGCGCGGCCCGGATGATTACCAGTGGCCGCTTTCCTACTTATCTCCTTTTTCAGATAGATGGAAACTCGTATGGACCGGCCAGTGGGAGTTGAATGCCTGGCCGAACCTGTTGATTACAACCCTTCTTTTGGCAGCAACGATATACATCGCCTGGAAAAAAGGCTGTTCTCCGCTGGAACTGGTATCAAAAAAAGCAGATTCGGCCTTGGTCTCGATTTTAAGAAGGCAATATTAAGACGTGAAACCTGATCTACGGATTCCGGTTCTAAGCATTAAACAACTGCCGGTAACCAACCGCCGTGAATTACACCCGATTAATGTTATCCCAAAGCGACATCCAACGTCATCATGACGGCAAAGCCCAACATCGCACCAATGGTTGCGACATCGGTGTGTTTTTCAAGTTGTGATTCCGGGATTAGCTCTTCGACCACAACATAAATCATTGCACCGGCTGCAAATGCAAGGGCGTATGGCAGAATCGGTCGCATATATATAACCGCAACCGCTCCCAGAACGCCTGCGATCGGTTCGACAACTCCGGATAACTGCCCATACCAAAAACTTTTAAGCCTTGAAAGCCCTTCACGACGCAGCGGAACTGAAACGGCGGCGCCTTCGGGAAAATTCTGGATGCCAATCCCCAGCGCCAGCGCGATAGCACCTCCCAGGGTAGCTGAGGGTAAATCAGCGGCAATAGCGCCAAATGCCACACCGACTGCCAGTCCTTCCGGTATATTGTGAATCGTAATTGCCAATACCAGCAGGATGCTTCTCTGCCAGCTGGTGCTGATCCCTTCGGCTTCATCTTTGGGAAATCCAGGGTGGAGGTGAGGCAACAGCTTGTCGATGAGCCAGAGAAATGCGCCGCCCAATAGAAATCCCGAAGTTGCGGGAACCCAGGCAGGCAAATTTGATTCTTCCGCCATTTCAATGGCCGGCGCTAGCAAGGACCAATAAGAGGCTGCAATCATCACCCCTGCAGCAAAACCAAGCATGGCATCCAGAGTTTTTCGGTTGATGCTTTTAAAAAAGAATACCAGACCTGCACCTGCGGCCGTCACAAACCAGGTAAACAACGTCGCTAACAGTGCTTGATAAATTGGACTCAATCCAGTAAAAAAATCGATCAACATCGCTATTACTCCAATTTCTTAGGGTTTTCGCTGTTGCATGGCATTGTGTTCCGCTGCCAGTTCGTTTAGCAAACTACGAATTGTCCAGGTTTCCGAAGTCGGCGTCAGAGTGGCCCACAGTGGCGGTTTCATACTTGCCTCTCGGCAGCCGGACATCAACCGGTGCATCTCGTTTTGGGTGATTCCGGCCATGATGATCGCTCTCGGCAGTTCTGATGAAACTCCGAATCCCGTACTATTCGGAAGCCTTATTAGTTCACCGACCTGCATATCAGCCTGACTTTCGGATACCCAGACTTTGGGGATTTCCGATAAACCGATTAACTCCAAAAGTTTATTGAAGTTTGGCTGGACGCTTTCATAAAATCCGCAAAGCAACAGTATTCGCGGACCATACAACGGTTTGTCGTTAGGCGAAACCTTTTCAAATTTGGCTTCCGTCATGTTAACTCTCCTGTTTCCAGCATTGGTTTTTGAGTTATATTAAAAGATGGGCACCTCGTGGTGTTTCCAATCCAGAATTGCGGATGGAAACTATTTAGCATCCTGATGTAATCTGCTTTCTATCTGAACAGGATTTTCAATCAGTTTTTGCACCAACATGATTTGTTCGGTTTGCTTCCAGGCAGCCACATCAATTTTTCCAAATTTAAAACCCGGCTCGGGCAGCATAAGGTTACGGGTAGCAGGCAGTTGCTTCCTCACAATTTCTTCCGGGGTTTCCTGGTTGTACTTTAATACAGTTTCAATGGCCTTATCCTTATTTTCCGGATCCAAGGCCTCGCCCCAGGCTTCCAAAAGCGCTTTTATGAATCGTTTGACGGTCTCCGGGCGTTCTTCCAGCATTTTTTGGGTAGTCACGACGGAGTTGGCGACAAATTGAACACCTAATTTGCTCGGGCTCATGAGGTCGAACTTTTCTCCTGCTTTGCGCAGCTTTTCACCGATAATAGGCGCCTGGGCATTGCGATAAAGGGGCCACAGATCGACTTTTCCCTGGTAAAACGGGGTGTAATCGTAACGCACGCTGAAAAGTTTCACCTCGTCTTCCTTAATTTTGTACTTGGCCAGCAGGGCGCGCATGATGGTTTCGTCGTTACCGCCATAGGTGATTCCAATGGTCCTGCCTTTGAGATCCTGCGGTGTTTTCAGGGGTGTTTTGTCCGGTCGGTAGATCCAGTGCAGGGGGTTGACCTGGAAAAGCTGAGCCAGCACCACTATCGGTGATCCCTTAGAAACTGCCCGAATGACCTGGTCCGCCGATGCCACACCAAACTGGGCGTGGCCGATTTCCAGCTCTTTGATGGCGTCCTTTTCAGGCCCGCCCGGTTTCACGGTGACTTTCAGACCGTTTCGTTCAAAATTACCATAGGCATCCGCCCACAGATCTCCAACGACACTGATGTTGAACAACCATTTGAGCCGGTAACTCACTTCCTCAAGGGGTTGCTCCTTTTTGCTGCAGCTTCCCAATCCAAGAACGAGAAATAAAGCCACCAGTAATCCCCCGGCAATTTGAAGTCGTCGTTCCATAATGATTTTTTCCTTTTCTAATTGCTATATAGTCTTTTTCGTACAACGAGCCCCAACCATTCCAAGGACACCAGGTACAAGGATGTGCAGATGCCGATTAAAAAAAGTGCCACCAAAACTTTGGCCAAATCGCTCTGGTAGAGGGCTATGCGTATACTGTGGCCGATGCCGGCATTGGCAGCTACAAATTCTGACACAATGGTTCCCACCATTGCCAGAGTGCCGCTTCCCACAATAACCGTAATGATTTTATTGATGTTTTCAAAAGCTCGGATTTTTACTTGCAGACGCCAGTTCATTCTCATCGTGGCTTCATAAAAATGTTCGATCTCGGAAACAGGTTCGGATAAAATGCCGAGAAATGAAAGCAGCAGGGGAAAATAGCAAATCATAGCAGTGATCAATAGCCGGGAAGAGAGCCCGTCTCCCAGAAGTATAAAGATAATCGGTGCTACTGCGACGATGGGATATGCTTGAATGTTGTAGGCGGCTACTCGAATAAAAGAGCCGATCCAAAGGGTCAGGCGCCCGATAATTCCGACAACAGTTGCCAGACAAATCGACAAAATATGGCCCAAAATAGCAACCGACAGCGTATCAAGGACATTGATAAGGTATCTAAAAAAAACACTTTGCCCGGTCTGCCAAATTTCCAAGGGGCTGGGGATGACATAGTCGGAAAGTTTCAGAACATACTTGATCATAAAAAGAACCGTTAGGCCGATAAAATAAATGATAAAAAATTGATAAATGCGTCTATAAAGCATTTACGATCTCCAGCATGGTGTGTTCGAGATCTTTATTGGCCGGCGGCATACCGTTGGCGTAGTCCTGACCGCTAATCGATACGGTTTGAGGCGTTTTATGGCGGCTGCGCAGAATCAAAATCTGTTTGCAGAATTTAGCAACCTCCACCAAATTGTGGGAAATATAAAGAAAGCAGCGATGGGGGAACATCGCTTTCATCTTTAGAATAATATTCTCTTTGGTGACTTCATCCACGTTGGCCAGACTCTCATCCATGATCAGAAGATCAAAATCCTGTAACAGATAGCGGGCCAGGTTGGTGCGATTCTGCTGCCCAAGCGAAAGCTGGACAAAGCGTGAATGCATGCAAGGCTCAAGCCCGAAAGTCGTCACCAGCTCTTCAATTTTTCCTCGGTTGGAATCGGGGGTGGTGGCTGTCAGGTGCTCCTGCACACTGGTCCAGCCCGGCAATCTTTCCAGGTTATAGGCATACAGGATCTGGTGTACCTTTCGGACTGAAATTTCTCCCGAAAATCCACCGATTTCACCGGTCATCATTTTTGCCAGGGTCGTCTTGCCGACACCTGAGGGTCCGAACAGCGCGTGGAAACCGGGGGTGGTAATAGCACAGGTCAGATTTTTGAATACTTGGTTGGTGGAGCCGGGATACTGATAGTTGATATCTTTAAATTCAAGCAGCATATGCTTTGACCTGCACTCAAACCCGAAGCCATTATTACATTATTTTTACCGCGCTTGCCCAGTTAACTCCGATTTTACTTTTATTTAGCAGGAGCGAAACTTTATCTCCATTTCACTGGGACCCTGTGGCTTCCCAGCGTGGATCGCCACAAAAAACGCTATCTTTCCAACAAGTTGTATAAATTCCGAGACACTTCATTAACCAGGCGAAATTTTTACAGAAATGCATTCATAATGTCGTATATCCAAATCACAAGGTTCCGTCAACCAAAGAGGCAAGTATTCAGCAATTCTGATTTCAGAATTTTTTCTTGAAGGATTTCACCAATCAGGTGTTCTGCCCGCTGCAATTATGGCTAAAAGCTCAAAAATATTTACAAGTTATGGATAGGTTTTACCCGGACTTTGACATATTGGATCAGTAACTGGTTACTTTTTATACATCTCTTATTTAGATGCGATCCGATATTTTTCTAAAATTTATCCTTATTATCAACCATGTCAAATATTTTATTGCTTATTATCAATATGTTAAATTGATGATGAATTTTCAGCGGCCTCTTTGGCATATAGATTGTAAATAAAAAATTACAAAGCCGTAAATCATGCTTACCGTATTTAATGTGCATTATAGTTCTGCGCTGAACACGACTCGATTAAGCGGGATCTCCCTGCTTTTGAAATAAACTTTAATTCTAAACGCTCACTTTAGGTGAAACAGAGGAGTAAGCCCATGAACAAAGAGTACAGAAAATTAGAAATTATACTGATAGCGATAATCGCGATTTTGTTTTCGGGAATCCATGCATCTGCCGGCGGGGGAAAGGGATACAATCAACACCGCGGGATGCATCAAGGAAGGGGATGGCATCACGGGGGCTCTGGTGGGCCCGGATGCGGCGCCTTCGACGACTTGAGTGCAGATGAAATCAAAAAACTGGATGAAGAGCGCACGGCATTCTTCGAAGCGGCCAAAGACGTACGTCGGAAAATTTATCAAAAATGGCTTGAATTGGCGAGCGAAATTGCCAAAGAAAATCCGGATGCCGCTATAGCCGCTGCCCTCCAGAAGGAAGTGTCTGATTTTATGGCCCAAATGGATCAAAAGCATCTGGAGCACATATTGCGAGTCCGAAAAATTAACCCGGATCTCGCCATGGGGTTTGGCGGTGGCGGTCCTATGGGTCCCGGAATGATGCATGGCGGAATGATGGGATGGGGTGGGAAAGGCAATAGGGGTCCTGACAATTGTCCTTTTGGCGGGCCCGGTGGTGGTTACGGTATGGGAACTGGAATGATGGGACATCGCGGTGGATACGGCATGGGACCCAGGATGATGCATCGCGGGATGATGGAACCGGGCGGAGAAGGTAGTTGGGGTCCCGACAATTGTCCCTATAGTGGTTCCGGAGGTGATTACGGTATGGGTCCGCGGATGATGCATCGCGGCGGGTATGGCAGAGGAACGGGAATGATGGGCCCTGGGTCTGATCGCGACAACTCCCGGCAATACTATAAGGGGCAAAGCTCCCAGACAGAGTAAAACGAATTTGTCGAAATAGGACAGCGGATAAACAGGATAATACAGATGAGGGGATGGAAATGATCAATCGACGTCAATTCTTGCAGATCACCAGTGCCGGAGCAGCCGGCCTTTTGGCCGGGGGTATTCCTTCGCTGGTAAATATTGAAGGTGCCCAGGCGGCATCGAAATCGGAGGGAAAATTCATCCCGGATCTGGATATCTCCCTAAAAGCGACACCGGCTGAAGTACCGATACTTCCGGGTAACCCAACCGGCGTATGGCAGTTTCAAGGGCATGTGATTAAAGGTGACCGGGCAAGCCTGATAAATCTTGAAAGAAGTTATCTGGGGCCTATTATCCGAACCCGCACGGGTCAAAACGTCCGCATCCGATTTTCCAATAATATCGCCGACAAAACCATTGTCCACTGGCATGGCTTGCATGTCCCTGCCGATATGGACGGACATCCGCGCCTCGCTATTCCCGGTGGTGAAACCTATGTGTATGAATTCGAAGTTCACAACCGCGCCGGAACTTACTGGTACCACCCCCATCCTCATGGGATGACGGGGCCCCAGGTTTATGGTGGGCTTGCCGGTCTTTTTCTGGTATCCGACGATGAGGAAGAAGCGGCTGGACTTCCCGACGGTGAATACGATATCCCGCTGGTTATCCAGGATCGGGCCTTTGATAACCGCAACCAGCTTATTTACCTCTCCGGTCACCGCATGGAACAGATGACCGGTTTTTTGGGAGACTGGATTCTGGTCAACGGTAATCCGGACTTCATTCTGCCGGCAGCCACTCGCGCCTATCGACTGCGGCTTCTGAACGGTTCCAACTCGCGGATTTATAAACTGGCCTGGCAGGACGGCAGTCCGCTGACGGTGATCGGCACCGATGGCGGTTTACTGGAAGGGCCGGTTCAGCGAGATTACGTGATGCTGGGACCGGGTGAGCGCCTGGAATTGTGGGTTGATTTCAGCCGATATTCGGTAGGCTCTGAAACAGCGTTGGTAAGCCTGCCGTTTGATGGAGGAATGCTGGGCGGCGGAAGACGGGGGCGCGGTATGATGGGTTCCGGAGCATCCCTTCCCAATGGCGCCGGTTTTCCAATTTTCAAGGTAAGGGTCAATCGCCGGGAGGAAGCGTCCCATTCTCTACCAAAACGGCTTTCCACCATCAAACGCTACCGGGCTGCAGAGGCTGTGAACGCAGATCAACCGAAAAAATTTTACCTCGAAATGCGCCATATGAACTGGACCATTAACGGCAGAATATTTAGTATGGATCAGGTAGCCAATGACGAAAAGGTGCGCATGAACAGCCTTGAAGTCTGGGAGTTTATCAATGAAGGCGGGGGGATGGGGATGATGGGTGGAATGGATATGCCCCATCCTTTGCACCTGCACGGAAAACAGTTTCAAGTCCTCAAACGACAGGGTGTTCTGCATCACGGGTATGTGGATGATGGATGGAAGGATACGGTGCTGGTCATGCCCGGCGAACGAATTAGGATTCTGGTCCGGTTTGGCGACTACCCCGGTCTTTTTCTTTACCATTGCCACAACCTGGAACACGAGGATATGGGAATGATGCGCAATTATTTGATTGAAGTTTGAAATATACAAGCTATTATTTGAGGTGTAAAAATGGAAAATACAAGGAAACCGGCCTTGAAACTTTGCTTCGTCGATATGCCTTTTGGGAAAAAAGCAGACCCCAAAGCGGGGATTGAAATCGACTTCGACCAAATATATCGAAAGGCCATCAAGCCGGCGGCAGATGAATCGGGACTTGAGTGTGTTCGGGGTGATGAAGAAAGAACCGGGGGCATCATACACACGGCAATGTTCGCCCGGCTGCTGCTTTGTGAGTTTGTCATCGCAGATCTGACGACAGCCAATCCGAATGTTTTTTATGAACTCGGGGTCCGCCATGCCGCCAAACCTTATACGACGATTCCGATCTTCGCCACAATCAGCGATCTTCCTTTCGATATCAACCTCGTAAGAGCGATTCCCTACGATTTGAAAAACGGTCAATTGACTGATGATGCCGCTCAAAAACTAAAAGACGACATTAAAAATCGGATACAACGCGCGTTGGAAGGACCTGTAGCCCAAGACAGCCCCCTTTTCCAATTGTTTACTGAGTTTCCCGGAATCCAGATGAGCCACGAGCTAACCGATGTATTTCGGGATCGTGTCGAATATTCAATGGAGTTTCGCGAAAAGCTGAAATCTGCCCGAACTCGCCGCCCTATGGAAAAGGCCCGGTCCGAGCTGAAGGAAATTGAGAAGGAGATGGGCGACCTCAAGGTTGTCGAAAGCGGCATACTGGTGGATCTGCTGCTGTCTTATCGGGACGTCAGTGCCTGGAATGAGATGGTAACTTTATACGAGCGCCTGCCGGCAGACGTGAAAGATGCGGTTATCGTGCGCCAACAATTTGCACTGGCCTTAAACCGCCGTGCTGAAAGAGGAGATCGAGATAAGGCAACCTCAATTCTGGAAAATTTATTGATAAAAAGAGGTGCGAGCGCCGAGACCTATGGTATCCTTGGAAGGGTTTACAAGGACCTTTACAAAGATGCCAAACAGGAAAAAAAACGAATCTCGGCAGGTTACCTGGACAAAGCAATCGAAGCCTATACCAGGGGCTTCGAATGTGAGCCGATCGATTATTATCCCGGAGTCAACGCCATCTCACTACTGCTGCAGAAAGGGACGGAAGAAGCGCTCAATGAAGCGGAGCGTTTAACGCCGCTGGTATCGTTTGCGGTCGCCAGAAAGGGCGGGGCGTCCTCAAGCGATTATTGGGATACGGCAACCGTCCTGGAACTGGCATTGATCGGCAGGGATGAAAAGGTCGCCCTCAGCGTACTGCCAAGAGTTCTGGTAAATGCAGAAGCTTCGTGGATGGTAAAAACAACGGCTGACAATTTGGAAATGCTGAAGGGTTTGCGAGCGGAAAAAGAAGATACAGGCGGTCTTGAAGCGGTAATTAATGAATTAAGAGAAAGAGAGAAAGAATTTAAATGAAGGTTTTCTTGATATATGTGCGGGATGAAGATTACTATCGAATGCTGCCGCAAGAGTTGGGAGGTTCAAATCCTGACGACGAGCGTGTCAAGGTGATGGCGTTTCCTCCCTTGGGTATTGAAACCCTGGCCCCGGCAATTCGTCAGCATGGTCACCAGGTGCGGATGTTCGATACCTGTCACCCAAAAATGAAGGCGGACCATATTGCGGATGCTGTCAAAGACGAACGGCCGGATGTGATTGCACTCTCATTTCTCTCCACCACGACGTACCCGCCAACCAAAATTATGGCCAGGCAACTCAAGGAAGTCGCGCCCCAGACGCCGGTCATCCTGGGAGGCGCTTTCGCCTCCATGAATGCTGACTTAATTTTAAAAGATTGTCCCCATGCGGACTGCGTAGGGATTGGCGAAGGTGAGGAACTTTTACCGGATTACCTGAACCATCTCGATGATCCGGGCACAGTGGCCGGGTTGGTCTGGCGCAACGGAGACGAAGTGGTTAGCAATGAACCGCGCCCCCTTATTCGAGATCTGGACCAGTTTCCCTACCCGGACCGGGACAGTCTTCCCATCGATTTTATCGAATCATTGCCCCTTGATGTGCCGGCGGTGCTTTCCCTGGACAAATTCTGCACCATGCAGACATCGCGGGGCTGTCCTTACGGCTGCATCTACTGTGATATTCCTTCGCTGTCCAAGGGTAAATGGCGTCACCGCTCGGCTGAGCACGTCCTGGGAGAAATGCAGCAGCTCAACGACGCGGGTTACCGCTCGATATATCTTACCGATGACCATTTTTTGCTGAAACGCAAGCGCATCACGGATATCGGCAATGGTATTATCGACCGCGGGCTTGAGTTTACCTGGGGCTGCGAAGGACGGGTGGATTCTGTGGCCGTTGACCAACTGCCGATCATGAACAAGGCCAACTGCACCTTTTTAGCCTATGGAATCGAAGCCGGAACCCAAAAAGTGCTCGACCGGCTCAATAAAAACCAGACCCTGGAACAAATCGAATATGCGGTAAACGAAGCCAAGCGACATGGAATTGAGAGAGCGCATGGCTTTTTTCTGGTGGGCGCGCCCGGCGAGACGGTTGACGATATCATGGAAAGTTTTCGATTCGCAGCCCGTTTAAAATTGGATACCTTCGGTTTTAACCGGTTATGCGTATATCGGGGCACACCCCTGTGGCAGGAATATATTGATCGCGGTATCATCGACGATGAGCGCGACTGGCACAAATGGTTCAAGTGCTCTGACATCGACCCGACCATCCTGCCGGGCGAAGTTATCAATCGAGCACGCATGAAAGGCTTTGCCTTGCTTTTTGCGCGCCGGATTGTCGGGCGCCCCATTCAAACCTACCGGCTGGTGCGTACCTTCGGCCGCTACATGAAGGCATCCGACATCTTCAATTTTCTCTCCGCACCGTTTCGCAAACGCACCCTGTCCCGCAAACCCGAACTTCCAGCCAGGATGATCGACCTCGGCTTGGACGCGCCCGACCGGGGGACCGTCCCGCGTAAATCATCCCCAACCTAACAACAACAAAATGGTAAAAAATAGCAAGTGACCTACCATCAAGGTTTTTGAATCAATTCGCTGAAAAAACGAAAAATTTTGGGGCTGGCCCAATCTACCGGCCCGACAATTTTTTTGATAAGAAAGCCTTGCTTGTCGATGATAAAGCTTTCGGGAATACCGGTAATCCTATAAGTCGTTTTGATGCTTCCTTCGGAATCAAGCAACGCAGGGAATGTCAGGCCGGTTTTTCTCATGAAAGGAGCTACGGCTTTGGGCCCCGGCTCGTCAATGCTGACGGCCAGAATTTCGAATTTTTCTGCTTTGAATTTTTGGTAAAGCTTTTCCATAGACGGCATTTCATCAACGCAGGGAGGACACCAAGTCGCCCAAATATTGACAAGAACGACTTTCCCCTTGTGGTCGGAAAGACGGATCATTTTCCCGTCAAGCCCGGGAAATGCAAAATCAGGTGCTGGAATGTCACCCTCGATGGCGACCTGGTTCGCAAATTCTAAAGATCTGTCATTCAGCTTAAGTGAAAGTATGATCAACAAAGCCGTGACCGCCACAAAAATGAAAATTGCAATTGGATAGTTAAAACTTTTTTCTTCCCGGTTTCGCTTGGTTTCGCTTGTCATGGGAATCAAGCATCCTTTTTTAGTGACATTTCTGCGCCTTACCCCCGGTGGCCTTCTGCAACCGATCCATATACCGTCCCCAAATGCCTTTGCGCTTTTGGGGTTTGGGATCCAGAAACTTTTGAGGATTTTCCTTAAAAGCTTGGCGGCAGCCCTCGGCACAAAAGTAGTATGTTTGTCCTTTGATATTCGTTAAAATGTCGGCCTGGCCGGTGACGACCGCCATACCGCAAACCGGATCGATGACCTTCCGGGCCGTATTGTTTTGTGTGTTCATCGAACACCTCCTTTTAGCCTATGTTGCGCGATTGCAACAGCCATATCCTGCCCCAAAGTTCATAGAATAGGAATTTCCATTTTGGGGACACGGATGAACACGGATTACCAGGATATTAAAAGCTATAAAAAACCAAATATCTGTATTCCATATCATAAGAATAATAACGTATTGTTGTTATCACAAGCTAAGTTCGAAAAAACTTTCAGTTTTACCTTTAGCACAACAGACAGTGGGAAGCGAATATCCCGCTGGATATAAAACTTGCTGAATGGTAAATGGATGTTTAATTTATCTGAATTGCACTGGGCCAAAGACATTCTAAAAAGGGAAGACAAATAATCGGATTACCAGGATATTAAAAGACACAAAAAACCAAATATCTGTGGGAATCTGTGAAAATCTGTGTCCAAATTTAACTTGTAGGTAGGTTGAAATCCGTTGACGTTAAGTATATATGAAATTGGTTTAATTGCCGTTGCCCTGGGCTTTGACGCTTTTGCAGTGGGTCTGGGGGTCGGGACGACATGCTGTGCTCCCCGGCAAGTTTTTCGCCTGACATTTCACTTCGGATTATTTCAGTTTATGATGCCGCTTGTCGGCTGGTTGTCAGGACGGTATATTCTGGTTTGGGCTGAAACCTGGGGTTCCTGGATAGCATTCGGCCTGCTGATGATTATCGGTGCCCGGATGGTACAACAAGGCTTAATTCCCCCTGAAGAAGAAACAGAATGCCCCGATCCGACCAAAGGTTTCAGCCTGGTGATGCTGTCTTTGGCAACCAGCATCGATGCGCTGGGCGTGGGTTTCGGCCTGGGGGTTTTAAAGCAGAGCTTATTTTTAGTGGCGGTGTGGATCGGCATTACCGCCAGCGCCATGACCTGGTCGGCGATGAAAATCGGAAATCGACTGTCTCAAAGATTTGCTCACCGGATGGAAATCATCGGTGGCCTGATTCTGATAATTATCGCCTTTAAATTGTTGCTCGCCTGACACCTTTAAAGTTTAAATGCGCTTCTTTTTTCTACAGAATCTCCGTAATCAATAGATTATGGCATTCGAATAATCCTCAGTTGGATTCAGTGCGTAATTTTTTCGCATTAATCGACAAGGCATTTTTTCTCTGTGCGTTCCTGAATAGGTTGATTCTTTTTGATCACTATTGAAAGTTTGCGAATTCGCCTTATTTACAAATGGAACAAACTGCTCCAGATGACCGCCGCGGCGACCTGTTTGCCGAAGAACTGGCAGAAACGGAGGCTGATAAGCCCTTCGTTCCTTCACTCAGAACAGTTTATCCGGATCCTTAAATGGACCCACATTCATTTTTTCGGGATGAACATGATTTTTATCATTATGGGTGCTATTACCCTATTTCTAGATCTTGGGATTAGAGCTCGGTCCTGGCTGGTCGTACTGCCTTTTGTCGGTGTTTTCATCGAAATTGCCGCCAGGTGGCTGAAAATCTATATCTCCCCGGTTTTCTTCTGGATCCACATCCCCGGCGGAGGGCTTTTCGGGCTGGTTTTTATTTATATCAACATCCGGGCGATGTTTGAAATGTGGGGGGTCAGCCAAAAATGATTGAAAGCCCGGGCCATTGAAATCAGATCCGAGATCCGGTCATTGCGCAATCAGCTGCTCATGACCCGCAACCTGGTGGACCAATATTGCAAGGTCATATTGCCGCTCAGAGAGCGAATCGTGGATCTCACCCTGCAAAAATACATCTTTACTTTCAACAGCAAAGTGTTTCCGGCTATCGATCATCTGGTGGTCAAAACCGGTGATCGCGTGCGCATTCGTTCAACTTCGGTGACCATTATTTGTGTTTCGTCTCCAGTGATTTTTCTGGTAACCGAACTTGCCGTCATCGAATTTTCTTTGCCGGCTCGGGATTGAGGAATTTTTGGGGATTTTTTTCAAATGATTGCCGGCAGCCCTCTGCGCAGAAATAGTAAGTTTCTCCATTATTATTCGCAATTATTGTTTTAATGCCAGGTACCACGACCATGCCGCAAACAGGGTCAATAACTGTTTTTTTATTTTTCGCGGATAAATTCATAATGATGGAGTGTTGGAATCATGGAATAATGGTCAAAAACGCATAACTGTTGAAGCTGGTTCCAATTACCAAAGAAACAACCTACAAATGTTAACGGTTTGTCACAATTTGGGCACTGTAACGGGTTAATGCCGGTATAGTGGGTCTGACGTTCGGCCCATAATGATTTTGTATCTTCATTGCAATCATCAGATTCCGGTAGTCTTAAGGCTGTACGTGCTTGGGCTAAGTACTGCTTTTTTTGTATACCTACCAATGTATTGAATACTGAAACGCGGATCGACAAGCGAAGCACCGATATATGCATACCAGGTTAATGACCAAAGCTTGTTGAACATCGCCGCAAAAAAAGGATATTGTTTAAGGAAATCTTTGGATTTTGGAAAACGCCATTGGCCCTCACGATGGGCTCTTTTCATGCGGATGGTAGCCTGATACTTCCATCGCTTTTATAGCCCCCCGTGGTACATGAGAAATTTGGGATCAGTTTCAATCCAGCGTTTGCCGTCAAGACTCAGGCCGCCAGCTGTGACAATCAGGTGAATATGAGGATGCCCATGCCCTTGATGTCGCGCGCCCATTGTTGTATCGACTCAGTGGCGGCGTGAACTAAAAGATTCAGACCTGCTCTGCGATTCATTATGATGACAATACGCAGTTGCCATGCAATCGCCATAATCAAATGGTGATAAGGCACATCTAAAAGTGCATTGAGCACTTGATTGGCCCAAACATCGGTGGCGATTTTGGTGGAATGTTGGAATTGTGGAATAATGGGCAAAAAATAGATCAGGTATTCTAAATCCTCTGTTGATGTTTTTTCGATCCATGGTTTGTTTATCCCATGAACCGTATTATTTTTCAACCAGATGGAACACCAATGGTCCCAATATTCCATCATTCCATTGTTCCATTATTCCAATTGTGAGCGTAGCGAACTAAGTTCTATCTAAAGTGATCGGTTCCAGGTTCAGACATAAAGCTTCAAGGTTCAAAGGTTACATAATACTGATTTCCGTAGCTTTATAATCAATTGTTTGGATTGGCTGCTTTCACCCGCTGGGTGAAACCTGGAATTTGGTAAGATTACCGTTTGATCCGTTTGTTAGGGAACGGTTCGGACACTTAAACCGGGAACCATGAACGTTGAACCGCTCAAACTATTAGTATATAAGTGATAGATATAAACTGGCGAGATACGCCCAGGCGGAGGCAATCCATGATACAACCAAAGAGTTTGCAGCAGCGACTTACGCTCTTTTTGATTCTACCGGTGGCGTTCCTGCTGATCCTCATGGGAATTGCGGGATTTATCTATGCCCGTAATCTCCTGCTGGCCCAGTGGCGGGAGGGGTCCGTCCTCAAACTTCAGCGGGCGGCACATCAGGTTGATATGCGCCTCGCGCGCGTCAAGAATTGGATCCGAATTTTTCACCAGACATCCAGCATTCAGGAAACTGATGAACTTCACGATTTAGTAATCGAGCAGCTCAAACAGCAGGAAGGTGTCGATCAGGTTCAATTGATCTGGAACAACCACCAGCCTCCCTCACCCGCTCCTGCCGCTACTCGAATGTCTCGGATGATGCAGCAAATGGCCGCCGGCCGACCCATGATGATGCGAAGGTACCACAGTGCCCGAATCAGAGAAATCACACCACCGCGCTTCGATGATACCATTAATCATGAAACCGTTTCATTGATCTCCGATCTAAATGGTGAAAATGGTCAATCTGTCGGTCGACTGGAGGTGGTGTTGGATTTTGATGTGCTGATTAAAGATGTCCGTGAATCCGGCTGGTGGCAAAGCAACAAGGCGTTTTTGGTGAGTGACGGCGGCAAAATATTGACCAGTACGATGTCCGAAAAGCGCGATTCATTGGCCGACAGCGGCGACCCTCTGGAACAGGAGACGGTCAAGGCGATGCAAACCAATGCTTATGGTACCATTCTTGGCGAGGAGCACCCACCCAAAGAGGTGAGCGGTTTTTATAAACTTCAGGAAGCGCCATGGTATCTGGTGATGATTGCACCCGGTAATGCAATTCTGGCACCGATCGTGCGCTTCCGGTTTCACTACTTGGCGACCGGGGCCGGATTTATTCTCTTGATAGTCATTTTGATCAGGGTCGTCACCGGCAGAACGGTGGTTTCCATCCGAGAAGTCTCCAACGCTGCGGAACGTGTTGCCAATGGTGATTATGAGGGACTGCTCCCGGTAAAAACACGCGACGAAGTGGGAGAATTGACACGCAGTTTTAATGCCATGGTTCAGCAACTTAAGGATCGCATGGAAATGAAACAGGCCATGAGCCTTGCCATGGAAGTTCAGCAGAATCTACTTCCCAAAAAAATGCCTATAGTAAAAGGGCTCGATATCGCCGCGCGCAGTATTTATTGCGATGAAACCGGAGGTGATCTGTATGATTTTCTGGAAATTGATGATTGCAATCCCGATTGCATCGGAATCGCGGTGGGCGATGTCAGCGGCCATGGAATCCCGGCCGCCTTGCTGATGGCGACAGTCAGAGCATTTTTGAAAAGCAGAGTTACCCAACCCGGCAGCACGGCTGAAATTATATCCGATGTGAATCGTCTGGTTACGCATGATACCGGTGAAACCGGTCAGTTTATGACGCTCTTTTATGCGGAAATTGATCCCCGCGAACGAATAATACATTGGGTGCGGGCCGGACACGATCCGGCGATGCTGTATACGCCGGATACGGACACCATTGAGGAATTAAGGGGCAAAGGCATAGCCCTCGGGGTTGATAGCCGTTCTGAGTATCAAGGTCAAATTATCAAAGGGTTATCTCAGGGGCAGGTGCTTCTCATCGGCACAGATGGCCTCTGGGAGACTCGCAATGAATCGGGAGAGATGTTCGGCAAGGAGCGGCTTAAAGCCCTGATTAGGCGGTATGCTCATCTATCATCGAAACAAATGATCACATCGATTATTGATGAGTTGCAGGTTTTTCGCAAATCAGTCAAACAGGATGACGACATAACCCTGGTGGTTATTAAAGTAGATGAATTAGGGCTATAGCTTGAGTTGACTAGATAAGCATGAGAACGTGTAGGAATTAAGATGCATATTCATTTTGCGAAATCACAAAGATGAATTTTCGATGCTTACAATCGAATTTCGGATGTTTTGCCGTTAACCCTCTTTCACCCCGTCAGCGTTCGCCTTCAGTTTGGCTTTGGCCTTTTCCAGCTCTTCGATGATTTGTTTCAATCGAAATTCTCTGGCTTCGATTTTAACCATCATCATACCGAATGACTCGGCCAATTCACTGAGAAAACCGGGATAACGGTTTTTTTTCGCGAGTTCAAACAAGCGCTCGGCATCTGCCTTATCATATTTGCCGGAAGCAATTTTTTTGCAGCAGCTATTGAGCATTTCAAATAAATCAAGATAATATCGTTCAAATTCCATGAAAATCACCTTTTAGTACTCTCATTCTGGGATCGACTTGATTGCGAACAATCTAAAATATTAACTTCTTCGGCCCTTGGCAAGTAACAAATTTATTATTCCCTAAGTTGAGCGATTGTTGAGATCGTAGACGCGCACGCGGAATATGATTTCGCGTCGATGACTGCGGGAGGCCGCAAGGCGTATCTTTTCGGGGTGGCCGACGGCATGGGGGGACACCCCTGCGGAGATTTGGCGAGTTCGATAGCCTGCAAGGGGCTGAAAGGATTTTTCAGCGGCTGGAACAATCGAGTCGATGCTGTCAAATCTGCCTGCAAGCTTAAGCAGCTTGCTTTTAAAAACAAGGTCATGAAATTAACGGCAATTCCCATTTTTCTTGGCCCATTTTAAATAGGCACAATCTCCCAATTCACAAGCCTTCCGAAAGTCATTGCAGGCAAGCTCAAAATTGCCTGAATTAAGGTAGCCATTCCCCCGGCTGCTGTAAGCAGCGGCATAATTCGGATCAAGATTGATGGCTTGCTCGAAATCAATCATCGCCAACCGCGGGTGACCAAAATTTTCATGGGTAACACCTCGTTTATAATAGGCTTGGGCGTTATTCGGGATCAAGACGGATGGCCTGGTTGTAGTCTTCTATGGCACTATGATACTGGAAAAAATGTCTATGGATATCCGCACGGTCGATATAAGCTCTCACATTACGCGGGTCAAGATCCAGTGCCTGGTCATAATCCAGCATTGCGTCTTGGGGCCGGCCGATATGTTTGTAGACAAGCCCCCTGGCGATATGGGCCTCAGCGCTTTCAGGGGCAAGGAGGATAGCCAGATCATAGTCTTTAAGCGCAAGATCGTATCGCCCTAAATTTTTGTAGGCGACCCCGCGGCTGATAAATGTCCTGACATTATGCGGATCAAGGCGGATAGCCTGGTCGTAGTCCTTAATGGCGCTTTGATATTGGCCCAGTTTTTTTTCGCAACTCCACGGTTGTGATAGGCTCTGGCATTATGCGGATCCAGGCGGAGTGCCTGGTCGTAGTTTTTAATGGCGCTTTGATATTGGCCTGATTTTTTATATGCCACCCCACGATTGATGTAGACATCGGCCTTTTTAGGGGCAAGACGGATGGCTTGGTCATAGTCTTCAATCGCACGTTGATATCGGCCTAAATTTTTGTAGGCGATCCCGCGATAATTGTAGGCTCGGGCATTCTCCGGGGCAAGATTGGATGGCATGATTATAGTCCTCGATGGCGCGAAAGTACTTCCTTAATTTTTTATAAGCAGCGCCACGGTTGGTATAGATATCGGCATTATCCGGGTCAAGACGCAGCGCCTGGTTGTAATCTTCGATGGCAAGAGAAAATTGGCCGAGTTTGCTGTAAGTATTTCCCCGATTGCTATAGGTATCTGCATCATCGGGATCCAGTTGAATCGCCCGGGAAAAATCTTTTAGGGCGTGATCGAACTGCCCCTGTTTTTTGTAGGCGAACCCCCGGTTTCGGTAGAGCTCGGCATTATCCGGGTCAAGGCGGATGGCTTGGTTATATTCTTCCAAGGTTTGCCCTGTGGAATTAGGTTTTTTATCTGCTTTTTCAGCAAAAATAGCCGTCGAACACAACAGAAATCCCAAGGTAAGGATGCTGGTTTTCATTAACAGTTGCATTTAAATTACCTCCTCGGCAAAAGCCCATGAGGTACGGCTTTAAATAATTTTCGGGGTTGGTTTAAACTTGGGCTATTTTTCAATTTCTAGGTTGGGTTGAGCATACGCTTGACTATGATGGGTTTCGTTTCACTCTTCCCATCCTACAATTTTGATTTGATGTGAACCCAGAACCACTGAACTACCAAACGGTTGCGCATTAATTTAGCTCATAACTGAAACTGTCAAGCAGTTTTTTGTCTCCGATTAAAAATTTGGTCTTCACCGTATAGGTCCCTTTTGCCTTTAAATTGACATTGGCGCCATATGCACCCTGCATGCCTATCGTCATCAGCTTTTGTTTCGTGCCGTCCGGTCCCTCCACCAGATAGCCCAGTTTTCCCGCCTCGACGGCATGGCCGTCCGGATCCATGACGTAGACCATCAGGTGATGGGTTGTGTCCGCCTCCTCAGAGCCTTTCATGTCTTTCATCTCCTCAGAGGGCTTGCGGTTATCGAGGAGGTGATAGGCAAAACGGTAGCCATCGATAGCGGATTCATGGATGATGACGCCCACGTGTTTGGAATGGTCTGTGGCGGACCCGGAGTGTTGTGAATAGGTCGGAAGGGCCAGGGCAACTCCGCAAAAAATAATAATGGCAAAAAAAATCGTAAATTTTTTCATGGTTTTATCCTTTCTTTAAAGTTGACTTTCGTATTTTTTGGCTTTTGCATCTGATTGTTCAAAAATGTTTCCTTTTGCGCGTTCTCAAAGAGCCTCAGCGCTTTCCGCCGCCGTACGGATTTTTATCAAGTGGTTGACGTTGGCGACGGTGATGATTCCATCGCCGGGCTGCCCGGTGCAGGCAGCCTTCCGCACCAGCTCGACGGTCTGGGCCTCATCCTTGTCGAGGCAGATTAACTCCACCTTCACCCTGCGGTTTACATAACAGCCGAATTCTATGCTTATTTTTGCAGGGTCGGCGTCATTATGTGCACCGACAGCCAGGACGTGGCTGAGCGTCATGTGCGAAATACCGGCTTTGGAAAGGGCTGCCTGAACCTTCGCCGCCCGCTCGACCCGGATATATGCCTTAATCTCCTTCATCGGTCACCTCCTCGATTTCAGCCGGAATACGGGGCTCTTGGCGCAGCCTGCCGCGCAACTGCCACCGTTTCCAAATAAAGTACACCGCCGGTATGATTACCAGCGTAAGAACAGCGGAAGAGACAAGGCCGCCCACCATGGGAGCCGCGATCCGTTTCATCACCTCTGAACCCGTTTCCGTTCCCCACATCACGGGCAGAAGACCGATCAGTGTGGTTGCCACGGTCATGAGCTTCGGTCGCACCCTTTCAACCGCTCCTTCAATGATAGCCGCCTGAAGATCCTCATTTGAGTTCATCTTCCCCTGGCTGATCCGCTTTTTAAAAACCTCGTCCAGGTAAACGAGCATGACGACGCCCGTTTCCGCCGCAAGTCCTGCCAGAGCAATGAATCCCACCACAACCGCCACCGATAGGTTATAGTCCAGCAGGTATATGAGCCACACCCCCCCGACGAGTGCGAAAGGCAGGCTCGCCATTACAATGGTCGCCTCGGTAACATTTTGAAAATGAATGAAAAGAAGCAGGAAAATCACCATCAGGGTTACCGGTACGATGACATTCAGCGTCTTACGGGCTTTTTCCATGTATTCGAACTGTCCCGACCACACAATCGAATAACCGGCCGGAAGATCGACCTCCCGGTCAACCACCTCTTTGGCCATTTTCACATAGGAACCGATGTCCACCCCTTTCAGATCTACGTAGATCCAGGCGGTCCGGCGCGAATTCTCGCTTTTAATGCCGGCGGGTCCCTTTTCAATGGAAAAATCGGCAAGCTGCATCAAGGGCACCTGGGCGCCCATGGGGGTGGCCACCAGAACGCGCTTGAGCCTCTCGATGTCGTCACGCAATTCCCGGTTATAGCGCAGGCTGACCGGGTAACGCTCCAGCCCTTCAACCGTATAGGTCACATTCATGCCGCCGATGGCGGACATGATGACATCCTGCACCTCGCTTACCCGCAGCCCATAACGGGCGATTTGGTCTCGCCGAATCTTCAGGTTCAGGTAGTTTCCGCCGGTGACGCGTTCGGAATAAGCTGAAAGGGTTCCCGGGATATCCCGGACCACCGCCTCGATGCGTGAGCCCAGCTCCGAAAGGACGTTCAGGTCCGGGCCCGTGAGCTTGATGCCCACTGGCGTCTTGATCCCGGTGGAAAGCATATCGATGCGGGTTTTAATCGGCATGGTCCAGGCATTGGTGAGCCCCGGAAACGGAATCGCCTGATTGAGGTCGTCGATGAGCTCATCGATGGTGATATAGCGTTCCTCGGGCCAAATCCAGCCAAGCGGCTTTTTGAGCCAGCCGGGCCAGTTTGCGAAGAAGCGCTCGATTTTTTTGGTGCGCCATTCGCTCAGTACTTTTCCTTTTTTGACCTCGGGCCAGAGCCAGGTCAGGGGTTTTTTAAGCCAACCCGGCCAGTCTTTGAAAAACCTCTCCACAGCGGATTTTTTCATACGCCACTTCCGGTCTGAGCGTAATGGTCGTCTCGATCATTGAAAGCGGTGCCGGATCGGTGGCCGTCTCGGCCCGCCCAATTTTTCCCAGGGTATGATGTACCTCGGGAAAGCTCTGAATGATCTTGTCTGTTTGCTGCAGCAGTTCCTTGGCCTTGGTGATGGAAATTCCCGGTAAGGTCGTCGGCATGTAAAGCAGATCACCCTCATTCAAAGGGGGCATAAACTCGCTGCCCAACCGATAGGCGGGATAAACGGAGATGGCCAGGCCGGCAATGGCCAGCAACAGCGTGATCTTTCTCCATTTGAGCACCACGCGGATAAAAGGCCGGTAAATCCAGATAAAAAAACGACTGATAGGGTTTCGGATCTCGGATATGATTCGCTGGGGGACAAGGCAGACAACTGCAAAAATCGACACACCGATTGCCGCGACTAAAGACCAGTCCGGTAGTTTCAAGCCCGCCAGACCACCGGCAACGACCAGCAGCGGAGGACCCGCTAGCGACGCAATCCAGATTTTCAGCCGGCGTCCTTTTTTCGTGGCGGGGTCGAATGTCTTTTCCCGAATGAAAAAGGTCATCAGCACCGGGACGATGGTAATCGCCAGCACCGAAGAGGCCGCCATGGCAAAAGTCTTGGTATAGGCCAGCGGCTTGAAAAGGCGGCCCGACTGTTCCTGCAGGCTGAAAACCGGCAGAAACGAAACAGTGATGATCAACAGACTGTAAAAAAGCGCGGGACCGACCTCCTTGGCGGCCTCCAGGATAATCTCCGTATGAGACTTATTGGCGCGCTCTTTTTCAAGGTGCTTGTGGGCGTTTTCGACCAGCACGATCGAAGCATCCACCATGACCCCGATGGCGATGGCGATCCCCCCCAGGCTCATGATGTTGGCGTTGATGCCTAATAAATACATGATAAGAAACGAAATCAAAATGCCCACCGGCAACGTAATAATCGCCACGAACGCCGAACGGAAATGGAGCAGAAAGACGATGCATATAATGGCTACGACGCTTATCTCCTCGATAAGCTTTTTTTTCAGGGTATGAACAGCTCTTTCGATCAGCGATGACCGGTCATACCCCTCCAATATTACGACCCCTTCGGGAAGTCCTTTTTCGAGCTCCTTTAGCTTTTTCTTGACGTTGCGGATTACCTCCAGGGCGTTTTCGCCGAATCGCATGATGACAATTCCGCCCGCGACCTCACCTTCACCTTTCCACTCCAGGATCCCGCGGCGTATTTCCGGACCAATCTGGACGTTGGCAATGTTTTTGAGCAAAACGGGGGTACCGCTGCGGTCAACCGCTACGGCCACATTCTCCAGGTCTTCTATCGAACGGATATAACCCAGGCTGCGCACCATGAACTCGCTCTCTCCCATCTCCACTAGTTTGCCGCCGATGTCGTTGTTGGATTGTTGGATGGCCCGGCCGACCTGCTGAATAGGAAGGTTGTAGGCCAGCAATGTGTTCGGGTCCACCTCTACCTGATACTGTTTAACAAAACCGCCGATGCTTGCCACTTCGGAAACACCGGGCACAGAGGTCAGTTCGTACTGGAGATACCAATCCTGGAGACTCCTGAGCTGCTGAAGGTCGTATTTTCCGGAAGTGTCTTTGAGGACGTATTGATATATCCAGCCGACACCGGTCGCGTCGGGGCCCAAACTCGGTGTTACACCGGACGGAAGCCGGCCGGCAACAAAATTCAGATACTCGAGCACCCGCGAGCGGGCCCAGTAAAGGTCGGTCCCGTCTTCGAAGATGATATACACAAAGGAAAAACCGAAAAACGAGTAACCCCGAACCACCTTGGCAAAAGGCACGCTCAACATGGCCGTGGTGAGCGGGTAGGTGACCTGGTCCTCCACCACCTGGGGAGCTTGTCCGGGATATTCGGTGTAAATGATCACCTGCACATCCGAAAGATCCGGAATGGCGTCAAGCGGTGTTTGCAGCATCGCCAGAATGCCGCCGAAGGTAACGAACAGCGTGGCCAGAATGACCATGAGCTTGTTGTTGATCGACCACTCTATGATTTTTTCGATCATGCTTTAGGCCTTATTTGTCCATCTCCCGATTCCATTTGGCTCAAACGACATATGCGCACTCGAGATCGAAACCTTTTTATGGTTAACAATGAATCGCTGTGGATCCTGTTTCAAATAACTTATAACGTATAACAAAAACTTTAAATTGAGTGTTTTGCGCTCAATTAGGGTGCTATTCCATATCCTTGAAGAAATCATCATTTTCTTCCATGTCCTCAAAAAAATCTTCTTCGACCGTTTCAGCTTCTTTGACTTTTTCCCGTTTTGCTTCCAGCATCTTCTGTACCGCCTCTTTGAGTTTTGATTCCGAATCCAGCAGAAACTGCCCGGAGGTGACGACGGTATCACCGGCCGCAAGTCCGGTAAGTATCTGAATCTTGCCGCCGTCAACCGGGAGACCGAGGGTCACATCCCGGGGCGTGAATTTGTAGTCATCTCTGGTTACAAAAACCACATTGCGTGCCCCGGAGCGGATTACCGCTTCGGAGGGAATGACCAGGCCTTTTCTGCCGAAACTACTCTTGATCCGGACGTCGACATACATGTCGGGCTTGAGCGCCATGTCGGGATTTTCAAATTCCAGTCGGATGACCACATCCCGGGTCTGGGGCTGCAGGTAGGGATAAACGTAAGATACCTTGCCGGAATATACCTTGCCCGGCTGATAGGGCAGGGTCATCTCAGCTTCCTGTCCTTCGGCGACCCAAGACAATTCGTACTCATAGATATGGGCCTCAACCCATATCCAGGAGAGATCGGCTATGCGGAAGAGCATGGTGCCCGCTGTCACATAGCCGCCTTCCTCGACCTTTCGCTGAATGACGTAGCCGCTTGAGGGCGAGCGAACCAGGAGGGTTTTTTTAACCTTGCCGATTTTCTCGATGAGCTCGATTTCGCTGGCGGCGATATCATAATACTCGAGTCGGCGACGCGCTGAATCCAATAGCCCCTCGTTGTCGCGGGCTGATAAGTGTTGCATATTCTGGTAAGTTACCAGGTATTCTTCCTGGGCCGCCAAAAGCTCGGGAGAATATATTTCAAACAGGGGCTCACCTTTCGTGACATACTTTCCCGTAAAGTCAATGTAGAGTGTTTCTATCCACCCGTTGGTTTTGGTATTTATCTGGGTTGTACGTGTCTCGTCGGAAGTGATATGGCCGTAGGTGCGAATGGTGAAGACCAGGGGCTCTTTATTAGCACGGGCTGTGCGAATCCCCATGTTCTGCTGGATCACCGGATCAACCCTGACTTCGACGCCTCCCACCAGTTCGTCTTCGTAGACCGGCACAAGATCCATCCCCATAGCGCTCTTGCCGGGCTTGTCATAGATCTCGGTCGGATTCATGGGCGCCCGCCAGTAGGCAATCTTCCTTTCTGCCTTTCCCGCAGCTTGGTTCGAGTCGACCTCATCCTCGTAAACCGGCACAAGATCCATTCCCATGGCGCTCTTGCCGGGCTTGTCATAGATCTCGGTCGGATTCATGGGCGCCCGCCAGTAGGCAACCTTTCTCTCGTGGCCGCCGCCCGCAGATTCTGCAACGGGATTGGGATTGCTCCGCGGGCCGAGATATCCCATAAAATAGGCGCCACCACCTGCCAGAAGCAGGGTCAGGACCACCGAAATCGCGGCCACACGAAAAGGAGAAACGGGTTTTTTATTTGGTGCATTTTGCGTCATTTTCAACATTCCCGAAAGTTCTTGAATGGTCCGGTGACAATCAGTCCTTGGGCGGCACCCTTTTCCGGCCGGGTCGCAGCAACAACCATGGCTCAACGATGTGACGGCCTTCTCGGATTGGCGGTTTATTTGAGGCTTGTTCCAACCACCTGCTCCAATTCGGCCCACGCAACCCCGAAGCGACTCTGTTGATTGGCCAGGGATAAATTGGCGTCAAGCCAGATAGTGTACGCTGCGATGACATCTGCAAACGGGACGCTGCCGGATTCGTATCCGCGAGTCGTAACGTCAAGGGCTGACTTGGAAAGTTTGACCACTTTGTTCTTAAAGAGCGACCGTTCACGTCGGGCACGATCCAGCTCGAACCAGCCGGATCGGACCTTATCGACCGTTGCAGCTTCGGCCTGTTTCAAATCCTCCCTCAGGGCATCGAGTTTCTGCCGGGTCTCGCGCAGATAGGCATCCTGAATACCGTACCAGGGCATTTTGGGCAGCCCCGCACCCCTTGAGACCTCAATTGAAGTCGGAAAGGTTTCTTTGCTTGCAAAAGACCCTACTTTCAAAATGGCCTCGTCCTCGTACAGCGAAAGGTTCAAGGTGTACGGCGGCAGCACCATGGTTTCGGTCATCTCAATCATCCGCTCCATCTTGCCGATATTTGCACGCAGGCGCCTGAGTTCCTGGCGGCGTTCCTGGGCTATCTTGTAAAGGGTTTGCTGGGCAGGAAATTTTTCCACCGGACGGGCCGCCTGGGGAAAACCGATTTTCAGGTCGCGATCAAGATTTAAGATTTCACGGATTTTGGATTCGAGATTGCGCTGTCTTTCCCGCAGCGTAACCAATTCTTCATCAAGGATTTCGCGTTTGATGCGTATTCTGATCACATCCTGGAAACTCGTCTTGCCGGCCTCGTAGCGGGTGCTGGCCACGGCCTCCAGACGTCTGAAGAGGCCTATGGTCTCGGCTGTGATTTTTTGGGCTTGATGAATGAAAAGCAAATTCCAGTAAGCGATACGAGCTGCCGTTATTGTTTCACGGCGGGCCATTTCAAGGTCTTCGCGGGCGGCTTTGACTTCCTGCTGCACAATTTGTCCTTTGAGGGCCAAAACACCCGGAAAAGGAAACGCCACATTCACGGGATCTTTACCCTTCATGGGTCCGACCCCCGTCTTGAGCCCTTCCGTAAAAGCCGTGTACTGCCGAAGGATTTCATCAAGGTTCTGCACCTGGCTGAAAGCTTCGATGCTCGCCCGCAATCGATTATCCGCGGCCTTTACCCTGGGGCTGCGGAGCAAGGCCAGTGTTGCCAGCGTTGCCGGTGTGAATTCACCCTTCAGGGCCTCACCCGCCGCATGGGCGTCCGTCCCGGCCGGGCGCAGTGATCGCAGAAGTCGGTCATGCGGTTGGAAAAATGCCACTCCCCCCTCTGCCCGGGACAGTGATTTTAGCCATTCGGATTTGATCTGTGCGATCTTTTTCAATTCGGCAGCAAAACCCGTGTCTTGAACGGCTTCTTCTCTTTCAGGGGACGGCCGGGTCAAATCCTGAAAATAGGATGGCGGAGTGTAATTCTCGACTTCCTGTTTCATATCCCGATAGGCGGCCTGAGCCTGCGATACGAAAAGAAGCCCCAGAACACACATAAATATCGTTAAATTTGTTTCGTCTCATTTGTCATCCTTTCCGGAGCTGTTGAGCCGGATCGCTCTTTTTCCGGGTGAGGTTTTGACCGACAAGACCCTCGAGGCGTGCCAGATATTTGCCGTAGTCGGCCTGGGCTCTGGCATAGGCGAGCTGAAAGTTATACCAGACCGCCTGGGTTTCAATAAAATCGGAAAATGACGATTCTCCCTGCCTGAACCAGGTTTCGGCAATCTCCATTGATTTGGCCGCCTGGGGCAACAGCTCTTTGCCATACAGCTCCATGATTCTGCGCGCGTTTTCCAGCCTGAAAAAAAGCTCCCGAATTTTGGTCTGTGTTTCGTTGATGCGCAGGGTTTTGACGGCCTTGGCCTTTTCCATATCAGCCCGGGCGCGCCCGACTCTGCTTTTGTTTTTACCGAACCACAGCGGTACGGTCAGGCCGAACTGGACGCCGTAGGCATCACGGCCTTCATCCGAGGGGGGATTAGGAACATCCGGTTTTCCGATCGCGGAATAGGTCACACCGACTCTAAAATCCGGCAGGTTCTGGTAACGGGCCAGATCGACTTCTGTTTCCGCTTTTTCTACCTGAGTCTTGGCGATCTGAATTTCTTCCTGGTGGTCTTCCGCCAGGCGGTAGATCTCCTGTATGCTATATGCCATGGATTGAAATGTTTCGGCTTCCAGCCGACCAAATTTTGCTTCCGGATCCCGATCCAAAAGGCCGTTGAGTCGGGTCTGCTCGGTCATTTCCAGTTCATCGAGAAGGATTGCATCATAGCGAAGCTGGCCTGTTTGGGCTTGGGCTTTGACGACGTCGAAAAACGTAGCGCGATCGTCTGCATAAGTCGTTTCAGCGATTTTTCGAAGGTGGTTCAGCAATTGGATATTTTCGCCGGTCACCAACTTTGCTTTTCGTATATACATAAACTCATAAAACGATTCACGGATGGATACGGTGACGTCCCGCACCGCTTTGTCCAGGTCGAGCTTGGCAATCCGCGCTTCCACCTGTACTACCTCCCCGGCCTTCGACAACTTGCCCGGAAAAGGGATCACCTGTGAAAGATTCATGTTCCAATCCTGTGGGCCGAGCCGGGTCTCGATGGGTTCAGGAAAATAGGTGGCGGTGAATTGGGGATCAGGATATCCGGATGCCAGTCGGTACTTTTCCACCGTAGCTTTCCAGGCTTCCTTTGCCGACAGGATCGAAGGATTTTCCCGGTACGCGTAGCTGACAAGATCAGCAACGGTTACCGTCTGGGTTAGTCTTGCATCCTGTTGCGTTTTGGACGCTTGCTCTTCCGCAGACAAACGCGAAGTACTGCCGTCTGTAACAAAAACGGCGATGAGTATGAAGAAAATCCCCTGTAACGTTTTCATAGATATCCCCCCAGAATTAATGAATTCAAAGATATTCACCAGCAGAGGCCTATTGCGGTTAGTCTGTATCACCTTACATCGGAAATGATATGCCTCATTTCATTGACAATCAAGGGCATCGAATAGGTTCGGTTATTTTTATCTTTGGTTTCAAGTGAAATCTTCATTTCAAATTGATTGCCTTTTTGATTCATTAATTGAACCACATCCTGTGGAATAAAAACATATCCCATATGAACCGGTAGTAAAATGGAAAAATAGCCAACATTTTTTTTATCTTTATAGATATCAATGGCCGCTCTGGCCCGCATTTTGTGATTAAAACTCAATTGTCCCAGTTCTATCGGAATTTTCCAGATCCAGATCAGGTTGCCGTTAATATCTTGTTGGAGCTGGAATGAATTTGAATCAATGGTAGGCAGCACGATGCGTCTATTAAATACAAACGTACGTTCGGCGACTTTCCCATCGGTTGTTGTAACTTTCAACCAGTATATTCCAGGGTTTAAGGATTCCATAATTTCAGTGTTAAACCAGCTGTCAAGCTGCCAGACCTTGCTGTAAAGCCACTGGCTGTTTTTGGAATCATACGTTCCGAAGATTTCTTCAATCGAATCAAAATTAAGCGGGGCCAATTTCAATTCTTTCTTATCCGGGTCATACAACTTAACCTCTTTTACGTTCCGGTTATCCGTTAAATAATTACCCCGGTCATCTATCAACCCAAAACCGAGTCGAGTCAAAGCCTTCCCGTTTCCGTACTCTCGTTGTTGAACTTGCATCCAGGAAATCTCAACAGCGAGGGCGTTTCCTGTAACATAAAAATATATACAAAGAACAATAAAAATTAGTTTCTTCATTATTAAATTCCTTCATCGTAATAGTTCAGCCACTAAGGCACTAAGCTTTTTCCAAGACGACGCCCGGAAAAAGTGGCCCATGAAGGGCAGCAAGCACGCCAATAATTTATAAATGGGTTCATAACCTTCCATTACTTCGCCTAAAAGAAGCCAGATTTCATCCTCAGCGCGAACCACTCCTCTTGCTACCCGAATCATTGAAAGGTTATGGTTTAAAAACTCCACGTACTGGTGATTTGTGACAAGGGTTTCGTCCATGTAAAATGGATTGACCCGCACCGATCTTTTAGGCTGTGAGCTGCCGCTTTCAGGCAAGGCAACCACTCCTGCCGGTACAAAATGCATGGATGCGCCGTCTTCGGCCAGAATTGCCTGCTTTGGCGTATCTGACGGCAGTATTTCGATGGGAGAAGATTCATTGCGATATGCTTTTTTTGCTTCATTGCTAGTTATCGACAAACTTTTTAGTGCCTCTGTTGATTTACCGGGTTCTCCCATTAAATGCCAGGTCGTCATGGCTGCTACTGCAATGATTGCGATGACGACCCCTGTCCAGATCCATTTAGGATTATGCAGATATGGAGAACGCTTGGATCCCGCTAAAATTTTCCCTGCCGATTCCTTTTTAAAGGCACCAACTGCGTCTAAAATGGCCGTTCGCAGCTGGGCAACCGACGCCAACCGATCTTCTCTATTCTCAGCCGTAGCATCCTGGATGACCCTATCCAGTTTCTCGAAAAACGGGGTTGCAGTGTTCGGTAGGCTAACAGCTTTAAAGGGTGTTGTCCCTTGACCTATTTTCCCGATGATGGCCTCGAAAAGGATTTTGCCTAAAGAATAGATATCGGCCCGCTGATCGGCTTTTCTGAAATCAAAAAAGTGTTCCGGAGACATGTAATGAGCGGTGCCTTTCACATCCATGGACTGTGTTACATGTTTTAGATGCGAGGAGCGAGACAGTCCGAAATCGGCTATTTTGGGAGTTGTGCCGTCCATCAGAATATTTTCGGGTTTTATGTCTCGATGGACGATATCAAGATCATGTATCGCCTTGATACCATCGAGCGCCGGGAGGAAGTACTCTTCCAGCCAGTCCCTGGTAAGATCCTGCTCAGGATAAAAACCTTCCTCCGACATGGTAAAACGCAGGGTGTCTCCCGGAATATACTCCATGGCAATGAATTCAACGGGACAATCACCTGTTTCCCTTTGGATCACAGCAGAACCATAATCGAAGATTTGCAGCACGTTCGGATGACGCACCCGGGCCATAGCATGAACCTCGCGTTTGAATCGCTGGAAGGAATTTTCAATCTCGTCCGGATCATCCTCGAAATCCTTTAACAACTCCTCCGAGACAACCTTAATGGCCACATCACGCTGAAGGTTCAACTGGCGGGCCAGATAAATCTCACCCATTGCGCCTTTGCCGATAAGCTCAAGAATTACCCACTTATTGTCAAGCACGTTTCCGGATTCAAAAATATTGATACGACAGTTTGACATGTTGGAGGGAATCCTAATCAAATACAAATTTAGTTTCTCTTTTAGACCTAAGAGCAAAAGGCGTGCCGTATGCTCTCAGTGCTTCTGGATCGCAGCATAATGATGTGTCTCAGAAATGCTAGATCCGGTTTCAATTTAAACGGGTGGATACCTTTTTCGCAGTTGAAACTGATTAAGGGAGTATAGTGCGAAAATTTTATGCACCTTGGAAGAGAATATAAATTTTTTAATTTTGACATTCCGAGTAAAATTAACTGGATTAAATAAATTTAGTCTATATTTCCAGCATTTATGTCTCTGTATTATAGGTTGGCTTATACCTTGGCACATCGCTTGCTCTATTTAAGGCAAAGGAATTGAGGCAAGTTTCCGATACTGCCGCGAAACTGGTAAAGCAAGCCCTGCAAAACGGTGCCCGTGACCATATTACCGCCATCGTAATTAAGACGAATAGACAATGGCAACCAACAAAAACCTTACAAGCAGACGCTATGATCGGATGTCATAATTAAAAAAGATATGACCGGCAAGGGAATTAATACTGCCGCCTAAGGCCCATTTCGACGGCGTAATCAATAACAACCATAATGTGAACCTTTAAATTGCTAATGGAGAGTTTCTGACAGTGTCCGCATTAGCCTGGCTGTAAAAAATATGCTCAAAAAGCCGATCGAACAATATGGATACGCTTATTCTTACAGCACAGGATCAGATCAAAGCCTGCGTAGGGCTATTCGCAAAATGGACTGGAAAATACCAGATGGTGAATTTGATACAATGGGGTTGCTCATCTCGTGGAGGTGATCGGAATTGGGTCATCTACTACAGCATAATTCGTGACCAAATTCAAATGCGATGCATTGTCAATAACAGCTCGCACGGGAATCAGTTCGCCACCGTGATCAAAGGAATAGGGGCAACTTATTCAATTTAAACTCTAATTAAGTTTTCAAAGGTATTATATTTCGAGGGTTCGACAACGGACGTGAGGGTCCAAAAAATAATTATGCAGATGAAAGCAAAGTTTGACAGGGCTCTGCCTTTTTGATTGTTGGACGTGAAACTTGCCGATTATGTATTACCTTATAATAAATGCCATACCATTGAAAGGGATAACATATCTCCGAAAGATTAAAAAATGAAAACCCCCAGAATGTTAATACTGACCCTCATTATCGGATTGATGGGTCACGTTGGCGCTTACGCCGACCAGTCACTAAAGTTGGAAGCCAGAGAAGGCTATTTCAAGTTCCCATTTTTCGATACCAAAACTCCGGTCTGGTCCTACAACGATCAGATACCCGGCCCCTTAATCCGCAGCAAGGTAGGTACCACACTGGTAATTGATTTCGTAAATGGATTAAAGGAGCCCTCGAGCATCCACTGGCATGGCTTGCGTATCGAAAATGCGATGGACGGTGTTCCGGGTGTCACCCAGGATCCGGTCAAACCTGGAGACAATTTCATATATCGCCTAAAACTAGAAGACGCGGGAACTTTTTGGTATCACCCTCATTTCAACTCCAGCGAACAACTTGAAAGAGGCCTGAAAGGGGTGTTCATTGATGATTGAGAATTTGAAGAAGAAAGATGCTGCGATAATTACATACCGAAAATGCGAAAACCAGAACTTATATAATGCGGGAATTCCAAAGGGTATGTCGAGAATCGAGCATCTGTATCAAAAGCCGAATTTGGACACATAAGATCGATAATATACCACGAGGCGCGATAGTGACTGAGAAGTGACCAGACGGTCGCAAAAAAAATCCATTCAAAAGTGTTTTGGCTGAAGATCCGTCTTTATGTCCGCCGCCCTAAATAATAATACAAAAAAATCCCTGCAGCGATCATCAGCAGACAGAGGATCTGCCCCATGGAAAAGGAGAGCAGGACGAACCCCAGATGCGAATCAGGTTCGCGGAAGTATTCTATAAAGAACCGTACCATTCCATAGCCGATCAGGTAAAGCGCAAGCATGGCACCCGTGGGTATTTTTATCTTCCGGATATTCCACAAAATCAAGAATAGAAAAATGCCTTCAAAAAAAGCTTCATATAGTTGCGACGGATGCCTGAGTTCTCCAGCAGGTGCCAGGGGAAAATACATACCGATGGATGATGTTGTCACCCGGCCGAATAGTTCACCATTTATAAAATTTCCCAGACGCCCAAAAGTGTATCCCAAGGGAACTACGGGGACAAACAAATCAACTCCGCTCCACCAATTTAGTTTGGCTTTATGGAAATAAACCCAGGCGGCAATGGTCGCACCGATAAGACCGCCATGGTAGGACATACCTGAAATTCCGGTAAAGGTGATGCCATTTGAAAATGAAAAAGGAAGAATAATTTCGAGAGGATGATGAATATAATAGGAAAAATTGTAAAACAGCACATAACCCAGGCGGGCACCGACGATCAGGCCGATAATCAGGTAGGTCGTGATATCCTTGATCTGATCGGTGGTAAACTCGAATCGTTTTTCAT
Organism: uncultured delta proteobacterium; assembly: GCA_963723215.1. Lineage (GTDB taxonomy): Bacteria > Desulfobacterota > Desulfobacteria > Desulfobacterales > JAFDCJ01 > JAFDCJ01. The sequence goes on from CAVRQG010000028.1 coordinate 45,872, forward strand.
ATTTGAGGCGATGGAGAACCAGAAAAAAAGTGATTCCAAAAGCCACGATATACATCAAACCGTAATACTGAAGCTTGAACCAGCCGATTTCAAAAATAACGGGGCTTATGTTTTGTGGTAAATGCTGCCACCATGTCTGGAAGTCGTACATGATTGCCGACGTTCCTTTCTTTAATCAGAATAATTACTCATATTATAATTTAAAAATACTGTGTTTACCCCATTGATTTTGTATGTTTTTTTGTTATGAGTGAAATCATGAGGGGGGCTGCAAGGTTTCAACCTCTCAATCTCTCCTTTTGGGTGGTTCGTTCTGAGCCACCCTTTGTGTTTTCTGCAGAGTGTATGAAAATTATCATATTAGACCTTTTCGACAAACAGCGACATCGTCCCGCCACAAACATCTCCACCTTTCGTACCCAGGTCATCCAAAAGGCTCACCTCTATGAGTTCCGTTCTTTTTGAAGTGATAAGACAGCGAAGGGCGGCACTTTTTACCTGGCTTTCACCGCAGCCACCTCCCACGGAACCGTATGTGGTCCCATCCGCACAAACAATCATTTTAGCGCCGGCCCCACGCGGGGTTGAACCGGCAGCTGCAACAATGGTGGCTAAACAGACGGCAATGTCTTGATCTTTTAATTCGGCAATTTTTTGAAATATTTCCTGGTCGTTCATGGGTCAACTCCTACGGCAGCTCGCAGCAATCGGGCCTGATGAGAGCCTTTCTTGCGCACGCACACCAACTCAGCAGCAATGGAAAGGGCGATTTCCCCGGGGGATTCGCCCCCAATCGGAATTCCAATGGGAGTGAAAATTTCTTTTAAACGATTTTTGGGGATACCCTTTTTTTCCAACATCTCGAGCACAAAGTGCACCCGACGGCGACTCCCAATAAGCCCAATATATGCTGTATCTTTCTTTAATATCTCGAGTAAACAATCCGCATCGTGTTCGTGACCACGGGTGATCACCACGACGTAGGTCGATACATTTATGGGAAAATCACGTAAGGCTATGCTAAAATCCTCGGTGATGATGTCGCTGTCTGGAAAACGGACCGGATTAGCAAAATCAGCGCGGTCATCGATCACAGTGACCTTAAAATCCAGCTCCCGGGCAAATCTCACCAAAGGAACGGCGATGTGACCGGCACCGCATACGAGCAACCTGTTTTCAGATGATAGAATATCGAAAAAGACACGAAATCCTGCTTCAAAATCAACCGTTCGGCATTTTTTCTCTGTAAGAACCGTGAGGGCCATGTCCCGCAATCTCCAATCCGGATCTTCGGTACCTATATTTCCCTCCACCGATCCATCGGCCAGGATGATTGCCTTTTCACCAACGCCAACATTGGCGTTATTGGAGTCAATTACCGTGGCCAGGCAGATAACCTCTCCTTTTTCCATCCGTTGGTTTATTCGTGCAATGATATTCATCTATTTTTTATTCTCATCTTTAGTGGTATTTAAGAATGTCTGAGGCCAACTGCTCCAGTTCGATATACTTGTTTTTATCACCGTTTATGAAATATATTGGCCCCGGTTAAAAAAATCAACGATTATGTCATCATCCGAATACGAAAATCAATTCCCATCGGAAAATCCGATATTTTAAAGCCCGTATGGTCGCCCCCGGCACATTGCATAATATTATCGTTGGGGGGATTGAATGGAAAGCCATTGAAATCGTTAATTGTGAGTTGCCGATTGGACGTTCTTAGAATAATATGATGCTCAAAAGAATGGATGATTGCATACTAATGCTGATAGGTGTATCAATGCCGGGGAGCTAAAGCGGTATGTTTTACCTCCACCACGCAAAATTAGAATCTTTTTTCCGGTAAGCAATGGCTCGCAAAAGCAAAAAGAAAAAGACAATTCAGCCCGATGACCTATTGGCTGAAAGGACCTCCGCAACCGCTCTTGACCTGATTCGCATGATCCATCGCATCAATCCAACCAGAGAGGGGGTTGAGCCGCACAAAGCCGCACATCGGTACCGCTTGAAGGCCCGCCTGCAAAGCCTCCTGATCCGGCGGTTCGGTGAGGGGTTGATTATAGAACAGCCGGACGTGAATCAACCTCAGCTCATCGGAATCCGGCTTCGAAATTTCGACGAGGATGCCTGCCACGCTCTGATCCATGAGCTTGACGATGATGCCAGGTCATGGGCTCAGCGGCAAATCGATGAGAGCCGGCATGATCACTCGCCATCCTCGTTCGGGTCGGGGGACTCGCCAAAGGTGGATTCGCCGGCACCTTCTTCGCAGAGCAGGCCGATGGAAGCGGAACTTTCCGTGCACGAATTACTTCAGCTGGGTCGCAAAGCCCTGGAGAAATTCGATTATGAGAGAAGCAGGGCGCTTTACCGCCTGGCCCTGCAGCAGTCCGAAGGAGACCTGCAACCTGCCCAAGCCCTTCTTGAAATCCTGATCGAAAATTTGGCTGCCGATGAAGAAGCGCTGGCGTTATCCAAGTCTTTCTCAGCATCCACCCTGAAAGACAAAGGGATAAGAATCCGGCTTGCCACTGCCTATGCCCGTCTGGACCGGATTGAATCCGCTCTTGCTACCATTCGGCGGATCGTGGAGCCCGAGGCCGCCCAGGTCTATTATCTGGCCGCGAAGCATTTTATTGTCCGGCAGGATGAAGGTCAGGCCTTGAATCAGGTGACATCGCTGAAGGCCTGCGGGTCTCCGGAGTTCGTCTTGGAAACCGAGCAACTGGAAAAGGATATCCGTGCGCTTCGAGCCAGGCGTTTCGAACCGCTTGAAGCGCAGATGCTCCGTAGTTGGCAGGCCGGCGCGGTGGAGGAGACGTCCGAACTGGCGCAGCGGCTGTTGTCACTGATGCCCGAAAACAAGGCCGCCCGAAGGATTTTAAAAAATATTGAAAAAAAGGGACGCCAAAATCAGATTGAAATTTTGCTGCAGCGGGCCGGGGAGGCCAGGGACCGGCGCGACTTCGAACAGGAGGCCGATTTATTAAGTCGGATTTTGGCTTTGGGTAAAAAAACACCCCGGCTGAAGCGGCTTCTGGCCGAAGCTCAGCGACAAACCTTGCATCAGCGGGAAATAGCTGAGGCCGATGCCCTGGTCTCCTGCTGGTCGGCTGGTGAGCGGGAAAAGGCCCTGCTTGCGTATGCGGAACTGGGCGCCCCGCAAAGAGAGCGAATCCGCACAAGAATTCATAATTTTCATTTTAACTGGATGGAAACAGCGCTGGCCGCCCCCGGCACCGTCAAGCCTCTGAAGTTGGCCCGCGCGGTATTGGCCCTCGGGCAGTGCACGGAAGCACTTGACGCCGGCGTCGATCCCCGTCAGGTCATTGATCAACTGCGTCTCAACGGAAAAACACTTCGATGCCTACCGCAGGCCCAGAAAGTTTTGATCCAAGCGGAAACGCGAATCAAGACCCTGGAGGAAAAGGAAAAGCAAAAACTCCTGGCAGAAGCCGAAGCTTATGCGGAAGCTGGTGATTTCTCCATGGCCGGGGAACGGCTTGAACAAATGAAGGGCTTCGACCTCGATGAAGCCGATCGAAAACGTCTGGAACCATTGAAAGGGCGCTTTTTCCATTTCCAAAAGATACAAAGACTCCGCAAAAGGTATGAAGAAAGGGTCAGCCGGAAGGATGAGGTCACCAGCCGCAGATTGGCCGGCCGTCTCGCCCGGCTTCTGGAAGACGGCTCGGCACGACGCTGGGCGGATAAAGTGGCGAGGCATACCGCGGCCATCCGGACGCAATGGTGCCTGTCAACCGCTGATCTTTCTGGACTGCCCGGATGCTACGGAACCCTGGGCCTCAACACTTATAGCAATGATACAAGCTGTCTGCTGCTGTCCGGCAGCCGTCAACTCCTGATCGCGACTGCCCATGATAGGTGGGTATTTTTGAGGACCTACGATCTGAGCGATCGACGATTTCACCGGGGGTATCTGCTGCAGGCACCCCGGACGCTGGAGTTTGCAAAAGCCTCGATCGACGGGGATACCGTGTGGATAAACGACTTGAAGGGCCAGGTTTTTCAAGTGGGGCTCAATCCCTTCGATGTCCTTTTCTGGCATGATTTCGGCGCCCTTATCGCCGGGGAGGCGGAATACGAGGACGCCCTCCTGTGCCCGCAAAGCCGAATTTTGTGGTTGAAAAAAAGCGTCACGACTGAAAACCGGGATAATGTCTTCGAGATCGTCCACATCGATCGGGCCCGCAGCATCCGTCGGATCAGATCGACGGGTTTTCCCGAGCGTATCTACGCCGGAGGACAATGCCGGACCGTTCTGCAGGATTTGCTGGGCGGATCGGTTCGTATTTGCACGGATGACGGCAAGGTATTGGAAACCTTTACACTGGAGACCATCGGAACCATTCATCATGCCGCCGTTCATCCCAACGGAACGGATTACATCTTTTTGCCTTTTGACGACACCGGCGCCCTGGACCCTGTTTTTGATTCGCAAATGCAAGGGGATCTCATGCTGGTTCTGGAGGTCAAGCCGGATCCGGAAAAGAAGTACAAACCGATCAAAATCACCAATTCCGATGGGGAAGCGGATCACGGAATTGCCACTTCCCTGGACCATGGCATCGTGTTTGCCCATTTTTTTCAGGACAGCGGGAAACGCTTCGACCGCCGGATCGCCGCCTGGATACCCACCGAAAACAGCCTTGAGATGGTATTCAGCAGACACGCACCCGAAAATCTGGTGCTGGCCTGCGATGAGTCTTCCCGCCAGGTCGCTGCCGTGGCTTTTTCGCCGTTTGAATTGGAGGCCCGCTTGCTGGATAAACGGCCGCCCGAGTTTTCACCTTCCCTGATAGACTCACCCCCCGCATTGCACACGCCACCTTTCGTGGGCCCATGGATGTGCTCGGTGCCCACCGGAAAGATCAAGGCGACATCGATGGCATTCATGCTGCAATTGCAGAATGCCGATTTCAGGGAAACGCGGCGGATGATACGGGAAATGAAGAAAACCGCCCCGGCTGATGATGTCGCCGCGCTGGTGTGCGCGGTGGAACGGTTGTTGCGCCTGGAAGAAGCCAAGAATTTGAAACGATTTATGCGGGAGAAATTTCCAGACCACTACCTGGTATGTATCGAGCTGGCGGATGAAGCGTCGCAAAAATCCGACTGGCGCGTCGTCATCGATTTTCTCCAAGGGTTGCCGCGAGAAAGATTAGATGATGGATCGGCACGCCATCTCTGCCACCTGCTGGGTATGGCCTATTTCAGCATAGGGGAGGTGCAAAAAGCCCTCGGCACGTGGAGGGAAGGCCTGGCTTATGAAAACGGCCGGTGCGAGTTGGAACCGTACATCGATTATGCCGAAGTCGCCCTCCAGTCGCCGAAATCAAGAAAGAGACTCAAGGCGGCAAGCGCCGTGTCAAGACTGCTGAGCATTTTCGAAAAAGTCGACCGGCACCTGGCCGATAAACAATGGGAGCCGGCAATCGCGGCCGTCGAATCGATTTATCCTCTGACCAATGCCGATCGGCAGATCCTGGCAAGACTTGCCCACGCCTATCTACAGGTGGATTTCACACCCGGAGAAATGAGATGGGTCTGCAAGGTGCTCGCACTGGCAAACTTCTTGGATTGTTTCAAAGTCGCGTACAAAAAGGATCCGGTGCTACCGCCCAACATTCAAAAATGGCCGGAATCGCGCCTGGCAGAAGTTGCCCGCCGGGCGGAGCACTGGTTCACAAAGTGCGTCCGATCTACTTGCGGGGAAGCACAGGATAAGCCGGCCGGTGGTAAGTCGTTCATCGAAAAGAGGTGAACAGATCGAGAACGAAATTTGAGGAAATTGAAAAAAGCTGACAACAGTTCCGGTTCTCTGCGAACACTACAGTATTCTCTTGAGTGGTCTGCGGGGTCTGGAGCGTTCATCGGACCTGTTGGTCTTATTAGGATTTGTGCTGTGTACTTGACAAAGCTAACATATATGTTAACTTATAATTTGTTTAGAAGGGCGGTGATATAATGGGTCAGATTACAATTTATTTGGATTCCGAAACAGAAAAGAAAATGATCAATACGATAAAAAAAAGTGGCAAGTCAAAGAGCAAATGGGTTGCCGAATTGATAAGAGAAAAAACTGCCGGGAGTTGGCCCGAAAATATTATTAAATTGGCCGGCACGTGGTCGGATCTGCCCACGGCAGAAGAAACAAGAAAGATTATAGGACAAGATGTGAAAAGAGAGTCAATATGAAGTATGTTTTAGACACCAATATATTGATTTACTTTTTCAAGGGGATGGGTGATGTCTCAAAACACATGTTGGCACAATCGCCCAGTGAACTTGCCATTCCAACTGTTGTGATATTTGAACTTGAGGTAGGCATTGCCAAATCAACGTCTCCACGCAAGAGAAAGTCTCAATTTCAGGAACTCACAGAACTTGTTAATGTTCTTCCTTTCGGTATAGCTGAATCAAAATCCGCTGCGCAAATCCGCGTAAAATTAGAAAAAAAAGGCCTTACGATTGGACCCTATGATATTTTAATAGGGGCAACCGCATTGGCAAATAACCTGATCCTGGTTACTCACAATCAAAAGGAATTTGGACGAATTGAGGGCCTAAAAATTGAGGATTGGTATTAGAAATTTACATTTAAAAAAATAATACCGAATCCATTCCTCTTACAGGATTTTCACCATCAGCCTGGTGCTTTCTTTTCGTTAGGCGGGAAGCAGATCCCTTGCCCAATCCGGTAATAGATCTACTTTTACTTCATAGTTTCCAGCCTTCATCACGATGATTTGTCGAAATGGATCGTCCTTTGAGGAATTATCCAGGATTCACGCCTCATCGAAAATAGACCCAACGTTGCAACTAAGGGGTAGATAAAGCTGCTTTAATATTTTTCAAAGTTCTGGGTATCCGCGAGTGAATCTTTTCAGTTATGACGTCATGCCCTCCCTCCGAGACACGTTGTTTGACTCTGGCTTCATTCAAGCTTGAATCAAACAAATGAATATTACAAGAGATAGTTTTCTTAAACATCAGTTTCTGCCTTGACAGACATTATAATGCACATTACAATGCGAATTAATATTCATAAGGGGAGGTGCTGATGGAATCAGCTGTGAAAACCGAGCGGATAACCATACTGGGTACCCCGGAATTTAAAGCTTACCTGGTTCGTGAGGCCAAGCGGGAGGGAATTAGTGTATCCAAGTTTGTGCGGCAGCGCTGCGAGAACAAGCCGCAAACCCAAGACGAGGAAATTTTGGCCACTATGGTAGAACAGGTCAGGGCGGCTACGGCGAAGGCCTCGGCTTCTTTAGAAAAAGGATTGTCAGATGCCGAGCAGGTTTTAGCTGAATTGAGGAGGAAAGCTTGAGCACCATAAAAGACGTCATGTCGGCGATGAAAGAGGTTTTGCTTTTAACCGATAAAGTTGATCGAACCGGGGCTGCATTGTCTGAAATTTCCGGTGAGCTAAGGGAGCATGATCGCCGCCTGATTCGACTTGAAACGATAGTGGAAATTGCCAAGAACCAGCTCCCTCACTCAAGCAGGGAAATCTTACCATAAAGGACCTTTTCTAATGATTAGTGTCGACTCTGCGACTGGCTGGAATGGTTGCGATTGAATAGTTAATAAGGCAGATTATGTTATAATGCAAACCTACCATTTATGAACAAATGACAGTGTAATAATTCCTAAGAATGGATTTACCGATGGCAAGCTAACATAACTATTTGAATAAAGGAGATAATGTGATGTCATCTGATGAGAAATTGCTTGTTACCGTAATTCTGCGGCATGATCAGTCGAAGACACTGGACGAAATTTTGGAGCATACCAAAATGTCCGGATTTTACCGTGATTTCCCCCCCGAAGGGACTGAACTGGTATCCTGGGTGGTGGCCATGTCCTATGGTTTCATTATTCAATTAAGGCTCAAACCTTCCGCCTTGCGCAACCTGAACCGATTCATGGAGCAAAAGGCATGGGGGGCTTTTCGCTACGAGGTGTACCCCTCCTATGACTTTGCGCCTATCGCCCAGAAAATGAAACAGGACCACTCCTGAAAGGGCCATAGCTACTGCTTGTAAGTGGCGATTATCCGCTTACCATTTCATAAATCAACTCTCTTACAGTAGGTATGCTTGAGATCAAGCCTGAAACTTCTCCAGCAGGTAACACGCCAGCCTCAAGGTCTCCTTTAAGCCAGGAGTCTTCAACCGCTTGGCTGGAAAAGGCTTTATCTGTAGTCTCCGTTCCCTGTATCATACCTTCGACGAGTTTAGTCTGAAGTGCCCTGATTCGAAATCGCCCAAGATCTACAAGCCCAGTTCCTGTTTCTTGTGCTTCAACGATCGTGCCTTTATAATTATTGTGCGCAATACATTCTTTAGTGGCAATAAACCGCGTACCAATCTGGACACCTTGAGCTCCAAGTGCGAACGCGGCCTTGTATCCCCGCGAATCACCAATACCTCCAGCTGCAATTACAGGTATTTGTACCAGGTCCGCTACAGCCGGCACCAGGACTAGGGTAGAAGCTCCCTTGTATCCTTGCATACCACCCGATTCTGACCCTTCGGCTACAATCGCATCTGCCCCCAATGCCTCGGCTTTACGTGCAACGTCGGCCGAGGGAACAACAACAATGGCCTTTATATTTTTCTCATGGAGCAGGGGAATAATTTCCTTGGGCGAACCACCGGAAACGGTAACAGCCTGAATCCCTTCCTCGGCTAATATATCGATAAATTTAGGTACCAAGGGGTTCATTGCAAAAATGTTTGCACCAAAAGGATGGCCGGTCAGCTTTTTTGTTTCCTGGATCTGCCGCCGCAAAACATCAACATCTTGGACAAAAGCTGTGGCCAGCAAACCGTATCCACCGGCCTCAGAAACAGCTGCCACCAATGCAGGGTTGCAGATAACGCCCATGGCGCCAAGAATAACCGGGTGCTGGCAACGCAACATGTCTGTCACTGCATTCATCGAGGATCCTCCTTAAGGTCTTTGGGTTGGTGAACACAAAATAATTTTCCTTGAATTTCGCACGCTTCACACTCCGACTGTAAACAAGCAGCTGCGGTAATATCTTTTCTCGAAAGTCTCTCCATTGGAGTAACAAATGGATATATCAGGAGGGGGCTATATAGGTTATATATTCCAAATACGTTGGATTTATCAAAAGCTTTATTTTTGTCGATTTATGGTTGAAATTAAGGAAGCTATCACAAGACCAACTCCTATTCCTATCAGAATAGATGCAACGAACATTAGGGCGGATGTCTTAAGAAATATGAATCCAACACCGAGACCTATGAGTGTCGTTCCACCAATAATCCATGAACTCTTATCGTCCTTTTTATTCATTTTAATTTTCTCGTTTTTTCCCTTTCGCTATAATTGGGTAAAAAGATGATTGCATTAGTACAGAAATTACTTTACTGCATCCTCCAACAGCTTTCTGTCAACAGATAGATATTCAGCACATTCATCAAGTGAATCTGAAATTTCTATTGAGAACTGGTCATTACCAAGCATGGTTTTGTAAAGATGGGGAAATCTTCCAATATAATTTTCCGGTATAAATAATGAAATTTTGATAGGGGTGCCAGGTGCGATTTTTCTACGGCATTCATGGATACGTGAAGATGATGTCTCAAAGTCTATTTTTATATCTTTAAGATCGGATAAATCTGTAAATCTATTGTAGGTAGCAAACTTGCCATCATTTTTATCGTAAATCTCTTTTAAAAATTCTGATAATTCATCCAATGTAAGAGTATCAGATAATTTTAATATGAGTAGCTTCTTTTCTTCATTAATATTAAGTGTCCACATAGAAAACCTTTCAGATTATCCCGAACCAAATATTAACGGAACCTGATAAAATTTGATACTAATGAAAAGATCATTGACAGATTTGATTGCTTTTAATCTACCTTCATCCTTAAGATTGTTCTATGTTTGCGCCGACAATAGCGGCCATTTGCATCATGTTGATCGTCTGGCCAACTTTCAGGTTAGTAAGATCCGTGAGCTTGCCTGATTTGCTTTTTGATTTTGTGTTTTTGAAGATCGGGAGCAAACTATCATCAGCCACAACGAACTTGCCTGCATTCTCAGGCTTTCCATTTTCAGTCTTTGTCTGAAGTTTATTCGCTTTTATATAGTCCCATAGTTTTTTGGTTATCTCTGTCCTGGGAAGTTCAGTTGCTCCCAGAAGTTCTGCCAGCTCAGTTTTCATCTTTACCGGTTTCATCAATCCTTTTGCTTCTGCCATTTTTAACTCCTTCATGTTTAGATTTAGTGGATTATTTGCGGAATAAAAGCTCGTTTTCCCGCTATTTTTCCCGATTGTGGACTGTATGTTCAATCGTGCAACCACGGGATGTTGCAAATTATCAGCCGCTTTTATTTGGTGAGACTTACTTTTGAGTTACAGTTGAAATTCACGAATAGAATTATTATCCTAAAATGGTTTTAAGATCTTCGTCAGCTGACGAAATCGGTTTAATGTCAAAATTATCTACCAGAGTTTGCAGAACATTCGGTGTAATAAAAGCTGGCAGAGAAGGCCCTAAACGGATATCTTTGATGCCGAGATGAAGCAGCGCCAGCAATACGCAAACAGCCTTTTGCTCATACCAGGAAATAATCATAGAAAGTGGCAATTCATTGATCCCAACATCAAATGCGTTTGAAAGTGCCAGGGCGATTTGAACAGCTGAATAAGCATCATTGCACTGTCCGGCATCTAAAAGACGCGGTATGCCGCCGATATCGCCCAGATCCTGGTCAAAAAAGCGGTATTTACCGCAGGCAAGTGTCAATACAATGCAGTTCTTGGGAACTTTTTCCACGAACTCAGTGTAGTAATTTCGTCCGGGTTTGGCACCATCACAACCAGCCACCAGAAAGAAATGTTTTATATCACCTGATTTAACGGCTTCGATGACCTTGTCGGCAACGCCCAGAACGGCATTGCGGGCAAAACCGACAGTTACCTCCTGTGTGACATTATCCTCCTCAAAACCCGGAAGCTCTAAAGCTCTATCGATAACCGGCTGAAAATTAAGGTCCGAGATATGGGGAATGCCCGGCCAGCCGACCATTCCACTGGTAAATAGATTGTCTTTATAGTCATTTTTGGGCCGCTGGATACAATTGGTGGTCATCAAAATGGCACCCGGAAAATCGGCAAATTCTTTAGTCTGTTTTTGCCAGGCCGTACCAAATTGACCGTAGAAATGTGGATATGCCTTTAGCTTGGGGTAGCCATGTGTCGAGAGCATTTCGCCATGGGAGTATATGTTAATGCCTTTTCCTTCTGTTTGTTTTAAAAGTGCTTCAAGATCGTTCATGTCGTGTCCTGAGACAAGAATGGCTTTTCCCTTCTTATGGCCCAACGGAACCTTTGTCGGTACAGGATGACCAAATTTCCCTGTATTGCCTGCATCAAGAAGCTCCATAGCTTTATAGGCGGCTTCCCCACACCTGAGCGCCATCTGGACCCAGTCTTCAACCCCCAGGCTATCTCCCTGAATAGCAGCCAGGCCCTCATGTACATATGCGTAAACACTTTCATCTTCCTGTCCCAAAATTAGCGCATGGTCCGTGTAAGCGCTTACTCCCTTAATGCCATAGAGCACAGTATGTTTTAAAGATAGGATATCCGGGTTATCGCCTGGGTACGATTTTATGCCGACTTGTTCCCCCTGGTTCACCAACTCTTCTATGCTATTTTTTGGTTGGAAAACGGCAGGGCCGTCAGACCATCCATTTTTACCGCCTGCAGCCTCAACTTTAATTTTTAATTTCTCACGCAAATGAATGGATTGCCGGATCAACTCCACAAATCGATCAGGGTCGAAATCAACATTTGTTAGGGTGGAGAAGGCTGCCTTGACCGTAAAAACATTTACATCATTATCAGAGACACCAACTTTTCGACCTTCCACGGCCACTTGTGACAGTCCCATTAATGAATAAAGAAGCAGATCCTGTAACGCCGCAATTTCCGGTAATTTTCCACAAACGCCCTGAACGGTGCAGCCTGTCCCCTTGGCGGTTTGTTCACACTGGTAACAAAACATAACGGGTCTCCTTTATAGCGCAAAAAATGATCAGGGTTTGGAACTTATCAATCTCGTGGATACTCTATCTGAAGCACAAAATTACCACGAAATTCGAGGATTCAGCGGAGAATTGAATGTGCAGCTTTTTTTTGAGAGCATACCACATTCTTAAATTGCAATGAATACTTAGAATAGAAACGATATCATTATGGTGGTGCCATACATTTATGGGGATAAGCGTAAAATCAACAGTGATTTAATTTTGTTATCGTGTACATATATGATTTGGCTGGATGTGTCAAGAATGTCTCATTTCCACCACGCAAAACAATTGCTTTTTGATAAGATCATTAACTTCAGGCTTTTGCCCGGATGCGACAAATCGAGTCACACAGGAGTTGGTCACACCTAATCGTTAGTGAAAATATTTTCCCGTTCGATACCCCGGCCCATGACATGATGCAAAATCCCGGGTGCATCTAATCTGGCTAATCTTGGCATTGATATTAAGTCTCACAAGTGATCTGATTAGTAAATCACTTTCTGCACGAACGAATTGGCCCTGGGGGAGACATGCCTCTTGCGGTCTGAATTCAAAAGCATTCTTTGGGCCGAATTAGGTTTTGTTTTACAAATAAAAGCTAATCGAGGTCCAACTTCACTTTGCAATGATTACATCTTACAACGCCCCGAAAAACTTTATTGCCGCATTCAGGACAAATATAGCGAGCCTCTTCATTTTGAATCCATTTCTCAGTACCAACCTCACGCCAATGCGGAATAGCCCGCAAAATGACCTTTTTGCCGACAGTCATGGGAAAATCTTCAATATGTTGACAAGGAAATTCATCGCATTGATGACACCCGGTGTAACCCTTTTCTTTAGTGCAGTCCCTGATCTCACATTGCCTGCAATGTGAAAATTGTTCATCAGACAAGCAGCCACGGCATTTAATATCTTCTATGCAAAGTTCATCACTATTTGGAAGCGTGCCTTTGCCGGGGACGTCCCCCCTGTAAACATTCACTAACCGCTCCTTAAATTTTTGATTGTTATCACGGTGCGCGATATAAATGGCACAGACTCCGCAATAAAGGCCACACGGAGAAATAAAGTTAGGATTTATTTTCATATCTCTATCCCCTATAGACGTTCAATTAGTCAGAAGATTTCCCGCACCATCAAAATAGAATCTGTCCCCTGCCGCCATTTTCCACGAATCGAGAAATTACGGTGCTAAAAAAGCAAAATTCATTCAGCGCATACCCAACAGTGATTTTATGGAATTAAGTCGATGATATAAGACCAGCGCCAGCTTTTTTGGCCTTATTTAATATCTATTGCTGGGGCATAGCCGTATTCTGCTATTTCGAAACCGTTCCCTTCTCCGAATAATAATGGTCGTAGTGCTCAGTATGGGGTCGCTTATTTATCTGCCGATAACAATATCTGCTGGATATATCAGACAAGCGTTATAAGCTGATATTCCAAATACGTTTGGAGATACAACAGGCTTCAAAGTTGTTAAGAAGCCCGTTGTCAGAGCATCTTTTTAACAACACATTTCGAATTTAAGCAACCAAATAGTAGGCGGTTTCAAATGCATACTTCGGCTGTATAAAACCGGTCTTCTCGGATTGGCGTTAAAGCTTTTGAGGATCACAAAGATTTTCAGAGCTATTTGCTACACGTCCACAACCGCCACAAAAATATTGTCCATTTGATACCAATTTTTTCCACTCCTCAATATTATCTTTTAAAAGTCCTTCGCCGTGAAGATAGCATAGATGTTTTTCATGTCCCTCATGTGGCATTTCATCCTTGCTCATAATTACCTCCTGTTCATGCATCTCAAATATCCATTTGATGGTGTGTTTGAGATTAGATTTAGAGTAGATAGGGCAACTATCGATATCTGACTAAATTCGCCCGGTTTTTGATAACGACTCGTTGGAGATTAAACATATACTAAAATCTACGCCAATTAAAGCCTGTGATAATCTGATATCACAAGTTTTGGGGGCGGTCAATTCTGCATAGATGTTTACAAATCTCCCCAATCTGGTGATACGTCAGATGTAACCCCAGCTCATGCAAAAATGCATATATCGTATTCTGATATCACAGGTTCGGCTAAAATTTGCGTATCTTGAAGTCATCTGGATTTATAAGCAGTGATAATGGGGTATTTCATGTAGAAACCCATACATTCGGTTCAATATAAATCCCAAGTGTTTTTTTTCATATTTATTAAGGAATATAGTTGTACGCCCAATGCAGCGTTAATTTCTTTCCCATTTTCAAAGTCTTTTATCCCCTTCTCCAGTCCCCAATTAAAGGCTTCTTCAGGCTAGTTCCTCCATCGGTGAAATCCAAATTCAATTGTTGCGATTATTAAAACCTACCTGCACTCACCATGAACCATAGATACATCATTTAGATAGATGTTTTTCCCAAAACTGAACGGCGTGTTCGATCCACCCCTCGGCATCCGTACCGGTACCAAGCCCAAAGCCATGACCGGCATTCTTATATTTGCGATACTCGACTTCTATTCCGGCATTTCTCATGTTCTCAACACGTCTATCCACCGTTGGCACATGAACGATGCCGTCATCCTCGCTCACCATAATAAACGTCGGGGGGAAGTGTTCAGAAAAAATGGTATGGCCGGTATAGGCGATGACGACAATACGCGGTTTTGGGAGATCATCGTCGCCAAATCCAGCGGTGCCATGCAAAGCGATATTGCCGACCATCCGGGCTCCAGCAGAACCGCCCCACAAGGAATAATCCGCAACGCTGACTCCGAGTCTATCCGCGTTTTTGAAAACGTATGATATGGCTGCCGCCAAGTCCTCAGTGGCCCTTAATCCACCCCCCGTGCGATATCTCAACACGAACGTATTGTACCCTTTTTGGCTCAACACCATGGCAAGTGGGAAACCCTCATGGAGTGAACCGACATAAGAAAAGCCGCCTCCCGGGCACACAATGGCAAACGGAGCACCCGGTTGCCCCCTGAAGAAAAAGAGACCGGTAGACGATTTGGCCGGGTCCTCACGTTTTTGATGCTCAGCGTAGAAGTCGTAGAATATGGTTTTGCCGTTGTTGATTTCGTCAATCATGTGGTTAATTGCGCCCACTACGATGTTAGGGTCCACATGTTCGTGATAGGGCATTAGCGAACCGACCTGATTCAGTGGCCGCTCATAATCGCTTGTGCCGTTGTCCCTCGGCAGCAAATACCGGCCGAAACCTTTGAATGCTGGATGGTTCACCATGTGGCGGACGGAATCATCTGTTGTTATATGGGAATAACTTCAGGTCCTTTTCCTTCTTTGCTTAAGATTTCATCTGTATTGCCAGCAGACATGGCAATATTGGTCTCCATACCACTTGTGATAAGTATCATTAAGAATAATAATAGCTTCTTCATAAATTGTGGCCATCCAAACCTTTGATTACGTGCCACTGCCTGGATTATAGGTCTGATCTTGAGCACCTCAAGATATTGTGGTCGGTTTAAATGAAGTTAATACTATGATTCCATACCAGTATATGTATAATTGGCAAAAATTCAGGGTGCAAGATAGTTGGTTTTTGTTGGAAATATCGGTAACAAAATATTCAGCGGCGGTTTTCGACCGCTGCAACTTTGTGGTTGGACGATTCCATTTTCAATAAGTCAACAAGCCAGCAACGTGCCCATCCATCGCCCCTTAAGGATTTACAATCGCTGGATCAGATAAACAAATACCGGCAGGCGGCTTTCCTCTTTTATTTTGTGAAACCGTGGCAAAAGTTCTCTTTTCTTGGGACTATCTTTTAAGGGTGATAAATATACGGCACCTTTTGATTTTATTTTTACCTTGGCATGTTTTAAAAGGTGGGCAAGGGAAGCTTCATGCTCAGGTGATAAATTATCTCCTGCGATGAAATTACCAGTGACTTCTATTCGATCAAAAGCTTCATTGATTTTTATCATTTTTTCAAAGGCTTCTTTTGCCTGTTCAGTTGTAATCGGTTTGCCTATCAGGGCGAGGGTCTTTGAATCAATGGATTCAAATCCAATATTAATATAGGTGTAAAAGGGCAATCGATTCAATTGGTCAAACAAAGCCTTCCCCGCTCCTAAGAACGAACCCACACTGCCAAAGAGATACAAAGACGGTTTTTGATCCATGCGCTGCCTGAATCCAAATACATGATACGCCTCTTCTGCGGCAAAACAAATTAAGTCCCCCCCTGCGGCAAGGGCATCATGATTGCCAAGGAAAAGAGCATGATAATTGACTAAATTGGCACCAAAATGATCTTTCAAAGCCCCAAGCTGGTCATGGATATTCTCTTTTGATCTTATTTGAAATTTCTGGTCTGTTTTAACACAGCAAAATTTACAATGATAAAGACATCCATCGGCAATGGTCAATGGAATGATATCATAATCAACATGCCGCGTATCAGGCGGAAGTACTGAAACCCTGCCGCCGATAATTTTATTCAACTGCTGGGAGCGTTCATAAAGAATCCTGTCATCATTGGCCAGTATCCGTTCTATAAGATCCTTTGCATGAGGGTACAATCCTTTTGAATTTGCCATATACAGGTCGGCAAACAATTGGGACCATTCTGCCAAGGCACTCATAACCACGGGATTGGAAAAATATTTGATTTCCCATACTGGGTTGCTGGGATATGGCAAACAAGGCAGATAATACTCCCCCATCCAGGAAATAATCCCATCATCGCCGCTTTTATCACCCACAGTATAATAAACCCAATCGTTTCCGGCAGTCCGTTTAAATTGCTCTGCCGGATGGGGCCAGTCAGATTTAAGTCCGCGAATTGATTTGATCTCGCCATTCAAGTTAAAGCAGAACTCAAAATCAGGAGTCTTGATTTCTGAATATTTACCAAACCGCAAAGGGAAAGTCTGTTTGACTAATTTATCAGGGCCGATTTTTTGAACATTAATCATTAAATGCTGCTGTAAAAAATTCATTTTGTTTTCAACGGGGGGCTTCAGGTTAACGCAATTGCCATAAAAAAACTTAATTTAAGTTTTCCGATCATGTTCAAACTTCTTTATTTTAAGTTAGCCGGTTAAACTAATAGATTCTTCATATCGGATTTTCCTTGCAACGATTGCAAACTCCAAAGATTCTTGCCTGAATTCTTTACCGGCAACACCAGAGTAATACTCCTCAATTTTGAGGCCGTTCTCTTCAAACTCTAGTTTTATTGAGTCCGGAGTGAAATACTGCAACCAGTTATATACGGTCCACGTGCGTGTCGGTTCTATAATCGTATACTTGTCGAGTACCACCTTTTCCTCCTCATACTTGAACGTGTTCAGAAAACCGTAATATTTATTCGGCGACCAGAACCCGTCAAGAAGGTTGGCCTCATACACGGCTTGTTCTTTCCGACCAGCGAAGGCTTCCAAGGAATATACATCGAGCAAGACTGCTCCGCCTGGCCTAAGCAGATTCGAGAACTTCGAAAGCAATACTTTTCTCTGTTGCGGACCGAGAGCGCAGAAATCACACATGATCATAATGATCAGGTCATAGCGATCTTCCGTTTCATACTCAAGATAGTTTTGGTTCACATACTGAATTTTGTGGCCTTCTTCTTCCGCCATATTCTGGGCGTATCGAATGGATCTTTTCGAAATATCGATGCCCGTGACGCTCGCGTGTTTTTGGGCCAGCATCGATGCATACAACCCCGGACCACATCCAAAATCGGCGATTTGAGTCCCTCGACCAACATTGAAACGGGACACGATCCATTCCACGGAACAATCGATGAAGTCAGTGTTTCGAGAGGACAGGTCGATCTCAGGGTTTAGATGGTATTTCAGCATCTGCTCTGATGTGTGTTCATCATTCCAAAGGGATTCGATAGCGTAGTATTCAAACGGCTTAGGGCGCTCGTTTATGGATTCAAGCGTTTCAAACATGATGTTTCCAACCTCAGGTTCCTATATGTTTTTCAAAGCATGGAATGCAGGTTGGCTTTCCACCCAATTGATTAATGCGTGATTCCATAACGTTTTCACCGCAGAACGAACATGGAATTGATTTACGAATCTTGGCCGGTTCAGGTTCCGGAATGGATGTTGGCTCTATAGAAAGAATGCTATCTCTGGAAGCTGACATAATCCATTTTGTAAGGGCGCTTCTGTCCTCGCGTAACTCCTCTGGAATTCCATCCCCGTGGAAATGTACTCGGACGCCTGATCTTGACGATCGGCAGTAAATGGTAAAGACGTGTTTACCGTAATCGCGAAATATTAAATTTCCCTTACCAAATGTGCAGCCGGTAACACACTGTAAAGCATCGACACCGCATGCGTCATTCTCAACGATAGCGACAATTTCTTCGTCTTCAGCGCGGATCGAATCAAGTTTGTTTATTGCAGCGGTGGCCATTCTATATCCCATGGCGATCCCAGGACATTCATGTCCGTGAAACTGGATAATCTCCTCATATGTCATTATAATTATACCTTTCTTGATTTTCTCTTTGAAGATGGAAAGAACTAATCCAGGTCCAACTTCACTTTGCAATGATTACATCTTACAACGCCACGAAAAACTTTATTACCGCATTGCGAACAAATATAGCGAGCCTCTTCATCTTGAATCCATTTCTCAGTACCAACCTCGCGCCAATACGGAATAGCCCGTAAAATAACCTTTTTGCCGACAGTCATGTGAGAATTTTGATTACATTTGGGCTGAACGTACGAAAGGGCCGCATAACTAAATGTGATCCCCAAGGATCCCAGAAGCGAGATGACCATTATCCCGATAGTGGTGGGTAGCTTGATGAAGCGGTAGTTGAGGTAGCTGAACTCCGCTGAAAGTGTGACTAAAACGGCCAAGATGTTGAATAGTTTCATGAATTCATAGAATGTTAAAGAAAAGAAGTTTAAGGATGGCTCACTAGGGCCTGTTGTTTATGTTCTTCATGCGCTTTGTGGCGAATCCCATGTCCGTTCCCGTTTTTTCTTTATTGTTATACTCTAATGAACTGCAATGTCAATTGAGAAGGATTCCTGGAGCTCCCAACCCTATCGACTTGGAAAAGAAACGGACACGGCCCAGAATTGCAAAATCATCTCTTCGTATCAGATCTAAACCCCAACGTGAAAAGGTTACAATATCAAAAAGTTGAGCTCAACATAAGATGTTTGCTAAGATCACGAAGCATTGCCACAATATTCGGGGCCCCTTTCGGTTTTGCCTGATATTCATTAGGGTAAGGTACAGCTGCAAAGCTCTCTTAAGCATTGCTTTGTTCAGTTGCAACGCAGTCACATGCCAATATCGTTGACTTTTTGGAAATGGGCATGCTAATGAACAGAGCAAGTATGAATGGTTTGCACTTATGAAACATCGCGGTGACGGTAGAACCTTTTCAATTCTCACAAGCAAAGTCGGTGGCTTATGAATGAAGTTAAAGAGTATCTTGGCCAACACATCAAGGTCAAGCTGAATGAAACGGATCTTGATTTTGCATCGGCAAAGGACATGGCGAAACAAAAGGCAAAAGAAATGGTCGCTGATCCGATGCTGCTGTCCTGGTACAACGGCAAAACCGGCGAATCGTATCCGAACCTTGAATGCGGCCCCGGTGATAAGCCAGCCTGGATAACATATGCAGAATCAAGAGGTGGTGATTTAACCATTGATATCAACGACGGGCAATATGTTTTTATTTACCTTTCTTTTTAGAACCTATCTCCTAATAAAATCCTGACCAACCGGTTCCCAGCATATTTAACCCCAATGTCGTCGCTGTTTCATGAAGGCGAAGTCGCGCTGACTAATCTCGGGTTGGCCGAGCTTACGGGCGCCGGCTGAGATGTGGTGATCGGAGGCTTGGGTTTGAGCTACACCGCGGCGGCCGCTTTGCAGTATGACCAGGTCGCGCGAATGATTATGATAACCATATGAAAAAGTCCACCAGGAGCAGATTAACAGAAAAGCAAATAGCTGTTTTCCCGGGCAACAGCCTTTTTGATAAGATTGCCCGGGCTGTGTGCCGCGCAGGGACTCTGCCCGGCAAAGAGCTGTTTGAGGCATGGGAGGTGGCGCGGCGGATTCGCCGAAAATACCGGGGCGGCAGAGTCGTGGATCTGGCATGCGGACATGGCCTTTTGGCCCACATCATGCTGTTGCTTGATGACAGCTCGTCAGAGGCCCTGGCAGTTGATCTCGATTTTACCGAGAATACAAGAAGGCTTTCCGAGATCATTATTGACAGGTGGCCCCGACTGAAAAGCCGCATCAATTATCTGAACTCCCGCATTGAAGACATTGACTTGAATCCGGATGACATTGCTGTGTCAGTGCACGCCTGCGGCCGGCTTACCGATACCATAATTGAGACCGCGGTAAAGGCCGGCGCAAGACTGGCTGTACTTCCTTGCTGCCATGATACAAAAATGGGTGACCTGGGCGGACTTGGCGGATGGGTGGATGGACCCCTTGCCATTGATGTGACAAGAGCCGCGCGGTTAAGGGCTAAAGGGTATTGCGTTATTACCCGGACCATACCAAAAGAGATAACGCCAAAAAACAGGCTGTTAATGGCGCACCCCAAATTAGTCAGAAAACCTGGAGAGGACAAGTATGAACACTAATATAACGCAGTTACTGCATCTAATTGCTCAGATCGCCCCCAACAAATATCTGCTTTGCAGGGGTGTTCATTCTGGCTGATTCTCCCTACAAACTCGGAGATTTCATTATTCTGGATTCAGGCGAGCGGGGCGCAATTCCCACATCGGTATCCGCAGCACCCGTATGCTCACCCTCGACGATGCGGAGATTACAGTGCCCAACTCAATTATGGGAAATGTAAAGATTCTCAAGGAGGGCATTGAAATACCGTTCCCACAGCGGGATATAAACATCAAGCCGGCCCTAGTGCCAGCTTAAACCAGCTGATAATTAGTATTTTTGATTCCAATATCCAGCATTTCTAACATCATGTTTATGAAATATAGCTGCCCATTGCATAGGAGCCCCGTGTAGTTTTTGACAGGCCAAACATGTCTATCTCAAATTTTGTTTTTCTTTCGCCAGAAAAAGGACTTTTATCAATATTCTAGGGTCGCGGGGCACATTGGAAAACTCAGGACAACTTACCAAAACAGATAATATTCTGAATTTACATTGAATATGAAGAATAATGTTGATATTCCTCAGAAATCAGGGCCAGGAATATTGTCACTCCATAGCCGTATTGTTCAGTTTTAATGCTGATACAAAATCTGTGGCTGGTATTTATTATCAGTAATTACTCTAAAGATCCCAAAGCCTCATTTGCCTGCATAAGAAAGCCTTCAACCTCGCATTCAGTGAAGATATTCTTAGATTCCGAGATGCATTGTCGAGCCTTATCGGTTCTCTTACTCTCTTTGTATAGCAACCCCAGGCTAAGATAGGATAATCCTAAAAAGCCTTTTGCACCAATTTCTTTAAATATTTCGATCGCCTTTCTAAAGTGTTCTTCAGCATTTTTTGTCGCAAATGGTACGTTTCTTACCAAAAACCCAATATTTTTAGCCATTATCGATAAAGAAGGTTTCGGTCCCTTGGCAATTTGTGAATTAACTTCGCCAAGTATATATTCGGATAGGGCATATTGCGATTTCCTCTTATTCTTAAGCAGGGCCTTTTGAGCCTTTTCCAGCATTTCCATTCCTTGCTTCATGTGACCATTCGCAATCAAGATTGGGGCCAGAAAACCTTGGCTTATGACAGAAAACTGACCCATATCGCGTTTTGCACAAAATTTTATGCAGGATTGAAGAACATTTTCAGCTTCTTGAAGCTGGCCCCCAAGAAAATAGGCTAAGCCGAGTGTAGCTTTTGGGAATTGAGCGTAGGAAGGGTCCATGGCGACTTCGATAGCTCTTTCATGGCTTTTTTGTGATAACTCCATATCTCCACTGATCCAATGGCCAAGCGCATTTAAATAATATCCGAACACCTTGCTTCTGCTGTTTGAATTTCTTTCACCGTATTCTAAAATACGCTTTGCTCCTTCAAAAACTCTGCGCGTATCACCCATGAAAAAGTGAATCATGCTAAGTCCGGCAAGGGATTTGAAAAATAGGTATTGATCGGATGGAAACGACTCAGCTATTTTCTGGGCTCGCTCACCATGAGCAATGCCCTCAGCAAAAAGCCCCAGTTCTGAGCATGTAAACGGCAACCAAGTGCAAGCATATCCTATCACTTTTTGGTCGTTGGCCTTTTCGCCAAGTTCAAGACCGTTGCATAGGTAATCATAGGAATCTTGCGATTTTCCGGCCATATAATGGGCAATGCCAAGCCAACCGTAGAACATACCGACTTTTGCCTTGTCTTTCAGGGAATCTGCCACAAGCTGATATGATTTGAAAAGAGCGATGAATTCCTTATATTCACCGAGATAATAATAGGAGTAACCCCAGCTGTTCAAAATGTCGATAAGGGTGATTTTTTCTGCTTCAGACAGCTCTTCTTTTGATGTGAGGATGTCATATGCTCTTCTGAAGTACTGATGGGCTTCTTCCACCGCGTATCTTGTCAGGCTCTTTTCCCCCGACTTTACCAGGTAATCGACTGCCTTGGTAACCGATTGTCCCCGGGCAAAATGATAGGCCAGCGTCTCGTTGAATTCCGCCAGCCTGTCTTTGAAAACACTTTCCATCACCCGCGCAATATGTTCATGGATTTCCCTGCGCTGTTTTTTAAGCAGACCGTTGTAAACGATCTCCTGGGTCAGGGCATGCTTGAACATATACTCCAGATCCGGTTGCAAGGAGCGGGCTCTGATCAGGTCAAGTCGCTCCAGATTGCTGAGTTCCACATCGATGCGCTCTTCAAGTTCTGAGATCCTTCTTAAAATTTCGTAAAGAAAATCTCGGCCAATCACTGACGCCTTTTGCAGAATGCGTTTGGTCTGCTTGTCCAGCCGGTCGAGCCTGCCGGTAATAAGGCCATGAAGCGAGGAGGGGATATCAGATTCTGAAATGGAATGCGTGAGTTTCCAGCTACCGGTATCCCGGGTCAGCGTGTCGGATTCGATCAGAGAGTTGACCAACTCTTCCAGGTAAAAGGGGTTTCCCTCGGCTTTGCTCTGAATCCAGCGTTTCAGATCGGGGGATGGTTTCGGTTTGAAGCAGCGATGCAAGCATATTCTGAGCTACTGAAAGTGACAGGTTCTCCAGTTGAATATCATTATAATTTTTTCCGAGAATGTTTACCTGATGGCCTGTGAAAAGACTGAAGGTAGGCCGGCAGGCACATAACAAAATGGCAGGTTGCCGGATTTCTAAACATGCGCGTCGCAGAAACTCCACAAAGGAGGGGTCGGCCCAGTGCAAATCCTCCAGAAAAAAAACGGTCGGCGCTCTTTTGGCCATAGCTTCAAGAATCGCCAGGGTTGCCGCTTGCAGGCGAGATTTCCAGAACTCGGGACTAACGTCGTTTGTCTCAGGGTAACTCA
>CAVRQG010000029.1:0-50812 GCA_963723215.1 uncultured delta proteobacterium
TCATCGCATCCCAGCCTTATAGCCTCCCGGCTTCCTCGCTTCCCAGCCGCCCGGCCGTTTATTAACTTTTCAGCAAGAGTAATTGACTCAATCAAGGTATGGATCAAAAAAATCACAACCCTTTGATACTATTCGTTAATCCATCCCTGGGTACCAAAAGATATGCGGAAGAAGATAAGCTGAGGAGTTACCTCAGTCTCGGCACCCTGGCCGCTGCGCTTAGGAATAGAGCCTTTTTGAAGCGCTTTGCCGAACGACTGGACAGGAAAGAAATTATCATCGATTCAGAAAATGACTATCCCGCCTTTGGTATCCTTGTATTGAATCTATCACTAAAACCAGGTCGTTGGTCTATCCCAGAATATTTCTCTGATTTTTTAAAGCAATTCAGTCAAACTCCGCTCATGCTATGCATGACGGCAACTTCGGCTCACCTCGATGAGGCCGCAGAAATTGCCTGGACTGCCAAACAAATGGTGCCTGCTGCATTGCGCATTATTGGCGGACCGCATGTCTCCGTGGCAGCGGAAGATTTTTTAAACAAATCAGAATTTCAGGTGGCCTGTATTGGCGAAGGCGTTGAGACGTTATCAGAAATAGCACTACGGGTGTCTATCGTCGGAAATCCCGATTTTTCGATCATCGAAGGCATAACTTTCAAACACGGCAACGGCCGTGTTTATTCCAATCCGTTGCGTGTGCCATTGCTTGCGCTGGATGAATATCCGTTTCCGTCCGACAGTTTAGAATTCTTCCGGGGCCCTGCAGAGGATTTGGAAGAAAATCGAAACCAACTCATTTACGTTCTGTCCGGGTACGGCTGCCCGCAGGATTGTATATTTTGTGCTCAGCGAAGCATTCACGGTCGAAAAATCAGAGAACGCAGTGCCGAAAATATTATAGCAGAAATAAGTTGCCTGTTCGCCAGGGGATTTCGAAAATTTGCGTTTGTCCAGGAAACTTTCTTAAATCGTAAAAAAAGAATTGATACCTTTTGCCGCTTGATTGAAGATGCCGGCATGCAGATCGAATGGACCGCTGAAGCCAGAGCCGATCAATTGGATTATGAGCAGTTAAAACGCATGCAGGCTGCCGGTTTGCATTTTATTCAAATTGGGGTCGAGTCCGGCGATCCGGTTTTATTGAAAAAATTAGGGAAGGGAATTGATCTCGATCAGATCATTCAACTTCGGGATTGGTGCAGCCGGCTCAAGATTAACACCGCCTTCTATCTGCTGGTTGGTCTTCCCGGTCAGGACTGGCAGAGCCTATTGCGTTCTGCTCTTTTTATGATGGATCACCCCCCCTACAATCGTATCACTAAACACGCCGCGGTCTCAATCGCTGTGCCGTACCCCGGAACTAAAATAAGACAGGAGCAAACCGTCAGGTTAGTCGATATAAAAAAGGCGAAGATGAGTTGGCCGCAGCGAAACCCTGAAGTTACCACAAATGAGGCCGGCGAGTTTGTGGGCAAAAATTTTACCGAAACCGATGATCTGACCTCGGATGAGATTTTGGAGGCCTGGATATATCTGGACGATTTTTGCCATTTTTTATTACATGCCATTGATCCAGATCAAAAAAATAGCGCAGATAAAGACAAGTCCTTGGATTATGCCGGCCGGATGTTCTATATGATCCAACGCCGAACCATACGTGATCTCATCGTTCGGGCGCAATCCCATTATACTGCTGCCAAGCGAAAGGCCGCTTATCATGAGATCGTTCAAAACGACGAAGACATCGAAAAGCATTTTAGAGATGTAACCATCAGCAATGAACCGGCGATTGACGTTTTTATGCGATTTCTGGCGGCCGTTCAGTTTTCAAACGGATTTGACACGATGAAATGGCTAAATATCGGTAATCGGATAAAATGGATGAAAATTTGCGCGCTGCTATGGCATTTGAAGGGTAGAAAAATTAATGTTTTTCGATTTGATATTGATGATCAGAAAACAGGGCTTGATTTGGATAGACGCCTGCAGGCCCTGGATGAGTTACAGTTAAACAGATACCTGGCGCAAATCGATGGCGATGCCTCCCTGGAATCACTACCCGATATCAGCATCACCAATCAGTATGTATCCGCTTTAGGGTTTACATTTTGTATTCAAGAGGATAAGGGAATTCTCTCTAATATTTTCTAAGGCTTATTGCATACAACGGGATGCACCTGGTTTTTACCCCAATATTTTTAGAGATGACTCAATAAGACAATCGGAATTCCACTATGATACGCAACCGAAATATACTGACGATGTCTTCCTTTACAGCGATGTTTTTCCTGGGCGTGGGGTCGGCGGTTATCGGGGCGGCATCACGCAATATCGGGCTTTCGCCTGATCAGATCGGGCTGCTCCTTGGTAGCCAGAACATCGGTTTTATTTTGGCTGTCATCACAGTGGGAACGTTGGCCGACAGCACGGACAAGGCCAGACTCATGTTTGCAGCGAGCCTCATCATCGCGGTCTCGTTTTTCTTTTTCTACCTGAAAGACGCGTTCATCTTGAATCTCGGGATTATGCTCACCATCGGCGTTGGAATCGGCGGATACGAGGGGGCTGCAGATGCAATGTTGCTGGACATACATGCAAGGCGCCAGAGCCTGTTCATCTCCGTCAATCATTTTTTCGTTACCTTTGGCGAGTTGATGATTGTCATCTATCTCATTTTCCTCCAGATGAACTGGAGGCAAAGCATGGTCCAGTCAGCGGCGGCTGTCCTCGTATTGGCCATTATTTTCGGCCTTTCCCGCGTTCCACCGCGAAAAATGATGGCCGAAAATTTTCGCAAACGGCTGGCTTTTATAGCTAAACAACGACCGGTGCTCGTACTTTTCTTGATGGCCTCATGCGCAGTCGGCATAGAGCTGGCCCTGATCGGAATGATCACCTCGTTGCTCATGGAGTTTTATGGATTTGACCAGGTAACCTCGAAGCTCGGCCTGGTAGCCTTTCTGGCAGGCATCGCGGCCGGTCGGCTCGTACTTGGGGTTCTCGCACGCAAGAGCCAGCTGCTCAATTACATTATAGCGCTGTTCGCGCTGACGGCTGCAGTCCTCAGTTTTCTCCTTTTCGCATCACCGGGAACCATCATGGCTTACATTCTCTTGATTGTTTCAGGCACGACGATTTCGGTCATCTTCCCTCTCATCATTGCTCTGACCGGTCTAAAATATCCTGAAATGTCCGGAATGGTAATGGGAATCATAAAGCTTGGCATTCCGGTCGGTGGCATCGTCGTACCGTTGATGCTTTCTCTGCTCGTGCAATTGACATCTTTTAAGACCGCACTTGTTCTTTTCCCGCTAATCGGGGTCGTCGGATTCATGCTGGCGCTGTCACATAGAAAACAGTTGGCAATCGTCTAATTACTTATTGAATGCAACAAATTCAAAACCTAGTCACGAGGAGAAAATATTATTATGGTAGAGCCTATCTTTAAAGATCAGGTTGCCGTCGTAACCGGTGCCGGCGAAGGCATTGGCCATGAGATCGCGCGCCAGCTGGCATTGCAGGGTGCCGCCGTTTTGCTCAATGATATTAAGTCCGAGTATGCGACGAAAGCGGCTCAAGACATTTGCAGCGAAGGCGGCGTCTGCGTGGGGGTGGGGGGTGATATCGGCGATGTTCAAGTCGTCCGTGATCTGGTCAGCCGGGCTGTAGCCGATTTCGGCCGGTTAACCATAGCGGTTGCCAATGCCGGCCTGTCACTTTGGGACGATTTCTTTGACTTTAAAGCTGAGGATTTTCAGCGTATTTTGGCGGTAAACTTGGGGGGATCATTTTTTCTGGCCCAGGCGGCTGCCCGCCAGATGCGACGGCAGGGAAGTGGGGGGCGCCTGATGTTTTTGTCGTCAGTGGCCGGAAATCAAGCCATTGCCACATCATCGGTTTACGCTATGACCAAAAAAGGCCTGGAAATGTTGGCACGAAGCCTTATATCTGAAGTGTCTGCCTACGGCATTACCGTGAATGTAATTGCGCCGGGAGCCACCGTTACACCCCGCACCGTGGCAAGCGTTCCTGATTACGAACCGATCTGGTCGCAAGTTACACCTACCGGGCGCCCGGCGTACCCGATCGATATTGCCAATGCCGCGCTTTTTTTACTTTCCCCGGCCGCCAGCCAAATTACCGGTCAAACCCTGCTTGTTGATGGGGGCTGGTCAGCCACGAGTCCTGAACCCAAATCGCAATTCGTGGATAAAACAAAATGACAAAATGCTGGAGATAAAAACCTATGGCCGTTATGCCACTGACCGTTTTTATGAAGATATGCTGAAGAGTCTCTATTCCGAGACAAAATGACGGACCTTTGACAACCTAAATAATTCGATTTATGCTAGTATTTTTTACATCGACTATCGCATATTCTGCCAATGAGCATAATATTCCCAATGTCTCCCCACCAGGGGCACCCTGAT
This sequence comes from uncultured delta proteobacterium, assembly GCA_963723215.1. Lineage (GTDB taxonomy): Bacteria > Desulfobacterota > Desulfobacteria > Desulfobacterales > JAFDCJ01 > JAFDCJ01. The sequence continues at coordinate 4,433 of CAVRQG010000029.1, forward strand.
ACTATTCTCTTATCAAAGATTTGTAAAAGGCTGTGATATTTAGCAGCGATACCAGGTTTTTTCTGTTACGCATGATATGAGGACTAATGAGCGTAGTGCTCAGGATCTGGTTTTCATGATTCGATTGGTATTGTTGAGAATCACGGCATCATCAGAAGTGTCACATAGGATAATAATACTTAACTGATAAAATCCAATTTTTCAGTCAACAATAACGAAAATAACCAACACCTAATTTGAGCAGAAGAGTCAACTAAAATAGACAGAAGGCTCGCTTTTTAGCCGCTACAACAACCGACCCAAAGTGACTTAACCCCATGTGCAATTTTCTTGGGGGCATCAATAATAATCAATCCCCCTCCCTCTATTCTCTCATCGAATAAAATTGGTGGCTATTTTATCAACCCTGGCCGGTGGAGAAACTTTTGTGCTCCCAGCTTCGATCACCTTCATCAACCAGGCCATATTTCTACCGAGTACCTCCATAATCTGCTTGCCTTCAGCGTCCTGCTCCATCTCACCGGGCTCCCTGCCATGGGCTACAGTCCAGTAGTTGGCACTGGGCATGAACATTTCAGAATAAGTAATATAGTGATTCAGGGTATCTATGGTCGGAAGGCCGCCGGACCGACGCACGGCGGCAACGGATGCACCCACTTTGTGACGAAACAGATTACCGTTCATGCTGCTAACAAAAAAGGCCCGATCCAGAAAAGATTTTATGGTTCCGGCTGCACCTGAAAAATGGACTGGTGATCCTAATAAAATACCATCGGCGGCTTTCATTTTCTGAATCCATTCATTTACCGGATCATCATCAAATACGCATTTTTCGTTTTGTTCTTTAAGGCAGGTATAACAGGCCATACAGCCCCTTATTTTGTTTTTTCCCACAAGGATCATCTCGGTTTCGATGCCTGCTTTGTTAAGTTCTTCAAACACCGTATTCAGGCATCCAGTTGTATTTCCCTTTTTCCGAGGACTTCCGTTAAATGCAACAACTTTCATTAACATTCTCCTTTTATAAATAATTTAAAAAAAGATAATATATTCTGGAACGATTAGCTTAACCTGCCTGAAAGAAGGACAGCGTATTTCAGGTCAATGTTCAAGCGAAAATTAAAAATTTTAGATTTCAATTGACTATTCAACTCAGTCCACTATTTCATTCCTTCGAATAAAAATTAAAAAGTTTTGCCGTGGTAAAATATCGTATTGCTTTTGTAAAAAATACCCTGCCTTTCTCATCTCATTTATGATTAAGACTGTGGAGGTTCCATGACCGGAAATAGGAGCATGCTGAGGCAGGTAATCAATAATAGCGACTCGTGCCATTGGTTTTAGAACCTTTTTAAGATTTTTAAAATAAGTAATCCTGTTTTTAAGATGATGATAGGTATTACAGATAAAGACAAGATCCACTGACTTATCTGGAAGGCAAGGATCCATGGTTTTTGCTTTAATAACTTCAATCCAGGGCATATTTCGTTTCTGGACCTCTTTTTTTATTTGTTTTATATGATAGTCTGATATATCCACAGCATAGGCTTTTCCTGTTTGGGTCACAGCATTGGCAAGCCGGAAGATAAAGTATCCGTCACCGACACCAATATCAGCTACGGTTGAACCTGGTTTGATATCAAGGTATTTGATAACAAGCTGTGGCTTTTGCCAATTTTTTCGTTCTGGATAAGTATATTGGGCGTGTAACTCACTTACCCAGGTGAAAAATAATTAGAAAGACAAAAAGGTATTGTATCAACTTTCGTTTTATCAAGATTTTTACCAAGGGATTGTTATTTTGAATCATTTGAGTAAATCAACCTTGCCCATTTGAATTTCTGTTGAGGAAGAATTGGAGGCGATAACTTACAAATTGCCAACGTTTCCGTTTTTGCCTCATATCTTTTGTTCGGCACGGATATCCGACACTATTAGGTTTTGATTTTTATTGGTGTCATAAAATATTTGTAAGGTCTATTTTTTTCCCTTCGGATAATTAGCATGAAACGTTCATGTACCTGAAGAGCGCAATGCAATCAGTGTTCCGATCAACGTGGCAATGACCTGCTTTGAAAAGCCCCTATATCATTGCCTAAAAAAAATTGATGTACAATATGTTAAAAAGCATTACACAAAAAAAGCGCCGACTTTTAAAAATCTGAGTCAATTGCATTGTTATGCTTCTACATGTTTTTGGATTTCAAGCAATTCTACTTTTTGTTTTTCTAAAGATGCAAGTTTTCTCTTAAGGCTATTTATTTCTCTGGTAAGAGTTCGCAACTTATGCTTGATTTTTTGATTTTCTACCGCTTTGTTTCCGTGTAGCTCTACAGCTAATGCCTCAATTTCGGTTCGAAGTACTCTGAAGTATGGATTACCATGAGCATAGTTTTGTCGGTATTGCAATTTGCCCGCTTTCATTGCATCAATTATTTCTTCTTCTTTAAGGCCAAATTCCTTACACGCATTTTTGTGGCTAAACGTCCCACCTTGCTTGACCCACTGAGAGTCTGACATTTTATACTACCCCTTTTTGTTATTCAAAATGCTCCTATTTATTCCATTTGCTACGTTTTGAATATACGTTCATATAACGAATCATTGAAGTTACAATACCTGAAATAAATTGATCAGCATTTATCATATCAAGATTAAATTCTTCAGCAATTTCCTTGTATGATTTATTTACTAATCCATTTCTATGAAATCTTGCACGAAATATTTTAGGGGCATCGTAATCAACTGATGGCCATTTCCAACCTCCGCGACTACGCATATTCGGGTTTCGATTAAATTTGATTTTTTCACCTAAAGAATTAACCATGTCCCAATATATATTCCAGTTAATTTCACTTGTGTTATGACGTGTGTATAAAGTTTTTCCGAAGGCTTTCTTTTTCATAAGTTTTCTTTCAGGGGCATAACAATTGATTGGGTGGTTTCTGTATATCTTCCAGATAAATTATCTCTTGTTAATAAGCTCTGCTGATTAATGGATTTTAGCTATATAATATTCCATTCTGGATGTTATAGAGAAAACTGTTTTACATCCAGGAACGCCTTCTAAAAAAGATCAAGGTATTTTTTCTTACCAGTTCCAGAACTTTCTGGTATTTCATCGCAATCAAGCATACTTGCATTATCCTTCATAACCAGATTCCGGAAATAGATTCAAGTATAACTTTGGCATCTTTGACCTGCGGTATCCCACCGATAACACAAAATCAGCCGGATTGCAGATTTATTGAGTATCGAGGATCCAGCATTCCAATATCTAAAATCGAGTATTAATTATCGCGCTCACTCCTCCAGATACATCACACAGCGTGAACTTCGGCCGTCCACTTTTAAGACGAAGGGGCGGGTGAACTCCACATGGGCAACAAAGGTTGTTTCTTTGACCACCGGAAGCGATGTGAGCCAGCTCCAGTCCAAAAAATCTTCCGTGTTATCCGATATCATCACATAGTTGATGCCCAGTGTTGAAATGTTGTGGAAAAAGTGTGACCCTTGGGATGGTTCTGCTTTCAATTCCGGAGAGGCGGTTTCGACCATCGCGCCGACCCCGCAAATTTGCGCCCAACTCACCGGAATCCCAAGCCAGCGATCCGCCGACCCCCAGCGGCCCGGGCCGATCAGGATATATTTTTTGCCTTGCTGCATCAGACCGGAGTTCAGCTCACCGATCTCACGCGCGATATCCGGCGTTCGGCCGGCATCGAAGGTTTCCGGTTTTATATAGAGTATGTCTGCAATATCAGTTTTTTCAGCATTGCCCAGCGCGTGAAAGGAGTGGCAGAACGCCTTGGCAACGTCCGCCGGGCTGATTTCCACCTGCCCGAGCTCCGCCCTGGCAGTCATCGGTCTGAGCTGTAAAAGTGCAAATTCCGGTTTACGATCTTTGTTTTGCGGCCAATTGACTGAAAATTCAAGTTCCACCGGACATCCCATCCCCTCCTGACCCACCTGCAAAACATCTGAAAGCAGATCGGCCAGGGGGAACAGATCATATTTGAGTATTTGAGAAAAGGTCAGAACCCGGTATCCAGGTATATGGGTGGTATCCCGCATTCGATGCTCTTCCGGGATGTAGGTGCTGGCAAGCAGTTTCATTGGAGGATCTTCGGTGACTTCGTCGACCTCTCGTTTGGCAAGATTGGCATCTTCATTGATCCCGAGTTCAGGATACGGACCACCTAACTTCAGCGAAAAGAAAAAGCGCTGGGAGTTTTCCAGGATATCATCTACGGTCGTCCTTTGCGGCAGGATTTGTGGATATTTCGGAGAAAACCGCAGGGCCTTTTCCCCCTCCATCACGGTTTTTCCCAAACCCATGGCAATCGTTGCAATGCCTTCCTCCGGCTGCATTTTGGCAAAAGGATAGTAATTATACGATTGGGCAACTCCGGAAATGGCCGGATAGAAATAGGCACCGTATCGTTCGCCGACGAGCTGTTGAATGACGACCGCCATCTTCTCTTCTTCCGTGCGCTGCCCGACCCGCCTGGAGAATGCCTTGGGGCTTTGAAAGTAAGTAGAGGCATACACGAGCTTAATGGCGTTTATCAGTTGCGCCAATCTCGTATCGAGATCCGGATGATCGTTGGGGACCATATAAGTTTGATAAAGACCGGCATAAGCGCGAAATTGTGCATCTTCCAATAGGCTTGAAGAACGCACGGCCAGGGGATAGGTTATTCTGGCTAAATAGGCTCTCAGGTCGTCGGCGATCCATTGCGGAAAGGCTGCCTGGCAGAACGTTTCCGCAATTTCTTCATCCGGGGCATCCGACTTTGACAGCCCTTTCAGATTATTTTCTTCAACAAAAGCTTCAAATCCTTCGGTGGTGATCACCATGGCCTGGGGGACAAAAATGTTTATATTTTCAAATTTTTGGTGAATGGCTGGAAGTCGTTTGAGCAGATTGGACATAAATGCCAGTCCCCGGGCCTTTCCACCAAGGGAACCCGTACCGATCTTAAAAAATTCCGTGTCAAGATCAAATTCACCGGCTTCAAAGTTTACCACCACGCCTTTTTGGCGGCGACTGCGCCGGGCCTGGATGACAGAAATGAGATACTGTCGGTGCTTGTCGACACTGGAAAAATCATCTTCTCTGATCGGTCTCACCTTGGAGGCCAGCATGATTTCCGTACGGGCAAAAAGCCATCTGGAAAAATCATTGCGACTGGCGTGATATTCGAATGAAGAATCCGGGATTTCCTGAAGAAGCTTCTCAAAAGCGCGGGTGTTGGACGCCCGGGCGATTTCGCTGCCGTCCGGCGTGCGAAAAATGAAATCTCCAAAGCAAAGCTGTTCCAGGAAAAAAGAACGTACTTCCGAGATTAACGAAGGTGAATTTTTATCGACAAAAAAAGCAGGTATCTTAACTGCTTTAGCAGCATTGGATGATTCCGAGCTGGTGAGCAACAAGGGGATGTCGAACCTCTCTTTTTTGATTTTGGACAGAAAGGCCACACCGGCATTGTCGTCTAATTTCCCGTTTCGCGGAAAGCGCACATCTGAAATAACGCCCAGCACATGAGGGCTCATACATTTCGTACAGATCGTCGGCTTCTTCGTAATTTCTGGCCACCAGGATTTTCGGGCGGGCACGCATGGTCAGCATGCGGTGTTCTTCGTTAAGGCCCTCCTCGAGCACCGACTGGGTTTGAGACACCAGCTCCCGGTAGAGCACGGGCAGCAGGGTGGAGATGTAAACCGGAGAATCTTCCACAAAAAGAATGACCCTGATGCCGGCTGATGCCGTGTCATGGGCGACGTTCATGGAATCCTCCGCGCTTTTGACCAGGGCGACCAGAATATCCGTGTCGCCCGACCATACAAACGTACGGTCAATTCCGGGAGGTTGGGTAAACACCCGCGTGGACTGCTCTGAAGGCAGTGCACTGTGGGTTAATAGGATTACCGGCAGATCCGCATCTTTATTTTTTATTTTGCGTCCCAGCATGAAGGCATCCATATCGGCCAGATGCAGCATGGTAATAACCATATCAAAATTTTTTTTGTCCAGTGCCGCCAGAGCTTCCCCGGCTGTGGCTACCCAGGTGAAACGAGGCGGGTTGCTGAGGTTCAACCCGCGGTATTCATGAATGATTCTTTCGGAGAGACGGCAGTCTTCCTCCATGATCCAGGCATCATAGGGGGTGGAAACCAGCAGGATGTCCCTGACCTTGTTGGCCATCAACTCATGAAAAATTTTAAAATGAGGATCAAAATCCTCCGAAAAACTTTCGATTTCTAAAGTCATATGAATCTATCCTTTTAGTTCACTTTAAATTTTAGCTCAATTTCTCAAATGATTAAAATCACATATTCTCAAAAATCTCAATGAATTTGCACTCACGTTTTAACTTGACAAGAAAATCTGACCACAGTATCATGACCATGTCATATTTATAACGGAGCTAGGTTGAGAGGTTCAGGGTTCAACGTTCCGATTTGAAAAATCCCAGGTAGCTTGTTTAAACTGGATCCAGTCTTTATCTGGTTGTAACTCCGTTTCACTCGGTGGAGTATGACGGGTATTCCAGATTTTGATTACCTTTGTCGGCAGTATCCATCGATTGTAACCTTTGAACCCTAAACCCTGAACCTGGAACTCTCAGTTTAGAATAAATAGAGGAAACCATCATGGCGCAAATGATTTCAAAATCAAAGTTTAAGCCTCGTGCTTTGCATTATTTCCGTGAAATTGAAAGGACCGGAAAGGAATTGATTATCTGCGATCATGGCAAACCGGTTTTAAAAATTGTACCTTATGCAGAAGATCCCGAAGCAGCCTTAAAGGCCCTTCGCAATACGGTCATTAATTATACGGATCCAACTGAGCCGGTCGGGCTGGAAGATTGGGAAGCTTTAAAATGATTGTGCTGGATACGCATACCTGGATATGGTTTATCAGTAAGCCGGAGGTCCTGTCAAAGAGAGCGAAAAAAGCGGTGTCCGCAGCCGTAGAAGAGAAAAGTGTCTTGATCTCATCCATTAGTGCCTGGGAAGTCGCTCTTCTGGTTAAACAAAAGAGATTAACACTTTCGCTGGATGTTACCGATTGGATAGCAAAATCTGAAGGTCTGCCATTTATTCAATTCATAGAAATTTCCAACTCCATCGCAGTTAAATCGGTAAACTTACCGCAACCGCTTCACCCGGATCCTGCGGATCGAATCATCATAGCTACCGCGCTGTCGGCTGGAGTTCCTCTGGTGACTAAAGATAAGAAATTATTAAATTATCCCCATGTTAAAACGATCTGGTAAAATGGAAAGGACGACACATTGGACATCTGGATGACGCTGAGAAAGGCCCGGGAATTATACCCCGACAAGGTGGCAATCGTGGACGGTGACCGCTCGTTTACCTATACCCGGATAGGTGAGCACGTTGATTCACTGGCCTGTTTTTTCCAGGCCCGCGCTATCCAGCCCCGGGACCGCATCTCTATTCTTGAAGTCAATTCCTCCGCGTTTTTGGAAACCTATTATGCGGCCGCCGGAATCGGCGCGATTTTAAATCCGCTGAACTATCGTCTGGCAGCGAAAGAGATTGCATTCATTTTGCGGGATTCCGGCTCCCGATGGCTGGTGAGCGGCTCCCGTTTCGTTTCCCTGGTAAAAGGCATTCTGGCGGAGGATACCCCGCTGGAGGGAATTCTCTGGATTGGGGATTCACCCGCCTTGTCTGAGGAGATCACATGCTACGAATATGAAAATGCCATTCGCACCCCTGCTGGCCATTTCAAACCCACCGCAATTCGTGATGATGATGTCGCCCATCTTTACTATACCAGCGGCACCACCGGACGTCCCAAAGGCGTGATGCTCACCCACAAAAACGTCTGCCTTCATGCCCTGGGGACCATTGCCGAACTTAAACTCACGGACAGCGACATCTGGGGCCATATCGCCCCCATGTTTCATCTGGCGGATGCCTGGGCCGCTTTCGCCATTACCTGGGTGGGCGGCTGCCACGTGATGGTGGCCCAGTTCGAGGCCGAAGCCGTGATGGCTACCATTGAGAAAGAACGCATCACTTTAAGTAACATGATCCCCACCATGCTCAATCTGATGATCAAACACCCAAGGGTCAGGGAGTTTGATTTCTCGAGCCTGCGGGTGATCCTAAGCGGTGGCGCATCCATTGCCCCGGAAGTCGTCCGAAGCATCATGGACGCCTTTGGCTGTGATTACATTCAAACCTATGGCATGACCGAGACCAGCCCATACCTGACTTTTAGTATTGTAAAACAGCATTTGCAGAACCTGCCGCCGGAAGATCAATTCAAATATAAATCCAAGACCGGTCGCCCCTTTATGGGGATTGACCTTAAAGTGGTGGACGAAACCGGAAACCCCGTGGCGGCCGACGAGACCCAAGTCGGTGAAATCTGGGTGCGGGGTGATACCGTTACCCCCGGATACTGGAACCTTGAGAAAGAAACCGAACAGGCGTTTTCCAATGGCTGGCTTCGCACCGGAGATCTGGCAGTTGTCGACACCGAAGGGTATGTCAATATCGTGGACCGTAAAAAGGACATGATTGTCACCGGCGGGGAAAATGTGTATTCAACGGAAGTCGAAAATGTGCTTTATATGCACCCCAAGGTGCTGGAGGCCGCCGTGTTCAGCGTGCCGGATGAAAAATGGGGTGAAGCGGTAGCGGCGGCCGTGGTGCTCAAGGAAAACGAATCCGCCACTGAAGCAGAAATTATCCGGTTCTGCAAACAGCACCAGGCATCATACAAAGCCCCCAAATCCGTTGTTTTTATAGACGAACTTCCCAAAACCGGCTCGGGGAAGATTTACAAAAAAGGACTACGCGATCCTTATTGGAAATAAATTGGCATAAATTCAAAAGTTTTTCGTCAATGTATTCCCGGCTTATAATGAACCAATTCCTCAATAGCTGATCCTATGCCAATTTATATATAAATTGAACTTATCAACAAATTATCATATTTTTTTTGATATAAACATAAATAAATCAAAAAAATATTGACAATATCATGAGCAGCGTTTAAGCAAAATCAAGGATCCTGTAAAAAGAAGGAGAGTTGTCAATGAATCAAAAGAACTGGGAAATACATAATCCTTCCGGAAGCAGACGCGTGATTGTCACCAAAGAATTGCCGGGGACTTTGTGGCTGCAGCGTCTCACTATGGCCGACTGCAAAGTAGAGATATGCACCTCCACAGATGTTCTAAGCGTTGATGAAATCAAGTCCGCCATCGGAACCCAATGTGACGGCGTTTTGGGGCAGCTGACGGAAGACTGGGGAGATGAGCTTTTTGCCGCTCTCAAGGCCGCCGGCGGCACAGCCTACAGCAATGTTGCCGTGGGCTATAACAACGTTGATGTGGATGCCGCCACCCGTCACGGTATCCCGATGGGAAATACCCCGGGGGTTTTAACGGAAACCACTGCACAAATGGCGGTCACACTGACCTTTGCGGCGGCCCGGCGGACGGGTGAAGCCGAACGTTTTTTGCGGGCGGGCAAATACAAGGGATGGCTGATGACGCTTTTCCTGGGGGAACTGTTGTGGCACAAGACCGTGGGGGTAATCGGCGCCGGTCGTATCGGCGCGACTTATGCCCGTATGATGGTGGAAGGCCACAAAATGAATCTTCTCTATCATGACATCTACCCGAATAAGGATCTTGAGAATTACATTGCTGCCTACGCCGACTTCCTCAAGGCCCGGGGAGAAGCACCGGTATCCTGCAAGCGTGTGGAAAATCTTGAAGATCTGTTGCGCCAGGCCGATTGTGTCAGTGTGCACACCGTCCTGGATGAATCCACTCTCCATCTGATCAATGCAGAGCGGCTGGCGTTGATGAAGGAAAACGCCGTTTTGGTCAATACCAGTCGCGGACCGGTGATCGACGAAGCTGCACTGGTTGCCCATTGTCGGAAACATCCTAATTTCCGGGCAGGTTTGGATGTTTTCGAAGATGAACCAGAAATGAAACCGGGGCTTGTCGAACTGGACAATGTGCTGATCGTCCCCCACATTGCTTCGGCAACCCGCTGGACTCGCGAAGGTATGGCCACCCTGGCAGCCAGCAATGTCGCCGGCATACTGTCCGGTTACCCGGCCTGGAATCAACCGGATATTCTGTCTTTTTTGGAAGAAGAGCCACCCAAAGCGGCACCTAGCATCGTCAATGCCAAAGCGTTGGGGATTCCGCTGTTTGGGGGTTGAGATGGTTTTGATGGTTAGGAGCGTTATGAGCGATCGCATCAGGTGTGATTTGGCCCTTAAAAGCTGAGAATTCAAATTTACCGCTAAACCGAATAGAAGGAAGAAGACATGAAATTCGCCGACAGAATCACCCGTTTAGGTACGGAAACGGCCTTTGCCGTCTCTGCCGAGGCCGCTGCCTTTGCGGCCCAGGGTAACAAAGTGTATCCTTTTCATCTGGGGGACCTCAATTTCAAAACCCCGGCCAACGTATTGGCCGCCGGCATCAAGGCCATGAAGGACGGCAAGACCAACTATTGTGCCAACGCCGGTGTTCCTCAATTGCGTGAAATCTTGGCCGATGATGTCGCCGTGACGCGCAAAACCAAATACTCGATGGAAAACGTTGCCATCCAGCCGGGAGGCAAGCCGACCATCAGCAAATTTTTCCTGACGATGATGAATCCGGGTGATGAAGTGCTGTACCCGAACCCGGGTTATCCTATCTACGAATCACAAATCGAGTTCCACGGCGGCAAGGCGCTGCCCTATGGTTTCATCGAGGCCAAGGATAATTTTGAAATCGATACGGATATGATTGAAAGCCGGATCACGCCTCGTACACGCCTTCTGGTGCTAAATGACCTGCAAAATCCCACCGGCGCAGAATGCTCAGCGGCGGAGCTTGAAAAAATCGCTGAAATCGTGCTTAAACACGATCTTTTTGTCCTGTGTGACGAAGCCTATTTCGACATTCGCTATGAAGGCCAGAGCAGATCACTGGTCTCCCTGCCGGGCATGGCCGAGCGATGCGTCATTTTGTATACGTTCTCCAAGAAATTTGTCATGACCGGCTGGCGCCTGGGAGCGACCATCGGGCCCAAAGAAATCATTGACGTCATTATCAAACTAAATGTCAACGAGGAGTCCTGTTCAAATCATTTTGTCCAGTACGCCGCTATCGAGGGTTTGACCGGGGATCAGACGGAAACCAGACAGGTTCTTAAAGCGCTGAAAGAGCGACGCGATCTAACCGTGAATATTTTAAATGACATTGACGGAATCAGCTGCATTCGCCCCAACGCCACTTTCTATGTCTGGCCGAATGTCACCGGTGCCATGCAGAAAACAGGTCTAACCAATTACGATAATTTTCGCCGAACCGTGCTGGAGGAAACCGGCCTATCATTTTGCACCCGGCTGCATTTCGGGCGTCCCCTGGAAGGTGAAGACGAATTTTACATTCGAATGGCCTATTCGGGCATCGAGTCGGCAGAAATCAGGGAGGGTCTCGGCAAATTCAAAGCATTTATTGAAAGGATAGATAAAATTTGGTAGGAAAGTTTAGGTGTAAATTGTGTACCGCGCCATCTGAGCTTCATCTTATCGATCTGCCGCAAGTGATTGTCGAAGTGGACGACGATAAAGTGAAGTGTATCTGAAATATCCAGCGGACCGGCGAAAGGATGACGGTATATCAGCTCATCTTTATTTTCCGAATTGATTCCACCGAGGAATGCACGAAATTGTTTCGAACACCGGCCCATTGGCTTAACAGCGCATCGGGCTGATGCTGCCGCTTGGCTCCATGCTTCGTCCGGAACATCCACCGGGATATCACGTTCCATAACTTTAACACCGTAATTTATCGGGAGACTTTCCTATATCAAGCGTTGGGAACCTGTTTCGATGATACCTGCTAAGAAAATCATCTTCAACGCCAACCAGATGTCAACCACCTCGACAATCGACCACTTATCGGGGCCGACTAAATGCCAACATCTCGTCAGACAAAGAATCGAGATGTTGCAATAACTCCTATATTTTTTTTCCAAACTTTCAAATTCTGTTTGAACCGATAGGGCATGACTTTTATTTTCCTCCTTTCACCCAACCATATCGAAAAGCATAATAAGATTTCCTATGGATAATATTTTCCACAACTCATTTAGATGATAGATATTTATAGTCAAGCTGAGCAATGAGTCAATAGGATGAATTAGACTCCAGACTAACAATGTCAACCCTTCAGACGCTGTTGTCGGGCTCGGGCAAATAGTAGATTAATATGAGTGCCGCCAGAGGAATCAAAGCGATACAACTTAAGACCGCCCGAATACTGAATGCGTCGGCCATCATACCGGTGAGGGGCATCAGGATTCCCGCTGTCCCCAGGGCCAGGCCCATAACGATGCTGGATACCAGGGATCGACCCTTGGGGGCAATCTTCTGGGCCAGTGCCAGGGCAGGAAACAAGGTGGCCAAAAGTAGGAATCCGCTCAGAAATGCGAACGGATACAATTTCCACCCGGAGCCGTGAATGAACAGAAGGATGCACGGGGGAGACAGAGCAAAGGAAAAAAAATAAACGGGCTTAAAACCGATCCGATCCACCAGGTGGCCGCAAACTATGGCGCTGACGGACCCCCCCACGGTAAACAAGGAAAGCATGCCGCCCACCGACACCAGTGAATGCCCCTCGGAGGCCGTCAGCATCGGTATGAAGGTAAGAACTGCCTGCTCGACAAAAGCTCTGGAGAAAGCGATCGCCCAGATCATCAAAACCGGTTTCCATACTTCACCGATGCTTTCCCGCAAAGAGCCCATAAAATTTCTTTGCGTCGAACCTTTACCGTCGGATGGCGGTATCAGAACGAAGAGGAGCATAAAAACCGCCAACCCCAACAGGGTGAGGTACGGCAAGCGCCGCAGCCCCCAAAGGGTGATATACCCTGCAAACACTATCGGCCCTATAGTAAACCCCAGCGTACCCCCCAAGCCGAAAATCGACATGCTCAGCCCCGTGCGGCGGCCTGCGTACGCTGAAACCATCCCGGCCGCCGTGGGATGATATATGGCCGAGCTGATCGAACCCAGCCCGATCAACAGCAGAACAATCCCGAAGTAAGGGGCAATCCCCACCAGGGGAATACAAATCGCCCCCACGAACGATCCGATCAGAAGGACTAACCGGGTTCTGTAGTGATCGGCCAGATAGCCGAAAAATGGCTGGATCAGAAAGGCCATGAAGGTGGCGATCCCGGTAATCATGCCCACCTGGGTGAGGTTCAAGCTGAATTTGTCCGCCAGTACCGGCAACATCGGCCGAGTAAAAGACTGGAAAAAATCACCGATAAAATGAATTAGAAACAGGGCAAATATTACTTTTCTGTTGATTTGAGCGGCGTCGTTCACGATTGTTCTCACTCACGGATTTTTTGGTTCCGCTCATCTAACATTTTGCTGTGCTTCGGTAAAGGGGAATCAATCCGTGGACTTCAAATAATGTCTGAATTCAAAAACGATCCGCTGATGGAATATGAGTGTATCGCAATGGTTACGAAACCATTAAGCTTTTTAATAAAGCAAAATGTATCAAGACCTTAACATATATGAATTGTTGGTTATGGGAATAACCCTGCACGGGTTTTTCTTGGCAGGTCTGATGGCGATTGGCCAGCTCATCGCCAATCACAAGTCCACAAAAAATATTTTATTTTTCGGCTTATTTCTTAATTTTACGTTTTTTGAATTACATACCCTGCTGTATCAAGCTCAGATTTTAGACCAATATATATTGCTGAATTCACTCCTTGTTTTAGCCATGTATTCACTGGGACCTTTGTTTTATTTACTTGTGAGGTTTGTTTTGCAGGATTCATTTACCCTCAAATTTGTTCATCTATCTCATTTTATCCCGATGGGCCTTGCCTTTATTTCAACAATGTTAGCTTTGGTATATTCTGCGGCAAAAACCACGCAAATCCTGCCCGGTTTCTTTTATAATCCAGCCCAAATGTACATTGCCTCTGGCGGCAGCATGAGTCTTTTGTGCTACCTGGTTTCAATTTGGAAAATCATTCAAGCCGAATTGATATGGAAGCCGGATGTCATCAAAAAAGAACCTGTGGCCCAAGCGGTCCTATGGTTTTTTATCGTTTTTTCTGTGGCGCAAATCTCCGATATCCTGGCCGTCATTTCAAATAAAACGATTTTCATCATGGTATCCTCCATGCTGATTTCACTTACGATTATTTTTTTGTTTTTAATCAGTTTTAAGTATCCCGACTTTTATCAGACTGCCCAACGGGCAGTTCAAAAACAAAAGGCCAGGCGATCATACCTGCAGGGTCTGAATTTGGATCAGATCGAAGCCAACCTTCAAACTTTGATGATGAAAAACGAAATGTTTCTGGACGAGAACCTTTCACTACCCCAACTGGCAGAATGTTTGGGTATTTCACCCCACCAACTCTCCCAATTTCTCAATACACGGTTAAACAAGAATTTTAAAACATTTGTAAATGAGTATCGTATCGCCAAAGCCAAAGAACTGCTGATTCAGGATAAGGACGCCAAAGTGCTTGCCATTGCTTTGGATGTTGGCTTCAAATCAAAATCAACTTTTAATGCCGTCTTTCTGAAAGTGACCGGCACAGCCCCCTCCGAATACCGACAATCAAACTAAACCACTAAAATTTCATTTTTTTCTATCTTTTTGGTCCTAAGTTATAACTTCGGTCGATTGTCACCGTACCAAGTATTATGATCACATTAAGATAGATGGATTCGCCTTTTGTGATCTCAGGCACAAAAAAGGTGCCCGATCCAGAATGGTTGGCAGCCAAGAGCTTAATAAACGAAACAGATGAGAAATGAAGGAGGTCTTATGAAATTCAATATCAAAGCATTCGCATTAGTTTCCGGCCTGATGTACGGTTTTGTTCTCTTTATCAGCGCCTTGTGGTTAGTGGCCCGGGGGTATTCAAATCAGGAGACACTATTGAGTATGGTTTATCCAGGCTTTACATTTTCCCCTTTGGGAAGCTTGCTGGGCCTGATCTATGGCCTTTTCGACGGTGTTATCATCGGTGGTCTGTTTGCCTGGTTGTATAATCATTTGGCGCAGTATTCATTCACAGGTCATGAGTAGTTCCATAACCATCTGATATTATACGCAATTAAGACATATCGCAACACATTGAAATAATTGAATAAAAAACTAGATTTTTTCATTTTGTATATGTTATGCTTCCAAGTATGGAAGCCAAACAACCGTTTTCAGATCAAGACTGGCAAGCAACTCCCGAGCCCGTGCGACAATATATCAGGCAGCTGGAGCAAACAATCGTTGTGCTAGTAAATAAAGTTAAAGAGCTGGAAAAGCGAACTGAGAAGCTTGAAAGCAAGACGAATCAAAATTCTAAAAACCCAGGAAAGATTACCTATGGCAATGAAGGATAAAGGGTCTCAACTCCGCAGGTAAGAAGCACCGTTGACGTCGATGATACTGCCGGTGAGATAGTCCGTGCCTTCTGCCGCCAGAAACAACACGACCCGGGCAACCTCTTCGGGACGCGCCACGCGATTCAAAGGGCTTTGCGCCCGGATGGCATCCCCTTCCGGCCCGCTGAGCACGGAAGCAGCCATATCGGTTTCCACAAAACCGGGCGCTACGGCATACATGAAGATGTTATGCGGGGCCAGAGCCTTCGCCATGGATTGGCTGAAGGCATTGAGACCGGCCTTGCTGGCGCCATAGGCCGGGGCATCCGGCTCACCTCGAAAAGCACCTCGAGAGGTAATGTTGATGATTTTTCCAGCGCCGCATTTCATCATGTGGCGGGCCACATGAAAAGCCAGATGGGCCGGTCCCAGCAAATTGGTGGATATCGTCTTTTCCCAACTCCGCTGCCATTCTTCAAACGGTGTGGTGGCCACCGGATGAAATTCGTAGACCCCGGCATTGTTGACCAGAACATCGATTTTTCCCATTTCTTTAACCGCTGTGTCGGCCATCTTGCCGACAGCAGCGGCATCGGATAAATCGGCGGATAGCATCAGGTGAGAATTGCCGGACAGGTCGGCCAGAGTTTGCTCTGCCGCTTTTGTGTTTTTATGATAATGCACCACCACACGGGCTCCGCTGTCGGCAAACCGGCAGGCAATTTCCCTCCCGATCCCGCGGGATGCTCCCGTTACCAATACCACCTGGCCTGAAAAATCTGTTTTCATCTTTACATTATCCTTAGGGTTCAATAAATAGAATTGTAAGTTTGATAAACTAAACAAAAACTTTTGCAATAGATCGACATTGAATGCAACAAATTTATTATTCTGATAGTATCTTAATAATCGATTATCGAGAAAGATTTTTTAATATTGCGCAGATTTGTTTTCATCATGTGCCGATTCGTATTCCGAGGGATTTTTCTGCCGGTTGAACTCCGTTACAGCCCGGTATGCGGAGCAGCCGGATCAGCATTCGGCCGGTATCCGGCTCCCAAAGAACGCTGTTTTTTTCCGGTCGCCGCATTCATCTTGCTTACAGCGATGGCCACCGGGTGCTCCATGCCGCCCTACCTAACAAGCCTCGACGAAATTCTTGAACAGGAGGGATTAGACAATGGAGTCCGTTACGGATACAGGTGCACAGCCGGCGCCCATCGTGGCGCATCTGAAGACCATAGGGAGAATACCATGGCGGCCCTTAAGGCCGCAGACCAAAACAGCAAATATGCTTTTATAGAGTTCGACGTTCAATACTCAAAAGACAGAAGGATAGTCGTCTATCATGATAAAAGGATGCTCAGACTGTATGGCAACCTGAGAGCCATAGGCAATACGACATTTGCAGAATTATCTGAATTGACCCAAGGAGAAATCGCTGCCTATGATGAAGTCATTGGCATTCTAAAAAAGAAACTTAACATTGAAATAAAGTCCCAGGGAGACACTCAAGAAGATAAGCTTCTCGTCGATGAGATCATCGCTGATATCCAGACCCGCAAACGTGATAACGATGTATTGATAAGCTCCATTTCCAGCGATGTCATCAAGTACGTCAACCAAAATTATCCTAGCATACCAACCGGTCAAGTGCTCTGGCTGACATCATCAACATACCTGCATTTCGACCGCCTGACAAAAAACTTGTACGAGGATATCAGCGCCACCCAGGCAGACTACCTCATGCTGTACGCAGCCAACCTTCGCAATATAGACGACTTGCTCAAGTTCAAACCCAAGGGGAAAACGATTGTGTTCTGGGATTTCGACGACACCATGTATATCGTGCAAAAGGACATCTCTGACCGGCTCTGGGGCGATTCCTGGTTTAAAACATTTGGTCAGTTCGTACGATACAAACTCGCTTCAGCATTCCATCGACGCAACCCCAAAAAATAACCTAGTCAACTCTTTTGAGCAGTACCGCTTTTGTTCAAAATCGAAAACCGGGTGCTGTGGGCCAAATCAGAGATGATCGGCTATCCCAAATGTCAAATCTATTTGTTCATTGAAACTAATAGCCCAAGTTCTCTCCAATCAACTTGACATGGATTCGATCTTGGATCATATGGCCTTCAATCGTGCTCCACATATTACAAATACGTTGCGGGGACCGACAGTCCGAACATAAGCCGGTTTCGACACAAGGGTTCTTGAGCCCATAGCGAATGTTGTTAATCGGTGCAGCATAGTGCTTGACGCGGGCAACGGCTGTTTCTAAGTCAGGGGCAACTTTGTTCATGCCAACCATTAGGATCACCTTTTTCGGCCCGAAGGCCATTGCTGCAACCCGATTGCCCATACCGTCTAGATTGACCAGACGTCCGTCCAGGGTAATTGCGTTGGTACTGGCTATCATAACATCGGCTGTCAGCCCCTGACGACGGAGCTCCAGACCTTCCTCACGTGACAAATCGGGTTGATAAGGATCAATCAGACTCACGCCCGGTAACGCGGAAATTGCCTCCCAAAGGCCCATATCGACCGCCGTCATTGATCCACAGCGAAAAACGGTAGCGTCTGGCGGTATCATGTCGACGATCTCAGCTTTGGCCTGGGCAGCATCGGCTGCATAACTGCCTGCCATACGTCGTTTTTCGAGGTTTTTTATGATTTTTGCAGCCACTTTTTCATTCCACTCCTGTTGATGTTGATCCATACTTTGCCTCCCTTTTGTATACGATCGTTAAAGACTTGCGCGTTCCGCAATCATATCCGACGATATCCAAAGATCAATTAAAAAAACTGAAATTTCAAATCATGAATATACCATTTGTCCGGCGACTAAAAGATTAAATCCAATTTTTTTCCTTTACAAAGGAACTGTTGGCTAATAAATCAGGGCTACGAATGAATCCGGAGGAAATAAGAGTTGTCTGTTGATAAATCTTTGGAAAAATCGGCCCTTATTGTGACCACCTTGACATCCTTTTTGGGGCCGTTTTCAATTTCTTCTGTAAATGTTGCGCTGCCCACAATCCAGGCGGAATTTTCAGCCGACGCCGTTCTTTTGAGCTGGGTTGCAACATCCTACTTGCTGGCGATGGCCGTTTTTTTGGTCCCCTTCGGCAAGGCGGCGGATATTTACGGCCGAAAAAAAGTATTTACCTGGGGCCTGGTTCTGTGCACCCTTTCATCCTTTCTGGCCGCCTTTTCATTTTCGATGAAGATGCTGATTGCCATGCGGATTTTACAGGGTTTCGGTTCGGCGATGTTTGTCACCACCGGCATGGCAATTCTAACTTCGGTCTTCCCGCCGTCGAAACGGGGTAGGGCCATCGGTATTTACATCTCGGCCGTATATATCGGCCTATCCGTCGGGCCGTTTGCCGGTGGATTCCTGGCCCGCTATCTTGGCTGGCGAAGTATATTTGCGATTGTCGTCTTGTTTGGGGTCGTATGCGTGTTTATGACCATGAAATATTTAAAGGGGGAATGGGTCGACGCCCGGGGAGAAAAGCTGGATATATACGGCAGCGTGGTGTATGGCTTCTCCATTCTGGCTTTGGTCTACGGTGCATCCTTGTTGCCCCACAGAGGTGCCGTTTTTCTGATCATTGCAGGTCTGGCCGGTCTTGGGATTTTTATCTGGTTGCAAATGCGTGTCCGATACCCGGTGTTCGAGGTCAGGTTATTCAATCAAAACAGACTGTTTACCTTTTCCAGCCTGGCGGCGTTAATTAACTATTCGGCAACATTCGCACTCACATTTCTGCTGAGCCTTTATCTGCAATATATCAAAAACATCCCTCCCCAGTATGCCGGATCGATTCTCATTGCTCAGCCGATCGTCATGGCAATTTTTTCTCCGCTGGCGGGCAGGCTTTCCGACAGCATCGAGCCGCGCCTGATTGCATCCGCCGGAATGGCGATAACGGCCATTGGGTTGTTTTCCTTTGTTTTTATCGGAGCCGAGACATCCACAATCATCATCGTTTTAACCCTGGCTTTTCTCGGCTTCGGATTTTCCCTGTTTTCATCACCCAACATGAACGCGATCATGAGCTCCGTGGAGAGAAAACACTTCGGGATTGCTTCCGGGACGGTGGCGACCATGCGCCTGCTGGGGCAAATGGCCAGCATGGCCATCACCATGGTGTTATTTGCGATATTTATCGGCAGAGAACCGATATCCCCAGCGAATTACGATCAGTTTTTGAAGAGTGTGCGGCTGTCTTTTCTGATTTTTTCATTTCTGTGCAGTATTGGCATCCTGTTCTCGATGTTGCGGGGAGAGGTAAGACGTGATGGTTGACAATGGATAAAATTCAGCTCATTTTTTTCTTCATCAGCGGTTTTGCGATTTCACGCCTGATGATTAAGGCCAGGCTGCCCCATCGAATGGTGTATTGGTTTATCGGGAAACGGCAGCTTTCGCTAACTAAAATTCTTTTTTACCTCATAGCCATCTCGGCGTTTTTATCTTTTTTCATTCCCAATGCGATCACCGTCCTGACCCTGCTGCCGCTCTTGGAGTTATTGCGGCGTTCCTACGAAAAATCCAACGGTTCCTCTGAAAACATTGCCACCCCGCTGGCCCTTTCAACCATATACGGCGCGAATATCGGCGGTATGGGCTCGATTACCGCCACACCGGCAAACGGCATCCTGGTCACCTATGCCGTCATGAATGACATTCCTGGAATACAATATTTATCCTTTGCATCGTGGCTCGTTTGGGGGATTCCTTTGGTTATTATTTTTGTGGGCGTCGCCGGGTTGGTTTTATGCCTGGTACTCCGACCCTGGAGATACCAAATGAACGTCGTTCAGCTTGCGTTCGATGCCGATCAAACGTACCATCCATTTCAGAAAATCACCATCTGGGTTACGGCATTTTACTTTTTATCATCCTTTATTTTATCTTTGTTCATGATGCAATTTTCAGATCGAACATTGCTCATCCTTTTTATTTCCGGGATCTTAACCCTGATTTTTATCCTATTGCTCTTTTTTTTCCCCCTCAAGATTGACCCTAAAGCGAATTCCGGGCAGGTGCTGCTAACCCTGGCGGATTGTTATAATGATCTGCCCACCAAAGGATTTCTCTTTGTCGGCATTGCCGTGGTGCTGGCGGCAATTCTATATGCCTTTAACATTCATGAATTGCTTGCCGGCTGGGCCGCATGGATCATACCGCCCGGCATATCCGTTTTTGCATTGTTTTTTTTGATCGCTCTGGCGACATCCTTTTCAACCGAGGTACTCAGCAATACCGCCGTTCAACTCAGCTTTTTTGTGGTGGCAATTCCTTTAGCGCAGACTTTGGGCCTTTCCGCTCTGGAAATTCTGATCATCATCACGCTTTCCTGCACCAGTGCCTTCATGAGCCCGATCGCAACCGGAGTCAACGGATTGGCCTTTGGCGGTGTTAAAGGCGTCTCGCTTTCAAAAATGCTTGGGGTCGGATTTATCCTGAATATTGCCGGGGCCCTGTTAATTTCAAGCTGGGTTTTAATTGTTGTGGATCGATTGTATGGTCTTGTGCAGAATTAAGGAGTCTGTGAATATTACACAATAAAAAAGGGCAGCGTCTTCCGACGCTGCCCCTGAAACTGGTAAGTTGTTATATTATCCGGCTACATCAATCCCTAAATTACAACCCAGGCGCGACTTGTTCTCGCATTCAAAATTTTTGTGCCTGGTGTCTTCGTGGCCGGCTTCTCTTTCCTCATCGCTTTCAATATAGTTGTGTTCTGTATCTGTAAATTTCATTTTATCACCTCATTGAGTTTTATTTGCATTGTTTTTTCTTACTTCCTTTGGTTACTTTCTCTTGATGTTAAGATACTCAGCCAAAACAAGTTTGCAATATTTGATAAATAAGGGCTAAATAATAGGTAAAAACTATCATAGTGTCGAAGAATTTCAGATTCTGTTTTATTTCGCCGCTGGTGAGGCTACCCTCAACGGCCACCTTGACTTTAGCAAGAATGTTGGGTAATTGCACTATTTCTCAAGTGATTTTTAAAATTTGTTAATATCCATGTTGTGCAAAGAAACTATATGAACCCAGCTAACGATTTCGACAAAGTGGTCTGGTCAACCTGCAATGTAAACTGCGGCAGTCGCTGCCCGGTGCGTCTTTTCGTCAAGGGGGGCAAAGTGGTGCGCGTCGAGGCGGACAACACCGGTGAGGAGTCTTTTGGCCCTCATGAAATACGCGCCTGCCTGCGGGGTCGGGGTCTGCGCCAATGGGTCTACGCAAAAGAGCGCCTTTTGCATCCCCTCCGGCGAATTGGCCGGCGAGGAGAGGGACGTTTTGAACGCATATCCTGGGACCAGGCTCTGGACACGGTCGCCGCCGAATTGGGCCGCATAATTGCACAGTACGGCAATGAAGCGGTTTTCCGCATTTACGGCACCGGCAACCTGGGCGGGGTGGTCTCCAGCCGGGATCAAATAGACCGCTTGATGCACATTCTAGGCGGCCGGCTGGATTTACACAATTCCTACAGCACAGCGCAAATCACCCACGCCATGATGTACACATACGGCGCTAAGGAGACCGGCAACCATATCAGCGATCTGGTAAACAGCAAGCTCGCGGTTTTCTTCGGCAACAACCCGGCCGAAACCCGCATGAGCGGGGGCGGCACCATCCGCGATTTGGTAGTGGCCAAACAAAAAAGCGGCGTGCGCATCATTGTAATAGATCCACGACATACGGACACCGCCGCGGGGTTTGCTGATGAATGGATACCCATCCGCCCCGGCACGGATGCAGCCCTGGTGGGCGGGTTGGCCAATGTGCTGATCACCGAGGAATCGGTGGATCAGAGCTTCTTAGACAACCACTGTCTGGGCTATGACCAGGCCACCATGCCCGAAGGCATCCCGCCCGGCAACAGCTATAAGGATTACATCCTGGGAAACGGCCCGGACCGCATACCCAAGACGCCGGCCTGGGCTGCAACTATCACCGGTATCCCTGCCCGGCGCATAATTCAGCTTGCCCGGGAGATCGGCACTGCCAAACCGGTTTACATCACCAATAATTTTCAATGAAGGCAAATTTTGCCCCTTCCCAAGAGAAGATCCAAACCGGGAGACCCGGGTTAACCTACTGAAATACTATCCTTATTTTTTTTCACACATTTTGGAATGATTATTGCTTGATATTTATAACCAAAGTAACAGGGGGTAAAAGAGGTTTATATGTCAACGGGAGATCATTTAACCATAAGGGACTATTTTGATCGAGTGTATACCGGGAATCAAGGAGCCCGGAAAATTTTTCCCCCTTCCCGGGGTAGCGAAGCTGCACCTGGAGCCGATTTGTTCTGCCGGGTGCTTGCATCTCGTCAGATACCGGGGATTGGAAATGCCAACCTTAAACCCACCGGATTGACGATTGCGGATTATCTGGCCAATCCTTTCGGTGTGATGAAGGGTCGCTATCAACTATCGCCAGGGAATTTGTCATCGGAAGCAAAAGCGAATGAAACCCCCGGCCGGCAGAATCTTCCCGCAGCTAAAGCCTCGTCGGGGAAAGACACGCCAGTATCTCCGCTTCGCCCGCCGGTCGTGATGCCTTCATCTAAAAAATCCGATTCTAGCGAGCGCCAAAAGATTGAAGACAGCGTTCAACAGGCAGCATGCAAATACGACCTGCCGCCGGGATTGATAAAAGGCGTCATCAGGGCTGAATCAAATTTTCGCATAAATGCTGTCTCGCCTGCCGGCGCCCAGGGATTGATGCAGTTGATGCCGGCGACTGCCAAGGAACTCGGCGTAACAAAGCCATTTGATATCAATCAGAATATCGACGGGGGTTCGCGTTATCTGCGGAAAATGCTCGACAGTTTCGGCGGCGATGTAAAATTAGCCCTGGCAGCCTATAATGCAGGTCCCGGGACAGTCAGAAAATACGATGGCGATGTGCCGTACCCGGAAACAATCCAGTATATCGATCGGGTGCTTCGATTTTCAGCGCAAACCGTCTGATAAGTATGGTGGTTATGGTGGTTCGGAAATAACTTTAGATAAAATATCGATGCAGTAATCAAGTAATCCGGAAACGCTCTGCTTGTTACTTAATCGCCAGATGGATCACTGCAATTCCGTTGGTGAGTTTTTTGTAGGTAATTTGGGAGAAACCAATTTCCTTCAGCAATTCCGACAGCTCATCGGGCAATGGAAACATCCGGATGGATTCGGGCAGATGGGTGTAAGCTTTGCGCGAACCGGCGATCAACTCGCCCAGAAAGGGCATAATGTAAAAAGAATAAATGTCATACAGCCAACGGAACGGCAGGAAGGTCGGTTTTGAGAATTCCAGACACATCATTTTCCCGCCGGGTTTTAAAACCCGGTACATTTCTTCAAATCCCTGTTTCATGTTCGTGACATTGCGGATGCCGAAACCAACCATGGCCGCTTCAAAGTGGCGGTCGGGGAAAGAAATGCTTTCGGCGTTGCCCTGAACATATCGGATACGGTCTGCAATGTCTTTGCGGGCAACTTTATGCAAACCCGCCTGCATCATGGCACGGTTAATATCATATACGATGACCTGCCCGTCAGATCCGGTATCTCCGGCAGCCAGAATGGCCAGGTCACCGGTACCGCCGCAAACATCAAGGACCTGATCGCCGGGGTTCAGATTCAGCATCCGCACGGCTATCCGTTTCCAGAAATGATGAATTCCGAAGCTCAACAGGGTGTTCATAAAATCGTAATGCTGGGCCACTGAATTAAAGTGTTGCAAAACCTGATCGGCTTTCCGCTCACGGGGTATCTGCTGAAACCCAAAAAAGGCAGTTTCTGCCTCGTTTGAAGCTTTATCCAGCTGACTTTTCCGTTTTTCATCATCCAGCCATATTTCTTTTTCTTTAAGCATCATCCAACCTTGTTTACCCGCCAAATCAAGCTGTAACCTGAAAACCTATGAGTTTTGTTCCTCCGATTGAATTTACCGATAAGATAAGCAGATTAATCCAAACTGCAACTATGGATGGGTGTCAGGTGTCAACCCAGCCACAGCCAAAAAAGCAGCCGCTTTAATCGAGAAAGAAAAATCATATTTCAGCTAATGTCATTTGAGAATCGTCATACTAATTTTAAGTCAAGGATTTGACGCCCTACGGCGCGATCATAAATTTCATTGGGTAATCACGGTTGTTTTTCCATAGGAATTCCGTAAAACATGCTAAACGTTTGATAATTTTGACTCTGTCTCAGTTCTGGCACAAATAATGCTGCTAAAGTCTGTAATACCATTAAAGGAAATTTTATTTCCAACCGATACTAATAACAGAAGCAAATTCCAGTCTGGATTTAAAAATACTCAAGACCTTCTCGCCGGCAGTTTGGTTGTATCTGGATCGGTCAGTAATAAAACATAGGGAAACGTTTTATGAAACCGGTGGACAGAAAGTCCATCCGTACACAGAGAGGTAATGGTAATGTCTTATCTGGAAGTCAATTTTTGTAAGCAAAAGGAAATGTCAATTTGCACAGCTGGCACCAAGAACCAGCAGACCGGCTGCACTTTTTATGAAAAATCTCGTTTTGCCGAACGATGTATGTATTATATTTTTGATGAATACTGTGATTGCCTGAAGGCTCAGATGAATTCAGGAAGAACATTAGGAAATTAAAAGATAGCGGGACTTTGTTCGGTAACAGATTCTTTATTTCTTTGATCGGAATAAGGTTGTCGGTCTCCTTGGATCCCGTTCTTATTGGATTAGGGATTCGAAAATTTTTGTGCCAGATCATTGTCAATAACGTACATGCAGACTTCTTTTGCACCCTGCTCCGCATAAAGATATTTCTTACATAGATTATCGATCAAATAGCTCACATCATCCCTGATGCGCCTGTCATAGGTTTTAAAATCCTCACTGTTGTAATCTTTGATGGCCCGGCGGAAGTTTTCATTTTCCAAAAATGGGTCCAGCACTTTTTCCTTTAGATTATATACATAGCGATCGTGCATGGACTGGAAAATCTTTGTCGCAGTAATGGGCAGCTCTTCCACCATGATTTCCTGGGTTAACGTTTTGGAAGTGTATTCTTTTTGAGAAGATGCTCGAAATGCTTTGCGTTGATTAGCATCCATCTTAGTGCCCAGAAGTCGGCTTTCAATACCGGTCAGAAATTCTTCGGTTATCGTCAATTTTTCTCCGGTATAGGTGCAGGTTTCAACCGCATCGATTTCAAAATTTATTGCGAATAGATAGTTTTGGATTTCCCGGGAGATCTGTTCTTGGTTGTAGTAGTAAAGAGATTCTTTGACTTCCTGTAAAATCGTATAGTCATACATGCGAAGTAATGAATCTAAGAAATCCGCGAGGTATCAGATCTTTTACGCTGCTATGAATCTTTGTAAAAAATTTACATAGATCCGACATGTTAATCAGTTTTTCCTTCTTGGCGTAGGCGGAGTAAAATTTATTAAAAATTTTGATGGAATCACGTCCGGAAACTCCATGCTCGCCTTCTTTTTCAGACTCGGCAATGATTTTACGGCGCAATTTAGCGGTCAATTTTTTAATATCTTCTTCCTCGAGCCATGCGGGAATATAACCGGTATAAATTTCCATTTTGAGCAATTGTAGATTTTCATCGCAGTAAGAGACGGTATTTGTTC
Source organism: uncultured delta proteobacterium (assembly GCA_963723215.1). GTDB lineage: Bacteria > Desulfobacterota > Desulfobacteria > Desulfobacterales > JAFDCJ01 > JAFDCJ01. Next base: position 30,526 of record CAVRQG010000029.1, read on the forward strand.
GGATCGCTGATCCACTCCAGCATGGCCTCGGATTTTTGATTCAAGCGCGATGATATGATGACCCGGGCAAAATTGTGCAGGACCCGCGGCAGAAATCTTTCGTCGATGTGTTTGCCGAATATTTCACGATAAATTTCCACTTCGGTAGCCAGATCCATTACATAGGGGATGGTAATATACTCCACACGGTCCAAAAATGACTGAAATTCTTGAATGTTTTTTTCATCCTCCGGATTCATTACGGCCAGCAGCAATGAATTTACATTTTCTTCGATATCTTCGACCTTGTGGACTCCCTCACTGATGATATTGTGAAGCTCGCTCAAGCGCTCAGTGTTGTGGGATTTTACATCCATCAGCGCGTAAATTCCGTTATTGGTTTTGGCATAACGGGAATAAATATACTGGACCCGGGTACTGTCGCTTAAAAGACTGTCGATGTGTTTCTGCAAAATGGGGTTGTTGATAACACTTCGTCCCAAGGGTTTGTCACCCGGATTAAAGACACTGATGCCTTCTCCCAGTCGGCGGTTGAACCGGTATGGGCGTGCATACAGCATATCAAAGACTTTCTGGGGACTTTGCAGACGGTCCAGAAGTGCTTCATAAAGTGAACTGCAGATGGTGCAAGGGTTATCTCTGAACACCCAGTCGTATTCCTTTTCCGTGACCAGTTTCCACTTGAATTCATTATTTTTAAACAGATCATCAAGAAATTCCCGGCGATGGTGTTTGGGGATCATCAAAAGAGGATTATCGTGGCTTGGGCACGGCACCTCGATAAAATCGTCTAAAAGGCGTGGCGAGTAGTGGGCGGCCGTATAGGCCTCGGAACCTTGCAAGGAGTTTTGCAGCTTGTCTTCGGACGTCTGCTCGGACTGATCCGGCAAAGTGCCTTCCAAAAGTCGGGATAATTTTTCAAGCACCGGGTGGGTGTCGTAATTTCTGAAGTCTTTCAAGATTTTGCGGTCAAAATGCCATACGGTCTCATAGCGTAATCCGGCATTGGTGTTGGCGTATTCTTCGAATTTCATCAACATATTATTTAGAAAAGTACTTTTGCCGCATCCCGGGGGTCCTTTAAAAATATATATTTTATTTTGCTGGGCTCCTCGCTTTAATGCTTCTACCAGGCTGATCAAACGATTGGCAAAGAGACGATCGGCAAAAAACGGATAGTCCGATCCTTCGACAAACAGTTTGTTGCAATCATATTGAACAAAATGAATGGATTCGGGATCATCCGGATATTCTTCAACACCTTCTCCCACATAGGCCTTTATCATATCGTGAAAGATCTGGAAAACATTGCGTATCACCATCTGCGGATTGGCGACGAGCTCATTGAGAAATACCTCAAATGGTATCGAAGAACGCCGCTCAAATTTACTCATACTATGGTTGAGGTTGTCCAGGGCTTTCTGAATGCTCAATGCGGCAGAAGTATCTTCCTGTTCGAGCGTTGCGCTTTTATTCGATGGTTTCTTTAATCCTTTGGTGGTAGTCATGTTTTAATTCCGGTCTCAGGTCTTTCTTGATCCCAATGCTGCAAGATTAAAGTTTATCCTATAAGTTTTCCTTGGAAAGCTTACGGTCTTTCATTGTGTATAGAACCCGCTGCCATTTTATATCTTTGGCCGTCGGATCTTGTTCAATCGGCATCGTTATACCCGGAATGGGTATCCGCGCCTGTACAGGAGCGGCCGGGACGACTTCACTGGTCTCAAGCCGGACTGCTGCCCCCCAAAGGTATTCAATCCCCAGCATGGTATTGGAGATAAATTCTTTAACTAAAGGTTTGTCTTCAAACCGGTGCACTAGATACAATTCGCCATTTTTGGATTTGCTCTGGTCAATTGCGATGCTGGGCGGGTGGTAGAGGGTGTCCAACAGCATTTGGCGATAACGTTCGGCGCTGCGGCTTTGGACATAATATTCCCAGACACCTTTGGCCTGGTTCAATCGCCGACCTGCCACAAAGAGCTTGTATTGGTTGATAAAATCCTGCTCAACAAATGTATTGATAAACATGAAATCGTTGAGGTTATCACGGAGTTTAAAGATAAAATCCTTTCCCTGCCCGGTTTGGGCATCAAACTGTTCGCGTTCTCCAGCATCGGAAATTCGTTTGAATCCAATGGAATATTTGCCTTTATCCACGAGTTGTTCGATATAGTAAAACAGCCGCATCCCAAGAGCATAGGGATTTAAGCCGACACGCGGCATGGATGTCACACCGGAATGGGTGCGGGCAAAGTCAACCTCGTGTCCTTCGATGCGGTCATCCTGCAAAAAAAGGGTTTCATGCCAGTAGCTCGCCCAGCCCTCATTCATGATTTTGGTGCGAATTTGGGGCTGGAAGAACAACGAGGTCTTGCGAACCACTTCGATGACGGGTTTCATCCAGTTATTCTTTTCTTTGGCCAGAAATTCTGAGTTTTCCATCAAATGCTGCAGCAGGTCTAATTTTCGATCGGTTTTTTCCTTTAGCATTTTTTTAAAAATCGAATCAAACTCCGGATGTTTTTTAAACACTTCCGCAAAAAAGACTTTCTCTCCAAGCAATTTATTTTGCTTCATGCAGTCATTGTACCTTTTCACTTCTTTGATGTACTCGGTAATTTTTACTTTTTTATTGGATTGCAAAAATACATCGAAATAAAAATCCAGCATTTTTGACTGGTCTGTCCCGGCGGGACGATTCAGGCGTGACAGCTCACCATGATATCCAACCAGATTGTCGATACCGCGAGAAAATTCGATGATATAGTCCACCCAACGGCCCTTTTCCGATCTGAGTTTGGCAATCATACGTTTATCTGAAAGGGCGCTGCCGGTAAAATCGTAGTCCCAGGTGTGGCGGAAGTAAAGATTGTTCTGGAAAAAATCGATGTGAGCCAAAACATGGTAAAAAATCATGACATTCATCCAGTCAGGATTGTTGTCATTGTAAAACGAAATGGCAGGACGGGTGTTGATAACGGTCTCGTACGGGTTGCTCGGATACAGTTCGTACCTGCCCTTTTCCTTCAGCACTTCGACATCATGGACCCAGTAGTCATACAGGGTTGGAATCATGACTTTTGGACTCAGCTCCAGAAGGTCTCGATTGGAAACAATGTACTCCAGGGTTTCATCCTGAAATTGCAAGCCTGCATCCAGCGCTCTGCGCTTGCACCCTTCCATGATTTTTTTTGTGTGCTGATCGATTAATTCCATAATTATATTTGGTTGTGGCGGTTAGCCGGTTGGCCCGTTAGCCGGCTACTTTTTTTATTTTAAGTGCTTGCAATCCGATGCCGGGCTCAATGGGCAACGGGAAAACCGGTTAACTTCTACTCTGAAATCAAATGCTTAATTCCCTCAATCAGCCGCGCTTCATCCGCATCTTCCTGCATTACATCCAGCCTGAGCAGATCCGGTTTGTCTTCCAGCAGGGCGGAGTTTTTGAGATACTTTTCTACCTCAGTGTTGTGGGAGGCCGAGGTTGTGTGCTCGGCAATGGTTATTCCCACTCGATTGGCGTTGGTCATCATTTTTTTCAACTCCGGTATGCTTTCTTTACCATCCGTATCCCAGTCGTCACCGTCGGTGCCGTGAAAGATGTAAATATTGTAGTCCCTGGCCAGATTCTCTTTTTCTATTATCTCATTGACCAATCGATAGGCTGAAGAGACCTGGGTCCCACCGGCCACCTTCGAATTGTAGTAGGTATAAAAATCCGGCACTTCCTTGGCCTCGGTGTCATGCAGAACGAATCGGGTTTCAACCTGCATGGCATATTGATACAGCAGCCAGCTGTAGATCATCACATGCTGGGCTACCACCAGCGCCGTAGATTTTCCGGCCATGGATCCGGAATAATCCCGCAGGAAGAAAACCAGGGCCTGGGATTCATAATCCTTTTCGCGGGATAGAATACGATATACCAGATCATTCGGTGAAACCAAAAATCGGGCTGGATCAATGGTAGCGGCATCGGGCAGGTTTCCCAGATGTATATTTGTTTCGACGATTTTGCGCAGGGTGGCTTTTTTGTCGAGCAGCTGGCCGAAGCCACGGTGTTTGTCGGTCAAATCATAGGTGTAACGGGTCAGCGATCGCTTTTTGCCCTTATCTTTCAGGTTCGGAAGCTCAAATTGCTCGGTGAGTATTTTGCCCAGGTCATAGGCATTTGATTCCATTTCATGCTGGCCGCCTTCACCCTGACCGGGGCCTTCTCCTTCCTGTCCATCGGGTGCCCGGACCGGTTGTTCGCCGATGACTTCTCCTTCTTCGCCGTCACCCGAGCCGCCGCTGGATTGATCTTCGTCCGTTTTAAACGAAGTGTCATGGAGGAATTTTTCTTCCACCGTACTGGGTACAATGACAATTTTGTTATTACCACTTTTTCCCGGTTTAATGAGACGGCCTACATTGATTTTACGCGGGAAACCATCTTTTTCTCGTTGTTTATCCCGCTGGAGAAGTTCGTCAATGGATCGGATGCTGACATTCGGGGTGCTTTGCATGGCAGCCATGCCCTGTAAATCCGTCAGATCGTGGAAAGCATAAATATCCCGCAGGGCCGGGACCGATGAATTTTTTTCTGTTCCGGGGACATCGATATCGGGCAGATCATGGGTGCCCGTATGATTGAGCTCCAGCTGTATCTTTTTATCCTGTTCGGGGGTTAGCCCCTTTTTTTTGAGTTTGTTATAAAGATCGATCAGGTTAGTTTCCATCTTTCGATTACTTCTCATCCTCCTGAGTACAGAAATATTCAATCGTCTTTTGGGCACAGGTTTTGCAATACCCCAGCTTTTCCAACATTGTGTTGATCATCCGGTCGTAGAGTTTTTGATTTTCTTCGTTGGTTCGATTTGCCAGGGCGCCGATCAGGCTTCCGGCACCGGCAATGTCAGACTTTAACCGCACATCCGTGACCGCCTTGACCAGCTCAAGGTTGTCCATAAAATCATAATCCGGGTTAACGGATATCTTCTGGCCGTAAATTTTGCGGATGGAAGTGCGGAAGGAATCGCGCTGCTCCTCACTCTTAAGTCCCAACCGTTCTTCCACACTGTTGATATAGCGCTCGTCGATCTTCAGGGCTTTCAGTTCCCCGGTTTGCGGGTTCTTATATTTCCACATCTTATCGGGGCCCAGATTTTCCGCGTCGATTCCGATGATCATGTTGACGTAATTCATTACATCTTTTCGAATCGCAAAGGGCTCGTCCATATAGGCATTGAACATTTCGGTCATGATGCGTTCCCGATATAACCCTTTGGCGGTTTTAAGGTCTTCGAGGTATTTGGTTCTGTCATTGGCTTCAGTTACATAATCCAGAATGATTCGATCCAGGGCCTTGAAAATGTCATAGGCGAACATGCACCGACCTTCATTGGTCTCCGAGCTTTCAATCGACAACTGGATTGCCCGTCCAAGGTTGCGCTGTCCCAGGCCTTTCTGACCAAAACGGTTAATTATGTTCGGATCCTGGTTAAGGGTGTCGATGACTTCGGCCAAGGTTTTGATGCTCTTTTCGCCGGCGACCTCTCCGGCAGAAAGCTTCATGGTCTCCACCGGCGTTAATTTTTCCGACCGCGGCAGACGTGACAAAACAACGGCAATGGAGGTGGCATAATTTAAATTGGGGTCCTGGTGCAGGCTCTCCTTCGTCAAGGTCGTCCGGGCTTCGCTGCCGATGGCATACTTCGTGAGGTCTTCCTGCAGTTTGTAATTGGTGTTGTGGGATACGTAGCAAATGCGGCAGCGGTCGACAATGGGGGCCTCTTCTTTTTCGGACAGGAAGCGGTGGAATTCCGAATTATTGCTGGTGGCAACGATCAGGGTATCGATGGGCCATTTATACCCGTCGATTTCAATACTGCGGTTCTGGATGACGCCCAGGTATACCTGTACCAGGTCCTTTTTATTTTTATAAATTTCGTCACTGAAATGGATCCCGCCGCCGGCTACCCGGGCCAATGCGCCTCGTCTTAAATCGAACCGATAGGGGTTGTTGGTATCGGTGATGTGCAGCAGGCGTTGAATCGACTCCTCACCCAGCAGGTCGACCGAGGAGGATGTGATTTTGTCTTTGGCAGGATATTTGCCGGTGACGGTTCCGAGGCTTTCGGTGAGCGGCACCGGGATGATTTCTATGAAATTGAGCATTTCATCGATGGCGCCACCAGTAAAATTTCTGATATCATTCCAAATATAACCACTGCAGGCGCCTATGGGACGGTAATTTTCATACAGAGTGTCAATTTCCTTGTCTGAAAAACCGATTTGTTTGGCCAGAAATTCTCTATTTTGATCAGAATCTTCAAACAGATTCATGGCCAGGATCATTGGGTCTTCATAGGTCTGTGATTCAATCGTGGCGATCCGGCCGTAATTTTCCAGCTTGGCGAGGTTTAAAAATTTGAAGGTATACTTGCGGTTTTGTTCCTTTGACAGGAAATCGCGATATTTAGTGGACAGAAATTCAACCAAATAGGTTTTCCCGTTTCCCGGCTCACCCACCAGCACAAAGGCCATTTCTTTGGATGACCCCCCTTCGGCGGCGTCTTTCACATAGGAGACAAAACTGTTGATTTCATCGAACATGCCGATGACATGCTTGGACCCCTCACGAAACAGACTGAAATCATACGTTGTTTTACCGTTGACGACCACTTTGGTGATTTCGCTGTCCAGGATCATTCGCGATACGCTCTGAAAAGCATTTTCAAAACGGCGTTTGCCTGCCTTTACTTCGGTCAAATGGTGGCGGAGTGAGTTAGTATTATTAGACATTTTTCCTCCCCGAAATATTCGAATTAGTTATCTTGTTATATCGACAGTATCAGTGATATCGGGTGTGGTAGCGGCTTCCAGCGGCGAGATCAAATTCCCGGCCGGAAGCCGTTCCCACGAATAAATGGGTTTGAAGGGTAATTGGGCTTTATTTATTGTCATACTGCCTATCTGTCGGCCTTTGCCATGCAAACCACACAGTAGACCGGCAATGTGCCATTTAAAAATTATAGACAATAGTGGGGCTGAGGGTAATCCTGAAAAGTGCAGCTTTTGCCCTTGGGCGTATGATCAGCAGAGAGGTTACGTAATTTCCAGATGTGCGAGCGTTAGATTTCCCAATGGCTTACAAGCTTACCGTAAGCACTATTCTTCAGGTGGCAACCCCGATTACACTGTTAAAACAGGTTTCACACGATAACGCTTTATTGACATTAAAATGACGGTTTTTTCGTCAATTTGATAATACTAACAGGATTAATCTTAGTTTCAATTTGAGAATGTTTTATGTTTTTGATCGATAATTTCAACCTAAAACTCGATTTTTTTATTTAATTTCAAAGACATGTCAGAAAATTCGTATCGCGGCTCCTAAGGGGTGAAACGGCTTGCCAAAAACTTGGTCGCAAGATAAAGTATCTCATACGAGTGTATCATCGATAATGCAAAATTGATACCATGGGAAGTATATAGGTTATTGGGACTTGAGTCGAGCACCATTATGAAGCTTTGGAAACGTCCAGCATTTTATGTCTTTGGTTGGGTTGCCAAAATCATGGCGACTTTATGGTTGAGCACCTGTCGCATCTCCGAGTTCGGCCGCGGGATAGAAGATCGCTACTTAAGCGATAATCCCCAAAAAGGACTTCTCTATGCCAGCTGGCACCGGGGTTTGTTTTTTGTCATTTACTGGTACCGGAATCAGAACACCGTTTCAATCGCCAGCGCCAGTGACGATGGCGAACTGGCCGCCCAGGCGGCGAAGCGTTTTGGCTGGATAACCGCCAGGGGGTCCTCATCCCGGGGAGGTAGAAAAGCCTATCGGGAAATGGAAGCGCTTGTTAAAAAGGGGCACAAGGGCGGGCTGGTGGCGGACGCGCCCAGAGGCCCCCGGTTTGTGTCCAAGTTAGGGATCATCTACCTGGCCAAACGTACCGGGCTGCCAATAATTCCAGTGATATGGAGTGCGGATCGATACTGGACATTGCGAAGCTGGGACCGGACCATTATTCCCAAGGCGTTTGCAAGCATCGTCGCCCTGTATGCGGACAGCTATTTATCCGTGCCGGCTGACGCGTCGCGGCAGGAGTGTGAAAAATATCGTCGACAATTAGACTGGATGCTCAATCGAATCATGTATCAGACCGACCATTTCTTCAAGACGCCGGGTGTAACGGATCCTCGCCAGATCGAGGTGCCGGAGCCAATACCATTACCGGACTGAATAGAATTCGGAATGCGGAAAATGGGTGCCTCTTTTTCCGGTATTGCAATGGGGTTTGAAATTGATTATGTTCTTTCAATCGGGGCTCGATGTCATTGACTCAGTGCTCCTATTTATAATTCCGGTAATCTATTCGCCGTAACATTATCTCCCACAATGGCACTGGGTGTTGAATGGATTCGATTTTCTAATGTTAATTATTAGACGATCTTTGAACCCACGGTGAGGTTTATTATGAACGAAGAAATTGCGGAAATTATTAACCGGGCGGCTACCCGGGACTGGAAAAAAATCAAGGTGGATTTTGGTGATGATTTTCTGGACATCGAGGTGCCGGCCGACTGTGAAATTTTAAGTATGCCATCCATGCCCTGTCTGGTCGATTCAGCTGCAGAAATTACCCGGGCGTTGAATCAGCCGATAGGGGCACCCACTCTATCCGAAATTATTCAATCAAAGCCCAAGCCCGTCGGAGATCTCACGGTTTGCATCACGGTGTCGGATATTACCCGACCCGCGCCTTACAAAGGAGAAAAGGGCTTATTGCTGCCCCTGCTGGCTCTTATTGAAAAGACCGGGGTAAAAAGAGAGAACATTGTCTTTGTCATCGGAAATGGCATGCACCGTCACAGCACGCTTGAGGAGCGAATCTACATGTACGGCCGGGAGGTGGTGGATCATTATCGCATTGTTGATCACGATTGCGATGATGACGATTCCATGATTCTGGCCGCGCAAACCAAAAGCGGAACCCAGGTTCATTTGAACAAAATTTTTTATGAATCGGATGTTAAAATCATTACGGGACTTGTTGAAAGTCACTTTATGGCAGGGGCATCCGGGGGCAGAAAGGCCGTCTGCCCGGCCCTGGTAAATACCAAAACCATCCAGTATTTTCACAGCGTTCAAGTTCTGGAAGATCCAAAGGCAACCAATCTGATTCTGGATGGCAATCCCTGTCACGAGGAGGCCCTGGAGGTTGCTCAAACGGTGGGAATTGATTTCCTGGTCAATGTAACCCTTGACAAGCGGTTGTGCATGACCGGTGTTTTTGCGGGTGCGCTGGAGGAAGCCCATCTGGCAGCCTATGAAGCCATGAAAAAGTCCGTGATGATTCCGGTGGAGCAGCCATTCGATATTGTTTTAACCCACGCCGGCTATGTCGGCCGGAATCATTACCAGGCCGTCAAAGCGGCTGTCAATGCCATGCCGGCCGTCAGAGAAAACGGTCTGATGGTCATGCTGGCCAACAATGTAGACGTCGAACCCATCGGCTCCCAGGAGTATAAGACTTTTTTGCATCTTTTTAAAATTTTGGGCCCGGACGGCTTTAACAACATCCTGGAGCACCCGGACTGGATTTTTACCAAAGATCAATGGGAACCCGAAATGTGGGGCAAACCCTTTCGCAAGGTCGGTATGGATGGATTGATTTATTGCTGTTCGCAAATACCGGAAGAAAATTTTAATATCATACCGGGCCTAAACGGCTATGATTTCATTGATGGCGATGCCGGTTTTGCCACCGGCAAGCAAAAGGTGACCGCCATGCTGCAAAATGCGGTGATTTACGCGGTCAGCCACCCAAGGTTTGCAGGCAAAAAACCGACCTTGGCTTATATTGAGGAAGGCCCTTATGCCGTGCCCATGGGCCGGGAGTGATATTGTGCCATTATAAAATATGCCGACACCCTGATATTAGGAAGGCAGGCACTCCAAAACATTCTTGATAAACTCATCCGTGCTCCATGTTTTTCTATCCGTTGTCGCTCCGAAGCGAATCAGCAACAGTTTCTTGGAAGGAATAACGATTACTTTTTGTTCCTGAAATCCTAAAGCTGCATATGCATCTCTGGGTGCGCTGGGCCATCTCCTGTTATTTGGGTCTGTCACAGAACCCGCATTAAGCCAAAAATGGGCACCATATTCCCCCATTGGCGCTTTCGGTGTCGCGGTGGTGGTATACGCCACCCATCCTTGCGGCAAAATCCGCTCTCCCTGCCAGACACCATCATTCAGGTACAGAAGGCCAAATCGAGCCCAGTCCCGCGGTGTGGCGCTTGCATAGGATGATCCCACAAATGTTCCGGATGAGTCCGGTTCCAGCAAGGCACTGTACATTCCAATTTTATCGAATAATTCTTCGTAGATAAAATCATAGTAGTAGTCATACTCGTTTTCAACGGTTTGGCGGACGATTCGGGCCACGATGTTGGCGGTTCCACTGGAATAGTTCCACAATCCATCCGGTTCGATTTGCAGTGGCTTTGCCGCGGCATAAGCGGCATAATCATAACTTCCGAAAAGCATTTCTGTAACATCGTATAGCGGAGCATATACTTCATCAAATTTTAACCCGCTGCTCATCCGCAGCAGTTGGTCCAGGGTTATTTTTTTCCGATCATCGTCTTCATTTTGCCATTCCGGCACCGGCGCCGGTTGCATAATTTCGAGTCTTTTCTGTCTTACCAGTATGCCGACAAGTGCATTGGTAACGCTCTTGCTCATCGACCACCCCAGCAGAGGCATATCCTTGTTGAAACCGGGCGCATATCGTTCGGCAATCAATCGACCATCATATACCACAATTACCGCCCGGGTCTTTCGCGGCTTCTCCGGTCCGGGTTCAGAAAAGGCGGCATCCAGTGCTTTTTCAAGTCTTTGGCTGTCAATACCCATGCTTGAGGGGTCAACCGGCCCTTTATTGCCGTTCGGCCAGGCCAGATCCGCCTGATGTTTGGGCCGCTTTTCATTGAATCCCGGTTCAACCAATTTTTGCCTGCCCATCTCCTCTGCCGTCGTATCGATCACGAGGGAACAGCCGCAACCCTCACGATAGATGGCGGTTAAACCAAATAGCCCAAATGAATCCGATGTCACTGATTTTTGCCGGCGGTCGATCGTATAGCTAACAATTTTGGCCAGCGGATTTACCGGTGAAACATCTTCCCGAAACACAATTTCAGGATCTCGATTGGAAATGAATGTGCTTGAACAAAGGTATTTGGCAACAAAGCCGGTTCCAAGGGGGACCGCTTTGCTAGACAGCCAGCCTAAGGTAATCACGGCTGCAACCAGGATAACTGAAATTCCGATGAGACTTATCTTTACACTGCGCTTCATTTAGCCCCCGTTCTTCAATGAAATATAGACCCCCAACTTGGAGGGTTTAGGAACTTAGTTTGAGCCATCAACTGCGAGCTTCCTCAGTCATTGAAGCCGATGGCCCTTTTTCCTGCCGAAAACCTCTCAACTCAAAATCTTTGTCAAGACGATGTCAAGATACTACATTAATATGCTTAAAGATGCTTATTGACAAGGGCAAAAAAATCCCATGATAAACTACCCTTCAGGCCCCGATCCCTTTTCTCTCGGAGTATGTTTGTCTAATCATTGTTTGCAGATTTCAATTTTGGCCTTATTCTTATTGCAAAAATAAAATTTTGATTGCCCGGTCTAAAATGAGGTTACGAAACCCATGCTCAATGTTGATGATATCACTCGACAGGTTCTTCATAATTGCGACATCTCCGATGCCTATCACGCGGGCATGTTTTCGATCTGCGGATTGGCCTTGCGACTGCGAGACCTTTACAAATGGGAAAATGGGCTTCCGGCCTGGGAGGAAAGTGACCCATCCGAGGTCCTGGCGTGGATTGAAGGCAAGGAAAACAAATGGGAAAACTATACTGAAAATGGCTTTGAGAATTTAACCATCGACGGAACTGCATTTGATCCTTTTGATACGGCCGGCATTAATCTGATTTTGGAACCGCATCATCTTTTTTATGGTGCCGGTTATGCCCGCAGCCTAAAGCCCACTTTTTTTCTCACCAACATCACAGAAAAAACAAATATTGACGGCAACCTCGTTTATACCCTTGGCCGTGAACTGGCACGGGACCTGCTGACCATACCGGCACTTACCCAGGACAATTGTGTGCTTTTGCGTCAGGAATCCGCCAAACTTTTTATCTGGGACAGCATATTTTATATCAAAAAATCAGCCCGGCCGGCTCTCAAATTTGCACTGGATAGCTGTGGATTGAAAAACCAGGAGCCCAAAGCGTTACAGCCCCATTTGACAACCATTCTGGCAGCTTTAAAAGACAACTACATATACCATGAAATCGGCGAATTGAATGATACCGCCTTTGATCGCAAGCTCTGGCGGGAAATCATCGCCGCCTACCCCTATTCTCCGGTGGAATACCTGGCACGGGCGATAAAAGACCTGCTGGCGGACACCAATCCTTATGGAACCCTTCGATATATTATGAAAAAACGTAGAACAGCTTCTCTGGCTTTCTATGCCGCCTTTTTGGATGGATTGGCCAAGGAATTCTTTCCCGAACTCCCGACTTCTTTTCAACAATTCACCCGGTCAAGAGATTGGGGACTGATCGATCAGGCAGTGTCCAGCGGCTACAACAGGGCCCGAAAACATGCAGCTTTAATCACGGATTTATACCTGGAGGGGGTTGGTAGAAATGATCAGAAATGGGCAGAGACTGAAATTCAAAAATGTTTGCTGGGAAAATGATTGCGGCATTTGATTTAGGGATGACGATCCATAATTTCCCGTATAGTCCTGAGCAATTCCTTGAGCTGGTAGGGTTTTTCAACAAATACGGTATTGTCACCATTATGGACGGTTTTTAAATTTGCGGCTGATGTATAACCGCTGGTAACGATCGTTTTGAGTTCCGGCTTGATTTCTATCAGCCGTTCCAGGCACTTGAGCCCGCCCATTCCGGGCATATTCAAGGTCAGTATGACCAGATCGATGCTTTCTTTTTGTGCCCGATATAATCCAATGGCTTGCTCCCCATTTGAAGCGGTGATAACGGTGTATCCAAAATGCTGTAACATTTTTTCTACGGCATCCAAAATGGATTCATTGTCTTCAATCAAAAGGATGGTCTCATTTCCGGCGACAATTATTTCTCTTTTTGTGGTTATGTCCTCTGTCGGCCCATTTTCAGATTTTGAGACCGGAAAATAAAGATTAAATTGGGTCCCGGCTCCCGGCTCACTCTCATATTCGATGTGACCATGATGGTTTTTTACAATTCCGTAAACCATTGATAAACCCAGACCGGTACCTTGCCCCGGTGCTTTGGTAGTGAAAAAAGGCTCGAACACACGACGTTGAACTTCTTTTGCAATGCCATGTCCGGTATCCGAAATCGTCAACAATGCGTATTCCCCCGGATCTATTTCCCAGTGAGTATTGGTTATGTCTTTATCCAGGGCCACATTTTGGGTTTTTATGGTTATGCGTCCTTCATCCGTCATGGCATGGCTCGCATTCAACGCCAGATTAAGGAGGACCTGTTCAATCTGACCTGAATCAGCCTGAATAATTTTCAGGTCTTTTTCCAAATCGAGCTCGATTCGTATCATCTTGGGGACGGTTCTTTGCAGAAGTGATTGCACCTGCAGGATTTGGTCATTGAGGTTGGTCGGTTTTAATTTACTATCGATTTTCCGGCTCACCGTTAACAACTGTCTGGTTAGATTGCTTGAACTTCTTATAATACTTAATATGTTGTCGAAGTAAATTGGAGTTTGAGATTTACTGGAATTTTCATATTTCAACAATTCGACATAATTGGATATGGCTTGGAGACTGTTGTTAAAATCATGGGCGATTCCACCCGCCAGCGTCCCGACGGCCTCCATTTTTTGCGCTTGAATCAGCTGGATCTGCATGGTCTCTTTTTCCGCTTCAGCCCGTTTGCGATCCGCAATTTCATTGATTAGCTCCTGGTTCCTTTTACTCAATTCGGACGTTCTCTTATTGACTTGCATTTTCAGTACTACAATTCCGGCAACGAAAACTACCAATATGCAACCAACTAGTATCAGCAGCCAAACCAGCCATGCCGGAAATTTAAAGGGAGAAAAGCCCTCAATCCATTTGATCAAAGACGTGTGGTAGATCGACTGATCCTCCCTTTTTAACTGATAAAGATGCTGGTCTATTTTTTCGATAAGATCCTGATTTTTGTTTTTGGGCACTGCAAAATAGAGGTTTCGGGGACAACAGATGATTGTGCTTCTCTTGACATTATAATCGTCTTCGTGCTGCAGCCCATATAATCGGCTGATGATGCCGGCATCCACCTTTTCCTGCGCAATTAATTCAAAAACCTGTGAAAATTTATCGACTTCTTCATAGGTTGCGTAAATTCCTAAATTTTGCAGGTTGCGACTAAAATCCTCGTAAGAGATATCTCCTTTCATCGCGGCGATTTTCTTGCCTTTGAGGTCCAAAATGGATTGAATCTTCGAATCTTCTTGCACATAGACAATCGCCCAGTTCGAGAAAATGATTTCTTTGTTAAAGTCAAATAATTCAGCTCTTCCTTCCGATTCAGCGATGTCCAAGAGCAGATCGATTTCTGCGTTTCCCAGTTTTTCGAGGTTCTCTTCCCAGGTAGAGGCCTCATAGTCCAGTTGCCAACCCTCTTTCGAAGCGATGTGATTGAGGATATCAATAAAAAATCCCTGAGGCTCTCCGGCCGAGTTGATAAACACTTTCGGTTTGTTTTGATAGATGCCGACCTTGACCGTTTTACCGGATGCTAGCAAAAGGCCAGGGGCGGCAACCACAAGGATATAGCAAAAAGTTAAACAGAAAAATTTTTTCATCTAAACGCCTCGTGTTTATTGGAACAGCTCTCTGTAGACGGCTCGCTTTTCCTTGTGCCATCTCGGGCAGTAAGCGGGCTTTCCCTGCATGACCAGTTGCATGCAGGCATCGCATTTGGGGCTGCAATATAAAATCCGGCGCTCCAGGCCTTTGCGGGCTTTTTGCGGCCATTGCGGATCCACCCACAAAACGCGTGCTAATCCAACCAGGTCCGCTTGTTTTGATTTCAGGATGGATTCCGCCCTGGCAGGCGTAGAGATTCTGCCAGCCGTAATCACCGGCACCGTCACGTTTTTTTTGATGGCACCGGCAAGTGACACCATGTAACCCGGCTTTTTGGATCTCTTGACGACCTCGGGCAGATAAAACGATTCATAAGTTCCGCCCATGGTCGAAATATAGGCAACGCCGTTCTCCCCCAGTGCCTGGGCCAGCACAGCAGATTCTTTTATCTGAAGACCATCTGGCAGCCACTCATCGGCCAGGAATCGATATCCGACCGGAAAATCTCCCACCGTATCCCGGACCCGTTTTAAGACATCCAGAGGAAACCGCATGCGGTTTGACAGAGGTCCGCCATAGTCATCGCTGCGCTTATTGGCTCGCGGTGATACAAACTGGGCCAGGAGATATCCGGTTCCGCCGTGAAGTTCCACAAGATCAAAACCGGTTATTTTAGCTCTCAAGGCGGCATTGGCAAACTGCTTGGCAATGGTTGTAATCTCCTTTTTCAAAAGCGCCCGGGGGGTTCTTTTAAACGCAGCCACCGCTGAAGGCGCCACCGGTTCAGGAACATGGGCAAACCGCCCGGCGTGATTCAACTGAAGACAGGCACGGCTCTTTTGGTCCTTAATCGCTGCGGCAAGCTTTTCAAGACCGGGTAAGTATCGGTTGTGGTCACAACGAATGGTTCGCGGTGAACCGCTGCCGCCTGCCGTGATGCTTGCATTTTCAACCACAATCATGGCCGCCCCGCTTTGTGCCATGAGTTTGTAGTGATACAGCAGCAGAGGGGATACAGTGCCACCGGAAGCGGCATATCCCAGATAAAGCGGTGCCATGGTAATACGATTTTTTAACCTTAGCCCGCTTAATTTCATAGGTTTAAAAAGGTTCGGATAGATGGTTTTTTTCATTGTGACCCCCTTTGTACTCAATTGTCGATAAAATCTAATTTCGCTGTGATAGAACAATATACTCAGTTCGCATTGTACCGGTCATTCCTGATATCTGTCGCTTGCAGCGAAAGTACGATCTTAAAGCCGTGTTTCGAAACAAAATCAATTAGAACTATTTGGAGTCCTGTCAATTACTCCCTGGAAGTATCGAATGCGGACCTTTTTGTCAACGTCGACTTTTTGTTGATTTTGGCAAATTATCCGGGCATGCTCCGTCTCTGCAAATTCGTTTCAAACAACCGGAAAGAGGACCCTTGTCCACAAACAATGCAGTGCCACTTACTGAATCCCAAATATATCAAGAAGAACTTGCGCTCCCATCCGACACAACAACATTTTACGAATGGTGGATCGTCGCGGCGGGTACGATCGTATTATTTGTGTCTTCCGGTATCGGGTTCGACGGTCTCGGTGTCATCGCAATCGATGCTCATTGGTGAGTGCTTCGGACTTGTTTCTTATGCTACGGTTTCGGGGTTTGCAGGGCTATTCACCATAAAATTGGCCCCTTTGGTGCAGCAAGAACATTGATAATTTAAGGTCGCAAATAATTAGGGCAGCGACACTTTGGCTTAATTGGGTTATCTAACTTTTGATGTGGCTTCCACCAGGCAAAAGCGATACTCTTGCAATAAAGTGTCACTTTAGTGTTATAGGTGTTCCGCTATGGCTCTATTGGGCACTATTTTTCCGAATCGCCTTTTGTACCCCAGACAGTCGGCGAATCCAGGGTGATGACTTGCGGATTTTCGGGGGAAAGGCATCAGCGGCCAATTGGGCGTCTTTTTTGGTAGGATAAACCCCATATAGCAGCCGGAACCAGGGTTTGTCTTTAAAGGTGGTTCGGTAATACGCAATCTCATTTTGTTTCAGCAATTGAGCGCTTTCGACGAAATCAAACAATAGTTCTTCTTTGCGCACCCCCATAATCTGTATCGTATAATGAGAAGATGTTTGGGACAAAAGCCAGGTCTCACTATGGATGATCCGCTCTTCCGTTTTCGCTTTAAAATCGTCCTTCTCCGGCTGCGGTCGGACTTCTGCTTGCTGGGGATCGGCGTTCTTCAGCAGTTCTTTGGGTTCGGGGGGTGATACAACCACCTGAGAAGACACGGACGATTCTTCTGCCGGCACCATTGCCTCCATTTTCACCTGCGATTCCACCGGCTGGTGAGGTTCGAATTCTTGCCGCGGTTCGTTTTTCTCAGCCGGCGCAACAGTTGACTGGGACGGCAGTTCATTGGCCACCGATGGTTTTGTCTCCCTTATAGTTGGTGATTCCACCGGCTGGTAAGGTTCGACTTCTTGCCGCGGTTCGTTTTTTTCAGCTGGCGCGATAGTTGACTGAGAAGGCAGTGCACTGGCCACCAACGGTCTTGTCTCAGTTATAGTTGGCGATTCTATTGGCAGGCGAGGTTTGGCTTCCTGTTCCGGATCTCCTTGTTCAGGTAGCGCAATGACTGGCTGAGAAGGCACTACTTTCGCCACCGGTGGCTTCGTCACATTGGCTATTTTCGGTTCGATCGGCGTATGAAGATCGGTTTCCTTTTTTGTTTCGTCTTGTTCTGGAACCGCAATAGTTGGCTGAGAAGGCAGTGCTTGTTTTACCGGTTGACTAACGGCTGGAATTTTTCCGTGATGTATGTTTGCTGCACTGTTTATCTCTTCCGGGATTTTGGTGCGAAATACTTTAGGACCGTTTTTGAGATTTGACAACAATGCCATAGGGGAGTTGAAACGTGGGTAGAAGACAAACATGACCAGCGATATGCAGGCGATGCCGACAGCAAGCCAGGCCAGTACGAGCAAGGGACGGGCTATGAGCCGTCGAAAAATACCCTGACGTTTCATTTTACCCGAATCGTTGTCTATTTTCCGTTGGTCTGCATTATGATTCATGGGGTCCGGACATTTTCGCTGATTTATTGGGTTGTTGCAAGCATTGAAGCATCGAACAGTCATGCTTCGAAGCTTCCGACTAAAGTATAAGAAAAGCTATTTTTTTGTCTAATATTTCTGTGACCACTGGGTTCTGGGAGGCTGAACTTTCTAAGAATACTTTACATCATTTGATATGGTCAAGGGAAAAAGTAGGATTTGATTATCCCGGCTAGGGCAAATGCGAATAATGACATGCTGTCAAATGTGTGGGCTCACCGCTGCGCTGTTTCAGCTCGGGTCTATCTGTCCGGCAGCGGTTTTTGACTTCCGGACATCGTGGCGCGAAGGGGCAGCCGGGAGGCGGATCGATAGGTGTCGGCGGATCACCCTCAAGTATAATTCCGGAGTGGGGTGTGTCGGGGTCGAGTGATGGTAAGGAGGACAGCAAAACACGGGTGTAGGGGTGCTGGGACTGTTGGAAAACATCGCGGGTCCATCCCGTTTCCACCATACTTCCCAAATACATCACGCCGATGCGGTTGCTCATGTAGCGAACGACCCCCAGATCGTGGGAGATAAAAAGATAGGTCAGGTGGAATTCACGTTGCAGTTCTTTGAGCAGGTTGAGAATTTGAGCCTGAACCGAAACATCCAGCGCAGATGTAGGCTCGTCTAAAATCAGCAATTGGGGATGCAGGACAAGTGCCCGGGCCAGGGCGATGCGCTGGCGCTGTCCGCCGGAAAACTCATGGGCATATCGATAGAGATGCTCTGCATTGAACCCCACACGTCTCAGCATGGCCAGTACCTGCTCATCGATTTTATACCCATCCGCCAAACCGTGAATCTTCAGGCCGATTCCAACTAGATCGCAGACTGTTTTTCTGGGATGAAGTGATGCGTGGGGGTCCTGAAAGATCAACTGGATATGCCGCGCCCGTTCTCTTGATTCCTGTCCGGTCAGGCCGACAATGCTTTTTTCATTGAAAACGATGCTTCCTGATTTGATGGGTGCGAGCCCGACCACTGCCCGTCCCAGCGTCGTTTTGCCGCAGCCGGATTCTCCCACGAGCCCGAACACCTCACCCCGGTTCAATTTAAGAGAAACCCCGTTTACCGCCTTTACCGTACTTCGGTGTCGATGCAAGAATCCTTCCAGGATCGGGAAATAAACATGAAGGTTGTTGATGTCCAAAAGCAGAGAATTGCCCGTATTTGATGTTTCCAGCATCGATGCTATTTCCTATTTCCCTCTTTTCTCTATGAGAAAGCATGCCACCTGGTGGCCGCCGTTAATGGCATAATTTTTCGGTTTTTCCTTGATACAGTGATCCATCGTAAACTCGCAGCGGGGTGCGAATACGCAGTTTGTCTGGGGCTCGAGAAGGCTCGGCACGTTTCCTTTGATTGAAAACAAGGGTTGATCCGGGTTCGCATTGTCCGGAACGGTCCGCAGCAAGCTTTGGGTGTAAGGATGCTGGGGATTTTTGAGTACATCGCGGACCGACCCCATCTCCACCACATTACCCGCATACATGACCGCCACCCGGTCGCAGGTTTCCGCCATGACCCCTAAATCATGCGTGATCATCAACACCGATGTCTTGATTTCCCGGACCAATGATTTCATTAGTTCAAGTATTTGGGCCTGGATGGTCACATCCAAGGCCGATGTGGGTTCATCTGCGATCAGCATTTTCGGCCGGGTGACTAGCATCATGGCGATCATTACCCGTTGGGACATCCCGCCGCTGAGTTCATGCGGATACCGGCGAGATATTTTCTTCGATCGAAATCCCACTGACGATGCCCTTGCCGCCCTTCGTTCAGTTACGTATTGCGCCGGCCGTCGAAGCCCTGGCGCAGCAGATCCGGTGCTTCGGTGAAGACAACCCGCCGGGAGTCGGTCCCGGGCTGATCGTGCTCGAAGACGAAGTCGCCGTCCCGCCCGGTGCGTTCTGCGCTCCGGTCAGCGAGCTTTTCGAGAACCAGCAGCTGAGCGGCCGTGTTGGCCCCGTCGAAAAGCGAGCTCCCGTCGAGGACCGTGAGATCGGCGATCGTGGCCCGGGCGACGATGTGCTCGCGCAGCGCCTCGAAGTAGGCGCCGGAATTCATCGATGGTGGGACGATGTAGGCAAGCCTGCCGCCCGGGGCCAGCAGGTCCGAGCCCGACCTTGAAGAACAGGGCGAAGATGTTCGCCCAGGCCGATGACTTCACCGATACTCTCTTCCGCAACTCCGGAGTGACCGGGATCTGGAAGTAGGGCGGATTGGCCAGGACGAGGTCGTATTTCAGAGGTTGTGCGCTCGTTGCCCGCCCGGGATGGTGTCGTCGGG
>CAVRQG010000030.1:0-90892 GCA_963723215.1 uncultured delta proteobacterium
TGCGCCTTGTCAGGTGAAATTCTGCCGTGATGCTGTCCATCGATGATAATCTCCGGTCCCAGCGTACAGCACCCCAGACAGCTGCCGGTCTCCAGGCTGAATTTGGAATCCGCGTCCATTTCACCAGGCCGGATCCCGATCAGTTCCTGAACCGAATCAAGCAGGCGATCCGCCCCCCTGAGGTGACATGATGTGCCATTGCATACATGGATTTCATGACGCCCCTTGGGGGTTAGCCTGAAAGTTTTGTAAAAAGATGCAATCTGTATCACCCGACTCAAGGGAACTTCCAGTTTTTGGCTGATGGCGCTCAAGATCTCCTTGGGCAGCCATTGGTTTTCACTCTGGACGTCCATTAAAACGTGGATCAACGCCCCGGGCTTGCCCTGATACTTATCAACGATCTGATCGATCTTTGCATTACCCAGTGCTACTGGTTTCACATCGGCCTCTGCCTTGGCAACGGTTTCGTCCGCATCATGATGGTATGCGGCGGCAATGAGATTTTGGCTTTCATCAAAGCGGCACATCCCCTGCCTCGCGGCGATGTTGACATGGCGAGATATCTCGGATGAACTCAGGCCCAGCAGTTGGGAAAGGTCTCCGGTTGAACGGGGTTTTTTCCGCAGCAGGGCCATGATTTGACAGATGGCCAGTTTATCGGCAATCAATTCCCGGAACATCGTGTCAAATTCGTCGCTGTCGTAAAACGCCTCGACCGCTTCGACGTTTTTCAACCGTACCCGCAGCCGCTCAATTTCCACCAGTTTAATGTAGGGAATCATGCTTTGGAGGGTTTTCATGCGGAAGGCCAGAACGTTTTTATCGATGCCTTCGCCCTCGCCAAGGGGGCCTAATGATTTCACCGTTTGAGAGAAATCATTCATGGCCTCGGCATAGCGGCTGCCTTCGGATGCAGATATCCATTCGAGTCGCAGTCGCTGAGGGTCAAGCCCGATCAACGTCAGCAGTTTCCGGCACAGATGCATCATGCTCAAGGCAAGGTAATTGCCCTCGGTGATGTAGTGGCACTCGCCAGGCCAACAACCGCCGATGAACACCCCGTCTTTTCCATTGGAAAACGCACGGAGCATAAATGCCAGGTCGACTCTGCCGGTGCACATGACACGAACAATCTTGATATCAGGCGTGTATTGTTGTCTGGAAACTCCAGCCAGGTCCGCGGCAGAATATCCTCACCAATTGCAGAGGAAGCCTAAAATTTCAGGTCGGAACTCACGCATTGTAGCCATTTATCGTCACTCCTTTTTTCTTCAATCATGAATCAACCCTTTAGTGCTTAATTTCTTGAATACGGTAACGTATTTCGGTAATATTTTTCACCGACGCAGAGTGCGCAAAGAGTTTTTATTTTTAATTTGCCTTCCTCTCAAAGGCAAATGAAAAGAAAATTTATCTTTGCGTTCTTTGCGACTTTGCGGTGAAATCAAACAATTATTAGAACATCTACCAATATTATTTACGATCAGGCTGCATCGATCTGGCTCAGTATCTCTTCGTCGGTAAAGTGTTTCAGATATATTGCCCCGGTGGGACACCGGGTGGTACAAAGGCCGTCACCCTTGCAGAGGATCGGATTTACCATGGCTTTTTTCCCTTTGGGCGTATCCGCGAATTCAATGGCGCCATAGGTACAAAGTGAAATACACGCCCCGCAGGTTTCGCAGGCGCTCTCATTGACCTCGCAAATCGCGCCCGAGGCGGTGACCGAATCCTTGATAAGCACCGTTACCGCGCGGCCGGCGGCACCATAGGCCTGACTGATGGTTTCGGTAATATGCTTGGGGTAGTGCGCCGTGCCACAAAGGAAAATACCATCGACGGCGGAATCGACCGGTCTCAGTTTGACATGGGCCTCCTGGAAAAAGCCATCCGGGTCCAGGGCCACCTTGAACAACTTGGCGACTTCAGTGCTCGTCGACGACGGAATGACGGCGGCCGCCAACTGGAGAATATCAGCGTCGAAAAGCAGTCTCTTGCCGAGGACATGGTCGGTCACAGTAACCTGGAGCATCTTACGGCCATCCTCCTCGACGGCCTCCACTTCAGGCTTGTCGTTCCGGGCATAACGAACGAACCGGATATTCTTTTCCGCGGCTTCGCGATAGAAATCCTCTTTAAACCCGTAGCTGCGCATATCCCGATAAAGGATGGTAATATCCATATCCGGATTGATGGCTCTGAGTTCAAGGGCGTTCTTGATGGAATGACCGCAGCAGACACGGCTGCAGTAATTTTTTTCTTCGTTGCGGCATCCCACACACTGGATCATCACCAGGCTCTCGCAATTGCTCAGCCGTTCATCCTTGTTGACGATCAGTGAATCCATTTCAATCGAGGTAACCACATTTTCATTTTCACCGTAAAGATATTCGGTGGGTTTATACTCTTCCGCACCGGTAGCGATAATAGCCGCCCCGTGGCGAATATCCTTGATTCTTCCCCGGACCTAATCTTGGTGGTGAAATTACCGATGTAACCTTTGACTTCCAGGATGGTTGCATCATGGGAGACGTGAACGGACGGATGCCGGTAAACCTGCCGGATCACATCCTGAAGATGCCTCTGAACGTCCATGCCCTCCAGGGTATGGTAGAGATTGCGCGCCATTCCACCCAGCTCCGGCTCCTTCTCCACCAGGAAAACTTCGAATCCCTGGCCTGCCAGACTCAGCGAGCTGGTCATTCCGGCGATGCCGCCGCCAACCACCAGACAGGCCTTGTTGACCGGCAATTCAAACTCTTCCAATGCCTCTAACCGCGCCGATCGCGCCACCGACATGCGGACGATTTCTTTGGCTTTTTGGGTCGCCTTGGCGGTCTCTTTGGAATGCACCCAGGAGCAATGCTCACGGATATTGGCCATCTCGTAGAAGTACTGGTTAATGCCGCCTTCACGGCAGGTGTCGCGGAAAAGCGGCTCATGGGTTCGGGGTGTGCAGGCAGCAACCACCACCCGGTTGAGGCCTTTTTCCCGGATTGTATCTGCTATTTCCTGGGCATTGTCCGAGGAACAGGCAAAGAGGCTTTCCTGCGCATGAACCACATTGTCCAGGGTCGCGGCGTACTCGACAACCGTAGGCACATCCACGACCCGTCCGATATTCGCGCCGCAATGGCATACGAAAACGCCGACTTTCGGCGCTTCACCGGTTTCGTCACGTTCCGGTGGGTAGACCCGATCCCTGGCCAGATCGCCACGGCGGTAGGCCAGAAACTGACTGCACAGGGCATCGGCCCCGCTGGCCGTGACGACGGACTCGGGGATATCGATGGGGCCCTGGAACGCTCCGCTGACAAAAACACCGGGCCGCGAGGTTTCGATGGGATTGGTCGATTTGTTCATACAGAACTGATGCGCATTGAGCTCAATACCGAACTTATGTGCTAAATCCAACGCATCCGCGGGTGGAACCAAACCGACGGAAAGCACCACCATGTCAAATTCTTCTTCCAAGACGCCTTGATCAAAGGTGGAATAGCGGATGGTGACATTCTTGCTCTCGGGGATCTCCCGTCCGATGGAGACGTAACTGCGAATGAACCGCACATCGGGAAGGTTTTCCGCTCTTTGGTAGAACCGCTCGAAGTCCTTGCCAAAGGCACGAATATCGTTGTGGAAGATCGTCGCCTGCATGTCGGCATGATGATCCTTGGCCAGGATCACCTGCTTCTGGGTGTAGGCGCAGCAAACCGCGGAACAGTAACTTTTGCCACCCTCGTTGACCTGTCTGGATCCCACGCATTGAATCCAGGCGATTCTGTGGGGATGTTTTCCATCTGAAGGACGTCGGATCTCCCCATCATAAGGTCCAGTGGAGCACAAGATCCGTTCGAAATCCAGGCTGGTTACCACGTTTGGCATGATTCCATAGCCATAATCGCCCCTGGGCTTGGGATCAAACACCTCGTATCCGGGAGCAAGGATGATGGCCCCGACCTCGACTTCCAGCCGCTGCGGTTTCTGATCGAGATCGATCGCGCCATGTTTACAGACACCCCGGCAAATCGTACATTTTTCGTTTTGCAGATAAAGGCAGGTTTCAGGGTCTACATAGGTAATCAGCGGAACCGCCTGGGAGAAATAGATATGGATGGCTTTGTTCAGCGAAAGATTTTGATTGTACGGATCCGGGACTTTTACCGGACAGTACTCGACACAGGTCGTACACCCCGTGCAACGCTCCTCGATAATGTATCGCGGTTTTTTGATCAGGGTAACCGTGAATTCACCGGCCTCTCCTTCCACACGCTCGACTTCGGTGTAGGTCAGGATCTCGATATTGGGATGCCGGCTGCATTCAATGAATTTCGGAGACTCAATGCACATGGAGCAGTCATTGGTGGGAAAAGTCTTGTCGAGTTGGGCCATCTTGCCGCCAATGGCCGGAGATTTGTCCACCAGGAAAACCTTGAAACCCGTTTCGGCAAGATCGAGAGCGGCCTGAATGCCACTGATTCCACCCCCGACAATCAACACATCGATACGCTTATCATCTGCGGAGCTGTCATCCGGCAGCCCGTCAATTGTTTCTTTTTCCAATTTCATCCGTCCTTATCAGGTGTCTTCAGTTCCTTGGATCACTTCCTGGTGAGATTTAATAATCTATTCACCGAAGCCGCAAAGAACGCAGAGATTTTTTAAGGAAAAAATATATTTCTCTGCGCTCTCGGCGACTCGAGCGAAGCGGGCGGTGAGTCAATGTCTAAATACCAATGAACTACTCAGTAACGCTTCGTTGCTCGGGAAACTCCTTTTCTCACCACTTCGGCACCATATTTTTTTATCAGTGATTCAATGCCCATTTCCATCTCTCCACGCGTCACTTCTTCTTCGACAACTTCCTCTTCCCTTTCCGAATAGGTCAAGCAACCACGTCCGCACATCTGAACACACATCGGCTCCGTAAGCGGGGGCACATCTTCGCACATGTCGCATTTTAACGGCAGCCCCGAATCGGGCTCTTTGAACCAATCCCTCGATGGGCAGGAAGCCGGACAGAAAGCGCATTCCGAATACTCCTTGCCGCCGATCACATAACGATTCCGGCCGTTACATTCGGCTTGCGTATAGCCGCTGGCTCGAACCGGCACCCATTGATCGTTTCTTTCATCGATTACCACCTTGATCCGGGAGCGGGCTGGATTAAAGCTACTGTATTTCGGTATGGCGTGAAATGCAGCACAGGCCTTCTCGCAGGCGCGACACCCGTTGCATTTGCTCAGGTCGACTTTTATTTCTTTGATTATTTTTTTTGCCGGTTTGCTCATTGCTCTTTTCACCTCCCGGACTATTTATTCTGGACGTTGTACTCAGTTAGAGAGAAATGCTCAGCTTTACGGAAACTCACATCTGCATCTTTGGGTCTTCCTTCTGAGTAGCATGATTGATCCGCGTAGCAAATATTTTCATCGCCTTTAATGAGTCCCCTCTTGATAAGTTCATCGGCAACGTCATCCAAGCCTAATTTATCCAATGTTAATTTGGTAGGAACGCCTTCGTTGGTCCAACCCTTGAATTTGTAGTAGTCGTCAAGAAGCTTCTGCTCATTTTCCGGCTCCCTTTTCGACCAATGATCTTCAGGTGGCTTCTCGTCGGCTCTTTTCAATCCTCTACTCATATTAATGGCCCTGACAAGGTTCCGATTTCTTCGGGCTACTTGCCACAAGTCATCGGCATCCATATCGATCCCGGTCGCCAATTTGATAAAAGTAGGTATGTTGTAGATGTTGTATGCGGAGCCGCCACCGAATTGACCTCTAAATGATGAACAGAAGGCGCAAATGCCAAGGGCGTCATCAACGTAGTGCATGGTTTCGTTCCAATCACAAATGTTAATAGCCGCTTCAAATGATGGATGTTTGCCTGGCTCCCATTCCATGAAGAATTTTTTAAACCTCTCGGGTGCCGATGTCCATTCATCGACAAACTGCTGTCTATCCGCAAGATCTCTAATTGGATCCTGCGGATAAGAGCCTTCGGTCTGATTAATCGCCATCTTGTCGCTGGTGCAATACATGAGATAATAGGGATAATTCACTTTTCCCAGCTTGAGAGGTATCTGCTCGAATTTCTTGATTGTGTTATGGTCATAAACTTCGGCACCATTGCCGATCTGACGGGCAGCCCTATAGACGCCATTGGCCAGGACATCCCCGATTCCTTCCCTCCGGACAAGCTTTTCAAGAAGATAGTAAAACCTATCGGCAGATTTTTGCGGGAATTCAGGCAGCTCCTTGTCGGTTAAAATGCCTGCTTCGTAAAGTTCGATGGCGAACGCGATGGTTTGTGGTGCGGCATAGCTATCGACACCGTACTCCTGGCTTAGGGCCAGTATGTCGAAGGTAAAAGGAAGCTCCTCAAAAGCCGCCATATGCCAGGTGCCTTTTCCGAAGCATTTTAACGAGTACCTTTGCCGTCCAGGGGGCTTGACCACGAGATGGCAGTTTTTAGGGCAGTTGTAGCAGCCTTGCAACCGGTCGCGGATTTTCAGGGTATAATCCTTCCACCGGTCCTCTATCTCCTGGCTCCAGTAGCCTTTTCTCCGTGTGCGTGCATTGCCCCAGGCAAAATTGTCATGGTGAAAAGCATCGTTCCACTCGATTGCCATGAGGTCCCCGTTAAACGGACTTTCATGTATATCCTGATAGTGTTGCAGACATAATTTAAACAGCTCTTCAGGCTTGGAAACATAAAAATCTTTGGTGCCGCGCACTGCGATCGCCTTCAGCCGCTTATCCCCCATAATCACCCCGACGCCGCGAGCTGCGGCGGCGTTAAAGTGTTCTATGGTGGCCATGAAAAGCTTGTTTTCGCCGGCAAGTCCGATTGCAGCCACTTGAATATCAGGATCATTTAACTCATCTTTAATAGCATGTGCGGTTTCCTGAGCGCCTTTCCCCTTGAGGTGAGAGGCGTCCCGTATTTCCACTTTGTCATTGTGCACCCACAAATAAACCAAATCTGATGCCTTACCTCGAAGGACGATCTTATCGTAGCCGGCATGTTTGAGTTCCGGTCCAAAATAACCTCCAAAAATCGAATTAGAAAACATGTTCGTCTGGGGAGAAATGGTGTCGACCATCGTGCGGTTGGCTGCGGGTATAGGAGTTCCGTCCAAAAGGCCTGCGCTAAATATGAGCAAATTATCAGGAGAAAAGGCATCGGTCTCGGGACTCACGCGATCCCATATCAACCTAGCGGCACTGCCATTACCCCCCAGATGACGCCTGGTTATTTCGGGGTCTGTTTCTACCCGCTCAATATTGCCCACAGTCAAATCGACTTCTAAATTAATGCCGGTTTCTGCGTACCTCATTTTTTGCTCCTAATAGATTATTAGAATTATTTTTAACCATTCTTTTTGTGCATACTCACATTAGGTAAAAGTTAATTAATCAATTCATTTTAGCATTGTAACAACTTGTTATTAAATATTATTTTTTAACCTAACAATATTTATTATATGGCTATTTCGGATTTAAATATGATCGGGCTAAGTTAGGATTTTCAATTCGTATATCGCAAAATCACTTCGGACTTCGTAGGAATTAAAATAAGTTAATTGGCGTTAGGTTTATAACAATTTGTTATTTATTAATATTTTTAAAAAAAATGGATAGATTACAATATTTTTCTAATAACATTCGGCAATTTCATTGTCAAGAAAAAAGATCTTTTCTATGTTATGGCGCTAAGTTTCAATTTCCAATTGCTTAATCAGCCGGCCTGCGAGCTTTTTGAATACACCATGCCGGAAGGTCTCAGACAAAACTTATGGACGGTTATTCCGGAACATGAACGGGAAAGGGTCCGGGTAAAAATTGAAGATAGGGTGGCGGGGACGCGCTTATTCCCGGACAGAGAAATATATACCTTGAAACCCTGAGTTAGCGAGCCTGAAATTTTACCACCCGGAAGTCCGTATAGAGACAAAACTCGACCCGGATCTGTTGAATATTTATGGATCCCGGAATCGACGGATTAGACACCTACCGAAAAATTCTTGAAATTCATCCCCGGCAAAAAGCAATTATCGCAAGCGGTTTCTCGCAGACGGAACGGGTGGGTGAAGCTCAGAGCCTTGGAGCCGGAGCATAAGTCAAAAAGCCTTATCTGCTGGAAAAAAAATAAGATTGGCCGTGAAAAATGAATTAGGCATCAAGCCGGAGTAAGGTCGGCAAAAGGCGTTCGAAGTTATTTCATACGAACGTCTCTTTTTGGAGACCCCGTTTCAACGAAAAGAGATCAGCCCAAATGCCTTATTTTTGGAATCCATTTTTCTTCCAGATGACGGTTGGCGGCATCACCGCCGGGAAGGTTCGCGCTCATCCACAAGGGAGGCTCGACCCCTTTTGCGGCAAGTTGCCTGACAGTTTCGATCATCAACAGATTAATGGCAAAGACGTTGCACATCGTCGATGTCGGACCGGTTTTTTGCGGACAGCCCTCGATCTCAATCACGGCGTCTCCATAGGGCAGGTGGCAGTCTATAAAATAGTCCGCTTCCTGGTACAAATTCTTGCCGGACGGATGCCGGGAGGGATGATCCGCCGCCAGCCGATCGGCAAACTTTCTGGAAGTAATGGCGATAGAGGTCATTTCCCTTTTTTTGGCCTCCAAAACCGTGTCGATGCACATGGCGTTGATGCCATAAGCATTGACGATGATAATCACCTCTCCGGGGGCCATCCCAACCCGGTATGCGTTGAGCACACTGGTCGCATATCCTGGTGTCCGCTCGATCACATTCGATCGCTTGGCGCCGTGGATCAGGTTGGTCCCGGGATCGAGGATGGCGTTGATGGGGGCCAGACCCCCGGCGCGCCACAAAACCTCCTCTACGGCCATGTTTGAATGCCCGCCCGGACCGATGACGTGAATCATCCCACCGTCGATGATAGACCGGGCTGCCACTTCGGCCGCTTCGACAATGACCTTTTCTTCTTGCAGGATTTTCTCAAAAATCCCACCAACAGTGTCCCGATAAATTTCAAATTCTTTAATGATTTTGACCTCCTTTCCATAAATACCTCAGCTTGTTAACACAAAAAAGCGCCATGAAACCCGATGCCGCCGGGGCTGCGAAATAGGCCACCCCGGTGGGAAATTTCCAGGTTTCAAAAGAGATCCGCATGCGGACCCGGGCGATTTCGGTTCCATAAATCATCAGCAGGACTAAAAAGACCAGAAAAACGCCGTGAATAATTAAATCAAACTTCCGTCTATTCTGCGGCGATATTCTTGCCACGAAATAATCCATGAGCAAATGGTCGTTGTGGTAGTAAAGCACGGCAGCGCCCAGGAACACCGTCCAGATAAACATCAGCCTGGATGCGCCCGGTATCCAGAGCCAGGCAATCCCGGCCACATTTCGCAACACGATATTTAACACCGTGACTACGAAAACCCCGGTGAACAAAACGCCGGCCAGAACAGCCAACGCTTTTTGGGTTTTATCGCAAAATTTCTGCATAAAGATACCACATCAGCCAAACACCAGGTTCGGCAGCCACAAAACAATTGGCGGTGCGAACGTGGCCAGCAACAATACCACGATCAGCGCCAGGGTAAACGGCCAAATCGCTCCGACCAATACCCTAAACGGCAGATCGGCGATTTTGGTCTGGATGAACAACAGCGCTCCGATCGGCGGCGTCAGCAAACCGATCATCAAATTAAGCACCACGATTACTCCGTAATGGGTCGGATCAATCCCCAGTTGCCCGGCAATCGGCAGCAAAACCGGGAAAAAGATCAGCATCACCGGTACGGCATCCAGCACACAGCCCATTAATAGGAAAAATATGGTGGAAAACACCAGGAATACATGTTTGCCCATGTTCAGAGATTCAACCAGAGTCAGCAACTGGGCTCCCATCTGTTCAGAGGCCACAATGTATTGATACAGCCCCACCACGGCAAAAATGATCATGATGGAGGAGGAAAAAACAGCGGTCTGCTTAAAGATCTCGAACAGGGCGGCAATGCTGAGGCTGCGGTATACCACCAATGCCAAAAACAGGATATAGAGAATGGCCAGGGCAGCCACTTCAACCAGGGTTACGAAACCGAATATGACACCACAAAGGACAAAACCCGGTGCCAGAATAGCCAGAAAGGTGTCCTTGAAAACAACGGCAAACCGTTTCAGGCTCATGCGTTCATCTGATCTGGGGTACTGGCGGCGGCCGCTGATGTAAGCTGAGACCACCCACAGAAAAACGCCCATCAGCAATCCGGGGATTACGCCGCCTAAAAATAGCCGACCGATGGAGATACCGGAAATCACACCGATAAAAATCATGGGTATGCTGGGTGGAAAGATGGGACCGATCACCGCCGAACTGGCGTTAATCGCGGCGGAAAACGTGTCGTCGTACCCCCGCTTGCGCATGACCGGATGCAAAACCGCCGACACCGAGCTGGCATCGGCCACGGCGGATCCCGACACACCGGCCATGATGACGCTGACGATAATCGAGACGTAAGCCAGCCCACCCCGAAACCGGCCGACGAAAAAATCGGCAAAGTCGGCTATCTTCCTGGTGATGCCGGAATGATTCATCAGATTGCCCACGAAAATGAAGAACGGAATGGCAATCAATGTGGTGGAATCGATGCCGCCTACCATCTGGGAGGCCATTACCCGCAGTGAGACATCTCCCCGCACGAGGATATAAAAAGCCCCGCTGATACCCATGGCGGACCAGATACTAAACCCGAAACCGATTAATAAAAATAGAGCTACAAATAAAATCGCGATCATAATTGTCTCGAATATCGACCGGAATTCACACGGTTGCCGCGGTGGTTCCTCCCGGCACTCTCGTTACATGGCGCTGATTTTTTCCAGCAATCCCTTGGGCCATTTGACGCCTTCCCAGTCGTTGAAAAGACCCTGGAGTTCTTTTCTGACTTCATCCAGTTTCAGTTCCGGCGGGGTGATCACCGTTATCTTACCTTTCAATTGGTCATAAGCCTGCTGGAGCTTTTTTGCGGTCAACTCCGTCACCAGGATACCTGCTTGATCACTGGCGTCCATCAGGATTTTCTGGTCGTCTTGGGACAGTTTCTGCCAAAATTCCGGATTGACATAGAATGTCTCCACATCGCGGATGTAGTCGGTCTTCATATAAAATTTCTGGACTTCAAACAGGCTCTTGGTGGCCACCACGATCACACCGTTTTCCTGTGCATCCACCACGCCGGTCCTTAAGGCCATATACAATTCGGCAAAAGGGATCTGCTGGGGCAAGGCGCCCAGTTTTTTCATGGATCGTACCACCACCTCACTGGCGGCGGTCCTGATTTTAAGGCCTTTGAAATCCGCCGGTGTCCGGATGGCCCGGTTGGCTGTCAGGCCCCTGGGGGTGGTGTCACCGGCGATATTCATAATTTTGATACCGGTCTTTTTTTCGGCGTCTGCAATGACCGGCTTGAAAAAGTCGGCCAGCAGGCTATTCCGCATATGGTCGTAATCCCTGTACAAAAAAGGAATCGCAGTGATTTCGAAGGCATCGCCGCCGTCGATAAATCCAAATGTATTAATCCCGCCGTATACCATTTGCAGGTCGCCGGTCTGCACCTGGGTAAACATTTCCTGAATCCCCCCGAGTTGACTGTTGGGAAATACATTTACCTTGATCCGGCCGCTGGTACCTTGTTCGACCAATGTGGCAAACTTGAGAGCTCCCTGATGGGTGGGATGCTTGAGATCTCTGATGTGGCCGAGTTTAACGGTAAGTTTATCGGCATATCCTGCAATAACACCAAAATGAACACACAATACAATTGCCAGCAATACAAGAAAAAACTTTTTCATTTTGTCCACTCCTTTCTTGAAGTTTGAGTTTAAACCGACCATCCTAACAAATGGGGAGAAAACTTCCCCCTTCAATAGATCTGAATGCCCCTTAAAGAGAGAAGTTCCGACGCCTTAAAATTCAGGGTGTGTGGTTGCCAATATTACGATGAGTTGTGGGTTGTTTCCGGTATTGGAGGGCGATGGCATTTCAGCCGCTTCACTTTATCGCCTGCTAATAGCGAATTAGCAGAGCCGCTGTCAAGTTTCGAATGGCGACTGATAAATCCTGCACTCAAACGATCGGGAAGCCAATGGAGAATTCGGCATCTATAGTCAGCAGTCCACGTGAGCAGTTTTCGAAAAACACCTTTCAAGGCCAATTGAGTATCCGCTCACCGCACCGGCTCTTTAAATAAGATTTTACTCCCCGCAATGGGACGGCATACGAGGGTCGTCGGCGGCTTGGCTTCGGGTAAATAATACCTTTTTGGTGAGGTTGTCGACAAGGTTTGGGACAGCGTCGAGATGCGTCAAAACCATCATACAGCCACCGAGGCCGGCACCGGCCAGCTGCGCCCCGGCGACGCCCTCTGTTTGCAACGAAATGTGGACCATTCTGTCAATTTCAGGCAGACTGCAGTGATAGCTGCCGGGCTGCCATTGCAGCTGCGCCCGTTCTACTCGAACCGGATCACCGCTTTCCAAATCTTCAATGAGACCCAAAATATAATCGTTGGAGGTCGGCGCCTGATAGGACGTCTCGTGATGGTCTTTATGGATGGAAATCACACGATCGCCGTCGTGTGAGATATTCATCAGACGTCCTACGGTTTCAACCCGGTTCTCTTTCATGGCATCGGCAAAAAGCTTCGCAAGCTCCATCTCTGCCAGTCCGTAAAGAGCAACACCGCGAATGGGGTACTGTCCGTCCGGCGGAGGCCTGTGCTGGTTAAAATACACGTCAAGATCAACGGCCGGTATAAATGCGCGTAATTCAGCCTGGGTCGCTGATTCCGGTAGGCGCAGGAGAATACGGTATATCCGACTCAGTGGCATGTTAAGGCGCTTCATGTTCACATCGCGCAGGTGATTCAGCATCGACGCATACTGGGGGAAGTATTTCTTGATCAGCAGGAATCCGATTCGATAGCAGCTGACGCGATGGTTAAAAAGATCCCTTGCATTGCCGGTTTTTTGCGCTTTTAAACCCGAATCGCAGACAACCAGAGCGTATTCTCACGGGAATGGTACGGTATCCAGGATGTTGAAATCAAAACATGTGACCTTGACGACTCTACCCCTTTGACCGAACTTGACGGCGACATGATCGGCCGCTCCGCCGCGGGTTCCGACGAACCACTCGCCTTCACCACAAAGATCAATTAATTGCGCCGGCGACACGTCCAAGCCGTTGATAGTCACAGCGGCTTCTGCTGCACCAACGACCAGGGTGGATGAGGAGCTTAATCCGGCCGCCATGGGAATGTTGCCGCTGACCACGAGATCCATTCCCTTTAGTTTTTCGCTGCTGAATTTTTTTTGCAGGCGCAAGACGGCTGCCTTGACATATTGTATGCCCAGTCAACGCACGCCAGAGGTCGCCAAACGCTTTCTCGCATTTAATGTCATCTGGCCGTTTTCCTTCAGTCGAAAACCCGGTTTTGACGATATGAAGGATTGCATCGCAATCCGGAGGAGATCCACGACCGGCAAGGTCGTGCAGCTCTTTAAAGACCTGGCGTTGCCGGACGTCTGCCGCTTCAACGATTCCCACCAACTGCCCTTTGCCATCTGTCACCAGACGTCCCTGACTTGACTTTGGACGGCTTGGAACCGCTAAAACAACCATATCGCAGTTTTGACTGTAGTATAAATCAAAGAGCTGTTCGAGCACGGTGGACTTAATAATGCGGTCGCCCGCGACAAGCAGAACGTCCTGCTCACTTTGCAAACCGTCGATGACTTTCATGGCCTGCTGTGCGGCGTGGGCTGTCCCGAGCCGATCGGCCTGGTAGACAAAAATAGCATTTTCAAATTCGGCGCCGACGGTTTCAACGACCTGGCCGGCTAAAGCACCAACAACCAAAATTTGCTGTTTGATGCCGCACTCGTTATAGGTTTTAAGTGCGCGGTTGATGGCAGGCCGTCCGTTGATGGGAAAACAAACTTTGTGACGCGTGGCCGAGCGCATGCGGGTGCCCTCACCGGCGGCCAGAACAATCGAAAAATGTGGCGCGCGACTGCCCATTTTCGGTCTCCTTAAATTTACGGTATAGTGCTGTTTTTCGGTAATAAATATCGAGGTCAGTATGATTGACTATTACACATTTTCATGTCTCAAAGTCAACCTGTGGTAATCCAGTTTTTTTATAGAAGCACTGTCGCTGGCCTGAAGAAACAGTCAGCCGGATCGAAAAATGAACTTTGTAGATTCAAATCAGCGGAAATAGGCTTAAAGGACGCTGAATTAATATTTCATGTGAGCGCGGCCTCTGGCCAGAAAAACGGCCCGTCTGATCGATAAAGAAACTTTGATGTTTTTCGTTCAGCCACCAAGCACCAAGATTAAAATACATATCATCCCTTCGAGTCTTTGTGTCTTCGTGGCAAAATTGTAATTTCGAATCTAGTTTCATATAAGAGCGGCCTCCGGCTAAAAAAACAGCCGGTCTGATCATTAAAGAAACTAGGCCAATTTGGCGTAGTTTCATATGAGGTCGCCTTGCCGGATCGCTTGCATAGCGGAAGGTGGGGCTACAGTACGGATAAATTTGTGCGCGTTGGCTTTTGGCGGTGGATTCATACCTCAAATTAGGATATGACAGGGTATAAATTTTTACCAGGACATGGAAACTTTAAGTGAAGGAGAGCCAAATGGATGAAAATAAAGAACACATTTGCCGGGAAGTTGGATCCCTGGCGGATGATTTGTTTGCTGTCAGTGATTTTTTATTGGCCAACCCGGAAATTGCCTACCAGGAGTTTAAGGCCCGAGATTATTTGAGTTGCGTATTGGCGCAAAAGGGGTTCGAGGTAGAAAAAGGCGTGGGTAATGTTGAAACCTCATTTTTAGCGCGGCCGAAGGATTGCCCTCCAGCCCGGCCCACGGTGGCGCTCCTGGCTGAATATGATGCATTACCTAAAATCGGCCACGGCTGCGGTCATAACCTGATTGCCGCTGCCGGCCTGGGGGCGGTGGTGGCTTTACGTCGCATTTTGGGAGATAAAGCCGGCGGACTTGCACTTGTGGGCACCCCGGCCGAGGAAGGCGGAGGCGGAAAGGTCCGATTGGCTGAGGCCGGAGTCTTCGATGAGATGGATGCCGCCATGATGTTTCATCCCGGCTCGACGAATATCCCTGCGAAAGGTATGCTGGGTCGCATTAAATTTAAAATGGAATTTTTTGGGCGTACCGCCCACGCCTCCGGCTCGCCCGACAAAGGCATTAACGCTTTGGATGCGCTGGTCCTGGCCTACAACGGAATAAACGCGTATCGACAGCATCTGCGGCCCGATGGTCGTATCCACGGAATCATTACCCATGGCGGTGATGCACCGAATATCATCCCGGATTATGCTGCGGCTTTGTATTATGTACGCGCCGGCAGCAGCGCCTATCGGGATGAGCTTCTCGAGCAGGTGAAAAAATGCGGACAAGGCGCAGCCTTGGCCACGGGGACTGAATTCAAACTTGAAATCTTCCCGCCCCTGCTCGACCCTAACCGGCGCAATCCTTCTCTGGAAGCCGCCGTAAAAGACAACATGACAGCCCTGGGGATTCTGATTGATGAAGATGACGGCCGGCGGGGCTCGTCCGATATGGGCAATCTCAGCCACTACCTGCCGGCGATTCACCCTTACCTCGCCATCGTAGATCCTGAAATCCCGGGCCATTCTGTCGAATTTCGCGATGCAACCACCAGCCCCCGGGGTCGGCAGACACTGCTTAATGCCGCCAAAATGCTGGCCATGACCGCCTGGGATTTTCTAACCTTGCCGGAGTTAAGAGAAAAAGTAAGGCGCGATTTTGATTCAGAATGATGCTTTCGATCGACAGGTGCGGTTTGGCCCTTATTGGGCTTAATCTGAAAGCATGGTGTCAGGTGTCAGTGTTCAGCCCCGCCGCCGGCTAAAAAAAACGGCCGGTCAAATCGAAATAGAAACTTTTGGAGCTCGGATCCAAAATCTACCGTTGTTGGGTTTCGCATTACGCATTCGAACCGGCAAAATGCAAAGTGCCCTTAGATTGAACCAACTCCAACTTTGGAAATGAAGAGTTTCACACAAGATTTCATGATTTAGCGCCTTGCCCTTGCTTTCCTGATACCCGAAAACTGACACCTGGAACCTATTTACAATTATTGTCTCACAACATGTTGTGAGAACTAGGCCTCTTCATTCAGGTGACAGGCGCAAAACCGCTGGGAGGCAATTTCTTTCAAAACCGGCACTTCTTCACGGCAACGATTCATGGCATGGGGACAGCGAGGATTGAAATGACATCCGGACGGCGGGTCAAGGGGCGAAGGGATCTCTCCTTTGACGGGAGAAAATTGGGAATGTCGATTTTCCAAACGCGGCACCTCGCGCAACAGGGCCTGGGTATAGGGGTGGTTTGGTGTGGCGAAAAGTTCTTCCGTCTTGGCCGTTTCCACGACCCTTCCCAGGTACATGATCACAATTCGATCACTGATATGCTCTGCGACCCCAAGATCATGGCTGATGAATAGATAGGTTAAATTCAATTCATCACGAAGCTTCATAAAAAGATTCAGAATCTGGGCTTGGATCGACACATCCAGGGCCGCCACCGCCTCATCGCAAACAATAAATTCGGGATTCACCGCCAAGGCCCTGGCAATCCCGATCCGCTGCCGCTGACCGCCTGAAAACTGATGCGGATATCTTCGTTTGAAGCTCGGATCCAGACCGCACCGCAGCATGACCTGGTCCAGGTAATCATCCAATTCCGATCGTCTGGCGATACCATGGACCAAAGGTGCGTCACCAATGATGTCGCGAACCCGTTTGCGGGGATTCAGGGAAGCGAACGGGTCCTGGAAAATCATCTGGATATTGAGGGCGAATTGCTTAAATTCCGCAGGTGGCAATTGCGCCACATCCATTCCTTTATAGAAAATCGTACCTTCGTTGAGAGGGAGAATTCCCGCGACCATTCTACCCAGAGTGGACTTACCGCATCCCGATTCACCGGCGAGTCCCACCACTTCCCCCTGCGCGATGCTCAAACTAACATTGTCCACCGCATGAACCACTTCTTCGCGTATTTTTGCACCAAGTTTTCGAGCAATTTTTGCGGCCAGATCCAGTGATTTTGCGAAACGTTTGGAGACATTCTGTAATCGAACGATGGGAGGTGAGTCAGTGGTGATTTTCATGACGCCTCACTGGGAAAAGGATGAAAACAGCGAATCCGGCGTCCCGACATCGGCCGGGTGTTTTCGGGAGTCACTAAGCAGGCCTTGTCGGCCCGCGGGCAGCGCTCACGGAAGGCGCATCCCTCAGGCATGTTCACCAACGATGGTGTCATACCGGGAATCTGGTAAAGGGCACTGCCGCGCTTGTTGCGACTGGGCACCGAACCGATAAGCCCACGGGTGTAGGGATGCAAAGGGCGATCAAGCACGTCGTCGATACTCCCCGCTTCGACGATTCGCCCGGCGTACATGACGCAAATGTGGTCTGCCAGGCCGGCAACCACGGTTAAGTCATGGGTGATCCAGATTAAGGCGGTTCCGGTTTCCCGACAGAGCCTTTGGGCTTCATACAGTATCTGGGACTGAATGGTCACATCCAGAGCCGTTGTCGGTTCGTCGGCAATAATCAAATCGGGTTTGTTCAATAAAGCGATGGCAATGGCCACCCGCTGGCGCATACCTCCGGAAAACTGGTGTGGATACGCACGCAGCCGCTCCTCCGGAGAAGCGATGCCCACAAACCCCAGGGCATCTCGTGCGCGCCGGCGCGCGGTTTGCCGATCCACTTTTTCATGGGCTAAAATCGCCTCGATCATCTGGGTATCAATGCGTAGGACCGGATTTAACGTCATCATGGGATCTTGGAAGATCATGGCAATGCGCGAACCCCGCAACGCTCGCCAATCATTCTCGGACAGCGAGACGATATCCCCGCCACAGAACAAAATTTGTCCGCTAATAATCCGCCCAGGGGGGTCCACCAGCCCGAGTATCGAAAAGCCGGTAACCGATTTACCTGAACCGGATTCGCCTACTAAACCGAGTATTTCCCCTCGGTTGACGGTGAAGCTTACATCATCCACCGCCTTAATGATGCCGCTTTTCATGAAAAAGTGAGTGTGGAGGTTTTTAATGACCAAAAGTTCCGCGGCAACACTCATTTTTGCAACCTCGGATTCAGCACATCGCGCAGTTGATCGCCGACTAGGTTGATACTGACGATGGTAAGCAATAAGGCCACGCCGGGGAAAAAACTGATCCAGTATTTGCCGCTCAACATATACTCGAAACCGTTGGAGATGAGCAGACCCAGGGAAGGTTCGGTAATCGGCAAACCGATACCTAAAAATGAAAGCGTTGCTTCGAGAGCGATGGCATGGGCCACCTGGACGGTGCCGACCACGATTAACGGCGGCAGACAGTTGGGCAGAAGTTGCCGAAACACGATGCGCCGGTGGCTTAAGGCCAGACAGACGGCGGCCTCGATATATTCTTTGCGCCGCTCCACCAGGGCCGTACCACGGATCGTTCGCGCATAATAGGCCCACTGGGCCGCCACCAGCGCGATAATGATTTTGTCCACCCCCTGCCCTAAAATGGCCAGCAGTACCAAGGCGATCAGAATGGAAGGAAAGCTGAGCTGGACATCAACCACGCGCATGATCAGGGTGTCCGTCTTTCCGCCGAAATAGGCGGCGATCAACCCCATGGTTCCACCGAATATCAGTGCCAGCAGGGCGCTCAGGGCGCCGACGCCTAAACTGGTGCGCAATCCGTAAAAGATTCCGCTCAACATATCACGCCCCTGATCGTCAGTGCCCAGCCAATAGGTGTAGCCTCCCATCATGCTCGTCGCCCCCGGCTCCAGACGTCCTTCTAAAATATCAAGTTGAGCAAGGTCGTATGGGTCCTGGGGTGAAATATAAGGGGCAAAAAGGGCCACGAAAACAATGCCCAAAAACACCACCAGCCCCAAAAGGGCCACGCGGCTTTCGGAAAAATCCGATATGAAACGACGCATCGGAGACTCGGCAGGCATTCCGGGTTCAGTCCCCGATGGTATTCCCGTATCTTCGGCAGGGATCGTCATGTCTTTAAATCCCCTAACCGAACCCGTGGATCGAGAACCGAGTAAAGCACGTCCACCACAAAATTAATGACGATAAACATCGTCACTGTAATCAGCAGATAGGCCACGATGATCGGCCGGTCAAGAACGCCGATGGAGTCGATGATCAGCTTGCCCATACCCGGCCAGGCAAATATCGTTTCGGTCACCACCGCAAAGGCGATAACATTGCCCAGTTCCAACCCCAGCACCGTCACCACCGGAATCAGGATATTCTTGAGGACATGTACCCCAATCACCCGGGCGTTGGAAAGACCCTTGGCCCGGGCAAATTTCACATAATCCAGCTGCAGGTTTTCGCGGGTGCCGGCGCGGGTTAGACGGATAGTCAGAGAAAGCTTGAAGAGACCCAGATTAAACGCCGGCAACAGTAAATGGGAGAGGCCGTCCCAGGTGAGAAAACTGACCGGCACACCAAAAAGATCAACAGTTTGACCGCGTCCCGAGGCCGGCAGCCAACCTAGCATCACTGCAAAAAACATGATCAGCATCATTCCCACCCAAAAGGTGGGCAGGCTGAAACCGAGGATGGATCCGCTCATAATACTGCGGCCGACCCAACTCTCGGATTTGATGCCGGCAATCATGCCCAGGGGGATGCCCAGCAATACCGCTAGACAACAGTGCCCCGCAGGCCAGCTCCAGGGTGGCCGGCATGCGCTGCAGAATCAACTTCAAAGCTGGCTCGTTGAAAACAAATGAATTGCCCAGATTGCCACGCAGGGCATTGCTCAAGAAAATCCAGTACTGCTCCCACATGGGCTTATCAAGCCCCAGCGCTTTGACGGCATCCTCGTATTCCTGGGGCGTTGCTTCCGGATTGATCAGAATGTCAACCGGGTTGCCGATGGCGTAGACCCCGACAAACACCAGCACTGACATGATCAGCAGTACCACACTGCTTTGGAGGCAACGGCGGATGATGAAAACTATCACGGCAATCCAATGGGGGCGAAACCCTTTTAGTGCTGAACTATTCTGTTAATGTTCACACCTTGCATTTATGCCATACGGGGCTGATTTGAAAGATGAACGTCCAACATCGAACATCGAATGAAAAACAAATATCCAATAATGAGATACGAAGCTTATGGATTAAGTCCCTTGGGGACTCCGCTGCCTGGGCTTCACTACGGTTTAGACAAGCTGAAGTTCCCGATATTAGCAGCCGGGCTGAACATCGAACCGCAGAATATCGAATAACGAATTTCGAAGTTTGGAATCGCTTCGCTCTGCCATTTTTAAAAATTAAATAGAAAGAGTTCCTTCATTCGAAATTCGTCAATCGACATTCGACATTTGCCATGGCGGGTCCCCGGGACCCGCTATCTCGAATTAATCCCGCTTATTTGGCTGTATGGACATCGAAGGCCAAAGTATTTCCGTCGGTGCGAGCGGTGTAGGACAGCCCCTTTTGCATGGCCCAGATGTTGACCTGGTAGTGCAGCGGTATGATGCCCACCTCCCGCATAGCGATCTCCGTGGCCTTGATCAGCAGGTTCTTGTGTTTCTCCCGATCCACGCTGCGCATGGCTTCTTCCAGGGCTGCATCCATCTCCTTGTTGGAGAATCGCCCGCGGTTCGTGCCACCATAACCGGCTTCTTTATCATAGGTGTGCAGCAGCGCTCCCAAGGGCGAGGACGGCTCGCCGGTGCCCGATCCCCAACCCACCAGCATAAGACTGAACTCGAGGTTGGTTCCCCGAGGAAAGAAGACATTTTTGGGCATGGTGTCCACCTGGGTTTTGATACCCACCCGGGTCAGCATTTGGGCCACGGCCTGACAAATCTTGGCATCGTTGACGTAGCGATTGTTGGGACCGTGGATGGTCAGCCCGAAACCGTCGCCCCAGCCGGCTTCGGCCATCAGCTTCTTGGCACCTTCAGGGTCATATTCAACCGGTTTCAAGTTGGGGCTGACCGCGAAGAATCCGTCAGGTAAAAGCTGCCCGGCGGCGATAGCATTGCCCTCCATTACACTCGATACAATGGCCGGGCGATTAATGGCCATTGATATAGCCCGGCGGATACGGACGTCCTTCAGTGGGTTTTTGCTCATCGGATTACCGTTATTGTCGGTGACAAAAGGCGAAACATCGCGGTTACTGTCGATGTGCAGATAGATCACACGGTTGGAGACCGACCGTTCCATGGTAAGCTTGGGGTTTTTTCCCAATTTTTCGATATCGGCGGTGGGCACAAAGTCGATAAGGTCCACATCCCCGGCTAGAAGTGCCGCCACCCGGGCCGATGAATTGGATATCGGTCTGACGATTACCTTCT
Organism: uncultured delta proteobacterium; assembly: GCA_963723215.1. Lineage (GTDB taxonomy): Bacteria > Desulfobacterota > Desulfobacteria > Desulfobacterales > JAFDCJ01 > JAFDCJ01. Next base: position 21,458 of record CAVRQG010000030.1, read on the forward strand.
CCCATGCGGGTTTTTCACCCCAATATTCATCGTTGCGCTCATAGACGATGCGGTCGCCGGGAACCCACTCCACGAACTTGAAAGGTCCGGTCCCGACCATGGCCTTGCCCGAATTGAAATCCTTGGTGGCCGCTCCCTCAGCATGCTTTTTGGAAATGATGGTAAAGCCGGACATGTAAGTGGCCATCAAGGGAAATGGATCCGCCGTTGACAAGCGGACGGTGTGGGAATCGACAATTTCGATTTTTTTAACGTGATTTATAAATCGTCCAAAAGTGGACGGGCTGTTGGGCACGTTGGGGGCGCGCTCGAGGGTAAATTTGACGTCCTCGGCCGTAAAGGGTGAACCGTCGTGAAATTTGACGCCCGGCCGCAGGTTGAATTCCCAGGTCAGATCGCTGATGGGCTTCCAGGCGACCGCCAAGCCCGGTGACAGATTTTGTTTGTGATCCTGTATGATCAGGGGGTCAAACGTGTACTTTGCCATCATATTGTTAGGTGTCAGATTGTGGTAGTGTGGATCCATGGAATTAGGTTCGGCTTGCAAGCCGATCTTTAGTTCCGAACTGAATCCCAGCATCGGTGCCAGTAAGACCCCGGCGGCTAACAGTACGATAAGCAGTTTTTTGGTTTTCATGGCAGGCCTCCTTTCAGAATGGTGAATAAACGAAGATAAAAAAACATTTGATAAGATAATGAACTTGATTTACCACCGGACAAGTAGTATAGGAGAATTCCCTTTGTCAAGGACATTCTATAAAGCCATGCACGTGCTGATTGCGTCGAGAATCCTCCTGAAAAAGGCTATCTGAAGGATATTAGATCGTGGCCACAGAACCCATTCTTACCATCGAACTCAACCAGATGGATCCCAAAAAACGGGGAAGAGCCTACGGCGAGGCTGCCCGGGGGGAAATTCACACGATTCTGGAAAAATACCATGAGATCTTTCACGCCATCACGGGGGAGACCTGGGATACAACCAATTACAACCAGCCGGCTCTACGCCTCCGGATGGTCTAAACAAGGAGACCTCATGTCCAATTCTGATATCTGTTTCATGACGGCAACAGATATGGCTCAACGAATCCGCGCGGAGGAATTGTCCTGCCGGGAAGTAATGCAGGCTCACCTAACCCGGATCGAACGGATCAACCCGAAAGTAAATGCCATTGTCACCCAAATCCCAACCGAACGGCTATTAGCCGCCGCTGATGCCGCCGACAAGGCCCTGAAAGGCGGGCAAATCGTGGGACCATTGCACGGGTTACCCATTGCGCACAAAGATCTGGTGCCTACCAAAGATCTGCGGACGACCTGGGGATCACCCATATTCAAAGACTTTGTTCCGGATCATGATGGATTAATCGTGCAGCGACTTAAAAAGGCCGGGGCCATCACCATCGGCAAGACCAACACGCCGGAGTTCGGCGCCGGATCCCAGACTTTCAACCAGGTTTTCGGAGAAACCTTAAACCCCTACGATTTGAACAAAACTTGCGGCGGCAGCAGTGGGGGGGCGGCGGTGGCCCTGGCATGCGGCATGCTCCCGCTTGCCGACGGGAGTGATATGGGAGGTTCCCTGCGTAATCCGGGCAATTTCTGCAACATTGTCGGCTTTCGCACCTCACCAGGGCGGGTGCCGGTATGGCCGAGTCACACGGGGTGGTTTCCCATACCCGTAGAGGGTCCGATGGCCCGCACGGTACAAGACGTTGCCTTGATGTTAAGCGTTATTGCCGGACCCGACCCCCGGGCCCCCATTGCCATCGCCGAGCAAGGCAGTCTGTTCACCCGCCCACTGGATCGCGACTTCAAGGGAGTTAAAATTGCCTGGAGTAAAGACCTGGGAGAGTTACCGGTGGACCCGCGGGTAACCCAGGTACTTGAAAATCAACGCCATGTGTTTGAAGATTTGGGATGCATCATGGAAGATTGTCAGCCGGATTTTCAAGATGCCGACGAAATATTTAAAATTTGGCGCGCCTGGAGTTTTGAATTGCAATTCTCTGAATTAATGGAGAATCACCGGGAACAAATGAAAGATTCGGTGATCTGGAATATCGAGCAGGGCCGGAAGCTCACCGGACCTCAAATTGGTCGCGCTGAAGTCAAACGCACCGAACTCTATCATCGGATGCGAAAATTCATGAAAACCTATGAATATCTGATATGTCCCGTCAATCAGGTGCCGCCGTTTGATATAAACGAACCCTGGGTACAAGAGATCAACGGTGTCAAGATGGATACTTACATCGACTGGATGAAAAGCTGCTACTATATCACGGTTACCGGTCTACCCGCCATTTCCGTTCCCTGCGGGTTTACCCCGGAGGGGCTGCCGGTGGGCATGCAGATCGTCGGACGGCACAACGACGATTTCGGGGTGCTTCAGATAGCCCACGCATTTGAGCAGGCCACCGGAATTTGGCAGAGCCGACCATCGGCTATAGAGTAGGCCTTAGTCCTTTTTTTCTAACAAATGTTGTCAGAAACTGAAGTTTTCAGCAAATCACAGATACCATTGATTGAATATTGTCGATTCACTACCCGTTGGAATGATCAAAAAGAAGGGGATGCCTCGCCGGTTGGAGAGTGAAAATAATTTCACAATTTTATGACATTTATTTCATATGTCCAATATTTTTCTTAAATTATGGGCCTGCTGAGACACGCTGCCGGGGGGTGTTAACCTTCCCGTGATTGTCTGTATTTGGCTTGAAATCAATAATAAAAACTTCGAAATCGTGACCATGATGTGATCGGTCAATACGATCATTCTCAATGGCATGAAAACTGCACGGTTTACCCATTTTAGTATAATTGCAGTATGCGACTTGACGGAATCTCTTTTTCATCGACACTTAAATTCGGTATCAGCAATGGAAACAAACGGAAACGATATATTAGAGCAGCAGATCTCTCTGGAAAGTCGAGGGAAGACGGTCCATGGGAGATCGCAGAAATTATTCATACACCCTGCACATCCCGGAGAGAAGAAAAACCAAAGAACGCCGCAGTGGTAATGACCGCCGAAAATACCACCGGTTTGAAGCTATCTCCCAATAATAGTCTAAGGATAAGCTACCTCAATACCCTAATCCTATCGAAAAATCACCTCGCATTGCAGTCAAAATTATTTTTTTTACTTGCCGTTGGGCACAGGGTGAAATATGCTCTAAGGAATAGCGAAGCTCTGCCTCAGTATCCAGCACCCCAGATCCCGCATCTGGGTCGATGCCCGCTTCAGTCTTTTGTCTATATAAATATGATCCAATAGTAAACGAAATGAGAAGGTTGAATATTATCGATCCAGGCAAAATATCTTCAACCATCCGGAGATACCTTCAATGAGGGAAATCAGAAAAAGATAAATAAAAAACCAATCAGGGTCTATATTTGGGATCACATGGTTTTAATCGGAATCGGTTTAGCCCTTTTTTATACGGTTTTTGAATCCATCCTATACTTTTTTTTATCATATGATGTCGATTTTTTTCAACGGTTGTTCGGACCGGATATGAGCGCGATTTGGAGCCGCATCGCCATTTTATGTCTTTTCCTAATCTTTGGTTCCCATGCCCAGTTTACCATCAATCAACGTTCCACAGCCGAAGCCGCACTTCGGGAAAGTGAAGAAAAGTTTCGCAAAATCATTGAAACTGCTCCCGATGGATATTACGAGGTGGACCTGGACGGCAATTTTGTCTTTTTCAACGATTCCATGTGCAAAATTCTCGGCTATTCCCGGATTGAATTATCAGAGATGAACCAACGCAAATCGATGGATGAAACCAATTCGCATAAACTGGCCGATATCTTCAGCAAAGTGCTTGCAACCGGAATGCCGACGAAATCCGTGGACTGGGTTCTTACCAACAAAGAAGGTTCCAAAAGATTTGTTGAATCGTCCGTATCGTTGATAAACGATCCAAAAGGTGATCCCATCGGTTTTGGTGTATTGGTACGAGATGCTACCCAGCGCCAGCGGGCCGAAGCTTTATATCGCGAAAAACTGGCCGCTGAAGCTGCCAGCCAGACCAAAAGTGAATTTCTGGCCAGCATGAGCCACGAAATCCGCACGCCGCTGAACGCCATCATCGGATTGGTGGAAATGACCTTAAACTCTGATTTACCCCCTGATCAGAGGGAAGATCTCGACGTGGTCAAATCTTCGGCCTATTCTTTGCTTTCCATCATCAACAACATTCTTGATTTTTCCAAAATTGAAGCCGGCAAGTTGGAATTCGAACAAACCCCTTTCAGTCTCAGGCATTTTTTGGATGAATCAATGAAAATCATGGGCATCAAATCCCACGAAAAAGGTATCGAACTGGCCTATCGTATTGCTCCAGGTGTTCCTGATCGGTTGTTGGGTGATGATGCACGCCTGCGCCAGGTCCTGCTCAATCTGATCGATAATGCCATTAAATTTACGGATGAAGGAGAGGTGATCGTCTATGTCGCCACTCAATCTCAAACGGAATACGAAGTTTTTCTGCATATTTCAGTCGTCGATACCGGTATCGGGATCCCGGCGGATAAACAGCGTAGCATTTTTGGTGCCTATAACCAGGCCGAGGTTACGACCGTGCGTCGCTATGGGGGTACCGGACTGGGATTGGCGGTGTCAGCCCAACTGGTGAATTTGATGGGCGGCAGGATTAAGATCAAGAGCCAGCCCGGCCACGGGAGTCGGTTTCGGTTCACTGCGCGTTTTATCCGCCAGCAAAATCGTGATGCCCGACAATATGAAGCGTCTTATCCCGAACTGGCCGGCTTAAACGTGCTGGTGGTCGACGATAATGTATCCAGTCGTAAAATTCTCAAAGAGATAATGGAAAGCCATAGCATGAAACCTGTATCAACATCCGGTGCAAAAGAAGCCAGGGACCTTCTTTTGAAGGCGCAGGTCGAGGGAACCCCTTTTGATGTGATTTTGCTGGATTCGGATATGCCCGAGACCGATGGATTTTCCCTGGCAACCTGGATTTTACAACAGAAAATTTCCAATGCCGGTATTATCATGATGCTGACCTTTCCACACATCAAACGTAAATCGGACCTCGCAAAACTGGGGATCTCCAACAGTGTCCTCAAGCCCGTCGGTGCGTCGGAACTGATAAGTGCAATCTTAAAACACCTGGGTATTGCAAAACCCGCTCCTGATTTTGTGGCTGAAACATCGCAGCGGATCGAACGCGTCCCCTCACGCTCGCTGAAAATTTTAGTGGCAGAAGACACACCCTTCAACCAGAAATTCATTCTGCGCCTGCTCGCAAGCTGGAATCATCAGACCATTTTGGTGGAAAATGGGCGACAGGCTCTGGAAGCTTTCAAACGAGATTCTTTTGACATTGTTCTAATGGATGTGCAGATGCCGGAAATGGATGGTCTCGAAACCACCGGTGCATTTCGTGAAACGGAACGAAAATGGGAAGGCCACATCCCCATCATTGCCATGACCGCCCATGTTGTCAAAGGTGATCGTGAACGCTGCCTTGAAGCCGGGATGGACGAATATATATCCAAACCCATTGATACGGACAAATTGTTCGAAGCCATCGAAAGACTGACAAAAACTTCCGACATCACAAAATCGGTGGCAACCGATTCTGTTACGATGGATAAGGCACTGCTGCTAAAGGCCTTTGACGGAGACACGGATTTTCTTAAAGAAGTGGTTGAGATTTTTCTCGAAGATTATCCCCGATTGCTTGATAATCTTCGCAGATCCTTAGACGAAGGTGACTGCGCTACCTTCATGCGGACAGCCCACAGCCTGAAGGGAATGCTGAAAAATTTTAGGGCTGAAACCGCTGCAGAAGTCGCCTTCAACCTTGAGACAAAGGGAAAAGAGGCTGATTTGAACGGGGTCCAAGCGGATATCGAAAGCCTCACGGTTCAGATCGCTGAGGTTGATAAAACACTTAGAAAAATGATAGATTAGCAGTCTGGTTGAATAGTTTACTGGTTGAATGGTTGAATTGGTAAATGATAGTAATAATTTTAGATTGTTATGATTGTTGTACAATGAAGTGTCTAATTGTTTAGCAAATATGGGTTAATACATATTTACATCCATTTAACCAATCAACTAATCAACCAATCAACGATATCTGACAGTTGACCTTGAACCTCTGAACCGATCGTTTCGGATCAAGGATAAATCCTCAAAGAGGGAGCCCCATAAATGAAGAAGAAAATCCTCGTGGTTGATGACGATCGTGTGATGCTGAAATTTATCACCAAATTTTTAACCCGGGAAGGACATGAAGTCTTGACGGCCGAGGATGGTTTTGCGGCTTTAGACCTGCTTACCAGTTTCAGTCCGGATATTATCTTCTTCGACCTCATCATGCCCAAGATTGATGGCAACAAACTCATTCAGATAGTGCACAGTATGGCGCATCTCAATGACTGCTATCTGGTCATCATCTCAGCTGCCGTGGCTGAAATTGATTTCGATTTTCAGGAAACCGGCGCCGATTCTTACATTGCCAAAGGACCTTTTAGTACGATGGCAAACCACATCAGGGAGGCCATTGAGACATCGGATACCCCCCGCAGTCGTGAAGATCCGAAGCCCATTCGCGGACTCGACAGCGTATATGCCCGCCAGTTGACCAAGGAATTACTTTCACGCAATCGCCACCTTGAAACGATCTTAGAAAGCATGTCTGAAGGAATCCTTGAGGTTTATGCCAACAAAGTGGTCTATGCCAATGGGGTTGCAGTGTCTTTGCTCGCCTCACAGTCGGATAAAATTCTGGCTGTCTATCCGCCTGATCTGTTTGACGAAGACACCGCACGACGGCTGGATAAAATTTTCCAAAAAGGAGTGGACCAACCGACAGAAATTGGGGAAAAATCACCGGTTGAGTTAAACGGCAGACAAATTACCATTAAAATTCTGCCGGTAACCGGAGAACCGGCCACGGTCATCCTCATGATCACGGATGTGACGGAACGCAGGCGCTTGGAAATGCAGTTGCAGCATGTCCAGAAGATGGAGGCCATCGGCACGATTGCGGCCGGTGTCGCCCATAATTTCAGGAATACCTTGACCGAAATCCTGGTAAACAGCCAGCTTATTCAGATGAGCTATGAAGATCAGACCGGCTTGCACGACGTGGCCGGTCGAATCAACACTTCCGTGAGAAGAGGATCCCGTTTAGTCGATGGATTGCTGCAATTTTCACGCAAACAGATTAAAGAAGAATTTGAAATTATCAACCTGGCAGATATAATCAACGAACTGTTCCAAATCATTCGCAAATCATTTGATCAGAAAATTGACATTCAAACTGACCTCCCCGATAAACTTCCAATCATGGGCGATGCGACCAGTCTCAGCCAGGCCCTGATGAACCTCTGCAACAATGCCCGGGATGCCATGCCGGATGGCGGCCGGTTGATCATCAAAGCAGTTAGGCAAGGCAAACAGGTTATTGTTACCGTGACAGATGATGGAGGGGGCATGGATAGAGAAGCCGTCGGCAAATGCTTTGATCCGTTCTATACCACGAAGCCAATCGGCAAGGGGACCGGCCTGGGACTATCCACCACCTATGGAATTATTAAAAGCCATGACGGTATGATCAGTGTTGATTCGTTACCGGGCGTGGGTACCACCTTCAAGATTCTATTTTCATTGGCTCTTGACGAAAAACAGAGTGAACAGAAATACGAACCGGCGATTACTCGGGGAAAGGGCCAGCGAGTGCTGGTGGTCGATGATGAACCTGAAATCCTCAAGGCCATGCAGGAATTGCTCGAGTATTTAGGCTATAAGCCTGAACTTGCTGCCAATGGCAAAAAAGGACTGGAAGAATATCAGGCCAAGCATCCTGATGCGGTTTTAATGGACATTAACATGCCGGAGATGGACGGCATTACCTGTATCGAAAAAATTCTTAATTATGACCACGAAGCCAACATTTCGATCTTTTCCGGCTACGAGGAGGATGAGGCCGAGGGCATGAGCCAACATGCCAAAGATTCCATTAAGGATTATCTGGCCAAGCCGGTGGGACTGGAGGCTTTGAGCGCTTTGCTTGCAAAAATGCTAAAGGAGAACTAATAATAACATGCACTATGAAGGTAACATTATCAGGCCGCCCAGTGAGGCGAACAGTATTTTACTTCAGGTCACCGTAGGCTGCTCGCGAAATAAATGCACCTTTTGCGGTACCTATCTGGAAGAGCGTTTCCGAATTAAGCCGGATTCGATTATCATGGACGATATCGAATTTGCGGCCCAACATTGCCGGCGGCAGCGCCGCGTGTTTCTCTGTGACGGGGACGCCCTGATTATTCCCCAAAAGAGATTGTTGAATATTCTCCAGACCATCAAAAATCGGCTTCCCTGGGTTACCCGTGTGGGTACCTATGCAAATGCCAAAAGCTTGAATATGAAAACCCTTGAAGAGCTTGAGACGCTTAAAAGCCTGGGTCTTGGAATCGTTTACATGGGTCTTGAAACCGGTGATGACATTACCCTGAAAAAAATCAACAAAGGTGCCATGTCATCGCAAATGATCGACATGGGCAAAAAAGCTAAACAAGCCGGGTTTAAGTTATCGGTCACGGTGTTGCTGGGAATTGCCGGCCGACAGCGCTCCCATCGACATGCCCAGGAAACCGGCCGTGTGCTGTCAGCGATCGATCCGGACTACATCGGTGCCCTGAGCCTGATGCCGATTCCCGGAACCCCGCTTTTCAAGGATTTGCAAGCCGAAAAATTCTCCCTGATTGAGCCCGATGAAATGCTGGCGGAATTGAGAACAATGATCGCCGGCACCCACCTTTCAAGTGGGCTTTTCCACGCCAACCACGCTTCAAACTACCTTCCCATCAGAGCCAGATTGCCGAAAGACAAGGACGCGACCTTGAAGCTGATTGATCAGGCCCTGGCTGGTAACATCGCTTTGAAACCGGAATATTTGAGAGCACTGTAGAATGAAATTCTTCTTCTTTATCTTATTTATAGCAACGGTCGTCGTGGGGCCTGTTCACGGCGGAAGCGCTGAATCACTGGAAACAGCCCGCTTTCCTTCGCTGATGTCCCTCGCACGAATTAGCGGTACCCTCGATTTTTGTGGGGAAGCTGTTGAACTGGATAATCAGGACGTCCGTGAACGACTCGAAAAAGAATTGCTTCTCACCCTGTGGGATCGCCCGCAAGTCGTGCTCTGGATTAAGCGGGCCAACCGCTATTTTCCGACCATCGAAAAAATGCTGAAAGAGCAAGAAATGCCGGAGGACCTAAAATATATCGCGATTGCAGAAAGCGCTTTAAGACCCCACGCTGGATCTAAAAAAGGCGCCATTGGATTTTGGCAATTTTTAAAGAGCACCGGGCGCAAATACGGGTTGACGATTAATTCGCGCACAGATGAACGCCGCAATTTATTCCGCTCCACCGAGGCTGCGATTGCCTATTTTAAAGAGCTGTATGACATTCTCGGAAGCTGGACCCTTTCCGCGGCGGCTTACAACATGGGGGAACAGGGGCTGCTCTCGGAAATCCTGGCTCAAAAAACTCGCAATTTTTATCATCTCTATCTCCCCCTGGAGACCCAACGTTACCTATTACGAATCATTTCCGCAAAGGTCATTTTGTCCGACTCCAAAACCTATGGTTTTGAATTCACTGAAAAAGACTTATATCCGCCCTTAAAATTTGATCGAATCAAACTGGAGTGCTTTCAGGAGACGCCGATTTCCGTGGTTGCCGAAGCGGCCGACACCCATTTTAAAGTGATCAAAGATTTAAACCCCGAAATCAGGGGACACTTTTTAGCTGCGGGCAATCATCACATCCTGATTCCAAAGGGAGCCGCCGAGGGATTTCAAGCTCGATTTAAAATCCTGGTCGATCAATGGCTGGCCGAAAATCGACAACGTATTTATGTCGTAAAAGAAGGCGATAGTCTTTCGACCATTGCAGAAAGATTCCAAATTCCCCTGCCGGCGCTGATCATTTGGAATCGTCTGAAACTGAGAGAGCATATCCATCCCGGGCAACATCTGATAATATACTCGAATGAAATCAAAGGGGAAATTGCAGAGCGGGAGTAGATAGCAATTGCGACAATCAGGATAAAGGTTTCAGGTATTAGCCCAGAAATGTTGTACCTGATTCCTGAACACTGAAACCTAAAGCAGGAAAATCATATTCTATGCAATAGTATTTGGGAATCATGGTACTGATTCATTCCGGTAATACGACCCTGCGTTTTTCCGGATCGTTATGCTGTTTATAGAATATCGCGACATGCCCGATCATCCCCGCCATGAGGCAGCCTGTTTTTATCTTGATGATTTCGGCGATTTCTTTTTTTTGGTTTTTTTCCTTAAAGTCAACGAATTTTACTTTGATGAGTTCATGTTGATCAAAGGCCTGTTCAGTAGATGCGATTAAGCCATCGGTAATCCCTTTTTGTCCGACAAACACAACAGGTTTCAATGCATGGGCGAGGCTTCTCAAGTATTTTGCCTGAAAACCGCTTAATTTTTTCATTGGTGTCACGTATCTCCTTCCGGCAAGGTTGAAATAGGTCCATATCATTTTCGAATTGAGGGCGCAATATCGAATAAAGTTGAACTCAACTGAATTTTATGTAAAATAAAACCTAATCAGCACATATTAGGAGGATCTGAAAATGACATCTGAGAGCTATCCACAGGAAGCGGTAACATTTCATATTCAAGCCTATCAAAAACCAAAAAACGTCCAAAATTTAAAAACCACTCATGTTTCTTTTTCCGGCTCCCCCAAAAAACACCCCTATGATAGTAAAAAGGTTATATTGATAGCCGATCCTTTCAGTACGGATACCCTTTATTATGAATTTCACAAAGACGATATATCCTATATCGAAGAACTTCCCAATCTCGTAAACCTGGATGGTGAAACCATCACAATGGTAAGGATATGGGTAAAAAAAATGAGCGTCGGCATACGCTGCTCCCCTTTCATTGTCGAAGACACCCGAGAATGCCGACAGCTTGGTTGAAATGCCACTCATTAAAGAGAACTCAATTTTATAGGTGAATCTTAAGGGCTTGCTTCAAGCCACTTGCGATAGGTACGGGCCTGTTTGGCGGTGAGTTCATCGCCCGCCTCTCCCGCGAGCTTCTCCGCACGGTTCAGCCAGTTCAATGCATCGTGGTTCTCCCCCTGCTGAGCGGCACTGCGTCCGGCCCTCAGGTAACGCTTTGATGCTTCCGACAGTTGTCCCGCCTGTTCACAAGCCCAGGCAGCCAGGGCCAGGGCATTCGCCATCTCGCTGTAATCAAAATCATCTCGTCGAAATTCGGCGGTGTTGTCAAATGCGCCCATAGCCTCACGCCAGTTTCCTTCTGCCATTGCCAGGCGCCCCACCAGTTCTTCGCGGTCGGCTCTCAAACCCACCGTAGAGGGCTTTCCCAGAGATGCGATCTCATGGCGAAGTTGATCGATATCACCCCGCTCACCGGCAATCAAACCTCGCAAAAAATGCGTTTTACTCTGAACAGCCCCAGACAGCCGGCTTGCATCCAGCAAAATCATTTCCGTAAGCTGCCAGGCGTTATCCAGTTCATCCATGCGATAAACAATGGTGGCCTCCAGCAAAAGGATATCTGCTGGTATGCTCCGGTTCGTGCGGTCCAATTCGGCTTTGGCCTGATTTACCTGCTCAAGTGCCTGGCCATATAAACCCAGCCTCGTCAGACAAACTGCCAGGTTATACTTGGAATCCACGATGGCATTCAAATCATCAAGGACATAGGCCCGTTCCAAGGCCTGATTGTAAAGGTCGACTGCCTGCTGAAGCTTCCCAGTGTCAAAGGCCATACGGGCTGCCCGGCTTGTGCGTTCAAATTCTTCATCGGTGTCGGATCGATCCTGCACCGTCGGTGACGAACTGCAGCCAACGCCGCCGACAAGAAATAGGACGATCAACAAATATGCCAGGCAGCAGACGGCATGAAACCAGCGATGTTCGTTCATGGTCTCACCTCCAGGGGGGATATACGAGTAGATTCTCTGGATTTTCGACCGGCTTTGCCGCCAAGCAGCCAGTTCGATTGAAGTTGTTTTAACAAAAGCTCCAGCTCCGCCATAACCTGCTGGGTCTGAAGCATCAGCACGGGAATACTGTCGGTGGCATCACCCATATTTTCGGCGATGCGGGGAAGTTGCGGAGTGGTTTTGCTGAGATCGTCCATCACGGCCTTTACGGAGACCAGGACCTCTTTGAGTTTGAGGCTAATCTCCGGCAAATCCTTGGACTGTTTGTTGATTTTCGCTGATATCTTAGAGACGTTTCCCACGGTGGTTTCAAGGCCGTCAAAAAGCGGTTCGAGCCGCGCTAGGTTTCCGTTAAGCTGGGAGATCAGCGCCTCGATCTCCTTCATCAGCGTATCTTCAGCGAGCAGCCGACCGACCGTGCCCTCGCCCCGGCTGATCTTACCCGAAATGGTATTCAGATTGGCAAACAGCTGCTGCATATTGCCCTCGGGATCCTGCAGTTCTTTCACCACCGTCAGGAATACGCGAATGGCTTGCTGAGTATCGTCGAGGATCGGAAAAACTTTGGTGCGCACCTCATCGAGTATCTTCCCAATCGATTCGGTGGGCGCACGTTCGGCGACCGCAGTGATAACCGCGTACTCCCAATCGAGCGGTTCTCCGAAGCCGCGGGAAATATAGAGAAAGGAATCACCGGCGACACCATACTGCTTGCGGATGACGGCGGTTGAATCGCGCCGTACAAAGGCCTTCATGTCACTTTGAATTTGAACCTCGGCGTGCATCTGCTGGTCGGGACTGATGACGATTCTGATCACTTTGCCGGCTTTTGTGCCCAGGATTTCCACCTCTGCGCCTTCTGATAGTCCAAACAGGCCGTCCGATGGCAGTATTACCTTAATTCTCTCACCGGGATCCAGCCATTCCCGGACCTGACCGGAGAAAAGAAAAGCCGCACCGAAAATAATCACTGTCAGGATCACGAAGACACCGACAGCCTGATTGGCATATCGGAAGCGCGTATGTTGGTAAGTCAAACTCACCTGATCACCTCCATCAGTTTGCGCGCAGTCAACCGGTAACGATGGGTTGCCGGCAGCAGGGGATCGTTCCAGACATGATCCTCCAGGGTTAGCCAGATCACACCACTCCCCCGGTCGCAGGCGTTGCGGATTGCATTGATCAGCGGCGGCAATATTTCGGGATATACCCCGAAGGTCGGCTCTTCCAGCAAAATCAGTGCAGGTTGGCCGAGGAAGGCCCGAATGCAGGCGGCGCGCTGATGATCGGCCCTCATCACATCATCCGGCAGCCCCATGGGCAACCCCGGTAGTCCGAATTGCTCAGCCAAACGCACGGCCTCATCGCGAAGTGCAGCAAACTTTCGCCGGGTATGGTGAAGCTGAGGCAGCAAAATGTTCTCCAGCAGCGTCAGGCGATTTATCCAGTTGCCGAAGGTAAACACCCGGCCGATCCGTCCCCGCAGGGCATTGGCAGTGTCGGACGGAAGCGCTGACCAATCCTTGCCTAAAAAAAAGATGGATCCCTCGGCAGCCTGATGCAGGCCACAGCAGGCATCGGCCAGAATCGATCCGAACCGGGGACGCTCCAGATTAATCAGTGCCAGGTCACCGCCGAAAAGGTTCATTTTTAAATCAATGGTCTCACCGCTGCCTCCCTGCTCGGTGAACACCTTAACTTTTTCAAAACGAAGGATGCTGCGGTGTTCTGCAATGCCTTTTATCATGATTACCTTCCACCATCCGTCACAGCAGCAGTGTCAGCAGGCCGGATATCAACAAAGCTGCCAGCACCGATTTTGTAACACCGCGCGACAGGGCTGCCTGAAGATCGGACCTGGAACGGGAAACGGACAAACCGGTGGTGCAGGCAATTAAAGCCACGACAAAGCCGATGAAAAAAGATTTCAAGGGTATCGTCGCAAATTCTGCAAGTCCCATCTCCGATAGAATTCGAAAAACAAATTCCTGTAAAGTGACATCCAGGGAACCCAGCGCATTGCCCGCCAAAAAGCCTGAAACCAGGGCAAACATAATAAATGCAATCGTTAAGCTGAACATACACACCGAAACCGCCACTACCCGCGGGACAATCAGGAAAAGAAACGGATCGATGCCCTGGGCGTCCAGCATCCGAACCTGCCCGTCAATTTGCATGTTGCCAAGCTCCACCAGAATGACCGATCCGCTGCGGCCGATCACGGTCAATGCCACGAACAACGGCGCAACTTCACGCACCAGGACAAGAACCAGGATGGGGCCGGTAAATTTAGTTTGTCCGAAAACACCCAACCAGTAAATTGCCTGGTATACCATGCCTAATCCGACAAGACTGCCGGTAATCAGAATAAACGGCAGCGCCCGCAGTCCGACGAGATAACATTGCTGGAAAAATTCCGCCCGCACCGTTCGCCGCCAGGTGAGCGGCCGGCAGCTCTGCCACAACACCGCCACGGCAATGTTGATAAACCGAACAAATCCCAGAACCGAGGCGATCGTCCAGCGGCCGGCGACGGCGAACATCCCAGCCGGGGCCTGGCCCGCGAAGTGCGCGCCATCCCGCTTAACGCCCCTATTCTGAAATGCAGTCATATTCTACCCGTCAACAAATATGTTGAAATTTCACCGATATCCTTGAGATAATAGCTGCCACGAACTCTGAGTACATAACTCGTTCGGAGTCGCCGATAGGCGGCCTCACTGACGTGAATACTTCCGACCATGGCGGTATCGGCCAAGGTCATAGCCGCGCTCACGGCGTCCCCCCAAATGTTGTATGACTTGTGGCGCCGCCCCAGGGGGCTTCCAACCAGCGCCCCCCTGTCGATGCCGATGCGAAACTCCATCCGTTCATCAAGGTCCGCAAACAGACCGATACATTGGTCCTGTATGCCCAGCGCAAAATCTGCAATTTTTTGGGTATGCGCATTCGAATCGTCACCTAATCCGGTTGCACATACGATTTGATCACTCATAATTTTCCAGTAATCAATGCCGTGAGAAACGACCATATCCTCCAGGTGGCAGATCAATTGATCGACCACCGTTGTCGTTTGGCCCTCGCCGGAATTCCGCGCCAGCGACAGTGGATCTGTAAACCGGAGCACAAAAACGGTGGTATCGGTGAACACATCCGCCCTGAGTTTGTGGCGATCATAGCCGCGGTCCACCGTAAGATCAGCCAAAAAATCCGTCCGGGTCATCGTTGGCGCCGCCTTGCCGATCGGCAGGGATGTGGCGGGTTTTACGGTAGCGGGCGATTCAGATGGACCCGCCGGGGTAGACCGCACCGATGCCTTTTTCACACTTACCGAGTCGACGGTAGTATCGGCGCCGATTTTCGGTACCGGAAAGGACGTCGTGGGCTTTTGTACCGCCGCCAGCCGCAGGGCCAGCATGCCGGCAATGGCGCGCGCAAAGGAAATATCTTCCGGATCCCATTTCCGGGCCTGGCCCTCGTGTTCGAACCATATGGTTGCCGCGGTTCGGCCATGAAGGGTTACCGGCACGGCCAGCAGCGACCGTGCAGCCCAAGGGGTCGCAAATAGGCCCGATGCAGCTCTGACAGCAGAGGATCATCCGCCGCATCGGAAACGACGATTTCTTTGCCTGTTTGCAGGGCATCAAACATTTGCGGATAATCCTCACGTTCGAGCAAGGTGCCCTGGGTGTGTCCGCTGCTTTCGCGGTCGTAGCAATCATCACACATCAGCTGCTGGCCGTCATCGACAAAGTGCCAGACACTTGTCCGTCTCACCGTCACCGCCGCCGAAACAATTTCAGTCAGCTCTCCCAGAGATTCGGTGTCGGCCGGATCAAACATGCCGCTTTTGACGCCAGCTCGGAAAATGCCCGGCTCTGGGCCTCGAGCTCCTGTTTGCGATCCAGCACAAGCTTGGCATTGCGATCGGCTCTCAGACCCTGGAAAACCAGCAACCCGGCCAATAGCGATGCCAGGATCACAATCACACCGGTCATCATCAATATCGTGCGGAAGTTCTCCCTGACAAATCCGACGAAATCATCTTCGGGTACAATGATCATAATCGACCAGTCACGACCGACCGTCGATTTCAGCGAAGAAACCGTATTCAGATAGCGCTGCTTGTCAACTACCAATACACGGCTGTCGTGCCCTTCAATTTGAAAACGGCTATAGGCCCGGTCCAGCACCGGATCGCCGAGTTCATCCAGCATGACCGGCTGCAACTCCCCCTCAACTTTCTTCAACATCCGGTCTGTCTCCGGATAGGCGACCAGACGTCCTTGTTTGTCGAAAATCAGTGCCCGGCCGTTGCGGCCAATCTCTAAACCGGCCAGAAAAGCGCTGAGTTCTGCAAGTTTTATGTCCACCCCGAGCACGCCGCGCAATTTTGTATCCTGATCGAAGACCGGCATTGATACCGTAATCCCGGGGCTTTGATCGGTAAAGAAGATGTAGATGTCGGTCCAGAAAAGCGCCTTTTCTTTTACAGCGCCCATATACCAGGGTCGCACCCGGGGATCGTATGTATCATCAACGGATTCTTCCACATTGACGATCTTGTTTTGCTTGTCCCGTCGGGTCCAGGTAACCCGGCGGCCGGTTTCGGATAGTTCAATGCTTTTGGTATGAATGGAGCCATCGGGCATTTTTTTGAGCATCATGAAATTGCCTTTGGTATCAGCGGCATTAAACGCTGTCAGCTGCGGATAGGCACGCAGAATCGGCATGGCGAGGATCTCTAATTCGGAGCGATTATCGATTCCATAGGAGGGGTTTTCGACGATTTCTGCAGCCAGTCGGACCATGTCCGAGGCTGGGGCAAGGTAATCATGCACTTGGGCTGCGATTCGCAGATCCAGTGATTCCAGCAGATTCTCCGAAAGGGCCAGTGTGTCCCGGCGATTCACATAATAGCCATAGGCCGAGATCGACAAAATCGTCGCCACCATAAAAAGAACGCAGCCCACCGGGATGACCACCCGCATCAGCCGGTGCTTGAATCGCTGACGTCGGGTTTTGGTGTCCAAGTTTATGTCAACCAGCTCTTCGGCCTGCAAAGTTTTGATCCCTATGTGTTAAAAGAATGATGGTTTTCCCTTGGTTGCATGGTAGACCTTACCAACGGCTTGCGCGAACAATGGATCAGTGGTGATTTTTTTAATCGAACAAAACAAATCGCCAACCGGCAGTCGTCATTCCGGCTGGCGAAATCTTTATCACGCCACGCTAATCAGAGCATAATACCATTTACCTGGTTTACCGTTATCCTGCCAGTGGGTATTTTGGCTGCAGGATGTCGTAATATGCCTGCTCAGACACTGTGCCCCAGGTTCCGACCACCTTTTGGAAACTCTTAAAAGATTCGTTGACTTTTTTGGCCATAGGGGTTTTTGCAGCCTCTTCCTCGAGGACTTCTTCCGCCATGGGTCGCAGCGTATTGAGCACCTCGTCCGGAAATTTGAGCAGTTGGACTTTGTGCTTATTGATCAAGGTCTGCAGGGCCGCACCGTTGTTGGCTTCGAACTGGGGCAGAACCCAGGCTTCGCTTTCCATGCAGGCGGCGTCAAGAATGTGTTGCAAATCTTTGGGCAGAGATTCATAAGCCTTTTTGTTAAAAAAATACTCCAGGTAGGTTCCGGGTTCGTGGAAGCCGGGATAGTAGTAGTACTTAGCTGCCTGATAGAGGCCTAATCGCAAATCGTGATAGGGCCCGACCCACTCGGTGGCGTCTATGACGCCGCGTTCAAGGTTGGTAAAAATCTCACCACCCGCTGTCAGTACCACCGTTCCGCCGGCTTTGGCCACGACCTTACCGCCCAAACCCGGGATGCGCATCTTCAGGCCTTTAAAGTCATCGATTGTATTTATTTTCTTGTTGAACCAACCGCCCATTTGAACACCGGTGGACCCACCCGGCCGGGGAATGAGGTTGAACGGCGCGTAGGTTTCTTCCCATAGCTTGAGTCCGTCGCCACCATGGAACCAGGCGGCCATGCCCTGGGCGTTCATGCCGAAAGGAACGGCTGCAAACCACTGAACAGCCGGCTCTTTGCCGGCCCAGTAATAGGAGGCGCCACTAGCGCTTTCAATTGTACCTTGCGATACGGCATCAAAACCACCCAAAGGCGGAACTAGTTCACCGCCGGCAAAGACCTGTATCTGGAGCCGGCCGTCCGACATTTCTCCGACACGTTTAGCCAACCGCTCACAACCGGTCTGAAGAACCGGCAGCCCGGGCGGCCAGGTGGTGACCATTTTCCAGCTATATTTTTTTTGTGCCAGCACTGCGGGGGCATTTACCGCGGTGGCGGCAACCGCCGCCGCGCCCAGACCTGCTTTTTTCAGAAAATCACGTCGTTTCATGAATAACCTCCTTTTTCAGTTGAGATGATTTAACTCCATGCGGAACCTCCAATGTCGCAGGCCGCCGCTCGTATGCCGGGTGTTTGTTGTTTGCCCGGTGTTAGATCCACTTATTAAATCTTTCTTTGCTGTTCGTCAAGTCTACCTAAACAATATGGATTCCTTTTTAGGGTCCATACACCAGTCTGGGCAGCCATGTGGCGAGTTGGGGGAAAAGAACCACGATGGCGAGCCCAATCATCTGGAAAAGAACAAACGGAATGATGCCCCGATAAATGTGGCCGGTGGTGACTTCCGGCGGTGTCACCGCCTTGAGATAAAAAAGTGAAAAACCAAAAGGCGGCGTCAAAAATGAGGTTTGTAGATTGACTGCCAGCAAAACACAGAACCAGATCGGATCGTAGCCGAAGTCGATCATAATCGGTGCCAGAACCGGTACGTGAATAAATGTGATTTCAATGAAATCCAGGAAAAAGCCGATAAAAAAGATGAGGAGCATAACGATGGCCAAAACGGCTGTATGACTGTATTTGTGGGCAATACCCCCCAGAAACTCCCGGACGATCGTATCGCCGCCAAGACCCCGAAACACCAGACCGAAAGCCGCCGCGCCGCACAGAATGATAAAGACCATGCAGGTCAGCCTGGTGGTCGACAACATGACTTCCCGCAGCAGCGTCAGGTTGAATTTTTTGTTGAGGATGGTCAACACGCTGGCGCCCACCGCGCCCACGGCCGCCGCCTCGGTGGGAGAAGCAATACCTGCAAAAATGGATCCTAACACCGCCACCATCAGAAACAGGGGTGGAAGCAATGCTTTGGTGACGCGGACCGCCAGCTGGCGCGGTGAGATCTCCGCCAGTTCAGCCTTTGAAATAGCCGGGGCGTCTTTAGGCCGGACCATTGCCACGATCAGAATGTAAAGAATAAATAATCCCACCAGCAGCAGGCCGGGCAAGACGGCTCCCATAAACAATTCCCCGACGGACACCCCGACGATATCGCCGATCAGAACCAGCACAATGCTGGGGGGAATGATCTGTCCCAGGGTTCCGGAGGCAGAGACCGTTCCGGTGGCCAATTCTTTTTTATAGCCCCGTCTGAGCATGGTCGGCACGGCCAAGCAGCCCCATGGTGACGACCGTCGCCCCCACAATGCCGGTAGATGCCCCCAGCAGGGCCCCGACCACCACCACCGAAATCGCCAATCCACCACGCATGCGACCGAACAGAATTCCCATGGTTTCCAGCAGTTCTTCCGCCAATCCTGACCGTTCCAGCATGACCCCCATAAAAACAAACAGGGGCACGGCAATAAGGGTCACATTGCCCATCCGACCCCAGATGCGCAGGGGCAGCAGATTAAAAAAATCCCAGCCAAAGCCGATCAGCCCGAAAATCAGGGCGGTTCCCAGCAAGGTGAAGGTCACCGGAAATCCGGCCATTAACAAAATTGTGAGAGCTAGAAACATCCAGGCCGCTAGATAATCCATCAGGACTCCTCCTCCTCCTTTGCGATTTCAATATCTAAAATCCGCATCAGGCTGTGTATTCCCAGGGAAATACCCTGGATCAAGAGAAGAAAGAATCCTGCCGGAATGAATCCCTTGACGATAAAGCGAAAAGGTATGCCGCCGGGATCCGGCGAGCCTTCCATGATCATAAAGGAATTTAACGCGAATTTCCAGGAAGTGGTCATCACCATCAGACAGCCCGGAATCAGAAAAAAAATGACCCCCAAGAGATTAATCCAGGCCCGGCCCTTTATCCCCAGGCGTTGATAGATGATGTCGACCCGCACATGGCCGTCATGCAGCAGGGTGTAACCGGCGCCGATCAAGAAGATAAAGCCAAACAAATGCCATTCCAGTTCCTGGGTGAATACAAAGCTGGTGTTAAAAAGATAGCGCATGACCACATCGATAAAAATAACAACCACGAGGGCCAAAGTCACCCAGGCGACACCGCGGCCAACCCATTCGTTCAGAGCATCGATCCACCGGCTAAACATCTTGAGTACATTCATTTTCACGATCCCTAAATTTCAAAATTGATTCTTGCGAAAGTCGAAAATATTAAACTGAAAAGATATAAATAAAAGATAATTGAGAGTCAAGAACTAATGCCGGACCCTTCCAACCTTACCCTTGCTAATCAAACCCAAATAGGTTAATTTTGAGAGCAGTATCCATCGGTTGTAACCTTTGAACTTTGAACCCTGAACTTAGAACCGCTCAAACAGGGAGACTCGCATGGCACCATCACTTTATTGGCCGGATAAATATGTTGAAAACAAAAGAAATGTTACGGATGCGTTGAAAATCATCAAGCCGGGAAAACGGGTATTTATCGGTTCCTCCTGTGGTGAACCCCAGCACCTGGTGCGGGGCCTGACTGAGTTGTCTGATTTTTTTAAAGATATCGAAATCGTCCGGCTGTTGACTCTGGAAACCACTCCGCTCACTATGATAGCCAACAAAACCCATAATCAGAGTATCAATATTCGATCATTCTATTTAGGGTCCGCCAAATCCAAGGGACTCTCCCGCAACAAGCGATTTATTACACCGATTAATATGTCGGCGATTCCACGGCTGTTTAAAAGCCGGCTTCTGCCGATTCATGTGGCCTTGATCCAGGTTTCGCCGCCGGACGATTTCGGTTGGATGAGTCTGGGCGTTTCGGTTGATATCACCCTGGCCGCGGCGCAATCCGCCGACGTGGTCATCGCGCAAATTAATGCCAATATGCCCAGGGTATTGGGTCGCAGTTTTATCCACGTCAATGATGTTGATTATTTTGTGGAATACGATGAACCGTTGTTGACGATCGGAGACAGTCCCGAAATGGCAGCTGCCAATGATATCGGCAGGTTGATTGCCAGAAGACTGATCGATGACGGTTCAACGATCGCCATCGGTTTGGGAACCACATCGGAAGCCGTCATGCTGGCCTTGTCGGAAAAAAACGATCTCGGAATCCACACGATGTACATGACCAATGAAATAATGCACCTGTTTTCCAAAGGGGTGATTACCAACCGCAAAAAAGGTTTTAATGAGGGTAAGATGGTCGCCAACGCCGCCATCGGCTCAGCAGATCTCTATGAATTTCTTAATGATAATCCGGCCATTGAATTCCATCCATCCGATTACGTCTGCAAGCCGGCCATCATTGCTTCGCACAACAAGATGGTCGCCATGAGCGTGGCCATGACGATTGATTTGACCGGCCAGGTGGCGGCCGATGCCATGCCTCAAACTCATTTTTCAGGGATTACCGGCATTTCTGACTTTATGCGAGGGGCGGTCCAGTCACCGGGCGGCAAATCGATTTTAATGCTGCCTTCAACCGCCATGCAGGGCAAAAGCAGCCGTATCGTCCCAATGCTTGAGAATACGGCGGTGGCGGCTCCCAGAGGGGATGTTCATCTTGTCGTTACGGAATTCGGCGCGGTCAATTTGTTTGGCAAAAGCCTGCAGGAAAGGGCCATGGCCATGGTTAGCATTGCCCATCCCGACTTTCGGGATGAACTTTTTTTTGAAGCGAAAAAAATGGGGCTTCTCAGCACCGAGAAAACGCTGCAGTGAATCCATCCACGGGGTCTATCCGATCCACCTGGAAGAAACCATCGATATACTGGGTAGAGAGGTAACGGTGCGGCCCGCCAAACCTGTCGATGCAAGAAGAATTCAAGAGCACTTTTACAATCTGGACAAGGATGATGTCGTTGCCAGGTTTTTCCACGAAAAAACCAGTTTCCTGCAAGAAGAGGTTGAAGGGGTTTCCCAGATAGACTATGTTAAAGATTTAACCGTTGTGGCAGTTGTCGGCGAGTTTGGTTTCGGCCGCGTGGTGGGTATTGGCGAATATCTGATCGATCCGGCCACCAACGTGGCCGAAATTGCATTTTCCGTCAGCAGAGACTTCCAAAAAAAGGGGATGGGCAAGATTCTGTTGAAAAAACTGGCCGCGGCGGCCCGTGAAAATCATATTTCCGGTCTGGTCGCCTACACATCTCCCCACAATCGCGGTATGGTCAAGCTGTTTAACCAGTTGCCGTATAAGGTCAATACCTTTTACGACGGGGACATGTTGACATTGACACTGTAAGTTTGATGAACCGGAGTGAGGAATGGCCGGGTGCGGGTTGCGGGGTGCGGGTAAAAAAGGTTTAAAGCAAAGGACATAGAGCATATAGAAGAATTAGGAAGTCGGAATGCGGCCTCCGGATTTCAATTTCTGTCATCCGTTATCTGGCCTCTGTTATCTGACTCTTCTCTGTCATCTGATAAAAAGTGAGAAGAAGGAAAAAATAATGAGTATGCACACGATTACGATTTTTACCCTACGAGACGACGATTCAGGTACAGGACGGTGATACGGTTATTCGAGCGGCTCTGGAAGCCGGGGTGCATGTGAACGCTTCCTGTGGGGGTGAAGGTGTATGCGGCAAATGCCGGGTCCTGATTGAGGACGGCCATGTTGAGGGCGGAATTTCGGAAAAACTTAGCACAGAAGATCAGGAAAAAGGCTATCGCCTGGCCTGCCGGGCAATCGTGAGATGCGATCTTGTGGTGCGAATTCCCGTTGAATCGACCATAGACGCCGGCGTACTTAAACTGCAGGCCGCCCCACGGCGTACGGCCCATATCAGAGCATTTAACTTTGAGGAACTGAAGGAAAAGGGTTTGTTCGTGGCCCCGGTGGAAAAAAAATATTTAGAGCTTCCGGCTCCCACCGCCCAGGACAATTTGCCTGATATCACCCGTTTGATCAGCTATTTGAAAGCCAAACACGACGAGCATCGTTTGGAGGTCGATCTTTCCGTGATTCGTAAAATACCAGATGTGATGCGCGAAGACGATTTCAAAGTGACGGCCACTCTGGTCCGGCCGGTGCGCAAGGTCGGCAAGACGCGCCTGATTAATGTTCAACCCGATGACACCACCGCCCAAAATTACGCCATTGCCATGGATATTGGCACCACAACGATTTATGGACAGGTTATTGACCTGATCACCGGTGGGGTTCTGGCCGAGCATGGGGAGTTTAACGGACAAATCAGCTATGGCGAAGATGTCATTTCGCGCATCGTCTTTGCGGAAAAACCGGGCGGTCTGGAAAAAATAAGTGCGGTCGTCATCAATACCATCAATAAAATCCTGAAAAAGATTGTGAAAGACTCCGCCGTCGATCCGGAGGATATTTCCACCATCACCTTGGCCGGCAATACCACCATGACCCAGTTAATGCTGGCCGTCAATCCACGGTCTATCCGGCGGGCCCCGTATGTTCCGGCCGCCACCCTGTATCCGCCCGTAAAGGCCGCCGACCTGGGTATGGATCTGATGGGGCATGTCATCGCATTGGTATATCCTGCGGTTTCCAGTTATGTCGGCGGGGACATTGTCGCCGGCGTGATGGGGTCTGGAATTTACCGCAGTGAAGCCCTGACACTCTATCTGGATGTCGGCACCAATGCCGAAATCGTGATCGGCAACAAAGAATGGCTGGCATGTGCGGCCTGTTCAGCCGGCCCCGCCTTTGAGGGTGGCGGACTGAAATTCGGCATGCGGGCTGCCAAAGGGGCCATTGAAGATTTCTCAGTGGATCCAATTAGTCTTGAACCGATGATCATCACCATCGGCAACGTGCGTGCCAAAGGTATTTGCGGGTCCGGGCTGATTATCATGGTTGCCGTCATGTTTGAGATGGGTATTATTAACAACCTGGGAAAATTTGATCGTGATCTGGAAACCCCCCGCATCCGCCAAGATAACGGTATTTATGAGTACGTGCTGGCCTGGAAAGATGAAACCCAGATCGATCGTGATATTACCCTGACGGAAATCGACATCGAAAATCTCATCCGGGCCAAGGGTGCCATATACAGCGGCTGCATGACGCTGTTAGCAGAGGTGGGAATGAGCATTACAGACATTGAGCATATCATTCTGGCCGGTGGATTCGGCAGCTATGTGGATCTTGAAAAAGCCATGACCATCGGTCTGCTGCCGGAAATGGAACCGAACAAGGTTACGTTTATCGGCAACGGGTCGCTGATGGGTGCCAGAATGAGCTCGTTGACCAATCGCATCCGACAGGATGTCTCGGAAGTTACCAAAAAGATGACCAATTTTGAGCTATCGGACACACCTTCGTATATGGATAATTATGTGGCCGCCCTCTTCTTACCGCATACGGACATGAATCAATTTCCAAAGATAAAATCCCGCCTGGAGGCCCGGAAGAAAATGACGAATGACGAATGACGATCTACGAATGATGGAATCGCTTCGCTCTGTCTTATAAACAAATAAAATAGAGGGAATACATTCCTTCGACATTCGACATTTATTATTCGAGATTAGAGATTCTCTTTTTTAGAGTTTCTTTTTCAATTTGACCGGCTATTTTTTTTGCCGGCGGTTGGGCCGAACCCTGAACCTCTGAATCCCTAAACGTCTCCCACTAATGAATTTGATTTAAATAGAAATTGATATTCAGAACCGCTCTGCTCTTGACAAAGCGGTCCACTCCAGATAAATGATCTTATTCGGCATTTATTAACATCGGCAGGTCTTTAAATCGGTGTTATTGTAGACCTGAATAATATGGATTAAATGGCAAAAATCAAGGGATAAAACACCAGTCGATAAATCTACCGTTTGTAGATTATATACATAAATAATCTCATGAAAGGGGGGTTGAAAAAATTTAAAATACCTGTCAGAAGCACGGTTTTATTTGTGGTTTAATCGTTGCAATGTATCCATTATAATGGACACTGCAAGCATCAACCGGTAAAAGTATATAAGGAGGTAACATTGGCTTTTGAATTTTTTAAAGAATCCTATACCGGCAGTATAAAGGAAATCGCCTTGGGTAAGGGAGATAAAGCCGTTACTGTCGGCGGAGAGGCGTGCTATCCCTTCTATCAGTTCGAAGGAGCAATGCCTAACAAGCCCAAGATTGCCATGGAAATCTGGGATATGGAACCGGATGAGTGGCCGGAGGCGGCGCTTGCGCCCTTCAAAGATGTTATTGCAGATCCTGCCGCCTGGGCCAAAAAATGCGTTAATGAATTCGGCGCCGAAATAATTGTTATTCAACTCAAAAGCACCGACCCCAATGGCGAGGATGCTCCGGCTGAAGCAGCCGCCGCAACCGTCAAAAAAGTTTTGGCGGCTGTCGATGTGCCCCTGATTATTTGGGGAACAGCCAACGTCGAAAAAGATGAAGAAGTTCTTAAAAAAATTGCGGAAGAATGCCAGGGTGAAAACCTGATTCTTGGCCCGGTGGAGGACAAAAATCACAAAGGTATCGGCGCGGTGGCCATGGGCTTCGGGCATACCTTGATTGCATCGTCTCCCATCGATGTCAACCTTGCCAAGCAATGCAACATTCTGCTTGAAAACCTGGGGATGCCCATGGATCGAATGATTATCGATCCTACCACGGGCGGATTGGGCTATGGATTGGAATATTCATATTCCGTGATGGAACGGCTGCGCATGGCGGCCCTGGCTCAAGGGGATGAAAAATTGCAGCTCCCGATCATCAATAACCTCGGCAACGAGGTCTGGAAATGCAAGGAAGCCAAGCAAAGCGCTGAAGAAGCGCCTTTGCTGGGTGATCCGGAAAAACGGGGTATTTTGATGGAAGCAGTGGGAGCGGTGGCATACCTGATGAGCGGCTCGAACGTGCTGATCATGCGGCATCCCGAGTCCATCCGGCTGGCCAAATCCTACATTGATCTAATTTCTGAGGGCGGCATGGCCACAGACATTGCGCCGGTAAAAAAACAGCTGGCGGAAGTGGCGCTGGATCTTTTAGCCCTTTCCCCCGAACCCGACCTGACCATCGCAGCGGACAAAGAGAAAAAACCGGCGCCGGCAAAAAAAGAATCAGCGCCCGCCCCTGCCAAGAAGGCAGCACCGGCGGCAGCTCCGGCTGAACCTGAGAAAAAAGCGGCTCCGGCTCCCGAGCCCGCAGCGGCAGCTGAAAAGCCCAAAGCCAAAGCAGTAGGAGACGAAAAAGCAAAAGCCGAAGCAGAAGCCAAGGCCGAAGCAGAAGCAGAAGCCAAGGCCAAATTAGATGCCGAGGCCAAAGCCAAAGCCGATGAAGAAGCCCGGCTCAAGGCTGAAACCGAAGCCAAAGCCAAGGCCGAAGCGGAAACCAAGGCCAAAGCAGAGGAAGAAACACGCAAGGCTGCCCAAGAACGGGCTAAAATCGAGGCCGAGCTTGAGGAAATCCGTCAAAAACGTGCCGCGGAGCGGGAAAAACTGGCCGGCAAGCGTCCAGATGTTGTGCCGGAGGAAGTTTCAAAGACACCTGCGGCAGTCCAGAAATCCATGATCGACAAGATGATCGACAACCTGGCCTGGATTCATAAGAGAGCATAGCCGGGTAATCATCCGGCCGATAACATTTACGTTAATCAATGACGCATAAATCAAAATAACTATGAGGAGGAACCTCGTATGGCTGAAACACCCGTAAAAAAATCAATTGTTAAAGAAAAAGCACCCAAATTGGCCGATCCCATCGCAGCAACCATTGATGTGGCCAGCCAGCAGATGATCAGGCGTGCCCAAGAATTGGGCGTTGAAACGGTTTTTGACCGGGCAGTGAAGATGAAAGCCTGCAATATCGGTATCCAGGGGATTTGTTGTAAAAACTGCGCCATGGGTCCCTGTCGTCTGCCGCTACCCAAAGACGGCATTCAAGGCGAAGACACCCGCAAGGGCCTTTGCGGCGCCACGGCCAACACCATTGCAGCGCGCAACTTTGCCCGCATGGTCGCCGCCGGCGCAGCCGCCCATTCCGATCACGGACGCGCAGTGGCCGAAGTCTTTTTGTCGGTTGCCCGTAAGGAAACCGAAGATTACCGGATTAAAGATCCTGGTAAACTGCTCGCCATCGCCCACACCCTGGGTGTGGCCACCACCGTAGAGGTGGATGGTAAACAAGTTGATCGTGATATCGACGAAATTGCCCTTGAGTTTGCCGAAAAAGCGCTCAACGAATGGGGCAAGGCCGAAGGCACCGTTGAATATCTGAAACGGGCGCCGAAGCCCTTGTATGAAAAATGGAAAAAAACCGGCGTTTTGCCTCGCAATATCGATCGAGAGATTGTCGAGATCATGCACCGCACCCACATGGGGGTCGACCAGGATTATAAAAACCTCGTCAAACAATGCAGCCGTGCGGCGCTGGCGGACGGCTGGGGTGGTTCCATGCTGGCGACCGACCTGCAGGATGTGATGTTCGGCACGCCGTCGCCGCTGCAGAGCGAAGCGAATATCGGCATCATGAAGGAAGATCATGTCAATGTCATCGTTCATGGTCATGAGCCGGTGCTTTCGGAAATGATCGTAGCGGCGTCCCAGTCCCGGGATATGATCGACTACGCCAAATCCAAGGGGGCCAAAGGGATTCAACTGGGCGGGATTTGCTGCACGGCCAATGAGATTTTGCAGCGTCACGGCGTACCGCCGGCCGGCAACTTTCTGCAGCAGGAACTGGTGATCGTCACCGGTGCCTGTGATGCCATGGTGGTGGACGTTCAGTGTGTTTTTCAGAACCTGGCCAACGTGGCCAAGTGCTTCCACACCAAATTGATCACCACCCATCCGATCGCCAGGATGGAGCAGGACAATGTCATTCACATCGAGTTTGACGAACACCATGCCATGGAAGACGCCAAACGAATTTTAAAACTTGCCATTGATAATTTTGAGAACCGTGGAACCGAAGTTGTGATTCCGAAACAGAAAGCCACCCAGATTGCCGGTTTCGGCGTCGAGTCCATTAAATACCACCTGGGCGGCACCTTCCGCGGTTCGTATTACACCTTAAATGACAACATCATTAATGGTCGCATCAGAGGCGGCGCCGGCGTCGTGGGATGTAACAATGCCCGCTCCCAGCACAACAATGAATGCATTACCATGATCAAAGAATTGATCAAAAACGACGTCATCGTGCTGACCACCGGCTGCAACGCCATTGCATGTGCTACGGAAGGACTTCTGACGCCGGAAACCGCCGCGGTTTACTGCGGACCCGGCCTGGCCGAAGTGTGCGAGACGGTGGGCATTCCGCCGGTGTTGCATTTGGGCTCCTGCGTGGATAACAGCCGGATTCTGCTGGCCCTGACGGAGATGGTCAAAGCGGGCGGTCTCGGCAATGACATCTCGGATTTGCCGGCAGCCGGCAGTGCCCCGGAATGGATGAGTGAAAAGGCCATTGCCATCGGCCACTATTTTGTCAGCTCAGGCGTTTACACCGTGTTTGGCGGTATTCTACAGACCACGGGCGCCCCTGTATTTCAGGATTATCTGTTCAAAGAGATGGAAAAACTTTACGGCGGCATGTGGGACATGTACACCGATCCGATCAAGCATGCCCATGCCATCATCGCTCACATCGACAAGAAGCGTAAAGCGCTGGGGATCGATAAGGCCAGGGAACGGGTCCTGATGGATATGGCAAGTCGTCAGGCACTTGAGGTCTAAAAAGCGTAATTGAGGGATTGAGGAATTTAGGGATTATAAATATGAGAAAAACTCCTTCAATTCCTCAATTCTAAATTTCTAAATACCTAAATTTAATTAATAAATCTCCACAAAGGAGGAACAAATGTCTAAATTAGTTGCATTTGCCGCCATCCAGGGTGGCTATAATGTCGTTTCACAGGTGGAAGGCGAATATCAAAGAGCGCTGGATACCTTTGACGCCGATACCAAAGTCCAGTTTCCCAATACGGCCTATTATCTGCCGGTGATTTATTCGTTGCTGGGAATCAAGGTTGAAACCCTTGAAGACATCAAAAAACCCTTGGAGGTTGCTCGTAAGCTTTTGCCGCCCCATGTCAAAGGCATGAACCATCTGCCCTATCTGGGCCCGTTGCTGGATGCCGGTATGGCCACCCTATTCTGTTTTGAGATTCAAGAGGCATTGCGCTATCTGAACCAGCCGGACTTTTATCTGCATTCCGAGGAACCCGATATAGAGGCTGGCAAAATCTGGCTGGGCGCCGCGGACGATACCGTTTTTCGTAAAAGGGGGGTTGAGTTTGTGGATGGCACCGCACCCGGTTTTGCCGCCATCGTCGGCGCCGCGCCGACCAAAGAAATCGCCAAAGATATCGTCGAAGATTACCAGAAACGAAGCCTTTATATCTTCTTGGCGGCCAACCAGAACAACACCTCCGTCACCCAGCAATTGATCGATGCCGACGTCCAAATCGGTTGGAATACCCGCATCGTGCCGTTCGGACCGGACATTTCTTCAGCCATTTTCGCCCTGGGTTTTGCCAACAGAGCGGCCATGGCCTTTGGAAACGTTCAGCCCGGCGACTACAAAAAAATGCTGCTTTACAACAAAAACCGCATCTTTGCCTTTGTCAATGCCCTGGGTGATGTGGGCACCGATTGGGCCGGTGCTGCCGCGGGCTGTGTCAACTGGGGTTTTCCGACCCTGGCCGATACCGACATCCCGGAGATACTGCCCACCGGAATTTGCACCTACGAGCATGTGGTCGCCAATGTACCCCATGATGAAATCGTTCAGAGATCCGTCGAGGTCAGAGGACTCAAAGTGACCGTATCCACCATCGACATTCCCCTGTCTTTCGGACCGGCTTACGAAGGTGAGCGCGTCCGGGGCGCCGATCTTTATGCCCAGACAGGCGGCGGCAAGACCCAGTGTACCGAGCTGGTTAAAATGGCCGAAATGAACGAGATCGAGGACGGCAAAGTTAACATTGTCGGTCCCGATATCGGGGATGTCAAAGAAGGCGGCACCTTTCCCCTGGGGATTTACGTTCAAATAGCCGGCCGCGAATTCCAAACGGACTTCGAGCCGATCATCGAACGGCAGATTCACCATTTAATCAACTATATCCAGGGAATCATGCATATCGGCCAGCGCGATATCTCCTGGGTTCGGATCAGTAAAGCCGCCATTGATAAGGGTTTTACCCTCAAAGATATCGGCGTCGTGCTGCATGCCAAATTCCATCAGGATTTCCAAAAGATTGTCGATAAGGTTCAGGTCACGCTCTACACCCAGAAAAAAGATGTGGATGCATTGACCAAACGCGCCCGAGGCGAGTATAAATTGCGCGATGAGCGGGTCGAAAAGATGACCGACGAGGATGTGGAAACTTATTATTCCTGCACCCTGTGCCAGTCGTTTGCACCCAATCACGTGTGTACGGTCAGCCCCGAACGCACCGGGCTATGCGGCGCTTACAACTGGATGGACTGCAAAGCCTCCTTTGAAATCAATCCCACCGGACCCAATCAGCCCATCGAAAAAGGCGAATGCCTGGATCCGAAGTTGGGACAGTGGAAAGGGGTCAACGAGTTTGTGTACAAAGCATCCAGAGGGGCCGTCACCCATTATAACTTCTATTCCATGGTGACCGATCCCATGACCACTTGCGGATGTTGCGAGTGTATAGCCGCCATGCTGCCATCTTGTAACGGTGTGATGACGGTCAACCGGGATTACATGGGTGAAACCCCCTGCGGGATGAAATTCACCACCCTGGCCGGTGTCATGGGCGGTGGCGCATCTTCGCCGGGTTTCGTGGGCCATTCCAAGTTCAATATCACCCAGGGCAAGTTCATTGTCGGTGACGGCGGGCTTGCTCGGATGGTCTGGATGCCCAAGATTCTCAAAGAAGAGATCAAGGAGCGGATCATTAAACGGGGTAAAGAACTCGGAATTCCCGACTTGTTTGATCGGATTGCCGATGAAACCGTCGGTATCACCGAGGAAGAAATTTTACCCTTCCTGCAGGAGAAAAAACATCCGGCCCTGGATATGGATCCGATCATAGGATAAAAACAGATGGCAGAGGACAGAAGACAGAGAACAGAGGACGGAAAACATCTGGTTTCCGGAATCCGTAATCTGTTTTCTGTCATCAATGATGTCTTACTCTATGCCCTTTGCTCTAAGCTCTGTTTGCCCTTAACTCAAAATATGTAACTCACTATACGATACCAAGGAGAAAAAAATGGCATTAACCGGTATTCAGATCTTTAAACTCCTGCCGAAAACCAACTGCAAGGAATGCGGTGTGCCCACCTGCCTGGCCTTTGCCATGAACCTTGCTTCCGGAAAAGCGGAACTGGACAGTTGTCCGTATGTGTCGGATGAAGCCAGAGCACAATTGTCGGAAGCCTCGGCCCCACCGATTCGTCCGGTGGCCATTGGAAAAGGCGTACGGGCCACTACCACCGGTGGTGAAACCGTTCAGTATCGGCATGAAAAAACTTTTTATAACCCAACCCTGCTGGCGGCTGCGGTGGGGTCCGACATCGCCGACGCCGATCTTGAAACCAAACTCAAGACCTGGAATGCCTTTCAATTTGAAAGGGTTGGCCTGAATCTTAGACCCGAATTGATCGTGCTGAAGGATGCCGGCGGAGACCCGGAAGCGTTTGCCCGAGCAGCCAAAAAAATTGCAGAAACCTCTGAATTCAATCTGGTATTAATGACAGACAATCCGGCAATCATGAAAGCCGGCATTGAAGCTTGCGGTTTTAAACGACCCTTGATGTATGCGGCCACAGAGGCGAACCTTGCTGAGTACGGCGCGCTTGCCAAAGACAATAACCTGCCTCTGGCGGTAAAAGCGGACTCCATCGAAGGACTCATCCCGCTGATTGAAAAACTCACCGAACAGGGCCTAAAAGACCTGGTGATTGATCCCGGTTCCAGGGAGATAAAACAATCCCATCAAGACCAGATCGCCTTGAGACGTGCCGCACTGAAAGATGGAAATCGAGCGTTGGGTTTTCCGACGATTACATTTCCCTGCGAGATGGCATCCAACCTGGATATGGAAACAGTTATTGCGGGAACGTTTATCGCCAAGTACGGTGGAATTGTGGTTCTCTCAGATTTTAGCGGCGAGAGTTTGTTTCCGCTTTTGCTTGAAAGATTAAATATATTTACCGATCCGCAACGGCCGATGACCGTCACCGAAGGTATTTACGAGGTTAACAACCCGGATGAAAATTCACCGGTGTTGGTAACCACGAACTTTGCTTTGACCTATTTTATCGTTTCGGGTGAAATCGAGGGCAGTCGGGTTCCCACCTGGCTGCTGATCAAAGATTCCGAGGGACTCTCCGTTATGACTGCCTGGGCCGCCGGTAAATTTGCCGGCGATGATGTGGGCATGTTTGTCAAGAAGAGCGGCATCACAGATAAGGTTAAAAATCATGAGCTGATCATTCCCGGATATGCCGCAGCGATTGCCGGTGATGTGGAAGAAGAACTGCCTGACTGGAAGATAACTGTCGGTCCCAGAGAAGCCGCTCATCTGCCCGGATTTCTCAAAACGAAATAGAAAATCGTGGAATGCGGGGCTTGTCAAAAATTGGCATGTTAGAGAATAAAAACTTGTTCGTCAGAAATCAATAGGGAGGTTGTTGTATGTTACTAATAGGTGAAAGTTTAAACGTGATATCCAGAAAGATCGGCGCAGCGTATAAGCAGCGTGATCCCAAGCCGATCCAGGAGGAGGCCCTTTTTCAGCGGGAGAAAGGAATGGATTACATCGACATCAACCTCGGACCCGCCAAAAAAGACGGCCATGAACTCATGCCCTGGGTGGTTCAGACAGTCCAGGAAGTGGTCGATGATATTCCACTGGCATTGGATACATCCAATATCGATGCCATCGCAGCGGCACTCAAAGTCTACAAAGATACAGCCGTACCCCCGTTGATCAATTCCATCATGGTACGCCCGGAGCGCTATGAGCCCATGGTTCCGCTAGCGGTGGAACATAATGCCGATTTTATCGCATTGATGTGGGGACCGGAAGGTTTGCCGCGGGACGAGAATGAGCGCGCAGCCTTGTGTGTCGAGCTTCTTTATTTTGCCAACGAAGCCGGAATCCCCAACGAAAAGATCTGGGTGGATGGTATCGTGACACCCGTGAACATTCAACAACCTCAGCTTATGAGCCTGATGGCGTTTATGGAAATGCTACAGGAGATTTCACCGGGGGCAAAGAGTACCTGCGGACTTTCCAATATTTCCAACGGGCCACCGGATAACCTACGTCCCATTCTCAACCAGACCTACATGGTAATGCTCCAAAGATACGGCATGCACTCCGTCATTGCCGATCCTCTTGATGACCAACTAATAGCGATCGCCAAGGGGCAGCGCCAGGATGTCGTGGACCTAATTTATAGCGCCATGGATGGAAATGCCCCGGAGATGGGATCACTGTCCAAAGAGATGCAGGATTATGCTAAGACCGTGGATGTTATTCTTGGCAGGACGCTGTATTCCGATTCATGGCTTGAACTGTAAATTGGGATTGCGAGTTGTAAGTTGCAAGTTGTTGGTTGTAGCTAAACGTAATAATTCGAGTGTATCGGTTCTGCTATGACAAAAAAAGCCCTTCTCCTCTGGAGCAGGGCTTTTATCTTCACATCCAGCGTACATGCTAAAATCAATTCCAAACCCTCAGTTCGCAAGGTGCGACACGCAACTCGTAACTCGAAACTCGGAACCCGCAACCCGGAACACATACCATGCCCCGCATTGACGACTACATCAACGCCAGAAATCTTGCCGTCGCAAAACTTTCGCAGGAATTTTTCGAGGTAATCTTAAAGCGCTCCGGCTTTGAATCACCGGATGCAGATACGTTTCACATCCCTTTTCTCGACCGAACTTATCGGGTTGGTTTTCCTCGATTTGAGTTTGTGGATACAACCGAAAATGAAAAAGAAATACCTTTGCAGGAACAGGTCTTGATCTTACATTACATGTCGGCTGCCGAGATCCCGCAGGCAACTGGGCACTGGGTATCTTACCGCGAGATCCCCGGAGGCGCATTTTACTTCGGCGCATTTACAAAACGGGCCGTAGAACCCTTGAAAAAGGTATTCGGCCAAAATTTATCCGGTTTCTCCGAAGCCGCGAGGAAACTTCATGCCACAAAAATAGAAAACGGCGATGCGGCGTTTGAATTCAAGGTACTGCCGGCAGTGCCGTTGCAGTTGATTCTATGGTCTGGTGATGAGGAATTCCCCGCGGAAGCCAACATCCTATTCGACAGCACCATCGGCCAAATCCTATCTCCTGAGGATGTAGCCTGGCTGGCCGGTATGGTGGTGTACCGACTGATGGCGCTGGCGCGTTAGAGATAAATCCAACAGGCAAACGGTAATGTCAACTTTAACAAACTCAGATTGAAGCGAATTGCCTTCCCGAATACAGCGCTAAAATCCCAAATCACAATACTCAAATATTTGATTTTTGATGCTTGGAATTTTCATAAGCGAGTGACTCTATTTATTCCAAGCAATTTTCTATTTAAATGACGTGGTCCTGTGGATTACCCCATCCTTTTCTTGAAAACTGCCATCCGCTCTGATAATCTTGACATATAACACTGCGGTGATGAAATTATAACTTGGATATCATTTCCCCATACCCATCAGGAGATATCACCATTGACAGTAAAATCCAAAGCCCTTGAGGTCAACCTGGCTGATTACCACGTTGACGTTGTCATCGATACGAAATACTCCGTCCTTCAGGAAGTCATGTCAAAATATTACGGTTTGATGGAGGGTTTGAACACCTTTTTGGAAGAGCTTTCCCACCCTTATAAGAACTGGAGATTCATTGTCGCTGAAGCACGGAAATATTCGTTGGAATATTTTCACCTTCTCAAAAACCATCCCAAGGGTCCGGAGGCGGCAAGCCTGCTCATTGAGATTTTCATCGATGCCGTTGTGTCGTCTAAGGAAGCGGAAGTGAAAAGAGATTCCGTTGATAACATATTGCTGTTTATCCAGAAAATCCTCAAAGACTCAGATATTCATTTTAATAAATTTCAACTGGTTATTGATGACACCCTCACCCAGATCCACAGTTTCCCGGATGATTTATTTTCCCTTTTTGTGAGTAGCTATTATTCAATCAACCGATTAGCGCAGACTTACCTAAAGAGTTCTCCGGAGTCCGGCACCAATTTCAAGGCCCTTAATCGCTTACTGATCAGATATTTCCTCCAAACCTACGAATACTGGCTCAATGAAACCGACCCTCAAGCATGGTTTGAAAAAAAAGCGGTTGAAATCGATCAAAATTGCCGATTTGATGAATTTTTTGAATCCATTTCCCACTGCCGACTGAAAGACTGGCAGAATCAAATCGAGTTGAATATCCGGGATAAGAACATCGAGTCTGAGGAAGTTTTATCCGGCCTGCTTGAGCTTCCTGGTTTCGGGCAGATTGTAGAAGCCTACAGACAGGTCCCTCGTCGGTTACTCCAAATAAAAGATAAAAAGGGCCTGGGCCACCATTTTAAATTAATTTTTCTGTTTCGTATTATGAACATCAATGGGTTATCTCTCATTTATGAAGAAACTTTGCGGGACATAAACCAAACCCTTACCTGGATCATCGAGAATGAAAAATACCACCATATCCAATCGCTGATCAGCAAGACCTTTACCATTCTAAAAGAGCAATCCCGAATGTACCAGGCAACCGCTTTGAATTGTGTGCTGAACATGGGAAAAGGCGTCTATAATACCGACGAAATCGATCTTGTTAATTTTTTCATAGATTCCGTCATTGATCTTGGCTTCCAGGCGCCGATGCCGCAGGGGGTGGACGATGACAGAAAAATCAAGGTTAACAGCGCTCATATCCTGAACATCAGAACATGGCTTGAGTTGATTGAAGTCAACCCGAAGTGGTCAACCCGCCTCCTCTCGGGCCTGATTATTCACCTTTCTCTTTGTGGTATTTTCCTTAAAGACATCGATATTTTCCCCCGTGACATCACCCGGTTTTTAAACAGCCGCATCGAGCCGGTATATAATCTTGCCAAACAACTGACAAGGCTCTTTCCGGCATTTTTTAATGATATCGGCGCAGAGGGCAAGCTAAGGGTAATATCCACCAATATCGATGAAAGCACCCATCGCAGAGATAAACTCATTCATTTTTTGCGAAAACAAAGTCACGTCGAGAGCAGTAACCGGATTGTTCCTTTTATGGAGGCCATCCTGCACTTCTGGGAAACCCGCGAAAAGTCCTATCTGGCGCCGTATATCCCATCATCGATTTATGATGAGATTGATACCCGTGGCCCATACATTGACGGTGTGAATACGGTCTTCTCTCATTTTGTCGATCAGGGTATCCGCATTCCGGGTGAGTTGCTAGGCTGTTCTGAAAAAAAAATAAAGGCCTTGGTTGGAGAGGTTTCGGATATCCCCCTTGTCGATCGGCAGCGCGTTGAAATGATCATTGCCCTTTATAAGCTGCTTCACCAAAAATATAGTTTTGATTGCATCGAGTTAGGCGGCTATATCGCGCAGTTAAGGGCAGAAGCGTTACCCGATTTTAACCTTGCGGAACAAGCCTTAGCCGAGCCTGATTTAACCAAGAAGCTATTCTTGCTATTGGATTATATGGAAAGGCTGAAAAAAGTCATCTTGTCCGATCAATCATATGAAATCAAAGAAAATATCTATAAAAAGAGGCATATCACGATAGATATCCCTTCCATGTATGGCAGCTACCATGAAATGAAATTTGATTGCCTGGGGCTTGTGTTTCGTTTTGAAACCCTGGTCAATGTACTATTCGAAGACCTTATCGGGGCTATCGATCTTAGTTTGATTACAAAAGCCACTTTTTACCAAATATACAGCCTGTTAAGGCTGCTTGACAAAGCCTTGAAACTGGACGGAGTTGCATCTGTTGAATTTGAGCGTCAGCTGGAATTTTTAGCGCATTCCCTGGAAGTAAAAGGGTTTACCCAAACCCAATATCTGGATATCTTTAAAGGCTTCGCCCAGGCGGTGAAAAACATAATCCATGACAATTTCCACAATATTCACGGTCAGAACCTGAATCGGATTCTATCACAAATTTCATTAGACCGGATTCTGCCGAAATTTCTCCCCGAACAAAACCTGGAAGATCGCGAGAAACTGGAGCATCGGGTATCTGAGATATTCTTCCGCGAGCAGATTGCGCTCTCTCTGGGACTTCAGCAGCTGGATTTGTTTTTAAGTAGAATTCTGACCACCCTTTTCCAGCAATCCTACAAGCTGCCGGCGGATAAGCTGCATAAATTGCTGCTCTATGATCCTAAAAATGCAATGACTTCGATTGATTCCGCCCGCAACCGTGTGACCGGCATCATCCAGTTGGGCAACAAAGGCGTCAATATGGTTCAGCTGAAAAACTTCGGCTATCCCGTACCACCCGGGTTTATTATTACAACCGAGGTCTTTCGCTGCCGGGAGATTATCGACAGCTATCCCCCGGCTACTGAAAACTTCAGAGACCAGGTAGTGCAAAATATAACCGCATTGGAAGAAGCAACCGGAAAAGCCTTTGGCAACCCTCGAAATCCCCTGCTTTTATCAGTACGCAGTGGCTCGGCAATTTCCCAGCCCGGCATGATGGATACGCTGCTGGATGTCGGAAACAACATGGAAATTGCAGAAGGGTTGGCTTCAAAAACCGGCAATGCCTGGTTTGCATGGGACAATTATCGCCGATATTTACAGTGTTATGGCATGGCTTTAGGATTACAGCGCGATGATTTCGATGCGGCGATCAGTGACTGGAAAAATAGACTGGGGATACCATATAAAAGAGGATTTAGCGGCAATCAGATGAAAAAGGTCGCTCTGACTTACAGGGAGCTGATCAAGGACGCGGGGATTGACATTCTGGAGGCGCCCTATGAACAGTTATACATGGCGATAAAGACAGTTCTGGACTCCTGGGAGTCCCCCAGAGCCAAAACCTACCGCAAAATAATGGGGATTTCAGACGACTGGGGAACGGCCGTTACGGTTCAGACAATGGTGTATGGCAACATTTCCCGCAATTCCGGTTCCGGAGTAATTTTTACCCACAACCCCAGATGGTCGGGGGACACATTAAGACTTTGGGGTGATTTT
Organism: uncultured delta proteobacterium; assembly: GCA_963723215.1. Lineage (GTDB taxonomy): Bacteria > Desulfobacterota > Desulfobacteria > Desulfobacterales > JAFDCJ01 > JAFDCJ01. Next base: position 59,837 of record CAVRQG010000030.1, read on the forward strand.
ACCATTGGAAATCAGGGCGAGGATGTCGTTGCCGGATTGGTCAACACCAATCCAATTTCTATTTTTCAACAGGAAATTGAAAAACGGGAAACCGATATAACCCTGGAAACCCATTTTCCAACGATCTACAATGCATTGCAGGACTGGGCCCATGATCTGATCGACAACAAAAACTGGAGTCCCCAGGAAATGGAATTTACCTTTGAAGACAACCAAGTTGAAGATCTATATCTGCTGCAGACCCGCGACATGACCATCCGGGAACGCAAAAAAGTGTTGACGTTTGATTTTGAAGAGCAGAGCAAAGCGGTATTCCTGGCCCATGGAATCGGGGTGAGTGGCGGTGCCATGAGTGGCCGACTCGTATTCAGCCTCGATGAGATTGATGAATGGCGGCTTAAAGAACCCGGTACCCATTTGATCCTTGCCCGAGCCGATACCGTGCCGGATGATATTCGGGAAATTCATGCTGCCGACGGATTGCTGACGGCCCGCGGTGGACTGACATCCCACGCCGCCGTGGTGGCACACCGGCTCGGTAAAACCTGTGTGGTTGGGTGCGCGGAATTGGTATGTGATGAGTTTGCAAAAAAATGTGTATTTAACCGGGAACTCATGACATCCGGTGATCATATCAGCATTGACGGCCAGGAGGGATCTGTTTTTAAAGGGTTGATTAAGGTGAAAGAAACGTAATCGGTTTGGCGTTTCAGGGTTTGCAGATTTAGCGTTCAACCCCGCCACTGGCCGCCGGAGTGGCCAGTTTGATCTAAAATACTTTGTAGTTTGGTATCAGTTGTTTTTGGATTGTGGGAGCGGCTTTTAACCGCGATTGCCCGAGTAAATCGCGGCTGAACGCCGCTCCCACCAGCCATTAATCACAGCTTAGAGGGAGGATGAGCGACATGTCAAACACCGGCAGCTCAGGATCGAAACTTGGTGTCAACGGATTCGGCAGAATCGGCAAACTGACGCTTTGGCATCAGGTGGCCCGTAAACATTTTGATGAAATCGTGGTCAACATCGGTAGACAATCCGGAACATCGCTTGCCGATATCGCTCACTATGTTGAAAGGGATTCGACCTACGGTTGGCTCCACGGATATCTTTACGGTCATAAGGGACAGCCGGTTGTGAAAAATCTGGATGAAAACGATGGTTCAATGATAATTGATGGCGTCAAAGTCAGTTTTTTAAGGAGCCACCGGGATCCGGCCGAAATTGGCTGGGGAGACCATGATGTCAGGCTGGTGGTCGATACCACCGGTCAGTTTCTTGACCCCATTTCAGGTTTAGATCAGCCTAGCGGAACCATAAGAGGCCACCTGGTATCCGGAGCGGATAAAGTGATCCTTTCCGCACCTTTTAAAATCAAGGTTGAAGGTACGTCCATGCCGAAGGATACCATCACCACGGTCATGGGGATTAATGACAACGATTATGATCCCCGGCGCCATAGAATCATCTCCAATGCATCCTGCACTACCACGTGTCTGGCCCATATGATAAAACCGCTGATTAATGCGTTCGGATCAAAAAGAATCATGTCCGCTTCAATGGCAACGGTTCATGCCGCCACAGGATCCCAGGAGGTTTTGGATCGGCTTCCCAAAGCCGGCAAGACCGATTTGCGCAAAAATAGAAGCATTATAAACAACATCATCCTGACCACAACCGGGGCTGCTAAGGCGCTCAGATTGGTTATTCCCGAAATGCAGGAAATAGCATTTATTGCCGAATCGGTGAGGATTCCCACCAGCAGCGGATCCTTAATCATATTAGTCATCAATTTGCAGGAAGAACCGGCGGGGCCCTATGTCAGCAGAGAAATGATTAATGATATTTACCGGCAGGCTGCGACCGACAACACCGCGGGGTACCTGTATTACACGGAAAAACAGAATGTATCCGGTGATATTATAGGATTGCCCAAAATTGCCGCCACCATTGAGGGCCACGAAACCCACACCCGCACAGCGGAAGCGTCCATTGACTTTTCCAAGGTGCCGGGGCTGGACATCAAAACGTTATTGAATCCCGGGGAGACAGTCATCAGGATACCCGTAACCCAGGCGGTCATATACGGCTGGTACGACAACGAAATGGGAAGTTACGTCAATATGCTGGGCGATCGTACCGTATCCATCGCCGAGCTTATGTGAAATATGCTCTGCGAACCTCTGCGCGCTTGAAAGCAACTATTCCCGGATAACGGGCCGTAGTTACTCTGAAAATCCGTAATGATAAATATCATATTGGGTTTCACCGCCCAACAATGCATCAATTTTGTTTTGGACCTCGTTTCTTTCTTTACTCTGCAGCCATTTTTTCCAATCTTCGGATGACTGCCAAGTGCTGATAACCATAAATTCATCCGGTTTATCCAGGCTCCTTAATGTTTCGCCGGTAATATACCCCGGCTGTGTCGTCGCAGACGCTCTCATTTGCCTGAAAAGTGGGATCATCTCCCTTGCCTTATCCTGTGGCACCAAACGCTTGATAAAAATCTTTACAGCCATTTTAGACTCCTTTTTATTGATATATTCAAAGATAGCTTTATATTAATACCACCGCGTTACGGGGTCAAGATCTAAAATAGGGGTTCGAAGGCTCCGGAGCCAAAGGTTTCGAGTAGGGATATTATCGCTTTATTTATTTAAAAGACAGCGCCAAGCGATTCCATCATTCGTCAATCGAAATTCGTCATTTCCTTGCCTCTCTCAAGCAAATTTCAAGAGATACAAATTCAGCAGGCTTCAGTGTTTCCGCCCGACGGGATGGATCAATCCCTGCCGAATCCAATGCTTTCAGAGCAGTTTGAGAATCAATGCCAAGTCCGCTTGCGGTCAGAGCATTTTTCAACGTTTTTCGCCGATTGCCAAAGGCTGCTTTGATCACGGCAAACAGCATGGTTTCATCGTGGGCACCGTATATCAGCGTGGATTTAAACCGAGCCTCGATAACTGTGGAATCCACCTTGGGCGGCGGATAGAAGACCGACGCCTTGATGTTGGCAAGTATTCGAATGTCGGCACAGTATCGGAGCATGGCAGTAATTCTACCGTAATCCCTGCCGCCGGGTTGCGCGGTGAGACGTTGCGCCAGTTCTTTTTGGAACATGAGAATGGTGCGCTCAACGACATTTCTTGATTGAATCAGTTTGACAAGAATTTGTGATGAAATTCCGTAAGGCAGATTTCCGACCACCGTAATTTTGCGCCCGATCGTATCGGTGATGGCATGCAAATCCATGCGCAGGATATTTTGGGTAATAATTTCACAGTTAGAAATCCGATTCGCAAGCAATTCTGTTTTAAGCAGACCAATAAGCTGTCGATCTTTTTCCACTGCATATACTTTTTTTACGACCTGGGCCAGGCAAATGGTCAAGGCACCCAAACCGGCACCGATTTCCAGAACTACATCTTCCGATGACAAATGTGCGCGGGAAATAATGGTTTCGGCCGTAGAGGGATCGGAGAGAAAATTCTGCCCCATGGTTTTCTTTGGTTTTAAATTCCAGGCGGCAAGGAGTGTTCTGGGGTTTGTCATAGGTCAAAGCGATAGGTTTGATTGGGCCGATTTCAGTTGGAAATTTAGGTTTCGTGAACGCTCCTCCAGCTCAGCGCAAGGCCTCAGGAAGTTTTAGGGTAAAAAGTTGAAGGCAATTATCTTGATTATTTTATTCAAAAAAAATCCAAATCTTCAGAAAAGCGATATTTTTTCAATCTCAGTTATCAGTAAATTATCATCTTTTCAATCCGAAATCTTGACTTTTCTGCATTTATCAATTAATTTTATTATGATTTCTTGGGGTTAGCATAGGGTGCTAAAAGAGGATTCCGTCAATTATAATTGATAGAGTGCAGCGATTCCATAAATCAAAAATCCCTCCGGGGCGCAGACCGCTATGGCTCCTCCGGGCCGGAGGCTGCAATCTCTGGCCCAGACCTGATTGAACGTAGCATGTATATGAACGCCTATTTATAAAGCGCATCGGTTTTGGTAATATGTTAATGAAGCCGTCGCGCCAGGGCGGGCCAAAATCCCAAATTATGACCAAGGAGAATTCTATGCCGAAAAGAAAAGGAAAGACAACAAGCTTCGATGCCATGGTCAAATTTTTTATGCAGCAGTACAATATTCCAACTAAAAAAGATGTAGACAGGTTAATGGTCAAACTGGACTATTTAGAAAACCTGATAAAACAATCGGCGCTGGACCCAAACAATAGCGTCCTTCGAATTGGCCGTCGTAAAACTGCACTAACGGCAATTGACGTCGTGTTGGATACCATTAAGCGCTCCAAACAGGGAATTGGCTTTGCTGAGATCCAGGCTAAAACCGGCTTTGATGAGAAGAAGATTCGCAATATTATATTTCGCCTAAATAAAATCGGGAAGATAGAGCGAAAAAGCCGAGGCATTTACATTGCAACCTAACCCGGACAATCCGGCAAAATGAGCTAAAATGGCTAAATAAACTAAAAAAACAGGGTGAATATGAACACTATGATAGATACTAACAATCCCGGATTAAAAGTAGGTGACCGTATCGATGATTACCGCATTGAGCGAATCGAAATGCTAAAAGAGATCTCTTCGATTTTTTATGAGTTGGAGCATCTCCCTACCGGCGCCAGACATGTTCACATCAGCAACGACGATGCTGAAAATACCTTCAGCGTTGCCTTTAAAACTGTCCCCCGGGACTCCACCGGTGTCGCCCACATACTTGAGCACACCGTCTTGTGCGGTTCCCAAAAATATGCCGTTAGGGATCCGTTTTTTTCAATGCTTAAAAGAAGCTTGAGCACGTTTATGAACGCTTTTACAGCTTCGGATTGGACCATGTATCCGTTTTCGACTCAGAACAGCAAGGATTTCTACAATCTGATGGGTGTTTATTTGGATGCTGCATTTTTCCCCAGTTTGGAAGAACTCAGTTTTAAGCAAGAAGGACACCGTCTGGAGATTGAAGAAAATCCGGCGGGCAATGGTTCGGCGAGTGATCGACTTATTTATAAGGGCGTGGTCTACAATGAAATGAAAGGCGCCATGTCATCGCCGGATCAGGTCATGGTTCGATCTATCCTGAAGGCCCTGTTTCCGTCCTCTACCTATCGATACAATTCCGGCGGCGAGCCGGCTGAAATTCCATCGCTATCTCATGCGCAGCTGAAAGCGTTCCATCGCCGGCATTATCATCCCAGCAACGCCTTTTTCTATACCTATGGAAACCTGCCGCTCAAAGATCACCTGGCCTTTATCGAAGTACAAGTCTTAAAACAATTCAAGCGGATTGATCCTGGAACAGTTGTGTCACCACAGGCCCGTTGGAACCACCCGCGCTCGGTATCCTATCCCTACCCTTTCAACCCACAGGAAGATGCGGCCAAAAAATACCAGGTATGCCTGGCATGGCTGACCGCAGACATTCAGGACACATTTGAAATCCTGGCATTGACATTACTGGAGCAGATCCTGCTTGGCAATTCCGCTTCCCCCTTGCGCAAAGCACTGATCGATTCAGCTCTTGGAAGTGCTCTGTGCGATGGTACCGGCTTTGACGCTGATAATCGAGATACGCTGTTTGTCGCCGGACTAAAAGATGTGGAACAGGCCGCGGCCGAAAAAATCGAGGAAATCATTATCAGCGTGCTCCGGGACCTTGTTGAAAAGGGTATTGATAAAAATCTGATTGACTCCGCGATCCATCAGATCGAGTTTCATCGCAAGGAGATTACCAATACGCCCTATCCATACGGGCTCAAGCTACTGCTGACCTTCAGTGGCAGCTGGTTCCATGGTGGTGATCCGGTGAAAATTTTAAATTTTGACGCCGACCTCGCAAAATTGCAAACCGAGTTGGCAAAGGGTGCTTTTTTTGAAAATTGCATCCAAAAGTATTTTTTGGAAAATCCCCACCGGGTATTGCTGACACTGGTCCCGGACCAGAAGCAAGAGCAAAATGAAGCCCGACGTGTGCGGGCCGAGCTTGACGCCATCAGAAAAGAATTGTCCCCCTCCGATATTGACCGGATTGAACAGGATGCCGAAGCGCTGAAACGTCTTCAGGAAACCGAAGAGGATGTTTCCTGCCTGCCCACCCTGCAGCGTGAAGACATTCCACCATCGGTTCCCATTATCAGGGAAAGTCCATCCGAAGCAGGCCGTGCCGGCCAGCCTGTACAACACGGCAACATCCGGCATCGTCTATTTTGCGGCGGCGGCCGGAACCGGTTTACTCCCCGCTGAGCTAATTCCCCTGGCGCCGTTTTTCTGTTATGCGCTTTCGCGGATGGGCACCGCCAAACGGGATTACGCTGAGATGGCACAGCGCATCGATGCATATACGGGCGGTGTCGGATTTTCAACCCATGCCCGCACCCGATTTGATGACGCCGGGGACTGCGTGCCCTTTATCTCGTTTAACGGGAAATGTCTTCTGAGAAACCAGGAGCCGATGTTTGATATTATCCGGGAATTGCTGCATCATGCGGACTTTTCCAATCTTGCCCGATTGAAAAGTATTCTGCTCGAATACCGGGCCGGTCTGGAATCAATGGTGATCCACAGCGGCCACCGCCTGGCTATTTCTCTGGCCGCCAGAAATTTGTCCGCTACCCGGATGTTAAGTGAGACCTGGGGTGGCGTTCATCAGCTGCAGACCATTAAACGGTTGTCCGATGATATTACGGAACCGGATCTCATTGCCCTTTCCGGTGACCTGACCGCCATTGGAAAAGCACTGTTTACGCAAAAGAATTTTCAGATGGCCCTGATTGGGGAAGCGGCGGCCCTGACCGGTGCCCGCAGTTGCACTCAATCAGTCTTGGATGGGTTTACAGCGGGAAAAGATAATGGCTTCAAAGCACCGGATATGGCCATGAAGCGACAAAATTATCAGAGAAGGCTGGAGCACATCGTCGGCCGTATCCTTCGTGGCCCTTGCATTATGAAACAGTTCGCATGGCCCATGAGGATGCTGCGGCCCTGGCCGTCATCAGTAAAATTTTGCGGTCCATGTACCTGCATCGCGAAATTCGTGAAAAAGGCGGTGCCTATGGCGGGTTTGCATTATACAGCCCCGAAGATGGTCTGTTCAGTTTCGCTTCCTATCGGGATCCCCACATCGTATCCACATTAAAGGCTTTTGACAATGCCGCCGACTTTATTCGCTCAGGAAGTTTCAGCGATGAAGATGTCAAGGAAGCTATTTTGCAGGTGTGCTCTGAAATTGACAAGCCTGATCCCCCCGGGCCGGCTGCCAGAAAGGCATATTATCGGAAAATAATTTCCTTGTCCGACGAAATGCGAATCCGCTTCAAAAGCCGACTATTGTCGCTAACCCGCGACCAGGTGGTGCAGGCCGCCGGGAAATATTTCGATGGCAATGAAACCCGAAAGGCGGTGGCGGTGATTTCAGGCGAAGATAAGTTGAAAGCCGCCAATGCCAAACTCGATCGGAAAGCGCTTGAACTACACCGGATTTAGGCACACCTGGGCTGGTGAAAACCATGTTTTCTTGCCCATTGTTCCTTTTGAAAACATGAGCCCGCTTTTATTACTCATAAATTTTGAATTTTAAATTTTGAATTCAAGGTATTCTATCTATTTAATAAAAAATGATAGAGCAAAGCGATACAACAAATTCACAATTCAAAATCTAAAATTTCCCCAAAAGGCTGATCTTAACGGAATAAAAAGGGGATGAAAATTAAGATCCGCGTTATGCCTGATTTTCATCATCCCCCGCCACACCCGAACATTATTTTGCAGGCGCTTGTTTTACAACCCCTTTCTCTGGTTCCGGCCCGGTTTCCGGCTTCTTCTTTCGAAACCCGCTCAGGCGCTGCATCACCACATAAAAGACCGGCGTGAAGAGCAGCGACATAACTGTCGCCGCAATCATGCCTCCCACCACGGCCGTACCGATAGCCTGACGGCTGGCAGCTCCCGCACCGGCGGCGACCACCAGGGGCAGAAACCCGGCAATGGAAGAAATCGCCGTCATCAGGATGGGGCGAAACCGCAGTTTGGCGGCATCCATGGCCGCCTCCCGGAACCCTTTGCCCTTTTCCCGCTCGGCCATGGCGAACTCCACAATCAGAATGGCGTTTTTGCTGGCCAGGCCAATGAGCAGCACGATGCCGATCTGGGTATAGACGTTGTTGTCAAATCCGCGCATCACAAGCGCAACGACAGTGCCGAGCACCGCCAGGGGCACCACCAGGATTACCGCCACCGGGTTGCTCCAGCTTTCGTACTGGGCGGCCAACACCAGAAATACCAGCACGATTGCCAGAACAAAAACCATGATGGCTTCCGATCCTACCTTTTTTTCCTGAAAAGACATGCCGGTCCACTCATAACCCATGGAAGCAGGCAGTGTGCGGTCGGCCATCTGTTCCATCAGGTTCAGGGCCTGCCCCGAGCTGAAGCCTGGTGGGGCCTCACCGGTGATGGAGGCGGACGGGTAAAGGTTGTAGCGCAGGATGGTCTGGGGCCCCAGAATTTGATCAACGCTCACCAAGGTGCCGATGGGAACCATATTGCCCTTGGCATCCCGCATATCCAGGCGACGGATATCGTCGGGTTCCATGCGAAACTGATGGTCGGCCTGGACCTTGACCTGCCAGGTGCGGCCGAATTTGTTGAAATCATTGACGTAATAGGACCCGAGATAGGTCTGCAGGGTGTTGAAGACGCTGCTGAGCGGAACCTGCATGGTCTTGGCCTTGGTGCGATCGACCTCAGCGAAAAGCTGGGGTACATCGGCCCGGAACGTGCTGTTCAAATTGGTCAGGCCCGACTGGGCGCTGCCGGCCTGGACGAGCTCCCGCACCATTTGCTGCAGTTCCCCCAGCCCGACATCACCGCGGTCTTCGAGCTGCATCTGGAAGCCACCGGCGACACCGAGGCCTGGTATGGCCGGGGGCGCAAAGACAAACACGATGGCCTCCTGGATCTGGAAAAACTGACGCTGCAGGTTGGCTAAAATCGCCGCCATGCTGAGATCCGGGTCGGTACGTTCCTCCCAGGGTTCCATGATGATAAAAACCGTGGCCATATTGGAGGAGTTGGTGGCGTCGATCAGCGAGTAGCCGCCCAGGGAAACCCACTCCTGAATACCGGGCGTTTCTTTGAGAATCCCGTCGATCCGTTCGAGAACCGCCTGGGAACGTTCCAGCGAGGCGGCGTCGGGCAGCTGGATGCTGGCCATGACGTAACCCTGATCCTCAATGGGCAAAAAGCCCGTGGGTAGACGCGTAAACTGCCAGCCGGTCAGGCTTAACAGCCCCAAAAACAACAGCAGCATGATCGCCGTCCGGCGTACAAATGTCTTGACCATACCCGCGTAGATGTTTTCGGTCTTGCGGAATACGGCGTCAAAACCACGGAAAAAAATGTTCTTGCGCTTTTTCGGCGGCCGCAACAAAAGGGCCGCCAGGGCCGGGCTGAGCGTCAGGGCGTTGATGGAACTGAAAATGGTGGAAATGGCGATGGTCAGGGCGAACTGACGATACATCTGCCCGGTGATGCCCGGTAAAAACGCGGAGGGAACAAAGACGGCCAGCAAGACCAGGGTGGTGGCCACCACGGGGCCGGAAACCTCGTTCATGGCTTTGATGGCAGCCTCCTTGGCCTTTAAGCCCTGTTCAATATAGGTCGCGGTGGCTTCCACCACCACGATGGCGTCATCCACCACGATGCCGATGGCCAGCACGAGGCCGAAGAGGGTCAGCATGTTCAGCGAAAAGCCCATCGCCAGCATGACAGCTAAGGTGCCGATCAGGGACACCGGGATGGTCACCGCCGGCACCACGGTTGCCCGCCAGTCCTGTAAAAAGATGAAAAGCACCAGAAACACCAGACCCGCCGCCTGGAGCAGGGTTACAAAGACCTCCTGAATCGATTGTTCGACGAAGATCGTCGTGTCATAGGGAATTTTGTACTGCAGGCCTTCGGGAAAATAGGTCTGCAGATCTTCCATGGTGGTGTATATCTGCCGGGCCACATTCAAGGCGTTGGCACCCGGCAACTGGTAGATGAGGACACTGGCCGACGGCTGGCCGGTCAGGCCGGAGGTGAGGTCGTAGCTCTTGCCCCCCAGATCGATGCGGGCGATATCTTTCAGACGGGTGATGCGCCCGCCTTCGGTGGTCTTGATGATGATTTCCCCGAACTGCTCAATATCCGTGAGACGGCCGAGCACGTTGACCGTATATTGAAAGCTTTGGCCTGGAGGGGCGGGGGGCTGACCGATTTGTCCGGCAGCCACCTGGACATTTTGCTCTTGGATGGCGGCCAGCACGTCCTCGGTGGTCAGACCGCGGGATTTGAGTTTGGGGGGATCGAGCCAAATGCGCATGCTGTAATCGCTCTGGGGAAATACTGTCACGTCACCGACGCCGTCAATCCGGCTGAGTACATCGCGCAATCGCAAAGTGGCGTAATTGCTCAGGTAAAGCTCATCGAAACGGCCATCGGGTGAAAACAGGGAGATGATCAGCACAATATTGGTAGATTTTTTCTTGGTATTGACGCCCTGGCGCTTGACTTCCTCCGGCAGTTTGGCCTCCGCCAGTTTGACGCGGTTTTGCACCAGCACCTGGGCCATGTCCAGGTCCGTGCCGACATCGAAACTGACCGTCAGGTTGTAAGAACCGTCACTTGCGCTGGTGGAAGACATGTAAATCATGTTTTCAACACCATTGACTTCCTGCTCAATGGGGGCGGCGACTGTTTCGGCCACCACCCGCGCGTTGGCGCCGGGATAGGTGGTGGATACCGCTACCGTGGGCGGTGTAATCTCGGGGTACTGGGCAATGGGCAACACACCCACCGAAACCGCGCCGGCCATCACGATCACAATGGAGATCACACTGGCAAAGATGGGATGTTCGATAAAAAATTTGGAAATCATTTTAGGTCCCCTTATGGAATGACGAATAACGAATATTCGTCATTCCTTTTTCTCCGCTTCCTTGTCGGGTTGAGAGTCACCGTCTTCAGAAGATGCTGCCGCAGGTTTTGCTTTGTCCTGCCCGGCTTCTGCAACGGCTTTGAGGGCTGAAGCCGTGAGCGATTTCATGTCGGTTTGCTCCGGGTCGACCTTCGCTCCCGGCCGGGCGCGCTGAATGCCGTTGACCACCACCCGGTCATCGGGCTGCAGCCCTTCTTCGATCACCCGCAGACCGTCCTCAAGTCGGCCCATACGAATCGACTTTTTCTCCACCATGTTTTCGCTGTTGACCGTCAACAGATAGCGTCCGTTCTGGTCGGAACCAATAGCACGTTCGGTTACCAGCAGGGCATTTTCCCGCTTTTCAACGGGCATACGGAGACGAACAAAAAGACCCGGCAGGAGCACCGGCGCGGGACCAGGATTGGGGAAGACCCCTCTCAACTGCAAAGTGCCGGTAGCCTCGTCAACACGGGATTCTGCAAAATCCAATTTCCCCTGGTGGGGATAGCCTTCTTCATTGGCGATCGCAAGTAAAACCTGGATGTCAGCCTCGATTTCTGGATCGTTAGCGGAATCGAGGTCTTTTTCCTGATTTTTTTTTCGATTCATAGCCATCACCTTGAGTAGATCCCGTTCGTTGACGTTAAAGTAGGCATACACAGGGTCATAGCGGGTGACGGTTGTCAGCAGGGTCGGCTCACTTTCACCGACCAGGTTACCCAGGTCCACGAAATTGCGGCTGACACGACCGGCGAGCGGCGAAGTCACTTGGGTGTAGCTCAAATTCAAACTGGCCTTCTCGACCTTGGCCTTGGCCCGCAGCACATCCGCACCGGCGACATCACGCTGACCGCGCCACTTGACCACATCGGTCTCGGCGCCGGCTTTCTGCTTGAAAAGTTTTTCGGCACGCGCAAACTCGATCTTGGCCCGCTTGAACTGGGCCTCGGCACTGCTCAGTTCTGCATTGGCCGCATTCAGTTCCGCATCATATTCGCGCGGATCGATAACAAACAACAGATCACCTTTTTCAACAGAGGTGCCGGGAGTAAACTCCATACTCTGCAGAAAACCGGCGACCCGGGCCCGCACTTCGGCCTCTTCAAAAGCATGGGTGGTGCCGGTAAATTCCAGATAATCGATGATCTCCTGCTGCAGGGGTTTTGCTGTTGTCACCTTGGGCGGCGGCGGCTCCACGTATTCATTGCGCTGGTCACAGGCGGCAAATATCCAAACAATGAATAAAACCACCACGGTTTGGGCGCAATTTTTCAGGTTGCTGACTCCGGCAAAGTTTTTCATACATGTTCTCCTTTTTTTGATTCAGAGCCAAGATAGGGCATACTTCGGACACAGTCAACCTTTCATTATTCTTCGTTTTCTTTCATTTGAAGGTTATACATTAGAACCCAGAACCGATTGTTCGGAGATTGGACATGGGCCGAATTCGGAAATTAAAGGATTGGGGGGATTTAGAAATTAAAAAAATAATAGCTAATTCTTTGCTTTAAAACGTCTCTGCCGGCTCCCGCTCTCCGGGCTGTGAGCTCTAATGTCCTAGGGGGCGGAACCTACGGTCTCGACGGTTGGTTAAATTTTTGGCATATATTTTGCTTTATCAGGCATAGAGCATCAGATCAAAGAATATTGCGCGATTGGATTAAAAGCAGATTGATGTTGGGTACAATTTGCCGATCACTGGATGATGCAGAAAATTTCCCCTGCGCTTTATATTTCAGAGTTCATTGGGTGGGTCGGTATTAAATCACTCTTAAAGCTTAAAATTATGATATGATCGGTTTAATGCATTCCCCATGTTAGAAAATTGACATCAATGTTTAAAATGTGGACTATTAATGGATTAAAAGGACCTAAGGTAAACCGAGAAATTGATAAACTCAAAAAAATAATTTATAATTCTTGACTTTTCATCATGAATTTAGTTCATTTCATTGAATCACAAACCTAAATGGAAAGGAAAACTATGGCCCGGGCTGTCACAAAGGATAGTTCTACGGAGAAAAGATCAGAATCCAGGGGTACCCCCAAAGCATTTCATGGGGCCTCTATAAAATTGGTCGGGGTACCGTTATATCAATTCAAATTGAAAGATACCTCAGAGAATGGTGCCAGTATCCTGGTTAAAGAAGATTCTACCATGCTCGATTACCTGGAAGTTGGTCAAACTTTAGCAATAAGCTTTTCATCTGAACTTGAATCCGACCACAATGGTGACTTCGAAACAGAAATTGTTCACATTACCAAGGTGGATAAAGGTCGTTACAAAGGACACTATTTAGTGGGTGTCAGCATACTGGATAAAAAAGATACGTCGTGAATAAGAGAATTCTCAGGCATAGCTTGTAATAGAATAATTCTCTGGAGTTTGAATAATGCAAACCATCGGTAACTATCTTAAGAGTGGAAGGGAGGCCAGGAATATCAGATTGAGTGAAGTTGCTCACTCAACGAAAATTTCAAAATGGTATCTTGACTGTCTCGAAAAAGATGAATTTGATAAAATCCCTGGGGGTCCTTATATTAAGGGATACATTTCTTCGTATGCTTCATACATAGGCATAGAGGAAGATGAGATCCTAAAGCGCTATGATGCATTGCATATCAACAGCGATGATGAAAACGAAGTCCAGGGTAACCTGTCGCAAGAAAGAAACAAACAAAAATCGATCGGCTTCTCTTTTGGCAAGAAAAATTTGCTTATCCTGAGCATGGTTATTCTAATTCTCCTGGCTTCCGGAATTGCTTATTTTTTCTTTCGAGATCAAACTCATATTGCTGCTTTGCCACAAGACACGCAGGACTTGAAAATGAAGCCGTTTGCCGCTTCAAAAATAAATCAGACAGAAGCCCGGGTGACGCCCAATGTTAATTCAGTTCCATCCGCCGAATTAAAAAACTCCGCTGAAAACAGAAAAAATACTATCCAAGAAAAACCAGAAACTGCAAACGCTAAGCATGTGACGGATTTATCGCCAAACAATCATCCAAAGCCCTTAAAAGCAGAAGATGAATCCCATTCGACATATCAAGACGCGACAGGAATAGAAAGCTTGGCCCTTTTATCCACTGAAAAAGAGCCTGTGGCCCAAGATGCGCCGCCTGCAACGGAAACCAATACCAGTAAACAGGTTGCTGTGTCAGACTCAAAAATCACATCCGATCAGGGCGCAACCCAGCCTGCAGACCTGTATGCGGGGTCTGCCCAAGGGTATCGGTCACCGGAAGCGAGAGCACCGGCGGCAGACAACATAAAAGTTTTAAGAGCTGTGGCCACGAGTGAAATAACAAACAAAAACCCAACAGGGCGTAGTATTTCCTTCCCTTGGTCAACGGAAAAAGTCTACATTTGGAGCATGATAGAGTGTAAGCAACCGCCGTCTTCGATCCGACATACCTACTACTTTGAAGGGCAGAAGGTCAACGATATCGAATTAAAAATTAAATCTCATCAATGGAGAACCTGGAGTTATAAAACCCTTCTAGAAAGGCGCTATATCGGCCAATGGAAAGTCGATATAACTTCACTTGAGGGAGAATTGCTTCAAAGTATTTTTTTTGAAGTGAATTAAGAGAGCACAAGAAATCCTGGGTTGTCGTTTAAATCAAATCATAGATCGAAGCGATACCACAAATCAAACATTCTAAGCTTGCCCCAAAAATCGATTTTAAATCTCCTTAGCTGTCTCTATGGCATCTTCAGCACACCCTTCCGCACACCGTCCAAGCTCAAGACAATAAAACCCATCAATTAATTATCTATTCTTGCAAAAGATCGTCAAATCCGCCGGGTTCGGACTCGAATGGGCCTAAAACTTCACCGGCGGCGCAAAAAAATGGATATTGACAATCAAACCCGCTTTAGTTATCTGGATGGTTATTGTTAAGGTGAGATCAAATATCCGACAATCTATAAATAAGTTGACCAATGAAGGGGTGGTTAAAAGAGGAATTGGGAATGGGGAGGGATGTGCAAGGATTTGAACCTCAATATCCATAAATACAAAGGAGAAAATAAAAATGAATAGGAAAAAAATTTTGACCGTGATTCTTGGGGTAATTTTTATTTCTGCTATGGGCTCCGTTGCGGCGGCCGAGACCGATACAAGTTGGTTGAAAAAATGGGATGGCGTGAAATTGGTGCTGTCTTCCCACCAGGGTCCATCCACGGATGCTTATAAGGTTTTGTGCAAAGAATTTGAGAAACTCACCGGCGCGAAGGTTCGGGTACTTGACGAATCCTGGACGGATCTGTTGGCCAAGCACCTCGCCGCGGCCGCTGCCCACACTAGTGCTTATGACATTTTGACCTGGCCCTATATTTGGACCGGCCAATATGTTGAAGGCCAGATTATAGAAGACCTTAACGACTGGTTCGCCAAATCAGACCTTGTCGACCCCGACTATGACATCGACGACTTTATCCCAGCGGTTCTCGAAGTTTACGGCCGCTATAAAGTCGGCTTCTTTAAAAACCCCAATGCCCTGTGGTCTGTCCCGTATAAATTTGATATCTATCTGGCCCAGTACCGTACCGACCTGTTTGAGCAAGCTGGTATTGTCGATTCAAATGGCAAAGCCCGGCCGCCGGCCACCTGGGAAGAATTGCGGGCGGATGCCGAGATACTTGCTAAAAAATTTCCTGATATCAACCCGGTTGTAATTCCGTTGGCGGTTGATGACCCCATGGTGGCCACCTTTCTGCCGATTTTATGTGCCTACGGAGGTTCGGTGCCAATGCCCTGGTTTGATAAAAATCTCTATCCCCAGTTCCAAGGGGATGCAGGGATAGCGGCCATAAATGCGCTGAACGCCCTGATGCCTTACATGCCCAAAGATATTTTGAGCTTTGATTACGATAAGGTGAACACGATGATGGCACAGGGCAAGGCGGCTTGGGCCATTAACTGGAATGCGTATTTGCCGGTGCTGATGGATCCTGCCAAATCAAAGATAGTCGATACGGTCGCGTTTGATCTCGCGCCGGGCGGTCCAGCCGGTCGGCCTCAGGGTCTGGGCGGATGGCAGATGGGAATTTCCAAAGATTCCCGCAATAAAGAAGCTGCCTTTCAGTTACTCCAATTTTTAACCGGAAAGGACAGAGCCGTTGAATTAGCGCTGGCCGGTGGTTCAGTGGCCCGTGATTCCGTGGCCGGCGATCCCCGTGTGATCGAGAAATATCCTTACTATCCATTTCTTATTGAAGCCATGTCAAGTGTTGCCAGTCGGGGAATGGACCGTTCCTGGCAGGAGGTCCAGCGCATCATTGGGGTGGGTCTCAATGAGATCTTGATGGGTGCAGAAGTCGATAAAAAGATGAATGCCACGGCCGGCAAGGTATATGATGCGGTCAAGCAAACCGGTTACCACCCCGAAAAAACGGGTGACAGACCCTAAGTCCATCGATTCGTAAATACGGTGACGTATTTACTCACTCAGGACTTAGTGCTGAATGAGCAAATATGCTGGATTGTTCAATAGTTATATGTCACTGTGATTGCGAATCGTAGCACTGAGCAAAACATCTTGGAAAACAGCGGGTATGGAAGGGTTGCCGCCCTGCGACAACCCTTTTTCCTCCGAATTCTATCCCAGTCCAGCGCAGACAACCTTAGATTTTGCAGCCGGCGCTTAACTGCCCCACATGCGGGATGCGGGGCATGCGGGCTAAGTTATTTTTAGGCCGGGGGATTGTGGCAGGCTTACTAAAAAAATGAACATCAAACGTCCGACATCGAATGCTGACTGCCAAAAATGAGCGATAGTGCACAAAAAAAACGTAAGCGCTTTGGGTACTTGATGGTCGCCCCGGCTTTTCTAACCCTTTTTATCATGACCATCTATCCCTTTATATATGTGGTTGTCGTCAGCTTTTTCAAATGGGCCATCGTTCCGACCATACCGCGGATTTTTATCGGGTTGGGTCAGTATTCAAATATGATGCACGACACGGGCTTCCACAGAACCCTGTTGGTGACATTCGAATACACCCTCGGCGTGGTTGCCATCGAATTGCTGCTGGGATTCGGTATCGCCTATCTGATATCAACCAGTCGTGCCCGATGGCTTCGAATCGCTTTCTTGATGCCGGCCGTCATCGCGCCCGTAATCGTTGGATTAACCTGGCGCTTCCTGTTGAGTTACGACCTGGGGCCCGTCAATTATTTTATTAGCGTTTTGGGCCTGGAGCGGGTCAATTGGCTCGGCCGACCCCTTACGGCATTGATCAGCGTCATGATTGTCGATATCTGGCAGTGGACGCCGTTTGCAATGCTGATTTTTTTGGCGGGCCTTGAAAGTTTGCCGGTGGCCCCTTATGAGGCGGCCCGCGTTGACGGCGCCGGCCCGTGGCAGGTTCTCAGATACATCACGCTGCCCCAATTAACACCGATTATCGCCATTATTCTCATGTTTCGCACCCTGGATGCCTTTAAGACCTTCGATATTATCTACATGGTGACCTCCGGCGGACCCGGCAACGCAACCGAAGTATTGTCTTTTAAGATTTGGCATAAAGCCTTTTTCCAGAACCAAATCGGTTATGCGGCGGCCTTATCCGTCCTGACGATCATCCTGGCCACCATCATGATGAAGATCTTTGGTCGGTTGTTCGCCAAAGCGCAAGCAGCGAATCAATAGGGTTCCAGGTAATAAAAAGTAATCATCAAAATCCGGTTTGGTTCCGGCTGATCCGGGATAGGTATCTCCATGTTTTTTACTACTTCCGAATCACTGCGGATCGCCCCTTTGCGAATCCTGCGCTATGTTTTGATTGCCGCGGCCCTCGCTTTTTTTATTTTCCCTATTTTTTGGCTGATTACGACTTCCTTTAAGAATGATGTCGATGTGTTTGCAATGCCGCCTAAATTATTTGTCTTCACGCCCACATTAAAAAATTTCATCCATGTCTTCAGCGAAACCGATATTCCCCAATTGGCGGCTAATTCCTTAATTGCGTCATTGTCCAACGTCGTGCTGTCGCTTATTATCGGCACAATGGCCGCTTACGGTATCTCACGCTTCAAAGCCGGTGGCAAGAACCTCCTGTTCTGGTTCTTGAGTCTGCGAATGCTGCCGCCGATTGTTGTGTCGATCCCGCTCTTTCTGATAGCGGCCAAACTACGCTTGATCGACACCCGGCTCATATTGCCTCTCATGTATCTCCTTTTGAATGTGCCTTTTGTCATCTGGATGATGAAATCATTTATCGATGAGATTCCGCTGGATATTGAAGAAAGTGCGTTAATTGACGGCTGTTCTTATTTCGGGACCTTATGGCGCATCGTACTGCCTATGATTACGCCTGGCTTGGTAGCAACCGGGGTTCTCTGCTTCATTTTCGCCTGGAACGAATTTCTCATTGCCATGATATTCACCCGCGTTAATGCCACGACGCTGCCGGTCGGATTATCAGGCTTTATCACGACGGAGCAAGTTTTCTGGGGATATCTCACCGCGTCGGCAACGGTCGCAGCGCTGCCTCCGCTCGTTCTTGCCTGGATATTCCAGCGCTACATGGTGCGTGGCTTGACACTTGGCGCTGTAAAAACTTGATGGAAAAGGAAAGACAAAATGAAAAAAAAAGATAGGTTTCAAGCCGCATTGGCAGGGGATCCGGTGGATCGTGCGCCGCGCACCTGTTGGTCACATTACATGACAGAAACCCTGGGCGGCGAAGCACATGCCCGCCGCCACCTCGTTTTCCAAAGAGAGTATGACTGGGACATCTGCAAGGTGGTGAACGACTTTCAGTACAGTTTCCCAAAAGGGGTTGAAACGATCAATGGGCCCGAAGATATGAATAAATTCGAGGAGCTTGGATTAGACGACTATCTGTTTGCCGGTGAAATAGAATGTTGCCGTATCCTGCGTGAAAACCTGGGCCCCGATACTCCTATTGTGCTCACCACATTCGACCCACTGCGGCAAATCATCCGCCGTGCCGGTGCCAGCGTGATGCCGACCTTGCTGGAGCATCGCGCGGATACCCTGCGGATGCTTCGGGTTGTGAGTACATCCATGTGCAGGTTCATGGCTGGACTGCGCGAGGCGGGCTGCGACGGGGTTTTCTTTAGCCTGTTCAGCGGCAACATGCCGCCCTCAAAGTTTGCTGTGGATGATGATGTCTATGAAACATTCATGCGGCCATTCGAACTTGAGATGCTCACGGCCATGGAAGGCATGGCACGCATCATCCACGTCCATGGAGCACCGGTGTCGCTTGACCGGTTCATTGACTATCCGTTCGATGCCATAAGCGTATCCGATCGCATTGCCGGCAACCCATCATTGACAGACGTACGGGACGTGACCGGAAAATGTGTCATGGGGGGTGTGGATGAGACCCTAATCGCTGAAATGACGCCTGACGAGCTGCGCGCTCAAATCAAGGATACGATTCAGTCCGTCGGAGACAGAGGGTTGATACTTGCGCCCGGATGCACAATTCCGGTTTGGACGCCGGCCCATTTGCTTAGAATATTGGGTACGGTATGATGCTAAGTGGTAGCCATAGTTAAACTCCAATGCATGTCGGACCAAATTAACGAATTGAAAATCATTAGAATATCATCTTAATTGATAATAATTTTTTTCTCTGCCTTGAGTAATTCGAGAAGAAATTTATCCCTGCGTTCAATGACCTGATTCACATCCCGTTTTGACCAGTCATAAAAGCCTTTTCCGGTTTTGGCCCCCAATTTTTCAGACTTCACCAGGTCCTTAAAGAATTCAGCGGGTTTGGTCTCATTACAAAGCGCTTCGCACATATAGCTTTGAATGGCATATACCATATCTAAGCCGACAACATCTTGGTGCTCCAGAGCCCCGTATGCCGGGGTGCGTCTGCCAAATCCATTCGATATGGCGGTATCCACGTCTTCAACCGACGCAATGCCTTGCTGAACGATATAGGTCGCTTCTCGGATCAGTGCATGGAACAGGCGGTTGCCTAGTTGCCCCGGAGTATCTTTGAGAACAGCCACCGGCTTCTTTCCGGCTTCTTTCAATAAAGCAATCAGGGTATCGATGGTCTCTTGAGATGTTTTTTCACCTTTGACCACATCTACCAGCGGCATGAGATGAGGAGGATTCCAAAAATGCGTCACAGCAAATCGATCCGGTTTTTGGAGCTTGCTTGCAATTTGGGTGGCCGGCAGTCCGGACGTATTGGATGTCAATAATGCATGCGATGGGCAAAGATTTTCGATGCGCACAAATAATTGTTTTTTTACTTCCACGTCTTCGACAATGGATTCGGTAATGAGATCTGCCTCGCAAACCGCGTGCTCCAGATCGGTGCTGCCCGTAATTCTTGCCATTGCTTCGGCACCTGCAGCTTCCGATACAATCTGTTCTGCAACTAACGTACGGACAATTTCACGGCAAGCTTTCAGGCCCTTTTCCATGCTCTGGGTGCTTCTGCCCCAAATAATGACGTCACGACCGACAGAGGCCAGACTGTAGGCAATACCGGGTCCCATCATGCCGGTTCCGATCACAACAACTTTCTTGATATCTTCCGGTTTCACCGTAAAAAACTCCTTTTCTAATTTAGCCAAAGAATATTTAACCGCAGACTCACGTAAACAGTAAAGACATTATGATTTAGACAATCCCAAACTCTTTGTTTATTGTCAACAAATACTCTCGGCTAATGATCTGATCAGTTCCCTGGTAGGCCGGATCAGGAGTGGGATGGGGATCGTGACCATCCTATCATGCGCCGTTTTCGGTTCCATTACCGGAAGCGCCGCGGCGACGCTTTCCTGTATCGGCTCAATCATGTTTCCTAAGTTGGCCCAGAATGGTTTCTCCAGGGCTTATTCAGCCTCTTTGATGGCCAACGCCTCAGTTTTGGGGCTGCTCATTCCACCCAGTGGGATTATGATCATTTATTCCTGGGTCGGTGGCCAGTCGGTGTTGGCCTGTTTTCTGGATAGGGTGGTCCCCGGAATAATCCTGATCGTGCTGCTTTCGTTGATTAATGAAAAAACTGGTCTTGCAGCGTTGCCTAAAGGCGTGGCATATCCGATCAAGGCATTGTCCGTTGCCGATAAAGCTGACGACGGTTTGGTTCAGTGATTAATAGATTTCAAAGGCAGGAATAGCCTTGGGCTATCATCGCTTAGGCGGGTAAAACCGAACTGTTCGTAGAACCCTTTGGCGTTGTCGTTAATAGCATCCACAACCATGGTATAGATTGCGATTTGATCACTGACCGCTAACGTGCGCTTGATGGCATCGGCCAGCAACAATTTTCCAACCCCTTGTCCCTGAGCAGCATTGCTAATCGCCAGTCTGCCGATCAGAGCGGCGGGCACTGGATGCTTAGGCAACTTCCGAGCTATCTTTTCAGGTAATTGATTCAGTTCAATGGATAAGGTACTCAGGGTGTAGTAACCAATCACCATCTTCGGATTATCCGGCTTAGTCGCGACAAAAACACGACTGATGCGGCGTTTGATATCCTGCTTGGCTTGCTTTTTAAGGTAGCGATCCAGCGCTTCGACACCACACTGAAAGCCCGTCCTGTCATGGGTGGGTTTAAGCGGCTCTATAACCAGATTTTGAAAATCTGTCATTTGCTGACAACCCGCTGATCATGTTCTTCAAGAGCTGCGGCCAGTTTGCGATTGAAACGTACCGGAGCGGCCAAAGCCTCGAAAAAGATCCTGGAATTTTTCGCGTTCAATGTCATGATCTCATGCTCCTGAACGGTTTTTTCGGCTTGCTCCAATGCACTGGTCAATATGAAATGACTAACAGTCTTACCTTCAAAACTGGCAGCACGCTCTATGAGGCTCTTTGCGCTGCTTTTCAGACGGAGGTTGATCCGTTCGTTTTTATTTTGAGTTGCTGCATCCATGGTTAATAATCCTTGAGTTTATTTTAATTATGCTTCAAGAAATGTACGTCAAAAAGGTGCCCTTGTCAACAAAAATGATAAATTCGGCTGGAATAGTTGATAAACGAGGGGTTGTCTGGGTTTTAAAATGTTTTTTACGAAATAAAATGATTTTGAAGGATTAAGAACAGCAGATAGGGTCGAGTAGCGCGGGTGAAACAATCTCACCCCTTAAGTTTCGGCATGCAAGACCTTGGGAAGCAGGAATCTCCATATCAGTAACGCTTATATCTTGAATTTGGCCAGAGAATTAATTTATTTTCCGGCCTTTAAAGCGAGCCCATTGCGGCCCAACATTGGGTTTGGGATTTCGTCCATAGAAAATATCGTCCATCACCGAGAAAACCCGCCTGGCATATTTATTCCTGGCGATAAGCCAGACGATCAACCGATGGGGGAAGGTCCTGGCATGGCTCCAGGGACAGACCTTCATGCAGATGCAACAGTCGGTCCCGGCTTTGGCCCAGTATCCAAAACAGGTCTCATCGTTTAATTTCCATCTTAAGGTTCCGTTGAATTCTTTTGGCTCGTCATCGGTTGGAATAGACTGTGAAGGGCAGCAAATTGCACATTTTTTACAAAATTTACAAAAATCTTCAATGCCGATGTCCACTGGTTTATCGGCAATCAGGGCAAGGTTGGTTGTCACCGCACTCAGTCTTATTCTGGGGCCAAATTCCTTGGTCATCAAATATCCGCAGACGGCCGACCTCCCCCAGTCCGGCATCCACGGCCAGTGGCGGTAGAATCGCCGTATAATGACGCAGGTGGTTGGCGGTGGCCTCATGACCGAGGTTGGCAATGAAGGCCGCCAGTTGGGTGGAGATATAAGCGCCTTTGGCGTAGTTTTTCATGCTTTCCATGACAGAGGGCGTATGGGGGGCTGGACCGATCATTTCCAGCGCCATCTCTTCGGCCACAATGACGGCATATTTGTGATCAGCGGGGATTTCCCTGCCCCAGTCTTCCCAGTTCTCATGAAAAATTTCACCTCTGTGTGAGTATATCCAATGGGGATTTATTTCCGCGATGCCGACCAGGTCGGCGCCGATGTTGGTTGCATATCCTTTGATCCTCATAGTTGCCTCTTCCGGGCTTAGAGGAATGCGCTTGCCATTCAACATGGGATGTGAATGCGGTTTGACAATTTCGGGGGCGGATAGATTGAACGGTATCGAAAGTGATGCCAGGGTAGCCGCCACATTGGGACCTTCATGAGGTCGATCAATAAGACCCATTTTTCCCAAAGGTCCGCCTTTCTCCCGTCGGTCAGCGTCATATTGCTCCAGTTCCGGATGATCAACGTAAAATTGAGTGTACTGCTCCGAACCCGGGGGAAGTGCTCGATTTCTGGCGAATACGTGCATCCTTTCATCGAAGCGGTTAACCTTGCCGACGACATATCCGAGGGTTCCCCGCAAGGCTCGCCGGTTCGGTGCAGTTCTTCTCATCATAAATATGGCGGCCAGAATCACCATGAAACAGCCGACGATAAGCAGCCCCATGCCGAGAGAGGTTTGGAAAAATCCAAGCCCGACTAAGAGGAGAAAGACGATCAAAAGCACCGTCATACCGCTGAATTGCACCGCGGCGAAAATGGATGCGCGCCTCTCCTTTTCCCATACACTGGATATCAAAAAGCTGAGGCCGATGAAAGCCTGAGCTGCCAAACCCAGGGCACTTAAAACAATCAAACCATTCGCGATGGTAATAAAAGGTGATGAATTCATAGCAAGTGCTCCTGTTTACAAGCCACCTCACAGACATGGCAGCCCATGCAGTTTTTCCTGTAAAACATTAAAGAGAGTTTTGACATCGTTTTTCCTCTTTTGGATTTTTTAGATCGTTAGGACCGTACTTTTGGTGCCTTTGTTTGGAAATAGTTTCATAAATACAGTAACGGAAAATCAGAGGAATGGATTCTATTTAAAAGAAATTAAAAATCGAATCCATTCAACACCCAGTGTCCTTGTGGGGAAAAAATATCACGGCGAATATGTTACCGCAATTATGAATAGGAGCACTTAGTGGCTGAACATTTACCAAAAGCGTCCAATTGGTTGTTAAGCAGCATCATGGCTCATCCAGAGTAATCCATTTCTACCGGGTTCCAACCAAATATTGGGAGGTGATATGTTCCCATAAATTTTCTGTTTTACGTATTTTCCAGAGTACATGCCCTTTCTCGACTATCGCCATGGGGGGACTGAAAATCCCATCCCCCCCTGAAATTATATGGCGCATACAATCAATACCCCGGCCGTTATATTTGCCACTGTGCTTTCCACCGAGCCAAAGATCCGCGTCCGAGACGGTTTCGTCCATGAAAAAGGATCAGAAAACACAAACCTGGCGTTTTCCACCGTTAACACGCGATTGATCTCAGTCAGATGCTGAATGGGATGCGGTACTTTTTCCAGAATATTGATCGAGGAAACCGTGGGGAAAAGGCAATTTGGAAAGGGCAAGGCCAAAGCGTCGGCCACGATAAACTCGACGCGGTCAGTGACCCATTTATCGCTAAATTCATAGGACCGTTTCCGGGTAATATGGCCTTCAACGATCAAATCGAAAGACAATTTTTTGTGCTGCAGCAGCTCCCGGGCTTTTTCAATAAAAGATAGGGAGGTATCGATACCGATTACCTGAGAATGGGTATTGCTCAATTCAAAGGATAAGCCGTCCCACCGAACAGCCGATATCAAGCGCCGCTCCATTGGTTCCCTTAAACAATGACGTCCATTGCCGATAGGCATCCGTCGCACCGGGGTCCTTGAACAAATCACAGAAATGGCTCCATAAATAGGCCGATAGCATGCGCTTGGAATTATAGGCTGAATTTTCCGCCAGAATGGACATGGACCGTTCAGGCAACAAAACGGCAACCCCTTTACGTATGGGATAGTTACTGCCGCAACCTGAGCAATTCAGTGTACCGTCTACCACGTCGCCATTGCACACTTCCCTTATTTTCAAATCCAATGCGGATTCCCGGGGTAAACATTCGGGACAAACCAGCTTCTCCTGTAACCATTTCTTCATAATATGGCCGCTACTATTTCAGAAGTCCATGACGCTGTCGAGGCCGCGGTGCAATCCGCACAGCGTGGATACCTTGCGGATGGCCAGCAGGGTTCCGTCCACATAGGGCTGCGCACTGGTACCGGCATCGTGCCGCAGGGACAGCTGCATGTCCGGCAGGCCGAAAATTACCTCCGCCGAGGCCACGAAACCGGGTAGCCGTACCGAGTGTACCTGGCAGCCGCCGAGACTGGCCCCGCGACTTTCCCGGGGTCCCACGGTCTGAGCGACCGGCACGGCCAGGGTCGGTTGATGCTCTTCACCCAACCGATAGGCCAGTTCCCGGGCGGTACCGCTGGGTGCGTCGGTTTTGGCGGCGCCGGCATAATCGATAACCTCCCACTGGGGGATGTAGCGGGCGGCCAGGGTGGCGAATTTTAGCAAAAGGACTGCCGTCAAGGCAAGGTTACCCGCCGCCAAAACACCGCGTTGCGCAGTTTTTGCCGCTGCATCGATCTCCGCATAATCTTCGTCGGTCAAACCGGAGGTCCCCACCACCACATGGGCGCCGGCAGCCAGGGCCTCGAGTACATGGGATTTGGCTGCCTCCGGTTTGCTGAACTCCACAAAGACATCGCAAGGCTTTGCCAGGGCCTCGGAGGCGGTGGCGCAAACTTCAAGACCCAGCCCGGCAATATCCAAGATTTCCCCCAATGGCCGCCCGGCAGTGCTGCGAGCAATTGCTCCGCTGATCTGTAAATCTTCGGCGGCATGGACGGCTCGTGAAAGATCCGCGCCGACCCAGCCGGTGGCCCCTGCGATACAAACGTTAATGGTCATGATGGATTCTCCTTGATTCATAATTGGGAATTTCGGCCGGCGAAAGGCTTGCGCAGCCGCAGATTTAGACTAATTTTGTTAAGACAATATGCACATGTGTACTATAGTCAAATATTATAGGGTCTTTATCGATGAAAAACAGGTTTTGCATCTTAGTTTTATGAGATGGCTTCTTTGGCTGTGTTTCAGTTCCTGCGTAGGCGGTCACACTTGGCCATTATCTCCTGATTCTTTTTCTGGCCAACGTTTTTTAATTACCCTGCGCAACGAATCGATCTCCGTAGCGATGAAAGCCCCGGTTAAAAAAATAGCCCCCATCAAAAACAGGGTAGCCAAGACCAGGAGGTCGCCCATGCTGGCAATGGCAAATAATTCCGTGGTGGGGAACATCGTCAACCAAAAATAAACTCCTATGCTAAAGGCGACAACGGCGAAAATAAATGAAAGCATCATGCTCATAACCTCCCTTTTAAGTGTTCATTGCGGATTATTAATATTTTTTTCTGCCTCCGATCGATTTTTACTTCTCGGGGTAACCTCAACTTTGATATTTTTAATAAATTGTGCTCCACCGCTATTTGATGGTCTCATAAAAAGTCGAAACATCTCATATATCTGGATTCCCGCCTTCGCAGGAAAGATAATAAAATAAATAATATCGAATAGATACAAAATCCGTCATACCCGCGAATGCGGGTATCCAGCCAACAAAGTGACTTTTTAAAATTTCATGACTATTTCAGATATCATAAAAATCAATTCCAAAGTCAACCTATTCATATTCTCAGCAGAGTTGGCGTATGATATATCGACTATTTAGGTGACGAGGATTGAACAAAAGCCAAAGATGGATAGAGTGGTTAGTATGAAAGAGCAACCCCCATTGAATTCCACCGAACCTCGACAACGTCTGCAGCGTTTGTGGTGGACAGCATTCATTTACTGTGTTTGCATCCTTTTAGGCGGTTTTTGGATGTTGAATGATGATTGGCAAACCTGGAACGGTCTACAGGGGCTTGTTCAGGCAGCCATTATCACCGCCTATGTCCTCATTTTGTTGCGGATTGGGCTACCACTGAATTATCACCCCCGCAAAAAGGTATTGCATTCGAATTTGGGATATGGCACATGGATGACAATAACACGAGCGATGCTGATTGCCATTCTCGCCGGCTACCTGTTTCAGCCATGGCCGCCGTCACGTCATTTCCCCGACGGGCCGTCATGGACACCCGGCGCTCTTTATTTGGCGGCATCGATTTTGGATTATCTGGACGGTCGGGTCGCCAGGGCCACCATGCACGAAACCCGTTTGGGAGCGTTTCTCGATATCAATATCGATGCGCTGGGACTGTTGATGGCACCGCTTTTGGCAGTCTGGTACGGTCAACTGCCGGTCGCCTATTTGAGTGTCGGCGCCGCATACTATCTGCTTAGTTTCGGTATCTGGCTGAGAAGGAAATATTCAAAACCCGTATTTAAAGTAAAGCCCCGGCGCAGCGCCCGGATTATCGCCGGGTTTCAAATGGGCCTCGTAGGCATCGCGCTGCTGCCAGTTATTTCACCCCCGATTACCACGGCGGCGGCTTATATTTTCATGATACCGCTGTTGGTGGGATTTGCGAAAGACTGGATGATTGTCAGCGGTAATCCAAAAAATTGAATGTAAAAGCTCAGCCACAAAGACGCGAAGGCACCAAAAAAATCGTGGCCCAGTTTCCATCCTTCAGAAATCGTTGATTGGTTAAGTGGTTGTCAATGTCAGAATAATTATGGACTTAATAGAATCGATTGAGGACCTCAAAGCGTGCTTATCTGAGGCGGAGGCGTTTCGCGCCGGTCATGGCAGGCCGTTTATCGCAGTTAGCTATGCCCAGAGTGTGGACGGCAGCATTGCTTCCGGAAACAGACTACCCCTTCAACTCAGCGGACCGGAGTCTGCCATATTGACCCATCAAATACGGGCAGCCAGCGATGCAATTTTAATCGGAATCGGCACCTTGCTGGCAGATGATCCCCGCTTGACAGTCCGGCTGGCTGAAGGAAGCGACCCCCAACCCATCATCCTGGATACTCATCTGCGAACCCCTCGGAGTGCAAAACTCGTAACGCGTTCCGATCTCAGCCCATGGGTCGTCAATGCCGAAGATAACTACAGCACCCGGGTCGAGGTACTCAGAGCTGCCGGGGCCACCCCCCTGCCCTGCGCCACGGGCCAGGACGGAAAAATCGACCTGCACGCTTTGATGTCCATGCTGGCCGAAAGGCAGGTCAACAGCATCATGGTGGAAGGTGGAGCGAAAGTGATTACCAGCTTTGTCCAATCACGATTGATCGATCAATTTATTATTACGGTTTCGCCAAGATTGGTGGGTGGTCTGACGGTTATCGATTCCAATGGATTGAATTTGGGTACGAATTTAGCGCTGAGTCATGTAAGCTACCAGCGTTTGGGGAATGACTTGATCATCTGGACCCGCCCGGACTGGGAGTAACCCTTGAAGCGTACATCCGTAATTTTTAAATATCCGCATGAGATTGAACTGCTGGAAAGCGCCGTGCCATCACTCCAAAACGGGGAAATTCTCGTCAAAACTCACCTGTCGGCCATAAGCACGGGCACGGAAATGCTGGTTTACCGCGGACAGTTCCCCCCAAAACTCTCAGTCGACGAAAACATTACAACTCTCGTTCAGGAATTCAAATATCCGCTCAAATATGGTTATACAACCATTGGCCGGGTGGTTGAAACCGGCCCGGCAGTTTCAGGTGGCTGGCTGGATCGAATGGTGTTCTGCTTTCATCCCCATGAAAGCCACTATGCGGCTCACCAGGATCAGCTGATACCCGTTCCGCCGGATGTCGATCCGGAGGATGCACTGTTCCTGCCGAATATGGAATCTGCCGTCAATTTCCTGATGGATGGACGGCCTGTCATCGGTGAAGCCGTGGTCGTATTCGGGCAAGGTGTCGTTGGATTGCTGACGACGGCTCAGCTGGCGATGTTACCCTTGAGCTGCCTGATCACAGTCGATAAATGGCCGCGGCGACGGGATAAATCTCTGGCTTTAGGTGCCCACGTTTCATGGGATCCGACAGCGCCCGATCTGCAGGACAAATTGGCCGTTGTTTGTGAATCCCGCTCAGGCAATAAAAATGCCGATCTCATTTATGAATTATCCGGCAACCCCACTGCACTCAATCAGGCAGTTGACTTAGCCGGCTTCGACACCCGTATTGTCATCGGGTCCTGGTATGGGACCAGAAAAACAACTCTGGATCTGGGTGCGGGATTTCATCGCAACCGTACCCGCTTGATCAGTAGTCAGGTCAGCACCCTGGCCCCGGAATTTTCCGGCAGATGGTCGAAAGGCAGACGGTTGAATGTCGCCTGGGAGATGATCCGTCGCATCAAGCCGGCTGATTTGATCACCCATCGCTTTGATATTCATCAAGCCAGGGAGGCTTTTGAATTGCTGGACGAAAGACCGGGGGAAGCCATCCAGGTCGTGCTGAGTTATGAATAAATAGTTTAAGTGATTTTGGGCTCAACGTTCTGGATTGAAAAACAAGACAGATCGAATCAAATGATCGTGTTTTCATCTTGTCAAGTATCCGTTTCATTGTTCATTTTTTAGTCAACCTCTCATGAAACTTCAGAGGAATGGATTCAATTTTATTTTTTTAGACAGGATTTACAGGATTGACGGGATTTTTTTCGCCTCCGGCGAGGAGCCCTTTCGGCCGAAGGCCATTCTATCCTGATGATCCTGTTGATCCTGTCCAATTTTCTTTTAAAGATAAGAATCCATTCCTATTTTTGCCCTATTTTGATCTTCGTTTTTTAAAGTTTCTTTTTTGATCAGACTGGCCGTTTTTTTGACCGGCGGCTACGCTCGGAATAGACTCCTTGTCGTCGAACAACGAAACGCAGAATTTCGAACCGAATTTCAATGCACCTAGGATTGATCATTTACGGCAGTCTCAACACCTTGACCGGCGGTTATATCTACGATCGGCTCCTGGTTGAGTATCTGCAAAGCCGGGGACATCGGGTGGATATCATTTCACTTCCCCGGCGAAATTACGGACTCCATTTGCTGGACAACTGGTCCCCTGGACTTAGGTCCGATCTCATTGCCGGGCCGTATGATATCCTCTTGCAGGATGCGCTCAATCACCCGTCTTTTTTTCATACCAACCGCCACCTGCAAAGAAATGGAAATTTTCCCATTGTTGCGATCGTTCACCAGGTATTGTGCCGTCAACCGCGAAACGGTTTGCTCAACCGAATATATCAGGCAATCGAAAGAAGGTATTTGGAATCGGTTGACGCCATAATTTTCAACAGCAATACGACCCGCACAACTGTGGAGACCATGGTCAACGGTCAACGTCCGTCCCTAGTGGCCTATCCGGCAGGCGATCGACTGGGACATCTGCCCTCAATGGACCTGATTGACTCCCGGACCCGTGAAATCGGACCGCTCAGGTTGATTTTTGTCGGCAATGTTCTGCCCCATAAAGGATTATTGCCGCTTATTAAAGGGCTGTCCCACCTTGCCCACGAAAAATGGCATCTCACGGTGGTCGGCAGTTTAACGATGGATACCCGCTATGTCCGGGAAATTGAGAGATTAATCGCTCAAAATAACCTCAGCCGGCAAGTCGAGATGACCGGCCCTAAAGATGGCAATCAATTGGCAAACCTGTTCCGTCAAAGCCACGTATTCGTCATGCCGTATTCCCATGAAGGATTTGGCATGGCGCATTTGGAGGCCATGGCGTTTGGCTTGCCGGTGATGGGATCATCAGAAGGTGCGGTAAAGGAGTTTGTCATACCGGGACGAAACGGCTTTTTATTTAAAACCGATGATTTTGAATCGGTCAATGCATCTATTCAAAACTTGCATCATGACCGCCGGCGTCTGCGCAAAATGAGTCATGCTGCCTTCCGAACCTATAAAAATCATCCGAAATGGAACGACACCATGGAATCAATTCACAGGTTTTTAACCGGTCTGGCAGAATCTAAATTGTAACCGGCTTCAAGTTTTCAGCCCTTTTCAAAAAGCTGAAAAAATCTAAACCATCGGTGTAATTGCAAAATTGCTGATCTATGTTTTTACTGGCTTTTCATTATAGTCTTTTAGCAGTTGTAAATTTGTTAGCATAATCTACAGACAGTAGTGGATAAAGAGGATTGTGGACCTATAGCCGTTGCTTCATATTCGACCAAATGAGACAGAAATATAATTATAGATACCTCACCCCCCGTCACAGGTTGGCCTTCAATGTTA
>CAVRQG010000031.1:0-72145 GCA_963723215.1 uncultured delta proteobacterium
CGACGACCCTTCCAAGTTATTGTCTTTTTTAACTTTACAAATTGGCTGCTGTTCTTGACAGATCCAATGGATATAGTTATCATGATGTATAGGTGCAATCACAATGCCATCATGGAGGTATTAATATGTTAAGAACTCAAATCCAGATTGAAGAAGATCAAATTAACTGGCTCAGAGATAGAGCCCGGGAGAGAGGTGTGTCGGTATCACAATTAATCCGCGAAGGGGTTGAATTTTACCGTAAACATGAGGACCGGTTACCCGAAGATAAAAAAAAGAAAGCACTGGCGGCGATCGGGCGTTATGCCTCGGGAGTTTCCGACATATCGGAAATGCATGATGATTATCTGGCAAAAGCCTTTAAAGCAGAGGAAAGCCATGGCAATTGAAAAAATATTTATCGATACTTCAGCTTTTTATGCCTTGATGGACCGTTCGGATAGTTACCACCATTCAGCAGGCAAACTTTGGGCCCATTTTCTTGATAAAGGGTATTACTTGAAGACGAGTAATTATGTCACTGTTGAGACGCTGGCTTTATTGCAAAACAGATTGGGTTTTGAAGCCGCCGATCTCTGGTCGCGGGACATCCTTGATATTGTGGAGACTCTTTGGATTGATAAAGTACTACATGATTTGGCATTTGAAATTTGGTTTAGCCTTGGAAGAAGGAAATTAAGCTTGGTAGATTGCACAAGTTTTATTATTATGCGGCAAGATAAAATGGGAAAAGTCTTTGGATACGATAAGCATTTCACCGAACATGGCTTTGAAATTTTGGATGAGCATGCTTTCCGGTGATTTGCTGATAACTTCTAACAGAAAGGACGGTGTCGGCATGGCAACATTGTATGGCAAAACCTATAGCAAGGAAGAGTTACTAAAACGCGTCGGCGACATTTCGCAAATTGGTGGGGTGAAACCGATTGAACTGGTCAACGGCAACGAACGCGGCGTGCGCGCCGCACAGTTTAAAACCGGAACAGGATTCAACTTTACGGTATTGCTTGATCGGAGTTTGGATATTTGTGCGGCTGATTACTGTGGGCAATCTCTCTGCTGGAGATCGTCAACCGGCGAAACGGCTCCGGCATTTTATGAACCCCAGGGCCTGGGCTGGCTGCGCAGCTTTTACGGAGGACTTTTGACGACCTGCGGATTAACCTATATCGGTGCGCCGGATGTCGATCAGGGCCAGGAACTTGGGCTGCATGGCCGCGTCTCTAATATTGCGGCCAAGAATGTCTATATGGACGGCAGCTGGGACGGCGACGATTACATCATGTGGATCCAGGGCAAGGTTCAGGAAACAGCGGTTTTTCAGGAAAACCTGGTCCTGCACCGCAAGATCTCTGCCCGCTTGGGGGAAAATTGTCTTTATATTGATGATGTGGTGGAAAACATGGGCCATAACACGACGGAACATATGATGCTCTATCATATTAACGGCGGCTTTCCTGTAATTGAACCAGGATCCCGGATTGTGGCCCCGATTTTGAAGACAACGCCCCGTGATTCAGAAGCGCAAAAAGGCCTCGATGAGTTCGCGACATTTGGGGCACCGACAGCCGGATTCAGCGAACAAGTCTACTATCACGACGTCGCACCGGATGACGATGGTTTCGTACACAGCGCACTCATCAATAAGGAGTTCAATGACGGCCAAGGCTTCGGTTTTTATATCAAGTACCGCAAGGAACTGTTGCCGGTATTGATTGAGTGGAAAATGATCGGGGAAGGTATCTATGTGGTAGGAATGGAGCCCGGCACCAACCGGGGCGACGGTCGCTCACTGGAACGTAAAGAAGGTCGTCTAATATTTCTGAAGCCCGGCGAAACCCGTTCTTATCACCTTGAGATCGGTGTACTTGCAGGACAGGAAGAGATCACCGCCTTTGAAGATAAGGTTGATTCAATTCGATAAAACCTGTTTTCCAGCGCAAAATCAATACGTATGTGTTCACAGGTTCAGAGTTCACGGTTACTTTGCATGAGTTTTCGGGCCCGGTTCTAAATTCGACCATCGGTTATTTGTAGGTTGGGTTGAATCCTGCTGTGGCAATATTGGGTTTGTTTTCGCAACCCAATATTGCCAACTATCTTTACGCTTTATGCGCAACCCAACTAAAATATGGCCGAAGATGGAGCCGGCTCCATCTTTAACATAGAGCTCACGAGTCAACTGGTTAGATTTGGCGTGAACTCTTGACCTACCTGAGGCCGACAAGCCTTTTGAACCCGGAACCGCTGAACCCATGAACGGTAACATATTTGTGGGAACAAGTTCTTCCGCTAGTATATTTTCTGCCGGCTTCTTCAGACTGAAGCCAGTTTGACTTTGCGTTGTTGAGCGAATCGATCAAATCCAACGGCAGCAATTAATGTCATTCCTTTGATTACCCACTGCACATATTCCTGGACATTTGTCAGGATGAGTCCATTGGTTAAGACACCCATAAGGAGCACACCAATAATTACGAAGCCGAGTTTGCCCTCACCTCCGGTGATGCTTACGCCCCCCAGAACAACGGCCGTGATTACATCCATCTCGTATCCCGTACCCATTTTGGGCGTACCACTGTTGATTCGGGCAAGCATCACCATACCTGCCAAACCGGATAACAATCCCGAAATTGAATAGACGATATACTTGATTTTACGCACACTTATTCCGGAAAGCCTCGATGCCTCTTCGTTGCCACCGACACCGTAAATATGACGTCCTATCGTTGATTTCTCCAAAAAGACTATTCCGATAATGAATACGGCAACCATGACAATTACAGGTACCGGGATAAAGCCAACATGCCCCTGGCCTAAAACCAATATATCAGATTTAAAACCAAAAATCGGCATGCCCCCGGTAATAAGGTAGGCAACCCCTCTTACAGAAGTTAGCATTGCCAGGGTAGTAATGAGTGGTGGTATTTTCAGTTCATTGATAAAAAAGGCATTTACAACCCCAATACCAGTAGTAATTGCGAGTACCGCGAGTATCACAAGCCAGACATTACCGCCTCGGAGCAGCAATGCAGCCGTGAGAACCGTTCCTACCCCTGCAATTGAACCGACGGAAAGGTCTATGCCTCCGGTAAGGAGAACCATGGTCATTCCCACAGATATTATTCCTACGACAGCAACATGCTTTAGAATATTAAAGATGTTTTCAATTGAAAAGAACTGTCCCGAAGTCGCTACGCCGAAATAAATGGACAATACAATCAATATTATTAATATACCATATGTTGTTAGGATACTTCTCAAATCAGAAACCCTGTATTTCACCAAGTTCCCTCCGTATTTATCAACTTGAAGCCATTTCGAGTATTGTTTCCTGGGCAAACTCATCACGATTTAAAATTCCATTCACGCACCCTTCATTCATGATAAGTATGCGATCGGACATACCAATTAGTTCCGGCATTTCCGAAGAAATCATAATGATACTTTTTCCCTGCCTGGTTAATTCATGCATAAGGTTATAGATTTCCTGTTTTGCACCGACATCTATTCCCCGTGTTGGTTCGTCAAAAATAAAAATATCTGACTTGGTGGCCAGCCACTTTGCCAGAACAACTTTTTGCTGATTCCCTCC
The DNA here is from genome assembly GCA_963723215.1 of uncultured delta proteobacterium. Taxonomy (GTDB): domain Bacteria; phylum Desulfobacterota; class Desulfobacteria; order Desulfobacterales; family JAFDCJ01; genus JAFDCJ01. Next base: position 3,596 of record CAVRQG010000031.1, read on the forward strand.
CGACAGATTGCGTGTAACCGTCGAAATCGTCGGTGTTTTAATATTCAATGAATCCTTTAACTTCCCGGCAATATTTCTCTCAGTGGTGTTTGACACCAACCCGAATCTGGAAATTGATTTCAGTATAGCGTGAGTGATATTTTCTTTTACCTGCATGCTGAGAACCACCCCATGCCGTTTCCGGTCTTCCGGGAGGAAACCGATGCCATGGTTTATTGAATCTGCGGGGGAAGAAATTTGGGTGGTTTTTCCAGAAATGGTTATGTCACCTTGATACACCTTGTCAGCCCCAAACAAAGCCCTGGCTGTTTCGGTTCTGCCGGACCCTACAAGTCCCCCAAACCCGAGAATTTCACCCTTGTAAAGATCAAAGGATATATCTTTGATTTTTTCGGTAGTCAGCCCTTTTACCGAGAGTGCAATTTCGCTTTGTTTTCCTCCGCCACCAGGATAATCTTCAGAAAGCTGCCTGCCTATCATATCTCCGATAAGTTCTTTTTTGGTAACTTTGGCAGTATCATGGGTTGTAATGTACCGGCCGTCTCTCATCACCGACACTCTGTCGCAAATCTCAAAAACTTCCTCAAGACGGTGAGAGATATAAAGAATCGTCACACCTTTGGACTTCAGCTTCTTCACAATGGTGAAAAGTGAATCAATCTCTTTGTTGGTCAGTGGGGCGGTCGGTTCATCCATGACAACTATTTTAGCATCCCTCGATAAAGATTTAACGATTTCCACAATCTGCTGATAGGCAACACTCAAATCCTTGACCTTCGTCCTGGGATTTAGTTCCACCCCCATTTCGTTACATAGTTTTTGGGTTTTTTCCTCCATGGCCTTTTTATTGCTGAAAATACCTTTTTTCAGCTCTTTGCCGTAAAAAATATTTTCAGCGACTGTTAAAAAGGGGATTAAATTAAATTCCTGATAAATAACGGATATACCTAAGCCAAGTGATTCATGAGGAGTGTAGTGGGAATGTTGAGTAAAGCTCTTTCCGAGCACCTCGACAGTCCCGCTTGATGGTTGATATGCCCCGGACAGAATTTTGATCAGAGTTGATTTGCCCGCTCCATTTTCTCCTACAATTGCATGGATTTCTCCCTCCCGGAATTGCATGGAGACGTTATCCAGTGCTCTGACCCCCGGAAACACTTTTGTTATTCCGTTGAAGCTAAGAATGATATTTTCCAAATGTAAACAGTCCCCACAAAAAAGGAGGGGGATACCCCCTCCCTCATAGATTTAAATCTTATGGATTTACCGGTGTAGCATCGGAAATTCCAGTGCCTTCCTGCCAATGAGAAATCATTGGGAAATACTTGGTTTCACCTTTCGATCCATTCTTTACATAGTCGAACATCATATCAGCAACGTCAATCCCAGCCTGCCGAGGACCGATATCTACGGTAACCCTGAAATAGCTGCCGGGAAGGGCCATTTTTGACTGTGCTTCTTTCGTGAAATCAGCACCGCCAATATAAAACAAGTCATCCTTGATTCCCTTACTCATCACAGCAGCAAGCGCGCCCAATGCAAGTTGATCGTTAACACATGAAATAACTCTTACGTTTGGATTGGCCGTGAGTACGCTGTCTACTATATTCATTGCTTTTTCCATGCTTTCCGCATACTGACGGGCAACGATCTTTGAATCAGGGCATTCTTTGGTAATGATATCTTGCATGCCATCACCTCTGAGTTTTACCGCTTCAACGTGATCGAGAGTTAAAAGAAGAACTTCGGCTTTACCGCCCATTTTGTTATTAATCCATTTTGCCGCGTTTTTGCCGTTAACAACACCGTATCCGTAATCATCAACAATTACATGCCCGCTTGCGTTGTCAATTTTCTGTGCCTCGCTGACTACGATGATCCCCTTGTCGACAGCCTTTTGGGTAACCAGTCCAAGACCTCTCTGATCAACCGGGCAGGCACTCATTGCCTTAACTCCCATTGCCATAAAGTTTTCAAACTGATCATTTTGCAGGGCAGCATCGTATTTCGCATCGGCAACGATGGGCTCCACACCAAGTTCTTTGCATCTGTCTTTAAATCCGGCGGCAACCTCGATAAAATAGGGATTGTCCAGTGTCGCAACAGACAGCCCGAATTTCATTTTTCCCTCTGCCCAGGCAATTCCGCTGATACACACCAGAATACAGATAACTGCTACTGCCACATGTCCTTTTTTCATATCCCCCTCCTGTTAAATAATTTTTTCATGGAGATTATTCCCCATGATAGACACTCCAAGATTTTTATTCTTGAAGAAACAAAAAAATCTATTTTTTCGTTGTTCTAACCCACCATTTTTTATCTGGCAAGTTTTTTAATAAGAAAAATAGGAGATTAACTCACTTATTTCCAAAATATAGCTTTTTTTGTTGACCATTCCATTTTCGAATATATTGGTCTGAAAATTCCTATATCGGCAGTGGTTCTGTCCCCGACACTAGATAATAAAAAAGCCTGCTGTTTTCAGCAGGTGTTTTATATGCGCCAATCCTATCTGTTGACATCACAATTTTTATAGCATATTATATGCTATAAACATGGAGAAGAAGATATGGGAACAACAAAAACTGCCACAGCCAGAGCCCTGATTGAGCCACACATAAAAAAGGAAGCTGAGGCCATTCTTAAAGACTTGGGCCTTTCCGTGTCAAAATCTGTTGAGCTTTATTATCGCCAGATTATCGCCCACCGGGGGTTGCCTTTTGAACTTCAGATTCCTAATAAAAAAACAATGGAGGCAATTGAAAACTCGCGGCAGGGCAAAGGAAAATCCTTTTCCTCCGCTAAAGATTTATTCGATGACCTTGGAATATAGGCAATGCGATCGATCCGACGTGACACTCAGTTCAAAAGAGATGTCAAACGACTCAAAAAACGGAACAAGGATTTTACTAAACTTAAAGCCATATACAGATATTGGTTAAGGCAGAAAAATTGCCGCCGGAAACCAGGGATCATAGATTGAAAGGCACATTAAAGGACTGCCGGGAGTGTCATATTGAGCCTGATTGGCTGTTGATATACCGGATCGAGGGCAGCGAACTATGCCTCGTGACTTCCCTGGAGTGTATTCTTAGCGGATTCATAGCAGTTTTTTAATTTTTGTCGAGGGTTCTTTTTAGCATAATTATTTGCAAATCAATCGCCCTGCGCGACGGGGCATGCGAACTCGCAGATCCGGCAGGGCTTGACCACCTTGCTGGCCTCTTCGATCCCCATAATGGAACCATCAAGTATTTCAAAATCGGCATCGCGTTGGTCATTCTCCTCCTTGCAGAACGGCCTCTCAAAGGCGCCGCTTCGAAACGCCCCTCGCGGACAGGCTCGGTGGCAGGGCATATCACAGCCAGTGCATGGGTCGAAGTCGATAGGACCGGTTGGCTTGAGCTCAGCCTCCATGAAGATTCCTCGAAGACGAACCCGCGTTCCAAACTGCGGCGTGACGAGCAGATTGTTTTTGCCGATCACCCCCAGGCCGGCCAGATGGGCGGAATCTTTGAGGAAAGCCCCACCGTACTCGATCTGGTACGGCAGCGAAAGGGCGTTGATGCCAAGTTCTTCACCCAGCCAGATTCGGAGCTTTCGCGACTGCATCCGCATCACACGGTTGCCGGGGGTAAAGCCCGGAACCTTCATGCTCCACCAATCGAGTACGGGATCGGATGCCGGATGGACCAAGGCCCACACCAGCACGGATTTGTGCGCTTCGCGCCACTCCACAGCCTTGTACTCTTCGTAGAACGGCTTTTGGTCATAGATTTCATAGGAAACGGAGGCCTTCAGGTCAGCGATGGCCGCGATTCCCGCCAACGACGCACCCAACTCTTTGGCCTTTTCAACGATGATTTTTTCGATCTTATTGCTGTGAGATTCCATGGGTATGGATCCTTTCCGCTTTATTTTCAAAACTTCGGTTTCGCTTTCAGACTGATCAGGCCAGAGCATCGCCCCATTGAGATAGTTGAGAAGTCCGTAGCAATTCGGACCGATCAGGGGCATGTCGCCTGAGGCCTCCAGAAGCTGCTTTTGGATTTCGGAACCTTCCTCACCCGCCTCGACAAAGCCGGTGGCATAGCAGACCGCACCACCCGCATCCCGGGCAGCGAGGTCTCTGACGATATCGATGGTAAGATGGCGATTAACCCCAATGTAGGCGGCATCGGGGCTTTCCGGCAGATCCCCCACCGAGCGGTAGACCGGTACCCCAGGATCTCCGTTTTCTTGGGATGGACCGGCCAAATCTCCCCTTGGTAACCCATGCGATCGCTCTGGCGAATTACCTCCTGGGCCTGCGCGCCGCCGAATACGGCAATGGAACGTGGATTCAAAAGTCGCTCAAATGACATATACTACCCTCAGGGCTTAAGTTTCGCCGATTCTGAACCCCCGAAAAATCAGCTGGGGGTCGAATTCGCCGGCTTCGACCAGCTTTTGCTACAACCTAACCTGACGATTCCGGGTTCAGCTCTGCCGCCGGGCAAAAAACGGCCAGTCTAATCATAGAAGAAACTTAGATCAGTTAGTCTCTCACAGAGTCCACAGAGTACTCGGAGAACTATTAAAAAAGCTCTGTGTGCTCAGCGAGCTCTGCGAGATATTTAAATGTAGTTTCATACAGAGCGGCCTCTGGCCAAAAAAACGGCCAGTCTGATCAAAAAAGAAACTATGCCATTTTGGCGTAGTTTCATACGAGAGGTTGCAATATCCTGACCTTGTTTTTTTGAGCTACGTATATGTAAAAGCCGATTGTGTGTCAACAGCATTGTTCAGGCAACCTTTTTTGATGAAAGGCCGGGTTTTAATCGGACACCTCATCAAGTTCACAGAGATCGTCGAACACGTGGTGAAAGCTTGTTGGGCGAAAATTGGTTCGTTGAGCATGCGGCAGGCCCGGAAAGAACGACTTTTGGACATGGCTCAGACGTGAACCTCTGCTGAAAGTGTATTGGGTCGCTCAATCCACTATTTCTGGGTACAAAACGAAAGGAAACTTTTGTATCAATCTAATTCTTTGCCAGAACAGTGATCCGAAACTTTTCTTTCAGAAACCGGCTAACTTTATAGTGTTTCGGCTCAATATTATTTCCCAGCATTTCGTTTATAAGCATTTCCCTTGATGTTAAGCAGAAATTGGCTATTCTACAGGCGCGTATGGAAGATTTGCGAATAGCATCACTTCTTGAATTGAGCAATTCACTTTTAGCTCCGCAGGAAATAATGTATCTATCAACCAGGGCCTCAAGTTTTTGGCGATTTTCGATGGTTTTTGTATCATCGCCTATCGCTGGCATGGCAAAGATCATTGTGGCCAAAATAATTGCTAAAATTGTGACGGATGCTATTGATTTCATAAGTACCCCTTTCAGCAAGTTTGTGCTTTATAATTTTGAATACGGTTGTTAAGATTGCCCCTCTTGCTATTTTTTATTCCTCGATCAAACTCTTAATCCGATTGGAAACTATTTGTTTCCGCGCTTTTAAAATTCCTGGCCTCTCCTGCAAGCTCAAGTCTTCAATCGGTAAATACCATAAGGGGTAGTGACCTCCTTGCCGTGCAGTATTTCAGCCATTATCGGGCTAACCTCGTCAAAGATGTCCACCAAGGATTCCATGAAATTTTTCTCCGAAATATCCTCCCAGCGGTCCCCATAAACATTCCGGACTTCATACTTTGGCATATCAATCTGCATTCTTCATTTATACCTTGCTATATTTCCATGAATCGCTCCGCTTTTATCTCAGTGCGATTCGAAATCGAGTGAATATTCTGTGCGATGGTTTTAATATTGGCTGGGACAACCAAGTATTTAATCGAAGTTGCACACTAATAATTTGGGGCTTTTATTTTCAAGTTACCTGATACTTTTCGAGGCGTCAACAGAAAATAATTCAATTAATACAATTAGTTATTTAATTTAATTTAATGGGTGATTATGCGGAATCAGATGAATATATGAAACTGACTTAATTGGCTTCAAAAAAAAATTATAGAAATGAAGACGGAAATTTCTCCCATAATACAGAACCGATTTTAAATTTTGAGAAATGAATTTCAAACCAAGCAGAAGACAATTCTGGAACATAAAAGTGAATAAGTCTTAGGAATATTTTAGTCTAATCACATTAAATCAATTCTTGGCAAGCGTCAGATATCTTCGATAGTCCGTTCATATTCCCAGGCAGGAAAGAGGCCGAGCGTGTTGATTGCTCTGCTGTAAAAAGGATTAAATCTAAAGTCGAATTAAAAAAAGGGTTTAGGATTTTCCATGGATTGCGGCACCACTACGGTGTTACACCTGCTAATTCCGGTGAGTTTTGGCTTGACATGATCGGTGAACTGCTGACACATAAAAGCATCGTAGGCATCGCAAGGAACGACGCCGAGACACCCTGCTTGCGTATTCCGCTCGATTCCGGCCGGCGATTCTGGCGAAGCCGGCTTCGGCAGATAGGACATCTAACCGGAAAATGGCATTTTTTCTATGATTGCTTCGGTGAAGATAACTATCGTATCTTTTTGAAAATGTTATGTATCAAATGGATATCATCACCCCTTTTGAAATTAAATATCCCATAAATTTAAATAATTCAAGTCTTAAACCAAACTTTAAAACATAGCACTAATTCCCGCCACTTACATTTTTTCCCGCAGTTTCACCAGCCGACCTGACATACTTGAAATTAATATAATCCCTTCTTTAACACCGAGAATTTGTTTGACAAACTGCCGCCTTAAAAAACACGGGGAGTTTTTCGCGCCATAATTCTCCGAACTTTAAATAAATAAACTGTTGTTTGCTGATTATGAATTAAACGAACCACCAACGTTCCGGGCATCCAATTCGGAATTATTTATTTCCCAATTTCCCGATCTCGATACTCTAATTTTTCAACTTCTTGTAAGGTTCGGTAATTTCTTCCTCGATGTTTATAATCTTTCGGGCATACTCGGCATACTCTTCCAGCGGTGTCGTAAATCGCACCACCAGTTTAGCGCCATCCGGTGATCCGCCGCCGTGCATGCACCCCGGTACGCCGGAACCGAGCGTCAGCCATTCGGACAGACGGGCGGCTTTAAACCGTGATTCGGCCGAACCGGCACCGGCTTTCAGACATTTCTGAATCAGGTGGCCATACTGGGGATTGGTAAAATCCTTATAAGACGGCATGCACCCGGTTTCGACGATTCCGCCGCCGATTTCCTGGGTCAGCCGTTTGACTTCGTACGGCAACGTGGCCACCATGACCTTGTTGGTATGGGCCGTGTGGGAGTCTGCAAAATAAGACCCTGATGGATGCTTAAAGCCCAATGCGCAGGCGCCGGCGCCCAGCCCATAGGTCACGGTATTATTCAATGACATATTTATCAGCTTGTCGGTAAAGGTTTTAGCTGAAAGGCCATTGAGCCGGGCCATCAGCACCGACGCGCCGACCATCACATCACCCTGTCCCGTAACACAGCCACCGATGCAGGCCCGGTAATTGGCGGTGAAATACTGGATGACCTTGGCGGTGTATTTATACTCCTTGCACAGAAACACCCGCTCATTGGGGACAAAAACGTCTTCGAACAACAGCCAACCCTGGGTAACTCCCGTATCCGGCACTTCGACAGCAGCAGTTTCCTCCAGTTCCCGGCGGTCACTGGGTCTAGTCGCTTCAACGACAGTCAGTCCTTCGATGTCCCTGGGCACCACGCAAGCAAGTGAGTAGTCCTGGTCCGCTTCGCCATAAATACTGCCCGGCAGGAGAAAAATTTCCTGGGACGCGGCCGTCCCGCAAATCATTACTTTGGCACCCCGGATGACGATGCCATCTTCCCGGACTTCGGCTATCCTGAGATTGGTATCCGGATCCGGCTGTTGCGAGGGCTTCAGACTGCGGTCGCCTTTGGCATCCGTCAAAGCGCCGGCCACCGTCAGTCCTTTACTTTGAGCCGATAGAATCCAATTTTTCAGACGTTGCTGATAATCGGTGCCCAGCTCCTGGTCCATTTCACTGCAGACGGCCCACATGACATTCATGGCATTCCACCCAACACATACCGCCCCAGTACAGCTACCGGTGCGCCGGTAATTCTGCCGTTTCATACGCATATTCGCGATCAGATCCTCAGAACTTTGCATCATGGAGTTCCAACGCAAAATTTTGTCACCGGTAAATGTGGACGTCGTAGAATAAATATCTTCCAACTCCGGATCATTGGCGGCATCATAATTGAGGGCGTGGCTTTCCACGGTTCTTTTGGTGGCCGGATGGGTGGTGACGTCCTCGATCAGCTCGCCGAACTTGTAAATATTCGGTCTGAGTTGGCGCAGTGCCGCTAAATAGTCTTCTCTTGTTTTAAGTGCCATGACTTTACCCCTTTCATAACGCGATGACTAGTTGATTGTTTGACTGGTTGAACCGTTAGACTCTGAATTGAATTTAATCCACATCGCTAACTTATCGAAAAAATGTGCGGTATTCATACTCCTCTGGTGCATTTATTTATTAGAATTGATTGATTAATCCGTCCGGAGCAATTAACAGGTAACCTTTTTTTCCAGATATGCTTCTATTTTTTGAATCAACACGGGAACAAATTCCCGGCAGTCGTCAACGACACCGTAATCGACCTGTTCAAATACCGGTGATTTATCATCGTTATTGATGGCCACCATGACCTTGGCGTCAACTACACCAACGAAATGCTGCTGCTCACCGGACAAACCTATACCGATATAAAGTTGGGGGCTGATCATCTTCCCGCTTTGTCCGATCATGGTTGTAAGCTCGGTCCAACCTTCATCCACAGCCGGTCGGGTAGAGCCCAGCGCAGCATTCAGGGATTTCGCCAGATCGGCAATTTTTTTCCAGCCCTCCAGGTCACCGGCGCCCGCTCCACCGGCCACAACCACGTCGGCCGACTCCAGTGGTACGCCTTCCGGTTCCTCCCGGACAACTTCCAGTGTTCTGATTCGATCGGAAACAATATCCGGTAGCTGAATTTCAATGATCTCGCCGGTTCTGGCTTCATCCAATTCGGGTGCTGCAAACACGCCTTTGGCAACCGTTGCCATCTGCGGACGTCTCTCCGGACAGATTATCGAAAGCAAACCGCCGTATGCGGGAATGCGTTGCTCCAGGTTCCGGTTCTCATCCAGCACGAGGTCGATACAGTGGGCAGTCAAACCGGTTTTTAATCTGGCCGCTACCAGCGGTGCCAATTCTCTTCCCATGGCCGTCGACCCGATGAGAAGGATTTCCGGCTTGTGCGCTTCGGCGAGGTTGACAATGATATCAGTGTAGGTGTCCGGGTGATAATTTGCCAATTGCGGTGCATTGCCGAGGTAGACCCGGTCGGCGCCTGCTGCCATTAAATTCTGCGCCTGTCTTTCAACACTGTCTCCCAGCAATATCGCCTCAACGGACGTATGGAGCTCGTCAGCCAGCCTGCGTGCCTGGCCGATCAATTGGGTCGACACCGCCAACAGGCGGCAATCGATCTGCTCGGCAACAACCCAAACAGGACCGACTTTGTTATTCAGAGATGCCATCACAATAATCCTGTACCTATCAATTTATGGACCAATAACTCAGCCTTTTCCGCTCGGGTGCCTTTGATAAATTCAACTTCCCGTTTGTTTTCCGTGGTATCAAGCCGGGAAACAATTGTCGGGGACCCTTTCAAGCCCACCGTTTCATTGGATACACCCAGATCATCAAGGCCCCACTGCTCAATTTCTTTTTTGCGGGCCTTAATGATTCCCGAGAAACTCAGGGTCCGGGGAGTATTGACTTCTCTTGTCACCGTAAAAACCGCGGGAAGCTTGACTTGCATCAAGCGGTATCCATTATCGATGCTTGCTTTGACCTTCCACCAGCCCCCATCGGATTCGACTATCTCCTTTACCATGGTGACGACCGGCAGCTTTAAAAAAGTTGCAATTTGGGGGCCAACCCATTCGGTACTGCCGTCGCTGCTGGCCATTCCGCAAAGAACCACATCACATGCGCCTATTCTTTCGATGCCTTTGGCAAGGGTAAAGGCCGTCGCAAAGGTATCGGCTCCCCCGAAGGCAGGGTCGCTTAACAGAATCCCGCGATCGGCCCCTAAAGCCAGGCACTCTTTGACGATGCGGCCGGCTTCGGGCGGGCCCATACTGAGGACCGTGATGCCGACTGCGGTCTTTTCTTTTAACTGAAGCGCAATCTCGATGGCATTCTTATCGAGTGGATTCACCACCATCGGCACGTCACACCGCAATAGGGTTTTGGTGGCCGGATCGATTTTAATGTTACAGGCCTCTTTGGGATCCGGAACTGCCTTGACACAAACGACGATGTTGAGCATTTTAATAAATCCTCATTAACTACGAAGAACTACATTCATAGCAAGTCATCCAAAGGGAATCGCTGAATGCATAGTTTTAACGAAAATAACCTAAAAACCTATTTTGCTTCCGCCTACCGCGCTATGAGAGGACCCAGCGGCCAATGATGACCTTCATAATATCGGAGGTTCCTGCTGAGGGTCCGACCACATAGGAGTCACGCAAGTATCGAGATACCGCATATTCCTCCATGCAACCATATCCGCCGTGGATATCGACTGCCATCTTGGCAGCTCTCTGGCAGGCTTCGGTGGTATAATATTTGGCGACGGCAAATTCGTTGCTGCAGCGCTGTCCTTTATCCTGCATAGCAGCCGCGCGATAACCCAGAAGTTGGCCGGCTTCTAAATCGATCTTCATGTCCGCCAATTTGCCTTGAATGGCCGGCAGGGCGGCAATCGGTTTACCGTAAAGAATTCTTTCATTGGCAAATTTGATGGATTCTTCCAGACAGGCAGTCTGAAGCCCTAAAGCAACGCCGACCATTCCACCGCGACCGACATCGCCGATGGCCGCCATGGTGACCCGCAATCCCTTGCCTTCTTCACCCAGGAGTTGGCCGGCCGGTACACGGCAATTTTCAAACGCCAACTCACCGGTATTGCATCCTCGCATACCGACCTTGTGCTCCTTGTGGGTGGCTTTCCATCCTGCCATATCTTTATCCAGTACAAAGGCGCAAAAGGCTTTGGGATTATCTTCATCTTTTGCCAGAACCGTGATCGTGTCGGCAATATGGGAGTTGGTGATAAAACATTTACGTCCGTTGAGAATAAAATCATCACCGTCCTTTTTATAAGACGAACGGATGCCCGTGGGGTCGGACCCCCCGGTGGCCTCGGTGACTGCGGTGGTGGCCAAGCGTTTGCCGCTGGCAAGCCCCGGTAAATATTTCTTTTTTAGCTCATCGGTTCCAAATTTTACAATCGGTTCAATGCCCAGGGCAAAAACCTGGAGCATCATGGCCGTTGCCACCGATACACGGCTGATTTCCTCAACCGCGATCATGCGCTCGGTATATCCCAAACCCAGGCCGCCGTATTCCTCCGGGATGGTAATGGCCATCATTTCCGCCTCAGCCAGGGCCTTGACCACCTCATCGCTGACCTCGCCGGTTTTCTCCATCTCGGCGACTTTGGCCGCTATCTTGGTTTCGGCGGTTTCCCTGGCTGCTTTTCTGAACATTTCCTGCTCTTCGGTGAACGTAAAATCGATCATTTTCAGTCTTCCTCCTTTAATTTAATTTCTCAGTTTATCAAGATAATCGATAAGGGCGTTAATAGACTTATCCAGGGCTTCATGGGATTTATCCACGCTGTAATTAACGGAAGCCCCCAGCATACCATTAAAAATAATTTCTGTAATCGTGTCGGTGTTTATCCCGTTGTATACCGGTGCCGATGGTTGACCATTGTCCAACAGCCTTTTGAGCATTGCCTTCAGACCCGTGAAGCCTTTTTGAACTTCCGTGGCAAGGTGCGGACGAGAATCACCCAGTTCAACCGCAAACATAATAAAAATACAGCCACCGGGAAAATCTTCGGCATCTAAAAGGTATCTATTTTTATAATTTTCGAGCAGCTTTATTATTTTATCAATCGGTGATTTTATTTCCTTTATACCACGTAAATTTTTCTGACGCCAAATTTGGCGTGCTTCATCCAGAACCTGAAAGAATAGATCCTCTTTGCTTGAAAAATGGTTGTAGAATCCGCCTTTGGAAGTGTTGGCGGCCGATAAGATATCTTGAATGGACGTGTTCAGGAAACCGTTCAATGAGAAAAGCTTCAAGGATTCGTGAACAATTGTTCCTTTTAGATTCACTAAATAATACCCCAATAAGATTTGAGACAGACCGGTCGGTCTCGTTCTGTATAGCAATCCCTTGTTGGGCGTGTCAAGATATTTTTATGGGGGGCAATCGCCATCCAGCCTCATCGACCTAATTTCGTTAACGCTTTAGCCTTAACGTTTTATCCTTTTTGGGACATCCAATACGACCCATTATATTTGGTCAAAATCAAGGGATAAAAAGTTGTTTTCATTGCCGGTTTGTGTATGATACCTAAAAGAATTGCTTGAGGAGCAAAATATACTAGTGCGCTAGGACACAAATAAAGGATTTTTGACAAGCACCTGAGAATTTCATACCCATGACGCCTCTTAGCTCCAATGCAGGGGGGGGGCTGTTGTGAATGTATTGCTGTCATAACAGAGGAGGTTTTGCCTTGGATCGCACACCGATACTCTCGATGGAGCACATCGATAAGTCATTTCCCGGAGTCCATGCTTTGGATGATGTCCAATTTGAGGTCTATCCCGGAGAAATCCTGGCGCTTATGGGTGAAAACGGAGCCGGAAAATCCACGCTCATGAAAATCCTTATCGGGGTTTACCGGAAGGATCGAGGGGAAATAACGCTAAATGGAACCGAGATAGAGCCACGTACGCCCTATGAAGCTTTTACCTTGGGTATCAGCGTCATTCATCAGGAATTAAATCTGATTCCTGAAATGATGGTGTTTGAAAACGTTTTTCTGGGTCGTGAAATGCAGCAACAGGGCCGCACGGGGAGATTGCTGCGAAGATTGAACAAGATGGAAATGCGACAAGAGACCAAACGACTACTGGCCCAATTGGGTGCAAATTTCGAACCCGACACAGTGGTTAAGAAATTGGGAGTTGCCCAGCAACAAATGGTAGAAATCGCCAAAGCCCTGTCCCTGGACGCGCGAATTATTATTATGGATGAGCCAACCTCGTCGCTGCCGCAATCGGATGTGGGGACTCTGTTCAAGGTGATGCAGGAATTGAAACAGCATGGGGTTTCTATCGTATTCATCACCCACCGTATTGAGGAGGTCTTTGAGATCGCCGATCGGGTTGTGGTCCTGCGAGACGGGAAAAACGCCGGCAAAATGTCTATTGAAGAGGCAACGATGGAAAAGGTGATCACTTTTATGGTGGGCCGGACAATGGACCAGATGTTTCCTAAACAAGCGGTCGAGATTGGGAAAAAGGTTTTATCCATCCAAGGGCTGTCCAGAGGCAAGAAGGTCCGTAACGTCAGTTTCCATTTGTGTCAGGGAGAAATTCTGGGTCTTGCCGGCCTGGTCGGCGCCGGCCGGACCGAGACGGTTCGTGCCTTGTTCGGGATTGATAAAAAGGATAGCGGTGAGGTTTGGCTCGACGGGCAATCCATCGATCTGCTTTCCCCTCAGGTTTCAATCCAGGCGGGCCTGGGGTTTGTGCCCGAAGACCGCAAGTTGCAGGGGCTCATTCTGAACATGGCCGTTTATCAGAACGTCACCCTGGCTTCATTAAGGCAGCTGACCCGGGCTCTGGTGATCAAGCGGAGCGCCGAGCGGACCGTCACCGAACGGTTTGTCAAACAACTTCGGATCAGAACACCCGGCATCAGGCAATTGGTCAAGCACCTCAGTGGAGGGAATCAACAGAAGGTTGTCCTGGCAAAATGGCTGGCTCTCCACCCGAAAGTGCTGATTCTGGATGAGCCTACCCGCGGCATCGATGTCGGGGCGAAAGCTGAAATTCACGCCCTGATCAGCCAATTTGCACAGCAGGGGATGGGGGTCATCCTGATTTCTTCTGAATTGCCCGAACTGTTGGGGATGTGCGATCGCATCCTGGTCATGTCCAACGGGACGATTACAGGAAAATTCTCTCGCGAAGAAGCCGATCAGGAAAAAATCATGGCGAGTGCTGTCGTTAATGTCAACTGAACACGCGATAAGTGTTGAGATTGATGGAGGAAAACCACATGACAATCAACATCCGGAGGCGGCTGAAAAAATTGACCGATTTTCGAGAATTTATGGTCTTGATGGCTGTCATCTTTCTCGCCTTGTTTATATATTCATTCAATCAGAAATTTTTTGGAGCCTACAATATTCAGGGAATCCTCAGGCAGGTTGCGATCTTCGGCCTGTTAGGCATTGCTGAAACCGCGGTGATTATCACTGCCGGGATCGATCTCTCTCCCGGATCCATGCTGGCATTCAATGGGGTCATGGTTGCAATGCTGATGTCTCAGGGGGTTGGTTTTGTTCCAGCCATTATCATCGTGCTCGCCGTGTGTGCCATTATCGGGCTGTATCATGGGTTTTTGATCACCCGGATCGGTTTACCACCCTTCATTGCCACGCTTGGCTCGTTAAGTATCTTCCGGGGTATCGCTGTGGTTTCGACCAAGGGCTATCCTATTCCAATTAAGAACGAAGCCTTTTTATGGCTCGGCCAGGAAGCGGTGTTCGGCATTCCGGTACCGTTTATTATTCTGGTCATTGTGGGTCTGGCCATTCATTACTTGTTGACTCAGACCGCCATCGGCCGACATATTTATGCCATTGGCGGTAATCCGGAAGCCGCCCGCCTTTCAGGAATCCCGGTTAAGCGGGTTTTGACATCTGTGTATGTTTTAGCAACGGCCTTGTTTGGGATTACGGCGATTATTATGGCCGGCCGGTTGGGACAGGGGATGCCCGGTGTGGGGGTTGGGTACGAATTAAATGCGATTGCCGCGGCTATTATCGGGGGTACCAGTCTCGCCGGTGGTGTCGGCACCGTTCTCGGAACGATTATTGGAGCGGCCTTAATGGCACTGATCGACAATCTTCTGATTTTACTCCGAGTCGAGTCATGGTGGAATGAACTCATTATTGGCTTTGTAATTGTTTTGGCTGTCACCGTCGATATGATCACCGCCAAACGGCGAATCAGTGCTTGAGGAGGAAACAAACCTATGGCTGACGAGAAGGGACAAAACTGGCTGCAAAGAGTTGGCAATGTTCGTGAGCTTAATGTCCTGGGATTTGTTGTGATTGCGGGTATCTTGATTTTCCTCCTCAATCCGACGTTCCTGACGCTATTTAACCTTCAGGTGATTGCGCGCCAGTTGGCCGTGTTTGGTATCTTAGCCATTGCTGAGACCTTTGTCATTATCGCCCTGGGGATCGATTTGTCGGTCGGCTCCATGGTGGCGTTTTCGGGTATTATTGCGGCCCTGATCATTACGAAAACGGGCAGCCTGCTCCTGGCGATTGTCGGTGTACCGCTTATGACGGCCTTTATCGGGGTGTATCACGGCCTCATGGTCACTCGATTGCATATCGCACCCTTTATTGTCACCCTGGGGTCGCTATCGATGCTGCGCGGGGCGGCCTTTGTCCTTTCTCGAGGTTATCCTGTCCTGGTCGCCGACGAGCGATTTCGCTGGATAGGGCAGGGCCTGGTCGGTCCCCTACCGGTGCCCCTTTTGATTCTCCTTGTCGTGGCTGCTTTCAGCTGGTTTATCCTACGCTATACCATTCTGGGACGGTATATTTATGCCATCGGGGGCAACCCGGAGGCGGCCCGTATGTCCGGCGTCCCGGTACCCTGGGTGCTTATCGTTGTGTATATCCAGGCCACAGTATTGGCCGGTATTGTCGGATTAATCATTGCCGGCCGCATGGCCGAAGGGTTGGCGAGCGTGGCCGTTGGTTATGAGTTGACCGCAATCGCTGCGGCGGTCATCGGAGGAACCAGTTTTTTAGGCGGAATCGGATCGATCCCGGGTGCCGTGTTAGGGGCGCTTTTGATGGGAATGATCGACAACGCCATGATTACCTTGCGGGTGGATCCTTACTGGTACAACCTGGTCACGGGTGTGATTATCATCCTGGCGGTGGTTATAGATGTCCTGCGGAGTCGAAATCAAGTGAGCTAGGCAGAATATCAGTTTCGGTTGTAGGGGTAAGGTTCAATTCGACATTAAAAGCGAAAGGAGGGGATGCCGGCGAGTAAAAAAATGCTTATGCTGTATTCGAAAGAATTTGGCTTATGTGTTGGAGTAAGGGTTGCAAAAAATTGTTACCTGAATCTTGCAAAATCCAGGTATTACCATCCGGTTAACTTAATAAAGGAGGATGTTTTCTATGAAAAAATTACTAGGAGTTTTAGTCGTTGCGGTTCTTACCGGAATTATGGGTGTCGTTCCTGCCGTGGCGAGCAGCGGAATCATTCCCGCCGAGTTGTCGGATCTGTCAAAACCAGCCGGCAAAACAAAAGGGTTTACCTTCGGCGGTCTGGGGAAAGTTGTTCATCCTTATTGGGATGAAGTGGGAATGGGAGTCAAAAATGCAGCTGTCGTGGCGAACTGCGACGCGGTATTTGAAAATCCGAGCAAAGAAGATGTTGCCCGTCAGGTAACGGTGATGGAAGGATTTATTGCTCAGGGCTTAGATGGGATCGTTTTCGGGGCCTCTGATCCGGGAGCCTTTGACAAAGTTGTCAAAGATGCCCTGAAACAGGATATCCCGGTCATCACCTTTGATTCTGATGCCCCGACCAGCGGTCGCTTGGTTTACATCGGTCCCAACAATTTCCGCTCCGGTTATCTGGCCGGCAAACGGATGGCCGAGATTCTGGCCGGGAAGGGCAAGGTGGCAATCCAGGTCGGCTCCTTGACAGCGTTGAATGCCAAGGAACGGATCGCTGGATTTAAGGAAGCAATCAAAGATACTCAGATAGAGATTGTGGTTGAAGACGTTGACGGTGAAGACGCCCAGGTGGCGAATGCGCATGCCGAGGCAATTCTGTCCAGCAATCCTGATCTAGACGGATTTTACGGGGTGTATGCTTACAACGGACCGGCGCAAGCCCGGGCAGTGAAGGCCGCCGGCAAGAAACCGGGGGAAATTAAGATTGTTTGCTTTGATGCCTTAGAGGAGACGGTTCAATTCATCAACGAAGGGTATGTCGATGCCGCGATCGACCATCGTCAATACAACTTCGGTTTCTTCTCAACGATGATCCTTTACAGCATGAAAGTATACGGGATCAATGATACCTTGACGCTGCTGGGGTTTGATCCGGCAAAAGATCCCCAGGACAATATCCTTCACACCCCGACCTGGGTGATTACCAAGGTCGATCTGGCTGAATACAGTAAATGGCATGATGGCATCAAAACTGCACCTGCGGCGGCTAAGAAAACCGAGGGATTTGAGTTTGGCGGACTGGGTAAGGTCATTCACCCTTATTGGGATGAAGTCGGCCAGGGTGTGAAAAATGCGGCCAAGGTCGCCAACTCTAAAGCGGTCTTTGAGAATCCGAGCAAAGAGGATGTTGCCCGCCAGGTGACGGTGCTGGAAGGCTATGTCTCGCAAGCACTGGATGGGATCGTTTTTGGCGCCTCGGATCCGGGCGCTTTTGACAAAGTGGTTAAAGATGCTATGAAAAATGGGATTCCGGTGGTCACCTTTGACTCTGATGCCCCAAACAGTGGTCGTTTGATTTATGTGGGTCCCGATAATGCGCTTTCAGGATCTCTGCTGGGCGCCCGCATGAAGGAGATCCTCAATGGTCAAGGCAAGATCGCTATCCAGGTGGGTTCGCTGACCGCTCTTAACGCCAAAAATCGGATAGCAGGTTTCAAAAAAGCGATCGAGGGTGCGCAGATCGAAATCGTGACCGAGGATGTCGATCAGGAAGACGCTCAGGTGGCCAACGCCCACTCCGAAGCAATCCTTTCGTCGAACCCCGATCTCGCCGGATTGTATGGCGTGTATGCCTACAACTCGCCGGCCCAGGCCCGAGCCGTTAAGGCAGCCGGGAAAAAGCCGGGGGAAATAAAAATTGTTGGGTTTGATGCCCTGGAAGAGACCATACAATTCATGGAACAAGGCTGGGTTGATTCAGTTGTTGATCACCGACAATACAATTTCGGGTACTATGCAGTGATGATCCTCAACATGATGAAGATTTACGGACAGGAAATGACAATGTATCTCCTGGGATTTGATCCGGCTGTCGATCCTAAAGATAACATCATTTATACGCCGTCCTACTTGATTACGGGGGATGGTCTGCCCGAATACAAGGAATGGCACAAGTCGGTGTTCGGAAAATAGCGAGCACCATCAGGCTGGATAATCAATAGCGGCTCTCTGAAGATGGAATTCAGAGAGCCGTCTCTTTGAGAAGGTGGCAGCTCCATGATAGATCAGTAGAAAAACATCTGGTGCAGGCTGAGTTTCATCGCCGGCGACCTTCTCCGGAAACTGATCCAAAAAATCGCCGCGGGTCTTGCAGACGGTGGTGGATCAGTCGTCCAGTTCTTCAAAAAATTCTTTCTCGGCGCCGCATTCAGGGCAGCACCAATCATCGGGCAAATCTTCGAAGGGCGTGCCCGGGGGAATATTGCGCTCGTAGTCGCCCGCTTCCGGATCATAAGTGTATTTGGTACAAGGGCTTTCATAGCGGGCTGTTTCTTTGGTGGCCATCGGTTTCCTCCATCCTTACAAGTTTCATTAGTTGGTTGTTCAATCTTTGATCAACAAAATCTAAATCATAACCGGACGGTTGTCGAGGTGAAAGGACTCTTTTTTTAAATTTCACTGTTTTTAGTATGCAATATCGCCGGTCCGGTATTCTGATTGACAATTAGAGATTCGACGGAATATTATGCTTTTCAATGGTAATCATAAAAATCTGGTATGAGCCGTATAATTCGGGGAAAGGGGGACTCAATGAATCAAACTGGAAAATCGATTGTTTCCGATCAGATCATCAACAAGGCCAAGTCACTGGGCGCCTCGCTCGCAGGCATCGCCTCTTTGGAACTGCTTAAAAAATCCCCTTCCCACGACATATACACAAAAATAGAACCGAATCAAGGCGTTGGGTCGCGGGATTTTGCCGAAGGCGTCAAGCCCGGGGAAATTGCTTGGCCGCCAAGTGCCAAGTCGGCCCTGGTCATCGCCCTGGCACACAAAGAGGAGGATCCCCAACTGGACTGGTGGGTGGAATACGATGAGGACCGGGAAAGTCGTGGCTGCCGTACCCTTCAGGACATCCTCAAGGAAATGTCCGACTGGGCAAAAATAGAATTCACCCTCACCCCGCACCTGCTGCCCTATCACCTGGAAAAAGGGGGAATATTTTATAAAGATGCGGGGGTGTTGGCCGGATTTGGCTGCATCGGCAAGAACAATCTTTTGGTGACACCGGAATACGGACCCAGGGTCCGGGTGTGGGCCTTGCTGTTCGATGAGGAGCTGGCCCCCACCGGCCCGGTGATATACGATCCTTGCGACGGTTGTGACGCACCCTGCCGCCAGGTCTGCCCCCGAAACGCTTTCGGCAGCGCCGCCCATTCGCCGATTGAAATGGGGATGGTCACATTGCCGGGAAAAGACGGATGGTATGACAGGGAAACCTGCCGTCCCGAAACCGAAAAAAATATAGAAAACAAAGAATTGATTCAACTGGACGGTCATGAAGAACCGGTTGGGGTGATAAAGTTCTGTCGCCTTTGCGAACTGTCGTGCCCGGTCGGGAAGGGATAGTTTTCCAGTCCTGCCACACAGCCGTTCAACAAATAAAAACCACTTAACAACAGACAGCTAGACTCTGTCTCAGAATTAATATCAGACTGCGGAGTATGCCGTCTTGTCTAAATGTTTTTTATATGCCTGTTGAAATTAATATTTACACTATGATTGATTGAGGTAACACTATGAAAATTGGTTTTATCGGTCTTGGAAACGTCGGTGGCAAGTTAGCCGGCAGCTTGCTACGCAACAATTTTGATCTTACCGTCCGCGATCTCGACGACTCACTGGTCCAGTCATTTGTTGACCGGGGTTCAACCAGTGCGGCCTCACCCAAAGAAATGGCCCAGAAGGTCGATCTGATTATTACCTGCTTGCCGTCACCGGCCGTGTGCGCCACGGTAATGGAAAGCGAAGATGGTGTCATTGCCGGTCTAAGCAAAGGAAAAATCTGGTTGGAAATGAGTACCACCGACCAGTCAGAAGTTGTCCGCCTGGCACGCAGCGTTGAAGCAAAAGGTGCGATGGCCATGGACTGCCCGGTGTCCGGCGGTTGCCACCGTGCTGCCACCGGCAACATTTCTATCTTTGCCGGTGGCGATCGTGAAGCGTTTGAACGTGTCTTTCCTATTTTGACCGCCATGGGACGTCGCATCCTGCATACCGGGCCGGTAGGATCCGCTTCAGTCCTGAAAGTTGTCACCAATTACCTGTGTTCGGTACACCTTGCTGCCTTGGCCGAGGCTTTTGCAGTAGCGAAAAAAGCCGGGATGGATATGAACACCACCTACGAGGCGATCCGTATTTCTTCCGGAAACTCCTTTGTTCATGAAACAGAATCCCAGGTGATACTGAACGGCAGCCGTGATATCAACTTTACGATGGACCTGGTCCTCAAAGACGTCGGCCTTTTTGACAAGCTCGCCCAGGACAATGATGTCCCGCTAGAGATATCACCGCTGGTAGTGAGCATATTTAAAGACGGTCATGATCGCTATGGTCCGCGCGAGTTCTCGCCGAATATCATCAAACGCTTGGAAGATGCCTGCGGCATCCGGATTTTAGGCACAGGCTTTCCTGCTGAAATGACGGATGACGAGCCGGAAGAACCCGGCTATGAGGTTAAACCTCATATGAGTTGACCCATTTCTCTTAGCACTTGACATCCATCGATTGTTTTGAGAATTCTAATTGCCGACGATGATAAGTGGTCTTCATTAAAAATTTTTAATCCAGACGTACCCTTATCCGGTAAAGGTCTATTCTTGACAAGTTCCGGCCTATACACATTCGATTCTGTGGGACTATTCAATGAAAAAATGTGGTGTTATCGTCAATCCGGTTGCTGGGTTGGGCGGCCGGCTGGGGCTAAAGGGCAGTGATGGTGCCTGCATACAAGCAAAAGCCAGAGAAATGGGGGCTGTCGCTGAAGCGCCTGCGCGGGCCATCGAAGCGCTGAAACGTTTGCTTCCATTGAAAAATCAGCTGGAAATCATCACTTTTCCACATGAAATGGGGGAATATGAGGCCCGGCAGTGCGGTTTTGATCCAATTGTTATCGGTTCAATTCGCAGGGGCGCATCGACATCCCGCGACACTGTCAGGCCGTAAAAGCAATGGAACATTTGGATGTGGATCTGATTTTATTTGCTGGCGGTGATGGAACGGCCAGAGATATTTATAGCGCAACCAATGGAAACGTACCATTTGTCGGTGTTCCTGCGGGCGTTAAAATTCACTCGGGTGTTTATGCAATAAACCCCGGGTGTGCCGGAGAGGTCGCGGCGCGGTTCCTGGAAGGCAAGCTCGATAAAATTCGTGAAGCCGAGGTCATGGATATCGATGAGGATGCCTTCCGTGACGGTCGCGTCGTGGCGAAGCTGTTCGGATATCTTCGCATTCCCGTCGAAAGACGATACATTCAGTGTGTTAAAGCCGGCGGTGTTCAGTCCGAACAAAAATCCCTGATTGGAATTGCCGACGAACTCATTCAAGAGATGAGTGCCGATCGTATTTACATTGTTGGACCCGGGACCACCACCCGCGTTATTTTTGATCGCCTTGATCTACCCAAAACACTGTTGGGCGTGGATGTTTTACACAACCGTAAACTGATTCTATCGGATGTATCAGAGACTCAGTTGCTCGAACTCGTTGCAGCCCGGAAGGCTACTATTATCGTTACCGTTATTGGGGGGCAAGGGCATATATTTGGCAGGGGAAATCAGCAGATAAGCCCACGTATCATTCGCAAGGTTGGTAAAGATAACATCCGGGTTGTGACTTCAGTTGAAAAACTGACGGCGTTGAATGGAAGACCTCTATTGGTCGATACGGGCGACGAAGAAGTCGATCGCATGCTGGCAGGATATTTTCGGGTCATCACAGGCTACGGGGAGTATGCCATATACCGGGTCGGATATGATCTGAAATCCGCCTGAAAAGGACGGTCTCATGAGAGATGAAGCAGTATAGTGATCATTATTCGATAGTGATTATCAACAAAATCACACAAAAAAAAGAGGAGGAAAGATCGGATGGATGAGAAAGAGAAAGAAACCATGTCATTTGAGGAACAAACGTATGAGTTCGCCCGAAATTGGGCCAAGGGGATCGGTCGTAGAGAGTTTTTGAAATATGCGGGCGTTTCTGCTGCAGCTTTGGCCTTTTGCGCCGCTTTTAACGATGAGCTCACAGGGGCCGAGCGTTTGCGGCGGAAACACCGAAAAGCGGTGGTATCATCAAAATTGGCCGAATCTCGGATTCCGATACCCTTGATCCTCAGAAATCATCTCTGCTTGCAGCCCACGAAATCATGACCCAAATTTATGATCCACTCATTTATCTGGATGCAGCCGGCAAAGTTTATCCGGCATTGGCCGAAAAATGGTGATTTTCCAACGGGAACAAAACACTTACGCTGAAATTAAAAAAAGGTGTAAAATTTCACGATGGGAGTGCTTTCAATGCCGATGTCGTCAAGTGGACTTTAGATAGGCATATAGCCAAGGAAACCGCTTCGCCGACGGCCTGGATGTTGGGTCCCGTCGATAACGCTGAGGTTGTCGATGAATACACCGTTGCCTATAATTATAAGGAGGCTTTTGTTCCACTATGGGTAGGACTCAGCTATTCGTACTGCGCACCCATCAGTAAGACGGCCGTAGAAAAACTCGGAGACAAATTCGGGCGGAATCCGGTGGGAACCGGTCCGTTTAAATTTGTTTCCTGGGAACCCGACAAGGGGATTACGGTGGAACGTAACAAGGAACACACCGCCGCCAGTTCATATTTCCAAAATACAGGGGCGCCGTATTTGGAGGGCGCTCAGTATTTAGTGATTCCGGAGGATGCAACCCGCCTTGCAGCTTTGCGATCCGGGGACATCGATATAATTGCCGGCAGCGATGCGGTGCCGATCGATAAGATTCAGATCCCTGAATAAAATGAAAGGCCTCAAAGTCGAAACGGCCCCACAGGTCGGACTTGTCTATTCATATATCAATACGGCTTATGGTCCATTGGGAGATAAACGCGTCCGCAAGGCGATTAATTTTGCGGTGGATAAGCAAAAGATGATCAAACTGGTCCTTGGGTGGCAATGCCGAGCCGGCATATAGCCCGGTAGCGTCTGCCTATTCAGCGGTCTATAATCCGGACGTCAAGAAGATCGGTTATGACTATGACCTGGCAAAGGCGAAAACTTTGATGAAAGACGCCGGCCAGGAAAGCGGTTTTAAATCTGGAATTTCTCCTATTGGACGGACCTATTTTCAAGCGTATTGGGGAAGTCGTTAAAGAAGATTTGAGTAAAATTAATATCAACGTGCAGCTGCAATCGCTTCCAGTAGCTGAATTGTTTGCCAAAGCACCTGAAAAAAAATCCGGCATGTATTTCTTCTGGTATACCTATAGCGATGCCGATATCGTCTATCAGATGCTGCATGCAGGCGAATCCATTTGCTGGTCTTTCCATGAAAACTCGGAAATGGACACCACTAATTGAAAAACAGCGTGTCGAATTTGATGCACAAAAACGAAAAGAGCTGCTTTACAAGGTGCAGGAAATTGCCGTCGACGAAGCCTACTGGTTGTATTTGTATGAAGGTCAATATATAGCGGCCATGCGAGAGAATGTCCACGGCGTTTCATTTGATCCCCTGGGATTTCATCACTTGCAGGATATGTGGATGTCCTAAAATCCGATCGATTACTTGGGGGCAGGCCGGTCATAGCATAGTATTGGCCTGCCCCGATTTTTGTAGTTGCGCCCCAGAATGCCGACTCCGCTGAAAAATGCGACCGTGAATACGCATGGGTACTTATTTTATAAAAAGAACGCTTTCATCGATCATAGTCATCGTCGCTGTCTTGTTCATTGTTTCGATTCTCATCAGGGTGATTCCGGGTGATCCGGTGGACGTCATCATGGCCGGCAATCCGGGAACCACCGAAGCTCAGAAAGAGGAGCTTCGACGTCAGCTGGGGCTGAAAGATCCTCTTTTGATCCAGTTTCTAAAATACGTCAAGGGGGCGGTCCGGGGCGATTTTGGTATCTCGCTGCGTTATCGAACCGCTTCTTCGACACTGGTGCTCGAACGGTTGCCGGCGACGATCGAACTTACCTTGTTTTCCATGCTTATTGCGGTAATTGTAGCAGTTCCCCTCGGTATTGCCTCGGCGTTAAAACAAGACAGCGCAATTGACTACGGCGGTTCCATATTTGCCATTGTCGGCGTTTCGACACCGAATTTTCTGCTGGGTATTTTGCTGATTCTGGTTTTTTCGGTGGAATTCAATGTTTTGCCCGCTTCTGGTCGTGCCGATCCCATTGTTGCGGCCTTTATCAAGGGCATCAAGGGAGAGGGTTTTGAATCCTTCGTAAAAAGCATGCGCCATCTCATTTTGCCTTCGATTGCGTTAGGTATGTCGGTGGCCGGAGCGAATATGCGTATGATTCGATCCGCCATGCTGGACGTCATCCGAACGGATTATATTCGTTTTGCCAAAGCTAAGGGCCTCCCGCGACTGATTGTTTTTGTTAAACATGCATTCCGAAATGCCCTGATCCCAACAGTCACCATTCTGGGGTTGCAATTGGGTTATCTTCTGGGCGGCACATTTGTGCTCGAGAATGTATTTGCCTGGCCCGGAATTGGGCGACTGGCGGTCCAGGCGATTTTCTGGCGGGATTATCCACTCATCCAGGCAGTTGTGCTGGTTGCCGCCATTCTGTTTGTACTGATTAATTTTATGGTCGATATCATTTATCGCTATGTCGACCCAAGAATTCGTTATCATTAGAAATTTAATTCCATGTCGAGTTCAAAATCGGTTCAAAATAACCGCTTCGTGCAGAAGCCGAATAGAAAACGAGTTAAAAAACAGCCTGGTTTACTATTCAATTATCTGCAGGAGCTGGGCAAAAGCAAAAAAGGTCTATCGGGAGCGATGATGCTGTCCTTTTTCATACTGGTCGCCATTTTTGCGCCGATAATGGCACCTTACAGCCCGGCCGAACAAAATGTTGACAGCCAGTTTGCGGCACCTGTTTTCATGGGGGAGGGAAGTCGGGCACATCTGCTGGGTGCCGATAATCTTGGGCGTGACACGTTGAGCCGAACCGTATACGGGACGCGCATTTCTCTGGGCGTAGCATTTATTGTTATCCTGACCTCGATTAGCATTGGCACCTTCATAGGAGCCATTTCCGGCTATTTTGGCGGGATTGCAGGCACCTGATTATCATGCGGATCTGCGATTTTCAGCTATCATTTCCCTTTATCCTGTTGGCCATTGTTTTTATGGCCATTCTGGGTCCCGGGTTTTGGAGTATGGTCTTTGCCTTATCCGTAGCCCTGTGGGTAAATTATGCCAGGCTTGTACGGGGAGAAACGCTGAAACTCAGAGAATTGGAATATGTTCAGGCGGCCCGGGCAATCGGCGTTTCAAGCTTCAAAATTATTCGCGGGCACATTATCCCCAATGCACTGCCCGCCCTGATCGTTCTGGGGACTTTGGATTTTGCCTGGGTGATTATTTTTGAAGCGGCACTGAGCTTTCTGGGATGAGGTATCCAGCCGCCGACACCTTCCTGGGGAGTTATGCTCAGTGAGGCGCGTAATTTTATTTACGAAAGCCCGTGGATGACAATTTTCCCCGGCGCGGCGCTGTTTATTACTTGCGTTGGCTTCAATCTCTTCGGCGATTGGCTGCGCGATACATTCGATCCCAAATTGTTCCGGTTGTAAAGGATTAAATTGACGTGGGTGAAATACTGTTGGATATCCAGGGGTTGAAAACCCAGTTTCCCACCCAACAGGGCGTTGTGCGAGCCGTGGATGGCGTTGACTTGACCGTGTGCCGTGGAGAGACGCTGGGTTTAGTGGGAGAGAGTGGCTGCGGCAAGACCGTCATAGGTCTTTCCATTATGGGTTTAATCGAGTCGCCCGGCCGGATCGTGCAAGGCTCCATCCTGCTCAACGGTGAGGATCTTGCCAAAAAATCCGCGACTGAACTGCGGAAACTGCGTGGTGATAGAGTATCTATGATATTTCAGGATCCGACCGTCACACTGAATCCGGTATTAAAAATAGGTGATCAGGTCGCTGAGGTATTTCGTTATCACCGGGGAATGGACAGAAAAGAAGCCAAACGAAAGGCTGAAGAAGTACTTTTCCTGGTTGGTATTCCCTCACCAAGAGAACGGATGAATCGGTACCCGTTTGAATTCAGCGGCGGCATGCAGCAACGGGTTATCATCGCCATTGCGGTTGCTTTGGATCCCGAACTCATTATTGCCGATGAACCGACCACAGCTTTGGATTTGACGATCCAGGCCCAAATTTTAGATATCCTGAAAAATCTCAAAACTGAAAAAGACAGTGCGATTATGCTGATTACACACGATATGGGGGTTGTGGCCGAACTTTGTGAAACTGTGGCCGTCGCATATGCCGGTAACATTGTCGAGCATGCCGGCATAGAATCTATTTTAGAGCATCCGAAGCATCCGTATACGATTGGGCTTATGAACTCAGTCCCCAAGCTGGAAGATAAGAGCCGGTCGCGTTTAAAACCCATACCTGGTGTACTGGCAGACTCAATCGCCCCGCCCAACGGATGCAAATTCAACTCGCGTTGCACATATGTCCAAGCGAGGTGTTTTTCGGAACGTCCACTCATGCGGGAAATTGCACCTGGACATAAGCTTGCCTGTCATTTAAATCTTCAGGAGGAATGATGGCGGGTGCCCTTTTACAAGTTTCCAGATTGAAGAAGTATTTTCCAACGAGCAGTGGCGGTTTCCTGGGGGTTTTCGGGCAACGACGAAAAATCCACGCCGTCGATGATATCAGTTTTTCAATTAACAGGTCGGAAACCTTTGGGTTGGTTGGTGAAAGCGGATGCGGGAAATCTACCACTGGTCTGTTGATCCTGAAACTGATCGAACCCACCGGCGGCCGGGTTTTATATGAGGGCCGGGATCTTTCAACGCTTAGCGGCCAATCTCTGCGGAACATGCGCAGGCACATTCAAATTGTTTTCCAAAATCCGTATGCGTCGTTAGATCCGCGTTGGACGGTTGAAAAGATACTTTGTGAGCCGCTCTTAACCCACCGGATCGTTGCCAAACATCAGGTCCGCGAAAAAGTCGCCGACCTTCTCGAAGCCGTAAATTTAGATGCGGATCACATGTATCGCTTTCCTCACCAGTTCAGCGGCGGACAGCGGCAACGAATCGGAATCGCCAGGGCTCTGGCTGTCGACCCGGGGCTTTTGGTGGCCGATGAACCCGTTTCGGCGTTGGATGTATCGGTCCAAGCTCAGATATTGAACCTTATACAGGATCTACGCGAACAGTTCCAGTTAAGCATTTTATTTATCTCGCATGATCTCAATGTCGTCAAATACCTCAGCCATCGCGTCGGGGTTATGTATATGGGAAAACTAGTGGAAGTCGCCCCGGTGGATGAACTGTTCGAGCAGCCGGCACATCCCTACACCCAAGCATTGCTTTCAGCCATTCCGGTTGCCAGCCTTCACAAGAAAAAAGACCGCACCATCTTAGAGGGTGATATACCCAGTCCCATCAACCCTGAACCCCTATGTCGATTTCGTACCCGTTGTCCCAAGTTTCATGCAAGATGTGGGGAAGTTGAGCCGCAACGGATTCATATCGGCAACGATCATTTTGTTGTCTGCCATTTGGCGTCCGAGACGGCGCCGTCAGGCAGTCGTTTCATTCAACCAACATCACGAGCTGAAAAATCATGAAAGACCGGAAGAAAAAGGTGATCACCAGGATTGACAAGAGTCGGGCAGAAATTGTTGATTTATTGAGCCAATTGGTCCGCATACCGAGTATAACGCCGAATTATCCGGGCGTCGACCGGGAAGCAGTCATTGGGGGGGAGTCCGACTGCAACCGGGAACTGGCCAATTATTACAGGAAGATAGGCTGTGAGACGGATTTATGGGAAGAAGAGTCCGGGCGGGCCAACCTGGTGGGCGTTCTTAAAGGAAGTGGTGGCGGCAAATCGCTAATCTTTAACGGTCATATCGACACGGTACCGCCCGGCGATGATCAAGAGTGGGATCAGGGTGACCCCTACAGCGGAAAAATCTTAGACGGCAAGGTATATGGACTTGGCGCCTGTGATATGAAAGGCGGCATCGTTGCTCAGTGGGCGGCTGCCAAAGCTTTGGTTGACTGTGGCATACGGCTGAAAGGTGATTTGATCTTGGAGAGTGTCGTCGGTGAGGAAACAATGGATCATGCCGCCGGAACCAGTGCCACCATTAAACGGGGATATCGGGCTGATGGCGCGATCGTCTCGGAGCCGACCGGAGCCGGCGGAAGCCTTGCGGTTTCGCCGGCCAGTCCCGGACTGCTTTTTATGAAAGTAACCTGTTCGGGTGTGGCGACACACCCGGGCGCGCGGTTTGAATTCGTTCGGGCCGGTGGTGCCGGTGCTACAGCCGGAGTGAACGCTATCGAAAAGGGCGCGATTATATTGTCGGCCTTGCAAAATCTTGAAACTCAATGGGGATTTTCCAAACAACATGTTTTCTTTCCGTCCGGCTTTTTCACACTTCATCCGGGCGTGATCATTGGCGGGCCTCCGGGACCCCTGGTTCCCTATATCGTCTCGACATACTGTCGTATAGAATACATTATTTGGTATCCGCCACAGGAGAATGTAAACGATGTGAAATCTGAGATAAGCGATTACATTCGCAAAACGGCGGCTTTGGACGACTGGCTGGACAAACACCCGCCCCAGATAGATTGGGTAAACCACTGGCCGCCATTTGAATTGTCAGCGGATCACCCCTTGGTGCACAACTGCCTCGACTGTCACATGGAAGCATTGTCCGAAAAACCCGGATACGACACATCCTCAGCGTTGCGGGGGTTTTTTGCAGTTTGCGATGCAACCTGGTTCAATCAAAACGGGATACCGGCGATTGTTTATGGACCTGGGTCCGGCATGGTTGCACACCGGCGCAATGAATACATATCCATCGATGAGATAATATTAGCCGCCAAGACCTATGCCCTAATGTCACTGAGATGGTGTGGGGCAGATCAAAATACGTCATGTTAGAAATACAAGGAGACTGAAGATGGTGAAGATCAATAACAGGGTGTATCCATATATTCCAAACTCTGCCCCAGGCGTGCGGGCGGAGATGCTCAAGGAAATTGGAGCAGACAGCATCGAAGCCCTCTATCAAGAGGTCCCCGACAGGATTCGGCTGAAGCGCAGTCTCAACCTGCCTGATCCCTTTTTCTCGGAATACGAGCTTAAACAGCATGTATCGACGCTTCTTTCCAGAAACAAAACCTGTGACGAGTTTATCAGCTTCCTCGGAGGTGGTTGTTGGCACCATTTCATCCCTGCGATTTGTGATGAAATCAGTTCCAGGGGCGAATTTTTAACTGCTTATGCTGGCGACACGTATTCCGATCATGGCAAACATCAGGCCTGGTTTGAGTTCCAGAGTTTGTTGGGCGAGCTGATTGATATGGATATCGTTGGGTTTCCGACCTACGATTGGCCGACGGCGGCCAGCAGTTCGGCACTGATGGCTTGCCGACTGACCGATCGCAAAGAAATCCTGGTGTCCAGCAACCTGAATCCGCAGACACTGCTGCAAATGCAGAACTATTGCCGGGCCGCTGCCACTATTCGGCCAATCGAGTATAACCGAGACACCGGACTATTGAGTATGGAAGATTTAAAAGGTCAAATATCCAGCCAGACAGCGGGCGTTTACTTTGAAAATCCCACCTATTTAGGCGTTGTTGAAACCCATGGTGGTCAGATATCGGAAATCGCCCATAGCTCAGGGGCCTTGAGTATCGTTGGCATTGACCCTATATCTCTTGGAGTTCTGGCGCCCCCCAGTCATTACGGGGCTGACATCGTATGCGGAGATGCCCAACCGCTGGGCATTCATATGTCTGGCGGCGGTGGATTGTGCGGATTCATCGCCAGCAGAGATGATCCGGAATTCATGAAAGAATACCCGACGCTGTTGGAGACGATTGGAACGACGGAACGTGAAGGTGAATATGCGTTTGGATGGGCCACTCTGGAGCGGACATCCTATGTCAAACGGGAATTGTCGGAGGATTTTACCGGAACATCCACCGGCCTGTGGTCCATCACCGCCGCGGTTTATCTGGCCTTGATGGGGCCGCAAGGGATGCGGGAAGTCGGGACGACCATCCTGCAGAAAGCCCAGTACGCGATCCGGCAGTTGAACACGCTAAAAGGCATTCGGTCCGACATGTTAGCAGCAACCCCTTTTAAAGAGTTTGTCGTGAATTTTGACGAGACCGGAAAAACGACGGCGGAGATAAAC
Source organism: uncultured delta proteobacterium (assembly GCA_963723215.1). Classification (GTDB taxonomy): domain Bacteria; phylum Desulfobacterota; class Desulfobacteria; order Desulfobacterales; family JAFDCJ01; genus JAFDCJ01. The sequence goes on from CAVRQG010000031.1 coordinate 34,203, forward strand.
CGGCAATTGCTGCAAAAAGGCATATTTGGCGGTCTGGATTTGTCAACGACCTTTCCGGAGCTTGGCCAAAGCGGTTTGTATTGCGTCACTGAAGTGATTAGCAAAGACAATATCGATAAATTGATTGATTCGCTGAGGGAGATAATTAAATGAGCAAGCAGAAGCCAAGACTGCGATCGAATTTTCATGCCATGCGATGGCAGGAGCCCATCATCATGGAAATGGGAAGTCCGGGCGAACGCGGCGTTGTCCCGCCTGAAGCCGAAGAAGAAATAAAAGCAACTTTAGGAGATGTTCGCGGGCTGCTGCCACCTGAAATGTGGCGATCGGAGCCCCCAAAGTTGCCGGAAATTTCGCAACCTCAGGTTTTGCGGCACTATTTGAGACTATCCCAGGAGACCATGGGAACCGATGTCAATATCGACCTGGGCCTGGGAACCTGTACCATGAAATATAGCCCCAAAATTAATGAAGTTCTGGCATGCATGCCCCAAATGTCAGATATTCACCCGTTGCAAGCGGTTGATACGTTGCAGGGCATACTAAGAAAATCGTGTATCGCTTCAGCAGCATGCTCGGTGAGATTTCCGGCATGGATGCCTTCAGCTTCCAGCCGGCCGGTGGGGCGGATGCCATTTTTACGAATGCCTCGATCATTCGAGCTTATCATGAAACCAACGGCGAAGGTTTAAAGCGAAATGAGATCATAACGACCATTTTTTCTCACCCGGCCAATGCTGCGACTCCGGCCACGGCAGGTTATAAATTGGTCACACTCTATCCAGATGAAAATGGTTACCCGGATTTAGAAGCCTTGAAGTCGGCGATTTCCGAAAGGACTGCCGGCCTTTTAATCACCAACCCCGAGGATACCGGCATATTCAATCCCCGAATTCAAGATTATACGGATCTGGTTCACAGTGTGGGGGGCGTGTGTTCGATCGATCAAGCCAATGCCAACGGAATTCTGGGAATCGTACGAGCGGCAGATATGGGCTTCGATTTATGCCATTTCAACCTTCACAAGACATTTTCGTCCCCCCACGGCTCTGAGGGACCCGGCTGCGGCGCTTTAGGAGTAAAAGAAAAATTTAAAAAATTTTTACCGATACCTATGATTGAATGTGACGGCGAAAAATACATTTTGAACTATGATTTGCCCGATAGTATCGGTAAAGTCAGAGGATTTTTAGGAAATCTTCAGGTTGTTTTAAGGGCCTATGCGTGGGTTATGTGCTTAGGTGCGGAAGGCATAAAAGCAGCCGCCGAGACAGCGGTTTTAAACAACAACTACCTGGCAAAAAAACTGGGCCGGATTCGAGGCGTAACTATTCCATATGCCGAGGGCAAATATCGACTACAGGAAGTTCGATACAGTTGGGAAAAACTCAAACAGGATACCGGCCTCGGCACAGAAGACATCAACCGCAGAATTGTCGATTATGGCGTAAACAACTATTTTTCCAGTCACGAACCGTGGATCGTTCCGGAGCCGTTTACCCTCGAGCCCACCGAATCCTATTCCAAAGCCGATCTGGACGAATATGCAGAAATTATTCAGCAGGTATCCGATGAAGCCTATTCGGATCCTGACATTATTCAGTCGGCGCCCCATCGCAGTTCGATTGCCAAACGGGATGAAAGCATTTTGCATGACCCCGCAAAGGTTGTCGTGACCTGGCGCAAGTGGATCAAGCGTAGAGCTGAAAAGGAATAAAAAGTGAAAATTTCTAACATAAACTGTTACAAGGTGAATATTCCTTTCCGCAAACCATTTGAAGTCTGGCGAGGAGTTTCTAAAACCAAAAACCATGTCATCGTCGAGGTGGAAACCGACGATGGCATCACGGGCATCGGCGAAGCATCTCCTTTTTTATATTATGCTCCTGAAACCCAGGAGGATGTTATCGCCACTTTGACCTATTACATGCCGGAGCTTATCCTAGGGCGGGATCCCTTTGAATTGGAAGCTCTATGTGAAGTACTGCATCAGACTATCGACGGCCACCATTTTTCCAAAGCAGCTGTAGAAATGGCGCTTTGGGATATTATCGGTAAAAAATTGGGAGTTCCGGTTTATCAACTGTTAGGCGGAAAATGTCGACAGGCGGTTCAACTGGTGGCGATTCTTATGGGCAATGAACCGGACGATCTCGCCCGGGAAGCCCAGGAGTGGGTTGGTAAGGGATTTTCCAAGCTTAAAGTCAAAATTGGATACGGACCGGCCAAGGACTTGGCCAAAGTTCGCGCGGTTCGCCAAGCGGTCGGCGATGGCATCTCGATTCGAGTGGATGCCGAAGAGGCCTATGATTTAAAAGGGGCATTGACCGTTGCGCGACGTCTGCAGGAATTTGACATCGAGCTGCTGTCCCAGCCGATTCCGCGATACAATTACCACGACATGGCGATTTTAAGGCAATCCATCGACATCCCCTTGCTGGTGGATGAAAGTATCGTCAGCCCTGAAGATGTGATGTTGGCCGTGCGGATGGGGACCGGCGATCTGGTCAATATCAAAGTCGTCAAATCCGGCGGAATCGTCAATGCCAAACGGATGGCCGCGGTTGCCAAGGCGGCCGGCAAAGACTGCCTGGTCGGCAGCATGCTCGAAATGGGGCCGGGCACACTGTTTGCAGCACATTTCGCAGTTTCGACCGCAAATGTTGCCTATGCCAGTGAAATTATCGGTCCCTTAATGCTCGAGGACGATGTTCTCAAACAACCGATTGATGTCCAAAACGGAGAATTGATATTGCCGGATTCACCGGGCTTGGGAATTGAGTTGGACCGGTCGAAGTTGGATAAGTATTGTGTCGACTGAAAATTGTCGTCAATCCTTTTATAGTAATGCATAAGCTGTTCACCGCAATTGCAAACCGATCGCCCATAAAGTGCCAAATTCAACAAGCTTTTCAGGATAAATTACTAATTTAAATCATCAGGTTTCTTATTCTTGCACTTCCTGATAAATTATAATTGGATTATATTATTGAAAATTTCGAAATTTGTGGTATGAGTAACATGGTAGTTTTCGGATATAGCTGAATTGTTTTATAACCGTCTGATTATCGAGACGGATGGCTCACTTAAAAATAGCTTCACATTTCATACGCCGATGGTTCCCGCCCGGCTGCATGGCGAAACATCGGAATATCCAGATTTTCTGCGTTTTCGTGTCTTAGCGGACAAGGGCCTTAACGCCTAAGATGGTGGATTTATTTTTTCGCGAACAATTGGGAAAACGGGCGCCGGGTGAAATAGCGACAGACCCGGACGTCACTGCTTGCCAAATGATACTTTTTCCCATTGGAGCGACCCAAAATGTATGCAATGAAACGCAAATTATCCGACAGGCGATCCGGAAAAAACAGACGCAGGTTTTTCAGCATTCATCGTTTGCACTACAAAGGTCTTGAAAGAAGGGGTCGAAAAGATCGGAGATCTCAGCCGGAAAGACGAGATGGTTATGTAAGAATCGCCAAATGGTCGAGTGTGAATATGCAGGACTTAAAGATTGCAAAGTATTTAAATCCAAACTAAAATCCCGAATGTTTGGTCTAACATCCATTCTGATATCACAAAATTATTCCACCCAAAGCCCTATCAATCAAAATGACCGCTTCGAATTGGTGTTTGAGAATTATACGTATATACCCAAGTCTACCTGTTTCGGAGTACGATGAGGATTTATGAGTTCTATCTTTAATGCAGTGTTGGGGTTATTTTCAAATGACCTGGCAATCGACTTAGGTACCGCAAATTCTCTCGTATGGATGAAAGGCAAGGGTATTGTATTGAATGAACCATCGGTCGTTGCGATTCGAACGGACGGTGGTGCCAGAAACCGAATTTTGGCTGTCGGTCTCGAGGCTAAAAATATGTTGGGCAGGACACCCGGCAATATCGTGGCTATCCGTCCAATGGGTGATGGCGTGATTGCCGACTTTGAAGTTGCCGAGGCGATGCTGCGGTATTTTATTCGCAGGGTGCATAATAGACGAAGATTTGTAAGACCTCGTATGGTCATCGTGGTGCCGTCCGGAATTACCCCGGTTGAACGGCGGGCCGTCAGGGAGGCAGCGGAATCTGTGGGAGCTCGTGAGGTTTTTTTGATTGAAGAAGCGATGGCGGCTGCTATCGGGGCCGATCTCCCCTTCACCGAACCGATCGGAAATATGGTGATCGATATCGGCGGCGGCACCACAGAGGTTGCGCTTATTTCTCTGGCAGGAATTGTCTACAGCCAGTCTATTAAGGTCGGCGGAGATAAAATGGATTCCGCAATTCTGAAGTATATCCGGCGGAATTATAACCTGCTCATCGGTGAGAGGACCGCTGAAATCATTAAAAATACCATCGGAAACGCATACCCGGACCCTGAAAACTTGGAACATATAGAAGTCAGGGGCAGGGATCTTATTGCGGGAATTCCCAAGACCTTAACCATCGATTCAGAAGAAATCAGGTTGGCCATCATAGAGCAGACAGATGCAATTGTGGAGGCTGTCAATTCTGTTTTGGAACATACCCCGGCGGAGTTGGCTGCTGATATCACTGAAAAGGGCATTGTTTTAACCGGCGGCGGCGCTTTGTTAAAAAATATGGATAAACTTCTGCATAAAAAAACCAACCTTCCCATAATCAAATCCGAGGATCCACTTTCAACGGTCGCTTTAGGCGCCGGTAAGGTGATTGACAGCACGGAAATTCTCAACCAGGTTATGATCACATAGAAACTCTGATGGTTATGTTATGAAATACACACCCGTTTTTATCTTTTTATTTTTACCCGCTTTGGCGTTTGCCGCAAATGTGCAGGAAACCAGAAAATTCGATTTATCCATTCAAGGCATTGATATGCTGGTGGTGAATTGCGGCCCAGGGATTTTAGATATAAAAGGCTTTGAAGATCGTGATAAGATCCGTGTCACCGCTGAAATCGAAGTAGAAGACGGCCGGAAAGAAGATCTTCAGAAGTTTATTGAAAGTCATGTTCACTTGAAGTTGGAAAAACAAAAAAATAAGGCACTATTGATCAGTGATATTCCGGAGTTCTCTCTGGATGAATTAGAGGCCAGGATCAATTTAATGATCGAGGTCCCTTTAGAAATAGATGTGAATATTACCGACGGGTCAGGCGCTATTCGGATTCAGAACATTGTTGGAAATGTGACAATTGATGACGACTCCGGAAAAATTCAAGTTGAAAACATATCCGGCAAGGTGATAGTAAACGATGCATCCGGCAAAATTGATATTGAAGACATTCGCGGCAGTGTTAGGGTCCGAGACGGCTCCGGACCCATCCAAATCGATCATATCATTGGTGACGTTTATGTTAGGGACGGCTCCGGCGATATGACAATCCTGCATGTTGACGGCAATGTAACCGTGTCGGATGATTCCGGTGATATCGACATCAGCGATGTGTCCAAGGCCGTTTTTATCAGCGCGGCCGGCAGCGGAGAGCTTAACATTGAACGTGTCAGGGGAAAGATCACGACTCGGGAGTAGATGCTGCCATTAAATTATACCGTTCTTTCTGTTCCATTGGCGGGGTAAAATCGATGCAGGTCAAAGATAAAGTGATTTTGGTGACCGGCGGCGGCAATGGCATCGGCGCCGCACTTTGTCGGCGGTTTAAGCACGAAGGTGCACGCGGCATTGCGGTGGTGGACATTGACGCTGAAGGAGCCGGTCTGGTAGCGGAAGAAATCGGCGCAACCAAACTGGTGGCCGATGTCTCTGTTGAAGCCGATGTCATCCGGGTGGTGCAGGAGACAGAGGAACAGCACGGTCCCATCGATTTATTTTGCTCTAACGCCGGGGTGGCATTCACGGATGAACCGGGCTGGAAGGCCACGAGCTGTCCCAATGAAAAATGGCAGAAAGCCTGGGAGATCAATGTGATGGCCCATGTTTATGCGGCCCGAGCCGTGCTGCCCGGTATGATTGCCCGGGGTGAAGGCTATCTGCTCAACACGGTGTCTGCCGCCGGCTTGCTGAACCAAATCGGTTCTGCCTCTTATTCGACGACCAAACATGCGGCCATTGGCTTTGCCGAATCACTGGCGATTACCCATGGAGATGACGGCATTAAAGTTTCCGTGATTTGTCCGCAAGCCGTGGCCACGCAGATGATCGGCGATGTTGAAGGTGGCGGCCCCCAGGGCGTAGACGGCATTCTGACTCCGGAAGAAGTGGCCGCCAGTGTTATCGCCGGCCTGGCTGAAGAGACTTTCTTGATTTTGCCGCACGAGAAGGTGCGTCTTTACATGGCACGTAAAAATTCGGACTACAACCGCTGGCTGGACGGCATGCGTCGTTTTCGACGCTCTGTTATGAAAATTGAACTTTAGAAAACCTGACCCGTAAAAGCCGGAACCAGTTTAAGCATTGCGAATTGAGGGATTTAGGAATTAAAAAAAATCATTTCCGATCATAAATTCCTCAATTCCTTAATCCCTCACTACCACCAGTCTTCCTGGAAACGCATCCCGCACCAGCACTGCCGCGTATTCCTTGTCGCAAGCACCAAATTCATGACTGCTGCCGTAAATAATTATGGTTCCGCCGGGCTCGAAACGAAGCAGGGCCCCCCCCAGCGGGTGGACCTGTGCGTCAGCAACGCCCAGGCCACGGATTTCATTTTCAGTATTGCGCAAAATTTCCCGGTGCCACAAATCGTCTGAGCGCAAGATGACCGTTTTTTCGATCTTCGCCCCGGCCACCGACACCAGGAGGATTTTGCCATTATAGCCTTCCGGGAGGAGGGTCGGGGGAATTTGAATCTTGGAATCCGGTTTTCGATCACTAAGTGTTTTCATTTCTCGAGTTGTGTGTTCGGGCATTTTGCCGATTTTTCGATCTTTATCTATGGATTGACAAATTAGTCAATGGGATGCATTTAAAACTATTATTTTGGCCGGATATTTTGTATAGATTCCTTTCAGAGACAGGGGCAGCACAATTGACGCTTTTATTCCTTTCTCGAAAACCACACCGAGCGATAAACCTGAACGCCGGCAGCCTCCCATATTATTCAGAAAACTGGGAGGGATCAGAGGGTTATGATCATCTGCGGAAATTGTTTTATATTAACGCTTAGGGGTTCCGGAAACAAGCCTTAAAATACGTTGCAATGAGCGGGTGAATTTTGGTCACAAAGGATTTTTCATCATTTCAAAGGGGTGCCCGGAGGTTTGCAGCCGCCATGAACGGGATTCCGGATCGCGTTCCCATCTGCGCCCAAATGCATGAATTTGCGATGAAAGAAGTCGGAGCCAACGCCAAAGAATTTTATACCAATGCTCGTTTGCTGGTTACCAGTACCCTGGAAATTCAGCAAAAATACGGCATCGATGTTCCTGTTCTCGATTATGACGTTTATAATATCGAAGCTGAAGCCATCGGACAGAAAATGAAGTACAGCCAAACCGATATGCCGGATGTGGATCGAACCCGGCCGATGGTTCGCGACCGGGACGATTTGAAGAAAATTCGAACTCCTGATTTTGACAACCAGGGCCGGTTCGTCCATGTCATGGAGATGAATAAATTATTTCGTCATCTGATCGGCGGTGACACGGAAATTACCTTGAGATTCTGTGCGCCCTTCAGCCTGGCAGCCAACATCAGGGGATTTGAACAACTTATCATGGACTTGTATACCGATCCTGATTTCGCGCGAAGCCTATTTGATCGAATTGTTGAGGAGCTTCTGATTCCCTGGATTCAGCGATTAAAAAAAGAGTTTCCCAATGCCGTCAGCATATCCGGAGATGATGCCTCCGGATCTGTTCCCATTGTAAATCCGGATATTCAAAAAGAATGGATCATTCCTTATATTTTGCGTTTACGTGAAGCATGCGGCCCCCAGGTTTATGTGCCCAACTGGGTCGGGGAAAGTCATCTGAGGCATCCGGAAGAAATGCTCGATCTCAAACGTCAGGTGTGTCCGGGGTTTGTGGAGGGCCAGGACCCGGATGTTGAAAAGCTTAGCCCTGAGCGGTATAAGCAGTATGCTGAAAAACACGGTTTGCCCTTGCTTTTGGGCGTCGGCGCTGCATTTCTGGCTGCCGCAACACCCGCAGAGATTGCCGGGCGTGTAAAGCATTATATTGAAGCCGGCGGGGAAAACGGTCGATTTGCCCTTTTATTCTGTAATCTTGGCGCCACGACACCTCCCGCCAATGTGAAGGCGGCTGTGGCGTCGGCTCGTCAATATGGCGTTTATAACAATTGAAATTTAGGGGTTTGTTCTAATTGCGGCCATCAGGATTTTGCTCAGTTATATTATCTACCATTCCTCTCGCAGAGCCCACAGAGATCACAGAGTTTTTTTCTCTGCGCACTCTGTGAGCTCTGTGAGAGATTAAATAAGCCAAGGTTAGGGCATATGCTCGATTTTATGCTTCATACCTTATCCGATTCAGAACCGGTTTAAATGCAGATTCCAACTAAAACAAAATGTTTCAAATTAATGTGTGAAATGAAGATGATGGACCACATCGTGGCCCATTCAATGCAGGTTTGCCGCGTGGCTACTTACCTCACTGACCATCTGATGGGTCAGCACACTCATCTCAACGCCAAATTGATTCGATCCGCCGCCTTGCTGCATGATATCACCAAAACCCGAAGCTTTAATACCGGCGAAGATCATGCGATTACCGGCGGTCAATTTTTGGCCGACCGAGGTTATCCGGAAGTCGGCGATCTTGTCAGGCAGCACGTAGTGTTGGATATCTATGGCACTACAAGACCCCTGTGGATGCGGAAATTATCAACTATGCAGACAAACGGGTTCTTCACGATGAAATCGTTGATCTTGACCGGCGACTGGACTATATCCTGGAAAGATACGCCAAGAAAGCAGCACATCGAAAGCGCATTCACCTTCTTTGGGAAAAAACGAAGGATTTGGAAAGTAAAATATTCAGTGAATTACCCTTCTCCCCGCAAAACCTCATCAAGGTTCTCAATGCCAAGGCAACATCGGTGGATCTAATTGAATATCAAAAAATGTGCCGTCTAAATTCGGTTTCCCCAGGTAAATAAAAAAGCACCGCTCAGCATCGGATGACCGGTATGATATACAATATCGTTATCGTCAATAACTTTTTGTTATAAAAACTATAATATTTATTCCTTTGACTTATCGTCGGCAGGATATGATATTGACCTCAACTTCGACCATTTCGTCAATACTCATGGATATTTTTTGATGGTGCCGTATTCCTATTTAAAAATTTATGCCCGGAAGCAGCCTGCCCGGTTTAACATGGCTTCCGCCTTCAATATTTCTTATTTTAACCCGATCAAATTCTCTTTTAAGGAAAGGAGGTGACAACTCAAACCATAACCAGCTGAACTTTTAATCTTCTTGAAGAAAAGAAAGGGGGACAAAATGTATCCTAGAAAATTTGCTGTCACGGCGACTACCTGTTTCATAACCATTTTCTTTTCGTTAATGCTATTCAGCAGTGCTTTTGCCGAGTGTGAAAATCCCGAAGCGTTGACCTTTTCCATCATTCCCACCGAAGAAACCATTCAGGAATTAACTATTTACAAACCGGTGATCGACTATCTTGCCAAAATGACTGGAAAGAAAGTCGAGTTTTATATGCCCACCTCCTATTCGACCGTCGTGGAAGCTTTGATCGGAAAGTGGGCTGATGTTGCCGTTCTCGGTCCCTATTCTTATGTAATTGCAAATGACAAGGATCCGGATGTGCAAGTCTTTGCGACCTATGCCAAGAAGCCGGGTTATATTCAGGAAGAAGGTCCGGGTTATAAGGCCGCCCTGGTTACCAAAAAAGGCAGTAAGTTTACGACGGTCGAATCTCTAAAAGGAGCTGTCATCGGCCTGACCGATCCGGCCAGCACCTCCGGCAATCTGGTGCCCCGGGTCGTTTTTACCAAGGTCATCAACCAGCCGTTAGAAGATTATTTTAAAAAGATCGTCTACACGGGCGGACATGATTTGTCGACCATGGCGGTTTACGAGGGCAAGGTGGATGCCGCCTTCGTGGCCACCCACCGGTTCGATAACGTGATCGAGCGCGGTATGGTGAAAAAAGAAGATTTTAATTATCTGTGGTTTTCCCCGGCCGTTCCCCAGGACCCCTTTGTTTACCGGGGTTCGCTCTGTCCGGAAATCAAACAGAAAATTGAAGAAACTTTTTTGACGCTGCAAAATGAACCTGCCTGCGCCGCATTCTTGGAAAATGTCAAGTCCAACAAGTTCGTGAAAATGACTTCGGCAGATTACGATGTTATTCGCGAACTCAAAAAGGCCAAGGACGCCAAAAAGAAATAATTCAAGCGCATGAAAGTACAAGGGCGGCTGAAGCCGCCCTTATGCTATGGCAGGGTAACGCCACCAGGCTGGAGATTTATATGGCAATACTTGAAGTCAAAGAACTCAGAATTCGATATACGCGCTCAGGACCGGAAATCTTAAAAGGCGTCAGCTTTAACGTGGAAAAAGATGATTTTTTCGCCATCATCGGACCCAGCGGCGCCGGCAAATCCACCCTGATTCGGTGCATCAACCGATTGGTGGAACCTAACAGCGGCGACGTTATTTTAAATGGCGAAAATATTACCAAGATGGGAAAAGGTGATTTAAGAACCGCCCGCCGGGGCATGGGTATGATTTTTCAGGAATTTAATCTGGTGGAAAGGATGTCGGTGATGGACAATGTTCTTTCCGGTCGATTGGGCTATGTGGGGACCTTTCGAAGTTTTTTACGCTGGTACCCGAAATCCGACATTCGCCGGGCATTGGAATTGCTTGAGAAGGTCGGTCTGAGCGATTTTGTCGACAAGCGCGCCGATGAATTAAGCGGTGGTCAGCGACAGCGGGTCGGCATTGCCCGCGCTATTATTCAACAACCCCAGCTTCTGCTGGTGGATGAACCCACCTCCAGCCTTGACCCCAAGATTGCCAGGGATGTCATGGAAATGATCAAAACCATGTCCCAGGAAGCCGGGGTGCCGGTCTTATGCAACATCCATGATGTGCAGCTGGCGCTGGATTTTTCCAATAAAGTGATTGGCCTGCAGGACGGTGTTAAAAAATTTGAGGGTCCGACAGATACCGTCGACCAAAGTACCCTGGAAGAGATTTACGCCATGGAAGTATTATAACGAATAGCCTTCCAATTCGTTTTTAGCTCAATCAAGGCAGGAATGAGAAGAGGCGGACATGAGTGAAGCGGTTTACGAATCAAAATTCAAGCAAATTCTTGCTGCCAGAAAAAAAAACAAAGCCATTCGCTATGTGATTTATTGCATCGTTTTTATTCTGGTCATTTTCAGTATCCAAAGTACCATCATCGAAGATACGGACTGGGACAGGATCGGAACCATCGGGTCCGTTTTCAAGGCCTTGGCCCGGTTTCTACCGCCTGATTTTTCACTGTTTGCTCAACTGGTGAAACCCACCATTGAAACGTTTATGATTGCCTGCCTCGGCACCATGTTGGCCCTGATTCTGGCCATTCCGATATCCTGGTTTGCGGCCTACAACATTACCCCTTACAAACCAATTACCTATCCCATCGGTCGGGCGATTATGACCTTATCGCGCTCGGTCCATGAAATCGTGTGGGGCCTGTTGTTTGTGTCGGCCGTTGGACTGGGTGCTTTTCCGGGTATTCTGGCGGTGTCCATGCGGTCGATTGGTTTTATTTCCAAGCTGACCGCCGAGGCCATCGAAGATATCAACCCGGGTCCTTTGGAGGCCATCAAAGCAACCGGTGCCAATCAATTCCAGGTTATCCTGTATGGTGTGATACCGCAGATTCTGCCGGTTTACCTGGGCAATGCGATTTTTCAGTGGGACATCAACATTCGTCGGGCGACCATCATGGGACTGGTCGGCGCCGGCGGTTTGGGGCTGACGTTTCACCGCCAGCTGGTCATGTACAACTACGGCGGGGTAACCACTGTTATCATCGCCATTTTGTTTCTCGTTGGGATCGGTGAAATCGGTTCCTATTACGGCCGTAAGGCGATCCTTTGATAGAAAGGATGAAATATGCCGACAGAGTCTTTTGAGGTGACAGCCGGAGCGCCGCGAACATGGCGGCGATTCAAATTTCCGCAATCATTGATCAAATACATGATACTGCTGTTGATCCTGGTTTTCGTCACCCTATCGATAGAATACCTGAATGTGCACCTCTCGCGGTTCGCCGACATGTTCGGGCGGCTTTGGGCACTTTTTTCAAAACGATATTATCCGCCGGATATACCTTACATACTGAACAGCGAATATCTGGGCTATGTGGTCGAAACGGTCAAAATGGCCTATCTGGGAGCACTCTTTGGTCTTCTGCTGGCCATTCCGCTTTCATGGTTCGCTTCTTTCAACATGTCGCCCAACCGGCGATATTTATATCCGATCTCAAGACTTATACTGATGTTGTGCCGCTCGGTTCACGAAATGATTTGGACCATTTTGTTCGTTACCATTCTGGGGTTCGGCATGCTGCCGGGCGTGCTGGCGCTGGCGCTTTTCAGCCTGGGATTTGCCGGCAAGCTTTTTTCCGAAGAGATTGAAGCCATCAGCCAGGGCCAGGTGGAAGCTATTCAGGCTACCGGTGCCAACCCATTGAAAGTGTTTGTTTATGCTGTGTTGCCCCAGGTCCGGGTGGCCTGGACGGGAATTGCCATCTATACTTGGGATACGGCCTTTCGAGCTGCTACGGTGGTGGGTTTTTTCGGTGCCGGTGGAATGGGCTGGTATCTGCGAAGAACCGTCCAGCAGGTGGAAAGTACCCGGGTTGCCGCGATCCTGTTGTCGATCATCTTACTGGTTCTCATTTCTGAGGTAACATCCGCCTGGGCGCGAAACAGAGTTGCCGGTAAAACTAATAAGTCCCGGGTTGGGAAGTTCACAGTTCCCCATTAAAGTGCCGTATACCCCAATTGGGAGTTATTCGTTATTAGTTACTGGTCAATTGGAAAGGAAACAACATATGAATAAAATTAGCATGGTCATGTTTGATCTGTCCGGAACCACAGTCTATGATGATACGGGTGTGCGGGATTGCCTGTATAAAGCCGCAGAGGAACATCATCTCGCTACAACGCCTGATGAAATATTGCTGCACATGGGGACCAATAAAATTCACCTTTATCAGTTTTTGATCGCCAGATCACAGGGACAGAACATCGATTTTAAAGATTTTGAAAAAATCCAGGACCCTCAAACCTATGATTTGGCGAAAAAAGTATTTGACCGCTATGAAGAACTCATGATCGCCCACTATCGAACCGAGGTCAGGGAAGTTGAGGGTGCGTCGGATACGTTTCGCTGGTGCCACGATCATGGCATAAAGGTGGCAACCGACACCGGGTTTCACGGTAAAATTACCGAAGCCATTATGGATGGGCTGGGATGGGTAAGAGACGGTCTGGTGGATTGTTCCGTGCACGTTCAGTGCGTTTCCGGTGAACGGGGCCGGCCGGCCCCTTTTATGATTTTTTATGCGATGGAAAAGCTGGATATTCAGAGCGTGTATGAGGTCATAAAAATAGGGGATACACCGGCCGACATGCTCGAAGGTCGCAATGCCGGCTGCCGCGGGATTGTGGGTGTGCTCAGCGGACCCCGTCCGGTGACCGCCTGGGGCAAATACTGGCATACCCATGTGATTGAGAGTGTCAAAGATTTGCCAGAGCTAATTGAAACGGAATTTGTTTAAATAAATTGGAGCGGAACAGAGGAAAAAACGATGGCTAATACAGCAAAAGCGGCCGTGATGACGGCAGCCGGTAAGGATCTGGAAATCAAAGCGTATCCTCTGCCCACGGTCGATCAAGGCTGCATTCTGGTCAGAATTACCTGTTGCACCATCTGCGGGTCGGACGTGCATTCATGGATGGGTCGGCGAAAGGCGCCGACGCCGATTATTTTAGGCCATGAGATCGTGGGCCAAATTGTCGAGCTCGGGGAAGGGGCTACCCATGATTCCGGTGACCGGCCGTTGCAAGTCGGCGATCGAATCACATGGACCATCATGGACAATTGCGGCAAGTGTTACTACTGTCGCGAAAAAGAATTAATGATGAAGTGCCGACAGCTTAAAAAATACGGGCATGACTGCTGTGAAGCCCCGCCCCATTTTATCGGCGGTTTCGCAGAATATTGCTATATTACCCCGGGAACCTGTGTGATTAAGGTACCTGATAGTTTAAGCGATGAAGAAGTCGCACCGGCCAACTGCGCACTGGCGACGGTGATTGCCGGTTGGGAAGCCGCGGCGGTCAAGCCGTTTGAAAATGTGTTGATTCAGGGAGCGGGAGCGCTTGGGTTCTATGCCGCTGCCTTGGCCCGGCACTATGGATGCCGCCGCATCATCGTCAGCGATATATTGGATCATCGCCTGGAATTCATTGAGGCTTTTGGTGCGACGGATACGTTAAACGTCAAGGGGATGTCCGAAAATGACACGGTTCAGGCTGTTCGTGATTTGACCGATGGCTTTGGTGTGGATTGCGTGCTGGAAGTCGCCGGGATCCCGAGCCTTATCCCGACAGGGTTGAAATGCCTGAGAACCGGCGGTCGATATGTGGAAATCGGTAACTCCGCACCGGGCGCGGAATTCACTTATGATGCCTGTGATATTGTGTGGCGTAGGCTGACTCTCCAGGGAATCCACAATTACGATGCCCGGCATCTGCAAATGGCAGTGGATTTTCTATCAATGACCCGCGACGTCTTTCCGTTTAAAGATCTTGTCACCCACCGGGTGAGTCTGGGCGACATCAATGATGGGTTGCGTATTGCCGATTCCGGCGAGGCCATCCGCGTGGCAGTTTTGCCGTGACTGCTTATAGTTAGAGGAGACCTTTCCCATTTTCTTCCTTTCTTGCCTGCCGCATACAAGAGACGTGGCCGTAGTTTCCCCCGAGATTACCTCGAATCGGTATGCTCACAACGCCCTCAACCGATTGCTGTAAACGTGCCGTTGGTGGGGATCGCGGGGTGCTGTTTATTATACACAATGTTAATCTTCCAGGGGTACTTGTCTCCTTTAACCCATTGGCCGCCTACCAAAGGCGTGCGGCAATAATTTTGATCGTTGAATTTAATAGGGCCTACAATGGTATCCATATTGGTATCGGCGATGGCCTTGCGGAGAGTTTCCTTATCCAAAGATTTTGCCCGATTCAAGACATCGGCCGCAAGTTCATAGCCGGCGTACTTGTAGCCAATGGGCTGCGTCCACTCTTGATTCTTATCCTTCATCCAATCCGCACAAAGGTCTCCTGCCGACACATTCTCCAGAGAAGATTTAAAGGGGTGGTCAGGACTCCACCAGACTTCACAGCTCAATCCATTGGCCAGGTCTCCACCCAATGCACCCACTGCCGATGGGAAGAGAATGGCCTTGCCGATGGTAGCGACTTTGGGCGTGAACCCGAACCGGCGACACTGACGCCAAGCTGTGGCGAAATCCGGCGGAATGGTGATGCCCAGGATAATTTCAACATTTTCCTTCTTCCAGGCATTGATGTAGCTGCTGAAATCTTGGGTGCCGTACGGGAAACGTCCCATGTCGACGAATTTGTAGCCTTTAGGTTCCAATACATTTTTGAAGATGGCCGACCAGGCAACCCCATCAGGATCATTAGCCATCAACACACCAACAACCTTATTGGTGGGAATCTGCTCCCACATACCAACATATGTCGGCAGGATATCTTTTTCCACCGACCAGAAGGAATGGAAGGCCCACTTGTACGGACCACCATCGAGCCAAGTCTCCAAAGGAGAGTCCAGGGTGATACAGGGCATCTTGAATCGTTCGCAGATGCTGCTAACCGGATTGACCGTATCCGGTGTATGAAAGGCGACCATAAGATCTACTTTGTCCTGCATGATCAATCTGGAGGTCAGCTCGGCAGCCTTGGTAGGGTTGGATTCCGTGTCCATTATCTTGACCTTGATTGGCAGCTTTTTGCCCAGTTTTTCGATGAAAATTCCTCCATCGGCATTTATCCTGGCCAGAATCCGGTCATCCACCCAGGGGGTTGGTGCACCAAAATCTGCCAGGGGTCCGGTGCTGGGATTGGGGCGACCGATCAGGATGTGGTCACGCTTGCCGGCCCAGGCAAGACTCGTTAAAACCGGCAAACCCGTACCAGAAATGACAGCAGCTCCGGCTGCGACAGCCGATTTCTGCAAAAATTCCCTACGATTTATCCCTTTTACCTTGCCGTCCTTTTCTTTCGGCATACAGCCCTCCTCTTCATTTGAAGTAAACGATACCTAAAATCCAATTCAGTTTCGACGTGGTGAGAGGAGTTCAAAGCCAAATTTCTCCTGAAGCGTACCCATGATTCCTTTGGGTGCGATCAGGATCACGACAATGGCGATGCCTCCCAGAATGAGCATGCTGACCGAGAAGTACTCGGCCAAAAACTGAGACAAAACAACATAAATGAATGCTCCTAAAATCGGGCCCTCAATGGTTCCGATGCCTCCGATAATCACCATGAACACCAGCTTGACCGTCCAATCGATGGCGAAGGCTTTATAGGGCTGGATAAAAATCTGGAAGACGTAGAAAATTCCGGCGGTTATTCCGGTGACAAAAGCGGAGATGAGGAAGCAATAGAGTTTTAAACGGAATACTTCAACACCCAAGGTCTCAGAGACTTGATCGTCGTCCCGCATGGCCATCAATCCCAAACCCAGTCTGGAGCGCAGCAGTTTGTAAACAAGTGCGACCGAGCCTGCGCCCACAACGAAAGCCGCATAATAGATGGCTGCCATTGACAATCCGTTCGCAGGCTTGACAAAAAGGCCCGAACCGTATTTGACGTAAGCCCAGTTGCTGAACCAGACCAGCAGTGCTTCGGCGAAAATCCAGGTCCCGATGGCGAAATAGACGCCTTTCATCCGAAAGATAAACAGCGACATGAACAGCGCCAGCAATACCGAGGTCACCCCCCCCAAGCCAACACCTATCCATATATTGATGCCGTAGTAACTGCTCAGTACCGCTACGGTATAACCGCCCAATCCGACGAAAGATTGCTGGCCCAGCGATATCAGGCCTGAATAGCCGGCCAGCAGGTTCCACATCTGAGCCAAGGCAAGATAGATACAGAACAGCATGAAGAATAGCATTGCATATTCGCTGCCCCAGACAGGCACCGTGCCAAGACCGACTGTCAGTGCGGTCAAAATGGCTCCATTTGATCATGGTAAATCGATTCGTCATGGGTTCTCAGCCTTTCCCCAAAATACCCTGGGGCCTGATCGCCAGGACGATTAATAATACCACATAACCGCACAGCAACTGGTAGCCTGGCCCAAACACACGGGCACCCAGAATCTGGGCCAAAGCCAAGATCAAACCGCCAACGAAGGTACCTTTCATGCTGCCCAGCCCACCAATGACCACGACCCCGAAAGCGATAATCAAATATTGGGGACCGGAATGGGGATAGAAGGTGAAGGTCATTCCCACCAGCACACCGGCCACTCCGGCCGTCATGATGGCAATGCCCATGGCAACGGCGTATGTGTGTTTGGTGTTGACGCCCATGAGCTGAGCCGCATATTTGTCGTCTGATGCAGCACGAATTCCCCGTCCCATATAGGTGTTTTGCAAAAAGTAGTGCTGCCCGGCGATGACCGCTAATGCGATGCCAAAATTGATCAGATAGAGAACCGGCACGCTGAGGTTCCCGCCCATTGAAAAGGTCATCAGCGAAAGATCCGACATCAGGCTGCGGGCGTCGGGGGTGAAGGCCATCAACATAAAATTCTGTAGGATGATGGAGACACCGAATGCCACCAAAAGAGGTGGTTCCATATCCTCACCGAGAACACGGTTAAGAAGGAATCGCTGCAAACTATATCCGATCGCGAACATGATCGGTATGATCGCCAGCAGGGTCACCAAGGGGCTTACACCCCACGCCGAAATCAGAAACAAGCTCAGATATGAGGCCAGAATCATCAAGTCACCATGCGCCAAGTTCACCAGTCTGACGATGCCGAAAATTGTTGACAAGCCAATCGCCACGATGGCGTAAAGCCCGCCTAACAGCAACCCGTTCAGTATGTCTTGTGTAAGGCCTTCCATTTATTGCCCCTAAATTCCAAAATAGGCTTCTTTTACCTGCTCTTCTGTCAGATCGCAGGGTTTTCCTTCCAACACGATTTTTCCTTCCAACATGACATAAGCGCGGTCCGCCACTTTCAGGCTGCGGGTTATATCCTGCTCAACCAAGATGATGGTCAGTCCCAATTCATTGATATACTTGATCTTCTGATAGATGTCCTTGATGACAATGGGCGCCAGACTTAGGGAGATCTCATCGCAGAGCAGCACTTTCGGTTCACTCATGAGGGCACGTCCAATGGCCAGCATCTGCTGCTCACCACCTGAAAGCGTATCGGCCATCTGGTTGCGGTGTTCTGCAAGGTGGGGAAAGAACTCGTGGATACTTTCAAGGGATTGGGTTCTGTTTTTCCTGGCTTTGGATGGATATGAACCCATGACTAGATTTTCAAATACGGTCAGGCTTGGAAACACCCGGCGTCCTTCCGGTACGAGGGCCATTCCCCTGGCCACTGTCTTATAAGGCGGCAAACCTCCAATGGATTCTCCAAAATAGGAGATGCTGCCGGTCGTTGGCGTTAACTGCCCGGCCAGGGTATTTAAAAGGGTCGATTTGCCGGAGCCATTGCTGCCTATGATCGATACAATTTCGCCCCGCCCCACCTCCAGAGAAATATCCCATAAGGCATGAAAATCGCCATAAAACACGTTTACGCCACTCACTTTAATGGCTGCAGCGGCCGGCATCACGCCTCCTCCGCACCCAGATAGCATGCCAATACTTCTTTCGAGCCCATCACTTCGCAGGGATCTCCGCATTGCATTCGTTTGCCCTCAGCAATACACAAGATCCGATCCGCCCCTTCAGACATCATCATCATGATATGTTCGATCCAGATGATGGTGATCCCCTGTTGTTGGATTTCCTTGACAATCCCCAAAAGTTGATCGGCTTCTTTTTCGTTCAGTCCGCCGGCCACTTCATCAATCAGAATCAGTGATGGTTGGGAGGCCAGGGCTCGGCCCAGCTCCAGGCGCTTGCGATCCAAAAGAGACAGACTGCCGGCAAAATTGTCGCGAACGGATGTCAAATTGATCAGGTCTAAAATCTCATCGGATAACCGCATGGCTTTCTTCTCTAATAAACCTCCGCCATGGACAGCGGCCACCATCAGGTTTTCCAGTACTGTCATTTTTGTAAAAGGTCGGGGAGTCTGATATGTCCTGCCGATTCCTGCCCGGCAGCGTTTTGCTGCCGAAAGGCGGGTAATATCCTTGCCGCCCAAGAATACGGAACCGCTGTCGGGCTTCAGGACGCCGGTCAACAAATTGAAAACGGTGGTTTTGCCGGCACCATTGGGCCCGATCATACCTAAGATTTCACCCCTATGCACCTCGAATGACAGGTCGCTGACGGCGGCCAGGCTGCCGAAGCTGCGACTCAGATTTTGAACCACCAGCAGGTCCGTATTTGTTGTTTCAGCCAAAAGTGCCGCCTCTCTATACATAAATTTATGAATCTACAATTTTGACAATCTGTCTGAAATATTGGGTGCAGTATCCTCGTAAATAACTCATATTATGAGATAATATATCATTATAGGAGCCATAGTAGGGTAGATGATAGCGCCATGTCAATGATTTAAGTGGTATTCTTATGCGTTTATTCAACGGGGGCCATAATTTTATTTGATTTGTCCGGATCCACGGTCTACGATGATACCGGTCATTTGAAAATATTTGATTGATCGTTAATAACCTTTTATCTGCTGTTTAACTCATCGGGGCGGATAATCTCCCGGAGAAACTTTAATGAGCGGCCTGGCCCTGATTCTTGTGGTTGCTGCTGCATTCCTGCATGCAAGCTGGAATCTGTTAGCTAAGAAAAGCAAGAAAAAAATGGCTTTTATCTGGTGGTTTCTTTTAATTGCCACCATCGGTTATTTGCCGATGTTTCTGTATTATTGGCCCCGGACCACCGTGAGCCCGACCGGCTGGATTTGCATCATCGCAACCGGTATTCTGCACGCACTTTATTTCTGGTTCATGGGGGGGGCTTACGAAAGAGGTGACCTTTCGCTGGTTTATCCCCTTTCAAGGGGTTCCGGGCCTTTGCTTGTGCCGGTTCTGGCCATAATTTTCCTGCAAGAGCAGCTTTCATTGGCGGGCGTCGTTGGAATCTTCCTGGTTATTCTCGGAATCTACGTTATTCATCTGGAATCATTTTCCATTGTTTCATTTATCGAGCCTTTTCGGGCACTGCGCGGCAGTGCCTCAGCCTGGGCGCTTTGCACCGGGGGGACCATTGCCGGCTACTCCCTGGTCGATAAAGTGGGCGTCGGCCTTGTTTATCCCCCGGTTTACATTTACTTGATGTTCGTTATATCGCTGCTGCTGCTGACGCCATATGTGCTGGCAAAGCAACGTACTGCTCTCAAACTGGAGTGGCTGGTTAACAAGGGGCCGGTCCTGATTGATGGATTTTTAGTACTTTTTACTTACCTGATGATCCTTTTCGCGTTTCGGCTCAGCAAGGTGAGCTACGTGGTTGCCGCGCGGGAGGTCAGTATCGTCTTTTCAGCATTCATGGGCATTGTCTGGCTGAAGGAAAAACATGCCCGCCAAAAAATGGCCGGCGCTGCCCTGATCGCATTGGGGGTGGTGTTTATCGGACTGAGCAAATAAAGGATGGTTTCAGGTGTCAGTCCAACTGTTGGCTACTGAAGCGGCCCGTTTGATCAAGAAAGTAACTATGACTTTTATTTATGGAAAACATGATAATTATTATTTTGACTTATACTTAATTCGACAATTATAGTTATGTTTAGGTTGAACCAATCACCTTGAGATTATAACATAATTAAAAATTTACATATTAATAGATATGGGAGGAAGTAATGGACAGAAAACCATTGGTAGAAAGAAAGACCGCCATTTCGTACAAGACGGAAGAAAAGACCGTCATGCGCGGATACGATTTAAGCGAGCTGGCGGAAGAGGGCTATTCATTTTGTGATGCCTTGTTTGTGATGTATCAGAATCGGATTCCCACTGAAGAAGAAGAAAAAATGCTCAAATATGAAATGGGGGTGTTTATGGAACATTCCATGTCACCCTCGGCAGTCGGCGCCATTGGTGTGAGCGCCGGGCGCCCGAATCTGCCCTGTGCGATTGCGGCGGCAGTGACAACTTTCGGCGGGGTCCACGGACCCGGTGCCGCCCACGGTTACATGTTGAATAAATACCTGGAGCGCGCCAAAAAAGAAGGAAAGACCGTGGACGAAATGGCCAAAACCCTGGTCGATGAGTACATGGATGCCGGGAAACCGGTTATGGGAATGGGACAGCCCCAGCACATTGACAGCGATCCCAGGGCCGAACCGATTCACCTCAGACAGGAAGAGTTGAAGCTTGAGGGCGTCTACCTCGAGTTTCAAAGAGCGCTTGAGAAACATTTTCACGCCCGGAGAAAAGCGGAGGGTCGGTCCTATGTCGGCGTGAATGTGGTCGGCTCGGGCAATACAGCCTTGATGGAAATCGGATTTTCCCCCAATGCGGGCTGGTGTCTTGGTAGTGTCTGCCGCGGATTCAGCTGTGCGGCCCATGCTCTGTTCAACATGAAAAAGGGACGGGCCTGGGGAGCCTCCAGAAATGAACCCATGGTTCAGATGATCGATCTTTCCATGATCAAGTATGTCGGTCCGGAAGACAGAGTCGTGCCCAAACAGGCCGATAGACAAGAATATGCCAAGAAACAGAAAGAAGAGGGGGAATACAAAAAATGGGTAATTTAACGGATAAGCCGGAACTTAATGAGAAAAAAGGGAAAATCGGAAATCTGGACAGCCCCAAAAACCCGTTTGATTATAATCAACGAGAATATGGCACGGTTCCGCTGGATACCAACCGGGCTGCGTTTCAATGGGTTTCTGAGGTCGCCTACAAAAACGTTCATCGGATTGTATCGCGCGGATACGACACCACCGAGGTCATGGAGGAAGGCTACGGCGTCGTCGACATGCTGTTTATTGACTATCAGGCCAGGATTCCACTGATTGAAGAAGAAAAAATGCTCAACTATGTCATGATCATGGCTTTGGAGGATGGATTGTCCATGCCGGCAGTCATGTCCCGCATGGTTGCCAAATCCAAAACTTTTTTAACCCAGGCTGCCGGGGCTTCCATTCTGGCCTTTGGTCATGCTTATGGGGCCTATTCGGCCTTTGGCAATCGGCTGGAAAATTATCTTTCCAAAGCAGACATCGAAGGGTTGACCCTGGAAGAAGCTGCTGAGCTTCTGGTCAAGGAGAACATGGATGACGAGGCCTTGGGCGTTTCGAATTTGATGCTCCAGGATCCAGCAGCCCAGCGTATGATTGCACGGGCGGAGAAGCTCGGCGTGGCCGGAAAATACATTGACTTTACGCGGGAAATTGTGAAAGCGGCCCAAAAATTAAGTGATGAACCGGTCGATCTGGATATGCTGGGTGCGACAGGGGCGGCGATGTTGGATCTTGGCTTCTCCCCGGAAGCCACCTGGGCCATCCTGGCGGTCACCCGGGCCTTTGCCGCCGGAGCGCACTACATTGAGGAAGTCGAGCGAGGTGAACCCTGTCGCACCGGACAGACTCTGACTCCCAAAGCGTTTTATGACGGACCGGAAGACCGGCCGGTACCGCCCTTGGCAGACCGGAACAAAATTGCCCGCTCGGGCATCTGCCACACGGTCGATGAGTGGGCTGCGGCCAGAGAAGAAAGAAAAAAGATCGTCGGCAGCGGACATGCGATCATTGAAGAAATTGAAGATCCCAGTAAGAAGAGTGGCATAAAGAAGGTAGGGAAACTTTAAAATAGGTTAACCGGTTTGGCCGGTTTGCCGGTTGAGCCCGTTTAAAAGGTTGGCCCGTTGAGCCCGCTAACCCGTTGAGACCAGAAGAATACCAACTTTAACCGGCTCAACGGGTGAACCGGCAAACGGGCAACGGGCTAACGCTTTATGATAAAACGATGGTGTTCTTAAGCGCCTGAAACTTAAATTCAAACAATCTGCTGCGGAGAAAAAAAAATGGAAGTCGTAAAACCCGTCAAACGCAATATCTTATTGAATCCTGGTCCGGCGACCACCACCGATACGGTAAAGTATGCCCAGGTGGTTCCGGATATTTGCCCGCGTGAAAATGAATTTGTCGAACTCATGAACGCGGTTCGCGAAGATCTCGTAAAGGTCGTGCATGCCGATCCAAATAAATATTCGGCGGTTCTATTCACCGGCTCCGGTACGATCGTACAGGATGTCCTGGTGAATTCACTGGTGCCGGAGGGTAAGAAAATCTGTGTGGTCAACAACGGGGCCTATTCCAGCCGGATGGTCGAAATTGCCGAGCATTATCACATACCCTGTGTGAATCTTGAATTTCCATCGACCGGATTGCCGGATCTCAAAGTTGTAAAGGACGCCCTGGAAAATGACAGTGACATCGCGGTGGTGGCCACCACCCACCATGAGACCGGTACCGGAGTATTAAATCCGGTGCGTGAGATCGGCCGCCTGGCCCATGACAACGGCTGTGTTTTTATTGCGGATACGATTTCAACCTACGGCCTGCTGCCCATCAATATCGAGGAAGAAAACATAGACTTCTGCATGTCGTCAGCCCAGAAGGGACTGTGCGGTATGACCGGGGCTTCCTGGGCGGTCGGCAAGATTGACGAAATCGTTAAATCCAAAGATTATCCAACCCGTTCCTATTATTGCAACCTGTATATGCAATACGATTTTTTCGAACGGGTCGGAGAAATGCACTTTACGCCGCCGGTCCAGGTCGTCTATGCCCTGCACCAAGCCCTCAAAGAGTACTGGCAAGAAGGAGAGCAAGCTCGATACGAGCGCATAACCCAGTGCTGGGAAGCCATCCACCGGGGGCTTAAGGAAATCGGGCTTGATTTTGTTATCGATAAAGAAATTCAGGGACACCTGGTCGTCACCGTCAAGGCTCCCGGGGATGATCGATTTGACTTTGCACGGCTGCATGACTACTGCTACGAACGCGGATTTACCATCTATCCCGGCAAAA
The DNA here is from genome assembly GCA_963723215.1 of uncultured delta proteobacterium. Taxonomy (GTDB): domain Bacteria; phylum Desulfobacterota; class Desulfobacteria; order Desulfobacterales; family JAFDCJ01; genus JAFDCJ01. The sequence continues at coordinate 58,372 of CAVRQG010000031.1, forward strand.
TGTTCGGCCTGGCTACGTTTAGACTGTGCAATCTGGGCTGGATCACGATCTAAGGATATTGAAGATTTCTTCGTGGTGGCCAAAGAGGCATTCAAGGAGATGGGATATTCATTGCCAATCGAATAAAGAAAGCATAAACGTTTAGCCACAAAGACGCGAAGGCACAAAAAAGCTAAAATGAAGGTTTCAGGTGTCAGCCCACCGCTGGCCTGAACACTGACACCTGACACCTTTAATTTGCGATTAGAGATATAATCTGTTTTTCAATAAGATGATTCGAAAATAAAATTTAGGGAGGATTCTAAAATCATGGAAGACAACATTCAAGAAATGTATCAACGCGCCAGAAAGGCATTTGATGAGGTCAGATTCTGGCCCCAAGAGAAAGTGGATGAAATGGTTCAGGCTGTGGCCTGGGAGCTTTTGAAGGAAGATGTCCGCCATAAATTGGGACATTTGGCGGTGGATGAGTCCGGCATTGGCAATGCTGAAGACAAAGTCAATAAAATCAAGAATAAAACCTTGGGTACACTCTGGGATATGCGAAACGCCAAAACCTGTGACCTGATTGAAGAAAACAAAGCCCTGGGCATTCGCAAATTTGCCAAACCGATCGGGGTGATTGCCAATGTTGTGCCCTGCACAAACCCGGAATCGACGATCTGTTGCCTGGCTCTGAGCACTTTGAAGACCCGCAACGCCCAGATCGTCTCCCCCCATCCACGCACCCAGAAGACCTCCTATGAAACGGTTCAGCACGTGCGCAAGGCCCTTGAAAAAATCGGCGCCCCGGTGGACCTGGCGCAATGCATCGAGAAAACCAATCATGCCAAAACCGCCGAACTGATGAGCCATTGCGACTCTGCCGTAGCTACCGGCGGCGCGGCACTGGTCAAGGTTGTCTATGCGGCCGGAAAGCCGGCCCAGACGGTCGGCGCCGGCAATGTGGTATCGATTGTGGATGAGACCGTCGACCTGGCTGCCGCCGCCCATAAGATCAGGCTGTCAAAAGTTGCCAACAATTCGGCATCCTGTTCTTCTGAAAACGCGGTGGCGCTTTATGAGAGCATATACGATGATGCGATTGAGGCCTTGAAATCAGAAGGCGGCTACATGTGCAATACCGAAGAGCGGGAGAAATTGAGACAATACATGTGGCCGGACGGAACCCATCTGAACCGGGAAATTGTGGCCCGTCCTGTATCGTTTATCGCTGAGAATGCGGGGTTGACGATCCCGGAAGGCACCCGATTTCTGATGGTAAAAGGAGAAAAAGTAGGTCCGGAAGACCGTTTTTCCGGTGAAAAAATCTCACTGGTGCTGACTGTCTGGAAATGGAGCGATTTTGACGAGATGCTGGATCGTCTGGAGAAAATCCTTCAATTTTCCGGCGAGGGTCATTCGGCATCCATCCACACGGAAAATGATGAACGCCGGGTTAAACTCGCTCTGCGGACCAACGTGGGACGGGTCGTCTGTAACATGCCCCACGCCCATGCCAACAGCGGCGGCTGGAACACCGGCTTGCCTACCACGGATACCCTCGGTTGCGGCACCTGGGCCGGCAACATCTTCAGCGGCAATATAAACTGGGAAAATTTTCTCAACTACACCCTGCTTTCCATCCCCAAGGAAGAATACATCCCCACGGTGGAGGAGCTTTGTGGTGATTATCTGAAAAAATGGGGGAGGGATTAACCGTTTTTGTAGGTTGTGAGTTGTTTGTTGCCAGTTGTAGTGTATGAAAGAGAGCGGTCGACCGTTTATTTTCCTTCATTGAAATGAGAAAAGTTTTTCCTTTGGCAGCGCACCATAACCGATTAACAATTGACACCCTGATCGAATCGTGAGGCTCGATCAGGGTGTATTTATGTGAGTTTGTAAAAATGTAACCCTGGAAATTCGAATTCTGATTAAATAATGTGAAAACCGGGCGTGATTTGGTTACATGGTATCATGCGTAATTTCGGTATAATCATTAATGTGCCAAATCAATGCCGATATCCTGGCCCTGGAAGCCAGTTCTCTGGAACTGGAAAAAACGGTGCTGGAGGATTGATCATGGATGATGAACGCCTGAAAAATCCGGACGGCAGGCCCGATTATTTTGATGAACTGCTGGAGCGCATCCGGGAGATTCGGACGTCAGAAAAACGCTTTTACCAAAAGGTCCGGGATCTGTTTGCCTTAAGCAGCGATTGCGACAAAACCGACAATGCGACACAGATGTTCTTTGCCGAAACCCAAAACAAGTTGCTTTATGCCGTAACTAAAGCTGTTGGAAGAAAAAATAGAGAAGAGCAAATAATGCTTTTGAAGAGATGTTTATTGATAAACTGATCGAGCGCATGGATCAAAATCAGGAGATTTTTGAAAAGATACTGGAAGACCAATCATTCAGTGGATTTGTAAAAGAACTGATGATGAAAAAAGTGTACGCCAGATTGAATGAGAATGCAAAGTAGAGCATATAACTAAAAAATGACGGCATTGGATCGGGCCACGGGAAGTATATGGTATTTCATGGGATACGATTAAATTTTCCCTCGAAAATGGGGCTATAGACCCTGAAAGCACCTATATTTGGGACGTTAAGACTGAAGGATCAAGCACTTGCCGTGGCCCTCCCCGGGACTCGCAAATTGAGCTATTCCGGCAATAAGCTGATTTTTTTAAGACTTTTATACTGTTTAAAAAAGTACTGATCAGAAATTAAAATCAGACCGTCACTCATTTTTCCATCATTTCAATGGTTATCTGACAACAAGGACCTCCCCTCACCATATTCCTTCATTTTGACTGTGGCTTGATCATCGCCAAACAAAACCTTTTGGACTGGCAATCTGTGGCCAATTCATGTAATTAAATCTTCAATTTAACCATGCTAAACATACAGTTTGCTACTTCGGACTGATGGAGATTGGAACAATTAAACTTAAACAAATAAATATCAAATCCCGTGGTTCGAAAACAAGACTAGACGGTGATCCATGAGCGCCCTTGCCATTGTCTTCGTACTAATTTCAGCTCTATTCCATGCGCTCCGGAGTTTGTTCACCAAAGATTCCGGTGATAAGCAAATCTTCCTGTGGCTGTATTCCATTTGCGCGTTGCTGTTTTTTTTCCCCCTGTTTTGTTATTTTTTCTACCGTGTGGGTATCACCGAACCTGTAGCATACGTGTGGTGTATTGGGTCCGGATTCATTCATTTTGTATACTGGCTATTCTTAACCAGTTCTTACAAAAAAGGAGATCTATCCCACGTTTATCCCATCATGCGCTCGTCACCGGCTTTGGTTCTGGTAATTGCTGTCCTGTTCCTTGACGAGCAGGTGTCTTTTCAGGGGGTCTGCGGAATTTTATTGGTGGCGGTGGGCGTTTATATTATTAATATGAAGCGGATCTGCGCTGATGAATTGCTCGAACCGATCAAATCCATTGCCAATGACCGCTCGACCCGTTTTGCTTTTCTAACACTGATTTCAGTGGCTGCTTATTCCATTGTGGATAAGATGGCAGTGGGCCATATTCATCCAATTCTATTTACCTTTGTTCATTTACTATGCGGCATGTGTTACTACACACCCTATATTTTGTTGACGAAAAATATTGAAATGATCAAAAAGGAGTGGCAATCCGGTTTGCGACCAATCATTGCATCAGGCGTTTTGGGCATTCTGGGATACATGCTGATCCTGGTTTCGTTCACGGTCGAGCGCGTAAGCTACATCGTGGGCCTGAGACAGACCAGTGTCGTTTTTGCCGTGCTCATGGGAAGCCATTTTCTCAAAGAAAAGCATAAGGGCATTCGTCTGGCCGGCGCCCTGGTCATATTTGCGGGAGGATTTCTAATTTCGCTGGCCAGGTGAATTTTATATAACCAATTAATTTAAAGACTGAAATTAGCAGCTTGCGAGAGAACAAGCGGGTTAGCCATCTAATTTTCTTGACAATTTAAGTTGAGTCTGGGAAATAAGTTCTAATTGCCTTCGGTGATATAAATATTAATCAATAAGGAGAGCAATGGATGGTTCATAAAAACCCTGTTTTCGGTCCTGGAGATGGGGTTTTGCTTTTGAATATACTGATGCATTTAGGAAACGGCTCATATTTAGTTTTCTGTTTGCTGATAGGCTATTTCAAGACCATCCTTAGCAATGAAACTCCTCTTGTTGATGGTAAAGTGGCAGATAATGCTATTCCAATCGCATATTGAAATTAGCAATTAACCAACCAAAAAGAAGTATGATGGGAACAATATCAGATAGTGAAACCAAATCGGGGAGGTTTTTCCCTATGAGAGCTTTAACAGTTTCGCTGATTATTACAATAGTGCTGTTTGTTGCTTTTGGCTACCTCATTTGGCACTCCTATGAAGACTTTGAAAACACTGAACTGGCAAATCTCAGACTTCGGGAGCTAAATGGTATTATTCTTCATTATGACGAAGTTTTGACAATGTCGGCTCGCATGGCGGCGGCTACAGGAAATTTGTTTTGGGCAGAACGCTATCGACATTTTGAACCGCTTTTGGATGCAGCTATAAAAGAAGCTAAGAAAATGGCGCCTCAAACCTTCATGACCCAGGCAGCGGCCATGACAGACAATGCGAACACAAAACTTGTTGCCATGGAGAAGCAAAGCTTTAATCTGGTACAAGCTGGCAATGCCGAAGCTGCGAGTGTATTGCTATCAAGTGGGAATTATGAAAAAGAAAAATCGCTTTACCGTAAAGGAATAGAACAAATATCTTCCGGGTTAGATAATCGCATACAAGCCTCGATCAAGAGTCGCTACAGGCAGGGTCTCTTTGCTGTGACATCTGTGGCTGTGGTCGTCCCGGCCTTACTATTAATCTGGCTGATTGTTTTACGAACATTGAAAATTTATATCAATGATCTTAAGCGAACTGAAGAGGCACTGCGGGAGGGCGAAGAGCGATATAGAAGTCTTTTTAATAATAATCACTCCATCATGCTCCTGATTGATCCGGAGAATGCGGACATCGTAGATGCCAATCAAGCCGCAACCGAGTTTTATGGTTGGCGTCATGAGGAACTCATTGGTAAAAAAATGACTGATATAAATACGCTCACCAACGAACAAGTGTTCCAGGAAATTGAGCGAGCAAAGAAGGAGCAACGCCGACAATTTTATTTTAGTCACCGTTTGTCAAATGGCGCAATTCGAAATGTTGAGGTATACAGCGGTCCCATTACCGTATATGGCAGAGAACTTCTTTATTCCATTGTTCACGACATCACAGAACGCAAGAAGGCCGAGGAAGCGCTGAGGGAAGGTCAAGAAAAAATCACGAGATTAAAGAAAATGGAATCTTTAGGGCTTTTGGCAGGTGGTGTAGCTCATGACTTGAATAATGTCCTTTCCGGGATTGTAAGCTATCCGGAGTTGCTTTTACTGGACTTACCTGAAGACAGCAGCCTCAGAAAGCCTATTGAGATAATGCGGGAGTCCGGACACAGGGCGGTTGCCATCGTCCAGGACCTATTAACTGTAGCCAGAAGAGTGGCTATAACGACAGAACCGCTGAACCTAAATGACATCATCAGAGATTATTTACATTCTCCAGAGTTTTATAAACTCAAAACGTTTCATCCTGCAGTTACGATCAAGACCAATTTCGATAACGACTTGCTCAACATCGCTGGTTCTCGCGTACATATCAGAAAGGTGGTAATGAACTTGGTGTCAAACGCATCGGAGGCTATTGAAGGCAGTGGCAATGTTGCCATATCGACCATGAACCGGTATATTGATAGGCCCCTTAGGGGGTATGATGATGTGAGGATAGGTGAGTATACCGTTCTGGCGGTATCCGACGACGGCTCGGGAATTCCGTCGGAAGATCTTGGGAGAATTTTTGAACCCTTCTATACAAAAAAAATGATGGGCAGACGCGGTACAGGTTTAGGTCTGTCCGTTGTATGGAATGTGGTACAGGATCATCAAGGCTACATCGATGTCCAATGTGTCGAAAACGGTACAACATTTGAACTTTATTTTCCAATCACAAGAGAAGCAATAGCGGATAGGAAAACAACTATACCCATTGGAGACTATAAAGGAGCTGGAGAGACGATACTAGTTGTTGACGATGTGGAAACACAAAGAGAGATAGCCTGTAGTATGCTAAATACCTTAGGTTATAAAACCAAAGCCGTTTCCAGCGGTGAGGAGGCGCTTAAATATTTGCAAGAGCATACCGTGGATTTAATACTACTTGATATGATTATGGACCCGGGTATAAACGGCTGTAAGACATACGAGAAGGCAATAAAGATCCATCCGAATCTAAAGGCTGTGATAGCCAGTGGATTCGCTGAAACAGATGAGGTCAGGGCAGCTCAAAGATTAGGCGCAGGGCACTATATAAAGAAGCCATTTACGTTAGAAAGGATAGGATTCGCCATTAAAGATGAGCTGAAAAAATAGCATTTTCAGAATTGATCACGCCTGCTCGTTTGATTCTTACTGCCTTACTGCCCTTAGCATCTAAAACTTTCATTTTTCCTTTATTGATTTAAATGAAATTAAAAAAAGAGTCTCCTACCTCCCCCTGGAAAGGGCCCTGTTCCCACCGATGACGGTCTCTCCCCCCTGATTGCCCAGAACATTTACCAGGAGCTTATGGCGCAAAAAACAGAAGGGCGTACTATACTTCTCGTCGACCAGGACGTGCGCTCCGCCATGGCCATTGCCGATGAAGTTTATGTCCTGGATCTCGGCGCCGTAAAAACCCACGGCACCAAGGAAAACTTTGAAGGGCAGCTGGGAGATGTTGTCAGAAATTGGCTCATATAGGTGACTCCATGCCGGCGCTGTTTGATCCGAACATATTGGTGGTCATCGTTTCAAATGCCTTTCAGGCGCAGTGCATGTTGAATCTGATCGCGCCTTGGCGTTGGAACGCCAGCCTCATCTGCATAATCTCTCCAGCGCGATACGGTTTCCAGCACCTCGTTGACAATCGTTTCGGCGCGTCCGCGCTTCATCGAGGCAACCTTGGCGCATGCTTTGAAATCTTCCATCGTAAAGTTATCGCGTTTACCGTTTACGGTCATCTGGTGGCTGGCAGTCCATTCGCCGGAAGGGTTGAAGCTGTAAGTCATGTCAAAGGCCGGCGACAGCGACCAGTTACCTGATTTATCCATCAGGAACGCGATGTTCTTCGCATGGTCATCCTGATTCCGTGAAATGATGTTGAAGGCCATGCGACGAAACTGTTCCTCAACCGCACTCATTGGGAGCCCGAGTTGCTTGATGGCGAGCAGCGCCTGCTCGTAACCGTAAGCACCGGCCATATTGAAGTCGTAATGCCCCAGCCCACATAAAGACTGCATATGCAGCTTTTCCCCATTGGGAAGTCGATCAAAGCGTCGGGTCATGAAATGCCGCCGATTGTTCTCCTCAAATAGCCGGCACTCCCCCATGGTGATTTTTGCGTCGGATGCCATGTTGTAATAGGCGTATTCGATTGCCCCGTACCCTATTGGGTCCTCGAGTTCTTTGTCCCTGTTGCCCTTGACACCGTCAAATTTAAGCAACCAATACTCATATCCTTCTCCTGCCGGGATCTGACCGGAGCGCACTTCATTGGTTGCCGGATTCCAGGCAATCACCGCCTTTGCCCTTGCGCCCCCCGCCGAGGTGCCGACCTTCAGAATTTCTCTGAGTGCCTGTTCCTTTTTAGGGGCAGTAAACGATACTTTCAAATTTTCACGATTTGTCAGTATTTCAGAGGCCAACTCAACGAGTTTATCGACTTGAATGCGGGAGGCCTTCCGAGCTTTCGGCCCCAGGGTGGGCTCAAATTCCAGGGCGCCCATTCCCCTTTTGCCAGTATAGCAGAGGCGTTCAACGGCATTGAACGATTCGGGGGTTCGTCCACGTGTGGCCAGCCAGGCATTAATGAGGGCATTGCCGAATTTGTCCGGCAGAGAATCAGCCAGCAGTCCCGGAAGTCCGTGAAACGTCACCTGGGATAATTCGGGGAAAGAGTAAACTCTATCAGAAAGCGGCATTGTCAGCGGTGCGACTTCAATCCTGCTGGCGGCAAAGGCCGGATCATACTCAAAAGCGGCTACCTCTTGGCCTTCCTCAAGGGCGACCGCACCAATCGTGCGGCCCCAGAGCTTAACTTCGGCAACCGTGCTCATGAGTCATCACCCCAAGACCAAGCTTCACCGGACGGTTCCCCGGCGCGATTCGACGAGGCACGCTTGCGTTGCTTGCCTTTAAGCTTGAGCAAGTCCATGGGTCTTGGTCCGGTTTCAGGAATCAGTTGGTCGAGACCCTGCAGAAGGTCAAGCACCCGAAGGATACGGATGAGGCTCAGTGTTTGCGCCGGCGCTCCGGCTTCTATCCGTTCAACCGTTCTTTTGGACACACCCGCCTGCTCGGCACATTTTGCTTGGGTTATCTGTAACGCCAGCCGTCGTTGCGCAAGTCGCCGGCCGAGCTCTTCAAGAACCGCGTCATCGCCCAATGTTTTAAATTTTAGCATAGTCGTCATCCATGTCGATTAAAAATAATATATGATCAATATATCGTCAAAATTGACGATTTGCAAGAATTTTATTAAATCGCCATATATGACGAAAAAAAATGATAATATTGGATTTAATTCGTAATTAGTGACGATAAAATGGTGTAAATTAGGGGAAAAGCAGTGTTGAATAGGAATCCAGGCTTGACTTGTGGATTAATAAGCGAGTTATTGACCATTTTTTATTTTTTTGAAAGTTTGACCGGTTCGCGTCCGGGGGCTGAAATTCCGCGGCGCTCGAGCAGCGATCCGTCCTGGCGGTAGAGATCAATCAACGCCTTGAGGTAGTTGGCAAGGGCACGCACCTCAGCAATCCGGCTGACCAACAGATCCCGCTGTGCTTGAGCCACCAGAAAACTGGTCGATTTTCCCACACGTAATTTTTCGGTTTCGGTCCGGAGTTTTTCCTCATCAAACATACGGGTGACCGATGAAGCTGTAATCTGCTGTTTGGTACGGTTGACCTCAATGTAGGCGGTACGGACGTCGAGCTCCACAAGCTGTGAAAGGTTCTCCAGCGCTTTTTGCGACTGTTCCCGAGTCAGCAGCGCTCGCCGGTGCTGGGCTTTTGCATCCCGATTAAAAACAGGATAATTAAATTTGACGCCCGCCAGGGCGTCATAGCTGTCCTTGTCAATATCGCGAATGGACTCGCCAAAGGAATTGGCATAACCGCTTTTGCCAAGGGTGATGAAAAGATCCATTAGGGGCAACATACCGTTTTGGGTCCTGACAAGCTCCAGATCGTCGCGCAGAATCTCCAGGCGGGCTTCGTTTAGAATTGGGCGCATGCGCATCGACACATCCACATGCAGATTAACGTCCTCCAGTTTGATTTCGGGTAACGTCGGCTGGTGGATGAGATCCATTTCGCGTTGCCAGAGTCCGGGACCCGCGGGATTGAGCAGCCGCAGCAGTTGCAGGCGAATAGACTCCTTGTTGGCCCGGGCTTCGATGAGAGACTGCTCCTGGGCTGCCACCTCAGCCTGGACGGCCGCCAATTCAGCCCTGGCCAATCGGCCGACGGCGATCAGTTCTTTGGTTTCGTTGAGTTGCTGACGGGCAACTTTCAGTGACTCCTCAACAATTTTGATCTGACGCAGGGCCAGGGCATAGTCCCAATAGGTCCGCTCCACCTCCGCCACCAGAAACTCGGTGTAACCCCGCAACTCATATTCGGACATGCGCGTATCCAGGCGTGCCTGCTGCAGTCTGGCCAGATTCACGTCAGTTCCGAATCCTCTCAGTAGCGCCTGGGTAATCGTCATACCCAAACGGGTCGAATAAAAGCTGTCATCGTAAAGAGAGGAGTCACTCGCTTGCGTACCGGCTTCCAGGGCAACCGTCGTGCCGGTCGGAAAATACTGCTCCAGATATATGATGCCTTCGGCGGTATCGGTGGTGAAACTCTCCGTTTCAGATCCGGATCTTGCAAGCCGTTCCCCTTCCACCCGGCCCGCGGAGACATCCGCGTTTATTGCCGGGTCAAAATCAGCTCTTTCCTGGTCCTCAAAGGTCTGCTGGATGGATGGATCCAATCTTTGCACCACCAACGAGCGGTTGTTTTCAAGACAAAGCAAAATGGCTTCGGCGATGGTAACTTTCAAGGGCCCCGGCGAAATCGTTTCCGGAACACTTCTTTCAGGTTCCTTGATGGCTTCCAATTGCATTTGTACCGCTGTATCGGCCGGCACATTTGGCCCACCCGCCGTGCGATCGATCCGTTCTTCGACCAGTGTACAGGACGTTGATACCAGCAATAACCCGTGCAAGGCAAGAATCCCCGACAGACGAAGACGATGACAAATTCTTGCAAACATTATATCAGATCCTCACGAATCCCGATCTGGCCTATTGGCGATCGGTTTGGTTCGGGGTGCAAGTACTTTAATTTTGCACTTATTAGACCCTAAATAATCAATTGGTTCCGGCTTGTCAGAGTTAAGGTTAGACTATATAGTTTTTAGCCTCATGCTGGCAACCAAAAACTGCGCTAGATACATATGATGCCATCCGCCTGGGGCCCAAGCCGGGCCTCAGACGGATTATCAATGCAGTGTTAGCGCTGTTTTCGCATGAGCATCCGAGCCTCTTCCCGGGTGATGGTTCCATCTGCAATTCCTTTTTCAATCAGCTTGCTCATAAGCTCGCGCCGTTTGGTGCGATTTTCTATTTTTGCAAGAATTTCTTTTTCCTGCTCCGGCGTAATGCTTCCGTCGGCAACAGCCAGTTTAATCCGCTCTCGCTCTTTAGCCTGCATCGCCTCGCGAAATGCCTGTCGGTCGATGTTTAACTCCTGCATCACGCTGCGCATGCGCTGATCTTTGAGTTTGAGCTGAATGGCTTCTACCGATTGCCCCGTCATCTCTGAAAGTACTTGAACCCTCAGGTTTTTTTGCTGGTACCCCGCCAGCAGCTGCAGGCCGCCGCCTTTAGGGTGTTGTTTAAATCCGAAACCTTTGCGGTGGCCTGTTCGTTGGCTGTCGGCAAGTGCCAGTCCGGAAAAAATGATACCGACTACCAGAACGCAACTGATGATGATGTGTTTCTTTTTCATGATAACCTCCTTAAAGTTTGTTATTTAATGGTGCATATTTCGCAGAACGTTCCGCGATCTCTGTGTCTAAGTTAACAGTTAATTGTGGAGGAAATATGAAGAAAAAGTGTAGAGATTATAGGGATTCATGCGTGATTCGTATTGTTATTGAATGGTTCATGGTTATCCGTATTTTAAATAATTAATCTGTTTTAACATGCATCAATATGAATCAATTTACAAAACATTGAAGAACTATTAACAGGTCTGTGACTCTAGGATAAATTTTTATTCGTCGTCAATTGATTTTGATAAAATGTTCCTGTGCATCATAGAATCAAATGTGGAAAAAGTGAAGAACTATGTGAAGGTTTGCGCAGACGGTATAAAATTGAAATTCGTCGTAAACTATATTATTAAGATGGTAAGCAATCTAAAAAACGCATTTTGAAATACCGATGAGATTCAAACTTTCTTATAAAATTTTTGTAACCCTTACCTTAACGTCACTTCTGGTCGTGGCCCTTATGGTCGGGCTTATAAGGTTTTATGTTGCCCGCAATTTTGCGGATTACGTCAACCGATCGCTGCTGGAGAGATACAGCGAGGTCGCAGACGCTCTGGTCACCGAATATCAAACCCATAAGGGCTGGCAGGTACTCAAAGAGAATCCGGGCCGCTGGCAGGAAATCCTGCGAACCGGCCTGCCAAGAAAAGATTTTGATCCCGGCAATCGCCCCTCGCGACCTCCCGATTCAGAAAACAAGGGAATCAGCGGTCGTGCCCAGGACAGGCCGTCTTCGAGACCTTCAGGCGTATTCAGCGATTGGCCCGTCGGCTGGCGCTTTTTGATCCTGATAAGCAGCACATTGCTGGCGGGCGTTCCAGGGTTGCACATGACGATTATACCCTGCAGGCGATTACCGTCGATGGCCAAACAGTCGGCTGGTTGGGCCTTCACAAAAAAGAGCACCTGGCCAACCCCCTGGCGGTTGGATTCTTAAGCCAACAATCCCATATCCTGTATATTATCGGCGGCGGTATCCTGCTGCTGGCCGCTGGGGTGGCGTTTCTTCTGTCCAGACACCTTTTGGCACCTGTCGACAAGCTCATGGCCGGAACCCAGGCATTAATGTCGCGTCGGTTTGATACCCGCATCGAGGTTGAGTCCAAGGATGAACTGGGGCAGCTGGCCGCTGATTTTAATTCCATGGCGCAAACTCTGGAAAGTTATGAGCACATGCGCCGGCAATGGATATCTGATATTGCACATGAACTCAGGACGCCCCTGTCGATTCTGCGCGGTGAGATCGAGGCCCTGAGAGACGGGGTCAGGGAGGTCAACCGGGATACTCTTGATTCACTGTATTCGGAAGCCAGGCACCTGAGCGAAATCGTAAACGATCTTCACGAACTTTCGCTTGCCGATACCGGAGCGCTCTCAATTAAAAAAACTCCGATCGATCCCGCGGCGGTTTTAAATGAAGACCCTTGACCATTTCAGGCAGGGGTTCGCTGAAAATCAGATTACGATTGAAAATAACCTGGAAAATCACCCCCCCATCACCATTATCGGCGATGCCGACCGCCTGCAGCAGCTTTTTTCGAATCTGTTGGAAAACACCTTGCGTTATGCGGATGCTCCCGGCATATTGAAGATCGGGCAGGAGTGCACCGCAAACCGATGGATATTGTTTTTCGAGGATTCCGGACCCGGTGTCCCGGAAGGCGCGTTGGACCGCCTATTTGATCGGTTGTATCGGGTGGATCGGTCGAGAAGCCGCGCCCAGGGCGGCAGCGGGCTGGGCCTGAGTATCTGCAAGAGCATCGTAAACGCCCTCGGCGGAGAAATCCGGGCCACCAACGGGAATTCGGGCGGGCTTCGAATCGAGGTTGAATTCCCCCATACTGGATAAAAATAAAAGACCCATGACCAGCAGACACATTCTTATTGTCGAAGACGAGGAGAAAATCGCCGGCTTGCTTTGCGACTATCTGAAAGAGGCCGGCTTTCGGACATCTACCCAGAATAACGGTGACCGCGTTATTGCTCAGATCAAAAATGACCCGTCGGATTTGATTTTACTGGATATCATGCTGCCGGGGAAAAATGGGATGGAATTATGTCGGGAGATTCGGCAGTTTTCCAATATTCCCATCATCATGATCACCGCCCGGGTGGAAGAAATCGACCGACTGCTGGGTCTGGAGCTCGGCGCGGACGATTATATCTGCAAACCGTTCAGCCCCCGGGAAGTGGTTGCCCGGGTCAAGGCGATTTTCAGAAGATTGCATGCCAAACCACTGGCGCACAATCTGGTTATCGGTTCGATTTCACTGGATGATGAAACCCATCAGGTGATGATCGACAAACAGGTGCTCAACCTGACGCCCAATGAGTTTGGACTTTTAAAAATCATGATGAGCCGGCCCAATCGCGTGTTTTCCAGAAATGAATTAATCAACCAGGTTCAGGGGTATGACTTTGAAGGCTATGACCGCACCATTGACAGCCACATAAAAAATCTGCGCAAAAAGATTGCTCAGAGGCTTCCCGGCCAGGAAATTATCAGCACGGTTTACGGCGTTGGATACAAATTCAGCGCTTCGTTTGATTAATCAAATGGGGAACTAATTGGTGACAATTTTTTGATTAATGACAATGGGAAGGT
>CAVRQG010000032.1:0-44124 GCA_963723215.1 uncultured delta proteobacterium
TGTGGGCGGGTTGCCTGGCGATTGGACAGGTGCTGATCAGAGGCGAGCTCGGCAGGCGCAGCCTGTTCTTGCTACCCGCTCTTTTATTCACTATTTCGGTGGTGGTCTTTCCAACTTTTTTCGGACTGTATATCGCGTTTACCGACTGGAACCTCAGTTCTTTTGAAGGCCGTCAATTTAACGGACTGGACAATGTCCGGCAACTCCTTCAGGATACCTATTACTGGGGCGCGCTAAAAAACACCGTCTATTACATTGCAACGGTGGCGGTGGAATTTGTGATAGCCTTCGCTTTGGCGCTGCTAATCAATGCCCAAATCCGTGCCCGCAAGTTTTTTCGCATTGCTTTTTTGATGCCTTTCATGCTGAGTCCGGTGGCCGTCAGCTGGATCATCGGTAAATCGCTAATGGAATATCGTTTTGGCCCGGCCGCTACCTTCGCGCGTTTTCTGGGGTGGGACACGCCGGCCTTCTTCTCCACTCCATGGCTGGCACGCATCAGCATCGAAGTAATGGACGGCTGGATGTTTATCCCATGAATTAGTCTTGCTTGACACGAAGATCGGGCTGATCTTGTTATACACCCTGATGGTGCTGCCAATTGTTATCTGGATCATGCAAGATCAATTCAGCACCATACCGATCGAGCTGGAAGAGGCGGCATTTATCGACGGCTTATCGGTTTGGGGAGTTTTCCTGCGGATTGTGACACCGCTCTCGTTTCCCGGCATGGTCGCCGCCTTCATCCTTTGCTTTGTGCTCAGCTGGAACGAATACTTTTTTGCCGCTTTATTGACCAGCACCAACGCCAAAACCCTGCCGGTTATGGTGGCCAGCCAAACCGGGTCCCAGGGCATCAGCTGGTGGTCCATGGCGGCGCTTTCTGCAATGGCCATTCTGCCCCTGGCGCTGATCGGACTCTTTCTTGAAAGCTACATCGTCAAGGGCCTGACCGCCGGGTCGGGAAAGTAAACGAAACGAAAGGGGTCCCCATGGGTCAATTACCCGACTGGATCGGAAATTTTCCTTTTCCGCCTGATAAAAAAAAACCAATTGTTATCACCCGATCTCAGACAAAACAATTTATCTATCCTGACAAACCGGAGAACAGCGATTTTAACTGGAACTATGCCAGTACCGATAAATTTTTTATTGCTCAGTATCAGCTGTCACCCGGCGTAAAATTCATGCCGGCAGATGTCCATACAGGCGATGAGGTCTATTATGTCGTCGAAGGAACCCTAACCATGTTCAATCCCGAAACGGGGGAAGTCCATCAGGTTGAAGAAAACGAATGCTTCTTTATACCACTGGGCGGATGGCATCAGGGTTATAATTTTACCAATAAACAGACCCGTATTTTCCTTATCATCGCCCCCAAGATCTGGCCTCCAAAGGGCCTTCCGGAAGACGGTTTTCCGGGGGAAAACAAGGGTCTTTTCTTTTAACAGCCCGCTAAACCCACTGCCGAAAACGAAACTTGTCCCCCTGCACGAAGGCCCCCGGACACCCGATCTGATTGGCCGGTGGCCAATCGCAGGTCCATTAGCCCGTAAAGAACCGGTCAACAGCATGCTTATTGCGGAGAAGGACAAGCTGGCGGTGATATGGGGAGAGGAATACCCGGTTCTATTAAAATTCCTTGTCAGCAATGATCTGGTCCATATGGCGGAATTTTTTCTTCCCGCCGGTGGGTTAAGTCCCCGCTGCTCGGAAGCCCATTCACATCAGGGTGACGAAGCAACCTATGTTTGTGAAGGTGATCTTTGTGTATTTTTTCCGGATACAAAAGAAGCATTGGAGGTTAGGCCGGAGGAGGTAATTTTCATTCCAGAGGGTGTAAAACATCAATATATCAACTATTCCGACCAGGTAATCAAAGCAGTCAAGGCGGTTGCGCCGGAGTTGTGATAGCAAACAAAATAATGAAAGTGGTTTGAAAATACCAACTTGTGTTCGGGGTGTCCCGCCATCGGTGGTAGGATCAATCCTCCTTTAACACACCAAAGCCACGCATAACCAGACGCGAAAGCGCGCAGCCCTCTGGAGGTCGAGTGAGCGAAGCGAAAGCGTCTAACATTTTGGTATTTGTGAAATACGTGCCCTTAACCTCCGTCTACAATAAATAACGTGCATTCGGCATTATTCTGACGCATAGTTTTTACTGGAGCATATTCTTCTGAGTCTATAAACGCTTGTGCACTCTTAACATCGGGAAATTCGATAATTACAATTCTGGTGGGCGTCCATAGCTCAGTTTGCCTAATGTCCATCGCTCCACCCCTAACTCGATATATGCCTCCGAACTTTTCAGCAATAGGCCTCGCAAGCTTTTTATACTCTTCATATACCTCTGGATTGCTGATCTTGGTGTCGACAACGAGATACGCACTCATATTAAACCTCCTTTTTCTTCGTCACATTTCATTGATATTCAATACCTGCAATGCCGTTGGAAATATCTTGATTAACGGCAATGATTAGCAGTTTGCATTTATTGAATTTAGAACCAATGGAGAATTCCACCAACCTGGCCTGCCTTCCCCTTATTTAAAAATTTCGAAAATCCTGACCAAAAACCTTGGGCTCAAAACTTTGGATATCTGAATTATCATTGGATTAATCAAGAAATTTTAGATAAATTTTCATCTTTATGACCGTCTACAACCAAAGCCAGCCGAGTGCTTCAACACCAAGATAAATCGGCTCGTCGTCTCTTTTGTCGGGATATAATTCATTGGTCAACACCCGCTTTAGCTCATGATAAGGGATCATACAGGATTTGGTTCCTGTTTCTGATACGGGATTGACATCAAAATAATTATTTTTGACAATATCAAAATCTTTTTCGTTTAAGTCGTACATTTCTTTAAGATATTTGATTTTATCTTCTGTCGTCTCTGCGTGATCATAATTCACGGATGCGATTGCCAAATCATAGATAACCCTGTTCCTGCGATTGGCCACGATCAGCTTCTCAAAGTGCGGTTCATACACTTTCAGTTTATTGTCTGCAATGACGGCCGCTTGAATTCTGATCAGTCTTTGCATGATGTCTGGCCACGCTTTTATGGCTGCTTCAATTTGCGGTATATCCTTTTTCTCTACTTTATTTCTGGCAAAGGGAAATTCCGTGGGGAAGATCTTTAACTGGCTTTCATGTATGGTAAACATATTCTTCAGCACAAAAAGAATATCATCTGCCAACTCCTCGCCGAATACAGCTTTTAGAGAGTAGATATAGAATTCATCCGCTTGCTTCGATCCACCCCAGCTATAGTAGGCGTGCACAAACAGGTGCAAAAAGAATCCGTACCACTCAAACATATAGCCATTCGTTCCCTCGACGCCCAATTTTGCAGAACCGATATGTTGACGAATATCCTCTTCCAGAAACTGGTCGTTGGTCTCTTCTTCGCATCTTAAACCATTTGAACGGAAAATCCGAATCAACCTGCCAAAACAGGAAGACACCGCGTTGCTTTCTGTATCTCTGGCCCAGATTCTGTCTTTCCCAAATACCTGGGCCCATTTCTCAAACTCGCTGTCGGGAACATAAAGCCCGGGCGCCCAGAAGAGCCCCACATCACGGGGTACACTGCCTACCATCTCCTGCATTACATCTGCCGGTTTCTCAAGCGGCGGCTGTCTCCATGCTCTGATGCCTATCTTGCAGTTTGGGTTTTCTTCCCTAATGACCCCATACAGGGTATGTAACAGTTGGCTATTTGCGATATTTTTGGCCTCTTCGGGTGTATTTACTTTTTTTAAATAATTTTTTTGGCAATTTTCGCAATCACAATACCAGAAGGCCTCTTCGCTTTCCTCAAAATCAATACCGTCATATCCAAGCTGAATGATTCTTCTAAATGATTGCTTCAAATATTCGATAGATTCGTCATCACTTAAACACAATCGGTCAAAATCATTGACATATTTGCTGCCTTCAGGCAGCTTCATTCGTTTCTCCTTATAGATGCTTGGATATCCGCCGTTATAACTGTTTAACCCGACGTATGCGAAAAAAGACATGCCCAGCTTGTGTCCGTATGCGATCAGTTTACCTAAAAATTCATCGGCAAGATTGGGGTGTAAATACTCGACCGTCACCCAGTTTCGGCTTTCTTTGTTCCATACCTTTACCCTGTAATTTCTCAGCACAGTTTCAGGGTACTCATGAAACTCAAAGGGCCAGTAGCCATACATGCACATATTAAACTGATTTATTTTAAAATCAGAACATATATTTAAGTACTCCACCCACTCGTCATAGCCCCAAAGCTGCATATCAAAGCCCAGCCTGCCATAACCGGCATACCATCCAAATGTATTTGATACGGATCGTTGCTCTATAGACGGCCAATCTTTGATATAGGCTTCATCCATGGTGTAGCCTTCACCGGCATTTTTAAACAATTGCTTTAGCGTTGAGAGCCCATTGACCAATCCTTTTTTTTGCTCAAAAATTATTTTGGTGCTGTTTTCTTTAATGTCTAATATGTATCCCTGCTTAAAAAACAGGTCTTGGTTCTCACATTCAAATCCATCAAGGCCTTTTTTCAAACTTAAGAGCAAACATTCGTCTTCGAGTTGTTTCGAGGTGCAGACCTCGATTTCCGGATAATTCCACAATTTCATTTCAAGGAGCTCTACCGCTTCTTCTAAACTTAAAACGGCATTTTTCACTTCTAATTCTATGCGATTAAACCCTTTTGTTTTACCGCTTCCCCTTTTATATTCCTTTGCTTCCGGCAACATGGCATACATATCACATCCTTTTTTGGAGTTATACGACATTGCCGTCAGGACCGATAATGCCTTTCACCAGTACAAAACAAGCATAGGGTCTTCTCTCCGAAGTCGATACGACCGCGTACGCTTGTTTGGCCCGCTCATAAAAGGCATATCGTTCTATCGAAGCCATCGGCCAGTCACGATCTGAAAAACGATCGACACTTTTTTTCAAGTCATGGTGAACCTCCAATACTTCCTCAGGTTTACCGACGACCTGCATATGCAAAACAGGAGCTTCAACGAAACTATCCAAGGGAAACACGGACAGGATTGCATCTGCTGCTTCAGATATTGTATTTCCATCCAGGCGGATCAAGCTGCCGTAGGTAGTCTGCGCAGCAACCGACTCGGCAGGGAAATTACAATCGACCAGAACCAGTTCATCACCATGCCCCATCGCGCGCAAAACATACAAAAGTTCCGGAGTTAATAATGGATCAAGATTTTTTAACATATGCCCTCCTCTAAATATGGATTAAAGTAATTCACATCAAAAACAAAGTTAGTAACATCTTTTGTCTTCAAAACAATTGAACAGTGTCTTAGCATATTTCCGTGTCCAAACATAGGCTTCAGCGTTTTCCACTTTCATAGTTTTCTGAATGAAAATGCGAAAAAACAAAACTCAACAACAAGAGGATAAGAGCTATCAAAAGAAAGAAAGGAATCGCTTCTAAACCATAGATTCTCGCAAGAACTCCTGCTATTGCTGGTACCAAAGCCGCACCCAAACCAGCTGCCGCAATCTGCATACCTATCGTATTGGCTTGATGTCTAGGTCCTACTCTGCTCTCGGTGTCAGAAACCAGACTGGGGAAAATAGGCGCAACCGCAAAACCTGCCAAAGCTATTCCAATAATTGACATCACCTGGCCGAAGTCTAACCATAGAATACCGATCCCAATGATAGCAAAGGACACACTGATATAAATCAGTGACCGCGGGTCTATTTTACTCGTATACCATCCCGCTAAGATACGGCCAAGGGTGAACATCGCCCAATAACCACCCGTAATGATACCTGCAGCTTTAGGAGCAACCCCTCTTGATTCTGTCAAAAGGGAGCAGGCCCAAAGCCCCACCCCCAGCTCCACCCCTGTATAGATAAAAAACATCAGCACACTCAAAAGAGCATGCATTTTCCTTATCGTCTCCGTTAGGGGGGCTTCATTGTCGGCCTGCTGATCATCCCCATGATTTAGAGGTATCCCCTCCCACATGCCTTTGGTAAAAAGAAAAATGACGGCAAGCATTCCCTGGGCAATGGAAACGAAGAAATATCCAATTTCCCAATGTGAGGTCACACTGATGCCGATTGTCATGATGACAGGGCCTAACGTAATCCCCACGCCGAAACTCGCATGTAACCACTGCATCATTCTGGTACTATGGTGCTTAGCGGCAAATGTATTGATACCTGCATCAATGGCGCCGGCTCCCAGCCCACCAACGGCTGCAAACACGATGAAAAGCCACCAAACCGGGGTACTGGCATAGGCAAACAGGGCGCTGGCAGTCGCTGCACAGCTCAGACTAAGAAGTCCGCCAACCCCTAGACGACGTATCAGAACACCACAAAAAAAGCTCGAAAGCATATATCCAGCAGTACCCGTGACCAAGACCATCCCTAAAGCATCTATAGGGAGATTAAAATGGTGACGAATTCCTGGCCAAGCAACTCCCAGGAGTCCGTCAGGCAGGCCTAATGAAATAAATGCGATAAATGAGATCCAAACCAATCCCATCGCATGGTGGTTTTCCGTTTGTATCGTTGTGGCGTGATTCACTCAGATTTCACTTTTTGAAGGCATTTTCGATGAACTTCACATCTTTCACAACCTTTGGGATAGTTTAAATCCATTCGACAAGTAATAATTCAGTCCTTTACCCCAACGCTGCAACTAAGGGGTTTACGGGGCGATCCCGAGTTCCGCCAGTTTCTCAGCCGTCGGCTGCCCCTCTTCATCCCAACCCATGATGTTATAAAATTTCTGTTTCATGGGTTCCATCCATTCATCGGGCTTTGACGGCTGGTCACCGGCGTTATATTCTTTTTCAAAAAACATATCCGGCAGGTGATCATCCGCTTCGTTGGCGCCGTATCGCCGGTTTAAGAGCCTTTCAAGATTGACGGTCCTCTCCCCGGCTGTAAAAAGATCGGCAACGGCAACCGGTGTGTCTGTCAAGGCGGCCGTCAGTTCGGCCTCGGCAACCATGTCGTAGGAACAAATGAGACATAATGCAGGCACTTTACACAAACCAAGGCAATCCAGAACATTGCCGACAATCATGGCCCGCCGGACCAGTTCGGCTTTCCCATGGATTGATTTAAGGTCGGGGGCTTGAGGGTCTCCGAACTCCTCCGATTCCAATTCCGGAACCCACTGATATTTCATGGTTAGGTAGACATCGCTAAAGTCGGCCCCGCGCGTCGCCACAGCATATCCCAGCGCTGTACCCATAATGGTATCGGGGTGATAGCCCGCCATTTCAAGCCCCTTTACATGCGGCGCATAGCGCTCGGCCTTGGATCCGAAAATCCGGGCGGCGCTGCGGACACCTTGGGACAGAATAGCACCCAGTCCTTCGCCGGCGACAATTTGCCTGATTAAATCTTCCATGGATTGGCCGTTGCCCCAGTCCAGATTCAGGCCGCCGGTCTCTTCCAGGGTCAGAATTTTTCTGTCGAAGAGGTCCATGGCAAAAGCGATGACGCCGCCGGTCGAAATGCTGTCGATTCCCAAGCGTGAACACAGGTTATCCAGATGCACCAGTGTATCCAGGTCGCTCAAACCGCATCTGGCCCCCAGGGCCAGCATGGGTTCAAATTCGGGCCGCACCCCTTTTTGGCCCTTGAATCGACCGTCTTTGAACTCCAGATCGGCCTTACAACGGACAGGACAGCCAATACAACCGTGGGAAGCGGTGATAATGTTTTTCAGGTTTTTCCCATCAATCTGTTCAGCAAACTCAAAGTTATAATCTCTAAAATTTCGGGTTGCCAATATCCCCGTATCGTCGGCCCATTTGACATAACCGGCACCTCCGTGGGTCGATATTTCTTTAAAATGCGGAGAATTTTTCATTTGCCGAATGTATCGTTTTATGGCTGCATGCCCAGTTTCACTGGAATGGATTCCCTTTTTGCGTTTTTGACCTTTGATAACGATGGCTTTCAAGTTTTTGGATCCCATGACGGTTCCCATACCGGTGCGCCCTGCGGCATGGTCCCGGTCCGTCATGATGCACCCGAACAATACGCCGTTTTCAGCTCCCGGACCAATGGTCATGATCTTCAATTTGTCACTGCCCAGCTTTTTTTTGAGGGTTTTATCGGTCTCCCATGTATCCAACCCCCAGATAGATTTAGCGCTGCGGATTTCTAGCGTATCACCGTCAATATAAAGATAGACCGGCTCGGAAGATTTGCCACGAAAAATCAGACTCTGAATGCCGCAGGATTGCAGAACGGTGCCGAAACCGCCCCCGACATTTGAGCTTCCCAACAGCCCGGTAAGCGGGGATCGCGCATTGACATGCAGTCTCGACGAAGTGGGCGCAGCGGTGCCGGTAAGTAGTCCGCAGGAAAACATCAAAATATTTTCGGGCCCCAGCGGATCGACGCCGGCGGGTAGGTTGGCATGTAAAAATTGGACGTTAAAGCCCCGGCCGCCGAGGTGCTTCCACACCAGATCTTCCGGGAATGGTGAAAATTTAGTATTTCCGGTACTTAAATCAATCTCACAGATTTTTCCTAAAAATGTCATGATCTCAATTCACATCTCCATAAAAATATAGGTTGAACCGTTCAGTTTAGGCTTAATAGATTACTTCGTGACACTGTCCAATGAACTTAAATTCTGTTAGACTGTCAGACTCAATTCGTGAAATGAAACACGACTCCTAAATACGAATTGTCTATATTTTTAAGACCCGGAACGTTGAACCCTGAACCCGAACTATGATGAGTATAATCGGCTTTAGTCGAGTTCACCAACCTTTTTCTCCACCGCCTTCAATATCTTTTCGGTTCGAATCAGCTCTCGCATGGCTGCAATATCATTGGAAAGAATGCGGTCTTTCTCCAGATTGGAAATTGTTTGACGAATCACATGGTAGGCTTCCAGGGTCCCTTCGCCGGGTTTCAGGTTGGTAAACAAATCCAGGGCCTGGGCGGCGCACAAAAGCTCGATGGCGATCACATTTTCCGTATTTTCAATAATTTCTCGACACTGTCGGGCGGATATGGTTCCCATGGAAACGTGATCTTCTTTATTGGCCGAGGTGGGGATGGAATCCACACTGGCGGGATGGCAGAGCACTTTGTTTTCGGATACCAGCGCCGCCGCCGTATATTGCGCGATCATGAATCCTGAATTGAGACCGCCGTCACTGACCAAAAATGCCGGCAGTCCACTCAGTTTAGGATTGACCAGTCTTTCGATCCGGCGTTCGGAAATATTGGCCAGCTCCGAAACCGCCATACTGAGAAAATCCAGGGCCAACGCCACCGGTTGTCCATGGAAGTTGCCTCCCAGTAAAAAATCCCGGGATTCGGAAAAGATAAGCGGGTTATTGGTCGATGAGTTCATTTCCGTTTCGACCACGGTACGGCAATAGTTGACGGCATCCTTGGTAGCGCCATGCACCTGGGGTGAGCACCGCAAGGTATAGGCATCCTGAATGCGGGAGCAGTCCTTGTGGGAAGTAAGGATCTCGCTATTTTGAATAATTCGTTCCATGTTGGCGGCAACCGCTGCCTGGCCCGGATGGGGTCTTATCTGATGAATTCTTTTATCAAACTCGGTTCGGCTTCCCATCAGGACTTCCAGGCTCATGGCGGCCGCAATATCGGTCATTTTTGAAAGCCTGATCGCATCATTAACTGCGAGCGCACCGATGGCTGTCATCACCTGGGTACCGTTCACCAGCGCCAGCCCTTCACCGGATTCCAGTCTGATGGGCTTTAGACCGCATTTTTTGAGCACCCGATCACCGGACATTCTCTGGCCTTTGTAAAATGCTTCACCCAGCCCGAGCAAAACAAGTGCCAGATGTGCCAGAGGTGCCAGGTCCCCGCTGGCCCCAACGGAACCTTTTTCCGGCATTACCGGGCAGACGCCCCAATTGAGCAGCGTTACCAGGTGTTGAACGGTTTCAAGACGGATGCCGGAATGTCCCCTAGCCAGGTCCTTTATCCGCAGTGCCATGACGGCACGCACAATCTCCTCAGCCAGCGGTTCACCGACTCCGGCGGAATGACTCATGAGAATATTTTCTTGAAGCAGCCGGGTGTCCTTTTTGGAGATGACCACGTCGCTCAGCGCACCGAATCCGGTGGTAATCCCGTATATCGTTTTTTCATCATCAACCCATCGCTCCACCAGCCCCCGGGTTTCACGAATTCTTTTTTCTGCGCCTTTGGTCAATTGGGTCCGGGCGCCATATCTGGCAATCGCTGTCAGATCCTCAAGGTTCATACCGTCAAATCCGAGTGAAATCGTTTTCATTATACTTCTCCCATGGATTCTTTAACGATCGGTTCGAAAATTTCCTGAAGCCGAGGGTATGTCTTGTCCTTAAAATAAAGGGTGGCCTCATCATCACGTCCGCTTAAAATTTTTTTGGCATCGTCAATTTTCATCTTTTTAATTGCGTCCCAGAAAATCGACTTTGCTTCCGGAGCGGCGCGTTCAAAAGAATTCGAGTATTCATGTTTCCCCCTGGATGAAATTTTATGATAAATGCGAAGGGTTTCGGTTCTCAAATGAGATGAAGTGTTTACGCCTTCAGAACTTAGTGCTGAGTATGCAATTATATTGGATTGGTCAATAATTATATGTCATAACAAATGTAAATTGAAGCACTAATTTATGAATTGAATAGCATATTTCCAAGGATGAAGGGTGGTTGATGAGGCATGATTTACTCAAGGTGTGGGAAATTGTATCGGTTGTTGTTTCATTGACCAAGCGCATCAATGGTTGCAACCATAACCGATAACGGCTTTCGCCCAACATCGAAAATATACGAAAGCCGGGAGACATATCAATATCTGTCTCATTATTTTAACTACTTCTGCGGTTTCTTAACCAGACCCAGCGTGGTCATCGAGATGGCTGCCCAGGCAGCATTGGATCCCAGCGTTTTTTGAATTTCCCGGCTGCAGTCATAGACCCGGGTTGTATATCCGCCGGCGATCGGTCTGATCTCATCTACAATTTCGGCCAGTTTGTTTTGGATCGGCCGATAATCATGGGTGTCGCTAATTTCTAGTTGTAACCTCCTTAACTGCGAAATAAGGGCGTTCTTTTTTTCGTCGAATTTGGCATCACCTAGCAGGTTTTCAGTCCGCCGAATATAGTTCATGGATCTTCCAATCAATGCATAAGCCTCTTGGGGATTTGCCTCCCGGAAGCCCTCACCCGCAAATACCTTTTTGCGGTATAAAGCATTAATGGCGCCCCCCTCGTCAAGGGAGCCATATTCCTTTTCCCCGGCCGCTTCCCTGCCGATACATGAAATGGCACTGACCCATTTTTCGAGTTCTGCCTGCATAATCATCATTTCCTGGTAGGCCGGTTCCTTCTCGATATTTTCCTTGTAATTTTTATACAACTCGAAAACCAGAAAGCCGATACCCACCACAGGCCCTACCCGACCCAGCACTTTGCCACCAATACCTAGCCGCCGGATCGCTTTCTCACCCAGACCTTTGGCGACGTTCTCTCCGACCATTTTCCAGTAAGAAGCACTCATAAGCCCTCCTGCTGAACAATATTTTTACGGTTTGCTTTTCCTCAATTCCTGAATTCCTCAATCCCTTAATTCCCCTATTAGACCCATGTCAAATTTGAATGCAATCCCGCATCTGACAAAGATTGTTTAGTCATTTTCTATTGAGATTGAATAACAAGCTCACTTGTAACCGTGAAACCGGCGGTTCCAATCATATTCTCGCGAGGTTGCTTTGTCTTCCATTCTGTTAAGCCGCTTTTCCAGATGTTTCCATTTCCGTTTCAGCCGCTCCGCAGCATCATTTCTCATACAGTGATACCGGCTGTTGTCCTTGGGATTTGATCCGGTGCCGGCAGACTTCACCGGGTCCGATTTCATCAATAGTGCCGCCAGCAAATAAATGCCGACCACCGGCCAAAAACCGGTAAAGATAAACAATATGACGGCAATGGCTCTAATCCAGAACACTGAGAAATCAAAATAGTCTGCCAATCCCCGGAATACACCTAATATGACACCATTGCGAGAGCGGTAAAGTCCCCGCCTGGACATGCTGTTAAATCTGCTCATGATTCGTTCCCTCTCTTTCATTGTCGGACATGATTGTTTCCAGCGCCTCAACACGTTCTTCCATTTTTGCTATGGGAGTGTTTTTGAGTACTTTCAACTGGCTTTCTATTTCTTCATCCAGCGAAAGTCTTTCCAGTTCGTCTTCCAAGGTCGTCTTACGTCCGAAATTTACCAGATCGGCTTCGGCTTCCATCTGATCGATTCGATTTTCGAGATCTTCAAATTTAAAGATCGCATCGGCGCTGTCCATTCGCCGCATTTCTTCCTGGGCACGTTTTTTCCCGGCCGCGTGGATATGGCGCTGCACAAGCAAGCGCTCTTTTTCCCGGGCCGTTTTTAATTTATCTTCAAGCTGGCGGATGTCGTCCTTGTATTGCGCCAGCAATGCTTCGTGCTCGCTTAATTCATTGGCAAGCGATAGTGCTCGTTGCGAATGGCGGCGTCTCTCAAGCAGGGCTTCTCTGGCCAGATCGTCACGCCCTTTGCGAACGGCCATGCCTGCGTTGCTCTCCCAATAGTCGACGCGTTTATCGAGTCCCTGCAGTTGGCGTTCGACTTTTTTGCTCTCTGCCATCACACCGGCACAGGCTGATTTGAGCTCGATCAAGGTATCTTCCATTTCCTGGATCATCAGCTTAATCAGCTTTTCCGGATCTTCCGCCCGATCGAGCATGGAGTTAATGTTAGAACCGACAATGTCGCGAAATCGTGTGAATATGCCCATGGTAGTGTCTCCTTTTTTGTTAGTATTTTGACCTACTATTAGAGCACGTTCCATGCCAATCACAGTTTTTCACATAACTATTTGATATTATACATAGTTGGGCATTAATAAAAAATTTTGTTGTGGCATAATTAACCGTTTAGTAGCGATAAAATCAAAAAATATGGTTTATTTCACCATATCTATGAAATATCGAACGGAATTATAGGCAGGGAATGGGGTGTTGGAGTAATGGAATATAGGCCTTCGGCTCGCAGTGCCTATGTCTTGGCGAGAATAATTGGCTTAGTGGATTGAGATCATGTTAGGGATAAATTTGGAAACCGAGTATTTGAAAATGATGATCAAAGGTGAATACTCTTTTAATCTTTTTACTTTGCATGAGAACAAATGAGACGCAATCTGTGAAGCTTAGGCGATTGGCTGAGTATTTTTCAAAAAAATCGATTGCTTTCAATTCATCATTTTTGGTGGGACGAAGAATGGTAAGCGATTCAGAAGCGTAGATATTTCTTGCCCTTTGAGCAGCAAAGCCATATCCGGCGCGACGACCCAACAATGTGAATGTTTCATCCAATACAAAATTGCTGGTCATACAAGCTTCCCCTTTTTTTTGAATCGAATTCCAGAAAGAATTCGCTTGACCGTGATACTGATCCTTTGAGAGATGGCGGGCGAGGAATGCGCCGGTATCAATATAAATCACAATTAATCCTCATATAGGTATTTGTCATGATCCAGTGCCAAATCAACCGGTGTATCTCCTTCATATACAGCATTATCATTCAAGAAGGGGTCATCAATTGAACCGGCGGGAATTGATTTTAAAGCCTTTTCAAGGGATTCACGGATGAATTCCCCCAAAGATATCCCTACCGCGTTTGCGCGCCTGGAGGCGCGGATTTTCAAGTCTTCAGGTATCATTACAGTGGTACGTTTCATAACACCCTCCTCATGGTTCTATACATATGCATAATAATGGTGCCATAACTTATTGTCAACTGAAAAAAATAGGAGTCCATTGGGTTGTCCCGTGCAATTAGTTTGTTAATAAAGACAATTTCTATGGGATCTACGGCTCATTCCTGAGCTAAAAACTAAAATCTTGACAACCAAACCCGCTTTGATTAACCAGATGGATAATGATTATTCTGATGAATTCATCCAAGACCTTGGATTTTAAACAACAAGCCCCTATCTCGAAACATACAATCCCCGAGCTGATAAAAGATTCCGAAATTCTCATCAAAGAATTCAGAAATGGCTCCTATCGGTTCATAACGATCTACGCCAAAAAAGCGCGCGGTTTAATGTGCAATTATATTATCCAAAACCATATTGACCGCACTGAGGAGCTGAAACTCTTTAGGGCGGAAAACTATCAATTTAACCAAAAGTTGTCATCCCATGATGAATGGGTATTCACCCGTGGTGATTAAACCCTTGACAACAAAATCTGCTATTGATAGCGAACTGCTGATTGCAGAATTTAAAAATTGGAGATGAGCATGGAAAACTGGCCGGATTTAAATTTGAAAGCAGGCAGATTGAGCCTGAAACTGAGCGGCGGCACGCTTCGCTACCTGTCGCTGGACGGATCTGAGGTTATCCGTTGCCTTTACTTCGCCCTGCGCGATAAAAACTGGGGTACCATACCGGAAGAACTAATTTCCATCGACACCGATATTAAGGCAAACTCTTTCGAAATAAATTATGAAACCCGGTACACGGACACCGATGAAAACATAGACTTTGTTGTCAGTGGCCGCATCACCGGTACGGAAGATGCCGTCGTAAAATGGGAGTTTGACGGCACCGCTGGAAGCGATTTCGCGCGTAACCGTATCGGTTTCTGCCTACTTCACCCGGCTTCAGCGGCCGGTCGGCCCTGCGAAGTGGTCCATTGTGATGGTACGACTGAAAACAGCATTTTCCCTGAGCTGATTTCCCCCCATCAGCCTTTTATGGACCTCAAATCGATCGAATACGGCGGAGTGGTCAGTGAATTTGAGGGGGATGTGTTTGAAATGGAGGACCAGCGCAACTGGACAGACGCTTCCTATAAAACATACAGTACTCCGCTCGGGCTGCCCTTCCCCGTTGAGATTGCCCGCGGCGACAACGTACGCCAATCCATTAAATTTAAGATCAGCGACCGCGACAACATGCCCGCCGTCGAAATACCGACAGATGAATCCCTCCCCTGCCGAATTTTCAGTCCAAACAGGGGTTCCCAAAAACTTCTTGAAATCGGGTGGGTGTACTCCGGAAAACTCTCCGCCGGGGAGCTCGATCTCGTGAAAGCCCTGCCGAACGGTCATATCCGCTTGGACCTTCGTCCAAACACGGATACAGAATTTATTGTCCAGGCCGTGGCAGATATTGAAAAATCCGGCAAGGAGCTTATACCGTTCCTCCATGTGGACAACGAAACGCCGGACAACTTTTACCTGGAAGCCCTCAAAGGCGCAGACTGCGACAGGATGGCAATCGTCGGCTTTCAAGATCTCAAAATTGTGCCCGCCGAACGGATCGAACCGCTGAAAAAGGCCATCCGCAACCGATTCGGAGACATCCGCATGGCTGCCGGCTCGGACGCGTTTTTTACCGAACTTAACCGTAATAGAATTTCAAAGGATATGGCTGATGCCTTCGTGTTCTCGATCAATCCGCAAGTCCATGCCTTTGATAATCTCTCGATCACCGAAACCCTCGAGGGGCAGGAAGCCGTCGTCAAGACTGCCCTGGCCATCAGCGGCGGGAAGCCCGTATGGGTGAGCCCCGTTACCCTCAAGATGCGCTGGAATCCCAATGCCACCGGCGAGGAAATTGTGCCGCAAGGCGAATTGCCGTCCAATGTCGATGTACGGCAACTCGATCCCTTTTGTGCCTGCTGGTCACTGGCCTCAATCGGCCGGATGTCCAATGCCGGAGCAGCCCTGTCTACCTACTATGAGTTGTCGGGTTGGAAAGGACTTTTTGAGAAAGAGGCTGGCTCAAAAATTCCACAAAAATTCCCTTCAACGCCCCTGCAGGTGTTCCCCGTTTATAAGGTGCTGACCCTGTTGAAAGGTTTTGAGGGCGGCACTCTGTCGATTCGTGAAACGGATAGTCCTCTCATCGCCTGCGCTTACCGGATTACAAAAAATGAGCAAACAATTGAGATTCTCATCAACCTTTCTGATAAAACCGAGGCGTTTAAGGTTGACGAGAATCCTTTTGACAAGCATAATTCCTCCCTTTTGGAATGGAACGATCAAAAGCAAGCCGCATTCGGAGGAAAGGCTCGAATTGAAGGCGATACAATGATTTTGCCCGGCCACTCAGTGCTGACAAAGATCCGTCATTAGTTGACAATTCACCTCGCTTTTGATATCGCGTTCTTCCATTTGGCAATTTTAATAACTCATCAACAACCCAAGAAAGGAGAGCAAACATCATGAAAAAATTTGGAAAGATTTTGGTACTGTTGACGGTATTTGCATTGGCATTTAGCGTTGCAATTCCGGCAATGGCGGGGGACAAAGTTGTTATCGGTTACTCGATCAGCACGCTGAACAATGCCTTTTTTGTGGGCATGACCCGCGGTGTTGAAAATGGCGCCAAGAAATTGGGGGCCGAATTGATCACGGTCAACGCCAACGGTGATTCAGCCAAACAAGCCGCTGATGTCGAAGACCTGATCACCAAAAAGGTCAGCGCAATCATTATCAATCCCCGTGATGCGGAAGCCATCGCACCGGCCGTCAAAAAGGCGCTGGCAGCGGACATTCCCGTATTGGCGCTGGACCGGGGGGTGACCGGCGTGGACGTTACGTCCTTTCTGGAAACCGATAACGTGGCAATGGGCAAACTGGGTGCAGATCTCGTAGCCGAGGCCATGAAAGCCAAGTACGGCGAGATCAAGGGCAAAGTAATCGAGCTGGGAGGCCTGGTCGGCACGACGGCCGCGCGTGACCGCGGTAAAGGTTTCAACGAAGGGTTGAAAAAATACCCCGGACTTGAGCTCGTCGCTTCTCAGCCGGCGGATTTTGATCAGGAAAAAGCCTATAACGTAACCAGCAATCTTATGCTGGCGCATCCCGACGTGGACGCCATCTTTGGCCACAACGACGACAACACCGTGGGAGCCGAAAGGGCGTTAAAG
Source organism: uncultured delta proteobacterium (assembly GCA_963723215.1). GTDB lineage: Bacteria > Desulfobacterota > Desulfobacteria > Desulfobacterales > JAFDCJ01 > JAFDCJ01. The sequence goes on from CAVRQG010000032.1 coordinate 16,974, forward strand.
GCCATGGACAAACTGGCGAAGGTCGGTGAAAAAGATCATATCTACATTGTCGGTATTGACGGCATCAAGCAGGCCCTGGACTCGATCCGAAAGGGCAACATCGACTGCACCATCTCCCAGGAACCGGTTATGATGGGTGAAAAATCCGTCGAATTCGCATTGCAGTATCTCGCAGGTGAAAAGGTAACCGAACACTACTATACCCCCTTCACCGCCATTACCAAAGAGAATATCGATACGAGGGCCAACTGGGCTGAGTAATCAATCGGGATTGAGACAGTAGGGCATCAATTTTTGATGCCCTACTTTTGTGGAGAAAAACATAAATCAATTGATGAAATATAAGAAAAAAACCGGGAATCCCGATGAATGAGGATATCGTCTTAGAGACCCGGAAGGTCACCAAGGAATTCCCCGGAGTCGTTGCTCTCGATCAGGTTTCGCTGGCTCTATATAAAAGCGAAATTCTGGGCATCGTCGGGGAAAACGGCGCAGGCAAATCTACCCTCATGAAGATTATCGGGGGGGTCTACAAACCGACCCATGGTGAAATTTTCCTCGATGGTCGCAGAGTTGCGCTGCGATCTCCCAAAGATTCGTTGAGTGCCGGTATTTCCATTGTGTATCAAGAACTCAACCTTATCCCGCATCTGACGGTTGCCGAAAATATATTTGCAAACCGTCTACCGCGTAAAAACGGCTTTGTCCAATGGAAGAAGCTCTATGCCGACACGGAACAAATTCTAAGAGAAAACGGGATGGGCGACATTGGGCCGCGTGATATTGTATCTGATTTGTCCATTGGCCTGAAACAGTCGGTGGAAATCGCCAAAGCCCTTTCAACCAATGCCAATGTGCTCCTGCTGGACGAACCGACATCATCTCTGACCGAACCGGAAATCGAAAACCTCTTCGAGATTATCAGGAAACTACAAAAGAAGGGGATTTCCATCATCTATATCTCGCACCACCTGGACGAAATATTTAACATTTGCAACCGGGTGCACATTTTGAAAGACGGCCGCACCGAAGACATCATGCCCATCCAGGAAGCGACTGAAGAGAAAATCGTATCAAAAATGGTCGGCCGCGACATCCAGAGTATCTATTACAAAGAAACGCATCCCATCGGCGAAGTCACATTGGAGGTAAGGGGCGCCAAAGATGATCTCCTCAAGGATGTCGACCTGATCCTTAGAAAATCGGAGGTGCTCAGTATCTATGGGTTGCTGGGGTCCGGCAGGACAGAACTGTTGAAAGCCATTGTGGGGGCGCGCAAGGCAGATATCAAAGAACTCAGGTTTAAGGGCCGGCCCGTTAAGATTAAAGCGCCTATCGATGCAATCAAACTGGGAATTGTCTACTCCTCCGAAGACCGCAAGGGCGAAAATCTTTTTTTTGGAAATTCCGTTTGCAAAAACATCTCCTACTCGGCCATCCAAATAGGACAGTTTGTTCGATCCGGATTTATCAAGCGAAAAGACGAGCAGGACAAAGCGGGGCGCTACTTTAATAAACTGAACGTTAAAGCCCCCACCATGGACATGGATGTGTATAACCTGTCGGGCGGTAATCAGCAGAAAGTGTGTCTGGCCAAAGCACTGATAAACGAACCCGAGGTATTGCTGTTAGATGAGCCCACTCGGGGGATAGATGTCGGGGCCAAGTTGGAAATTTACCGGCTGATATCCGACCTGGCCAAAGAAGGCAAGTCAATTATTTTTGTGAGTTCGGAGCTGCCGGAAGTGATCGGCTGCTCCGATCGGGTTTATTCCATGGCGAATGGCAGAATCACCCAGGAATTTATCGGCGATGCAATTAACGAGGAGAACATCTTGAAGTACTGCCTGAAAAAAGATGCTGATGAGGCAACCGTCATATGAAAGTCAACCGATCTATCTTTTCAAACAGTGAATTCATCGTCTTTTTGGGACTCCTGGGCATCGGCGTATTTTTCTCGATTGCATCCCCCGTGTTCCTCACCCGGTTCAACTTGCTCAATATCCTGTTACAGTCTTCCACCCAGGGTATTATCGCCATCGGTATGACTTTCGTCATTCTCACCCAGGGGATCGACCTCTCGGTCGGTTCGCTGGTAGCGCTCTCCGGCGTCGTTATGGCCATCATGTTACATTTGGAAATCCCGGTCTATCTGGTGCTGCCGATCAGCCTGGTGTTCGGGGCCGCCGTAGGGATGTTCCAGGGACTTGCCATAACCAAAATCAAAATGGCACCGTTTATCGTGACCCTATCGGTAATGGCCATGGCCAGGGGCTTGACCATGGTGCTCAGCCAAGGCAAAACAATCTTTTCTTTCCCTGAAAGTTTTAATTATCTGGGCTCGGGAAAAATCGGTCCGATATCGGTAACCGTTATCGTATTTTTGTTGTATGCGATCGTTGCCGAGGTCCTGCTGCGCAGCACGGTAATCGGACGTAATATCTACGCCGTGGGATCGAACATCAAAGCCGCCGCTCTCTCGGGCATAAAGACCAACTGGATACTCAATTTTGTCTATGTGGTCTCAGGTATCTCCTGCGCCATTGCGGGGATTATCCTCACCGGCCGTCTCGATGCGGCCATGCCCACCGCTGCAACGGGATACGAGCTCGATGCCATCGCCGCGGTAATTATCGGCGGCGCGTCTCTTAGCGGCGGGAAGGGCACCATCATTGGAACCATCATCGGGGTGTTGATGATCGGGGTGATCAACAACGGGATGAACTTATTGAACGTACCCCCTTTCTGGCAAAACTTCATCAAAGGCGCGGTGATCTTTATCGCGGTGATGATTGACAGCTTGAAAAATCGGCCGACAGAGGGATAGTCCGGACATAACTCGCAAGCTGAGTACGGACAAAGCAGTCCGGCCATGGGTACCTAAAAAGTACCCAGTTGGATAGTTTAGACCTCGTTGAATAATTTACTGGTTGAATGGTTGGTTAGGGAAATTATAGTAATAATTTAAGAATGTTACGATTGTTGAAAAATGAAGTGTTCAATTATTTTGCAACTATGGCATAAATCCATATTTACAACCACTTAACCAGTCAACTAATCAACCAATTAACGATATCTGTAGTTTCTAGCGTTGTGTTTGAACTCAGGACATCAGAAAGGAGAAAATAAGCATGCGAGCAGCTGTCTGGTATGGTGAGGTAATCGTAAACTGCAACGAGGACCTGCGTGAGGCGTAATTTTTGAGGAACGTATTTTAGGATCATAAGAATCTTGTGGAAGGGGTGAACAAATGAAAGTACACGGCAAACAGTACCGTACGATTTGGCTCAACGAAGATGACTCCAATGTGGTTCAAATCATCGATCAGCGGCATCTTCCCCACAAATTTGTGATCGAGAACCTTACGACGGTGGATGAGGTTGCCCGGGCGATCAAGGATATGCACGTGCGCGGCGCGGGTCTGATCGGCGCAACAGCTGGTTTCGGTATGTACATCGCTTCTTTGCTGGCCCCGCAGCAATCCGAACAGAAATTTTTGGAAGCGCTCGTGTCTGACGGTGAGAAATTAAAAGCCACCCGGCCGACTGCGGTGAATCTCGAATGGGCGGTCAATCGGCAGCTCGAGGCCGTCGAAGCCGCCGCGGGGGGTGTCGAGGCGAAAATCATGGCCTGCCGGGACATGGCCCAAACCATCGCAGATGAGGATGCCGATTTTTGTCGCCGCATCGGTGAACATGGTGCCGCCATCATCGAAGAGATCAGCCGGGCAAAGGCCGGTGAGACTGTAAATGTACTGACCCACTGCAATGCCGGTTGGTTGGCATTTGTGGATTTCGGTACCGCTACGGCTCCGATTTATGCTGCCCATGACAAGGGCATAAAGGTCCATGTCTGGGTGGATGAAACCAGACCCCGCAACCAGGGTGCCGGTTTGACGGCATGGGAATTGGGTCAGCACGGTGTGCCCCACACCGTGATTGTGGACAATGTTGGCGGCCATTTAATGCAGCATGGTATGGTGGACCTGGTCATCACAGGCACCGACCGAACCACCTATACGGGTGATGTGGCCAATAAAATCGGCACCTATCTCAAGGCCCTTGCGGCAAAGGACAACGGCATTCCCTTTTATGTTGGCCTACCGTCCTCTACCTTTGACTGGGTCATTCGCGACGGCGTTAATGAAATTCCAATTGAACGTCGGGATGCGACCGAAGTTAAATATATTCCCGGCCAGCTCGATGGAGAAATCAGAAGCATTTTGGTGACACCCGAGGACAGTCCCGCCGAAAACTATGCCTTCGATGTCACACCGGCACGACTGGTGACCGGTCTCATCACCGAACGTGGGATTTGCGCTGCCTCGGAAGAAGGTGTGCTGGGATTGTATCCGGAAAAACGGTCCTAACCGCTTAAATCAGAAATCGTTAATTGGTTGATTAGTTGATTGGTTAAGTGGTTGTAAATATGGATATATCCCATATTTGCAGAATAATTGGACACTTCATGCTTAAACAATCGTAACATTCTGAAATTATGACTATAATTTACCTAATCAACCATTCAACCAGGTCTGTAATTTTGAATTTTGTGCATTTTATAATCATGTATTTTCGCCACCAAGACGCAAAGACACAAAAATGAATTTTGACCAAAGGTTCCGCTTTGTGTCTTAGAGCCTTGGTGGCAAATTTATCTGCGTTAGGTATCTACAAGATAGAGGCTTCGCCCCAAATGGAATGTTATAGAATTTCCGAGCTATATATTTCACATTGATATCACAAGGAGTATACAGTGACATACCAAGCCCTGGATAGTAAGAGCGTAGTAGAGTATGTAAAGAATTGCCCGGCACTGGAAAACGTGCTGCCGGAACCCGCAAAGCTGGTGGCTAAAGAAGTCGGCGACGGTAATCTGAACCTGGTTTTTATAATTGAAAATCCGGATGCTCCCGAACAGTCCGTCGTTCTCAAACAGGCGCTGCCCTATCTGCGCGTTGCCGGCGACTCCTGGCCGCTTACCCGGGAGCGGATGCGATTTGAGACCCAGGCGCTTTTGAAACACAACGAGCTGGCACCGGGTCTGGCTCCCCTTGTGTATGCCCAGGACGAGGAAATGTCCCTGGTGATTATGGAATACCTGGGTACACTTGAAATCATGCGCAAACCTTTAGTGGAGCGCAAAAAATTCCCTCTTTTTGTGGACCACATATCGACCTTCATGGCTCGATGTCTCTTTTTTACATCGGATCTCTACCTGACCGGAGTGGAAAAAAAAGAACTCCAGGCCAAGTTTATCAATCCGCATTTGTGCAAAATTCAGGAAGATTTTGTTTTTACCAATCCGTATATGGAATCGGCGGAAAATAAATGGAATCCGGAGATCGATGCGGAGGTACAAGCCGTGAGGGCCAACGGCAAACTCAAACTGGCGCTGGCCGAGATGAAAGAAAGTTACATGACCCGCGGCCAGGCCCTTATTCACAGCGACCTGCATACAGGCAGTGTGATGGTCAATGATACCGACACCCGCGTAATCGATCCCGAGTTCGCATTTTTCGGCCCGATGGGTTTTGACGTCGGTGCCATTCTTGAGAACCTGGTTCTTAATTATCTGTCCCACTTCGCCCACACGCCTGATGCGGCCGAACGTGCGGACTACCAGGCTTATCTGCTCGGGATGGTACGGGGCGTGTGGAATGAGTTTGCCCGCAAATTCGATGAGATCTGGCTGTCAAATAATTGCGGCGAGCTAATGCCGACCAAGTACTGGGAATTCCCCGGAGGAGAGGAAACATTTGCCGAATTTCGCCGCCGTTATATCCGCAACATTTTGCATGACACCGCCGGTTTTGGGGGCTCAAAGATGTTGCGCCGCATGATGGGAATCGTCAGCATTTGGGATATTACCAGCATTGAGGATCTTAATAAAAGGGCTGTTTGCGAACGGCTGGCAATTAAAATCGGATCGCGTTGGCTGCTTGAACGCGATAAAACCAATAGCATTGAGGACTTAATCGAAATTGTCAGGGAAGAATCAAGTCTGGAATAATCGGATTGGATTATTCAAGTTTGAATCTGCTCCCTACCTCCGGCACTAGGGCAGATAAGCATCAATTTTCAAAAATACCATCCAACTGTCCTGAATCGAGGGTTTTGCTGATTCCCTCCAAGTGCCCTGTATCGCCCCATGTCTCTATGACCCAGCGGGTCGTGTCGTAAAAATTGCCGTGAGTGATGATCGTCAGGCTGGCATTAATTGTGATGAAGCAGCGTGGCTGATCGAGCGGCAGTCGTGCGACATAGCGAAAAATGCTGTCTAAAACCCCTCCATGAGCGACGACGGCAATCCTGGTTCCGGATCTTTTCGTCAGCATTTCTTCAATAAAGGCCACGTTGCGCAGGTAGTGCTGGCGGTGACTCTCACCTTCCGGAATGATATAATCCGGATCATCGCTATTCAATTGGTTGAGGACATCTGAATGCCTGGTGTTAATTTGACGAACGGTCAATCCTTCAAGAACGCCGTAATTTCTTTCCCTTAGGCGACGGTCGATCTCCACCGCATGATCCGTGTAACCGGAAACTATCGCTGCCGTTTCCTGCGCTCGCCCCAAATCGCTGCTGATCAGGGTGTCGAATGGAATTCGCTCCATCCGGCGGCCGAGAGCTGCAACTTGATTACGTCCGGTTTCCGTCAGAGGGCTGTCTCCATGTCCCTGGTAGCGTTTTTCGGCATTCCATACCGTCTCCCCGTGGCGGATCAGCAGAAGCGTCGTCTTTGGCTCGATTGGCATTGTTGATTAATCTCCTCATCGAAATCATTATTGCACAGTCGAGCCGGCTTTAGACCAACTTTGTGTCCAAAATATGCCGATATCGGTGCAGATCGAGTAGTATTTTTTTGTCCTGGCTGTGTAGAGGGCCCGAGTGGTAGTATAGTGTCAAAGCACTGGATTCCGAATATCGCAGCAATGACGGCAGAGTCGCTATATTCTGTCTTTCCCGCGAATGCGGGTATCCGGAATCTATCGCCCGACCTGGTCTTTCTATAGGACCTGATTGTTCAATTTAGGTGAATATCATAATTTGATATAAACGCCTTTATCCACGCTTTTAATTTTCTGCTGTTTCCGCAATCGGTAAATTATATTGGCTATTTTCTTTTGGCTATAACCTGTTTTCTGCATGATTGTAGCGGTGCTGACACCCTTTTTAGAGCCACTGATTGCCTTCAGCACCTTGTCTGTATCGGTTTCCGGGCCAACGGTTTTCTTCTTTGCGGCTTTTTGTGTCGGCCTTTTCGCAGTTTTCTTTTGGGTTGTTGCTGTTGACGGCTTTTTATTTTTTTTTCCAACCGGTCCTTGAGATTTCGCAACCTCATCAACTTTTTCTGCGATCGCCTCTACGCCTTTGGCAAGTGTTTTCAGGCCATCGGAAACGATGTTCAGCACACTTTGCAATTCTTTCATTTGTGACCCTCCTTTAGTTAAAATGTTCCTGATAGTCTTATCAGTCACTTGAGAAACTCTCTTTACTTCTCTAATTTTCTCAACCGGCCGTCATTTCATACTATCCCGAACTGCTCACTAATTTACATTGAATATTCAGTTATCACCTTATTTTTAGGTATCAAGTTCTCGAAGTATATCATCCAAACTATCATCATCGTCAATTTCATACGGCCCTTCATTTTCTGGCACATTTTTTTTTCCCCATCCGGATTTTCTCAGCACATTGCGTTCAGGTAAACCTGATTGATAATGCCTGGGCGACAGGTAGTTTCCGGCTGTAATGCCGTTGTCAGAATTTTTTAAAATATCTACCGGTTCGCGGCCCGAATATTCACTTCGAATGTACCAGTCAGTGCGATTTTCGAGCCACTCTTTGTAACGCTGAAGCGACCACATTTTGTCGATCGCACCGGTTTGCAGCGCATCATTGAGTTTAAAAAATTTGCCGTTGCGCACAACGGATTTCACCGTCAGATTTGCAAACAATATTTCACATTCCGGCACCCGAATGTTTAGTTCGGGTCTGAAAATGAGACGCTGGCATACCACTGCAAAAAGGCAGTCGGCCAGTTGTGCGCAAACGCCAAATTGGGCTTCAGCCGGAAAGGTTGAGACAACTCTTTGCAGCGCCTCTGCAACGGACCCGGAATGCACGGTGGAAAGAACCAGATGACCGGTCTCAGCAGCATTGAGCGTTAGTTTCATAATTTCAGGTTCGCGCATCTCGCCGATCATTAACACGTCGGGATCTTCACGCAGGGCGTCCACCAATCCCTGGGAAAATGAAGGCGTATCCCTACCGACTTCACGCTGACGAATAAAAGATTTCAACGCTTTGAAATGATATTCGATGGGATTTTCAATCGTAATAATATGCTTAGATTGTGAAAGATTGATTTCTTGAATCAATGCAGCCAGGGTAGAAGATTTGCCACTTCCGGTAGGGCCACTGATCAGGACCAGTCCATGGGGGCGGTGGGCGATGTCTTTTAGGTCGGGATGCAAATTTAACTTTTCCAGGGTAGGTTGAAAAGATGATAAAAGACGTATCGCCAGCCCTACCCCTCTATTCGTCTTCATAACATTAATTCTGCATCTAACCCCTTGAATGTTGGCAGACAGGTCAAAGGAGCATTGCTCGACAAAATATGGCCAGTTTTTATCTCCAACCAGATGACGGCTGGCAGCGAGCAAACCGCCGGCATCAACCGGATTCCCTAGGGTTTTCAATTCCCCTCTGATACGGAAAACCGCCGGCAAACCGGCTTCTAGATGCAGATCACTGGCATCCATTGATTTGGCTTTTGTAATAAGCGCTTCAAGCATTTTGAAAAATTTCAGTATTCTCTTTGCAGTATCAGTTTTATGAAATTATGGTGTAAATTAAATTATTTAAGAATTATCGATTTGGGGCATGGGGCTAGAATAAGCATTTACAAACAGTTTTCAATTGCTTTTGATATTTAAATTCTTTCCCGGACAACACATAACAAAAGCAAATTGGTGGTATTTTGAGGCCCACTGGCGATGATACCTGCTCACCGCTGTAAATGAAACGTCATAACTTTGACGATCGTGCGGCAGCCGAGCAGGCATTAAATCGTATTAAGCTAATTTTTTAAGGTTTTTTTACTTATTATTAACATTTTAGACGGATATTTGCAAAAACTGGAGTGAAAATTGCATTTACTGCATAGTCATCGAGCAAAAACTGTCATTTTTAGGAACTTTTAATCATTTTTTCAAAGATTTAAATTCTATGCAAATTTTATTTTGGATGCCTGCGGTTCTGACTATTTTGCTGATACTCCTATTCCGGCATGGCTATCGGCAAAATCGAGAATATCGTCAGCGTAACATGAAAACGCACCAGGAACTTCAATCTGCTAAATATCGGTTAGATAAAATAAATGTGGATCAACAGAATGAAGCCACGAAGCGCAAAGAAACCGAAGCAAAGCTTCGCGGTTACCTGAATCTTCTAGACACCTTAATCAACACCATCCCCAATCCGATCTATTTTAAGGATGACTCCGGTATCTATCGCGGCTGCAACAAAGCCTTCGCCAAGTATATTATGGGCATTCCCCGCGCCGAAATCATCGGACGAAGATCCCAGGACTTAACCGACCAAATTCCCTCGGAACTGGCGGCCCTATATCAGTTGAATGAACGTAAAATGCTCCTCAAGGGCGGTGTTCAAAGTTTTGAGGCTGAAGTGCCCTGTAGTGGCGGCCTCCGAAGGGAATTCTTATTCAATATTGCAACGATTAACAACGGTGACGGTCAGAGCATGGGCAGCGTCGGTGTCATGCTGGATTTAACCGAAAAAAATCGCGCCGCCCGGGATCGGTTTCAAAAAGAAAAATTGCAGGGTGTTTTAGAAACCGCCGGAGCCGTGTGTCACGAAATGAATCAGCCGCTGCAGACGATTTTGGGCTACACAGAACTCTCGCTGGCGGATATCTCCCCGGACAACCCGGCGTTTTTATCTTTGACAAAAATCAGCAAGCAGATCGATCGCATGGCGGAGATAACCCACAAGCTTCAGGGGATCACCTACTACAAAACCATGGATTATGACAGCAAAACCAAAATCATCGATATTCACAGAGCCTCATCACTGTGATTCTTGAGCGACTGTTTGGAACAAACGAGCAATATTCGAAATTCATATTTTACCCGCCTTTGGTAATTTCTTTGATGAAAAGCCCGCTGATGGCAGACCCAACGACCTTGACATGAGACTTTTCCGCTTTACCATCTAGTTTAAGGAAGCAAGCCTGCCTCGACCACATGGGATAATTATTTTGTGCTCAAGGGGGCACGGTTGCTTCCTTTTGTATTTTGATAATCCTTTTGACACCTTCTTCAATTTTTCGTATTACTAATGCATTTTTCAGTAAAATTAGGTATAATCCTAATCGATCAATCTGGATTTAAGATCATGATGACCGATCATGAAATCAAGGAGGAAAAAATCAATGGAAGATGGCGTTGTCCATGAAGAAAAAACATCTATCAGCAGTTCCACCTTCATTAATGGGAACATAAAAGCTGAAGAGCACTTGATTATCAACGGAACCATAAAAGGGAATGTCGAAATTTTAAACTATACCTTCTTCTTGGGGCCCAGTGGAAGGATAGAAGGTAATGTCCATGCTCAAAACGTAAGAATTAGGGGTTATATGAAAGGTGAGATTACAGCGAAAGGGAAAGTTGAAATAACCAAAGAGGCTGATTTTTCAGGAAAAATTGAAAGCAGGAGTATTTCTGTTGAAAGCGGAGCATACTTCAATGCATCTGTTAATTTAAATCAAAAATCCCCCGGCAAGTAAGCTTCGGATAAAATGTCTTTCCAGTGGCCCAATCTAAATTGGATCGAAAAGCCTACCAGATAAAATCTTCGATTTAATTCGCTTCGCTAACAATTGATGGTTTCGTAAAAAGGTTTAAAACATCCTTTGACGTCATGCCCGCGAAGGCGGGAATCCAGTGTTTTCAAATAGTTCTGGATGCCAGCCTTCGCAGGCATGACGGAATTTCGTGTTTTTTACGAGTTTCTCACAATTGGAATAGTGGCTTATCAAGAGAATGGCCGCCAAAAGCACTGTAATTCTCCCTGAGTTGCAGGATCTATGAATCGGAGACCAATCAATTGTAGAAATTCCGATACATTTTTACCCTGTGGGAATGGGCGGAAAAACCGGCTAAAGCAGCTCGGTCGTTTCTTCATGAAACTCCGCCGCAGAGAACATTCGATTGTAATTTTGCTTGTTAAACCAGGTAAGATACTCCTCTTGCGGCCGGGTCTGCTCTTCCAGAATGTTCCATACATCATCGGGCATGTCCCAGTCGCCCATCTGCATGTTGTCCTCGAGCTGTTTCTGGGTTTTAACACCGATGATCACCGAAGTGACAAACCGTCGTTTCAACGGCCAGGCGATGGCAAGCTTCGCCATGGGAATTCCGGCTTTCGAGGACACCTGCTCAAGGGTTTCCGCCGTTTTGAAACCCAGGGGATGCCAGAATCTTGGACCATCCACTTGGGTCCGATGGGACATGCGAGTTCCCTGGGCCGGTTCGGTCATTTTTTTGTATTTGCCGGTTAGAAGTCCGGCTCCAAGGGGACTGTAACAGATCAGACCCAACCCCTGTTCCCGGCTGCAGGGGATGACTTCTCTTTCCAAATCACGGTGAATCAGGTTATATAAATACTGACCCGCGACGAGACTTTCAAGATTCATTCGGGCCGCTATACCGCAGGCTTTGGCAATCTGCCAGCTAAATAGATTGCTGCACCCCAAATAGCGAACTTTACCCTGACGCACGAGATCGTCGAAAGCACGCATACTTTCCTCGAGCGGTGATACGGGATCCGGGCCATGAATGTAATACAAATCAATGTGGTCTGTCTTCAACCGCTTTAAACTTGCTTCGCACGAGGCCATCACGTGTTTACGCGAAACACCGCAACTGTTCGGTCTGTCTCCCATTGGAAAAAAACACTTTGAGGCAATCACAATCTCATCCCGATTGACCTGTGGCAGAAAATTTCCGACAATTTCCTCCGCGCGGCCACCGGCGTATACGTCTGCGCAGTCAAGGAAGTTTCCGCCGGAATCAAAGTAATTTTTGATGATGGCATGGGATTCCTGCTCGTCACAGCCCCAATCGGCAACGCCAAACGTCATTGTGCCAAGGGTGATTCGTGATACAAGTAATCCGGAGGATCCGAGATATCGATATTTCATTTTAGTAAACTCCTTGATAAAGAAATTGATGCTGTGGGGTGTTCTAGACTATTAAATAAAGTGGTTGCTATTGTCAATATCGATATTCCGTAAAAGTGGTGATCTTTATAATTTGGATATAATAACATCATATTATCGATTCTTTGCCTTGTTGTTTATGCAACTAAGGGGTTTTCCCTTGACAGGGTAGCAATACGGATCTAAACATAAAACGGGTTAAATTATGAATGATCGATATGCGAAAACAGCAGTCCCCTCACGGGATGACAAGACATCCGGACCCTCCAATGACATTGAGGTCCGGCCGACCATCTGCTCGATATGCAATCCCGGATCCCACTGCGGTGTGGATGCCTACGTCAAAAACGGACGAATAGTCAAAATCAAGGGAAACCTGGAAGCCCACAACGCGGGAATGCTATGCACCAAAGGGGCCGCCGGGCTTCAATATGTTTATCACCCTGACCGTCTTACAACCCCCCTGATCAGGACAGGAGATCGAGGAGAAGGTCGGTTCGAGCCTGCTTCCTGGCAAGACGCCCTCAATCTTGTGTCCAGCCGGCTCAAAGAAATAAAGGCCGAAACCGGTCCTGAATCCGTAATTTTCTATGCCGGTTATCCAAAATGGATGCGGCCGTTTTTAAAGCGCCTAGCCCACAGTTTTGGCTCACCCAACTACGCTTCCGAATCGAGCACCTGTTATACGGCCGCCAAGCTGGCCTCCATCCTGAATTATGGTGAGGAATCCTCCCCCGAAGTGAGCCGTGCGAAATGCCTTCTTGTTTGGAGCCGCAACCTATTTCATTCGAACCCGCCGCGCTCGAAAGGGTTGCTGGCTGCCCGCAAAAATGGTCTTAAAATCATAGAGGTCGGCCCACTTGTCACCCCTTTGACCCGTCACGCCGACATTCACCTCCGCTTACGGCCCGGAACCTCGGGGGCCTTGGCCCTGGCTTTGGCCCATGTGATTATCGAGGAAGGCATTTTCGACCGCGATTTCGTCACCCGCTGGACGACAGGCTTTGATGAGTACCGAAACCTGGCGCGCGGCTTCGCCCCCGATGCTGCCGAGAAAATTACCGGAGTCCCGGCCGACCGGATCGTTCAGGCAGCCCGACTTTTCGCCGGCACAAAACCGGCGGCTGTCATGACCGGGGCAAGCCCTACGGTACACCATACCAACGGCCTCCAGAATCAGCGCGCCATCACCGCCTTGATCGGATTGACCGGAAACTTTGACGTTCCGGGGGGCAACCATATTTTCCCCGCCAACTATTTGTACATTTCCAATGGTGTCAAGACCAGAGAAGGTGAGTATATGCAATCGCATCCCTGGTCCGAAATGACCCCGCGCGTAGGGGAAGATAAACATCCGGTTTGGTGCCGCTTTATCCCTGAAGCCCAGGCCATGATGGTGCCCTTCCAGATCGATAGCCGAAAACCCTACCCACTCCGGGCCATGCTGGCTTTCGGCCTCAATCATCGAATGTGGCCGGGTTCGGACTTTGCTATGGAAAGCTTTAAAAAACTGGATTTTCTGGTAAACGTGGACTTGTTTATGACTGATACGGCTAAACTGGCCGATGTCGTGCTGCCGGCCTGTTCATCCTATGAGAGGAGTGAGCTGAAGTTCTATCCTGAACGGAGGGTCTTGTGGACCCGACCGGCCATCGAACCCTTGAAACAGTCCCGATCGGATGCCGATATCATTTTCGATTTGGCCCAAACCCTGGCACCGGATGACGATCTGCTGCGCAAAGGCTATGAAGCATCGGTTGACTGGATTTTGAAACCCTCGGGCTTTCAATTGGCAGATATCAAGCAACATCCCCGGGGATTGGTCGTCGAAGATGTTTCAATTCCGCCTTACCGCAAATATGAAAAAAAAGGCTTTAAGACACCTTCCGGTAAAATGGAATTTGCTTCCCTCGTCCTGGCCGACCATGGACTGGATCCACTGCCCGTCTATCGGGAACCCCTGCTGAGCCCCATATCCACCCCAGAAGAAGCCAAAAAATTTCCGCTCATTTTGACCACCGGTGCCAGGCTGCCCTTTTTCATCCACTCCCGGACGTATCGAATCCCGAGCCTGCGGCGCCTCCAACCGGACCCCATGGCGGATATAAACCCGGCCGACGCCCGGCAAAGAGAGTTGAGCCAGGGGGATTGGGTCCTGTTGTCGACCCACCGCGGTGCGGTTCGGGTGCGCGCCAATGTGGCCGAAACGGTTTCGCCCGGTGTCGTGAACATGTACCATGGACGGCCGGAAGCGGATGTCAACACCTTGATCGATCCCGATTACAGGGATCCGATCTCGGGTTTTCCCGCGTTCAAATCATTGCTCTGTGAGGTTAAAAAAGCGCCTGGCGTGGTGGAATCCTTGGAATGACAGTTGAATGGATTCGATCTCTAACTTTTTTTTGACAGGGTTAACAGAATTAAGGGCCCCAGTTAAATACGCTCCGCTGTTCTAAGAAATTTAACGAGGTAAAGATTTTTTTCGCCGGTGGCAAGATACTCTTAAGCTGAAGACCCTTCTATCCAGATAATCATGTAAATCCTGTCTAATATTCTCTTTTTTTTAATAGAATCCATTCCTCCAGCTTTACGTTACTGTATTTATGGATCTATGTGATAAGTGCTTCTCAACCATATTAGCTCAGCCAGGAGTCGAATGAGAATTAAAGAAGATAACTGGAACACTCTGGACGGCGTCTTGAATGAGAGTTGGAACATGCTCAGCCGGGGCGCCGCCCGTTTCAATGACCCATTTCATTGGCCGGTTCTGGGTACAACCGGCAAAAAGGGGGGGAGTTTACGTTGCGTGATTCTCCGTGAGTTTTCAATTCCGGGCCGGGTCCTGGTATGCCACACAGATGCCCGTGCCCGCAAGGTACAAGAGATAAACGCTGATGCCAGAGTGAGTTGGCTCTTTTATCACCCGCAAAGAAAAGTTCAGTTGCGAATATCCGGCCACGCCACCTTACACGCAGATGATCAGTTCGCTGATGAACAGTGGGTTAATGTGAAAGCGACCAGTCGGCTGAATTACTGCACGACCGAACCGCCCGGAACCACCGTTGACAGGCCGTCGTCCGGATTGCCCGATTTCTTGCGTCGCAAGGTGCCGGCCCTTTTAGACACCGAAAAAAGCCGTCATAATTTTATGGCCATCGCCTGTCGCATCGATTCAATGGATTGGTTGGTTTTACAGGTCCTGGGAAACCGGAGAGCCCGCTTCGATTGGGATGAAACTGGATTGAATGCTAAATGGCTAATACCGTGAACCTGTTGCAAGTTTTCTGATGTGGTGTAGCTTATACCGATTTAATTCTTAGGACAACACCAAGTATGGAATTGAGTGGATGTGCTGATGATTGAGAATAAATACCAGTAGTTCCCCGGAAAAATAAAAATTAGCCACTATATCAAGCCAACAAGAAAGCGGTCGGCTGAAACAATCCTGATCCCATTTCTAAAGCTGTCTATCCCATCTCTCTTGACGACTTGATATGAATAAGGAATTTTCAGTTTTTCCGCAAAATAATTCAAATGGGGCGAAGGATTGATATCGTTGCTTTTAGCTTCCACGGCAAACCAAGGTTTATTATCAATGGTCACCAGGAAATCCACCTCCTTTTTTTCTACGCTTCTAAGATAATATAATTGGGCCTTGTATCCCTCATAATCCTGGAGAAAATGCACAAGTTTAAGCAGGTGAGACGCCACGCAATTTTCAAATCTTGCCGGTTCCTGATCGATTTCCGACCAATCCCACAAGTAAAGTTTGGCCTCCTTTTTAAGTGATCGAAAATTTTTGGCCGCAAAGGGGTAAATCCTGAAGCAATAATAAAAGGACTCCAAAATATTCATCCAGTTAGATACGGCTCGATGGCTGACCTCAAGATCTTCTCGAAGGGAATTGAGCGATAGCAGGGAAGCGGCCCTGTCAGGCAACAGATCGCCTAACAATTGAATACTAACGATGTCCCGCACCTGTTCGATTTCACGGATATCCTCCCTGAGTAATCTATCGGCCTTCTCGCTGTGCCATCTTCGCAAGATGCGAGTGTTTTGCTTTAGAAACGGTTCGGGAAATCCGCCGAACCTATCAAGGACAGAAAACAGCTCCTTGTCGTTTTGTGAGCGGATGGGGATCTCTTTTAATATAGGTGGCACTGATTGGTTGCCGACTACCTCGGCCAGGGTGAAAGGATGCAGCCGATAATAATGATAGCGTCCAAGCATAGAATCACCGCCTTTGCGATATAAATCCAACCTCGCACTGCCGGTAATCAGAAAGCTGTATTTGTCTTTCAGTTTATCGTATTCACCCTTTACCAGGGACTTCCATTTTTTATATTTATGGATTTCGTCAAGAATGATCAGGTCGGCATCGCCGGGCCAATGTGATTGCATGATGTTGCGTCGATCCTGCCGGTTGTCCCAGTTAAAATAACCAAAATACTGGAAATGATTTGAAACCAATTCCCGGGCGAGTGTGGTCTTGCCGACCTGGCGTGGCCCGCCGACAAACACCATCTTTTCTTTAAGGTCTTCGAGAATATATTTTGTCAGATACCTTGGCTCGGTCATGATTTGAGTATGACAATCAATGATGAGATAGTCAATAATTTTTGCTTATATGCAAAAATAATTTAAACTTTTTTTGCTTATATGCAAAATTATCTTGAGACCATTTAACACGGAATAACAGAGGAAACATAATAATTCACCGCTGAGTTCGCAGAGAAAAACCCAATTGTATAAGGAGTAATTTTAAATAATCTCTGCGAGCTCAGCGTTCTCAGCGGTGAACTAACCCGTGGCCAGGAAATTTCCGGGTGATTTCAAATCCCCCTAAGTCATCAGCGCCCGGCACCCACCATCCGGGCCAGCGACTGGGCCATGTTCTCGAGAAAGGCTTCATCCGGAATCGAGATCGTCATTTTGAGGCTGCCGTCTTCCTCCTTTTCCATGCAATCGCTCAGTTTGGTCTTAAACGCACCTGCCAGTTGAGCGGTCTCCTCGGATTCATCCTTCCCCGAGAGCATTTCACCGATAAAGGCAAACGCCGCCCCAACCAGTTGCCCGCCGGCAGCAGCAATCTTCTTCTTTCTTGCCAGCGTGTGCGCCTCTTTCTCAACCCGCTCTTTCATGCTTTCATCTTCGGCGGCTGCCGGTTTTTCGCCCAGCAGGATCTCCAACCGCCGCTTCAGTTCTTCCATGCCGGCCGCCATGTCGACTTCCGCTGTATCCGAATCAGGGTCGAGCACCGCCAGCGAAAGTTCATGCTTGGCCGAAAGGGTTGCCAGCAGGTTTTCCTCCAGCGTGTCTTTGGTCACCAGCAAAAATACCTGGACCGGCCGTTTCTGCCCCATTCGATGGGCCCGGCTGATACGCTGTTCCAACACAGCCGGGTTCCAGGGCAGGTCAACATTGATAACGGTATTGGCCGCCTGGAGATTCAGACCGGTGGCGCCGGCATTGGTGGTAATAAAAAGTTTGCAATCCGGGTCCTTTTGGAACTCATGCATGAGTCCCTGCCGTTTTTTCTGGGGCACCGAACCGTCCAGTCTGACATACTTCAGTTTCCTTTTTTCCAGCAATGGCTCGATTAGATTCAGCATGGTCGTCCATTCGGAAAACAGGACAATTTTGCGGTCTTCTTCAGCCATCAACTGACCCAACAGCTGGTCGAGTTCATCCAACTTGCTGGAATAGCCCGGTCCCTGCTTGTCCACCAGAAAGGTGCTATTGGCGCACATCCTGCACATCAGCAACGCTTTTTGAAGCCTCAGCAAATCCATTTCCGTCAGGTATTTTTTATTGATAATGGTTTGGATGATCTGACGGTGGCCTTTTTGCAAGTCCAGCTGTTCCTCGGTGGGCGGGATTCTCAAAACCTGCGTGGTACGTGGGGGCAGCTGCTTGATCACCCCTTGGCGGGTGCGGCGCAGCAACAGCGGTTCGAGATTTGCCCGCAGTTCATCCAGATTCTTGTAACCCAGCAGCTTTCCTTTTTCATCAACGACCTTATGCCGGTTGAAAAACCGGAAGGCCGGCCCAAGCCGTCGGTCGTCGATGAATTCCACCACTGAAAAAAGCTCATCGAGACGATTCTCGAGGGGTGTCCCTGACAGGACCAGGGCAAACGGAGATTTCAGGGCTTTGATCACCCGGCTCGTTTTGGCCTCCCAGTTTTTAATGCGTTGCGCTTCGTCGAGGATAATCAGGTCCCATTTGGCCCGCTCGATGGACAAAAAATCCCGCAGCACCTGCTCGTAGTTGCATACCGTGAAAAAACTGTCGCCCTCATATTGCGCCGGTCGATCTTTGGCGCTGCCCAGTACGAGTTGGCAGCTGCGGTTGCTGAACCGTTCGATCTCGATATGCCACTGGGATTTCAGGGAAGCCGGGCAAATCACCAGCACTTTGGATACAGGGGCATGGCGGGACAGCAATTCAGCCACGCCGATGCCTTGGATGGTCTTGCCGAGGCCCATGTCATCTGCCAACACCGCCCGGCCGACCCCGGCGGCGAAGGCGATGCCGTCCAGTTGGTAGGGAAGCAGTTCGACATTCAACAGGGTCTTGCGCAGGGGGTGTTTTTGGGGATCTCTACGGATTTCGGCGACCGCTTCGGTCATGCGCTCCTGAAACAGCATTTGATTGACGTATTCCTCGGCATCCGGATAAATGGTCACTTCGGCGCCCAACCCTTCCACCCGGCGAATACTGCGGATCAATCCTTTTACGTCTAAAATCGATTTTCCTCCATATGGTTCCAGGTGTTTGGCGATCTCCGGAGAAAGGTTCTCCGGAATTAGCATGCCAAGCTGCAGGCGCCGGCCGTATCTCAGGTATACACAAATCTCTTTGATTTCTGCAGCCGTTTCCCGGACGCTCTTTTTGAATTTTTTCCCGACTTTATCCAGGGCATAAATGATGTGTTTGCAAGTTCCGAGGGTGTTTTTACGAAAATCCGGGCACGAACAGAACGACTCCCCCGACTCCCAGCCTCTCAGGGCTATTCGATAGCTTTTACCGGATGCATAACTGGTAATGATGTAGTCGGTCCATAACTCATGCGGATTCATGGAACTTAAGCGCATTTTTTCTTTCTGCGCTCTTTCTTTGCGGTCGTCAATCGCTTGCTTGATGAGGGCCTCCTCACCCAGGCTCTCCATGGGGACCCTTTCAGGCGGCGGTGCCGAAAGCCCCAGTGAGAGTTTTTCCTCAAGGATCAGCGAAAGGGCCGCGCCTTGATGCTCACAGGCAACAGTACAGGCACTGCAGCCGATGTTAAGACGCTGGGGTTTCATGGGGTCCAGGGCAATTTCGACTTTGGCACCCCCCAAATTCAGCCGGAACTGTTTGCTGTTGAGCGTTACCTGCTCAAACAGATCGATGTCATATTTCCCGCCCGCCGTTATCAGCTGTTGACCCTGGGCACCCAACATCTTGCAGGCCTGGCTATAAGAAAGATGTGACAGCTTATCGTTTAACGTTATCATGGTGACAATTCCTTTTCGCATGCGAGTCAGTCCTAAGTTGAACGATGTATGGTGAAAAAATGTGCAGAGATCTTGATCGGTGCGGATCGAGTATAAAATCGCTCAATTTAGGTCTGATTCAGTTCAATATCAAATATTTTAAATCACGAATTGGCTTAATTAAATTTCGATTCAACCTTGATGGCTTATTCAACATTGTACGTTTCATCCACAATTAACCTTCATGTTGCCTTGTGATTTCAACTTTTATAGTCCAGCGGAACCCATCCGTTCATCAAAATAAAATCAAAAAATGGATTTCTTGACCCATTATCTTGTTTCCGCTATCATTCCTGTTCCAAAAACATTGCGGTCAAATACTCAACAGCAGATATCAAGCATGAATAACATACGCCATATAGCATTCGGCTATTCAACCCAGTGCAATATTAAATGTGATCACTGTGTTGCCGCGGACGATGAACTCCCGAATGCCAAGATGCCATTGGATACGGCCAAAACGATAATCGCAGAAATGGCCGCTTGCAATGTGACCGGCATAAGCTTTACAGCCGGGGAACCAATGCTGTTTCTTAAAGAAATCAATCCTCTTATTCGGCTGTGCAAAAAATTCGGGATCTATTCAAGAGTTGTAACCAATGCCCATTGGGCCGGAAATCGGCAACGTGCGGATAAAACGATCGCGGGATTGGTGCAAAACGGGTTATCACAATTAAGAATCAGCTGCAGCCGTTGGCATCAGAAAAGTATCCATCGTGAAAACATAGTTAACGCAGCGTCGAGTTGTAAAAAGTATGGTCTCGACTATTTTGTCTCATTTGTGACTGATTTTTCAAATCAGGATGACGTCTTCGAGCAGTTTTTGCGAGAAAACAACGTTAAATTCTTCCCGGAACCGTTGATATATTCGGGCCGCGCAAAAAGATTTATTCGTTCAGAAATTTTTACAGACCTCCCGCCCTACCAGTGTGCGATGAATCCCTATCTTTCTCCGGAGCTTGATATGTTTGCCTGTTGTGACGCCGGAACCCACTTTACCAAAACTAACTTTTTTTATCTGGGTAACCACCAGGATCACAATATTGATGATCTGTTTAAGAAAAAAGAAAATAATATTTTGTATAACCTAATCCGAAGCATGGGCCTGACAAATATGGCCTCATACATAGGTATCAATGCCAGTGAAATTGTAAAATATAGAAAATGTCAGTTGTGCGAAACACTTTTTAATTCAAAGGAGAATTTGGATGCATTGCAAAAATCAGTAAGATCAGGCCTGATAAATTGGACAAGATGAAGGGCAGGATATAGACAGAAAACCCGAAAGATATGTTCTGTGAAACTTTTTTCATAAATTTAGTTAGTACTTTACCTATTCAGGAAGCAATTCAATAAAAGCATTCACACTATAAGTATTTATAATTCAAGAAGATAGTTTCAATAATCTAATTTGGCATAATTTCTGCTTTAAGTTATCCTCAGTGGTTGTTCAGCAGAGTTCCAGAGTTATCCTTGGTCATCGAGATTATATTGATATGAAGCTGGTTTTTCACCCAATCCTAACATCACATGCTAAAACCACGTGAGGCCTTAAGGTCTCCGAAGGTTATAATTTGAGTCGGAGGAATTGACGTGGAAAACAGCGACCTTCTCGGGTGTACGTGCAACGGCATCATGGGATGACAGCCAAGGTCTCTGGAACTTCTTCTAACCTAATGTGAGCAATTTTGTCGATAGGAGCGCTAACTATGCCTGATTTCAGTACGATAAGAATTGGAGAATATAATATTCGATCCACCAAACAATCCGTCCGAAGGTTCAAAGCAATTCTTGACAAGTTGCAAATTCCTCACATTCTCGATGATGTCAGTTTTCATAACACTCTTTTAGATCTTTATCGGATGAAGTACCTCTACAAGACGGATGTGTGGAAAGTCGAAAAGGATGGCAGTGTCAGTCTAAAAAATCGGTTTGGCCATAGTGGACGCTTTGAGAACCGATGTTTGACGATAAGAAATCTCCTAGAATTCCAATTTGTGGACCTGAGCATTTTGGACAGAGAGGAAGCTGATTTTCTGAGTAATCAGATTTACGAATTTGAATTTAAATCGAATCTTTCAGCAAAGGCCGGATAAGGATCTATGCCTTAAACCCGGCTGCATGCGTAAGAAGCGGCCCAGTTATAGGGGCGGGCACCACCAAACAAAAGTTGTTCATTAGTCACCAGCGAACTCCTACATTCGCCATTCCACTCCCCTATCAACATCTTTTTACTTCACCTTCATTAAAACAATTTTAGAAGTTCCCGCTTTGGTTCTCAGCCCGAGATCGATGGATGTCAGGAATTTTTGATATAAACAAAGTCATATGCTAAAATATCTCTAAAACCATCGATTATAGGATTAATGACTTTGGAAAATCCCAATGTTGCTGAAGACCCAGGGTGGAACCCAACGATGCAACCAAGGGGTAGACGACATCGTGACAAAATAGGCGCTTAATATGAAATCTGTCTTTATTACGATATTCTGTTGTTTACTGATTCTAAATGCCTGCTCGACTTTCGAGAAGACACGCAAAGTTCGCAGAGATACGTCATGGTCCACTTCAGACCCCTTAAGCATTCCCTATGAAGAAAGACTGGAGCAATTCGAAAAAGGCAATCTTGTCATAAATCCTTCTTTTGAAACCGGCAGTATTAAAACCGCTGCTCCCGCAAGTAGTTTCCGACTCGAAGGATGGGAAAAGGTTGGTCAAAACGTTGAATGGATCACACAGGAATCAGGACCCAGGTCCGCAGAAGACGTCAACAGTGGCAGCCATAGCATCCGGATAGATAGAAAAAAGGCAACGGAAATGGATAATGCGGAGGGGATCATCAGCGATTATATCCCCGTGATTCCCGGCAATTATTATTTTACCTATCGTATCAGATTAAAGGATATTGTTAGCAATAAATACAGGCTGGGAGCCAAACTTTATGATACGCTCGTAATAAAGGTACTGTTTTTCGATGAACACCGGGAGCCTGTTGATCCGGGATATTTAAACCCCAATACGGGAACGCAAATTGACAATTCCGCTAAAAATTACTCTTTTTCAAATTTTTGGCGGATTGATGAGTTTCCCTGGGGCACAGTGCGGGGGAGGTCATATCATTATCCGTTCTCGGAAGGTGATATCCCGGACAGGACCCGCTTTGTCCGTCTGTTTTTCGGCTTAAAAGGCAGCGGGACCCTGTGGTTGGACGATATCGATTATCGTTACTCTATCTGGAACTTTACTGCCTTGGAGCGATTTAAACCATTTTTTGCCCGACAGCTCACCCTGGAAGAAAAAATTATCCCCACACCCAAAAGCCTCCAATGGGTAAGTGATATAGCCTATTACGAGGCCGGTGTTTCGAATTCACATCTTCCTGTTATTGTCCTTCCCGACAACCCGGCACCCGCCGATCATACCGCTGCAAAAGTATTACAAAAACAGCTCAACAAAGTATTGGACACGGTTATTGCTGCCAATAACCATCAGGGCCATAAAATCCGTGTGCTGCAAAAAGATCTTCATCTCACCGAGATATTTAAGGCAAAATTGATCTTTAGTATCGGCCGGAACCGAATTTACCATGAAATTCAGCCGGATCTCCCAGTGCAAGGCATCCGTAATAAACAACAGGGCTATATCATCAAGGCCGAGCAGGTCGGCAGCAGTCATGTTGTATTTTTATGGGGGGAGACACCCATCGGCAACTTCAATGCGGCCGCCACCGCTGTCCAACTCCTCGGAAAAGACGAATGTATCTATCACAGCGCCACCGTTGTCGACTATCCTGATTTTTTAGGCCGCTCCTATGTGTTTAAAAACTGGAAAAATAAAAAAGAGCTGCAAAATGATCTCGATGGCGTAGACCGCATGAGTCTTTTCAAATTGAATAAAGTGTATTACGGCTATAACCGGGCGAGTAAAAACTGGCATCTGATCGATCCGCTATATCGCGAAGGCGTCAAGGCAGCCGGCAGATTATTCCAAGAAAACGGTGTTATGGGCCTGGCTGTGATGGTAAACCCGTATTCCCATTTTAAAATTGGACAATCGGCTGAGAACCTCAGCGATCAATTGCGATACACTTGGACCCACAGCAGTCCGAAAAGCTTGAAAATGCTTCAGGATGTCTATAGGGTCGGACTGGAGGCCGGTGCAGATACCATTATGCTGCTGTCGGATGATTATTTACCGTATACCGGGAAAAACCCTTTTCACTACTCACTGTATACTTTGGAAGATAAGAATCAGTTCGTTAATCTTCAAAATGCCCAGGCCTACCTCATCAATCAACTGAAGCAATGGCTTGACACGGATTACCCGGATACCCGCTTTGAGTTTTGCCCACCGTGGTATTCGAATGAGCATATTGATCGCAGTGCTGGCGAAGCGGAAGTATATCTAAAAGAACTCACTTTTCAGATCCCCCAGGATGTTGCCGTCATCTGGACAGGACCCACCGTAAGATCTTTATCCGTAGATATGGCCGATCTCTATCGTTACAAGTCCCTGATCGGCAGGCATCCGATGATCTGGGATAACACCTTGTATGCTCGCAACCACGAAACAAAGCGATATGGAGGGTATACAACCTATTACCCGGGCAAGGTGAGAATGTGCAACCTCTTTGAGCCTTATCAGACTTACAAACCCAAACGTTTCCAGCAATATAACGATGGACGGCAGATGTACACAAACGGCAGTGCCGACAGTGAAGTTTACAGGATAAAGTATGCGACGGTTGCTGATTATGCGTGGAACACCGCGGCTTACAATCCGGAACTCTCCTTGTGGAAAGTTCTGTGCCGAACATACGGACCGGCCGTGGCAAAAAAACTGATCCAATTCAGTGACGCTTATTATGGTATCTATGGTACCTGTCTTCGCTTGGAAGATGAAGGCAGACAGGACAGCTATATCGCCAACGGCCGAAGATTTTTAAACGACCTGGATAATTTTTTACTGGGAATTTCACAGGTCTTGCCTGAAAACCATTCACTGATAAAGGAATTGAAAAAGTTCCGGGATAAGCAAAAAATACGATTTGAAAAACTGACCTCAGTGGCAAGCCGGAAAGAAGACACAGCTAAATTTTGATTTTTGATTGAATAGTGCCTGATTCCTCATGTGAAACTACATATCCAAGAAGTATTTTACCGCAGATAGCTGAGTATGCCGAAATTATATATTATATTTTTCTCGGCGTTCTCTGCGAACTCCGCGGTGAACTTTTTTGTTTCAGTTTTGAACAGACCGGCCGCTTTTCACACTTCAACAATCCGGTAAGTCGTTTTAAAGTCGGCGTTTAACGATGCCATGGCCCCGCAGTATTTTGTTTCAGAAAGCCGGATGGCTTGTTCCAGCGCTTTGGGTTTGATTTCTTTACCCCACATAACAAACTCGATGTGGATATCCGTGTAGCGTTTAGGATATTCTTCAGCGCGCTCACCAGTGATATTGACCTGAAAAGCAGTTACCCGGGCACGTTTTTTTTCCATAATACTAATGACATCTATTGCCGAGCAACCGGCGACGCCGATTAAGACCATTTCCATTGGACTGGGCCCGCTGCCGCCATCGCCGCTGTCGAGGACCACCGCAGGACCTTTGCCCGCCCGGGCAACAAATTGCATCCCATCCGTCCAGTTGATTTGTGCTTTTACTGTCATCTTCGTTTTCCTTTAACAAGTTTGTTTGATTGATAAATATAAATTTGATTTAAATTGAATATGGCTTACTATACTATGTGACATCAATGATACAAAGAACTTTATATGAGGAAACCCTATGTCTCAGAAATTAAATAAATACAGTTCCCGTATCACTGGCATGAAATCACAAGGGGCGTCTCAAGCAATGCTTTATGGTGTCGGGTTAACCGACGCGGATATGCAAAAAGCCCAGGTAGGTATCAGCAGCGTATGGTTTGAAGGCAACACCTGCAATATGCACTTGAACCAGCTGTCCGCTAAAGTCAAAGAAGGCGTTGAGGCTGCAGGCCTGGTGGGGCTACGTTTTAATACGATCGGCGTCAGCGACGGCATATCCATGGGTACTGAAGGCATGAGCTATTCCCTGCAATCCCGTGATCTAATTGCCGACTCCATCGAGACGGTCATGCAGGCGCAGTGGTATGACGCCAACATCTCACTTCCGGGTTGTGATAAAAATATGCCCGGATGCCTGATCGCCATGGGCCGCATCAACCGGCCGTCATTGATGGTTTACGGCGGCACTATTCGTGCCGGTCGACTTGGGGATGCAAAACTGGACATTGTCTCGGCGTTTCAAAGTTACGGCGAATATATTGCCGGATCCATCGACGAGCAGCGCCGCCAGGCCATTGTCAAAAAAAGCTGTCCAGGTGCTGGGGCCTGCGGTGGCATGTACACCGCCAATACAATGGCCTCGGCCATTGAAGCCATGGGCATGTCGCTGCCCTATAGCGCCAGTCTTCCGGCCGAGTCCGCCGGAAAACTCGCAGAATGTGCCCAGGCGGGATCAGCCATCCGGCGATTGTTGGAAGCGGATATCAAACCACGGGATATCATGACCCGTCAGGCATTTGAAAATGCAATGGTCGTTATCACAACCCTGGGAGGATCCACCAACGCCGTGTTGCATCTGATCGCCATGGCACGCTCCGTGGATGTTCCCCTGACCATCGATGACTTCCAACGAGTCAGCGATCGAATACCGCTGTTGGCCGATATGAAACCGAGCGGTAGCTACGTTCAGGAAGATCTGGACCGTGTCGGTGGTTTACCTGCCTTGATGAAATACCTGCTCGATGAGGGCCTGCTTCAGGGTGACTGTTTGACGGTCACCGGCAAAACCTTAGCTGAAAACCTCAAGGAAACCCCGCCGTTGGCCGCAGATCAGAAAATTATCAAACCCCTGAACCACCCTGTTAATCAAAGCGGACATATCCAGATATTGCGGGGTAATCTGGCGCCGGAGGGCGCAGTGGGGAAAATTACCGGCAAAGAAGGACTTTCGTTTACCGGGCCGGCTGTTGTCTTCGATTCAGAGGAGCAGATGTTGACGGCCCTTGAAAACCATCAGATTAAAAAGGGGGCTGTGATCATCATTCGCTACGAAGGCCCCCAGGGCGGGCCCGGCATGCCCGAAATGCTGACCCCCACATCGGCCATCATGGGCGCCGGCCTGGGCAAAGACGTAGCCCTTCTCACAGATGGTCGTTTTTCAGGTGGTTCCCACGGCTTCATTGTCGGCCATATTACCCCCGAAGCCCAGGTTGGCGGCCCTATCGCGCTGGTAGAAAACGGGGATCAGATCACCATCGATACCGTCAGCAACACCATCACAGTCGACGTGAGTGATGAGACACTGACGGCACGACG
>CAVRQG010000033.1:0-47442 GCA_963723215.1 uncultured delta proteobacterium
TTCTTTACGGGCTA
The DNA here is from genome assembly GCA_963723215.1 of uncultured delta proteobacterium. Classification (GTDB taxonomy): domain Bacteria; phylum Desulfobacterota; class Desulfobacteria; order Desulfobacterales; family JAFDCJ01; genus JAFDCJ01. Next base: position 15 of record CAVRQG010000033.1, read on the forward strand.
ATGGACCTGCGATTGGCCACCGGCCAATCAGATCGGGTGTCCGGGGGCCTTCGTGCAGGGGGACAGGTTTCGTTTTCGGCAGTGGGTTTAGCGGGCTGTTAAAAGAAAAGACCCTTGTTTCCCCCGGAAAACCGTCTTCCGGAAGGCCCTTGGGCGGCCAGATCTTGGGGGCGATGATAAGGAAAATACGGGTCTGTTTATTGGTAAAATTATACCCCTGATGCCATCCGCCCAGTGGTATAAAGAAGCATTCGTTTTCTTCAACCTGATGGACTTCCCCCGTTTCGGGATTGAACATGGTTAGGGTTCCTTCGACGACATAATAGACCTCATCGCCTGTATGGACATCTGCCGGCATGAATTTTACGCCGGGTGACAGCTGATACTGGGCAATAAAAAATTTATCGGTACTGGCATAGTTCCAGTTAAAATCGCTGTTCTCCGGTTTGTCAGGATAGATAAATTGTTTTGTCTGAGATCGGGTGATAACAATTGGTTTTTTTTTATCAGGCGGAAAAGGAAAATTTCCGATCCAGTCGGGTAATTGACCCATGGGGACCCCCTTTCGTTTCTGTTTACTTCCCCGACCCGGCGGTCAGGCCCTTGACGATGTAGCTTTCAAGAAAGAGTCCGATCAGCGCCAGGGGCAGAATGGCCATTGCAGAAAGCGCCGCCATGGACCACCAATTGATGCCCTGGGACCCGGTTTGGCTGGCCACCATAACCGGCAGGGTTTTGGCACTGGTGCTGGTCAATAAAGCGGCAAAAAAGTATTCGTTCCAGCTGAGCACAAAGCAAAGGATGAAGGCGGCGACCATGCCGGGAAACGAGAGCGGTGTCACAATCCGCAGGAAAACTCCCCAAACCGATAAGCCGTCGATAAATGCCGCCTCTTCCAGCTCGATCGGGATGGTGCTGAATTGATCTTGCATGATCCAGATAACAATTGGCAGCACCATCAGGGTGTATAACAAGATCAGCCCGATCTTGGTGTCAAGCAAGACTAATTCCTTGTAAAGCACCAGAAACGGCAGTGCCAGAACCACCGGTGGCAAGATCAATTGAGACAGGAAGAAAAATGAAATATCCTTGTTTTTAAAGAAGCCGAATTTGTATGGAAACCGAGTGAGGCCGTAGGCGGCCAGGGATCCAATCAAAACGGCCAGGGTGGAAGCCCCAACAGAAGCAATGACGCTGTTGGATAAGCGCTTGAGGAATTCATCCCGCACGGTGGAGATTTCAAAAATCGTATTTGGCGATAGACCCAGTGACCGCAATCCAATCCATTTGGGTTCGAAGTCAACCCAGGGGATCAAATGGCCTTGGGTAACGTTGACCGCGGCCTTGAAGGTCGTCGTTATGGTCCAGTAAATGGGAAAGAGACAGATGAAGGCCCAGAAGAGCAATCCCGTGTATATGAAAATACGGATCCAGAGGACGTTCAAGCGATGAATCATTTCACGGTCATAGGAATATTGCGGTGAATAGAAGAGGCCAATTAAGCGCTCCATTCGTAACTTGAAAGTATAGGAATTTCCATTTTGGGACACGGATGAACACGGATTACCAGGATATTAAAAGTTACAAAAAACTAAATATCTGTGGAAATCCGTGAAAATCTGTGTCCTAATTTAATGAATCACCTGCCCGGTTACGCTAGCGGGTTTTTTCCGCCAACGATTTACCAAGGCCAATAAGGTCAACATAAAAATGATAATCAAAATTAAATAAACTTCGGCCAGCATGGTGCCATAGCCGACATTGGATCGCTCCCGATAGACGCGGTAAATATAGCTCGTGACGGTGTCCGTCGCCCCGCCGGGTCCGCCCGCGGTCACATTGATCACGATATCTGCGAGTTTCAACTTGAAAATGATTCTTAAAATGATCGTCGTAATGCTGACCGGAATCATTAACGGGAATACGATCTTGAAAAATGACTGCTTTGCATTGGCCCCATCCATTGTGGCGGCTTCCAGGACATCCTTTGGAACGGCTTGCAGACCGGCCAGCAGGAGGATCATCATAAATGGGATAAACATCCAGCCGTCCATTACTTCGATACTGATGCGTGCCAGCCATGGAGAGGAGAAGAAGGCCGGCGTGTCCCACCCCAGAAAACGCGCGAAGGTAGCGGCCGGGCCAAAACGATATTCCATTAATGATTTGCCGATCATCCAGCTGACGGCCACCGGACTCAGCATGAAAGGCATCAAAAAAGCAATGCGAAAAAACTTGCGGGCACGGATTTGGGCATTGATTAGCAGCGCCAAAGCGAAGGCCATCACAAATTCCACAGCCACCGTTGCAATGTAATAGACGGTGTTTTTTAGCGCGCCCCAGTAATAGGTATCCTGAAGGAGTTGCCGGACATTGTCCAGTCCGTTAAACTGACGGCCTTCAAAAGAACTGAGATTCCAGTCGGTAAACGCGATATACAGCCCAAAAAAAGTTGGAAAGACCACCACCGAAATAGTGAATAAAAGCGCGGGTAGCAAGAACAGGCTGCGCCTGCCAAGCTCGCCTCTGATCAGCACTTGTCCAATCGCCAGGCAAACCGCCCACAGAAGATATGCATAAAGAACGGGGCGCCAGTTTTCAAAACCGAATGTGATGGTCTCCGTCTTGTACAGAATTTGAATCAGAACAACCGCTACCAGAATCAGCGAAGCCAGCAGAAGCATTCCCTGCCCCACTCTCTTGCGACGGACGGGAATATGCTCTATACCAATTTTGAAATGCTTTTGACCATCCAGCGCTGACGAACTTGCCATTGAAACCTGATCCTATGATCGAAGATAACCATCGGCTGACGGCATGATATCCGCCAGCCGATGGTTATTGCCTTGACTATAAACCAAGCGAAGCCTTATACAGCTTGATTTGTTTTTCTCTGCCGATTTGATCGGTGAGCTTTTCCCATGCCGCTGCAATTCGATCAGCACCTTCTTGGGCCGAGTATTTACCGGCGAATATATTGGCCAGTTCATCCTCGGCCGTACTGTAGTACTGGAAAATGCCCGGGATGCGGGGTTCAATCGCCGCATTGGGATGGTTGTAAGAATCAGATTGAGACTTCAGATAGGAGGTGATAAATGCCTCATCGTAACCGGCTGCGGTCCACTCGGCAATATTAAAGTGACTCTGGCGGTAGGGTTGAAAACCGGATGGATATGCCGCCGTCCAAAGCGAGATGTCTTTGCCACCGATATGGGCGGCCGCACTCCAGGCGGCCTTGTGTTTTTTCGCATCGCCGTCAACCCTTGCCATGACGTAAATGCCCCAACCGATGTAGGCCATGTTCGGTGCAAAGTTTGGTCCGCCTGGCAGTTTGTCCCATTTGCCGGTTTTTGAATTGTAAACATCATCCGAGCCCGGCAAAATGGAGAACCCGGTCACGTCTCCGACAACCGAGGAGTCACTGGTCTTGCAGTTAGATCCGACATCTCCCCACCAGGTCACCATCGAACCGGTGCCGGCTAGAAACTGCTGAAAGCCTGTGGTATTGGGATCGGCATTCAGTTGATTGGGGGGTTCAGAGGGCAGGGCGTCGATCACATCCTGAATCGCTCGAACCCAGGCCGGATTATTGACACGCGGTTTCATGGTATCCGCATCGAATAGAAATGCTTTATCATCCGGGTGCTTGGCATAAGCGGTGGCACGGCTGCCCAAAAAGTAGAAACCAAACCCGCCCCAACCCTTGGCGGGATCGAGATATCCGTAGGCATCCATACCCTGAAACTTCTTGCCGGCCAAAAACTTGGTCACTTCCTGAACCTTCTGCCAGGTTTTGGGAACCTCCCAGTCACCCTCGTGGCCTTCGGCTTTCCAGGCTTTGGCCAATCCGGGGTCAGAAAAATAGTCGGTCCGATAATTGAAATTATGGCAATCACCATCGATTGAAATGCGATAGATCTTGCCGTCCCAGGTTCCGACAGGGGCTTTCAAATAATCGACGTAGTCATCCATTTCGATCTGCTGTTTGACCCAATCGGGCATCTCAGAGGCCAAACCCTTGCCGCACACATCGCCTTCAAAAGGGGCGCCCATTTCAAGGATGTCGAAGTCAACCGTTCCGGTGGCAATGGCCTGTTGCAGGCGTGCGTTGTAGTCGGCCTGGGCAAGGTCGATCCAGTCTATCTTCGCACCCGTGTAAGCCTCCCAGGGCTTCAGGAAACCGCGAAACAAGAAATTGTGCAGGTTCTGGTTGTTGAGTCCCATAAATGAAAGTTTGACGCCCTTGAATTCACCTTCTTTCACATTTTTCTTGGTGGCGCCCAAGCACAGTGCCCCGACTTTCTGCCAGTCCGAGTCGGTTGGGGAACCCATCCCAACCCCGGGGATTTTGAGCATTTCAGCCCTCAGGTTGCCCTGAGCCCAGGCATCACGGGTGAGCAGGCTCAGTCCACTGGTGGTTCCCACGGCAAGGGCGCTGACACCTGCTGCTGCTATGGCTGAATCCTTAATAAATTTACGGCGGGTGATCTTTTTTTCATTCTTCATGACGTCCTCCTTTTAATTATTGCTTTGCATAATAATCCAACAAATGTTGCCCAGATTCGTACCTTTCGTGAAAAAAAAGATTTAACGCGTTTCTTGCCTCCCCCATAATTATTGAAAATTCTTACCAAACCGGACTTTGACCATCAAAACAATTAATTTAGCTGGATGATTTTGTCAACCCCAAAAATAGGGGGCTGCTTTACAAATGTTTCCGGATAAAATGGCAATTTTCAGATAATTCCTAAATTAGACCCCCATCCAACCACCGATATCGGAACATTATTCTGACAAACGCTCTGCCTGGATAACTTTTGACAATCCCGATTGCGTCAAGTATATTACATTCGCCGAAGGACTAAGCGCTTCGGCAGGATACACGCGATGACGCAGCTACCCAAAAAAGGAGAAAAAATGAGCTGGCTGAAAGACGTATTTCAAGTTAAAAAACCGATAATCGCCATGTGCCATCTCCAGGCCCTTCCGGGAGATCCCGGGTATAAAAAAGATAAGGGGATTGGATGGGTGATGGATATGGCCAGGCAGGATCTGATTGCCCTTCAAAAGGGGGGCGTCGATGGGGTTATGTTTTCAAACGAATTCAGTCTCCCTTACCTGACTGAGGTCGAACCGGTAACCTATACAACGATGGCCAGGATAATCGGCGAACTGAAACATGATATAAAAATACCCTTTGGCGTAAACGTCCTCTGGGACCCCAAGGCTTCTATTGATCTGGCAGTGGCAACGGACGCCCTTTTTGTCCGGGAAATATTTCACCGGCGTTTATGCGAGTGATTTTGGTCTCTGGAACACCAACTGCGGTGAAGTTTTCCGGCATCGATATCGCATCGGTGGTGAAAATATAAAACTCATGTTTAATATTGTTCCTGAAGCAGCCTCCTATCTGGGACAACGGGATGTTGCCGATATTGCGCGTTCCACCGTATTCAACAACCAACCGGATGCACTTTGTGTTTCCGGACTTACCGCGGGGTCGGAAACAGATTCCTCAACTTTAAAAATGGTAAAGGATGCGGTACCGGGTACACCGGTTTTCGCTAATACCGGCGTAAGTCTATCAAACGTCAAGGAACAGCTGGCTATCGCCGACGGAACCGTCACCGCCACCACCTTCAAGCGGGACGGCGTCTTCAGCAATGAAGTGGACCCATCCAGGGTAACCGCCTTTATGGATGTTGTCCGTCGCGTGAGGAAGGAAGATGGATAAACGCTGGGAAAAGCTGGGCGAAATCCTGGTTAACTACTCCACGCGGGTTGTGCCGGGGGAGCGGGTGATGATCGCCATGATTGAGCCTGAAACCTACCCACTGGCAAAGGGTGTCTACCGGGCGGCAATCAAGGCCGGCGCCTTTCCCCAGGTCCAGTTCCTTTCAGAAACCCTTCGCCGTTGTGTTTTGAAACACGGAAACCGGGAACAGATCGACTGGGTCCCTGAAATGGAAATCTGGGGGATGGAATGGGCGGATGTCTACATCGGTTTAAGGGGTGCCCACAATTTATTCGAACTCCAGGATATCCCCGGGGAAAAACTTGCCGCCAACCAGGCCGCCATGGGAGTCGTATCAACAAAAAGATGGGAGCAAACCCGCTGGTGCCTGGTCAGGGTTCCCAACAGTGCCTTCGCCCAGCAGGCGGAAATCGACGAGGAAACCATCACCGACATGTTCTTTAATTCCTGCTTTCTGAACTGGGAAAAGGAGGCAGAAAAATGGAACACCTGGTGTGGCCGGCTGAATAAAGGCCAAGAAATACGGATTAGCGGAGAGAATACTGACCTCTGCTTTTCAGTTAAGGGACGCAAGTGGATTTCATTCGCCGGAATATTGAACATGCCGGACGGGGAGATCGCAACCGCGCCGGTAACTGAAACCGTTAATGGAACGATTTCCTTTGAGCGCCCGGGAGTTCTTGGCGGCAGGCTGATCCGGGACATTCGGCTTAGCTGGAAAAATGGAGAATTAACAGAGGCTTCCTCATCCACGGAACAGGAGTTTTTTCAGTCGATAATCGGTCGAGATAAAGGAGCATCCCTGCCCGGGGAATTCGCCTTCGGTACAAATTTCATGCTGGATCGATTCTGCAATGACATCCTCCTCGATGAGAAGATCGGCGGAACCATTCACATTGCCCTGGGAAGAGCTTACCCGGAGTGCGGCGGAACCAACCAGTCTCCAATACACTGGGACATTGTCAAAGATATCCGTAATGAAGGTTGCGTTCTCCTTGATGGTGATCCCATCGTTCAGAGTGGAAAAATCCTTCTATAGACACGGAGTATCCTATGCGTTTTGAACTAATGTTTCCAGACCAAATCCGACAAGCAATCAAGGAACACTGGCCGGTTGTTTTACCACTTGGCGTCCTGGAGTACCACGGTGAGCATTCCGTAATGGGGGTTGATACGCTATTGGTTATCAAAACCATGGAGCTTTTGGAAAAAGAAATTGATATGATTATTCTGCCGCCCTTTTATTATGGCGCTGCCAGTTATGTCGTTGAATCTCCGGAAGATGGCAAAGGCTCCATCCATATTCCTTCAGAGGTTCTGAATACCTTTGGTCGTCATCTGTTTGCAAGCCTGCTCCGAACCGGCTTCCAGAATATTCACGGTTTTATTCATCATCAAAGTGAAAACTTCATTGCAGGCATGCCGACAGACCTGGCTTTCAAGTTGGCGGCCAGACAAGCAACTTTTGACTTTTTAGAAAGACAACGCGGTGAAGATTGGTGGGGTCGCGATGACATGGAAAACTATTATTCCGATCATGACGCTCAAACAGACCCTTTTAGTTGGATCCGTTTGCACCCATTGCTGGATGCTGATATTCAAAAGGAGTTTCCTAATAATAACAAAAATGGTTTAAATTAGTTTTCAATTTGGAAATGAGCAATTTTTTCGATGAGCAAGGCCGCACAAGGGTTTTAGCCCGAGGCGTACTTTTAGTACGTCGAGGGCTAAAACCCGCGAAGAACACCGCTCATCGGAAAAAGGGCCAATTCCGGATGAAAACTATTTGGGTTCAAACTCTGCAACCGACGGCCCATTCAGTAGTTTTTTATTTATAAAGACTTCGTAACGGAATTTGGCTATTCTTTCGGCGGATGCCGCATTGTGAGCGGCTTGTTCCAGGGTCGCTTCTCCGGTTGAGATGACGGCATACCCGGCAACGATGCAGCAGCCTTTATACCAGCGGAGCATATTGAGAATCGGGTTATCCGGCGTCATATCGGTCAACTGTGAAATGTCAACCAATCCTACCCGGGGATTCAGGTAAATCGCTTCGCCGTCTATGGGCTTTAGCACGGGATGGTCTTCCGCCAGATAAGGAATTTTAATTCCGTTGTCTAACAATACTTCCATACCATATTCTTCTGCTAAGATCGCCATGCCTTCTGCAGTTGCCAGCGGACTTGACGTAATCATACAAGAATTCTGGTGTGTATTTTGATAAATCAGCTTGTGCAGCCTTAAATCCAACGAATCGTCCGCTTGAAACCTTATGGTGGTGCGATATAGCGGAAACTCGAAATTTTCGGGAACGGCAGACATTGAACAAAAAATCATCTCCTCTGAAGAGACTTTATGGCTCATTGACCCGGTTCCAAAAGCACCGATGGATTGGCGGTAATTATAATTCAGTCTGATCCGAAAATCCTCCAGTACGGATGGGTCATTGATTTCACATCTGGGAGAATCGTCGATTTCTGAGATACCGGGGTTAATGGGAAATAGCGTATCTTTTCCCAAATCCATGATAGATTTTTGAATTCTGCCAATATCGATACCTTTTCTCCGGAGAAATATTGCCAGCATTGCGCTGTTTTCCAGAACACTTAAATTATGAAAGGCATTTTCGGGTGAAGACCCCCTGGCAAAGGGTCCGTGACCTCTGACAATCGTTAAGATATTTTCGCCCAGGTATTGAGGAATTCTTTCTTCCATCTCGGAAGATCCCACCGGTTGTTCGTAACTTCCGACCTTGACGCCGCCAATGGAATAAGCACCCATCAGATCAACCGGATAAAAAAGGAATTCTTCTCTCCCATGGCGGTCGGTTCCTAAATATCTAAGGAATAACTGCTTTTCTTTGGTATCAAATGAGATAAACGTGCTATGCATGTAATGGGCATGAATGACAGAATTCACGCCTGGAAGTTTCAGGATTTCTCTATGAATCGTTGATTCGGTCGAGCCGCGTGCATCCCCCCAACTGACTCCCGAAAAATGTAGCGGCACGATATCCTGTTTGATCAGATGGCCTACCTGGGAGCCGCTGGCGGTAATATAAAATAAATCAGGATCAGACGGATCGCGCACAGACAGATTGCCGCTGTGGGTATTATTGGCGTTTACCAAGGAAATCGCCGTTCCGATTTTATGCAATTTTTTGAATATACGATCCGTATAATCTGTTGTTTTTTTATTTGGCTCCATCTGGTAATCTTTCTATCAACTCCAATTCCTTCAATGTTTTTTCGGTCGGTTTGCCATTTCTGTCCCACCCCAGGGAATCATAATACTCATGGTGCATCTTTTGAAATTCTTCGCGACGGCAGACTGTCATGGAGCCCTTTGCCTGGATGGGTTCCAAATAAAACCTGTCCGGCAGCCAGTCATCGTCCTGGGTCAATCCACACAATATATTAAAGACTTTTTCCAGGGTGATAACCCGAGCGGCGAGCTTATTAAGCGTTCCTGAATTGTAGTCAAGTCCGGTAACTGCGCTGATCAAGGCTGCATATTCATCCAAGTTTAAAGAGAATGATCCAAAAGCACAAGCACCGATGATATCCAGGGTCGTGTTTTTCAGGGTAGCGTTTTTAGCTATCAGGGGGGTACCTTCTATTCGGTCGGCAGGCCATTCGGCATAACCCGCACAGTAAGCGTGCGGTGCCGTGTAACCGCCCTCCAGATGGCATCCCCCGCGGTTGTTCATCTCATAACACAGCGCCTGGCTGAATGACGTGCGAGGGTCGTAGGCCGGCAACTCCAGTTTTTTCACACTCATCGACAGTTCTTTATGACCATAACGATCACAGAATCGATAAGAGCCCTTGGCCAGATGCCTGCCGATGCCCTCCGCTTTACCGATCAAGTGCACCAGTGGAATCAGTAATTCCGGTTTTCCAAAACCAGGCGTTCCATATTCCGCAATAAAATCCGCTACCTCCGTCAAAAATTTTTTCTCTAAAGGCTGAAGATTATCGGCCTTTTCGACCACAACATCATAAAGATCGAAAAACGAGGCGATGGTTGCCCCCAGGGAAATGGTATCCAGGCCGTAATGATTCGCCAGATAATTGGCCCGGGTTATGACTGCCAGATCATATACAGACAAATTGGCTCCCAGCAGGGCGGTCGATTCAAATTCCGGCCCCTCGCCGGCTTCGATTAGATTCCCCTTACCATCGACAAGCCGGGTTTCCCTTTTGCAGGTAATCGGGCAGTTAAAACAGGTGCCTTTCCTGACTTCAATCCTGGTTTCACCGGGTTTGGCCTGCTTAGCGTGGTTTCTCAGGGCTTCACCGTTGATCTTTAAGATGTCGGCCGGGCGATGGTCGGTATCCCGCATATTGTTGTGAACAAGTTGACCAAAATTGTCGACCATTCCCAAAACGCCTAACGACCCCATGGAAGACAGTATGCCGAAATTTTCTTCCTTCTTGGTGAATTTGCCGACATCAAGTTTCAACCTCGCCTGGGAAAAGGCATCGTCTTTAGTTTTAAGCTGCAAATTTCTTTCATCGGCAACCTCGGCGGCCATTTCCCGGCCGGGAAGGACTGCGATGGCATAGAGGTTTTTGGATCCAAACACAGCGCCGCCGCCGCCCCGGCCTAAAGTTTTACCGCGGTCGCTCAATACGGATGCGAAATAAGACAGGTTTTTCCCGCCGGCTCCGATAGTCAGGACCTGCGCCTTGCTGGAAAGTTTTTCCTTAATGGCTGTCCGGGTATCGATTGAACTCAGGTCTTTAAAAGATTCGGCCGCAACAAACTCAACACCGGTTCTTGAAATTACGAGATAGACCGGCTGTGGAGATTTGCCGGTCAATACCATTAAGTCATAACCCGATTTTTTAAATTCAACCGCCCAGCGCCCACCGGCATTGGTACTTCCCAAGGCCCCGGTTAAGGGAGATTTATAATTCATGTGAACTCTCCCGGAAGTCGGCATCCTGGTTCCCGTTGTGGGAGAGGTCGCGATGACGATCACATTGTCGGCTGAAAGCGGGTTTACTTCGGCAAACGCGTTCTGATATTTGCCCTCTTGCTGCAGCTTCTTAAAATGTTCAAAAAGAAAACAGATTCCGAAACCCCGGCCGCCAAAAAACAGTTCTGCGATTTTTGGATCCATCGGTTCTGTATGATAAGTCGCTGCGCTAAGATTAACATAAAGGACCTTATTCATATATCCTTTTGCCAATCGTTGATTTTTCGGGTTCATGAAGTATTCTCCAAAATTACGCTGTCAGGAGCTTATATTGGCCGAGCTTGTCCATCCAAAAGGAAGAATCCCGCGGTTCGTAAATTGTAAGTTCAAAACTATTGCGCATAATCCGGCGAATATCACCAGGCTCGCTGATTATGTCAAGGGCATAGGCCTGGGTTAATGCGTTGCCTAGTGAAGTACATTGCTGTGCTCCGGCGTATAGCGGTATGCCACAGGCATTGGCCGTTAACTGGCAAAGTAGTTTGTTGGCACTTCCGCCGCCGACCAAAAATAATGAATTCACGCTTTCCTTGCTCAGAGAGCATAATAATTCCAAGCGATATGCAACCTCCAGCGCCAGACTTTCGAGCACACATCGAATAAGCTCTCCGCGGGAATCAGGTAAAGGTTGTTGAAAACGATGCGCTAAATCCAACAGAGATTCTTCCATATCATCCGGTGCCAGCAAACATTTATCGGCGACATCTATTATGGGTCCGGATTTGGCTTGAGAGGCTGCTGCCGTCATACGATGGTAGTTCCAGGGATCGGCGGCTGTGTCCCACTTTCGGCAAAGCTCTTGGATCAGCCAAAGACCAATAATATTGCGGCAGGAAAACCAACCGCCGAGCGTATATTCATTACTAAATCCGTTCTCCAGGAATTCCGGGGTCGTGATCGGCTCCGAACGAAGCTTGCCCAGAATACTCCAGGTTCCCGAGCTTAAAAAAGCCCAATGGTCGCCGCTGGCAGGGACAGCAGCCACCACAGCGGCGGTGTCATGGCTGCAGGTTGCAATGACTGGAACATTTGCCATATTTGGCTGAGGGGCAATTTCGGGACTCATGTGGCCAACTACCGTTCCCGGTTCTACCAGCTCTTCAAAAATGTCGGGTAGCTGGAATTGGTCGATGATATCATGGGACCAGTCACCGTCAATTTGCATTAAATTAGAGGTGCTTGCGATAGAACGCTCTGAGACTTTTTTTCCAGTCAAGCAGTAATTAAACAGGTCCGGCATATTCAAAAAAGAACGGGCCATTTTCAGGATGGGAGAATGGTCTCTCTGCATTGCTAATAACTGAAATAACGAGCTGATCGTCCAGGGCTCGCAGGCCGTTGCCGCGAATATTTCCTCGCGGGACATGATTAAGTCCGAATAATCATGAATATTATGAGTACGCGCATCACGATAATGAACGGGATTGGCCAGAATTTTCCCATCTTCTCCCAGTAGACCAAAATCAACCCCCCAGGTATTGATGCCAATTCCGTTTAATAACAGGTTTTTATCCGCGCACACACGCAAGGTTGTGAGCAATTCCGCAAAAAGAAAAGGAAAATCCCAGAATAGCGTTCGGCAAAGACTCACGGGTCTGTTGGGAAAACGATGGATTTCTTCAATTTGAATCTCATTTTCACCCAGTGTAATGAGCTCACCGCGCCCGCTTTCGGCGCCGAAGTCGAAAGCGAGGAATTGGGAGTTGATGTCATTTTGAGTTTTCATCTGCGAGGTTAGACCACCCTGTTTTACACTCCTCTCGGTTCAGCTATCAGCATGCAATCGTGTGCACCCAACCTAGCAGATAATCCTTTAATTTTCCAGAAGAAAAACGATGATTTCATTTCATTTGACTTTTGTTTACAAAAAATATTATTTTGCACGCTACTAACTAAAACTATTCGAACACGACTGTTCGCGAGATATCCCAAAATTTCATCTTCCGTTCCGGGGCGATAATATGACAACCATATCCTTAAAAAACATAGTTAAAAAATATGGCGACCAAGAAGTCGTACATTCTATCAATCTCGAGATTAAAGACGCTGAGTTTATCGTTTTGGTGGGTCCCTCGGGATGTGGCAAATCTACGACGCTTCGCATGATCGCAGGTTTAGAAGAAATTACCGAGGGAGAGATCATGATTGGCAATCGCGTGGTGAATAACATTCTGGCCAAAGACCGCAACATAGCGATGGTATTTCAAAACTACGCTTTGTATCCTCACATGAATGTATTTAACAATATGTCGTTTGCGTTAAAACTTCAAAAAGTACCTAAATCCGAAATCAAGGAAAGGGTGAATAACGCCGCCAGGATTTTAAATATCGAGGAACTTTTGAGCAGAAGGCCCTCCGAGCTATCCGGTGGTCAACGACAAAGAGTGGCGATGGGAAGAGCCATCGTTCGAAATCCGGATATTTTTTTGTTTGATGAACCTCTGTCAAATCTTGATGCTAAATTAAGAACCCAAATGCGAGTGGAGATCAAAGAGCTCCATCAACGCGTGAAAAACACTATCGTCTATGTAACCCACGACCAGGTGGAGGCCATGACATTGGGCGAGCGAATTGTTGTTTTGAAAGATGGTCGCATTGAACAGGTCGGGGGTCCAATCGAGCTTTTCCAGAATCCGGTGAATACGTTTGTGGCCGGATTTATTGGAAGTCCGCCAATGAACCTGATCGATGGGACGATTACCAAAGACGGCGAAAAATTAAACATTAGCTTCCCGGATGGATTTAAACTACCGATTCCGGATAAACCTGACGCTAAAATCAGCGAGGGACAACCCATCGTGATGGGAATGCGGCCCCAGGATATTTTCCTGGAGGAAGGCAGCAACGATCTACCGGAAGACTGGAAGTTCGACGCCAAAATAATCGTTACCGAGCCTTTAGGCAGCGAAACCTATATGCACCTTGATGTCAGTGGCCTGAAGGTAACCGGAAAATGTGAAGGAAGAAGGGTTGTGCACCCTAATGAAAAGATAAAACTGACATTCAACCTCAATCATATCCATATCTTCGACGCCGCATCTACTAAATCGATTTATTAAGTCAAAGCAGTTTTGCGGCGCCGTTCACAATCGCCACACCCGCTCCGGCACCGATCCTGGTGGCACCGGCGGCGATCATCGCGGCAGCAGTCTCAAAATCTTTAATACCGCCGCTGGCCTTTACCCCCATCTTGGGACCGACTGTTTTGCGCATCAGGGTTACATCTTCCGGAGTGGCACCGCCCGTGGAAAAACCGGTACTGGTTTTGACAAAATCGGCCCCTGCATTCTGGGCGATTTGGCAGGCCTTGGCTTTTTCCTCATGGGTCAGCAGGCAGGTTTCAATGATCACTTTTAAGACAACCGGAGGATTGGCTTCAAGCCGCACAGCCCGGATGCCTTGTTCCACTACTTTATAATCACCGGACTTCAGGGCGCCGATATTGAGCACCATGTCCAGTTCCTGGGCACCGTCTTCAACAGCCTGCCGGGCCTCAAAGGCTTTGGCTGCAGAGGACATTGCTCCCAGCGGAAAACCGATCACAGAGCATACCGCAATTTTTGTTCTCTTGAGCTTTTCTGCTACATAGCCAACCCAGCCGGAATTGACACACACGGCTTTAAACCCATGCGAAATAGCCTCCTCGCAAAGCTTATCCATCGCTGCACGGTCTGCATCCGGTTTAAGCAGCGTATGGTCAATAAATTGGGCTATTTCTGCGGCTGTCATTTTAGAAACGCTGTCCGGGTTCATTATATATCCTTTCAGGGGTTTGTTTAAGGGTGAAGCCCTCAAAAACCTTCAATGGGTCAGTTCCGCTGGCAGATCCTTGGCTTGCGGGAAACTGGACTGTGTGCCGGAGGATTGAACGCTGACGGCTGCAATCCGGTTGGCGCGTTTGATGGCATCCGACAAAGATTTTCCGGCTGCCAGAAAAAAGGCCAGGCTTCCAACAAATGCATCGCCGGCACCGGTGGTATCCAGCGCTTTGACCGGCGCCACCGGCACGTGTTCGGTGGTCGCGTCCGTTATCAATAGGCTGCCGCGTTCACCCAAAGTTAGAATTACCGTAGCAGCGCCGCGTTCTATCAACACCTTTGCAGCATTTTCAGCTTCTTCCAGTGATTGGACGGACATATTGGTGAGAAGTTCGGTTTCGGTCTCATTGGGGCAGAAGATATCACTCAACTGGTAAAATTCCTGCGGAATTTCCGCGCGAGCCGGCGCTGGATTAAAGATGGTTTTTACCCCTTCTTCGCGGGCGATACGCAGCGCTGCGAGGTTGATTTCCAGGGGGATTTCAAGCTGGCACACCAGAATCGAGGCGGCCGCAATGGCCGGCCGGGCGGCCTCAACTTCCTCAACGGTCAAAAGATCGTTCGCACCGGTCACAACGATAATGGAATTGTTGCCCTCGGTATCAACGGCAATGGGAGCGACCCCTGTGAAAGCCTGATCCGTGAAATGAACGTGTTGCGTGTTGACCCCCCAGGCATTAAAATTTTTTACCGTATTCTCCCCAAACACGTCCTGGCCCAGTTTGGTAACCATGGTCACTTGGCCACCCAATTTGGCCGCCATGATTGCCTGGTTGGCGCCCTTGCCGCCGAATCCCATGTGAAATCGATTGCCATGCAGCGTCTCTCCCATGCTTGGCAGCCTGGGAACATAACTGATCAAATCTAAATTACAGGCACCGACAACACAAATATTAGGCTTTTCCATGGATTGCCCTCCTGAATACTTGACTAGGTTCTTTTCATTTCAACCTCTTCTGACAAATTGTATATCGGATGTCAAGGCAAGAATACGGGGACATCGATGAAAACAATTTTGGGGTTGAAAAAATTGGTGGCTAAACCCTGAGTTTTTGACTTTGGCATGCAAGCCTGATATTCAATTCTTAATTGGCGCTGACGGATATAGCGTTGCAACCTACGACACTTTTGGAGGGCCGGGATATGGACTGTTTGCTGGATCATATTGTTTTGAATGTGAAAGACGACGAGAAAATGATGGCTTTCTATGCGCAAGTGCTCATGCTTAAACCTGAACGCCTGGCGGAATACCGGGCAGGGGATGTGCCGTTTCCGTCTGTGCGGCTGAATGCGGCTACGATAATCGACTTGTTTCCGAAAAAGATGTGGCAGAAAATCGAGCGCTCCGGTCAGGGCCGTGAAAACCTGAACCATTTTTGTTTTGCCTTGAGTAAGGAGACCTGGCAAGATCTATTGCAGCGACTTGAGGCTCACAGTGTCGAGATAGAGGATGGGCCTGTGTCACGCTGGGGTGCGCTCGGTACTGGTACCTCGATTTATTTTCGGGACCCGGAAAACAACCTGATCGAGGCGCGATATTATCATACCTCAAATGACAAAACTATTCGATAAAATACGATTACATCGTAAGTTGCAACCGGCAGCACCGCTATTCAAGCGCGAGGAAGAAAGCTATTAAAGCGATTAGGTAGGAGAATTATTTGCCATGGACAAAGAGATTGTTGATCCTAAGGTTGAAGAAGCATTTACTGTGTTTGCGCCTGCAGTGCGAAAAAAACTAATGCAACTTCGTTCACTTATATTTGATGTGGCCGACAAAACAGACGCTGTGGGGGAATTAGAGGAAACACTGAAATGGGGCCAACCGAGCTATCTGACGAAAAAGTCAAAAAGTGGAAGTACCATTCGATTAGGCCGAGAAAAAAAGACCGAAGGAGATTACGCCGTATATTTCAAATGCCAAACAACTTTGGTGGCAACCTTCAAGGAGCTTTACCCGACCAAATTTCGATATGAAGGCAATAGAGCAATTCTCTTTCGTGTTAACGATAAAATCCCGGTTCGCGAACTGAGCCACTGCATATCATTGGCGCTTACTTACCATTTGAATAAAAAAAGGCAGAAAAAACAGCGTCAAAAAAAGACGTGATCAGTGGTATTCAGCGGATGGGGAAACTTGGTGGCAAAAGCATCCCGCCTACCTTAAATTTCCGGGCGCTGCCCGAACAATGGCCCGATTTCCCGCGTCCGTTTAAGCTCGAAAAAGCCGGGCATACTGCCCGCGGAGATGATGGCATCCCAAAAGTCCACGGCTTGCTTGCCGGTAGGTGCCGGACTCATTACCGGACCAAAAAACCCGGCTCCCTGGCCCCCATCGAGCACAATCAGCGGCACGCCGACATCGTTGCCGGCCTTGGCAATAGCGAGGTCCATATCGGCTAGGATATCATCATCCCAGTTTTGATCGTCAACTGAAGCAACCAGTTCGGTGGGAAACCCACAAGTTTTCAACATTTCCGCCATAACTAATGGCTCATCGATGTCCTCCTGATCGTGATGATAGCGGACACCCATAGCAGTGTAAATCTTTCCGGCACCATCGTTGCCGAATTCAGCGCGGACGGCTGCCGCAACCCGCAGCGCTTTCAGACCGATCTCATGCAATATTTTAAAATCCTCCTTTACCTCACGTCCTTTGTTGATCAGCTTGAGGCTGAAAAATTTCCAATTCACCTGAATATGTTTCTGCAATCCGACGTCTATCATCCACCTGGATGTAATCCAACACCAGGGTCAGACCGGATCCCAATAAAAATCGACACTGTCTTTAGTTTCAAGCATTTCCGGTAGCGCCTCCTTTATGTTAAATTGCTAATGCTATGCACAAAGCGTCGCTTCACGCAATATGACATGCTTTCCGACAGTAAATAATATTAGCGATACCAAGACGAAAAGCCTATACAGATACTGTGCTCTCCTATTAATGATCATACGGTTTGAAAGAAATTGAAATAGAGATGGAAGCTGAAAATGAAGTATCGTAAATATGGGTTAATGTCAAATCAGAGGATTGCGGTATCTTGATATTTATTGTGTATTTGACAACTCTAAAAATCATATGATATCCGAAACATATCATCATCTATTTCGATAACGGTCGAATTAAAACTATTGGCAAGTAGATATATAGAAAAATTGTTAACCAACCATCTCGTGTTGCCTGGAAGCGGAACGTTGAACCCCATCACGTTCTAACTATTGGTCTCATTAAAGCCTCAATCTGAGTTGAGTCTCCTCCTGAACCGAAATCCATCTGCTGAGCAGTTTCTTATCTTCTAAATCTCGATCTTCACTGAAATAGAATTGGTTTCCCATAAACTTTAGCCTAAAAATTGAGTAAAGATTAAATGGAGAAACCACTCAAAATGTGCATGCCTTGCTCCTGACGGGGCGATAGTCGCCTTGTTGGGAGATTTAACATCCTATCTGCATTTATCCTATTAATGCGTTCAAGCAGCTACGTGAATCCATGGGGCTCGGTAAATATGACCTTTTGATGATTATGGATGTGCCAAACTCTGAAACCGTAGCAAAAATCATTCTCGCAGCGACATCGAGGGGAGCCAAAAGCTCCGTAACGCTTCAGCGTCGATATGTTGGGTTTCGTCCCTCAACCCAACCTTCTACAAAAAGAATGCCATTCTATAAATTTCCCAGGCCTTGGTCGAAACCCAATAAAAATATAACAGTGGGTTCCATTACCTTTTTGGGGATTATAGATCTGGTTAAAAAGAATCCTGCCCAAATTTTACTTGAAATTCATAGCCGGTAGCAATATATTGAGTGAAAGTTTCGCTGTATCCCATCACCATCTGTTGCGTTGAAGCTCTCATACCCACTAAACGCGAAAATCGAAAGGAATTGTGGAATTCAGATCACATTTCCTTGTTTGGACGGCATCTTGACATGAAAATAAGAAAAATAATCGGTTGGGCAGCATTATCTAGCGGGATCCTTGTAATTTTAGTTATTGCCTTCGTGGCTGTCGCTATGAAATTGGGGGTCACGATCAACCTGGACCGTATCAGAAGTCAAGTGGATGCGGCCGCCACCAAAGCTCTTGGACGGGATATCACCCTTGAAGGATCGATTGAAATGGTCGTTTCTTTCCAACCGGGTCTTGAAATCCAGGGGGTACAAATCGGCAACCCTGATGGTTGGCCGCAAGGAAATCTGGCCCACGCAGAACGGGTACGCGGAGAAATTGACATTATTGCCCTGCTGCGCGGTAAAATACAGATCGGTGAAATTAGAGCCGATGGTGTCCTGCTTTCTCTGGAAACAACCGACACCGGCAAAAAAAACTGGGAGTTTGACATTCCTGGTCAACCGCAGCCGGTTGAGACTGAAGCGCCCCTGACCAGCGGCTCTCAATTCTCGGTAGAATTTGTCGAATTGCGGGAACTTGCACTATATGATGTGGCCGTTAACTATCGCGACGGCGGATTGAATAAGAGCTATCAATTCAGACTCGATGGCCTGGACGGAACGGCAGTGTCGGGAGAGCCCATGGTATTCAGTATCTGGGGTAGTTTCCAGGTAACCCCGTTCAATTTTACCCTGAAAGGGGATCCTTTCGAAGAGTTCCTAGACCCCGCAGATCCCTGGAAACTGTCGCTGTCCGGCAAAATCGGTGAAAGTCCGCTTCAGGTCAAAGGTTCGTTTCATCCGAAAGACCAGGCATCCGAGGCATCGCTGCAGGTCAAGGCTGAAAACGTATCCCTGGGCGGGTTGCTCAAGGAACTTGGTATCAGCGACAGTATGAAGGTGGAATTAAACCGTTTCAGCATTGAAATCGAAGCCCGGGGTGGAAATTTAAAAGAGATCATCGAGCAGTCAAATTTCAGCGCAACCCTCGAAACTGGCCACTGGATCTGGCCGGACCCTGAAAATCAGCTTGATATGGATTTTAAGATTATCAAAGGCGTAATTCGTTCTCCGGCGGGGAATCCGATCGAGCTCGATCTGGAAGGCTATGTCCAGAAAAACCCCTTTAAGGTGTCCTTAAAAGGGGATCCGTTCGCCGAACTGGCCCTGACGGAGAATCCGTGGGACATGCAACTGACCGCAAGATTTACCGAAGCTGAATTTCGCGGAAAAGCGCAGCTGATTCGCCAGTCTGAAATCCCCGAAGTCGTATACGAGCTTATTTCGGAAAATGTCAACTTTGGTAAACTTCTGCAGCAGTTTGGCCTCGCAGAGGGTATTGACGCTAGAATTGATAAATTGAAGATGAATATCACTGCCAGGGGGAGCAACCCGCGCGAACTGATCAAATTATCTGAAGCCAAAATAGTGCTTGAGAACAGCCGCTACATACAGCCGCTAATTAATCGAGAAAAGCCCCTGATAGCATTGCTGACCCAGGGGACGATCGATTTGCCGCCCAATAAACCGCTTATGATGGATATCAGCGGAAAACTTGATCGGCAGCCCTATGCGGTAACCATTACCGGGGGGACCCTGGTAAATCTGCTTTTGGAAGAAAAACCCTGGCGGATTGACATATCCGGCAAATTTGAGCACGCCCCGATTCAGGCCGACGTAACCTTGATTCGTCCCAAAGATATCCCCGAAGTCCAAATTGACATTAAAACCGGAAAAATTGAGGTGGGAGACATACTGGATTGGATGGGCGTTGCCAGGGGTATCAAAGCCCATGTCGGCAGTATGAGAGTTGCCGCCACAGCTCGAGGCCGTAATCAACTGGAACTGCTGGCAAAGTCTGATTTTGAATATTCTCTGAAAGATGGTCACTGGTCCCTGAAAAATCCCAATATGCAGTCCAGGGTTGATGTTGCGATGAGTGAATTCAAGATGAACCGACGGGCAGGATCCCCCATCGAACTGAACGCAACCGGACACCTGGCCAAGGTTCCCGCCGGAAAAAATGAACCGCCGGTGAAATTTGTGATAAAGGCCACCGCCCGGCAGAAAACACCTACCGGATCCACCGCGGGAAAGACGACCAGGGCTGTCAAACGATATTATGAACTGGATGTCAGTGGAAAAGTTGCCGGTTCCGCAGTCAGGATCACAGGGTCACTGGATCAAAGCGGCGCCAAACCGTTTGCAACCTTGGATTTAAAGACGGGCTCCGTAAATCTTGGCAGTATATTGAGCTGGCTGGAAATCGCCCGGGGATTGGAGGCCGGCGTAAAATCCTTCGAGATGAATATCGCCGCCCGGGGCAACGAGGTCGAAGAATTGCTCTCACAATCCAACTTTAAGGCATCCATCAATGACGGACACTGGATCCTGCGGGACCCCAACACCCAGGCCAGTGCAGATATCGGCATTAAAAAAGGCACTATTCAGGCGCTAGCCGGCAAACCGATCACTTTTGCGCTGGATGGGTGTCTGGAAGAAACACCGATAAACATCAATATTCAGACCGAAACCCTGGCAGCATTTGCCGGGAAGATTGATCGGCTGCCGCTTATTTATGATATCCAGGCCGCCGGAGCCCGCTTAAGTATGACAGCCGATTTGGCGTTGCCGATCACCACTAAATCCATGGGATTTCAAATGGATCTCAAAGGAGAAAAATTGAACAGTCTGGATGAACTGCTGGACGTGTCTCTGCCGCCGCTCGGTCCGTATTCCCTGGGTGGACATTTCGTAATGGATGACAAGGGCTACCGGATATCCGAATTTGAGGTGCGTATCGGGCAAAGCGATCTTACGGGCAGTGCGGTTCTGAGCACAAAGGGTGCAAAACCCGATTTGAATATCGAGCTGGGCACCAGGATCTTGCAGATCGATGATTTCGACGTCGGTGAATGGTCGGCGGTAGAACCGGAAAATTCACAAGCAAAAGAAGAGAGGCCTGCGGAAGCAGATTTAAAAATGCTTCTGAGCCCTGAAGTAATGCAGTCAATGGACGCCCGTTTGGCCGTCAATGTCAACGAAGTGCTTTCCGGCAGAGACTCGCTGGGAGGCGGATCCGTTCTGGTTGCATTGAAAAATGGTCGCTTCGCTGTTGACCCGCTGCGACTGGATATACCCGGGGGGGCAGTTGACCTGTCTTTTGCCTACGAACCGACCGGCAAAGAGGTGGTCGCGGAAGCATTTGCGAATATCCACAAATTCGACTTCGGTGTCCTGGCCCGACGGGCCAAGGCCGACACAAAGATGAAAGGCCTACTCAGTTTGAATGTAAATCTGAAGTCTAAAGCGCCTGGCCTGGATACCATCATGCAAAACGCAAACGGGCATATTGACGTTGGCATCTGGCCTCAAGATCTTGAAGCCGGGATCATCGATCTCTGGGCAGTCAACCTGTTTACAGCTATTCTTCCGCAGGTGGACAAAGAAGAGACATCCAAAGTCAATTGCATGATCGCTAAATACAACCTGAAAGACGGTCTTCTGCGGGAAGATCAGATGGTCATCGATACCACCCGGATGCGAGTCAAGGGCGAAGCTAAGATCGATTTCAAAAAAGAGGATGTCTACCTCTATTTGAAGTCCAGCGGCAAGAGGCCCGAGTTCTTCAGCCTGGCAACGCCCATCGAAGTCAAAGGCAAAATTGCCGATTTCAAGATCGGGGTCGCACCCGGCGGTCTTTTGGGAACGACCATCCGGTTCATAACCAGCCCGCTGCACGTCCCCCTGCGACGGTTATTCAGCGAGGAATTACCGGCCGGGGGGCATGATATCTGTGAATCTTCAGTGACACGGGGCAATTGAATTAAAACCGGAGGATTATATGTTTGAATGGGTGATAAGCCCTGAAGCCTGGATTGCTTTGGGGACATTGACAGCATTGGAAATTGTTCTTGGGATAGACAATATTATCTTCATCTCAATTCTTGTAGGCCGGCTTCCGGAAAATCAACGCAATCTCGGCCGGCGGGTTGGCCTGGGCCTGGCAATGATCGCCCGCCTGGCTTTGCTGTTCTCCATCGCCTGGGTCATGGGATTGACGACGCCATGGTTTACGGTATGGACCTGGGAATTTTCAGGACGTGATGTGATTCTCATCCTTGGCGGGTTGTTTCTTCTCGGAAAGTCGACGCATGAAATCCACCATAGTCTAGAAGGCGTGACCGAGAGCAAGGAGACAACGACGGCTGCAACCCTCGGGTCCGTCCTTTTACAGGTTGCAGTTCTGGATATCGTTTTTTCGTTGGATTCAGTGATAACGGCGGTGGGTCTGGCAAAGCATGTTTCTATCATGGCGGTTGCCATTATCCTGGCCGTTGGGGTTATGTTGATAGCAGCAAAAGCTATTGGGGATTTCGTCGATGCACATCCGACGATCAAAATTCTGGCGCTCTCGTTTCTGATTTTGGTGGGCGTCACCTTAATCGTTGAAGGTTTTGATGGCCATGTTCCGAAAGGCTACATCTACTTTGCGATGGCGTTTTCGGTTGCAGTAGAAATGTTGAATATTCGTTTGCGCAAAAAGCAGGCCGTGCCGGTTAAATTGCATAAACAGGTTCAAGAATAAGGAGAAGATATGAGTACCAAACATCCAAACATCCTGTGTATCATGGCAGATCAGTTATCGGCCGCGGCACTGCCGTTTTACGGGCATCCGATCGTCAAAGCACCCCACCTCTCCGCTCTGGCTGAAGAAGGTGTTGTTTTTGAGAATGCTTACTGCAACAGCCCATTGTGTGCCCCGTCCCGGTTTTCAATGCTGACGGGAAAACTGCCATCACGCATCGGTGCCTACGACAATGCAGCTCATTTTCCTGCTGACGTTCCAACCTTGGCCCATTATCTGCGCGATTTGGGATATCACACCTGCCTGGCCGGCAAGATGCACTTTGTGGGCCCGGATCAACTCCATGGATTTGAGGAGCGCTTAACGACCGACATATACCCGTCTGACTTTGGCTGGACGCCGGATTGGGAAAATATTGCAGAAAGGCCGACATGGTATCACGATATGCTGAGTGTGGTACAGGCCGGTCTGTGTGAAACAAGCAACCAGCTTGACTTTGATGAGGAGGTTGCCTTCCATTCCCAGCGTAAATTACATGATCTATCCCGGCGTAAGAATGGACAGCCTTTTTTCATGACCGTTTCTTTCACACATCCCCATGACCCATTTGCAATTACCCGAAGCTTCTGGGACAGATACCATCACAAAGACATTGACATGCCGGCGATTCCGCCAATTCCCTATGATCAGCTCGATCCCCATAGCCGGCGGCTTTATCACGTTTGTGCCATGGGTGAATATGCTCAGACCGAGGAACGTGTCCGCAATGCGCGTCACGCATACTACGGTGCGATCAGCTATATAGATGATAAGGTCGGTCTGCTTTTGCAGGCTTTAGAAAACACGGGTCTCAGAGATAACACCATTATCCTGTTCATCTCCGATCATGGTG
The DNA here is from genome assembly GCA_963723215.1 of uncultured delta proteobacterium. GTDB lineage: Bacteria > Desulfobacterota > Desulfobacteria > Desulfobacterales > JAFDCJ01 > JAFDCJ01. Next base: position 23,940 of record CAVRQG010000033.1, read on the forward strand.
AGATGCTGGGGGAGCGTGGGTTGTGGTATAAAATGTCTTTTTTTGAATGGTCCGCCCGGGTACCCATTGTTTTCCACGCACCGGGAAGGTTTGCTCCTCGACGGGTCAACCAGCTTGTTTCTCTCGTTGATTTACTGCCGACCATCACTGAAATTGCACTGAACGGAAAATCGCCGACCTACTCCGACACATTGGATGGCCATAGTCTGTTGCCGCTACTTGAAGGCGGGGACGTCGATAATTCCGGCGCCGTTTACGGTGAGATGCTGGCCGAAGGCGCTGTGGCCCCATTGCTGATGATCCGGCGCGGCCGCTATAAGTACATTTACAGTGAACCCGACCCGGAACAGCTTTTTGACTTGGAAAATGATCCCAATGAATTACACAATCTTGCCGAACGGCAGGAATGTCAGGGATTGCGCCGGGATTTTCAGGCCGAATTGTTGCAGCACTGGGATAAAAAAGCCCTTCACAACCAAGTGCTCGATAGCCAGCATCGCCGGCAACTGGTTTACCGGGCATTGAGACGCGGCCGGCACACCCCTTGGGATTTTCAACCCTATCAGGACGCTTCGCAGAAATACATGCGCAACCATTTGGACTTGGGTGCTCTGGAACGTACCGCCCGCTATCCCTCACCTGAAGTGCCGCCACCGGACGGACCAGCGGTGTTAAATGACTAACAGGACAGAAGCGCATTTTACTGATTATGAGTGAATATGAATTGTTTGCCCATCGTCCAAGCTCATCCTCATGATGCGCAATCCAGTGCATCAAACCGATGTTATGGTTGATGTACGCGTAATACTCGTTATCATCCTGTTCCGGTGTATTATAAAAGTCGACTAAATCCCAATTGAGCACATATAGGTTGGCAATGGATAGCATGGGCACCAGATATTTCCGTTCCTGCTTCGTCAATGGGATGATGGGGGTGAATCGTTGGCAGGCTTCACTGTAAGTGTTCAGGAAAAGGGTAAATATATCCGAACGAAGCCCCGTTTCCACGTCGTCCCAGATGCTGGTAAAATATATGAGAGCAAGGGCGACATCAAATAACCGGTAATCTATTTTAGACCAATCAAAGTCGAAAATACCGACACATTTTTCATCACGATACTTCAGGTTGCCGGGATGATAATCACAATGAATCGGTATTTCCATCATTCCCTGAAATTTGACATCAAGGGAAACAGCATTATCCAACGCTTCACAGATCGGTTCAAAATTATCTTTAAATAACCGGTCACATCGACGCTCATCAGCTCGTTTCATAAACAAGGAAAAGGTATTTTTAAAAGTGGGAATAAATTCCATGATCCGGGGTTGGACGCGATCCGCTCCCGGCGGTTTTTTGAATCCATGGCCGCAGTGGTGAAGATGGGCGAGGATTTCAGCGGCGCTGCTGAATTCCTTTTCTGTCAGATCGGTGCGGGTCCAGGAATATTTGTCTTCTCCATCAAGAAACTCGAACAATGCCCAAAGCGCTTTTTCGCCCCGGTGATTTTCAGGCGGTGGGGTGTCTACCAGCGTTGACTTTGTTTCGGCATGGAACAATGGCGGCCGCAAGATTGAAGCCATTGGATTTTAGATGATTCAGCAGGGCATGTTCAAACAGGATTTCCTTTTCGATAACATTGGGATTATACAACCGCAGGAAGTACCGATTTACGCGATCGTTGGCCGACAGCCACAGCGCATAACTTTGATGGCAATATCCGCCGAAAACCTCCTTGACGCGTGTCAGCTTGCCAAGGTCGTAATTTTCTTCCATTAAACAACGAATTGTTTCCGTGAGGCGATCATCATTCAGATCTGACTGGAGTTCCATCTTTTCTCCGTTTGAAGGTACAGCAATTCAAATGATATGGAAAATTCTAGTTTTCGTCAATGACAAAACCATGAGTCAAGATATAAACCCCAACGGAACAAAAAACCGGAGGACTTTCGAGCCCCCGGCGACGGGATCTTCACTAAGTTCCGGCAATTCGTATTATGGAAATTATAGAATCAGAGGTGTGATCCCGCCAAACAGAAATTTCGAGGGCGGGCTTCGGCTGAGATGTGTCGGCGAGCTTCCGTCGAATTGCTCAGCCGAAGGTCAAGCTATGGTGGAAGAAATTCTCAGAGGTGATGTGGACCAGTCTTAGTAATCAGATGATGCAAGTTTATTTTAATCAATTTTGTTTAAATTCATGTTATCTAAGCTACGAGGAAGGTGGGAGAGTTTTAAGGTTGAAAAATTAGGATAGAAATTTATCTTTATTTATTTGCAGCTAATGGTGGGATATCTTTAAAAGCTGAAGTAAGTCATTGTCGGTGTTCGTTATTGTTACAGGCGGTGTCCGCTATCGTACAAGTAAATATTTTTATTCCAACGTCTCCGACATAGTGAAAGTCAGCCTCGGACTCTCGGATCGATTCTGCATCTCAACCCAGTCTTCATTATCCATGACACGAACCCTATATTGGTAGGTTTGCCCCGGTTTTAAAATGCCTTCGGCGACGGTGTGGGAAAGCATATTCTGAGCCCCGCCGGTCACATAGATTCGTTTTCCAGTAGAATCATCGATCACCAGGCGATAGTAAATTTCGCCGGCCGGGTATTCAACCGCTGCCCATGAGAAGGTCGGCGTTTTGGAAGTGAGCGTCGCTCCTTCAGCAGGTGAGAATGTTGTCATATCAGGAAATGGAAGCGCTCTGTTTACGGTTTGAAAATCGGTAGCCGTTCCGCTCGATCCTTTGCTTGTAACCCGAAATGTATATTTGCCCAATGTAGGAGGGCTATCAACTCGATAGTAAAAATCTCTAAATTGCTCAAAATATTGGTAGCGCGGCAGTGTCGGCGCCGTCCTAACGCCCTTCGGATCCGTGATTGTTACGGAGATGGAATCAATATCATCCGGCATTTTACCGTGAAAGCTGTCTCCGATGATAATCTCAATTTGTGTGTTGAAACTGTTGTCGGGCTGACGGACATTGATGACATTCCCCTCAATAGGAATCCCGGGTATTAATCCAGGACTTATCGCGGCCTGTAAGTATGCAGCGTCATACCATTTACCCGCTGCCATGACACCGCGATTGTCCGTGATATGGGCGACATCCTCTAAAGGGTTTTTATTAACCAAAATGAAATCGGCGCGTTTGCCAACCTCAATGGTTCCGAATTCATCCTTGCCGGTCATGGCTGCAGCGACGGTTGAAGCATTGACAGTGCCGGTGGCGATAGCTTCGTATGGTGATAACCCATTTTCCACCAGAATGCGAAGCTCGTCATGAATCGAAAACCCCGGCACAATACCCATAGCACCCGTCCCGGCATCCGTACCCAAAACAAGAGGGATTCCGGCTCGATGTAGTTCAAGCAACAGAGTTTTGTCCAGGCTATACTTAAAGGGTGCCAGTTCCTTGATTTCCTTAAATTGTAGCTGATGTTTTTCCTTTCCCTGAAGGAATGCTTGTTTATACTTTTGAGGTAAATATTTGCTTTGCAGGCGTGCCAGAAACGCGTCCGGTTTGAACAATTTTTGAACGATGACGTCATCTACGACCAGGGTGGTGCATACCGGGATGTTTGCTGATTTTAACTTATTTATGATCGTAGAAAGACGCTCTCTTTGGTCATTATTAAGATCTTTGATATTAAATCCCAAAGATATCTTATTCTGTTGAATTGCATGGTTGATGACATAAGGCAGCCACTCTTCAGGATTCAGATTCTTGGTTCTGTCGAAATCAATGAGCTCAAAACTTAATTCTTCAACGTGGGCGATTTCGTCCATGCCGGCCGCGATAACGCCATCCAGACCAACCGCAAATGGAATATGTCCAATTGTATATAACTGATGCTTTTTGGCCGTCTCCATGACCTTTGAGTAATTTTTTTTTGACAAGTACGAGTATAGCTTAATGCAGTCATACGCAGAATTGAATTTTAATACGAGTTCGGGAAGATTTTTCTCGTATCCACGAATGGTAGGCGCCGAAATGTAAATGGTGGGACCGCTGCGCTTCCCGGTTTTAATTTCATGGCGCCATTGCAGCATGAAATCACGCCCATCGAGGTCCCTGACCGTCGTGACGCCGCTGGCCAGGTATAAATCCAACTGGTGAAGCGGCCAATCGCCTTTCAGATGGACATGCATATCCGCCAAGCCTGGCATTAGAAAAGCACCATCACCATCAATGAGTTTTGAATTTGAGGGTATTTCAACTTTATCAGCAGGTCCGATCTTAAAAATTCGATCATCCTTGACCAAAACAGTTTGGTTCTCAATGACTTTCTCTTGTGTCATGGGCACTAGGTGGACATTTTTGAATGCAGCCATCCGTTTTTCATCCCCACAGGCCATCATATGGAGAAAGATTAAAATGATCAGCCAATATGATTTGAATCTTTCCATTTTAAATTCTTTTTGACAGGATTGATAGGATTCGCAGGATTATCCTTACTCCCTACTGATGAGAGACCCGGATCCGGACATCTTGGTATTGATCTTTGGCCGGCCTTTGTAGTAAACATCACCACTGCCGGAGATTTTTGTATCCAGTGATTCCGTGGCGTATACTCTGCAATTGCCGGAGCCGCTGATCTTCACTGAAACATTTTTGGCTTGTACGTCAAAGGCATTGATTTCTCCAGAGCCGCTGATTGATATAGTATAATCCTCGGCCTTTCCTGAAAGATGGATGGAGCCAGAGCCGGATATTTTAGACTCCAGCATGCCTGTTTCTACCTCCAAATCAATATTTCCGGAGCCGCTGATTTCCGCAGAAAATGCTGTCTGCCAAAAATCGGCTCTTGCCGCTGACATCACCGGAACCCGAAATGGCTGCATCCTTCAGATCTTTTACGGTGATAAAAACCTCCAATACGGTGGGCCTCAAATGGTGCTTTCCATGTGAAATCGTTAGCTTTTTGCCACTCACATCGGTTTCGATGAGTGGCATGATATTATCATCGGTTTTAATTGACAGTGACTGCTTTTCCCCTCGGCTTCAAAAAAACATTCCCGGAACCTTTCAAATGTACTTTATTGAATTCCGAAACTTCCCTTTCTTCCGAAATTATATTTCCAGACCCTTGTACTGATTTTCCATTAAAAAAGATGCTGCAGCCGGTAGTCAGAAATGGTAGAATTGCCAATACTGCCAGAAGTTGAAGAGTTTTTATTTTCATAATCTCCTCCTTTGAAATTGTTCTTTACTCATAGCGCAGGGAATCTATTGGATTCGCCTTCGCAGCCTTGATGGTTTGGAATAACACCGCCGAAAGTCCGGTGACAAGTGCCAATCCACCGGCAAGAAAATAAAATGTAAAACCGGTTTCAGCAGAATATGCAAATATGTCGGGCACAAGTATCCGGTCGATAAAATAAAAGAGCGGCCAGGTGACAATCAAGGCGAATAAGATCAGTCTCAAAAAATCTTTTAAGATTAGACCAATAATATGCGCCATGCTTGCCCCATAGGCTTTTCGAATGCCGATCTCTTTAGTTCTGCTCCGAGTGGTATAGGTTGCGAGACCGAACAGGCCCAGACAGGAGAACAGGATAATCAATACGCTGATAAGGCCTGCCAATCCTCCCCACTTCTTTATGCCCAACAAGTCTTTACCGTATTGATCCGTCAGCATGGTATATTCAAACGGCATGTCCGGTGAAAACATGCGCCATCGATTTTCGAGGAAATTAAGTAGCCGGGCCATAGGCCCATCGGTTAGCTTGATGTAAAGGTAGTTGAGATAGTTGGATTCCAAAAACAGAACCGTTGGATAATTTTCCTCAAGAAGACTTTTAAAATGAAAATCCCTCACTATGCCAATCACGACGCCGGTTTTGCCTCTGATGGTAAGTTTTTTCCCGATGGGATTATCCCAGCTTGAGTCTGTCGGCTGCAATTTGGTTAATGATATATTTGCCTTTATCGGCATATTTGCGTGAAAAGCTTCTGCCCTGCACAATCTCCATTCCCAGAAGTTCGATAAGCCCATAGTCAATCCCGTAGGCGTTCATCGTCCAGGCTTCTTTTTCATCAAAGCCTTCGGGTACCACCCGACGCTCAGTTCCCCACGAAGCAGGAATCCACATTGCGCTGGAAACTGCGACAATGTCCGGATGTCGACCTAATTCCTCTTTTAGGGTACTGAGCCTGCTGCGCGTGTAATTCGTGCCAAGCGGCACAGCCAGCACATGATCCCTTTCATAACCGACATCGAAATTTAGGAGATAGTAATACTGTCTAAATGACACCATAGTGACCAGAACGGAAAATATGGTGACGATCAGCTGAAGCACAATAAGTGTCTGCCGTAAAAGAACGCCTTTTTTGCCGGTCGGGAGATTTTCTCTTAAGATTTTTACCGGTTCCAATCGAGACAGTAACAATGACGGGTAGCTGCCGGCAATGAGGCCCACCAGAATCGTCACACCCAAGAGCGCCAATAGCATTAGAGGGCTGCTCCATATTTCCGGACCTGCAGGGGATAGGCCGGATGCTACCAGGTAAACAAACACGGGTAGCATAATTTCTTTGAGTACGATTGCCAGCTGGAAAAGCGAGGAGGGAGAAAAGAACGGATTCTCCTAAAAATTGCCACATCAACTGCTTGCGGGAGGCGCCGATCACTTTTCGCACCCCCACTTCTTTTGCCCGCATGAAGTATCCTGCTGTCGCCAGGTTCATGTAGTTGAAGCAGACGGCCAGTAACATTATAACCCCAATTACAAAGGTTAAATAGACAATTTCCGGAATTTCCTTGGACCAATAAGTTCGGATGCCAAACGATTTCAGATTCAAGTCTTTTAATGCCAGCAAATATATCTTTTGGGGCAAAAACGGTGAGTCAGATAAGTATTTTTTAATAAAGGCCGGAAATTTTTGTTCCACCTCGTTTGGCCGGGCTGTTTTGGCAAGTCGGATAAAGGTGGCCCCTTTGACATTCCAGTTGGTTTCAACGTTATAAGTAGTTAAGGACACCAGCACATCGTACTTCACACTTGAATTAAAGGGAACATCCCGGGTCACCCCTTTTACCATTAAATCAAGTCCCTTTTCTGTTGCTAACATACGTCCCAGGACGTTGACTTCACCGAATAACTTCCGGGCTACGGATTCGGTTAGAACAACTGAATTAGGCTCTAACAAGGCGGTTTCAGCATCGCCGGCAAGTATTTCAAATGAGAAAAATGTTAAAAAATTGGGATCAACAAACCAAAAAGTTCCTTCCTCCAGGTAAAATTTATTCGTTCCCTGCCGCACGACGACTCTATCGGCCGGAATCCAGCGGGTGGCGTCTTCAATTTCGGAGAATTCTTCCAGCAGAAGGTTCCGCAGCGGAGCATGGGTCTTTGTAGTATGGCGAACACCCGTGGTTCCTGAAGGAAGTACCTGGACAATACTGTAGATTCGATCGGCATCCTTATGGAAGTTATTGAAGCTCAATTGGAATCTAAATAAGTCTGCCGTCAAACTGAAAATAGCTAGCCCGATAGCCAGCCCAAAGATGTTGATAAGAGAGTAGACCTTGTAGCGAAGGATGTTTCGAATGGCTATTTTAAAGTAGTTCGCTATCATTTTGACAACTATTTTTTTTTCACCGCCCGCTTCAGGCTATGCTCTTCGAGCTACAACGGGACAAGACGACCTGACAGGTCGCTCAAGCAGCAAAGCTCGCAGAGTTTTTTTGTTATCCGGATTTTCTAAGAGTAAAAATTATCATTTTTTCTGCGTCCTCCAGGTATCTGTGGTCAAACATTTCTCGCATCACATTACCCACAACCCGTATCCCGTATGCAACCCGCAACCCGCTTATAATTCCGCCAGTGGCTGCATATGGCGGTCATACTTTTCCTTCAGGTTTTCCGTGACAATGTGTCCGTCGAACAGATGGATCACCCGGTTGGCGTAATCGGCATATGCCGGGGAGTGGGTGACCATGACAATGGTGGTACCGTTTTCATTCAAATCCACCAATATTTTCATGACATCATCGCCATGGGTGGAGTCCAGGTTCCCCGTAGGCTCATCTGCCAGAATCACTTTTGGATTGGCAATCACGGCGCGTGCCACAGCCGCACGCTGCTGCTGTCCTCCGGAAATTTGTTGCGGAAAATGATTTTTTCGTGGCATCAGCTCCAGCTGCTCCATCGTGTCATTGACCCTTTTTTTGCGATCAGACGCAGAAACCCCGAGATACAATAACGGCAATTCAATGTTTTCATAAACGGTCAGTTCATCGATGAGATTAAAACTCTGGAAGACAAAACCGATGTTGCCTTTGCGTAGATTGGCCCTTTTTTTCTCAGAATACCTGGAGACTTCCTCGCCCATGAAATAATATTCGCCGCCGGTGGGATTATCCAGCATTCCGGCAATATGAAGAAAGGTTGATTTACCGCATCCTGACGGACCCATAACTGCGACAAATTCACCGTCCTGTATTTCCGTATTCACATTGCTCAAGGCAGTTGTCTCAACCTCTGCCGTGGTAAAGACTTTTGTCAGGTTTTTGGTTTTGAGCATTGGATTTCTCCTTAAAATTCGATGGGACACAGATTTTCACAGATGAACACAGATTATTTGAACACGATGTCTAAGGATATTTCGAATAACGGTTTTGAAGTAGTTGGAAACCATTGCAAAGGGCAGGGTTCAGCTGAAGGTTTGAATGAGTCAAGTATTTTAGTTAAAGTTTTTAATTTGAGCAAGGGACATGCCAGGCTATTCGATTGTTGGGATCAGAAGTTATCGAAATTTATTACATACTGAAAATACGATAAAATATTTTGAATAATGTAGTGAGTATAATTTTTTTTATTGCATGATAAGCCTCAATAAGAATTTTGAAGTGTCCGTTTACGATACAAGAGGTGTACGAATTCGTACAGTTGTGATAATAATATTTTAAGGCTTGGTGGATGATTAAACCCTGTTGTTTTCTGTATTATCAGTTATCCTTATATTATTCATAAATACGAATAGTTATCTTAAGAAATGAAAATTTAAGCAATAAAGGCTTTTAAGAAGGAAAATTAAAAAATTTGAAACGATTTTAGCATTTACAGCGCGACAGGAAAAGACTTAATAGACGGTAACTTTCTTAAGCATCCAAAATTAAAACATATTTTTGAAAAATAATTACATCACGAATTATCAGAAGTTCAAATAGCTTTAACACCAATTTAAAAAGGAACTCTATATGGTCAAAAAAACAGGCAACATACTGGTTGTGGACGATAACGAAGATCTGCTTCTAGCCGCACGGTTATTTTTAAAGCAGCACTTTTCCATTGTCCATACCGAACAGTATCCGGAAAACCTTCCTGCCCTGATGAACAATGAGAACTACGATGTTATCCTGTTAGATATGAATTTCACCATGGATGCCACCAGCGGTGTTGAGGGATTCATGTGGCTTGACAAGATTCTGCAGATGGATCCATCCGCTGTTGTCATATTAATTACCGCCTTTGGTGATGTGGAGATGGCGGTTAAAGCCGTTAAGTCCGGGGCAACTGATTTTGTGCTGAAGCCCTGGCAAAATGAAAAATTGCTGGCGACCATATCATCTGCCTTGAGTTTGAGGTATTCGAAGCTGGAGGTTGATAGATTACGTTCTCGTGAAAAGCAGTTGAGCCAGGACATCGATCAAAGATATCACGATATGATCGGCGTAAGCCCGGCAATTCAGAAGGTGTTTGCCACCATTGAAAAGGTCGCTGCTACCGAGGCCGATATTTTGATTCTTGGCGAAAACGGTACCGGCAAGGAATTGGTCGCCAGGGCTTTGCATCGACAGTCTTCAAGGGCTGATGGAGTCTTTATCAGTGTGGACATGGGGGCCATCGCCGAGACCCTTTTTGAAAGCGAATTATTCGGCCACATGAAGGGTGCATTTACGGATGCCAGAGAGAACCGCCCGGGTAGGTTTGAGCTGGCTTCAGGCGGCACGCTATTTCTGGATGAAATCGGCAATCTTTCGCTGGCCATGCAGGCAAAACTTTTAAGCGTCCTGGAAGCGCGCAAAGTCACCCGGCTCGGATCGAATGCGGCGCGTGATATTGATATCCGTTTGATATGTGCTACCAATATGCCTATCTATGATATGGTTGCGGAGAATGACTTTCGACAGGATCTTTTATATCGCATCAACACAGTTGAAATTATTCTGCCGCCCCTTCGCGAGCGGCATGAAGATATTTCACTTTTGGTGGCGCATTTTTTGAGGAAATTTACTAAAAAGTATCAAAAGACCATCACCGGAGTGAGTGCCCCGGCATTAAAAAAATTAGAAAGATACCAATGGCCGGGAAATATCCGCGAACTCATTCATACTCTGGAACGGTCGGTAATCCTGGCAGAATCCCAAATGCTGCAGCCATCGGATTTTTTGTTTCCGCAAACGGATAAAGAGGTTGAAGGGGTTGTATTTGACAGCTACAATCTTGATGATGTTGAAAAAACCGTGATCCGCAAGGCCTTGAGGAAACATGAAGGCAATATATCCCATGCGGCCAAAGAGCTGGGATTGACGAGGACTTCGCTATACCGGAGAATGGAAAAGTACGGTCTGTAAGAAAACTACTTTTCTTCCAGGACTACGTGGAATAAATGGCCCCCGGGGGCAACCAATGACGCTTGGCATTTAGCAACGCCGGATGTAGGTGTCAGGTTTCAGGTTTCGGATTTCAGAAAGGCGAGTCACTAAATCCTGAATTCTGAAACCTGAAACCTTAGGTTCCTGACAACATGTCGTCAAATAAAGGCCGCTAAGGTCTTAAAATAGTGCCTTATTTTTATGAAACGTTTTTACCTAAACTGCATCACACGCGTACTGCTGCTCAGCGGCACGATTTGTCTTCTGGTCTATCTCTCGTTTAAAACCGATTTTATGGCGGCAATCCTATTTCTTGGTTTAATTGCTGCATATGAAATGTTTGCGCTGATTCGATATGTTACCAAGAGCAATCGGGATTTAGCCCGATTTTTGCAATCCATTAAATACTCCGACTTTTCCCAGTCGTTTAACAATAATTTAAAAAACTCGGGCTTTGAGGAATTACACGCCGCATTTACCGAAGTTATCAAAGAATTTCAACGCGCAAAGCTGGAAAAAGAAGAGCATTTGCGCTTTTTGCAAACCATTGTCGATCACGTGGGCATCGGGCTGATCGCTTTCAACCCGACCGGAGAGGTTGAATTACTGAATAACGCCGCCAAGAAATTATTTAAAATCCCCCGGCTTGGAAATATACGTGATCTAACAGGTGTCAGCCCCAAGTTGGCTCAAAAACTTCTTGGGCTGTCTCCCGGTGGAAACGATTTGGTTAAATTTCAACAAGAAGATAATTTGTTACAGTTATCTATGTATGCCACCGGATTCGTTCTGCACCAAAAACAGCTGATGCTGGTTGCGATGCAAAACATTCAAAATGAGCTGGAAGAAGAGGAGATGAAGTCCTGGCAAAACCTGATTCGGGTTCTCACCCATGAAATCATGAACTCCATTACGCCGATCGCTTCATTGTCCTCAACAGCATACGGTTTGTTAAAAAATGGACATGAATGTGAAGTACCGGATTCTTTAAATGAAACGATCGATGATGTCCGCCATGCCGTAAATACCATTGAAAAACGCAGTAAAGGTTTGCTGACGTTTATTGAAAACTACAGAGAACTCACTCGAATTCCGAAGCCGGAATTTAAAATGGTTAAAATCAGGGATCTTTTTGAAAGAGTCGAATATCTGATGAAAGACCAAGTTGAAATATGTTCGATAAATTTTAATACGCAAATTGATCCGGAAAGCCTCGAGATAACGGCAGATCCGGCTTTGATTGAACAGGTTTTGATCAATCTTTGTAAAAACGCTCTTGAAGCAGTCAACGGTGTAAGTTGTCCAAAAATTAAATTAAAGGCCGCAACAGACGACGTCGGCAACCCGGTAATTAAAGTCATTGATAATGGGAAAGGGATTAGCGCAGAGGTTGCCGAGAAAATCTTTATCCCGTTTTTCACGACCAAGCAACAAGGGTCCGGCATTGGTTTGAGTTTATCCAAACAAATAATTCGTCTGCACAAAGGGACCATCGGTGTGACTTCAACGCCTAATGGAAAAACGGTTTTTAAATTACGATTTTAGTTTTGCCACCATTTTTCCCCCGTGAATCTTTATTTCCAATTCACTGGGGCCAACTATCTTCCCAAGGTGGAGGGCCAAAAAAAAATATATTCCCAGTTGTAAAAATTTCGAGGCTTATCATGAGATTATCTAATGACTCACACAGACACCTTCTTAAGTTATCGATCTTATGTTTCGCACTGGCTTGGGCCGCCGGAGCTTGCAGCTCTGTAAACCGCAGAGTCATCAAAAATCCGGAACTAGATCATCATGAGCGACAGCGCGGGCATTATGTTAATTTATTTCCTGCGAAGTATGGTTATCTCGAAGAAACCGAGTATGACAGCATCGATTTTCGCCAACCCCATGAAAAGGGGGTGCGTAAGTATGCCTTTCTCAGTGATCCTAAGGGGGATATCGACCGAACAAAAGGGTATGATGCATCTGAATATACCGTCACTCCCGATCTTTCTCTGCTTCAATCCCCGGCCAACGACGTTCAAATTACATGGATCCGGCATGCGACCTTCTTGATTCAGCTGGGGAGGAAATATCAAATCCTGGTAGACCCTGTTCTTGAAACCATTGACGGCTATACGGGCAAATTCATGAAGTACGCCGATATCGGTAAGCTCTATGCGGAACCGCCGCTAACCACCCGAGACCTTCCTTTCTTCGATAAATCTGACGATTCTGTTAATGAACAAATCAATATTGTGGCGATATCCCATAACCACTACGATCATTTAAACTGGAATACCATTAATCTACTGCCGGTTGATACGCATTTTTATGTCCCGTTGGGCTTGGAAGATAACTTTCCTTCGCGTTACCATAAAGTTACCGGGATGGACTGGTATACCGAGGATACCATCGAAGATCTCAGTATTTATTTCGTGCCGGCCACGCATTGGTCGGGACGGTCCCTTCACGGTCCCAATCGAACCTTATGGGGAGGCTGGTTGTTTGAATGGAATGGATATCGTGTGTATTTTGCCGGTGACAGCGGTTACAGTGACGTCTTTCAGGATATCCGAAGGAAACTGGGCGAGATCGATGTCTGCCTCATGCCGATTTCCGCCTGGTTTCAACGCCACGTGCATGTCGCCCCGGAAGATGCCATAAGCGCTGCGGAAGACTTAGGCTGCAAAGAATTTATTCCCTGGGGATGGGGTACCTGGATCATCAGCTTTGAGCATATTCTGGACCCCCCACGCCGCCTGCAATATGCATGGAGAGAAATGAAACCCGCAAGCATGGCGCTCCATCTGCCTAAAATGGGAGAAACAGTCAGATTTGACAATGTTGCCGGAAAAACCAAGAGGGTTAGCAGTGAAATATTGCCCGAATCTCTCATAATAATTAATGAGAAGTTGAATTAATATTTAATATTTCTCAATGGCATAAATAGACAATTGATATAATTCGTAATTTTCGTCTAAATCTAATTTTGACAACTGCTTAACCCAATAATCAAATTGCTTCTTTTTCTGTAAATGCTCCAATTTTTGTTCCAAATAGCTATCGTTTTGGTCGTGGAGGGGATTATCTAACTGTATAGTGAATAGCAGCCGGGCTAATAATTACGTGAAACGGGCGGACGCCTTGCCCAGTCCTTCAATTTCGACGTCCACGACATCCCCTCTTTCTACCCATTTCACCCTCTTGGATAGATATGTTGTTCCGAATATTTTCTGTCGACTTATTTATCATGAGCATCCCCGACACCTATTGCTTTAATCCATAACGGGCCATTCGTGTGACTACTAAGTGATGAAATGGACGAATCAGATTAAAATAAACAGGCCCTGTCCAATGCTTATAGAAAACGGATGTAATAACGTAGAAGCGATTAAAGGACTTGTTTACAGGTTCTTTAATGACGCCAAAATAAGCTCGTAGATGTTTGTCATCAGGAGTTTCTGAGATCCAATATTTCCCTTCTTTGGCACATCTAACTGTGAAAAAGGTATTATTATCTCCGGGAATGAATGAAATATCATCGGGTTGAAGATTTGGTAATTCTTCTGGTTCTTCATGTTTAACGAGGCCAAGAATGTTTACGAGTAACTTGCGGATACGATACAGCAGGACGATCCACCATGGATAGTATGACAACATGGATGCAATAAATTCCCGTAATGTGGTCTCACCTTCGAATACTTTAGCATCGGTGAAATCTGCTTTTTTGAAATATTTTTCTAACTCGCTGAATTGGAGTAGGTATTCCATTTTATAAGAATATAACGTTTGAGCTAAACTGCCGGCCTCTTCACCCTTGAGTTTGCCCATGCATTTATGAAAAACCGCATTATTTTCCCGGTCAGGTTAAGCGATGGGTTATAACCTAAGCGTTGCTTTAAGCTGCATTTGAACTGAGTACCTGTACCTCTTTTTCAAGGCGCTCTGCCAGCAAATCCTCGGTTACTTCAAGATCAAAACGGGTTTGGAGATTTAGCCAGAATTGAGGCGATATTCCAAAAAATCGCCCTAAACGCAAGGCTGTATCAGCTGAGATTGATCGTTTTCCATGAACAATTTCGTTAATTCGTCTTGGAGGTACGCTTATGTCTTTGGCAAGTCGATATTGACTGATTCCCATTGGTTTTAAGAATTCCTCAATAAGGATTTCACCAGGATGAATGGAAGGAAGTTTTTTATTTTTCATAATTGCCTCCTAATGATAATCTGCAATTTCAACATCATATGCATCACTGGCTTTCCATTGTTAAACCCAATATTGCTTTATTTGCTAGTGGTTAAAGATGAAAATCGGCTGCCGTTTGAAGTGCTATTTCAGGTGTGCCAAAAAATTCACTCGAAGGAAAAACCGACAATTCATATTTCTCATGCGCATAACTATAAAAGGCTATTCCCCATTTTTCTTCATCTCCGAAATATCGAAGTCTAAATAGATGATATGGCGTATTTCTTAATCGTTCGAGATACTGTTCACGAGTTTCGGGAAAATCAGGTGGAGGCCAGTCATCGTCAGGGACTTCTGGCTCTGTGTAAGCATCAACATAGCAGAACTGACTCCGAAATCGAATATTAAGCATCGTATAGCGTCCAGCTAAATTAGATTCTGCATATCGGATAATGCGTTCTTCGGTTCGGCGTTTTATGTTTTCTTTAATCTTAACTCCTCCACTGTCTGGATCAAATACCCATTGTTTAGGTGACATTTACATTATTCCCCTTATGATATTTTATCGATAGGTATAGCGTCGATCGTGAGCAGCGGCTTATATGAATACAAATCTTGCATGGCCTTTACGATAAACCGCCATTTTCTCGCCGTCTGCTCAACTGGTTTGTTCGGCTAAACTCATTTCAAATGTGAAAATTTCCAAAAATAGTAATAAATAAGGCCTGCAAAATAAGTAAAAATGACAATCATTAATAAAATTACACGGACTGCTTAACGACATTTTTACTTAACCTTTTTTATAATCATATGGATTGCATTCTCCAATGCACGGTTGAATTCATCAGGACGATCCAACATTAAGAAATGATCCGCTTCCTTCAGAACAATGGCATCGAAAGAAAACATATGACGCCGGTTTGCTTCATAGTTAACGGGCCATAGATCTCCGTTCACGGTTATGACGGGAATGCGGATTTCTTCAAATACTTTGGCCGCTTCCCCTGTGATATACTGTGACATCATATCATTCATAGCACTTAAGGCAACAGCAGGTGGTGCTGCTGAAATATCCAAGAGAATCCATTCACGAAGCTGCGGATCAGTGTTGGGTGAAATCATCTCCTTTACAAATTGCCGGCTGCCGGTTCGAAAATCCTTTTCCAAAGGAGCGATCATCATTTCAAGCTCTTTGCGAGTCATCGGGTATTCTATGTTTTCAAGAGTATCAATACCGATTAGCCCTATAACACGGTTCGACATGAGTCGGGCAGCTTCGGCGATGACCGAGCCGCCCATGGAATGCCCAATCAGAATGATTCTACGACTGTTAGTTGCTTCTGTCACTGCCTGAACATCCTCTCCGAAAGACTTCATGGTATACTGTGAACGTGTCGAACCTGAGTGGCCATGGCCAGCAAGGTCAAGCACGACAACGCGATGATTTTTAGAGAAATGTGGCAACTGTTCACGCCAGTAGCGGGCATCGCAGCTCCATCCATGCACGAACACAAGAGACGGTTCTCCAGCGCCATATATCTCATAAGAAATAGGGGTACCATCTTTGGAAGGAACAACATGAGGCCATTCAGATTGTGCCCGCACCTCTCCAAAAGCTAAAAGAAGAACCAGCAAACAGCTAAGCAAGCTTAACGTATATTTTGCAGCCGGTTTGCAGTAATTTTTTTTCTCTAAACCAACTGTCTTTGTTGCACCTTTCATTATTTGTTTTCCTTTTCTCCGAACTTATTTATTATGTAGATTCTTGATTTTATTCGAAATCTTTGAATTAGAATGAATTATACAGAAATTCGTTCAATAACTCAATATTATTAATTTAATGAAAAGCCGTAAGGATTGGTAGGTCAGACAGGCAAAGGAGGCGATCCAGCTTTTCATTTATTACACTCGGCGCAAATCCCAACCCGAAGCCAAAGCAGATTTACAATCCGACACACTTTGGCAGGCGAAGGATATCGATTTTGAAAGGGATTCTGTGGTCGTCAGATCTGGCAAAGGTGATAAAGATCGTGAGACGGTTCTTCCCGAAAGTCTAAAAAACGATCTTCGGCAACATCTGGAAAGAGTAAGGGATCTGTATGAAAGTGATCGTGCGCAAAACATTGCCGGGGTTTACCTGCCTGGTGCATTGGCGCGCAAGTATCCCTATGCGGACAAGGAGTGGGCTTGGCAATGGTTGTTTCCTTGATTTATACCCATGTTGCCCGTATAAACAAACTGGGAACGGAGAGTCCTCTGGATTGAAGAATAGCGGTTTTTCAGCCTGCGTTTTGAAAAGATAAGATACTGCTTTTTCAAAACAGATATTACTTCAACTTCCATTCCGGGTTTCGCTTTTCGAAGAAGGCGGCGACCCCTTCCTTGGCGTCATCCGTTGTACAAAGACGTGCGAAGGCCTCGTTCATGTATTCGAATTGCTTGTAGTAATCCAGATCGGCGGCCGCGTAAAAAGCTCGTTTGCTGATCTGGGTGGCGATGGGGCTCTTGCGGGCTAATAGCGCGGCCCACTTGCGGGCTTCCTCGGCCAGGTCGTCCTTTGGTACTATCCGGTTCAAAAGACCCATTTCCAATGCCCGCGGGGCTTTTATCAAATCACCGTAGAGCAGTAACTCCAGGGCACGCTTTCGGCCGATCGAGCGGCTCACCGGAATCACCGGCCCGACGCAGTTGAGTCCGACGTTGATGGCCGTCAAACCAAATTTTGTGTTTTCAGCTGCAATCGCCAGATCGGCGGCTGCCACCAGACCGGCGCCGTTTGCCGCGGCAACGCCTTGCACCTGGGCAATCACGGGTTTGCTCATGCGGCTGATGGTAACCAGCGGCTTCTCCATGTGTTCGATCCAGGCCTTGTACTCCATGGCGGATTTGCCTTCAAGCTCGTTAACATCGATGCCGGCGCAAAACGCTTTGCCCGCGCCTTTGAGGAGGATGACTCTCACGGTTGTCTGCGCGTCCAGCTCTAACAGCGCCTGGTCGAGTTCTCCGGCCAGGGGGGTATTGAAGGTATTGAGTTGTTCGGGACGATTCAGTGTTATTTCCCCGACAAAGTCAGTGCCAATATCTATCAGAAGATTTTCATAGGTCATTATTGATTCCTTTCTTACTCATTCGTTGTATCTGCATTTTGCAGGATGAGGCTACTCCGCTCCCAAAGCTTCTAGGTCGGCGAGATCCTTTTTTCTTCCTATCGCCCTCTTGTTCATTATGAATTGTTCGTATCCGATATAGTGGACTTGAACATCGCCGTATTTTCCCGGAATACGATGGGAAAAAGCATCATCCCAGTTTACGCCGCTTATTGAGGTAATGATATCAATTCTGACCGGGGGCACTCCAAGTTGTACGACCTGTCCCGGTTTCTCAAAATCCTGTGCAGTCAGGCCAACGGAGCCGAAGCCAAACTCCTTGAGGGACGACATGATGTGGGCAGCATTTTTATCATCTGGCTTGACGAAAATGTCAATGTCACCGGTATAACGCGGGGCTCCGTGGAAAGCCAGGGCATAGCCTCCGACAATAATATATTCAACCTTGTTCGCGTTGAATAACTCGAGCAGATCTTTGAAGTCTTGCTGTATTTCCATGATATTGCCTTCGCAAGTAGTCTACGGTCGCAACGCGTTCCTCAGGTGGTCTGCTTAACCAATAGGTCAAGTCCTCTCTAATCGAGGAGAAATCATCCACATTAAATTTTTTTATAATTTTTTTAATCATTTAACCTTTTTCCTGATTTGAGTTCTTTCTGATGCGAGCTTGTTCTCATATAAGGTGAATTATTGTTTAAAAACGCAATAAAGTCAATCACTAGGGATAGAGTATGTATTGGTTGTAGTGTATTTATTAATCTATGTATTTAGTCATTTTGGTCTTTCTTTATCCCCAAAATTTCACGACAATAGCGGATACTGCGCTCAATGGTCTCCTTTTCCATCCGCAGGGCCTGCTGCATGTCATCGAGTGGGATTTCCATTTCGGTCTCGATGTTGATGCGCTGCATGGCGGATTTTGTTTTAAAAATCTCATAGGCGCCTTTCATGTCGATATCACCTTCTCCGACAGCTGCTCCCGTGAGCTTGAAGCCGTATCTTTGGAGCTCGATGCGGTCGTCTCTGAAATGGTTCGTGAAGGCCCGCGGTGCCAGGTTTGCAATGGCCTGCATGGGGTCTTCCATGACCATCAGGGCATTGACGGTGTCGATGCAGGCGCCGACCGCCGGATTGTCCACCCGATCCAACAACCACAGGATCTCTTCGGAAAAACTGTCGCAATGGTTCTCCACCGCGATTTTGATTCCGGCAGCACCCGCTTGCGGTGCCAAGTCTTCAATAGTGAGCCAAAAGATTTCATTTGGGCCATAACTTCCGGATGGAAGCGGCTGGCGGAAACCGGGCGTGGGCGTATTAGATCCATACTGACTTTGACGATATCCGCTCCCAGGCTTGCGGCGGTTGTAATGGCTTCATCGAGATCATGTTGGATCCCGATGCCCATGCCGCCCATATCCATGGAAAAATTGTATTCAAGATAAAGGCCGTGTTCCCTGGCGGCGGCGTTGACTTCTTTCAGATAGGACACATCCAGCGTTTCAAGAACACCGTCATCGAGATGCAGTCCGTCGAGACCCAAACAAACCGCTTCATCAAAGAGGTCAAATGTGCTCATCTGCCTGGGCCAGGGCAGTTTAAAATCAGCCCAGGCCTGGCCGATACCATGAAGATAAAAACTATAAGTGTGTAATCCCAGCAGCATGATTTCACTCAGTGCTAATGTTGTCTACTCGGGTTATCCGTGCCGTGGCCTCTGCGCTTTTCGTCGGTTGGGTTAAGTCCGCCGGGGCGGACTTTGCCCAATCTACGAGTTATTATTAGGGCCCACACAGTGGAGTCCCCCTGTGGCAAAAATTAATTATTGCCTTATATAATTCCATGTGTTGTATATGAATCATCCCGGTTCTGTCAAGAAACGGATATCTCCCGTTTTATTTTAATCAATAGATCGCCGACATCGGCCGAAAGACCCGAAAAAGGAGTCAATCATGGAGCTAAAAGGACTTGCTGGGGGGTTGTATCAACCGCTATCCTCGGCGGATATCGAAACCATTCACCAGGCGTCGCTGACAATTTTGGAAAATACCGGCATTTCATATGAATCCGGCCTGGAAGAAACCATTGATTTGCTTGAGGCACAGGGGGCTAAAGTAGACCGGCAGCGCGCCAGAGTCTTTTTCCCCAGGGATCTGGCTATCACCCAGGCAGCCCGGGCACCCGAGTGTGTCATCCTTTTCAGCCGTGATGGGAAAAATGACCTGGATCTCTCCCACCACCGCGTTTATCTTGGAACCGGTGGGGCCGCTATTAAAATACTCGATATTGAGAGCGGCCGGGCACGATCCACCACATTGGATGATTTATCTCAAATCGCGAGATTGGTGGATGCACTGGACAATATTCATTTTTTTCTACGACCCTGCATACCGACCGATATCCCGAAGGACGAATACGATGCCAATGTTTTTTATGCCTGTCTAAAAGCTACAGGCAAGCATGTCATGTCCGGTGTAAATGATGTGGCCGGGTTTCACAATGCCCTGGACATCGCTGCGATGGTTGCCGGCGATATGGAAAAATTAAAGGCCAAGCCTTTTATTTCTATCATCACATCCTTTGCCATCAGCCCTTTAAAACTTTGCACCCAATCGACGTTGATCATGCAGGAAGCGGTCAGAAATCGAATTCCGGTTGCACTCTCAAGCGCTCCCATGGCCGGCTCAACTTCCCCGCTGACCATGGCCGGCACCCTGGCTCAACTGCATGCCGAGCAGCTTGCCGGAATTGCCGTTTGCCAGCTAACCAGCCCCGGCGCGCCGATATTATACGGCGGAATCCCCGGTATGGCAAATCTCAACAGTTTCGGGTATCTGGGCGGTGCCGTCGAATGCGGTATGATGAATGCCGCCATTCACCAGCTGGCAAATCATATCAAAGTCCCCAATTACAACTCCGCCGGTCTGGCCGATTCGAAAATTCCCGACGTGCAAGCCGGCTGGGAAAAAGCATTAACTGTATTGCTGGCGGCCATGGGCGGCTCCAACTTCGTCCACCATGCGGCCGGCATGCTGGAGTCCATGCTGACCGTGGCCTATGAACAATATGTTATCGATGATGAGATTATCGGGATGTGCTGCAAGGTTCTTTCAGGCATTCAAGTGGACGCCGATCACCTGGCCCTGGAAGCAATCCATGAAGTCGGGCCGGGCGGCAACTTCATTGCTTCGGATCACACTTTTGCCCACATGCGCAAAGAATATTTTGCAGGAAACGGCATCACGGATCGAAAGATTCGGGATGAGTGGGAGCAGGAAGGCTCGCGAGATGCCGCAACGCGGGCCCGCGAGATTGCCAAAACAATTTTAGCGCGAGAAGAAAAATCCTACATTCCCGCTGAAGTGGCTCAGGCCATACGCAAGAAATACAATATTATGGGTGAACAAGAGTCAGGTTTTTAGCTGAGGTATACAGACAAATTGTTGTGGCTGGTGCCTGGTACCGGTATCACGCAAATGACCCAAAGCACTGGTGGCAGGTTTCAGGTGTCAGGAAGGTGAGTTGCTGAAACCTGAACACCGACACCTGAAACCTTCAGAACTAGCCTTTTGTCAGTTCCTTTTCGCCTTTTTGCCGAATCGTCTTCAACGCGGTCAACGTTTTGCCCGGCAGCGAAGGCGCTTCATGATTTTTGACGATATCTTCAAGTTGTTCCTGGATGCGGCTGGCCAAATCTTTAGCCCCCTGACTTCGCCAATCCTCACCGGCGGACCGTGTCATCAAGCCCGGCATCCAGAGCTCCTTTTTGAAATGATCCAATGTATGGTTCTGATCGAGAAAATGCCCGCCGGGGCCGACCTCTTTGATCAGATCGCGGGCCAGGGTCTCCTGGTTGACCTCGATGCCTCGGAAAAAGCGTTTTGCCATACCGATGTTTTCGTTGCCCAGGATTAACTGGGCGGTGGAACATACCATGCCGTTATCCATATACCCCACGTCGTGGATGAGATTGAGTCCGCTCAAACCCTGGGCCAGGATTGAAAACGCGGATTCCGATCCGGCCTGGGCATCCAGCACCTTCGCGTCGGTCGCTCCCGCCAGTCCCCAGGAGGGCAGTCCGAAGGATTGGGCCACTTCAGCCTGGGCTGCAAGGGCCAGGCTCGTTTCCGGGGCGGCGATGGACAGGAGGCCGGCGGTCATATCAAAAACGGCAAAATTGCAGCCCAGACTACAGGGGCACCCGGGTTTGCGCAGCTGAGCCAGGACCAGGCACATCAGAGCCTCGGCGGTCCCCTGGGCAATGGCTCCGGCCAGGGTCATCGGGGCCGTAGCACCAAATTGCATGGTAGGCCCCTGAATTTGAGGCATGGCAAGATCCGCGCAGACAAACAAACGATCGATCACATCTTCTGGAAAGACCAGCGGTGATATCGGTTCGGGATAAAAAATGAGAAACGGCCGTTGTTGAAGATTATCGATGCCGCCGGCGACTTCGGTGGCCATTTCATAAACAAGCTCCACTCCTCGGGGAGTGTATCCAATAAAAACAATTGGTTTTGTGGTATTGGTCACAACGGCCTCGAACTCATACAAGTCGGCGGCCGTGGGTGGTACATCCTGCACGGACCCCATGGGCATGACCCAGTCGATGTTCGCCAGGGCGTCTGCAACCTTGGCCCCAATGGCAATATCGGCGACGCGGGTGGGATGAATTTCGCCGCTCAAAGCATCCTGGGTATTCGGACTGGCGGTGGAGGTGCCGTAGTAGCTCTTGCGACCTTCTACTTCCATGGCCCGTTTGCCTTGCCGATCATAGATTGTCCAACCTTTGGGTGCAGTACGGAGACATTCGGTTACGATGTGTTCCGGCACTTTGACAATCTCGTCATTGACCAAAGCACCCGCCTGCTTCAGCATTTTGCGGGCACCTGCGTGATGAACCTTGAAACCCACCTTGGACATGACTTCAAAAGCCGTACGCCTGATTTCTATGATCTGGTCGTCGGTGAGCACCCGAAATGAAACCGATCTTTTCTCAATTGAACCTGTCTGAATCATAATTCCTCCTGACTTTGTCTTGACATATTTGCTTTAGGTTACTAACCTCACTTAACAAAACATTGGTGTAAATCCGGTTATAAATATATTCGGGTTAGGAGATCAAGATGAAAATGCTTGTTGGTTACGACGGATCGGGTGCGGCTGAAAAAGCTCTGAAGCTTGCCCGACATCATGCGAATGCTTTTAACGCCGAAATTTATCTTCTGACCTCATTGGAGCAACGTCCCACGCTGCAAAAAGACGATATCGAAAAAGCCGAAGACAACCTTGAAAGCTTAAAAAGACCCTTCAAATCAGATGGTATTCACTGTGAAACCGATGTTGTCGTCAGTCACCTGTCTGCGGGGGAAAATTTGGTTCAATTTATTCAAGACAATAACATCGATCAAATTTTTATCGGAGTCAAAAAAAGGTCAAAAGTTGAAAAGCTGGTGTTCGGTTCCACCGCTCAGTACGTCATCCTGAACGCTCCCTGTCCGGTGATTGTGGTTAAAAATTATTAAGTGGTGGCTGAATGGATCACCGGCTCAATTTTGGCCAATTCCTCAATCGGGATGTGGCAAAAGATTCGATGACCTTTCTGTGAAGTGTGCCAGGGAGGTGAAT
>CAVRQG010000034.1:0-34933 GCA_963723215.1 uncultured delta proteobacterium
TTGGGAAATATTCCTTGACAAACAGGTCTGGTCTGGTCAGACTTTACAAGGAAACTGCCCCCATGTATATTACCAACATTACAGAAGCAAAGGCTCATTTTTCAGCACTCATTGAAAAAGTGCTCGCTGGTGAGGAAATCATTATCGGTAAATCCGGCAAACCTGTCGCCAAGCTGATCCGCTTCGAACGCCGTGAGGAACCCCGTCAACCCGGTGCCTTGAAGGGTAAAATAAAAATAGCGGATAATTTTGATGAACTGCCGGATGATATTGCTGAGGCCTTCGGAGTGATAACAGATTGAACATGAAATCACCAAATCCCGATCCCAAAAATAAGAATTCCGGCGAAGCGGCAAGGTCTACAAACTTTATCAAACATATCATTGAGGAAGACTTAAAAGCCGGTAAAAACGATGGCAAAGTGACCACCCGCTTTCCGCCGGAACCCAATGGTTACCTGCACATCGGACATGCCAAGTCGATCTGCCTGAATTTCGGACTGGCCGCCGAATACAATGGGCTCTGCAACCTGCGCTACGACGATACCGATCCGAGCAAGGAATCCATTGAGTATGTCGCTTCGATCAAAGAAGACGTCCGCTGGTTGGGATTTGACTGGCAGGATCGTGAGTATTACGCCTCAAATTACTTTGAGCGGCTTTTTGAATATGCCGTTGAGCTGATCAAAGCCGGCAATGCATATGTTGACAGTCTGAGCGCAGAAGAGATCCGGGAGTACCGCGGGACCTTAACCCGACCCGGTAAAAACAGCCCCTACCGAGAGCGCTCAATTGAAGAAAATCTGGATCTTTTCAAACGGATGCGGGCCGGCGAATTCAAAGATGGGCAGCATGTTCTACGGGCCAAAATCGATATGGCTTCCCCCAATATAATCATGCGCGATCCCACTTTATATCGAATCAGACATGTTTCCCATTATCGTACCGGAGACACCTGGTGCATCTATCCGATGTACGATTTTACCCACTGCCTGTCCGACTCCATCGAAGGGATCACGCACTCGAACTGCACCCTGGAATTCGAATCCAACCGCGAGCTTTATGACTGGGTGTTGGACCATCTGGAGGTTAATTGCCACCCCCAGCAAATTGAGTTTGCCCGTTTGAATTTAAGCTTTACCGTTTTAAGCAAGCGAAAGCTTATAAAATTGGTCGAAGACGGTCACGTTTCCGGCTGGGATGATCCGCGCATGCCGACCATCTCCGGCCTGCGTCGGCGGGGATATACCCCCACAGCCATTCGGAATTTCTGTGACCGTATCGGCGTGGCCAAAGCCGACAGCATGGTCGACATGGCCCTGCTGGAGTACTGCGTCCGCGAAGATTTGAACAAACTCGCTCCCCGGGTAATGGGCGTGCTACGTCCCTTGAAGGTAGTCATCGATAATTTCCCGGAAAATGAGACAGACGAGCTGGAAGCCGTCAACAACCCGGAAGATTCGGCCATGGGAACCCGCAACGTCCCATTCTCGCGGGAATTGTATATCGAGCGCGACGATTTTATGGAGGACCCGCCCAAGAAATTTTTCCGCCTGGCTCCCGGCCGGGAGGTACGCCTGCGATACGCCTATTTCATCACCTGCGTGGATGTCGTCAAAGATCCCGCCAGCGGCGAAATCATTGAAATTCACTGCACCTATGATCCGGCCACCCGCGGGGGAGACGCGCCCGACGGCCGCAAGGTAAAGGGCACCTTGCACTGGGTCTCGGCCAAACATGCGATAGCCGCCCAGGTTCGTCTCTATGACCATCTGTTCACGAAAGAAAATCCCAATGAGGTCGAAGCAGGCAAAGATTTCACGGCGTATTTAAATCCGGCGTCCGTTGAGATCTTAAACGACTGCAAGCTTGAACCCTCGCTGGCCGCAGCAAAGCCGTCCAGTTTGTACCAGTTTGAGCGGCTGGGTTATTTTTGTGTGGATGCGAAAGACGCATCGCCGGAGACTTTGGTATTTAATCGAACCGTAACCCTGCGCGACACCTGGGCCAAGATCCTGAAGGCGCAAAAAAAAGCTCAAGGCTGAGAAAAATTAGCCGCAGACCCACGCAGACGTACGCTGACAATAAAAGAGCTTTTGGCTCCGAGGTGCCACGATAGAAGTTGAAAAGATGGGAAGGTTAGACGGATTGCAGCTGGATGTAAATTGGAAGAGAGCATAGCGCGTGGAGCAGACGGGTATCGGGCAAAGGGGAGAATCTGGAAAGTTAGTCGAAGATGGCTCTTTTTGTCGTCCCTCTTCCGAGACAGAAGGGGATAACTTCCTCTTTTCCATCAATCAACTATCTCAACAAATAAACCAATCAACTTGAACACAAACGATCTAAACCGCCTCACCCAAATACCACCGATATACACCCCGGATCCCTTCCTCGAGATCAATCTTCGCTCGCCAGCCCTTTGCGGTTAATTTTGAAACATCCAGCAGTTTCTGAGGGGTTCCGTCCGGTTTGCCGGAATCCCATTTTGTGGATCCTTTATACCCCACGATTCCGGAGACCATTTCTGCCAGCTCACCAATGGTTTGATCCTTGCCCCAACCGATATTGACAGGTTCCGATTCTTCATAGTGATTCATCAAAAATAGACAGGCATCGGCCAGATCATCCACATGCAAAAACTCTCGCCGGGGGGAACCCGTACCCCAGAGGATTACGGATGGTTGATGGGTTGATGGGTTGACGGGTTGATTGGTATTGGGATCCAGACCTATAGAAGTTTTTATTTCAGCAGGGATGGCGCCGTGGGTTGCTTCATCTTTTTGAATCCCTTCCCAGTCCCCTGCCGCCGCCAGTTTCGCCAGGTGGAATTTTCGAATCAGCGCCGGAAGCACATGGGACGTTTCCAGATCGAAGTTATCATGGGGTCCGTATAAGTTGTTGGGCATCGCACTGATATAGCGGGTGTTGTATTGGCGGTTGTATGACTGGCACATTTTTATACCGGCAATTTTGGCGATGGCATAGGGTTCATTGGTGGATTCGAGGTAATCTGAAAGTAAATATTCTTCCTTGATGGGCTGGGGACAAAGTTTGGGATAAATGCAGGAACTGCCCAGAAATAGCAGCTTTTTAGCTTCATTTAAATAGGATGCGTGGATGATGTTGGTCTGAATGGCGATGTTTTCGTAAATAAACTGCGCCGGATATATATTGTTGCCCCAGATACCGCCAACTTTAGCGGCTGCCAGAAACACATAATCCGGCTTTTCTTTCTCGAAAAAAGCCTCAACCTCATCCTGCCGGATCAAATCAAGCTCCCGGTGGGTCCGCGTAATGATATGGGTGTAGCCTTCCGACTTCAGTTTACGTACAATAGCGGAGCCCACCAGCCCCCGGTGCCCGGCAACATAGATTTTTGATGTTTTTTCCATTTTCTTTTTGATCCACCACAGAGTTAAAAATGAACTTAAAATTCATACAAGAACACAGAGGGAGCGCAGAGATGTAAGCTTAAAACCATATGAAGTTTAGAATGAATAAATCTAAAAGTCAATTTTGATATAGCCGCAAAAAGGCACAAAAATAAAATTTCAGGGCTTGTAAATTCAATATGTTACAATGAACGAAAATCGAAACCCCGACTTTTTACGAAACCATCAATTTTAGTTGCATCTAAAAATCATGCTCCCTTAACAAAAAAAATAGTATTGACGTTGCTAAATTTTGAAATTTTGAATCAGTAACTATAAAATGCTGAAATATAGCAACAAGGAGTCACAATATGCCTCAACAAGTCTCCGACTTAAATATTCAAAACGATATTTTTCAGTTATTGGACAAAGTGATCAAGACAGGTGTTCCGGTGGAAATTGAAAGAAAAGGTAAGCGTCTTCTCATTAGTCCAGCCGAAAAGCGTCGAGATCTGGATAGCTTAGAACAACATCCTGAATATATTGTCGGAAATCCCGATGATCTTATTCACATAGACTGGTCGACAGAGTGGAAACCGCAGTTATGATTTATCTTGACACACATGTTGTTCTTTGGCTTTATCTGCGCAAAGGAGAAGGGATAAGTGAACGAGCCCGCCATTCAATTGAATACGAACCTGAAATTTTAATCTCGCCCATGGTCTTATTAGAACTGGATTACTTGCATGAAATTCGGCGCACAACACTTGGCTCGGCGTCGGTATTCAACTACCTTCATCAACGAATAGACCTTCAAGTATGCCAAAAATCTTTTACTGATGTTATTCGAACAGCATCCCAGTTGTCATGGACACGCGATCCTTTTGATCGAGTAATTACCGCACAAGCTGCAACAGACGGGAGTAGTTTGATAACCAAGGATGAGATAATCCTGCATCACTATGGAAAAGCAGTCTGTATGTTAGCCTATTCCAAATCATAATGCAGTTTTAAAGCATAATTAATCGCTTCCATGATTTCATCCGGGAGGTATCCGAGGCGCTTAATGAGCCGGACTTTGTCGACTGCTCTTGTCTGATTCACCATAACTTTTGAACGGGTCCTCAAACCTCCGATGCCGGCTGAGACCTCCACTTCGAAAGAATAAACACGCGTCACATTTGAAGTAATTGGAGAAATAGAGACGATGGGCGAATGAGCGTTGTTTATGTTATTAGAAACAACAAGTGCAGGTCGGTTTTTTTTAGCTTCAGCGCCGACGGTTGGATCAAAATTGACAAGGAAGACATCCTGCCTTTTAATCGAGGCCATCATTAATGGCTCCTTCAAGCTCCTTGTTAATCGTATGAATTTCTTTTGCCGCTTCCTGGTATTCGGCAGCAAGTCTTTGATCTCTTTTCTCTTTAACCAACCGCATAATAGCCTCTGTAATAAAACGGCTCCTTTTTCTGGATTCTACCTCTTGAGATAATTCTCTGAAAACATTCTTAGGAATGCTGACATTGATACGGACCGATTCCATTGTGTTCTCCTAGTGTGTTTTATATCGAATAATAATTTACAACACTGTTAATGTCAACTTTATTCTACCCGGAGTCTTCAGCAAATCAAGCCTCATATTCTTTATATTGGTGGTTTCGCATCATTG
Organism: uncultured delta proteobacterium; assembly: GCA_963723215.1. GTDB lineage: Bacteria > Desulfobacterota > Desulfobacteria > Desulfobacterales > JAFDCJ01 > JAFDCJ01. Next base: position 5,040 of record CAVRQG010000034.1, read on the forward strand.
ATCCGGTAAATCCTGTCCAAAAAAAAGAAATTAAAAATCGAATCCATTCAACACTCAGTGCCCTTGTGGGGAAAATATTACGGCATAATGTTACCGTAATTATGAATAGGAGCACTAGGCCTCAAATAGCGATCACCATCTATCTTATCGTTTAACCACAAACCACGGATTCAGCAGGTTTTCTTTATTGTACATCAATGGCTCATCGGTGTCATACTGCAAAACTTTACAGCCGGCATTTTCGGCGATGGCCTGACCTGCCGCCGTATCCCATTCCATGGTCGGTCCTGTTCGCGGGTAGATATCGGCTTTGCCCTCGGCAACCAGGCACAGTTTCAGAGAACTCCCGGCAGAGATAAATTCAACCTCGCCGTGTTCCTGTCGTTTTTCTTCTACAAACGTTTCCAACTCGGGTGAGCCGTGGGAACGGCTACCGATGATGGTGAACGGGCGGGTTGCCATACCCGTGACAGGTAGTTTGATTGACCGAGCAATTAGGCTGTCGAATGCTTCCGCTATGTTCTTGGTGTCCGATCCAGCAGTTTGACTTTTAAGGGGTTCATCCAAATCCGCTTCCAGCGATTTTATAATGTCCCAGGAATCGATTTTATATGATCCTTGATCCTTTAAAGCAAAATAGAGGATGTCTTTGTCAGGTACATAGATAACCCCCCCGCCGGCTTTCGATTACGAATCAGTGGCAATATTAACCGTAAATTCGCCGTTTTTTTTGATAAATTCCTTGGTTCCGTCCAGGGGATCGATCAGCCAATAAGTCTCCCATCTTTTTCTTTCCGTATAAGGAATGTCCTTTCCTTCCTCGCTGAGAATCGGGATACCCGAATCTCCCAGACGCTGGACTATTATTTCATGGGAGCGCCTGTCAGCCAAAGTCAGCGGGGATTTGTCTGCCTTTTCTTCTATTTTGAAATCAGATGATCGATAGACCTCCAGTATTGCACCACCGGCTTCAATAGCTGCTGCCACGGCCGTCATCAAGCTAAAATTTATCTTTCATTTATCTCTCCCGCATACAGCGTTTGTAAGGGTCAACCCCTACATTGAAAATCTAATTATTCGAAAGAGTTACCCGCTTTAATCAAAAGCTGTAATTCTCTCGGTCCACTGCTATCTGGCCTCCGTCATCCATCTCTTGCTACAGCACAATCCCCGCATACCCCACAAAGCTGTCCCCCGGTGATTTGTCATAGCTGGTGGCATAGGCAAGCTCATCGGCCTGATCGGCACCCAGGTGTTTGGCGGTTTCTATGGCGGTGGCGGCGGCCCCGGCACAGCAGGCATTCTGGCGGGCCTGGGCCTCGGCGATGACCTTTTCAGGCTCCAACGCCAGCATGGCATCGATAAAGCGGCGGTCGTTTTCGTTGCGCACCCAGTCCACGGCTTTCTTTCCGGTGCCTTTGCCAGTAAAACCATAGTTGGTGCCGTAATGGGTCAGGTCGGTGGATCCGATGACCTTCATCTTCAGCCCCAAACGGTTTGAAATCTCAACAACCGCACGGCCGATTTCCAGACTATCATTATGTGGCGGTACACCCATAGCCACGATTTTGGCATCTTTGAAAAAGTATTTGATAAAGGGAAGTTGAAGTTCAATCGTGTTGTCCTGGGTAAAACGGGTTGGGGTTTCAATGGTAAAAGGAAATTTACCAGCAAGTTCGGAAGCCAGGGTTTCTTCTACCGCAATCGCGCCGAAGGGCGTTTCCCAGGCACCTTCAGTCATGATATAGCAGGGAGAACCGGCGTGAAGATGCATACCGAATACCACGACAACATCGGTGGTGTCCTGCCCTTTCAGGCAGTTGATCACATTGCAGGCAATGCTGCCTGAAAAATACCACCCGGCATGGGGAACGATACCGCCGACCAGATTTCGATCCGGCGGATAGAGGTTTTTGCCCTCCGTGAGAAAACCGGTGATTTCCCTTTCACATTCGGAAGCACGGGAGGGATACCAACTTCCCGCAAATACCGCCTTTCTGACTTTTGCGGAGCTCATGATTAACCTCCTTGTGTTATTATGGGTTGGATGGTTCCGAGCGTTGAGAGCGTTATTTTCGTTTAGATAGTTTTGATCGTTAAGAGCGTTAAGACCGTGATCATGGTTGAATCGGTTGTGGTTGATTGGTTAATTCGTTGATTCGTTGATTGGTTGATTGAGGGAAAAAGGAAGTTTTCCCTTTTCTGCCTCCAACCCCTAACGGCCAAAGGCTCCCTATTGCGCTTTCAGCCTTTCATTCCGAATTCCGAAATCAAATCTCTCTGCGTCTCCTACAATATAACAAACAAATAGAAGTTGTCCATGCCGATTTAGGGCATGCCTTGACAGCTTAACATTTATCATTATTGTTAAAGTCGAGTTTCCTTTTGAATATGTATGATTACCTTATAGAAGGTGCTCTGCTCAGAGGTGTTAAAAAGAAAAATATAGTTTGATGGTTTCGCAAGGAGTCAGAAAAACATCAGACATAAATCGAATCATCTAATTGATTTGAGTGTTCTGACTTTTTACGAGATTGTCAAAATTGGTTATGAAATTTAATCCATACAGGAGGATGATATGTGGGAATATACAGACAAAGTGAAAGATCATTTTCTCAATCCGCGTAACGTGGGTGTCATCGACGATGCCGATGGCGTGGGCGAAGTGGGATCTCTATCGTGTGGTGATGCCCTGACATTTTATTTTAAGCTGGATGATGAAGGCAAAATAAAGGAGGCTACATTTCAAACTTTTGGCTGCGCCAGTGCCATCGCATCATCCTCCGCATTGACCGAAATGGTAAAAGGTCTCACCCTGGAAGAAGCCAAAAAAATTACCAATGAAGATATTGCCGATTATCTCGGAGGCCTGCCCAAAGAAAAGATGCACTGCTCGGTCATGGGACGCGATGCCCTTGAAAAGGCCATTACCTGTCATCTCGGTGAACCAGAGAAGGAAATCGAAGGTGAAATCGTTTGCGAATGCTTTGGCGTGACCGATCTTGAGATTGAACGGGTTGTAAAAGAAAACCATCTTTCCACCATTGAAGGCGTCACCGACTACGTTAAAGCCGGTGGGGGGTGTGGGAATTGCCATGATCGCATTCAGGAAATTATCGACACTATTCTGGGAGCAGAGCGCCCGGTCAAACCAAAGGTTCCGGTTTTGACCAATTTGCAGAAAATGAAGTTAATCGAAGAAAGCATTGAACGGGAGATCAATCCCAATCTTAAAAAAGACGCCGGCAGGCTGGAACTGGTCGACGTAGACGGCAACCGGGTCTTGGTAAGATTTGGCGGCAACTGTGCATCCTGTGTTAAGTCCCCAATCACGCTCAAACATTATGTGGAAAGCAGGTTGCGAGAGCTGGTAACCCCGGAGCTCGAGGTTGAGGAGGTGCAGTAATGAATGTCATCTACCTGGATAACAATGCCACCACCAAAGTCGACCCGGAAGTGGTGGACGCCATGTTGCCCTACTTATCGGAAAACTATGGCAATCCGTCGAGCATGCATTCGTTTGGCGGTAATGTGGCAGCATATATCAAAGAGGCGCGTGAAAACGTCGCCAATTTGATCGGGGCCACAGCGGATGAAATCGTTTTTAACAGTTGCGGCACGGAAAGTGACAGCACGGCCATCCGGGCCGCCATTGAATCCAATCCCAACAAAAAACATATCCTCACTTCCAGGGTCGAGCACCCGGCCATCAAAAACCTTTATGAGACCCTGTCAAAAAAAGGCTATCGTGTGACGTTTGTACCGGTTGACGGCCAGGGGATCCTGGACCTGGATTACCTCTATAATAATCTAAGTGATGACACCGCCGTCGTCAGCCTGATGTGGGCCAACAACGAAACCGGCGTCATATTTCCCATCGAAGAAATTTCGCAGAAAGTCAAGGACCGCGGGATTGTATTTCACACCGATGCCGTTCAGGCCGTGGGGAAAATCCCCATCGACATCAAGGAAACCGGTGTGGATTTACTGTCGCTGTCCGGTCATAAACTCCATGCACCCAAAGGAATTGGTGTACTGTATATCCGCAAGGGCACGAAGTTTACGCCCTTTATGATCGGCGGGCATCAGGAAAAAGGCCGTCGAGGGGGTACCGAAAATGTGGCCTCCATTATCGGTTTGGGTAAAGCAGCCGAGCTGGCGAAGAAGCATCTGGACGAAAACGCATATGATCGTATTGGACAGCTGCGGGACAAGCTCGAAACCACCTTGTTGGCAAACATACCCCATTCGATGGTCAACGGCGATACCCAACATCGCCTGCTGAACACCTCCAGCATCGCCTTTGAGTATGTAGAAGGCGAGGCCATTCTTTTGATGATGAACGAATATGGGATCTGCGCGTCATCGGGCTCAGCCTGCACATCCGGTTCCCTGGAGCCCTCCCATGTGCTGCGCGCCATGGGCGTTCCGTTTACAGCCGCCCACGGTTCCATCCGGTATAGCCTCAGCCGCTATACCACCGAAGAAGAAATTGATATTGTTATCGACAAAATGCCGCCCATCATCGAACGGTTGCGGGGTATGTCACCGTTTTGGAAAGAAGCGATGAAGTCTGCGGCGGTTTGAGACAAGGCGGTTAACTATTTGATTCATTTATAGAATTTTGATCGTTGAGAAAAGACCGATGGAAGAAGGAAGACCGCTTCGCTAAGAGGAGGGACGACAAAAGGGACCTACGGTAAACGTTCGGATCTTGCGATATTTCCTATCGAATTTTTTTCGTCCATCTTCCTTCGTCCATCGCCTCTTCCCAGCTTTTTCTCATCTTCTAGTATTCTGATTTCGATCCCTCAATCCGCATTCTGAATTCCACATTCATATCCTTCTGTCCTCGGTCTTCTCCTCAAATCAACCTTCAATCCAATTTTAAACTTGATCTAGTCAAAGACCTGGTCTATATTTATAATCATAATCTGGGAGGAATTCATTATGTCTGTTCAAGTAAACATATATGAAGCAAAATCGAAATTCTCTAAATTAATCAATCAGGCAATAGCCGGAGAAGAAATTATTATAGCCAAATCAGGAAAGCCGGTCGCCAAACTTGTGCCCTTTAAAAAACCGATACGGAACCGCAAACCTGGATCGGCAAAAGGCAAAATTATTATTGCCGATGACTTTGATGCGCCACTGCCCGACGATATTTTGGAGGAGTTTTATAAATATGGTGTTGATAACAAGGGATAAAGAAATCAGGAAATACAAAGTTTCGACAGTTTGGTAAGATCACCGTTCCGCTTTGAGCTTATATGGCTATCAGCTTCCTCAACTTCTTCCTTTGCTCTATGCTTCTATGCTCTCTTGCTCTTATGCTCTATGCTGCCTATGCTCTATGCTCTTTGCTCTTTGCTCTATGCTCTATGCTCTTTGCCCTCTGCTTTATCCTTGACCTTTGCCTTCAGCCAATCGATCCATGGCTGGAAGCCTTCCTCGGTTTTGGCAGACAATTCAAAAATCGGCATGCCCGGGTGAATTTGGTGGATATAATCGATAGCCTTCTGTTTGTCGTAATCAAGGTAAGGCAGCAAATCGATTTTGTTCAACAGGGCCACCTCACATTCCCTAAACATCAGGGGATATTTCACCGGTTTGTCTTCACCTTCCGTGACACTTAAAACCACCGCACGGGCATCTTCGCCAATATCGAATTCAGCCGGACAGACCAGGTTGCCTACATTCTCGACAATCAGCAAATCGATGCCATCCAAATATAGACCCCCCATGGCCTTTTCGATCACATGGGCGGCCAGGTGACAATCACCCCCGAATTCATCGGTATTGACTTGCACCACCGGAACGCCGGTAACGGCAAGCCGGTCGGCATCATTGGTGGTGCAAATGTCACCGACGATCACGGCACTTTTGATCTCCGATGCGATCTGGGTCAGCGTCTTCTCAAGCGTGGTGGTCTTGCCGGAGCCCGGCGAGCTCATCACGTTGAGGACAAAAATCCCCTTCGCAGCAAAAATGCTGCGGTTCTGGTCCGCCATTTTGTCGTTGATGTCAAGGACCCTGCGAACCACTTTGATTTCCCGGGTGCCGCTCTTTTTGGTTGTAATTTCACCGCCGCCGTTTTCGGGATGAAGATGGGGATGGGAATGGCGAGATCCGTCGTGATGGTTATATTTTAGGGTTTTAAAAAACTTATCAAGTATCATGATCGTCCTTTGGAGCTATTTCGATAGATTCGATATCCAGCTCCCGGCCGGAAAGAATCTCAAGAGAGCCGCCATTGCAATTTTCACAGGTAAATGCCGGACCGCTGAGAGTCCATTGGAGGTCGCAATCCCTGCATCGGGCCATCACGGGCAATTCTTGGATAACAAGTTTAGCGCCGTCGAGCGGCGTGTCCTTGATGGCAACATCAAAACAAAACTGCAGGCTGTCCGGAACAACGGCGGCCAGTTTGCCGATTTTTAAATTAATCTTTTCAACCCGGACATCGCCGGCATCCGCCGGTATGGATTCGGCGGCAATCTCAATGATCTGCAGCGCTATACCCATTTCGTGCATATAGTTTGGCCCAATTGTGTAAGATACATTATATCGTAAACGGATCTAAACAAAGGAATACAAATCAGCGGTCGAGTGGTTCAGGGTTCAACGTTCCGAGTTGAAAAACCGCCAACCATTTCATAAGTAGAGGGATTCTGTCTAAATCGTGCTTATATATACGTTTTTCTCAAAGGAGAATGTCGGGTGTGACGGCTCATGATCAGTCGTGAACGCAGTGTCCTTCGTTTGTAACCTTTGAACCTTGAACTCTGAACCTGGAACCGATCAGTTTACAAACACATCGGCACAAAGCTCTCCTAATTGCCCAAGATTTTTACAAACATGGATCCCGGCAGTTTCCATCGCTTCAATTTTCGCTTTGGCGGTGCCGCTGCCGCCGCTGATAATAGCACCGGCATGCCCCATCCGCCGCCCCGGCGGTGCGGTCAGCCCGGAAATAAAACCAACCACCGGTTTGGTCATTTTTTCAGCCACATATGCGGAAGCCTCTTCCTCTGCCGTCCCGCCGATTTCACCGACCATCACAATCCCCTTAGTTTCAGGGTCCTTTTCAAAGGCCCCAAGGCAGTCGATGAAGTTAGAGCCGATGATCGGATCACCGCCGATGCCGATGCAGGTGCTCTGCCCGATGCCCTGCAGGGTTAATTGATTGACAACCTCATAGGTCAAAGTTCCGGAACGCGAAATCACGCCCACCGGACCGCCAGCTTTGTGAATGGGTCCCGGCATAATGCCGATTTTGGCCTCTCCGGGGGTGATGATACCGGGACAATTGGGGCCGATCAGACGGGTTGGTTTTCCTTCCAGATAATTGATGACATTCATCATGTCCAACACCGGAATTCCCTCGGTGATCGCTACAACGACACCGATACCGGCATCGGCGGCCTCCATAATGGCATCGGCAGCAAAAGCCGGCGGCACAAAAATCAGGCTGCAGTTTGCACCGGTGTCGTCCACCGCCGCTTTAACGGTATTAAACACCGGAACTTCATCCATTTTCTGACCGGCTTTCCCCGGTGTAACCCCTGCCACCACCTTAGTGCCGTATTCAACACACTGGCGGGTATGAAACTGCCCTTCTCTGCCGGTAATTCCCTGAACCACTACGCGTGAGTTTTTGTTAACAAAGATGCTCATTTTTCAGCCTCAATATTTTACAAGCTACGCTTGTAAAATATCTGTAACTTTTTTCGCTGCGTCCTTTAAATCAGTGGCTGTGATCAGTTTAAGACCCGATTCGGATAGTATCCGACGGCCTTCTTCGATATTGGTTCCTTCCATACGAACCACCACCGGAACGTTGATATTGGTTTTTTTGGCCGCCCTCACAACGCCTTCCGCCAGCACATCGCATCGTAAAATACCACCAAAGATATTGATCAAAATGCCTTTCACGTTCGGGTCGCTCAGGATGATCTTGAATCCGTTTTCGACCATTTCTGCGCTGGCGCCGCCTCCCACGTCCAGAAAATTGGCAGGTTCCGCCCCGGCCTGTTTGATCAGGTCCATGGTGGCCATCGCCAGGCCGGCGCCGTTGACCATGTTGCCCACATTTCCATCCAAATTGATGTAGTTGAGGTTATATTTAGATGCTTCTACCTCCAGTGGGTCTTCTTCGCCCAAGTCTCGGTATTCAGCGATGTCCTTGTGACGAAACAGGGCATTGTCGTCAAAATTGATCTTGGCATCCAGCGCCACAACGGTTTCTTCCGTTGTAATTACCAGTGGATTAATCTCAACCAGCGAGCAGTCGTTGTCAACAAACAGGCGGTAAAGATTTTTCAGCATGGCGCCAAACGGTTTTATGACTGCCGGCGTTAAATGAAGGCCGAAGGCGACCTCCCGGCAGTGATAGGCCTGAATGCCCTGCAGGGGGTTGATGGGGACTTTGATAATTTTTTCAGGAGTTTTGACCGCCACTTCTTCAATGTCCATTCCACCGGCCTCACTGGCCATAATCACTATCTTAGCGATGGCTCGATCCGGAATGATACTCAGGTAAAGCTCTTTTTGAATGTTCAGCCCCTGCTCCACCAAGACCTTCTTGACCCGCCTCCCCTGCGGACCGGTCTGATGGGTGATCAAATCCATGCCGATAATCTGACCGGCAACGCTTTGCACCTCCGACTCGGATTGGGCCAGTTTCACCCCCCCGCCTTTGCCTCGACCACCGGCGTGAATCTGGGCCTTGACCACCACCGGATATCCTCCCAGGGATTTAGCGATATCGACAGCTTCATCGGGACTACTTGCCACACGCCCTTCGGGAATGGGGACGCCGTAATTTTTAAACAGCTCCTTGGCCTGATATTCGTGAATTTTCATTTGGGCCCTAGCCAATCACACAAAGCACAGCACCTTTGGCCACGGAGTCGCCGCTGCTGAAATTGATGGCTTTGACGGTACCGCTGGCCGGTGCCGGCAGCGCATTTTCCATTTTCATGGCCTCCAGAATGACGGCTGTTTCGCCCTCGTTGATTTCATCGCCGACCTTTTTTTCAAATCTAATGATCATGCCGGGCATGGGGGCGAGGAGGGAGGTGCCTTCGACAGCGGCAGCCGGCGCCGCAGCGGCTTTGGGTTCTTCGGCTTTAGGGGCCGCTGCCGGTTTTGCCGCGGCCGGTGCAGGCACCGCCGGTGCTGCAGGTGCATAGGCAGCCGGCGCCGCACCCGGCATGGGCTGAACATAGTTTATAACCGGCGCGCCCTCACCCGGATCGACGCCAACCTCAAAATATTCATCATCCACGAATACATTAAAGGTCCGGAAATTTTCACCCTTGGCCGGTGCCGCTTTTTCCGGTATTTCAACCAGTTTTCCGGCCTTGGCCTTTTTAATTAATTCCTGTTCGGCTTTTGCATCCTCCAGTGTCCTTGGCTGTACCTCTTTGGGTGGCTGCTCCTTGCCGTATTTCCATTTCAAAAATTTCTTGCCGGTCACCGGATAAAGCGCGTAAATCAAGGTATCATCCAGGTCAACGGCAAGTCCTTTTGTATCTTCTTTGGCTTTTTCCAATTCCGGCTCCAACACCTCGGCCGGCCGGCAGGTAATCGGCTCCTCACCACGGTCATAACCCTTAAGGGCTTTCTTCTGGACTTCAGGGTTAATGGGTATAGCGGTTTTGCCGTAAAGTCCGTAACAAAGGTCTTTGACCTGGGCGGTAATCATCTTATAACGCTCATTTTCATCATCAAACAACACATTATTGACGGTCTGGATCCCTACAATCTGGCTGGTGGGCGTGACCAGAGGAATCTGCCCCAAATCCTTCCGCACCCTTGGCAGTTCGGCATAAACCTGGTCTATCTTGTCAAGAGCGTCCATTTCTCTCATCTGGTTGACCAGGTTGGACAGCATCCCGCCCGGGGTCTGGTGCAGCAGGACGTTAATATCGGTGATCGCCATCTTGGTGTCGTCCAGCAGATGCCGGTATTTTGGCATGATTTCTTTTTCCAGAATTTCATTGATGGCTGCCAGCTGTCTGATGTCGAATCCGGTGTCCCGGTTGGTGCCCAGCAGGGTCATGACCAGCGGTTCGATCGACGCATGCGAAGTACGAAAGCCGTACGGAGCCATAACTGTGTCGATGATATCAACCCCCGCTTCAATGGCCTTGAGATGGGTCATGGATGACATGCCCGATGTGAAATGACTGTGCAGATGAATCGGGGGTTTGACCGCTGCTTTCATGGCTTTTATGATAGTATATGCGTCATAGGGTGCTATGAGTCCCGCCATATCTTTGAGGCAGATGCTGTCTGCGCCCATGGCCTCGAGGTCTTTGGCTTTATTGACATAATAGTCAATATTGTAAACCTCTCCCCCCAAACGCGGTTCAGTCAAGCGTATAGCATATGCACCCCTGAAAATGCTTACCGCACTCCTTGATGACCGGAACCACCGTTTCAAAATTCCGATAGTCATTCAGTGCATCAAAAGTCCGGAAAATATCCATACCATTGGCAGCCGTTCTGTCGACAAAAGCACGGGCCACATCGTCGGCATAATTGCGGTAACCCACCAGGTTTTGTGCTCTCAGAAGCATCGAAAAAGGTGTTTTTTTGATATATCGCTTCAGGGTCCGCATTCGCTCCCATGGGTCTTCATTTAAAAATCGGTGCATGGTATCAAATGTGGCACCTCCCCAGACTTCCATGGCCCAAAAACCGACTTCGTCCATCATTTCAGCCACCGGGATCATATCTTCGGTTCTGCCGCGGGTGGCAAAAAGAGATTGATGCCCGTCTCGAAGACTCAGGTCCTCAATTTTGACAGGATTTTCCGCTGCCGGTCTATCCTTGTCGTAATTCATGGGTGCCATTTTGACTGCATTTTCATCACTCATTTCAGGATTCTCCTCTATTTTTTAAATTGGGTATTAAAAATTGACTATCAGTGCCTGAATCCTCATTTGTCAATTTCAATTATTTAAATGTTCTCATTTGCATCAGGTTGCGCATCTGCATTTGCGTTTGTCTTCCATTCATGCTCCAAGGCGAGAAAGCCGTTGTCGGGCCCGAAACAGATGGTGCCTGCGGCATGCCGCCCATGGCCGCTTGCTGCATCAACATGGCCTCTTCTTCTTGAATATAATGCATCACCGCTGCGATGGCCGCGCTGATTTTCTTTTGCTTGTCCATAAGTTCTCCCGTCGATCTTAAAATTTATCGAATGACGGAGCGAAGCAACTTCGATAATTCGCCATTCGATCGCCTGGGCGGATCATTCGTCATTCTTTACATCGGAATATTGCCATGTTTTTTCGGAGGTCGGGTCTCACGCTTGCCGCAAAGGGCCTCGAGGGCGGCGATGAGACGGGGCCGGGTCTCACTGGGCACGATGACAGCATCGATATAGCCTCTGCTGGCTGCAACGTAGGGATTGGAAAACAGATCGTTGTATTCGTCGATTTTTTCCTGCCGCTTGGCTACCGGATCCGGTGCATTATTAATTTCTTTGCGATGGATGATATTCGCTGCTCCGGCCGCTCCCATGACCGCAATTTCAGCAGTCGGCCAGGCAAACGCCATGTCGTTGCCCAGATCACTGGAGCACATGGCCAGATAGGAACCGCCGTAATCCTTGCGGGGCACGAGCAGCAACTTCGGCACCGTCGCCTCAGAATAGCACCAGAGCAGTTTGGCCCCGTGCCGGATAATCCCGCCCCATTCCTGCTGACTGCCGGGCAGATATCCGGGAACATCGGCAATGGTCAGCAATGGAATATTAAAGGAATCGCAGAACCGGATAAAACGGGTGGCCTTGTCCGACGCGTTGATGTCGAGACATCCGGCCAGCACCTTGGGTTGGTTCGCAATAATGCCGATGGCCCTGCCGTTCAATCTGGCAAGGCAGACAATGATATTGCCGGCGAAGTATTGATGGGGCTCAAAAAATTCGCCGTTATCGACGATAGCGCGAATGACATCTTTCATGTCGTAGGACTGATTCGGATTATCAGGGATAATAGAGTCCAGCGATTTATCGGTACGATTTGGATCATCGCCGGTTGCTACGAAGGGCGGGTCTTCCATATTATTGGAAGGCAGATAGGCGAGCAGTCGTCTTATTTGGTCGATGGCATCTTGATCGCTTTCACAGGCAAAATGCGCCACGCCGCTCTTTTCGTTGTGCGTTTTGGCCCCGCCCAACGCTTCAAAGGAAATTTCCTCACCGGTAACGGATTTGATCACTTCGGGTCCGGTGATAAACATGTAGCTGGTATTTTTGACCATGAACACCCAGTCGGTCATTGCCGGCGAATACACGGCCCCACCGGCAGTGGGACCCATAATCGCAGAAATTTGCGGAATAACGCCGGAGGCGGCCGAATTGCGAAAAAAGATCTGACCGTATCCGGACAACGCATCCACACCTTCCTGAATCCTGGCGCCGCCGGAGTCATTGATTCCCACAAAGGGCACCCCGGCCTTTAAGGCCAGGTCCATGACCTTGCAGATTTTTTTGGAATGCATCTCACCGAGACTGCCGGCCCGGGCGGTAAAATCCTGAGCAAAGGCAAACACCGTCCGCCCATCCACCAGACCGTGGCCGGTGACCACACCGTCAGCCGGAATGTCTACTTTCTCCATTTCAAAATTTACACAGCGGTGGCTGACAAACATATCGAGTTCGCGGAATGTACCTTTGTCGAACAATAGCTCCAGCCGCTCCCGGGCGGTTAGCTTACCCTTTTCGCGCTGAGCGGCTACAGCTTTTTCTCCGCCCATTTCAAGCACTTTTGCCTGCCGGGCTTTCAGATCACGGATTTTATCTTCCACGATTCCCATTATTCAATTCCTTTCTTTAGTATGCGTTCAGAGGTTCAGAGTTCCCCGTTCAAGGTTATCTCTTTATGCACTCACAAGTTCAGCCTGCCCTGGCGCGACTTATAAAATCATATTATGACAAGTGTCAGGTTCCCAAATATGAATCTAAATAACTGAGCAACCTAAAGTTCAGGCCCGGGCAGGGAGTTTACTGTTTGAGCGTTATCCCCCGCCATATTGTTGTACCTGGATGAATCTGCTCCTTCAACCCGAAGTCGCGAACAAAGCCTGTCTTCTTTGCCAGGTTATAGCCCCGGAGAGCATTCTTCCGAGAAAAATGCCATTCCCCACAGCGTCCTCGTTAATAGCGCTCCAACCCTTGAACCTCTGAACCCTAAACCTTTGAACCTTACAGTAAGATTATGGCTTAAAAAAATAAACTCTTAAGTTCCTATATCAACTATTCTTTGTCAAGAAAAAAAAGCAGCTCTTCAGCGGCAATGGTCGGTGTCGTGATCCCTTTCTCAACTGCGTGGGCAATTTGGGGAAGTCGTCTTTTTACATCAGGATTTTGTTTAAAGCGAATCTTGAGTCCTTCTTCAATCAGGGACCACAACCAGTCCAAGGCCTGCTGCCGTCTCTTTTGCGCCAACTCGCCGGTATTGGAAAGCTTTGTTCTGTGGTCCAAAACGGTTTGCCAGATTTCATGGATGCCGGTCTTTTCAACCGCACTGCAGGTTAACACCGGAGGTGTCCAGGTGGGTGAAGCCAGCCGTAAAAAATGCAGCGCGTTTTGATAAGTTCCGGCCGCTTTTTTCGCTTTTTCGATATTATCGCCATCTGCCTTGGTAATGGCGATGGCATCCGCAAGCTCGAGGATGCCTTTTTTTATCCCCTGCAGTTCATCTCCGGCACCGGCCAGCATCAATACCAGGAAAAAATCAACCATGGAAGCCACCGTGCTTTCGGATTGGCCGACGCCCACTGTCTCGACAATAATGACGTCGTAGCCGGCGGCTTCACAAATGAGCATGGTTTCCCGGGTTTTGCGAGCCACACCGCCCAAGGTGCCTCCGGAAGGAGATGGTCTGATGAAGGCATTTTCCTCAACAGCAAGCTTTTCCATACGCGTTTTGTCGGCCATGACACTGCCGCCGCTGCGACTGCTGCTGGGATCGACTGCCAGAACTGCAACCCGGTGACCTTCTGCCACCAAAGTTATGCCCAAACTTTCGATAAACGTGCTTTTCCCGACACCCGGAACGCCGGTTATGCCGAGTCTTACAGCTTTTCCGGTATGCGGCAGAAGAGAATCGAGTAATTTACGTGCCAATACCATATGGGATGCAAGGGAGCTTTCAACCAGGGTGATGGTTTTGGACAACATCCGGCGCTTGCCGGCCAGCACGCCGTCTATGTAATCTTGAGGATCGGTATGATTCATGTTGCTGGTTATACCTGGTTTCGGAATTTACTTTTAAGGCCCTGGTCCGAAGTCAAACACTCCCATCTTAACCAATTATAGGCTTTATCCTATTTCTTTGATTCCAGGGCATTTAGAACCTGGTTGGCGGATTCCGTGACCGGCGTTCCGGGACCGAATATTCCGGCAGCGCCCGCATCATATAGGAATTTATAGTCTGCCGGCGGAATAATGCCCCCCACCACCACCAATATCTCTTCACCGCCTTCGGTTTTGAGGGCTTCAATCAATTGGGGTACCAGCATTTTGTGACCCGCAACCTGACTGGATACACCGACCACATGAACATCGTTTTCCACAGCCATTTTGGCAACTTCTTCGGGGGTTTGGAACATAGGGCTGATATCCACATCAAACCCAAGGTCCGCAAATCCGGTAGCGATTACCTTGATGCCGCGGTCATGGCCATCCTGCCCCATTTTGGTCACAAGAATCCTGGGCCGCCGTCCTTCTGCCTCCTGGAACTGATCCGTCCTTTTGCGCAGGGCTTCAATGATCTCGTTATCACCGTACTCGGCGGCGTATACCCCGGATATACACTGGGTGGTTGCCACATAACGACCGAATTCTTTTTCCAGGGCATCGGATATCTCACCCACCGTCGCCCGAACCCTGATCGCGCTAATACACAATTCCAGCAAATTATCATCGGATGCCGCCGCCTGGGTTAGGGCTTCCAGTGCCTGTTGCACAGCCAAAGCGTCGCGGGTTGTTTTTAATTTTTTTAGCCTGGCGATTTGATCATCCCGCACACTGGCCGGAACTTCCAGGATCTCAAGATCGACATCTTCTTCGATCTGATACTTGTTGACCCCCACAATGACATCTTTGCCCTGATCGATATTAGCCTGCCTGCGTGCCGCCGACTCTTCGATACGCAATTTCGGCATACCGCCGCCAATGGCCTTGGCCATGCCGCCCATCTCTTCCACTTCGTCAATAATTTTTCCGGCCTCGCGAATAATCCCATCGGTAAGCGATTCAAGGTAATAGGAGCCCGCCAGGGGATCCACGACATGACAAATCTGTGACTCTTCCTGAACGATAATTTGTGTATTTCTGGCAATCCTGGCGGAAAAATCCGTCGGCAGCCCCACCGCCTCATCGAAAGAGTTCGTGTGCAAGGATTGGGTACCGCCCAGGGCCGCGGTCATACACTCTAACGTGGTCCGAATAATGTTGTTGTAAGGATCCTGTGCCGTTAGACTCCAACCGGAAGTCTGACAATGGGTACGTAACATGGTCGATCGAGGATTTTTGGGGTTAAATTGGCTGATTAGTTTATGCCATAAAAACCGCGCAGCCCTGAGCATGGCGATATCCATAAAAAAATTCATCCCGATGCCAAAGAAGAAAGAAAGCCGCGGAGCAAATGCGTCGATGTCCAGCCCGGCCTTCAAAGCCGCCCGGACATATTCCAACCCGTCTGCGATGGTAAACGCCGTTTGCAATACGGAATCGGCCCCGGCCTCCATCATGTGATATCCGCTGATACTGATGGTGTTGTATTTAGGCATGTTTTTCGAGCAGTATCCGATGATATCCGAAACGATGCGCATGGAAGGTTGCGGCGGATAAATATAGGTATTACGGGTGAGATATTCCTTTAAAATATCGTTCTGAATCGTGCCACTCAGTTTGTCCTGGCTCACGCCTTGCTCTTCGGCGGCCACGATGTATCCCGCCAAAATTGGCAGCACGGCCCCGTTCATGGTCATGGATACGGTCATCTGATCCAGCGGAATCTGATCGAAAAGAATTTTCATGTCTTCGACGGAATCCACCGCGACGCCCGCCTTGCCGATATCGCCGACAACCCGGGGATGATCGGAGTCATACCCCCGGTGGGTGGCAAGATCAAAAGCAACCGAAAGCCCCTTCTGACCGGCCGCAAGACACCTTCTATAAAAAGCGTTGGATTCTTTTGCGGTTGAAAACCCGGCATATTGACGAATGGTCCAGGGTCTGCCGGCATACATGGTGGCCTTGGGACCCCGAACGTAAGGTGCCAATCCCGGCAAGGTGTTCACATGCGCCATTCCTTCTATATCTTCTGCGCTGTACAGTGGTTTAACCTGGATGCCTTCCGGTGTCATCCAATCCAGCGTCTCCAATGGCTTTCCTCTCATCTCTTTGGTAGCAATCTCGATCCATTTTTCTTTATCAGGATGTTCGGACATAATACGAGGCTCCTCCTAAATGCTTAGATTACAGGCACTGACAAATATCGTGATGACTGTAGCCAAATAGAAGAATGTCTAAAATGACTAAAATTAAAATATGTTGCTATGATTATGTAACAAAGTGCAATAACAGGTTTTCCACTATTACCACTTTCCGCCTTCCCGCCGGGGCGTAGGCGTGGACCCCTATGGGCCGGAGGCCGAATTCCGCATTCCAGATTCCATCAATCTCTCTGGCAGAGCTCTACTAAAACACCGCAGGTAGATTTAGGATGCAAAAAGGCGATCTGAGCACCACCGGCACCTTTTCTGGGTTTTTCGTCAATCAAACGAATCCCCTTTTCCCTGAGCTCCTGTAAGGCCGATTCAATATTCTCCACTCTAAAGGCGACATGCTGAATCCCTTCGCCTTTTTTTTCCAGGTATTTGGCAATGGGTCCATCCGGAGCGGTAGATTCCAGCAGCTCCACTTCACTCTCTCCCACCGGAAAAAATGCCGTGGTCACTTTTTGTTCTTCCACGGTTTCGGAACCCTCGAATTCCAGGCCCAATACATCTGTCCAAAAATTTTTTCCCTGATCAATACTATTTACGGCTACCCCGAGATGGTCAATTTTCAAGACCTTCATTTCTCCTCCTATTTGTTGGTTAGGATCATTCAGAAAAGACCGATGGAAGAAGGAAGACCGCTACGCTCAGAAGAGAGACGATCAAAAAGCCTGATGATAAACTACAGATCCCTCGATAATTCGGATCGTATTAATTCTCTTTTCATCCATCCCCCATCTTCCTTCGTCCTTCAGATCGACCTTGCCCTATGCGCTATGCTCTTTGCCAGTTCGCCTCCAATGGCCGCAGGCTCCCCATTGAGCTTTAAGCTTTCAGCCTTGAGCTCTTTTGGTTTTCAGCTTCCCAATTTTTCCCCATGCCCTCTGCTCTTTGCTCTCTGCCATATCAGGGAGCAGATTCTACGGATACGACCTCGGGTACTTCCTCTTTTAAAATTCTCTCGATTCCATTTTTAAGCGTCATTTGGGACATGGGGCATCCCCCGCATGCACCCTGCAGCCGCACCGTAACAATACCGTCCTGCACGTCGACAAGTTCAACATCGCCCCCATCGGCCTGCAGCATGGGTCTGACTTTTTCCAAGGCTTTTTCAACTCTTTCTTTCATGATATTTTCTCCTTTGTGTTGGTTTGGTTTGTCCGACTCGTTAAGAACTGAGGTTTCCGGTCAATTCTCCAGTTTTTGGTAGTAATCTTTTCTAAACGACTCAAATTTATTCGCCAGAATCGCTTGGCGCATCTGTTTCATGAAACTGATAAAATAATGAATATTATGGATCGTGTTCAAACGATAAGCCAGCAGCTCCCTAGCCATGTAAAGATGCCGCAGGTAGGCTCTGGAATAATTGCGGCAGGTGTAACATTCGCAGCCGCTTTCCAGCGGTTCGGTATCTTCCTTATATTGGGCGTTGCTAATGTTGATGGTGCCGAATGGAGTGAACATTTGCCCGTTTCTGGCGTTGCGGGTCGGTAGAACGCAATCAAACATATCCACACCCAGGGCAACCAGTTCGATCAGATTTTCAGGCGTCCCGACACCCATGATATACCTGGGTTTGGTTTCCGGCAAGATCGGCAGGGTATAATCAGCCATTTCCAGCATGACCTCTGCGGGTTCACCGACGCTCAATCCACCGACGGCGTAGCCGGGAAAATCGACATTCATTAATTCTTCTGCGGATCGCTGCCGCAGGTCCGTGAACATACCGCCTTGAACAATGCCAAAAAGGGTATTGTGTTTGGTTTCCAATTCCCGCCAGGCTTGTTTGCATCGTTTCGCCCAATTCGTTGTAATCTCAAGGGCAGTCAAGCTGTCTTTTCTGGTGGCCGGATATTGAATACAATCGTCCAGGCACATCATTATATCTGAGCCCAAACAATTCTGAATATCGATGACCTTTCCAGGTGTCAATAAATGACTCGATCCGTCAAGATGTGACTGAAAAGTGACTCCTTCTTCAGAAATATTTGCCAGCTTCGCCAGGGAAAACACCTGAAACCCGCCGCTATCCGTCAAAATGGGTCCATCCCAATGCATAAATTGATGAAGCCCCGCAAAACGGCTGATGACATCACATCCCGGCCTGAGATATAAATGGTAAGTATTTCCGAGGATGATCTGTGCGCCGGCAGCCAGCAATTCCTCAGGGGTTACGGATTTAACCGATCCCCTGGTCCCTACGGGCATAAACACGGGTGTTTCAACGACCCCGTGGGAAGTCCGGATCATCCCGGCCCGGGCGCGGGATTCGGTTGACTGAGCAATTATTTCAAATGAGAACATGGCCGTGTTAGTGGTTTATGGTCCGTTGTTTGTCATAATAAGATTTCGCTGCTATATTTTATTAGCAATTTCAAAAACTTTCCCCATTCAAGTCGATTGCATCAATAATTCTCGTTTGCGAACCCACCAAGGACAACTGACTACTTACAACCGACATCAAAGAATCAACATCGCATCCCCATAACTGTAAAAGCGGTACTTCCTGCTGATGGCTTCCCGGTATGCATTCAGCACATGCTTGCGGCCGGCAAAGGCTGATACCAGCATTAAGAGGGTCGATTGCGGTAAATGAAAGTTGGTAATAATGGCATCAACGACCCTAAATTTATGTCCGGGTATAATAAACAGGTCACACCTACCGCTGCCGGAGGATACATATCCATTTGAATTCACAGCATATTCAAGGGTTCGTACACTGGTGGTGCCGACGGCAACCACCCGTTTGCCGCAATTTTTTGCCTGATTAATAGTTTCAGCTGATTTGGCATCAATCGTGAAGGGCTCCGCATGCATCTGATGCATGCGGATATCAGCCACCCTTACCGGCAGAAACGTACCGTAGCCCACATGCAGGGTAAGCGATACGATGTTGACCCCGCCGGCACTCAATTGATTTAGAAGTTCTTCGGTAAAATGCAGACCCGCGGTTGGCGCGGCAATTGCGCCCTTGGGTCCGGCGTAAACCGTCTGGTAGGAGGCCTTATCGTCCCAGGGGCTCACTGCACTATGATCTCTTTTAATATAAGGCGGAAGAGGCACTTGTCCAATCTTGTCCAACAGCATTTCAAAATCGCCGTTGACATAAAATTTCAGGGTATGGAGTCCATTGCGGGCCTCCAACACCTCGGCTTTCAAATCATCAGTAAAAAAAATCCGGGTACCGGGTCTGGGGCGTTTAGAAGCCTTAACCAGACATTTATAAATAAGATCTCCGTCTTTATCACTTGATTGACAGCTTTCTGCATAATCGCATAAAAGCACCTCGACTTTACCACCGGTGAATTTTTTTCCTTCAAGGCGACCGGGGATAACCGCCGTGTCATTGACAACCAGGACATCACCCGCTTCAAGGATATTAACAATTTCATTGAAGCTATGGTGGCTCAATGAGCCGGTCTGCCGATCCAAACGCAAAAGATTCGAACGATCCCGCTGTTTGGCCGGTTTCTGTGCAATCAATTCCGGCGGCAGATCATAGTGATAGTCGTTTAAAGAAAACATGGTGAAGTGCCTACAATTAATAGGTTTCAGGTGTCAGAAAGCGAGTTGCTAAATCCTGAAACCTGAACACTGACACCTGAACCTTCAGTCTTTTGTCATTCCCGGTTCAAGTTCTTCCGAAATAGATCAGGCACATCCCGAGTGCCATGAGCACAAGTCCGAACCTGCGCAGAGAGCTTTCAGGTGTGCCAATAATTTTTTGTATCCAGAATTTCATTTTTTCCGGAAACGCAAAATAAGGCAAACCTTCAACAATCATAACCAATCCAAGGACGCACAAAAAAAATTTCATACTCTAAAGGCCTGTCCATTTCCCGTTTAGTATGTGTATCGGAATTTCTAAAATTTATTGGAAGCAAAGTAGTTTTTACGACTATTTTCTTGTCAAGCCATATGGAATGATGGAATATTCCAGATTAAAAGTGGAAATATAATCTCTTGTATCGGGTTTTGTCAAAGTAAAATGATCGGACACCGGTTTCCTGCATAACCCCGGTATCAAAAAATTATCCTTGTCATAGGTATTCATTAATAGTAATAATTACGAATTCATAGATTAACTGTGGCCTTTAGTGTTTATCCGGCACTGAAATATAAAATGGAAAAGTTAAGGGGCTTGCTATGTCAAAAGCGGAAATCCCCATCACCAAGCGATCGTTGTTTTCCTGGATATTGGCCGGCAACCTCAAGCATCAACTGCTGCTTTTGTTGATCATTGTCGTGATGGTTTTTGTCCGGGTTCTGCCGCTTGAAATGCAAAAACGCATCATCAACGAGGCCATCAATTTAAGAAACATTGAAAAACTGCTGTTGTACAGCGGTTATTACCTGGCTGCAGTGTTTTTTTTCAGTGTGCTCAAGTACTTGACCAATATTATCCAGACGCTTATCACTCAGCGCACCACCGCTCGCATGCGCAAAGACCTGTACCATCACATCCTGACCCTGCCGCTTAACTTTTTCAGAAAAACCCAGCCCGGAACAGTGGTCAATGCCTTGAGCACGGAATTAACCTTGCCCGGTAACTTTGTCGGTATGGCAGTTGCGTCCCCCGCAACCAACATATTGACCCTGCTGGCTTTTGCCGTTTATCTGTTTTTTCTGAATCCGCTTTTGGCGGCGGTATCGCTGAGCATATACCCGATAGTGTTATTTTTGGTGCCGCTGCTTCAAAGAGGCGTCAACAAGGCCAATAAAAAGCGGGTAGATGCCGCCAGGAAGTTTTCCGCCAAGATCGCAGAATCCATTTCCGGAATTCATGAAATCCATGGCAACGGCTCTTACCGTATAGAAAACCGCAAGTATGACGCCCTGGTGGACAGGTTGTTGAAGATCAGGATTGTGTGGAGTTTATACCGGTTCGCAGTTAAAACATCCAATGGGTTTTTTACCAGCTTAGGCCCTTTTTTAGTGTTTCTTCTGGGTGGCTATTTAACCATCAAAGGCCGGCTGGAACTGGGTGCCCTGGTGGCATTTTTGTCGGCCCAGGAAAAGTTGTTTGACCCTTGGAAAGACCTGATTGAATTTTATCAGGTCTATCAGGACGGCCACATCAATTATGATAAAACCATGCGATATTTTGATGTTGATCCGGAGCATGAGATTGAGCCCAGAGATCGCGGACCCTTGCAACTGGAAGGCAGCGTGGAAGTAAAAGATTTGTCTTTCACGACCGACACCGGTATCCATCTGCTGGATGGCATCAATGTGTCTTTAAAGCCGGGAGAGCATCTGGCCTTGGTGGGTTTTTCCGGCAGCGGCAAAAGCACATTGGCGCTGTGCATCGGTCAGCTGTACAAATACACCGGTGGCAGTATCATGATCGGAGACCGCGAAGTTTCCGAGCTGACCAAAAAAGATATGATAAACAATATCGGGTTCGTGTCCCAGAGCCCCTTTATTTTCGACGGCACCATCGAAGAAAATATTCTCTATTCCACCATGGCCCAAATCGACGACAACGGTCAAGGGCAAAATGGCAAAGTGCCAACCCTCGATGATATTATTGCCGTTCTTCACCAAACCGGTATTTTCGTAGACGTATTGCGTTTTGGTTTGAATGCGATTTTAACCCATGGCAAAAGTGAAGAGCTGGTTAAAATGATTATCCGGGTCCGCAAGAACTTCCAACAGGATTTCGGCGAAGAACTGGCGGATTATGTTGAATTTTTTGATGAAAATAAATATCTGTACTACTCCAGCGTCGCTGAAAATTTGATATTCGGTGCCGCCAACAAGGATGAATTGGACGATATAAACTTGTGCCGAAATGAATATTTTCTCAACTTTTTAAAGACAGCGGATTTGACCAGACCGTTGCTGAGCCTGGGGGCCGATCTGTGCAGACAGACAGTGGATATTTTGGGAAATTTGCCGCCGGACACGGTGTTTTTTGAACAAAGTCCAATTTCGGCGGAGGAGTTGGAAGAGTATAAGGTCCTTGTAGAGCACCTGGCAAAAAAGAAATTGCACGAACTGACCAGTGAGGATCGTCAAAAGCTCCTGGAGTTGGCTTTGCGGTTTACACCCGGTATTCACAAAATGGCAGCTCTGCCGGAAATGCTGGAAACGTTGATACTTGAGGGACGCGCCCTGTTCCGTGAGAAAATCACCACAGATGACCCGGAAGCGGTTACGTTTGTGGAAATGTCGCAATATATCTATTCCCAGACCATTTTGAACAATATCTTTTTCGGCAAAACTAAAAGCGCCAACCCCGAGGCCCAGGAGACGATCAACCAGAGCATCATCCAATTGTTGATCGAAGAAGATCTTCTGGAAACCATCATTGAAATCGGCATGCATTTTCAAGTCGGCACCAAAGGAGATAAACTTTCCGGGGGACAACAGCAAAAGCTGGCCATTGCCAGAATATTCCTCAAAGCACCCAATATTTTGATAATGGACGAAGCGACTTCGGCCCTGGACAACAAATCCCAGAACCGTATTCAAAACCTGCTGGAAACCCGCTGGAAGAAAAAAAACACCGTGATCTCAGTCGTACACCGGCTTGACACCATAAAAAATTTCGATAAGGTGGCAGTCATGAAAGCCGGGAAAATTCTTGAAACGGGTACATATAATGAATTGATGGCCCGGAAAGGAATGTTGTATGAACTCGTCGGAAAAAAATAGTTCGAAACCCGCCAGTGAATTCCAGGAGAATCTGGAGATTTTAAGGCAAACCTATTTTTTCTCAGGACTTCCTCTTGAAACCCTTAAAATTTTCGCGTATCTTTGTACCAGGGAAAAATTTAGACAGGGGGAGCACATTTTCCGTCAGGACGAAGATGATGGTCAGGCCTTCTATATCCTCGACGGCCAGGCCAGACTTGAACGCACGGATAACGGGAAAACAAATAAAATTCGAGACTATAAGCCCGGACAATTTATAGGCGGTTTGACCTTATTGGGAGAAACTCGCCGTCTGTTCTCCCTTAAATCAGTCGCGGATACCACCTGTCTGGTATTAAATCGGGGGAAATTTTTAAAAACAATGGAGCAGTTTCCGAATTTACTAGCCAGGATTTGCAATGCTGTGGCCCAAAGCATCGATACCTGGGAGGATCGATTTCTTTCGGATCGGGGGGACCAGTGTGGTGGGTGCATGAGCAGATTGGGTGTTACACTGATCTGAGTCAAAAGCTTAAAGGTGACCATTTATGGTTCAAAAAAAATATTCATTTGAACTCAAAAGCAATTTGTCCGAATTGGATAATTTGTGCACGCATCTGGAAACGTTCGGCCAAAAAACTGGACTTTCGAAAAAATTGATATTTGAAGTCAACCTGGTCCTGGACGAACTTTTCACCAACATCATCTCCTATGGATTTGATGATGGCTGTGAGCATACGATCAAGGTGACGATGACACCGGACAATGAAGGACTTTGCCTGTGCATCGAGGATGACGGCAGGCCATTTAATCCCGTCGAATTTGAGACACCTGACCTATCCTGCTCTATTGAGGAATGTAAAATCGGTGGCCTGGGGATTCACATTATCAGAAAACTGATGGATGATATTTGCTATGAGAGATGTGATCATAAAAATATTTTAAAACTGAAAAAAGGTCTTGCAAAAACCAAATGTCAAACAACGAATAAAACCAAATAATTCTGAAAATATACACCAACTGGGAGGATGGTAAATGGAAATTTTAGAGGAAAAACAAGGTGACATCAATATTTTTAAGCTCAATGGTCGCCTGGATTCAAATACGTCACAGGGGTTCGAACAGAAGCTTTTTCAGGCGATTTCCGACGGATCAAAAACCATGGTAGTTGATTTCAAGGAGCTTGACTACATCTCGAGTGCCGGTCTACGCGTGATTTTAAAAGCCACCAAAGCCATCAAACGCGAAGACGGTCGGATCATGCTGTGCTCAATGCAGGATTACGTCAAGGAAGTCTTCGAGATTGCCGGGTTTGACTCCTTTTTACCCATCGTTGCCAACATGGACGATGCCATTAAATCTTTTTAGTGTCTTAAATTTGGTTCTCCGCCTCAGGTCGCTCCGGCTTAGGGGCTGAAACCACCTCAACCCATGCCTAGGAGGCCGCGTTGCCCAAGCTGACGAAGAAAACTGGTCACGGAAATTTCGGCCTCTCTGTTTTCCAGGCGATGTGTTTTGGCGAAGATTTGAATTATCATGCGTACTGAGCGCTCGCCATCCACCAAGTCCCAAACAGATGTTCCCATAACATCCAATTGTAGCTTTTTAGTTTGTTTTTTTTCTTGAAGTCCTCCCAGACGTTTGGCCACAGCGGCAATCCACGGCTTCACGATCAGCGGATATTCAATGATAACTTCACCGGAATCCAGTCGAACTTCCGAAATTTGTCGGCTTCTAACCGGGGTATATTCGAGAGCCTTTGTGCGGGACAAATGACTTTGCCCGGACTTCTTTCTAAATACTTTCATAATCTGTGGAAATCTGTTCCAGCAACTGGGAATCAAGAGGATACTTGGATTCAGAGCGGATACCGAGTATCCGGTTTTTTTCGGTTACATGCCACAGGCGATACCAGAAAAATGAAGGGGTTACCTTCAACCGGCTCAATCTTCGCTGCCAGTCGCTTGCCGGGAATATACACCACTCAAAGGCATCGTAGCAGTCGGTCGTCAGCGGTTGCGGCCGGCCGGCAGAAAACTCGGGGACCGTTCTGGTAAATCCGATCAGATCTCCTCCACATAGAAGGGCGGCTGCCGGCGCCCAGCGGTGCAGGTAGATAGACTGTCTGCCGTAGGCAAATCCGAGTTCAAATTTGCCGGCATCAAAACGAAATTTTGTCAGTTTGAGGGACTCCGGAAGGGTCACGCGGATGTCAAAAACAGACCAACGTGTCAGGCTGTCTTGCCGGTGGTCGCAAAAAGATTTGAGTACCGCCGATATTATTTTTTCCTGATCCGACGAATTGTAACGAAAAAATTGGATTAGCGCGGCGTTGCGGCAGACTGGGCAAAACAAAATAGCTCCCCGGCCAATTGCCGCTTCCCCCTGCCATAGAAACCCGCTGATCTCAAAATCCGCCAGGGCAGTCTGCCAGTGCGGCGGCAGGAACCATTCCGCGATACGTCCTTTAACGCTTCTGGAATGTAAAGCGGCGAGGCGCTTCAGGTGGGCCTTGTGAGAAAAACGTCCTTTCACTGGCCCCCATTTAACCTCCATGACCGGTACCATCTCATCTTCAAGTATCAAATGGCGGGTGCCGATCTGAACTATATCCCATTTGGCAGGTGCTTTAAATTGGACTCCGTTCCAGGCGATTTCTTTCCATTTTACAGTCAATTTTCTAAATCATCGCGGCATATAAAGGTCCCACTCGGTCAACCCCGGATCCACAACTTTCCAATTCCGCTGCCGAAGTTTTTCGCGGTGATCGAGCGCCTTTGACTTATAGCAGCGTTGATCTTCTTCGATGAGATTGGCCATCGTGAGTTTGACGGCATTGCCCCTTTTTTCATCGGCATCCTGGGAGTTATGCTGCAGGGTCAGACTGATCCGATTGCCGTCTTTATCGGTAAAGGACCATTTCCAGGCAATGAGAATGCGAAATGGATCGCCGCGGTATTCATCCGGATCACCGAATTTCTGTTTGATTCGTTTGAGAAGATTTTCAAAAAAACGCTTACTCGCGTCTTCATACTTCAGCTTAATCCTGACGATATGACCCGGCGCCGTGCAGGTGCCATAAGCAATCAAACCGCTTTTAATGCCCTTGATGGGTTTTATCTCCACCTCTTCAATGTTTTCCATATGCCGGATTGGCAATGCGGTTTCCATGATGACGAAATCCTTGAAATCAGCGATATCCCGGTTCAAAACGAACACACTGACCTGATGGGGAGCTTCGCCCGCCAGGCAAACACCGGCGATCCAAAAAAATGCCAAGATGGTAACCAATAAGTGTCTTTTTTTCATTTGAACCCCCCATAATTAAATTCATGACGATTGACGAATTAAGGTATTCTATCCAATCAAAATGAATATAAGCAGAACATCAGAACGAGGCAAGCCTTAGAATTGGTAGTAAATAAATGAAGGGATTCCACAATTCGTCAATCGTCCTTCATCAGTACGCCAACCGCCCCAGGGATTTGAGGATAAGGGTGACACCCATGGCAAACATGCCGGTCAGGCCCATACCGCAGGAAAAGCCGGCCAGAAGCACCGGTGCATATTGCCGCCACATGGCACCATATCGTTTCATGAAAAAGAAACGTCCCAGCAATGCCCCCACGACTTCCAAAATCAGCCCGTGGGGCGTGCTCTGGCCCAAACCGCGCACCATGCCATATACCAGCATGATTGGCAGCCCAAACAAGGTTAAAATTCCATAGGTAACGACCCCCAGCCCGATGCCCGCCAGCACATGAACACCGCTAAGCGCCTGATAAAATAATGAATTTCCTTCCAAGGTGGACGTCTGCATCAACAATGTATTCAGGGCTTGCAAATGCCACAATTCTTGGGCATAGGGGTAGGCGCTGGATGGGATGGGCGCCAGGCGCCAGATGAACTGGGAAAACAACAGGCTGGCTACCATTACGATCGGAAAAACCACGATTTCAGATTTAATGATGCCACGGATGCTGGTGCCGGTCAGCTCGATTTCACGAAACTTTACCGTCGCTTCCCCATAGTTATGGATCGGAATGGGAGCATACCATATCTCAATTCCCTGATAGCCAAAATACTTGGCACCGGCAATAAAACTGGCTTCCCGTACCAGAGGCAGGCTCACGAATTGTCCGGCAATACCCTCCATACGTGCGGTGATATAAGAGACGAGCGGGGTATAAATAAATCCATACAGCAGAAAAAATCCCACCGGAAAATTGGGGACCAGCCAGACACAAAGCAGGACATATGAAAGGGTAGAAAAAACATAAATACCGACGGCAATCCAGAAATTAAAATCCCCCCGACCTGGTGGGGGACTGAACAAATCTTTCAGGCTACCCCTTTGCCCGGCGCCGCTTTTGCCGAAGGATCGGATGACATGCCAGATACCAATCAAAGCAATTGCCAAGCCCAGGCCGATACCGAAACTCAAGTAAAAATCAAAATTATTGGCAAATATCGTATCAACGGTCAGCATCCCCGGATGCCAGCGATGGAGGATACCGTGTTGATATAAAATAGGATTGGCAATGACTGTGATAATAAGGCCCACCAGGCCGCCCATAACGGCCCAGAATGGCAACACCATCCCAATGAAAAGAAGACCCAGATCAAATTGGATGCCGGTGGCCACCGCCGGCAGAATTTCTTCAGTATGGCCGGTAAGCTCAACCCAGGGAATGGGAATGAGTCGAATGGGCTCCATGAGAAATAAACCGGAAACCGTCGGCAATAATACATAGATCCCGCCAAAGGCAAGCCCGATAACCGCTCCGATGGAAAAAATGCGCCATTTCCAGCTCTTCTTTTTATCTTCCGTCGATTCGGCCAGCGCCATGGTTCCCAAAGCTGCTACCGGAGCCATCGGAAAAGGCAACTTCTCCACGTCGGAGGTAATGCGATAGAATACATACCCCAACCCAAACTGGTCGATGCGTTGAATAATCTGGGTCCCAATCAGCAAAAGAATGGGGATCAGCCAGTCCCGGTGGAAAAAGGTACGCTCCACCAGCGCAGGTGAATCCGGACCGGGAGCTACCCAGTCGGGGATGAATTCGACCAACCCCAACATTCTGGCGGCATCGGACTGAACCAGATACTGGCTCCACAATAGCCCCTGAAACGGTGTCGCCAGGGCTGCTCCAGCCATATAATACAGCAAAAAGATTTCCTGCTGCTTCAGCTCACTGTAGGCACGCTTGGCAAGTTCGGCAAACAGGATAATCGTCACCCAGCGGGCAGCAGGTCCGATCCCGGTCCCGATAACCAATTGAAGGTACATACTGCCGGGCATCATCAGAAACCCGATAAAGATCGCCCCCACAACGGTCTTCCAATCAAAACCCTCCTCAAAATGATCCGGGGTTTCTAAAAGATCCCTATATTCCTGGAGTTCTTTGTCTTCGTACATACGTCTTATCCAATTGCTGCTAGGTCAATTCCCATCTGTTCCGAATGACCGCAATTTAAGCCTGCCCGGCACGCAGAGAGCAGAGAGCATGGCGCATGGAGCATCGAGCTACTGGGGGCGACACTATTTCATCCATGCGCTTCATGCTCAATGTTCAGCACTATGCTCACTGCCGAAGGCTCCCCTTTGAACTTTCAGCCTTGAGTCTTGAGCTTTTTCCCATGCGCTATGCCCCATGTCCTTGCACTATGCCCCCTGCCTGCCTAGTCCGGCAGTACCAAATAACTCGAATAACTAAACAATCCGTATATCGCCCAGGTGCCGGCCATAAAAAAATCACCGATAATCAATCCAATGAAAAAATTGCGCATTTTTTTAAACAACACCACCCCGCCATAACGCATACAGAGAGCATTGCAGGCCCAGCCCACAAAAAAACTGAACCACAAATACCACATCGCGGAACTATAGGCGGTTAAATAGCCGATGGGATGAATCGGCCACCAGTAAAATCGGTGATAACCGATCACCAGGCCCAGCATAACCAAAGCCCCGACACAGGTGAATATCATCACCCATTTATCGGGATCCTGGGGTGATTCGACCAAACTATAGATATTGTCATAAACCGCAACCGTTGTCCGCGTGGCCCAATCGAACTGGAGTTCCCTGACACCATATTTGTAGCAAAGTGCCAGCATGGCCAAAAAAGAGCACGCGACCCCGATGACCAGCACAATGACAATTGTCATAAAAATCCAGCGATTATTGGAGGTTTTTTCTGTGATCTTGCGGGTGTGCAATAGCGAAGGCATGAGAGACTCGCGCAAATCGACAAAAAGCACTTTCTGCACAACACCGGCAACCAGTATCCCGCTATTGGTGAAAAAGCTGGAACTGAAAAACGCCATCAGCCCGTCGATGGGCGCCGCAGTTAGGGTGAAATAGGCAATTCCCCCCTGGCAAATGACGCGCGTGGCCACCAGGGTAAACAGGAAAAAGGCGGCGACCACTAAAAAGGAAAATAAAAACGGGATTCCGAAATAATGGCACCAGATGATGATTCCGAGCCCTCCAAGGATGAAACCCCAGAAAGATAATCGGATCGAAAACCATTCGGCTGCAAGATTTTCCTCTTTGCGTACACCGAATCCCTTCAAAAGGGTATCAAGAAAATGAAATCTCGCCAGCCAGGCCAGAAACACGAAAAACACCAGATAAGCACCAATCATCTGGGTTTCTTCAGGTCGTGAAATCACCGGGCCAAATGTCACTCCCAAAGCCGCGGCAGGTATGTTGATACCGATGA
>CAVRQG010000035.1:0-35642 GCA_963723215.1 uncultured delta proteobacterium
GTATTAAGCGGTTGCAACAATAATCAGGGAAATTTAGTGATTTTATTCATTCAAAATATCCGATATTTTCCGGGATAGTTCATTTATACTGAAAGGCTTAAGGATGAATCCATTGCAGCCCTGTTCCATCAATTCTCTGATCTGCCGATCTTTAGCATATCCGCTGGCAATAAGAACTTTCACACTGGCATTTATTTTCTTCAACTGGATAAAAGCGGAACATCCATTGTATGGCATTTTCATATCCAATATGACAAGCTTCACTTCTTTTTGATTATTTAGAAAAACTTTAATCGCCTCTTTCCCATCTCTAGCACCTAACGTTTTATAACCCAATTTCTGAAGAATTTTTAGACCGACTTCCAAGCATATTGAATCATCATCAGCAAATAGTATAACAGGCTGCTGTTCATAATTTTCTATCTTAGTGGTTTCCATGATAAAATTTGCCCCCAGGTCAATTACTGTTGCTATATTTCGCAAATATAAACTGCTTCACATGTCGAGGAGCAAAAATTATACCGTATCATCCCAATGGTCTATTTTTATATATAATTCTGATAGTTACAAATAGGATATCAGAACTACCCTTTTAGGAATGACATTAAGTGGTAGCGGAGGTGACAAAAATTGTTTGCCGAAACTTCAAGGAAGAAAATAGGGAGAATAACCAGAGAAACCTCTTTTTTTGTATACCGGAAGATAATCTTTGGGTAATCCAGCCAGAATCTGCCGAGTGTTCGATATACTACTCTCAATGATAAGCTCAGCAGATTACGTCAAATATGGCGATACAAGAACTAGCGATCCTGGTAAACCCTGCCCTTCTATCGACCGGTAAAGACGGGAGACCTTTTTTCCATGAAGGACTGTAAACCCTCGGCGCAGTCCCTCGAATTTTGGATCAAGGCAAACTGGTCCATGTCAGCGTGGCTGGCGGTGGCGTTGAGGGCGTTGGCATGTGCGTTGATTGCCGCTTTGCACAGACGAACCCCGTTGGGCGGCAGAGAGGCGGCGCGACGTGCCATCTCCAAGGCGGCCTCCAGCGCCGTGCCGTCGGGCACCGCCTCATCAGCCAAGCCCCAATCTACGGCGCGTGCGGCGTCAAGCTTTTCGGCCAGCACAACGATGCGCTTGGCCTTGGCCGGACCGACTAAATTGGTAATCCGGGGGACCGAGCCCCAGCTCATGTTGAAACCACGCTCCACCTCGGCGACATAAAGGTAGCCGCCCGCCCCGATGATGCGCAAATCGCACGATACCGCCAGTGCAACCCCGCCCCCGACACACCACCCTTCGATGGCCACGATGGTCAGGGCATCCAGTTCCTCCCATGCTCGGCACATGCGCGGTCCTGTTTTCAGCCCGACGCGACGGTTGGCAAGTCCGGCCGTAGCGCTTTTGGCCACCTCCTCGTCCTTGAGGTCCATGCCCAGGCTAAAGTTATCCATCCGTCCCGTCAACACCACGGCACACAGGTCAGGGTCGTCGGCAAGCTCGTGTGCAACTGCGGTCAATTCCCGCATGATGGCAAAAGAAAAGGTGTTAGCTTGATCCCCCCGATCGAAACGAACCATCGCGATTCTATCGGCTTTTTCTACAGTGACTTGATCGGTTGTCATATCAACAAAATTCCTTGACAATTTCCTTTTGTGGTAAGTATCAGATTGCATCGCGAATCTATAAAAATTCCCGACTAAATGCAAGCTATCTTTAGGGTCCTATTCCCCACAGCTTGCTGGGATAAAATAGATAAAATCAGCTGATTGAATTATTGATTCCCATTTCTCTTTTAGGATTTTAAATTTTCACGATGACAAGAAATTACAGAAGGCCCTCTGTTGACATTTGTTAAACTGTCATTATTCTAAATCGATAGAAATACTAACAAGAGGTGAGTGCCATGAATTTGTATTCGATTTTTTCCCGAAGAAGGTTTCTCTCTATAACGCGACTGCTTACGATCAGCGTATTGGTCATGATTGTTGTGTCGGGCTGTTTTGAGAATTATGGGAGGTTGCAACGCAGCGCCGAAGTTCAAACAATGTTTGAGAACGGTCAGCTTCCAACTGATTATAACTATCATTTTTTCGGAAACCGAAACCATCCATATGCGGTAATGGGCCTCAAGCCGGATTGGACGCTTCGTTCCAAAATGTGGCGCAAAGCTGAATTGAACACCGATGAATTTAAATACATGACGAAGTGGGTCTGGGAGGATCTCGGGTATTACAAGTATGGAGCGAACATTTTAGATCCTGAATTCGAAAAAATAGGAATTATTTATACGAGCTCATGGATGGCAGCGGTGAAAGTCGATAAAGACACCAAAACCGTAGAGGTGATGCCCCACGTCCAGAATAATGATCCTTAATTATTGAAGGGTTGAACCTTAAGATTTGTGGTGTAGAAACCGTTAACAGAATCGGTTTTTGCACCGCAAATCATACCTAAGCCGTTATAGGATTCAATTACCGGTTTTAGAGCATTGATCATCGTTTCAAGTCTTCCTGTCATATCTTATTGTCCTGGAGACCATGATTTGAATCAACCAGCAAGCCTTTCGAGCGTGCGGTCATATCCTGCCACAACATTCTGCCACAAAAAAGATTTCATCTCCTCAACAAGACCTTTCCGAAGCGGTTCATATCGGCTGTACTGCGTTATGATGCCAATTCGGTGCATATGGGAGTTGAAAGCAACCAGATCGGCCGCCAGGGCCGTCGTGATTATGAATAAAAATTTCAACTTAAAGTACAAACCCTGTTTGA
This sequence comes from uncultured delta proteobacterium, assembly GCA_963723215.1. Classification (GTDB taxonomy): domain Bacteria; phylum Desulfobacterota; class Desulfobacteria; order Desulfobacterales; family JAFDCJ01; genus JAFDCJ01. The sequence goes on from CAVRQG010000035.1 coordinate 2,772, forward strand.
AATTTTTCTATAGTGAGTCAAAAAAATTAAGAAAGATCACTTCACTTCTTCAGCAAAATCGCCCCTTGCGGGATGTGTCGTGCACGCGACATAAGGGGTTAGCTCCTCAGCGACTTCTCCATTGAATGGATTGTGAAACAATTTACCTACAACTTAGCCGCTTATTTCCACAATGATCCTTTAATTGGTTCATCTCCCTAAATATAAATAGTTGTTATAAATAGGGTTTAATATATATTAACAAAAAAAATGCGATATCGCACGATTCTTGCATAATCCACATATTGGAATATGAGATGTAATGGAGTTAACAAAAATATTTGGTGATGAGCATTTTATAAACTCAAACTATTGGGAGGAAAAATCATCAATCTAATATTATATATCATTGCTGGAATAGCGGCAGTATCGTGTTTGTTTGGCACCATAACTTACCTGGTTTCGATATCAAATGAAATCCAGAATCCAGACATCGAGGACTTCGATTAGCCTAAAAAAAACCACAAAACTTTATAAGATACGCCTAAATATGCAATGACTTTTCAGATTCCAGCCAGCATCAATAAGCGATCCGGAAAAGATCGACGGACGAGAAGCGGTTTTACTTTCAAATCATTTTTATCTGGTGGCAGGAGAGAAAAAATACGTCGCCAGGCGGATACGATTAGAATTTTTTATGTTGACCGCTACAGTCCGGGACTTTTTTTTGTTATTGTCTCTATTCTTTTTTTATGTGTCATTGATGCACTGTTAACGCTCCGTTTATGGAATCATGGCGCTTATGAAATTAACCCTGTGATGGCCTACTTTCTTAAGTTCGGACCTTACACTTTTTTTATCTCCAAATATTTAATGGCGATCATACCGGCAATTTTCCTGTTGATGTTCAGAAATATCGCTCTTCGATTTATAAAGACAAGTACTCGTTCAGTGTTATACCTCATGGCCGCATTTTATTTGGTGGTCGTTGTCATGGAACTTTATTTTGTTTCAATTCCGACATATAGCCCGGACCTTGAATTACCGCCGAAAGTACTCACTGATACAAAGATTGTTTGCCGAATAAATGCCCGCGCACCCGGCCATTACCCATTGTCGGCAATTCAGTCAAAGCTAGAAAGGTGAACTCGCGCCGGATCGCTGACTAACGGATTCGCCCGGCCATCACGCCACCGTCCATATCCCAGACCATACCTGTCACCCAATTGGTTTTATCAGAGAGCAGAAAGTCGATGACCGCTGCCACATCTAATGGCCCGGTCTCTTCCCAGGATCGTGCTATCCGGTACTCATTTTTTTTGAGTACACGCTTATATTTTCATAAAGCGCTCCCCACGTATCGCATCGAGGGCACAGAAGGAGTGGGACTCCTTTGCTCTCCGCCAGTACCACGGCAAGGGAGGCGCAAGGAAGTCCCAGAACTCCAAATTCAATCTACAATGCCTCAAAGAGAGTCACGCATTCCTCTTCCGTAAGTTTCGGCCCCGTGCAGAAAAAGCCCTCCGGATGGATCTGGAGAGCCCATTGACACACTTAGCATGCGTTCGTATATTTATAATGCTTGAGCGCGCCGCAAGGCCCTCAGGTTTTTCCAGGCCAGGCACCCCGACCCGCCAAAGTCTTGTGCCTGGCTTTTTTTATTTGTTTTTCAACAAATTACCGTATTCTCTCAGAATTCATTTTTCACATCCCAACTCTTTCTAACTCTTGATTTCCTATTTCGCCGGCCAAATTATTCGATCTCTAAGGAAACCTTGTCGGCTCTAATAACGCTCTGTTCGATATCTTGGGGAACCCCTTTGATCTCGAGCGCCATGCCGGCTTCAATCTTATCCGGTTCAACATCCTCATATTTGGTTTCATTATTTGTTTGAAAGAGCTGCTCTTCCCGCTCCTCGAACGTGAACTCGGGAAAGCCATCGATAAAAACAACTTCATCGACAATGCCTTCCACCTCGATCTGATCAGGCTCCCAGAATTCAATTTCATCGGCAATAAGCACACCGCCTACCAGCCTGCCCTCAGCCTCGAGTTTTTGTCCCGGCGCAATATCACTCGGTTCCCCGTCCACATAAGTGACGATCTCCGGATCTGAATCGACGTGTACTTCTTGATTTCCAATTCTAAATTTGATGATGTCATTTTCTGAAATAATTTCGGTGACAAAACCCATTATTTCGATCTCATCTCCGTCCCCGTCGTCTAACTCCTCCTCCAGCTCAATTTTCTCCGCGATCATCACTCCACTGGTGACGTCAAGGTTTCCTACCACTTCCACGAACAGGCCGTCGGACGGCACGTTTCCCGGCAGAGCGCTTGTATCAGCCGACGAATAGTCCACCGTGAGGTCATTGATCTTAAAGGTTTTCGAATCAGTATTCAGGTTCGCCACGAAACCAGTGACCTCATATATCAAAATAGTTGTGATATCCCCAATTTTCCCAAGAAAGGTTGCCCGGATGGCTCCTGCGTCGTCTAAATAACCGCTGACTTCTACCACGTCATCTTTGGCAATGGTGTCAAATGTAGTTTCCTTTAACTTCGTAATGACGTTGACAATCACAGTCTGACCCAGAACAACAATCTCTTTGGTAGTGTCGTCGATGACACTTACGTCCTCAACGGGCCCTGCGACATTGTCGTTGTAAATCACTCGATTAGCCACAGCACTGATATCGTCCAGGTTGCCAGTGCCCTCGACGGTTACCACCCGGCCGATATCCAGATTATCCAACACAAATGCGTCGCCGACGCCGATTTCTTCACCATTGACGATGATGGCGGCGTTGCTCGTGTCGAACTCGGTCCCGTTGACAAAAATGCTGCCGAATGCCGATATCGCTCCTTGGCTGATGATTCCGGTGCCGCCGATACCCCCACCGGCGGTCATCCCGCCCCCGCCACCGCTTCCACAGGAAATCAGCAGGAAAACAGAAAACAGTGCCGATATAAGGCTCCTTAAATGATTGGATTGCATCTCAAATTTCCTCGATCGAATATGGTTCTTCAAAATAATAAATGCCGATGCCGGCATTATTGCGGCCGGTGCCTTTAACTGTGGGCGTGACATCGCGATCGTGTTGCGCCAACCAATGATCCAGGCTTTCCAAAAGGGACTGGGCCTTTTCGGCAGAATGCTTGCGAAACAAAGGCAAGACCTCATCCGGCAAATTGTCGTATGCGACCTTGCGTTGGAAAAACGGACCCTTGGCATCGGATTTCAAATTGTGGTTTATCGTCGAAATGAGGTGGGCCACATCCGTGCCCATGATGTGAAGTTTGTCGGCATCACTGCTTTCGGCAACATAAGTCCGGGCGAGCAAGTTGACTCTGCCGTCTTCAAGTCGTTTGACAGCACCCACGCGTATGAGTTCATCGAGGGTCGCTCGGACAGGAATATCACCGCTAAACCGCTTTACCAGGTCGCTGAAAGATACCCCCGGTCCTGACATGGGCAAAAGGGCCGGCTGGCCTTTGTCATCCAGAAAATTTTGGTCCCGTCGCCAGGCAGCGATCACTCTGGCGGCCCGGTTGTACTTTTCTGAGCTTTCACGATCGTCCGGTCTGGAGAGTTGCCGCACCCGCATGACCTCCTTGCGGGATAGCCCGGTGATAACCGAAACCCGGGAGGTCGACTGCTTTCGCCCCTCGATGCCAAACTCTTTGCTGGCCACATCGACGTAGACCCATTTGACAAAATCTGCAAAGGTGCTGTAGGACACGCCATTTCTGAGGAGTATCCGCACCAGCGGCCGCACCAACCTGAGGATGGCAGCGAATAAGGGTTTTAAGTGTTTATCGTTCATGGTTTTCGAAACACTCACATGAAAAAGGCCAAATTAAAATTTCTTCTTTTTGGGATAATATTCCCAATATTATGCGTATGTCAAGTAAAAAATAAGCTCTTTTCATATTAAATTACGAAGTCCATAGATTAGGACTTGTTTCCTGTTTCATTCCTTTAGTTGGGGTCTGAGTCTCTTTCCTCCTCTTGACCTTCTTCAATAAGATTATTGGTCCCGGTCAGGGGAATTTCCTGCACTTCTCGGAGTTTGCGCGCAATGGCCCGGGTACGAATCTCGGCTTGATCGATCGTGAGGCCGGCCTCCTGCAGCTTCTTTTTGGTTTTGGCCAGCACGTCGCCGAATTTTCCGAATTCGGTTTTGACAACACCCAGCAATTGCCAAACTTCGCTTGAGCGTTTTTCGATGGCGAGAGTTCGAAATCCCATCTGCAGGCTGTTCAGTAAAGCCGCCAGGGTGGTTGGTCCGGTGACGACGATCCGGTGCTCACGCTGCAGAGTATCGCATAAGCCCGGCCGTCGCAGTACTTCGGCGTATAAACCTTCCACCGGTAAAAACATAATTCCAAAATCAGTGGTGCCCGGCGGGTCGAGATATTTTTCCTTGATAAGTTTAGCCTCGGCTTTGATACGGATTTCAAGATTTTTGGTATGTTTTTCGGCCAGCTCTTTATCCGCCGCCTCCTGGGCGTCCATGAGGCGTTGATAATCTTCCTGGGGAAATTTGGAGTCAATGGGCAGCCAGACGATCTTTTCCTTGTCGGCCTCCTGCCCGGGTAACTTGATGGCAAACTCCACCCGTTCATTGCTTTTCTTTTTGGTGGCGATATTCACGCCATATTGATCGGGTGTTAAGATTTGCTCCAGAATATGGCTGAGGCGAATTTCGCCCCAGGTACCACGGGTTTTTACATTGGTGAGTACTTTTTTTAAATCACCCACACCGGAAGCCAGGGTACGCATTTCACCCAACCCTTTATACACCTGTTCCAAACGCTCGCTGACCTGTTTAAAAGATTCGCCCAATCGTTTATCTAGCGTGCTCTGCAGTTTCTCGTCGACGGTTGCGCGCATTTGCTCAAGCTTTCTCGTATTGTCTTCCTGCAAGGAGCGCAGTTGCGTTTCCAGTGTTTTGCGCATGGTCTCCAATTTATCTTCATTGAGTCTGGCCAGGGCCATTAACTGCTTTGAAAAAGAGTCCAACTGATCTTTTTGCACCCGGATATTTTCTGCCAGGCGTTGTTGAAGCGAGTCACTGGAAAACTTCAAGGTTGCAGCCAGTTCCTGTCGCGCCTGTCGGGCGCTTTGAGCCGTTTCCTGCCGATTGGAGGTGATCTCATCTTTAACCACACCCGCCAGTCGTTGTTGCTCGTTGGTCAAAGTAATAAAATTTTCCTGCAGAGTGGCAATGACATCCTCGGGTTTGCGCCGAATGAGGACGATCAGAAGCGCAAGTACGATAAGCATCGTCAGGATAAAAAAACCCAGGGCTAGCTCTGCGGCATAATAGGTAATAAAGGAAGCAATTTGATTCATTGGATTAGGCTTTTGCGTTCAGTTTTTCAGAAAATTCTCAAAAGGTTTGTGACCGTTTTATCGGGTGTGTTTGCAGGAGAGCAAACTCAGTTATGCATTTCAATAACCTATTAAAAATACATCAATTTCAAATGACTGTCCAAATTATAGAGAAAAGCCCAATGAGCGTCAAGTCTGATCAGACAATTGTCGAAAATCTCTTTAATTAAGATCTTCAAATTTTTTATAGAATATTGATTTTACGCCCTGAATGAGCTATAAGACTACTTTATATACCAAAAAATAGGACCATATCGGAACCTTGGCCATGGAAAATCTGTTCTCACCTTTTACCGTTAAAAACATTTACTTAAAAAACCGAATTGTCATGCCTCCGCTGGCATCTTTTCTCATCGGCGATGACGGCAGCGTCACGGATGCGACGATTGAACATTATCGACGACGGGCCTCCGGCGGGCCGGCGATGGTTATAATGGAGGCCTGCGCCGTCTCACCGGAGGGGATCGTATCATCCCATCAGCCGGTAATTTTTGATGATCGTTATATTGAAGGGCTTTCAAAAATAGCAACAGCCATAAAAGAAGAAGGCGCCGTCCCAGCTGTCCAATTTCACCACGGCGGCCGCCAAACATCTGCTAAAGTTATTCACCGTAAGCCCCTGGCGCCCTCACCCCTTCCCTGCCCTGCTATTAGAGGAGAAGTTGAACCATTAACGGTCAATGGTATCCAGGATCTTGTTAAAAAATTTGGCGATGCCGCCGTCCGGGCCTATCAAGCCGGCTTCGAGTTGCTTGAGATCCACGGTGCTCATGGCTATCTGGTAAATCAATTTCTATCGAATTTTTCCAACATCCGTGAAGATCAATATGGTGGGGATATAGATGGGAGAACGCGTTTCGCCAGAGAAATCATAGAGGAAGTCTGCGGAACGTATAGACAATGCACTTCCCATTTCCTTTAAAATCAGCGCCGAAGAATATGTCGAAGGCGGCCTTACAACCCATGAAAGCATCAAAATCTTGAAAATACTGGCTAAAGCCGGCATGGATCTGGTTCAAGTTTCCGCCGGTAATGATGTGACGCCGGAATGGATTTCCCAGCCCATGTTCATGGAAAAAGCCTGTCTCGTTGAATCTGCCTATCAAATCAAAAAAGCGTTAGACATTCCGGTGATGGCCGTCGGCAGAATAAATAGTCCCCAAATCGCCGATGATATCATTAGGCAAGGAAAGGCAGACCTGGTTTGTATTGGTAGGGGCCTGCTGGCCGACCCGGAAATGCCCCTAAAAGCCAAAAACGGACGATTCGATGAAATCCGAACTTGCATCGCCTGTAATACCTGCATGCAATCGATATTTCGGAAAGGTCGCATCGAATGCCTGGTAAACCCCATGCTAGGCCGGGAAGAAGAAATGGCCATTATTCCCACCAAAAGACCCAGAAAAGTGATGGTGATCGGTGGCGGCCCCGGCGGATTGAATGTGGCCTGGGTGGCCGCTAAACGGGGCCATGCAGTGCATGTGTATGAAAAAAGAAGGGTCTTTGGTGGTCAGTTGGTTCCGGGTAGCACACCCAGTCATAAGGCCGAACTTCGCACGCTGATTCGCTTCCAGATAAAGCAAACCGAGATATATGGCGTCAAATGCCACCTGAATCACGAAGTCACTGTAGATGACGTCAAAGCACTCGATCCGGATGTGGTGGTGCTGGCCACTGGCTCATTGCCCGTTATACCAACGGTGCAGGGCATTGAGAAAGAGATCATGCTGACTTACGAGCAAGTGCTGAATGGCGGCCCAATCCCTTCAAATAGGGTGGTTGTGATCGGCGGGGGGCCCACTGGTCTTGAACTGGCTTTATATCTGTCTGAACAGGGTTGTTCGGTAACGGTGGTTGAAATGCTGCCCAAAATCGGCAGAGGCATGGAAGCCATGACCAAAAAAGTAATCCTGAAACAACTTCAGAAAAACAATGTCACCATGCTGACCGACACCCGGTTGTCTAGAATAGATGACAAGGGGGTCGTCGTCAATCAGGACAATCGGGAAAAATTCATCGAGGCCGAAAAAGTCGTGATCGCCATCGGCACAAAGCCGGATACAGAGCTCTATGATAAAATAAAACCATTGGGCTATGAGATACACCAAATCGGCGATTGCCTGGAACCGAGGACTGCCAAAGACGCTATTTACGACAGCGCGGTACTGGGTAGAGCGATATGACCTTTTGGAATGACGAATGACGATTGTCGAATGCACTAATTGACTATTTTAAATATTTTTTCAGCTCGGTCATATCCAGTACGAACCCCTTATTCATTAAAAAATGAAAACTCTGATTATCCTGATCGTGCTTATCATCGGATGGGATGTGGGATGGTATCTGGCCGGAGTTACGCCTCTGTTTCCCTGGCACTTAAAAAAGCTGCTAAAGGGCGAAAGCGACCAGCTCAATCTTATCGATGTCCGTACCCCCTGGGAATATAATTGGTTTCATATAAAAAGCGCCTTGAATGCGCCCGAAATGATTTTTGATATCGATGCGTTGCGGACCATAAGGAAGGAGGTGCCGCTGGTCGTCATATGCATGACCGGCCACCGATCGCCTATAGTCGCTTATCAGCTTAAAAAGCGCGGATACAAACAAGTCTACAATCTCACCTGGGGCATGCTGGCCTGGAAACTGTGGGAATGAAGATTAACGAATGATGAATGTCTGATTAAGACATCCTCACTATTTTGAGAGTTGTCAATTGAGAGAGCGAAGCGACTTCCATAGTTCGTCATTCGTCATTCCCAACCTGGATAAACCGGAAAGAATAGCCACCAAGTCACAAAGACACAAACAATAACTGTTTATTATAATTTAACTTCGTGTCTTGGCGTCTTGGTGGCGAAAATATTTTGTCAGATAAATCCTTCGCAAATATGATGCGATTTTGATAGATAGGTGCTAAGGTTCATCATTCCTTTGGTACTGACGAAACAATCCCCTGAATTGATGGTAGGTCAAGCCCAACAGCCGGGCAGCTTTTTTCTGGTTGAACTTCGCTTGCTTAAGCGCATTGTCAAGCATCCGAACCTTGAGTTCCCACACAGCTTCTTTCAACGGTTTGGCCATCAAATCACTTAAATCCGGTGTGGCCTCCTCCGTCGTGAGACCCTCTGTGTCCATTTCAGGCGACTGTTTCTCATAAGGTGAAAAAAACGGGTCAAAAACGATTTCAGTAATTCGCGGCGAATCCGATCGGTATACAGCCCGTTCCACCACGTTTTTCAGCTCGCGCACATTACCGGGCCAGGGATGTTCTTCAAGGGCTCTGACAGCGTCAGAGCTGAATTGCGGAATCTCGGTCCAGCCCAGTTCCACAGCCATACGCCCGGCAAAATGGTTGACCAGCAGCAGAATATCTTCTTTACGCTCCCGCATCGGCGGCACCATTAAAACTTCAAAGGAAAGCCGGTCCAGCAAATCCTGCTTGAACATGTTTTTGGCCACTAAAGCTTTTACATCCGCATTGGTGGCGGCGATAATGCGCACATCGACGTCGATACTCTCGGAGCTTCCCACACGTTCAAAGGTGCTGTATTCGACAACCCGCAAAATTTTTTCCTGTACCTCCATGGGAATGTTGCCGATTTCATCCAAAAAAAGTGAACCCCCATCGGCCGCTTCAAAACGGCCGACTCGCCGCTGAGTCGCACCGGTAAAAGCGCCTTTTTCATAACCGAATAATTCCGACTCGATCAGCGATGGCGAAAGCGCCGAGCAGTTGAGAGTCAAAAAAGATCCCTGCCACCTTTTTGAGAGATAATGCAAACGATTGGCCGCCAGTTCTTTGCCCGAACCGCGTTCTCCCAACAGCAGGGTCGGACGATTCACCGGCGCCACCCGGGACAGGCGCTCTTGAAATTCCAAAAATATTTCAGATTGCCCCAGGGCCTCGTCGGCCCTTGAGGGCGTTTCTCGACCATAATGTCTTTGAGAATATGCATTCTCTGATTCAGAGGTTACCATTCAATTAACACCAAAAGTTGGCTGTTTTCACTAATAGTTAGGTTTTATTACCTTAACCTCTGGATCCTGTCAATAAAAAAATAGCGTGTTTTCAGATAGTTGCCCAGGTCAGAGGGATGGCATGATTTATGCTTTGCCAATTCACTGAAACTACAATATAACGAGTGGAGGTAATGCAATGGGTATATTTACACGATTCCGCGATATCATCAGCTCCAATATCAATGCAATGCTCGATAAAGCCGAGGACCCGGAGAAATTGATCCGGCTGATGATCAGGGAAATGGAAGACACGCTGGTTGAAATAAAGACGGCTTGTGCCGGTGTGATGGCCAGCAGTAAAAAAGTCAAGCGTCAGCTGGATGGGCTTGGGTCAAGGGAAAAATACTGGGAGGAAAAAGCAACCCTGGCGGTAAAAAAAGCCCGTGATGACCTCGCACGAGAGGCACTGGTCGAAAAACGTAAATTCAATCGCAGAATAGAAACCCTTGAAAACGACCTTGCCGAACACGACCTTCTTATCGCGCAATATCAGGATGACATCCGACAATTGGAGGAAAAATTAAAATCCGCCCGCGATAAACAGCGCATGCTGGTTCAGCGCCATATTCATGCCCAGAGAAAAAAACAAGCTCAAGAAGAATTGCGTCGCATTGATAGTTCTGAAACCGTGATGAAATTCGATGAACTTGAAAACCGCATCGAACGTATGGAAGCCGATGCCGATCTGGTCAACTTTGGGAAAACGACTTCCCTTGAAGAGGAACTGGAACGGCTTTCCGTGGACGAAGAAATTGAAAATGAATTGCGGGCATTAAAAACACCACCGGCTGAGAAAAAAGACACATCGTCCTCAGCACAATAATTTAAAGCTTCGGGTGGGGCAAATTAAATTACTATTTACTATTGATCGAAGCTCTCTTTAGGCTTAGAATTTAGACTGGAATTGAAAATATATCTGTTGACTATCCAACGGCACGTTTCAATTTCCATAAACCAGGGCTGGCGCAATCATGAATCAAGTGTTGATCGTGGCTATCATTTTTGGAAGTGTCGTGCTTATACCCGCAATTATCGGGGGAACAATCCTGCTGTCCATTAAACTCTTGAAAGGCAAAACTTCCCGCAAAGATCAGGCTGATGACTCCAAAATTATCCAGGAAATTTACCAGGGCCTTTCCCAGATGGAAGAAAGGGTGGAGTCGCTGGAAACCATCTTGCTGGATCGAGAACAAAGAGGACGCTATCAATGAGAAATCATGACAAATTGACTCGAAGTGGAATATACCGCTCACGCAGTGGTGTTATTTTTGGGGTATGCCGGGGATTAGCCGAGCATTTTGATTTTTCGATTCTCTGGGCCAGGATCATCGCCATCTTCTTCCTTTTAATAACAGGCTTCTGGCCCGCTATCGGCCTATACCTGATAGCAGCACTGCTGATGAAACCAGCACCGGTAATCCCCATCAAAACCGATGCCGAACAAGAGTTTTATGACAGCTATGCCAACTCCAGACACCTGGCGGCTCAGCGAATTAAGAAACGGTATGAAAACCTGGAGCGTCGAATCCGGCGCATGGAACATATTGTCACTGCCCGGGAATTTGATTGGGAAGAGAAGCTTTCGAAATGAAGAATGTCGAATGACTAATGACTAATTAGAGGAATGCTATCCAATTTAAATAAAAATGACTGAGCGAAGCGATTTCCGCAATTTGTCATTTGACATTTGTCCTGCGTCATTCGATAAGTTCTGCTTCCAATTCCGAGGAGGCTGACACTTTCAACAAAGGATAAAGGGGATTACGCCGGTAGCAATCAAGTGTCTGCTCATGTATTTTCCTGGAAGATGCTGCAGAGCAATCTTCGAGCAGAACGGCTTTAAAATCATGACAGATGGCATCCATGGCCGTTGTTAAGACACAAAAATGGGTGGAGATACCGCCGACCGCGCAAAGCGTAACCTCTTTTTCATTTAGCCATTTTTCAAGGCCGGTTTGAAAAAAAGCGGAAAATTTGGGTTTGGGAAGCCATAGATCTTCATCCGTTTTATCAAGCTCATCGACAACCTCAGCGCCAACAGTACCTGCGAGTGAATGGGGATGCATCCGGCCTTTGAAAATAAAATCTTCCCGGTGAAAAGCATCGGTTGAGAAAACAACCGGCCATTGATGGCTCCTGAACACACGGATCAAACGATTCAGGGGGGCAATGATATTCTCGGCAAAGGGCGTGATGGGCAGTTTTCTGCTTTTTATGAAATTGTCCTTCACCATATCGATAATTAAAAGGGCCGGCTTTTCGTTTTTATGGGTTCCCATAAATTATCCTTAAGGTATCGGATTGACCAGCAACACATAGCTAAATCCAGCTTGTAAGTCAAGTCGCCGTCCTTGCAAACACAACAGCGGTCAAATCCCGATATTGTTTAGAATTAATAGGTAATCATAGAGCAGGAAAAATAAAGGTATGGGTACAGTATCGACTTTAAAAATCGATGCTATGGCGAAGAGTATCGGTGTGAGCTGTCAAAAAGGTTTAGCCCGGTAGGTTTCCCATACAGATCAGGCAATAACCTTTAGCTGGATATAGGGTCGAATTAGGGCGAACACGGCATCGAAGTGAGGATTGCTTCTTTATTCGCCCCCATCGACCTTCCGGAATATTTAATTCGGCCTTACTTAAATCTGCTCCAGTATTTCAGCCGGGACATCATAGGTATCAACCGGTGATAAGCTTGTTTCACTCGGGATGGAATCAGCTAGAACCGTTTGTATTTGATCTAATATTTTGCAACCCTCGATACAGGTGGGCAGAACCTCTCTGCTGACGCAATCTCTGCAGGGACTTTTTACAAGATAACCGATGTCAAAATCGAAGCTGTGATTTTCGCTAAGTCTTTGATCCATTTTTAGCTCCTTGTGTGATCTGGTTTCGATGTCATGATCGTGATACGGTAGTCTTAGGCCTTGGATTGTCATTTTATGCAACACGCAAATTGAAATTCCTTTTTGCAACATTTTGCCTATATACCTATACAACTATCATGCCAACCTTGGTTTTTTTCAATTTTACTTATATTTCAGCATGTTATAACTAAATCCCAAAAAATATCCAAAAATTTCTTGACAAAACCATGGATATAAGCGTCAAAAAAATGTCATCTTAAAGGTCGACAAGTGTCAGAAACAATTAATAATGCTATTCATTTGGCCATTAGAAACGAACCAAACATGAGCCATAACTGCGGTTAAAATCAAAAACAACCACTTGCATTTTTTTGTTCTCTTAGGTTATCGGCTCTAATAACGATTGAGTTTAGCCTTTTTTTGACGTATTGACGGGACAGAAATTTAGGAGGTATTGATGGATGATCTAAATCTGAAGCCAGATATTTCAGCTCGCTACAAACCATTTCTCGATAGGGTCTTAAATCATCATCGGGACAAATTGCACTCTATCCACCTTGTCGGCAGCGTGCTGACCCAGGATTATGATCCCAAAATATCCGATATAAACTCGGTAATGGTTCTGCACCAAATGGATTTGAAATTCCTTGAACTGCTGGCCCCCTTAGGGAAAAAATACGGCAAAAAAGGAGTGGCCGCACCATTGATCATGACGCCGAGCTACATCCATAAATCCCTGGATGTCTTCCCCATTGAATTTTTAAACATAAAATTGTGTCATCAAACCGTCTTCGGCGAGGATATTTTCCAGGATGTGACCATCGAAACTTCGGATTTGCGGCAGCAGTGTGAGCGGGAATTAAAAGTTAAACTTATCGGCCTCAGGCAAGGATATATATCCGCCGCAGGTGATAAAAATATCCTGGCCCGAGGCTTTATCGACGCCATCGCCGGTTACATGCCGCTGTTCAAAGGCATCATTTTTCTACTCGGCCAAAAAGTTCCCCGAAACAATAGCGAGATTCTATCCGCGCTGGAAGAAGCTGCCGGGGTCTCAACCCAAGTATTTAAATGGATATTAATATGTAAAAGCCAAAAATCCAGGCCATCCATCGATCAACTCAACACGGTCTTTGAGGACTATTACAAGGCCATTGAGAAGCTGGGAGAGATAGCCGATGCGCTTGAAGTATAAATCGATTTTATTATTAGCCCTGGTGCTGTTTGTTCTCAGCACAATCCCCACTGGTTTTGCGGCCGAAATCCCGCAGCGGCCCGCAAATCCTGTGGTCGACCTCGCCGGTATTATCGACGAAGCCGTTGAAACCAAAATCAACCGCTATTTGAGGGAACTCGAACTTAAAACCACCGCCCAGATGGCAATTTTGACGGTAAAAAACCTCAAAGGGCAAACCATTGAAGAATTTTCCTTGAACATCGCCCATGACAAATGGAAACTCGGCCAGAAAGGCAAGGACAACGGCGTGCTGATAGTAGTGGCAATGGATGCAAAAAAATACAGGATCGAAGTCGGTTACGGGCTGGAAGGTACCCTGCCGGACAGCCTGGTGGGCGGTATCGGCAGACAATACATCGTACCTTACTTTAAAAAAGGAGACTATTCCACTGGAATTTATACCGCGACCTTGGCTATCGCCAATAAAATTGCTTCGGAGGCAGGCGTAAAGATCAGCGGGATGCCGGCGGTACAAACAAATTTTCCAGTCAATAAAAGTAAGCCTACCGGCGGTCCATTCGGGAAAATAATCTCGCTGGTGTTTTTTCTGATAATGCTGGTCCTGTTTATCAAAAAACCCAGGCTTTTTTTGACCCTTTTATTATTTTCATCCATGGGTGGGCGAAGAGGTCACTGGGGCGGTTCGGGAGGCGGTTTCGGTGGTGGTGGATTCGGTGGCGGCGGCGGTGGGTTCGGAGGTGGTGGTGCATCTGGCGGATGGTAGCATAAGAATGACATATTCAATCACAAAATACGTGGCGGAGGAATCAATGTCAAATACACTAAAGGTAGTTCTGGTTATCCTGGGTGTTACCCTGGTGTTGCTGTTCATGGTGGCCGGGAAGCTGATCGGTGGTTACAATCAAGTCATTGCGATGGATGAGAACGTCAAGGGCAAATGGGCCCAGGTTGAAAATCAACTTAAGCGCAGGTATGACCTCATCCCCAATCTGGTCGAAACAGTTAAAGGCTATGCCAAACATGAAAAGGAAATTTTTGAAAATATCGCCCAGGCCCGAACCCAGTATTTTCAAGCCAACGATGTAAAAAATCAGATTAAAAGTGCCAATATGCTGGAAGGCGCCCTTTCGAGGTTGCTGCTGCTCCAGGAGCGATATCCGGACCTGAAGGCCAATCAATCTTTTCTCAAACTCCAGGACAGTCTGGAAGGAACCGAGAACAGAATTGCCGTGGAACGAAAACGCTACAACGATTCGGTTCAAACCTTAAATACCTATATCCGGACATTTTTCGGAAGACTTTATGCAATGCTGGCCAGCGTTTCACCGGCAGAGTATTACGAAATCCCGGAGGCTGAAAAGACAGCGCCCAAGGTGACATTTTAATAGGGTTAAAAGCTAAACACCTTGGCCTCAGCAGCCATATTGATCAGATGAGGTCCTCCATCAAGGGCCATGTTCGGGTAAAATTTTGGCTCATCAACCTGACGGCCTTTGGCACAGGGAATTCAGACGCCGATGGGTACTTCATTTTTAAAACATTGTGTCGTATCTTTCAAATAAAAAAAGGCAGTATTATTTTTGGGTGGAAGGGATTTCGGGAAGGGGTTCGGTATCGCTGCCGGACTTGAATTTAAGAACCTGAGTGTGCACAAATACCCCGATGAACAACATGAAGGAGTGAATTGAAAAATAGAAATATAAAGTGCCGTCCCCCGTGTTTAATCCGATGACAAAAAATAAAACGGCACTCCAGAATAGCAGCTTTGTCTTCATAGGGTGGATTCCATAAGCATTTGATCATTAAAGACTTGTTTTTAAAAATTTCGGTTCTATAACCAAAACAAAGGTCGTCGCCTTAAGCCGGTGGATGTTTCGTTACAATATCCACCGGTGTCGATATGACCTTTTTTTGGGGGGTTATAACTCCGTAAAATTTCTATCGGGTAAAATCACAAAACCTTTAGATTTTAGCATGCTTCAGCATACTGGGGGCGGCGCACAGAATAAAGATATCGCCGAGGGGACCGTTGCAAAGCAAGGTAATGAAGGATAAAATAATGGAGTAAATCCGAACTTCCGATACTACCAAAACAGCATTTAACGTCTGCGGATTAACTACGAAAAATATCAAATTGGCAATCGATATGGCAATCAGGCCCCAAGCACCCCATTTTCTTAGATTCCAAACCCCGATAGCGAATATGACCAGGGGAATGGTATTCAATAGAAATTTAGTGCCTAAAAGCGTGAGCACGGACTCTGGCTGAACCGGTTCATAAGCCAACCAGAGAAACGCTTTAAAGAGCGCAAGCCAACCCGCGGCCCAAATTGTCCAGGGATAATCAGAGTTCATTCGCTCGGATGGAAAAACACGAAAATGGCTCATATTCACAATCAACTCCTAAATATTAGCAGCAAGTTTTCGCTGCAAAGCTCGTACAGTTCTAACATCATTAATATTTGCAGCCATTGAGGTTCAATTTAAAAACCAGGTACTTTTCAATAATTCTTAGAGAATAGGCGATTTACCCATCATTGTCAATAATGCTGAATTGGGTATAAGGTCTATTTTGAAAAACTGTTTTATCTTGCATATTTATGCCAATCATCCCGGTTTATCCGGATTGGGTGCGGGTACCCTGACCGGGTTTACCGCTACCATATATCAGTTCCCTCGCCAGTCCAACTAATTCCTCGTTCGCGATGGCTTCGAGCTTTTTACGGACAATCCTGGAAAAATATTCCCGCTCGGTCTTCGTAAATCCCCCACCATCCCGCTTTTTTAAAACGAGCTCTTTTTGTTTAGCAGGAAATATTCGATCTAAATAAATATCAAGGGTGTTGGATGGCAACAGCGGCGTCTTTTCCTGGCGCAGCTTGGATTTTAACCGATCCATAGTATATGCTTTCAGGGAATCCTGCAAGTCCTGCATGCTGACATACAATCCATTGCTGAGTTGGAATTTTCCCCTGGCCAATAAATCTTCATATTTCGGTTTTAGAGAGGCTGCGATTTCTACTAGATTTATGGGCGGCTTAAGCCCCTGAAGGTTGAATGTGATCGCACTGGCCAACAGCAGTTTCTCCAAATTTTGTCTTTTGGGGCTTGTTTCCCAGTAGCGGGAGAATAATGCTTGGTAATTCAGTGACAGACCTCTACGAGCGCAGATAGCGAGGACTGCGGGAAACCTGACAACAATCCCGGCATCCCCCGCATTGGCCAGAGCGTCTAAAATGACGATAATCTGATTGTCATTTATTTTCTTCTGACCGTTGTCTTTCAGCAACGAATCAAATATTTTTAATACTTTTTCTGATTCCCCGTTGCTTTCAAGCACTTTTGGAGTCATTTTGATTTTCGTTATTATCCCTGATCGGGCAATTGGTCTTGTCCTGAGACGAGGTTCATTTCTACTTTTATTATAGCATCCGGATGCCTTACAACGAAACTGATCGGTCCCAGGCCCTGGTTTACTTGAATGATAGTATCTTTATCAGCTGAAATTAGCAAGATAAATTGTATATATAAATACAATGAAATCACCCAAAATTTAGACCTCGTTGGATAGTTTACCAGTTGAATGGTTGATTAAGGAAATTATAGTGGTAATTTAAGGATGTTACGGTTGTTCAAAAATGAAGCGTCCAATTATTTTGCAACTATGGCATAAATCCATATTTACAACCGAACTTAACCAATCAACGATATCTGAAATTTGAGTCCGGCTGAATTTATTCGCGTGTTGCGAATCGCAGCCCTGGCGCCGGGCTTTATCGCCGGTAGGCTCTTTGCCGGGCCATGGCTGCTTTGGTTAAGGTGTCAACATGGATATCGACATAGTCAAAAATCCGGGCCACCGTTTTCCCGGGTGCCGGTCGCAAAACCCGGCCTATATACTGAATCACCCGACCGCTGAATCGTATGGGGGTGGCAAGGAACAAGGTCGACAAATTCCGGCAGTCAAAACCTTCGCCGACAAGTTGGCCGGTGGCAATGACGACGTTCGCTTTGCTTTGATTTAATCGCTCGATGACATTTTGGCGTTCGTCCATACTCAGGTCGCCGGTTAGAAGTTCGGAGTCGATTTTATACCGATACTTCAACAGGGCCCGGAGGTTTTCGCAATGAGCCTTGCGATCAGATAAGACCAGGCAGATCCCGACATCGCGTTCAGTTTCCCGGGCGACATCCGATACGATCAGGATATTTCTCTCCGTGTCGGCCGTTAGTTCGGACAGCATCTTACTGTACTCATGGACCGGATCATGGTACGGCTTAAAGCTGGTATTCCGTGTGATGATTTCCGCGGGCAGCACTTCTCCGGCTTTAACCAGATGGTTTTTATCTACTTCATGATGCACATCACCCAGATGCCAGAATATCAGTTTGGACAGCTTGTCCCGTCGCCATGGCGTCGCAGACAACCCCAGCATGTATCTGGCATCAAAACCGGTAACGGCTTCAGTAAATGTCCGACTGGGACATCGATGACATTCATCCACCACCAGGAAACCAATTTGTTCGCCAACTTCTTCAGCGCACTTATAAAGCGATTGCACCAGGGCAATGGTAATTTCTTTTCCCACCACTTTTTTCCCACCGCCGATCATACCCACTTCTTCGGCAGCAATACCGAGAAATGTTTCAATACGCTGGGTCCACTGGGAAGCCAAATCTTGTGTGTGGACAATAATTAATGTCGGCTGTCGACGTTGGGCGACCATATATAAGGCCATGATGGTTTTCCCTGAACCGGTGGCCGAATTGAGGGTGCCGAAATCCTTAGCCAGCATCCCATCCACCGCAACCTGTTGAAAGGGCCGTAGCTTTCCCTGAAAAGTAAAATTTACCCGGGGAAGATTTCGGCGGCGGTCTTCAATCTCATATTGGATCTCCAACCTCCGGCACAGTAAAATCAGCTGGCGCATATAACCCCGTGGAATCCACAAACCCGCGGTTCCCACTTTATCGTAAAAACGCAGTTCTTTGGGGGTACCCCGGTTCCAGCGCCTCATTTTTTCATTTTCCAGCCATTTAGGGTTTAAAAATTTCAGCTTTTCGGTCAGGATTTTGAAAAGTTCAGGCGGTACATTCTGTAACCGGAGATTATTGGTGAGGGTAATGATAAGCGGTGGCATAAGGGCGTTCCGATATTTTCTGTTTACCCTTCCCCAACGTTGCAAAAGCCGGAGGGCTTCAGAGCCAAGGCGTCAAGGGTGAAGGCTGTAGTCGGCTACCGCGATCCCTTGACAACACAGGATCTGAAGTCCTCCGGCTTTCCCTAAGGGTAAACAACATGACAAAATCGACCCCATCCTTCGAATTCACCAATTTGGATATCCAGATAATGATGTTTTACTACAATATTGGTTAAAGTAACTAATCATTAGCTATTCTTTGCCATGTTGTTTATACAACATTGGGGCTTCTTCAACCAGCGCCAATGCCAACTGCAGGTCATATGCTTGTCCGGGATCGAATTTCCTACCCTCATACATGCTTTCAGCTCTTTTGACGGCTCCGTACGGGACCCAGCCGTGCTCATCCCAGAGCCGGGGCTCGTCGGCATTCCAGAGTCTGAACCATATGTCTTCGTCTTTTTCACGAACATACATACGAATGCGTTTGTTCTGAGGAAAAGGATAGTAATACAAACCTCTTTCGTCTTTCATATTTAGATCCTGTTATCGGAGGTCAGAATACAGATGCCAGAAACCAGATGACGGATGGCAGAGGATGAACTTCCGAATTCCGAATTCTTCCTATATGCTCCATGCCCTTTTTGCCCGCCGCGTGCAACTCACAACCTGCAACCCGCAACCCTTAAAGCTTCCCTCTCTCCTGCATAATTCGAATATAGGTTTCCATACCGGTTTTCGGCGGTTCATATAATTGATCTTCAGCCTTTTTAATTAGCTCAATGGCGTCAGTGGGACAGGTGGTCACGCACAAACCGCAACCGATACAGCGCTCCAGGTCAACGGCAGCGATGCCGTCGGTCACATCGATAGCGTCCATCTGGCAGCGCTCGAGACAGGATTCACAACCCGTACATTCTGCGTCGTCAACCCGGGCGAAGTAGTTGCTCTGCACCATTTTAGCCGGTGTGGGGTGCATTTTCAAAGATCTGAGGACACCACAGCAGTCGCCGCAGCAGCTGCACATCCCGCCTATTTTCCGGGAATTAAACGGCTGCATAACCAAACCGTCCTCTTCATTTTTCTTGACGATTGCTTTGGCCTCATCAATGGTGATGTAGCGACCCATTCCATTTTCTACATAATACTCGGCGTGGGAGCCGAAAGCAAAACAATTCTCCTGGGATTTGTCACACCCTTTGCCAACCAAATGAGCAGTCGTGCGACAAACACAGGGGGAAACAGCAATTTTTTCCTGACTTTCAATGACTTGAAGAACATCCTCAAAAGGAGCCACTGGATAGTTCGCAACCAGCTGACGGTTTATGGGAACTGTTCTCAAGACGGGGGTCTTAAAAGATTGAATTGTACGGCCAAAGGCAGTCTCAAAATATTCTTCATGATCCCGGGCAAATTCTTTGTCCATTCGCTTCAGCTGAAATTCAAAAATTCCGACCACATACGGTACCGCCGAGTAGCGAACCGACTCGCCTTTGCGTTTTCGAAACAACAATCCTTTTTGGGCCATCTGTTCCATGCGGTCCATCACTTCGTTAGGGTCACGGTTCAGGCGCTTGGCCACATCTTTGGGACTTTCCAAGATGGGTGACAACTGCAGAAACAGCTCTGCTTCTTCTTCGGTAAATATCCGTTTCAGCAGGCGAATTTCAACCTTGCTTTCTGTTTCCGGATAACCGGTTGCCAGATCGTCAAGTCGAGCTCGCAGTTTTTCATAAATATTTTCCATCAATAATTCTCCAGGTGTCTATAGTTCACTTCTAAATAAAGCTTTCCACAAACTGCAAAATAAATTGTGCGTATTGGTCCACTGAAATTTTTCTTCTGGCATACTTGCTGCGCTTAAGATACCAATCCTGCACCATGGCCTTAATAACACTGGCCGTCAGCTGAGGGTCGTGAAGCAAAAAAGATCCACTGGCCTGCCCCTGTATGATAATATCCGTAAATATTTTCTCTGTGTACAGTTCACTTGCAACTGCCGCCGCCTGTTCCTTTTTGGAAAGGTTTTTGGCCTCCATGTAGGAAAAATAAAACCAGGGCTGCATGGCTTCACTCAAATAAAGGTGGGTTAAGATCGCGGCTCGAAGTCTGGAACCAGGGTCCGATTCTTTGTCAATATGCTCTTGCAAGATCCGCTTGGTAATCGTGCGCCGCTGATGCTGCAGCATGGAGAGCAGCTCTTCCTTGCTTGAAAAATAAGAGTACAACGCACCCATACTCAGACTCGTTTCTCGTCCGAGATCTCGCATGCTCATGGCCTGAAAACCTTTTTTGTTGCCGATCTTCAGCGTAGCGCTAAAAATGAGTTCAAGGTTTTTAACAACCGTGGTTTCTTTTTTAACCCGGATGGTTTCTCTGTGGTCTGCATAGACTTCCCGGCAGATATCCTGTTTGGAAAGGCGGACCTGTTTTTGAAATTCAGCGTAGTTCATACTGGATTTAATAATTCGATTAACGCAGTGATACCGATGCCCCAAAGCTACCGGACTTGCCGGCCTTCATATTCTTTCAATATACGTTTGGCCACCGAAATCTTGTGGACTTCATCCGCCCCGTCATATATACGGGCAGCCCTTTCGTGCCGATAGTAAAAGGCCAGGATCGTATCATCAGTCATGCCCAGTCCGCCGTGCACCTGCAGGGCACGGTCAATAACTTTTTGCATGACATTGGCCACCACAAACTTAATCAGTGAGATTTCTTTACGGGCCTCTTTTTTGCCGACGGTTTCGATCCGCCAAGCGGCATGCAGTACCATCAGGCGGGCTGCCTGGATGTCAGCCGCACATTCGCCGATCCATGACTGAATAATTTGTTTGGACGCCAATTTCCTGCCTGGCGCAATAATTCTGTCTCTGGCGCGAGCGACCATCAGGTCAAAGGCGCGGTTGCATATTCCGATCCAGCGCATACAGTGATGTATCCGCCCGGGACCGAGCCGTTCCTGGGCAATGACAAATCCATGGCCTTCGGGCCCCAGCAGATTGCTTTGGGGCACCCGGCAATTCTGATACAAAATTTCGGCGTGGCTGAAATAATCCTCGCCGGCATGGCCCATCACCGGGATGTTGCGCACCAGGTTAAAACCGGGGGTATCGGTGGGAACGATAATCATGCTGGCCTGAAGGTAAGGGCCGGCCTCGGGATTGGTGACCGCCATGACAATCGCAAATTCAGAACCATCCGCCGATGAAGTGTACCATTTTTGACCGTTGATGACATAGTCGTCACCGTCCTTTACCGCGGTGGTGTCCATCATCACCGGGTTGGAACCGGGCAGCTCCACTTCTGTCATTGAAAAACAACTGCGGATTTTTCCATCCACCAGAGGTCTCAAATATTTCTCTTTTTGTTCGTCGCTGCCAAATTGATGCAGGATCTCGATGTTGCCCGCATCCGGTGCCTGGCAGCCGAATATAAAATGGCCCAGGGGGCTTCGGCCCAATGATTCGGACACCAGGCCATGCTCCATCAGGTTGAGCCCCATTCCGCCAAATTCTTTGGGATGATTGGGAGCCCAGAGCTCCATTTGTTTAACCAGTCTGCGTTTTTCTTCAAAAACCGGCAGGAGACTCCGGGCGGGTTTTGTGAGAAACTCCGGCTCCAGCGGAATTAATTCCTTGTCCACGAATTCATCGATCATGCCGAGGATGGTTTTCATTTTTTCAGATATGGTAAAGTCCATTGTGGCCTCCTAGTAATATTATGCTGCTTATTTTTAGATTCAGTAAATCCAATTCCGAACAAGGCATTATAAAATGACGAATGACGAATTGCGGAAGTCGCTTTTCTTGATCGTTTTTATAGCAATAATTCCGATCTAAAAAGACAGAATTCCTTCATTATTCATTCGTCAATCGTCATTCCAAAGGTTCGGCATTCGTCAATCGTCATTCCCTTTCACCGGTATGTTATAAATCCTTCCTCTCCCTCCAGTTCCAGATGGGACACTTCGTTAAACCCGGCTAACATCATCCCGCGGCGGTTATATTTGATGCGGGTGATTGAGGCGTTCAATAGCTGCCATGAAATCTCGAGCGCTTTGCTGTCGGACAAATCGAGTGCGATCTGCACCGCCACGGAAATGGGTCCCCCGGAAGTAAAGACCGCCAATCGTCTGTTGCCGACATGGCGGGCCGTCAACTCCTCAATTCCCTCCTTGACACGCCGGGTAAATTCATTCCATCGCGGAATGTTGTCGGCATGATAATTTCCTGAGATCCAACGCGTCATCAGGGGTCCAAAAACCCTTTGGAACGCTTTTTGATCGCCGGGAAGTTTCTCCAGCTCTTTGGCGATAGAAGGATCATCTTCGAGCATCTCCGGGATCAAAGCCTGCCAGACGGTGAAGGAATCATATTCGTTGAATGCCCTGGAAACAGCGGGCGCAGTGATTGCAAGCCCCATGCCTGAATAATGGTTGAGGAATTCCCGGGCTGTGTTCTGCTGACGCTCCATTTCGCCGTAGTAGACAGCGTCAAATGATTTACCGGTTCTGGCCAGATGTTTCGCCAGGCACTGGGCCTGTCTTACCCCAAGAGGAGACAATCGGTCGTAGTTGTCTTCACCGAAAGATGCTTGACCGTGTCGGA
Source organism: uncultured delta proteobacterium (assembly GCA_963723215.1). Lineage (GTDB taxonomy): Bacteria > Desulfobacterota > Desulfobacteria > Desulfobacterales > JAFDCJ01 > JAFDCJ01. The sequence goes on from CAVRQG010000035.1 coordinate 25,988, forward strand.
TAAAATAAATTTCGCTCATAGCATGAAATTGTTGTATTCTTTCAAATTTATTAATAAATATCGAAATCCAACCGTTTCATATAACCCCCTTTCCACAGAGTCAAGAAAAAAAGAACGAACGTTCGTTTTTTTATTGACACATTTGCCAACCCTTTGTATGGTTCCCCATTATGAAAATTCTGGTCTGTATCAAACAGGTATGCGAATCCGACAGCCCGATCCAAATCGACGATGATGCCCGCTGGGTTCAGACGGATGCCATCACCGAATATAAGATGAACCGGTTGGATGAATTTGCCGTTGAAGAAGCCGTGTTGCTCAAAGAAGCGTATCCGGATACCGAAATCGATGCCATCACTGTCGGTCCGGATCGGTCGGCCGAAGTGATCAAACGGGCGATTGGCATGGGTGCCAACCATGGGGTTCACATCATCGCAGAATCCGAAAATTATATCAGCCCCTTTACCATCGCATCTTGTATCGCAGAATATGCCAGGGACAAACATTATGCCCTTATTTTTGCCGGTGTCATGTCGGAAGACCAGATGCAGGGGCAAGTCGGTCCCATGATCGCCGCCTGCCTATCCCTGCCCTGGGCCACATCCGTTATTCGGCAGCAAATGTCGCCGGATAAAAACGCCGTTTATGTCGAGCGAGAGATTGAAGGCGGCAGCAGGGATACATTGCAGCTCCAATTGCCGGCCGTTTTAACCATTCAGTCGGGTATTAATACACCGCGATACCCTTCACTTTCAAATCTCCTGCGGGCCAACAAACAGGAGTTGGAAACGATTCAAGCCGTTGACGCTGCCCAGCCGGACATGCGACAAAACGTCGTTCGGGTGACCTATCCCGTAAAATCTCGATCCGGAACTTTTTTAAACGGTACTCAACAGGAAAAAGTTACCCGGCTTATGGATCTGCTTCGCGAGAGATCCTTGCTTCACTAGTGATACAGTACAGTTGGTAATATTATTGCGGCAATAATTATTTTGTCATTGTTTAAAGAACTTATTCGTATGAAACAAGCCATTGTCGTCATCATCGAGCACTTTAATGGTCAGATCAAACCTGTCTCCCACGAGCTTGTGGGCTTTGCCCAAAAACTGCAGCAAATCACCGCGTCAGCCATCAGGGCGGTCATTCTTGACGCCCATCCCGCAGCACTTGCCGGGGAAATGGCCGAAACCTGGGGACTTGATGTAACCGCTGTTCAAGTTCCGGGGCTGGCCTCCTACAATGGTGAGATATATCAAAGCGTACTGACAGATCTGCTGGGGGAATTTGAGGCCGCCTACGTGTGCAGCGCTCACAGTTCCCAGGGGATGGATTTTGCCCCGGCGCTGTCGGTCAAATTAAATGCCGCCTGTATCACCGGTGTTGAGAAAATACTTGAAGAGCAGGATCGCATCTGTTTCACAACATCTATTTTCGGTGCCAAGGCCGTGGCCCATATCCGTCCGGCATAGGGACATCTCAATCCTCACCGTCCAGCCCGGCATGTTCCAACCACAAAAGCCGGATAAATCCGGTTCCGGCAAAGTTACCATTAGATCCTGCGAGTGCAACGCTTCGAAGACCCGTTCTACGGGTATAAAAAAGGCTGAGGCCGACATGACGGGCATCACCGAAGCCGGTGTCATTGTCTCTGCCGGCCAGGGTCTCGGCGATAAAGAAAATGTGGATCTCATGTATCAGTTGGCTGCTTTGTTCACAAAGTCCGCAGTGGCCGGTTCCCGCATCGTTTGCGATTTGGGCTGGCTGGAATACCGGTGCCAGGTCGGGGTCACCGGCGCCACCGTTTCGCCCCGGCTTTACATTGCATGCGGCATATCCGGCGCGGTTCAGCATTTAGTGGGCATGCGCAATTCCGAGTATATTGTGGCCATCAACAAAGATCCGGCGGCCGCTATTTTTCAGATTGCCGATATATGTATTGTAGAAGATTTAACGACGTTTATTCCGGCTTTTATTGAAGCTTATGAAAAAACCAAAAGCGAAGGAGGCCAAAATGGTTGATTTCTCGTTGAAGGGTAAAATCGCCCTGATAACCGGTGCCAGCAGGGGAATCGGGGAAGCGATCGCGCTAACATTGGCAGAATATGGCGCCCGCTGTGTTCTGGTCAGCCGCAAGCTGGAAAGCCTGCGGGCGGTGAAAGATAAAATCGAGCAAAACGGTGGGCAGGCTGAAGCCATGGCCTGCCATACCGGTAATTTAGATCAAATTGCGCAATTATTTGAAAAAGTAAAAAATACCTATGGCCGGTTAGATATTCTGATTAACAACGCAGCCACCAATCCTTATTTCGGAAATATGCTCGATGCCGATGAAAGGGCCTGGGACAAGACCAATGAGGTCAACTTGAAAGGCCCATTTTTCATCATCCAGCATGCCGCCCGATTGATGGAAACATCCCAGGGGGGCGCCATCGTAAATGTGTCTTCCATCAATGGTGTTCGACCGATGCCCATGCAGGGAATATATTCCATTACCAAGGCGGCGCTGATTTCCATGACCAAAGCCTACGCCAAGGAGCTTGGCCCCAAAAATATTCGGGTCAATGCCTTGCTGCCGGGGTTGACCCAAACGCAGTTTTCGCAAGTTCTCATCGAAACTGAATCCATCTACAAGATTGCAATTCAACAAATCCCGCTGGGCCGACACGCGCAGCCCAGTGAGATGGCGGGTGCGGTTCTCTATCTTGTTTCCGATGCGGCATCTTTTACGACCGGCACGTGTATCGTCTGTGACGGGGGGAATTTGGCATGACGGTATGTGTTGAAATAGAAGGACCAGTGACCATCATCACCCTAAGCCGGCCGGAGGTTCGCAATGCGGTTGACCATGAAACCGCCAAAGCACTGGCGGAGGCTTTTCGTTCTTTTGAGACTAATAAAGAGGCAAAGGTAGCGGTATTTTCCGGAGATCAGGGCCAGTTCTGCGCCGGAGCGGATTTAAAAAAGATCGCCGAAGGCACGCCAAACCGGATAGAACCTGAAGGTGACGGCCCCATGGGACCTACCCGCATGCAGCTGAGCAAACCGGTCATCGCCGCTATTTCCGGCTATGCCGTAGCCGGCGGACTCGAACTGGCGCTCTGGTGTGACCTGAGAGTCATGGAAGAGGATGCGGTGCTGGGCGTATTCTGCAGACGCTGGGGAGTTCCTTTGATCGACGGCGGCACGGTTCGTCTTCCGAGGCTGATCGGTTTGAGCCGTGCCTTGGATCTTATTTTAACCGGCAGACCGGTTGAAGCCCAAGAAGCGCTGCAAATGGGACTGGTCAATCGGGTAGTCCCTAAAGGCAACGCCAGGGAGTCCGCCATAAAGCTTGCCCATCAGATAGCCGCCTTTCCCCAGACATGCCTGCGCGGAGACCGCATGTCGGCCATCGAACAATTCGACCTATCGTTTGAACAAGCCATGGCCAATGAATTTAAGCACGGTCTGCGATCTCTGAAAAAAGAGGCTGCAACAGGGGCCGCCCGGTTTGCAAAAGGAGCCGGGCGCCATGGTCATTTTGAAAAGCCTGATACAGACAAATAAAGCCGGATATAACCCAGGTTGTGAGGTTCAAGGTTCATTTTAGGTACAAGAGAGAAGGCCAAAATATCGGTATTGTACCTGGATTTTGCACGAATCGGAGGCTTTCATTGGCAAGGCGTCTAAGGGCGATGTCGTAGTTCTTTACTTCGAACCCTTAGCAACACAGCATATGAAAGCCTCAGGCTCGCCCGACGTGTTGGGTCGTAGCTCGAAGAGCGAAGCCCAAAGGGTGAAAATTAACCAAATTAACCAAATTAACCAGCCATCATCCATATTTACCTGTTAGGTGTTTTGATTTACTACTAAGAATCTCATAATCAATTGCTTTTATATAAAATTCAATCATCTCATTAATTTTCATGCAAGATTCAGGCAGTAAATGTTGATGGTTGCCCACGCTTTCACTGGCTTTCCATTCTCGTCTTCAGTCATTGTATATTTGTCAGTGTAATCTATAACTAATTGAATTAAATCGATATTATGGATTGCCGAAGTCTACAATTCATGCATCTTTTGTATTTCCTTATAAAATCTCAAACAGCAATTGTTCGAAATGATATCCATAGCATTTAAAGCGACAACGGCAGGCGGGTTGGCTGACATAATTTTCATGGGTTTGATCTGGCAAAAAAGGCCGCTTTTAAAAACTCACGATTAAACCGCGCAATATGGGTAATGGAAACTTCCTTGGGGCATGTATTTTCACACACCCGATGGTTGGTGCAGTTTCCAAACCCGCAGGTATCCATTTCCTTTAACATGGCCAGTACCCGTTGCGTTGCCTCCGGCCGCCCCTGGGGCAGGAGCGCAAGCTGAGATACTTTGGCGCTGACAAAAAGCATCGCCGACGCATTGGGACAGGTTGCTACGCAGGCACCGCAGCCGATACAGGCTGCTGCGTCCATGGCTTCTTCGACAGTTTCCTGAGCGATGGGGATAGCGTTGGCATCCGGTGTACCACCGGTATTTACCGATATGTAACCGCCGGCCTGTATAATTTTATCAAGGGCACTGCGGTCTACGATCAAATCTTTGATCACTTTAAACGCTCTGGCCCGAAATGGTTCCACAACAATGGTATCCCCGTCATCGAAGGCGCGCATGTGCAGCTGGCAAATGGTCATCCCCTGGCCATGGCCATGCGGAATGCCGTTAACCATGGCCCCACAGGTACCGCAAATTCCCTCGCGACAGTCGTTGTCGAATTCGATCGGTTCCCTGTCCTCTATAATCAGCTTTTCATTCAGCTCATCCAGCATTTCCATAAAGGACATGTTGGGATCCACATCATTGGCAGGAATGGTTTCGAACCGCCCGCGTTCCTGCGGTCCGGCCTGGCGCCAGACCTTCAGTGTGAGGTTGATTGTTTCAGATCCACTCATTATTTGTAGCTCCTTTGGGTTAATTCGACATTTTCAAAAACAAGCGGTTCCTTGTAAAGTTCGGGTTGCACGCCTTCACCTTTGTACTTCCAGGCCGACACGTGACAAAAATTTTCGTCATCCCTTATCGCTTCGCCTTCCTCGCTTTGGGACTCTTCGCGCAGATGGCCACCGCAAGATTCCCTGCGATCCAGGGCGTCAATCGCCATCAGCTCTCCGAGCTCCAGATAATCCGCCAGACGGCCTGCCTTCTGAAGATTGAGACTATAACTGCGATCAGTTCCCGGGACCTTCAAATTTTCCCAGAACTCCTGCCTGAGTTTGCGGATCATCTCTATTGCCGTCTTCAATCCATTCTCGTTGCGCGTCACCCCAACATAATCTTCCATGATTCTTCCCAACTCCTTGTGGAGACTGTCGACGGTGCGCTTACCATCGATGGATAAAAGCTTTTTGATACGCGTATCAACTGCCTGAAGCGCTGTTTTATACGCATCATGATCGCGGCTGATATCCGGCAAGTCAGCGTCCGCCAGGTAACCGGCGATGGTGTAAGGCGCCACGAAGTACCCGTCTGCCAATGCCTGCATGAGCGAATTGGCGCCCAGGCGATTGGCCCCATGGTCCGAAAAGTTGGCTTCACCGAGCACGAATAGGCCCGGGATAGTGCTCATCAGGTTGTAATCCACCCATAGCCCGCCCATGGTAAAGTGCGCGGATGGATAGATCATCATCGGCGTTTCATAGGGATCCTGGTCAATAATGTTCTTGTACATGTCAAACAGGTTGCCATACTTACGGGCGATGACCTCCCGGCCGTCCCGTTTAATGGCCTCCGAAAAATCCATATAGACTGCGCGTCCGGTGGGTCCGACACCTTTGCCCGCATCACATTGCTGTTTGGCATTGCGAGAGGCCACATCCCGGGGCACCAGATTTCCAAAACTCGGATATTTTTCTTCCAGATAGTAATCTCGCTCATTTTCCGAAATTTCGTTTGCAGGGCGTTTATCACCCGGATTTTTGGGAACCCACACCCGGGCGTCGTTACGCAGGCTCTCACTCATCAGGGTTAACTTGGTCTGGTGGTCACTGTAATGCGGGATACCAGTGGGGTGAATTTGAACAAAGGACGGATTTGCCAGATAAGCGCCCTTTTTATAAGCCTGAAAAATAGCGCTGGCGTTTGATGAAATAGCATTCGTGGACAGGTAAAATACGTTGCAATATCCGCCCGTTGCCAGGATTACCGCGTCGGCGGCATAGGGTTCAAGATCTCCCGTGATGAGGTTTCGGGCGACGATCCCGCGTGCCTGGCCGTTAGCGACTACCAGATCCTGCATTTCATAACGGGGGAACATCCGGACCTGCCCGGCGGCTATTTGACGGGACAGTGCGCCATAAGCCCCCAGCAGCAGCTGCTGACCGGTCTGTCCTCTGGCATAAAACGTTCTGGAAACCTGGACACCGCCAAAGGACCGGTTGGCCAGAAGCCCGCCGTACTCCCGTGCAAAAGGAACGCCCTGGGCCACGCACTGGTCGATTACTTCGTTGCTGACCTGGGCCAGGCGGTAAACATTGGCTTCCCGGGCCCGAAAATCACCGCCTTTGATGGTATCGTAAAAAAACCGCCGAATACTGTCACCGTCGTTGGCATAATTCTTGGCGGCATTAATACCACCCTGGGCTGCAATGCTGTGGGCGCGTCGCGGGCTGTCCTGGATACAGAAGGTCTTGATGTTATACCCCATCTCGGCCAGGCTGGCGGAAACAGATGCGCCCCCCAGCCCGGTCCCGACAACAATGATATTGAATCGGCGGCGGTTGGCCGGATTGACCAGCTTCATTTCCACCCGGTGGCCATCCCACTTCTCTGCTAAGGGTCCTTTCGGAATTTTTCCATCCAGCTGCTGCATGGTTGATCCTCCCATATTTAAATTGATTATTAAGCGATGATCAGTAAGTAAATCGGTAATATCCCGAATCCGATACCAAATACTAAAGTCACAACCAGGCCCAGCTTCATGATCAGCGGCATGTGGCGGGGATGATTGATACCGAAAGTCTGAAACATACTCCAGAAGCCGTGGCTGATATGCACAGCAACAATAACCATCGCCACAACATATATGAGAACCCACACAGGATTGGCAAAGGAGGCGGCCATCTGCTGGTAAATGGGTGTGGTGGATTTGTCGACAAATGTAAATTTGAATAAATGGGAAATGACAAATATCAGGATCAATGCGCCGGTGTACGGCATGGTGTTGGATCCAATTGTTCGTCCGCCAGGATTATTGTAGACCTTGTATCCTTCTGGTCGAGCATTTAGATTGTCAAAGAAAAGAATTATGCCGATCACAATGTGAATCAGTCCCAGAATTGCCAATCCAAGATTAAAAACACTCAGATAGGGCTGCAATGAATGCAGTTTGGATGCATAATCATTGAATGCTGCAGCCCCGGCAAAGGCCATAAAATTACCGAGCAAATGCACTGCCAAGAATCCAATCAGGCACAAACCGGTTACCGCCATCAGCATTTTTTTGCCGACGGATGAACCGATTATGAAAAGATACCAGTTCATGGGATACCTCCTTCCTGCTGAACGCGAATGGGGGGATTGATGATATATGTTATGACCTCATCTCAATTAATCTGTAGTTGACTCTGCCAGCTGACCAACCGGTTTATCGTCACTTTGCCAGCAGGATATGTCCATTTGGTTTTCGGTTTTGGCTACGATGCAGGTGACGGCCAGATCGCCGGTGACATTGCAGGCCGTGCGCCCCATATCCAGCAGAGCATCGATGCCGAAAATCATGGCATAAGCCATGGCCACCGGTGTGCCGCTTTCCACCTTCAAGCCCACCGATTCGAGCACCAGCATAAGCATGATCGCACCGGCACCCGGCACACCGGCCGTGCCGATGGAAGCCAGCACCGAGGTCGCGATGATGGTCAGCTGTTGCGAAAAAGTTAGCGGGGTTCCAATGGCAAATCCGACAAAAATGGCACAAACCCCCTGGTAAATAGCGGTGCCGTCCATGTTGATGGTTGCCCCAAGCGGTAAGGAAAAAGATAAACCCCCTGGGAAACGCCCATTTTGCTGTCTGCTGTCTTCATACTCACCGGCAGCGTACCGCCGCTGCTGCGGGTCACAAAGGCGGTCACAATGGCTTCTCTGGCTTTCTGTAAAAGGCCAGGGGGGAGATATTTTTAAACCAACAGCATACCGCCGTACACCAGCGCCATGTGACCTGAAAAATGCCAGGTACACCGCCAGGGTCGTCAAGCCCAGCGGGCCGAAGGCTTCTGACCCTGTTTGCCGAAGACGTCGGCGATCAGTGCGAAAACACCGATGGGAGCGTACTCCAAAATCCAAAGCACCACCTTGTACATAATTTCGGCACCGCCGTGAAAAAACCCGAAAACGTTTCTCCGGACTTTCGGATTTGCGTTCTCGCTGTTCCTGACATGGGCCAGCCCAATACCAAAAAGCAGGCAGAAAAAGATTACCGGCAGTAAATTACCTTCGGCGATGGCACCTAAAGGGATTGACCGGCACAACGTTCATCAAAGTGTCGACCAGCGACGGTGCTACACGCCGACTCAGGCCTTCGGCGGCCGTGGCAGCAATCTGCATGCCTTTGCCGGGCTGGAAGACATTTCCGCAAATCAGACCAAAGGTTACGGCAAAAGCAGTCGTAATGGTGTAAATGATCAGGGCCTTGGCTCCCACCCGACCCAACTGCGACGGATGGACGCTGGCAGCCCCCACCGTCAGGGTAAACAGGATTACCGGCATGACAATCATTTTGAGTAGGCGTATAAATATTTCGCCGAAGGGATGACCCAAGCCATGTCCGGCCCGAAAATCAGCCCACAAATCGCGCCCGCAAACAGCCCGATAGAATACGCACCAATAAACTGGATTTAAAGTACCACCCGATCACCTTCATGATCGCCTCCCTGTCACATAGTTTTGCCACAAGGCTGACAGTCTGCAGCTTGATTTACTCATAATTGTCTCCTTTCCCTTAAACGCTTTACGGCGTTCTTCGATCATGGCCTTGCGGTTGACAATGAACCGGTTTTTGAGAAATTCGGCCCGGGTCAGCCGGTCTTCCGGTTTCGCAACCTCGGCAGTCCAGGCAATCTGTTCGAAATACTCGTATTTTAGCAGCTCCAGGGTGCCGTCGGTACGGATCTGGTTTACGAACAGATTCAGCCAGTTCAGGAGTCCTGGTCCCCCGGACGAATGGCAAAGGCATAAAACTCGCGTGTGACAGGTTCAATCCAGGGCGGTAATCTTCAATAATGCTCAACATGTGTGTTACGCCATAGCCGCACAAAAGGCGAATCCGCTACCATAGCATCAACCTCATCTTTGATCAGAGCTTCGGCGGCGGCGGCGGCCGTTGGAAAGCGCTTAATCGCCTTTGCAGGGAAAATTTGCCGCGCAAATTTTTAATCGGGTGGTGCCGGATTTGACGCCCAGTCTGAGACCCTGAATTTCAAGCAAATCAAAGTAGGAGCCGGCGCCGGCCGGCAGAAAATTCCGCCGTACCAGGGCCGCCGGCTGACTTCAAAATAAGGATCCGTAAAATGGACCTGCAGTCCGCGTTCAACCGTGCGCGCCATGGCAGCAATCACAATGACCGATTCACCGGCCAACAGTTTGGGGATTTGCTCGTCGTAGCTTGGCGGTCGAATGAATTTTACCT
>CAVRQG010000036.1:0-70888 GCA_963723215.1 uncultured delta proteobacterium
ACAGTGCCGGCATTTTGCGCAATCTCAGACAGGCAAATGAATTCGGCATCAAAGCGGTGGTGGAAGGGCTGGATTTAAACGCGGTCGTAGCCCGTAAAAACGGCGTTGCCGCCGATATTCGCATGGGAATGGAAGGACTTCTCGGTAACAACGGCGTGCAAGTCGTCAGGGGACACGCCGTTTTAAAGAATAGCCAGGAGATAGTTGTTGAGGGAACGGTACTTGATACTCGCAAAACAGTTATCGCCACCGGCAGTCGTCTCGACTTTCCCGATATTCCCGGTCTCGAACAAGCCGCTTGGACCACGGACCAATTTATGGATATGGATCGGCTTCCCGCTTCCGTGCTCGTATTGGAATCTAATCCCATGGCGTTGGAAATCGCCAACACTCTCAGCGTGTTCGGATCCAAGGTGTATATTATCACCAAAAATCCCCGCATCCTTACCCGTGAAGATCATGATACCAGCCAACGGCTTACCCAGTCTCTCAGAGAGCAGGGCATTCAATTGTTTCTCAAATACGACCTCGATGCACTCCGCCCGTCTTCAAATGGTTTTGAAGCCTTATTAACAGGACCCAAAGATAAGATCGTGGAAGTGGAAAAAGTTTTAATCTCTTCCCGCAAGCCGGCTACTGATTCCATCGGTCTGGATCAGGTCGGGGTACAATTGAATAACGACGGCAGCATTGCCGTCAACCAAAACTTGGAGACGACCGTGCCGGGGATCTACGCCATCGGAGATGCCACCGGCGGCTGGATGCTCAGCCACGCCGCTTCATCCATGGCGGTTACGGCAGCAGAAAATGCCATGGGCAATACCGGGACGTTTGCATCGCATTTGATTCCACGCGGAATTTGGACCATCCCCCAGGTAGGCGCGGTCGGCCTTTCCGAGGAAGAGGCCGAAAAACGAGGGATTGATGTCGAGGTTGGCGATTTTCCTTATGCCATCAACGGCATGGCCATGGCCTGCAACGAAATGACGGGTGCGGTGAAAATCATCTCCGAATCACGCTATGGTGAAATTTTGGGGGTTCATATCGTTGGCGCCAATGCGACGGATATGATCGGTGAAGCCGTTCTGGCAATGCAATTGGAAGCCACTGTCAGGGAACTGGCTCACAGTATCCGGATCCATCCCACATTTTCAGAGTCGGTGGTTGAGGCCAGCCGGGATAGTTTGGAATGGGCCTTGTACCTGCCTAAACGTTAAGAAATCTGACTTCGGCATTTCTTAAAAATGTCGGACTTGTAGAATACAATTGTCAGTGGAGAACAGACATGTACACACTCGCAGTCCAAAGAGATTTCATTGCCTCGCATTACCTTATCGGAGGAGACTGGGGCCCGGAGAACCATCTGCATTCTCATCACTACCGGGTGGAGGTTATGCTGGAAGCGCCGGAGCTTGACCAGCATGGCTATATTGTCGATATCGTGGATCTTGAAACCAATCTGGAGGAACTCGTCGGTTACTTCCAAGACCAAACCTTAAACGATCTGGCAGAGTTCAAAGGCCTCAATCCCAGTATCGAGCATTTTTGCAGAATCTTTTTAACGGCAATCTCCGCAAATATTCAAGCAGACAATTTAAGTGCAATTACGGTAAAAATCTGGGAAAACGAAATTGCGTGGACATCCTACCGGGAGAAATTTAAAGCTGGTGGTTAAATGAGTAATTGGATATTAAACTGCCAGCTTGAAAGCGGCCAGTTTAATCAAAAAGTAGGTTTGTAGTATTGAATTTGTAGTAATTTCTAGCGGTAGGTGACTGCCCGTGCAGCTTCAATCACATCAGACACCTTGGGCAGCACATAATCTTCCAGGGGTGGCGAAAAAGGTATGGGATAATCTTTGGCCGCCACCCGTTTGATGGGCGCATCCAGATAGTCAAACAGCTCGTCCTGAATCCTGGCAGTGAGTTCCGCCCCGAATCCACCGGTCAAACAGGCTTCATGTACAATAACCGCACGATGCGTTTTTTTGATGGATTCGGCCACCAGTGCCATATCCAAGGGTTTGAGAGTTCTCAAATCAATCACCTCGGCATCGATACTTAGCTTGTCGAGCTCTCCGAGGGCCTCTTGGCAAAGATAAAAACCCGAACCGTAACTCAATAAGGTTATATCTTTGCCTGCCCGTTTGACGGCGGCCTGCCCCAGAGGAATGGTATAATCACCCTCCGGTACCGGTCCCTCTTTGGCAAAAAACTTCTTGTGCTGGAAAACCATGACCGGATCATCATCGCGGATGGCGGATTTGATCAAACCCTTAACATCCGCCGGCTCACTGGGAACCACGACTTTGATCCCGGGGGTATGGACAAACCAGGCTTCCAGGGATTGGGAATGCTGGGCTGCAGCTCTCAGGCCAGCACCGTCCGGGCACCAGATCACCATCGGAACGCTCACCTGGCCGCCGAGCATATAGCGAATTTTGGCTGCCTGGTTTGTCAACTCATCCATGGCGCAGGTCACAAAATCAGAAAAATGCAAATCAACGATCGGTCGCATGCCGGTCAAGGCCGAACCCACCCCGACGCCGACAATGCCCGCTTCGCTGATGGGTGTATCAATGATACGATCCGGAAATGCCTCGGGAATACCCTTAAACTGTCCGAATACTCCGGCATGGGCCGTTAGGTCTTCGCCCAGGATAAATACGGTTTCATCCCGCGCCATCTCTTCGTGCAGGGCTTCCGCCAGGGCGGCCGAACAGGTCATGATACGATCGGACATGGTGATCTCCTTTAGCAGCTATCGATTCACGAACAGGTCTTCCAAAGCTTCCTGCGGATCCGGCAAAGGACTCTCATCCGCAAATGCCACGGCATCCCTCAGTTCCGCTTCTACCTCGTCCCAGATCTGCTCGTTCAGCTTGGGGGTCAATATACTTTTACGGCTAAGATAATCGGCAAAGCGTTTGACCGGATCGTTGTTATTCTTCCAGGTAGTAATTTCCGCTTCGGCACGATAGGCTTGAGGATCACCCTCATAGTGTCCCCGGAAACGGTAGGTTTTATTTTCGATCAGGCTGGGCCCCTCCCCTTTGCGGGCTCGCTGGACGGCTTCTAAAGTGACTTCTCTGACTTTGAGCAGATTATTGCCGTCCACCGAAACTCCAGGCATATTGTAGGCAGTCGCCCGGATACTGATATCACTCACCGAACAGGCATAGCTCTGAGGTGTTGTTGAAGCGTACTGGTTGTTTTCGACCACGAAAATCACCGGCAGTTTCCAGATAGAGGCCATATTCATGGCTTCATGCACGGTGCCGCGATTGGAAGCCCCGTCGCCGAAAAAGCAAACCGCCACCTGGTCGGTTTTGCGCATTTTAATGGAGAATCCGGCACCGGTGATAATCGGCAGACCACCGCCGACGACCCCGTTAGCGCCTAGAATGCCCAACGAGAAATCGGCGATATGCATGGAGCCGCCTTTGCCTCTGCAGTAGCCTGTCTTCTTGCCGAACAACTCCGCCACCATCTTTTTTAAATCAGCCCCTTTGGTGATCATGTGCCCGTGACCGCGATGGGTGGTGGTCAGGTAATCGTCGGCACGCAGACATGAGCAGACACCCACCGCCGACGCTTCCTGCCCGATGGACAGATGGATAAACCCGGGAATTTTGCCGGCAGCAAACAGCTCGCCGGCCAGTGTCTCAAATTGGCGAATCATCACCATTTTACGATAGTAGGATAAGTACTCCTGATCCCGTTGGTTCATCAATGACTCCCAACCCGGACAAGCCGGAATTGAATATTGACGATTGAAGATTTGTTGTATCGCTCTCCAGGCGTAGGCGCTACAACCCCTATGAGCCCGCTTCCAGCCCGTAGGCTTCATAGCTTACGCCGGAGGGGAGGCTTCGCCTGTCTTTTCAATTTAAATCGATAGCATTCCTAAAATATTCAATCTGCTATGGCATAAATCATGCGCAAACATGATGTGATTTCAATAAAAATGTCTTTCTATCTTCGCAACTTCCGCGCTTCACGTCCACCCAACTTCTCATCTTCCCAGGTTCTTGCCTATCCAACCTCAAATCTCCTCGCATGCCGGCTTCCAACCAGCTGCTTACGGTGAATACAATCCCGCCAGAACCGGCAGATACAGCGACAATATTGGAAACAACGACAAGATAATCAGCACAATGACATCCATGACTACAAAGGGAATGGCCTCTTTGGCCACATCATCGATATTGCCTTTGATCAAATTGGCTGCCGTAAACAGATTGACCCCCACCGGGGGGGTGGCCTGTCCGATGGCCAGGGCGCTGATGAAAATCACACCATACCATAAAGGATCAATTTTAAAAGCGGACAACACCGGGATCAGAATCGGCATAATCAGATAGGAAATGGAAATGGCGTCCAAAATCATACCCAGGCCGAGTAACAATAAGTTGACCAGGATAATCATCACCACGGCATTGGGCGAAATTTTAACAATAAAATTAGCCGCCGTGTCGATGACCCCGATGACGGATGCCGCCCAGGTGAATATCCCGGCAAAGACCACGATGAACATAATCACCGAGCTGGTCACAGCGGCATCCACCAGTATGTGGATAAAATCCCGCCAGTTGATGGATCGATAAATAACGGCAGCGACAAAAAGGCTGTAGAAAACGGCCACCACAGCGGCTTCCGTCGGAGTAAATATACCGGCATAGATACCGCCGAGAATGATGACGGGAGTTAGAATCGCCCAGATTGAATCTTTCAGGGCAATCAGGATCTCTTTCGAGGTTCCTTTTTTTTCCAGCCCCTTATAGCCCCGCTTCCTTGATATCAGGTAGGCCACCACAACGGTCCCAATTCCGGTGATCAGCCCCGGAATAACGCCGGCTAAAAAAAGTGCGCTGACGGAAACGCTGGTGATATTGCCATAGATAATAAATGCAATGCTGGGAGGAATGATAATGGAAAGGTCGGACGCATTGGCGATGGTGGCACCGGCAAAATTTTTGTTGTACCCATGCTTCAGCATGGGGGCAAGCAGAATTAAACCGACCGCAGCAGTAGTGGCCGGTCCGGATCCGGAAAGTGCCCCCCAGAACATACAGGTAAAAACCGCCACCATGGCCAAACCACCAATGGCCCTTCCCACCACCAGCTCAAAAAAACGGGCAATCGTAGCAGCCAAGCCGGCTTTTTCCAGAATAACGCCGGCCAAAACAAAAAAAGGGATGGCCAGCAGCGGAAAAGAGGCAATCCCGGTGGAGAAGTTCACCCCCAGCATTCCGATGCCGAGATCGAAAAAATAGATAGTGACCACGGCCGCCGTTCCCAACGAAACGGCGATAGGGACTCCCAACGCCATCAACAGAAGAAAAGAGACAGAGATGAGAACAATTTCCATTATCCTGCCCTTTTCTCCCCCAGGCTCTCCAGCTTGGCGGCCGCATCCCGGTAAATGCCGGTAAAGACAAAAACAGATAGAATCGGAACCCCGATATAATAAATCCAGACCGGAATGCCCAGCCCCGCTGATGTGGCTTGAAAAAGGGTCAGTTCGAAATAAATGGCCTGGACCGTGTAGATATCCACCAGCATGAAGAGAATCGCTGCGAGGGCCGCACTGAAGACAATCACGCCTCTTTTAAACTTTTGCGGAAATTTATTATAAATAGTCACCATTCCGAGTTGTCCGCCGCGTTCAAAGGCAATACCTGTGCCGATGACCGTCATCCAGACAAAGAGATTGATGGTAATTTCCTCCGTGGCGGCAAAAGAAAAATGAAATAAATAGCGGCTCAGCACATTGATAAAGGCAATCAAAGCCATGATAAAGATCAAGATTGCGACGATCCAATGGTCGATCCGTATGCGCCGGTCGGTATGCCCCATCATTTTCTCCTCTTTGCAAAAGGCCCCTGGATTTGTTCAGCTTCCCAGGGGCCTTCGCTTAGATCCAAGGTTGTTCTACTTGGCCATATCGGCTTTGGCTTTTTCGTAAAGGTCTTCTCCTATTTTGGGTATCCATTTGTCGTAGAGCGGGCGGGTGGCATCAGCAAAGGCTTGTCTTTGCTCATCGGTAAGATTGGTCACCACCATGCCTTTGCTTTCGGCAAATTTTATCGGATCCGGTATTTCAATCTCATAATTGAATTCATTTTTTAATATATTTATAGAGGTGTCGCCATCGAGGCCGGCCCGGCACAGCGCTTTTTCAAATCGCGCCGATTCGACGGCAGCCTCTCGGATTGCTTGCTGGATATCGTCCGGAAAGGCGTCAAACTGCTTCTTGTTCCAATATACAATCACCGGATCCACCAGATAGTTCCAGCGCGTAAGGTATTTGTGGTACTCATAAATTTGCACGGCGATGGCAACCCCGGGCAGGGGATTTTCCTGCCCGTCTACCACACCCTGCTGGAATCCGGTCACCGCATCACCCCAGTTCATATTCACCGGGTCGGCGCCGAGTTGTCGGAAAATATCGATGAATATCGGACTGCCCACGACCCGGAACTTTAATCCTTTTAAATCTTCCGGTTTGGTAATGGGTTTTTTATTGTTGGTTACCTGTCGGAAGCCGTTTTCAGCCCACGCCAGTCCGACAAGTCCTTTTTTTTCCATCACTTTGAATATGGCCTTGCCGGTCTCGCCATTTTCCATTTTGTCCAGATTTTCAAAATTGTTAATGAAAAAAGGAAGTGAAAAAATATTCATCTCCGGCATCACCGGCGAGGAGTTGATGGTGGATTCATAAGCGCAATCGATTACCCCGCTGGCAACCATCTGGGGCGATTTCAACTGAGCACCCTTTAGCAGCTGACTGCTCCAGTATGGTTTAACATTAATTTGGCCGTTTGTTTTCTCTTTGACCAGATCGGCGAATTTCTGGGCCCCCATGCCCCAATAGAATGTAGGACCGACATTCAGGGTCATCTTATATTCTTTTTTGAATTTTTCGGCCTGCCCCGGATCTGCAAACAGCGTCAGTACACAAAGGCAGATTCCGAAAACCAAGGCCAGTTTTAGAAAGTACGTTTTTTTCCTCATCATCATTTCCCTCCTTTTGGATTCGATACTTGTTCCGGATTTAGCGCCGGCTTCGACAACGCTTTTCCGGCCCGTGCTGTCATTTTCTTTATGTAAAAATTTGACTTAACACCGCCACCAATGGCTGTCAAGAATATTTGCTATATACCGAAGATCAGGCCCTGAGATCCGTTTTAATGAAATAGAAGGTTAAGTCAATGTTGACACTGGTGGTTGAAGACCATTATAATCCGGGCAGAAATCGGATCTTTCAAGGACATTAGACAAGGATAGATAAAGGGGGATGACTCAATGATTTTGCAACATGTGGCGCTTACCTGCAGTTCTGAAGAAAAAGCGGATAAATTCTATCAAGACCTGTTAGGACTGCAAAAGTCGGAGCCGAAGATAATTCCATCGGCCCTTTCGAAGGCCCTGTTTGACCTTAATTCCGAATTAAAAATCATTAACTACCTGGATGAGAATCTTCATTTTGAGATATTCTTTTCAGATCAAAATAGTGGCGCTGCCAAACGAATCGATCATGCTTGCCTCCAGGTCGATGATCTTGAGGCACTTCTTGAACGGTGCCGCACCTTGCAGGTAAAAATCGTTCAGGCGCCGAAAGGGGATAAACTGCTGACTTTTATTTCAGACGATGATGGCAATCTTTTTGAAATCAAAGGCTGAATCGTCGCGTGCCCTTGTCCAAGTTCGCAGACATTAGGAAAATTTATGTCGCGCCGCTCCTTAAATATTTCTTGACAAAATTACCCAGAAGCTTTCCCTCGTCGGCCCGGAAATAGTTAATCACCATGACAAAGACCAGTATCAGGCCCCAGATAAACTTTTTGTAAAAAGGGTTAAAACCGAGAATGTTCAGCCCACTTTGCAGAACCTGCAATATGACGATCGCCATACAGAGACCCAGCACGCTGCCGCGTCCGCCTTCCGGGTTCGTTCCTCCCAGGATGGCGATTAAAACCCCCAGCAGCAGATAGGCATATCCGTAACCGGGCCGCATCGAGTTGACCCGTGAAATGATGATGATTGCGGCTATTCCAGCCAGAAGTCCCGATAAAAGGTATGTTTTAATCAGAACAATATTGTTTCGTATGCCGGAAAATCTGGAAACCAGAGGACTGGCCCCCAACAGGTACATTTTAAATCCTTGAGAACTCTTTTTCAGCATCAGAGAAACCAGACATGCGACCCCGACAAAGATAATCAAAGGCATGGGTATCGTCAGGATCTCTCCGCTGCCGATAAATAGAAACTCCTCGGGAAATCCCCGGATACCATGTCCTTCTGTCAGAATAATGGCGGCGCCGATAAATAAGCCGTTCGTACCCAAAGTGGCAATGATCGCCGGCACACCAACCGTGGTGATTAAAATTCCATTGATTAACCCACAAACAAGAGCAACGGCCAGGGCTGCAATAATGGCCAGAAAAATAATAGTGCCGGGAGAAATACCGATGTCCTGCGCCGCCCCATGACTGGCCAGCACCATGGCACCCACAACGCCGCTCAGGTTGGCAATCGAAACAACGGAAAGATCGATTCCGCCGGTAATCATGGCCAGCATAATCCCTAACGCCAGCAATCCGTATTCCGGAAACTGGCTGGCCATGGATTGAAAGTTGACCAGCCGAAGAAATTTTTCCGGCAGGAAAATCGACATGACCGTGATCGTTGCGATCATGATGATGAATAATGTCAGGTTCTCCGACTTAATAATTTTCAGTTTTCCGATCATCCATTACTCCCGTAAATAAAATCCGCTATCAGACCGCAAAAGAAAGGCGATTTCTTCTTTGAAGTTTATCCTGGTAATGGGTGATGCCGACCCCCAGAACGATGATTAACCCGGTAAAAAACTCGTGCCAGTATGAAGACAGCCCGATGAGGACGAGATTCTTCTCCAATATGACCATCATAATCACACCCAGGAGTGTCCCGGTCAAGGTACCGCTGCCGCCGGTTATTCTGGAGCCGCCGATAACCACCGCTGCGATAACCTTTAAAAGCTCGGTATCCACAATATAATTAGGATTGCTGTATCGGATCAGGGACAAATGCATGATCCCCATGATTCCGGAAAGAAATCCGATATAACTGTATACAAAAAAAAGCGTTCTATTTATATTGAATCCCGCCCGCTTGGATGACTCATAATTGCCGCCGATGGCATATATCGATTTTCCCAGCAATGTGCGCTGCAAAATAAACCAGGTCAGGATGACAACGCCGATTAGCAGAACAACGAATACAGACAATCCATAGGTTGTTCCGTCGCCCCTTGATAAGGTGAGCACTTGAAGGTGGCCGAAGGCTTTGAAACAGTTCGGCAGCTGTCCCGTATTGACGGCCCTGGTACCGACGAACACCAGTAAGGCCCCATGAAAAATATTCGCGCTGCCCAGGGTGACGATCAATGCCTGGATGCGAAAAGAACTGATGAAAAAAGCGTTGATCGCCCCCAGTGAGATGCCAACGGCACATGATATGAGAAAGGCCAGCAGTAGATTGTCCACCCCCAAGGCAATGAGAATGTTAACGGCAATGTACTGTCCTGCAATCGCAATGGCAGGAAAGGATATATCGATTCCTCCTGAAAGCAGGCCCACAAAAAATGCGATCGCCAGAATGGCCATACCGGAGCTGCTTTTTATAAGATCGAACATATTCTCAATCGTGAGAAATGCAGGGTTGATCATCGTCACGGACGATCCGAATACCAGTATAACCAAAAAAAGGTAGGTATCATTTCTTCTGAGTAGTTTGGTGAACATCAACCTCACCTGATCTATTTTATGATTCTTTGAAACAGCATTGATCGAAAATATAGCTTTCGGAAGTACTGCGGACATCTTCAATTTCAGCTGCAATCTCCCCATCACGCATGACCAGAATGCGGTTGCAGTGATGACGGACTTCCGGGATTTCATCTGAAATCATGATAATTCCAACCCCCTCACGCGCGAACTCTCGGATGGTCTCATGGATATTATTTTTTGAGGCAATATCGATCCCGATGGTGGGGCCATCCAGAATAAACAACTTGAGGTTCGTCGCCAGCCACTTGGCCAGTACAACCCGTTGTTGGTTCCCGCCGGATAGGCTGCTGGCCGGCATGGCTGCGGACGGCGTTTTTATTTTAAGGTTGTCGATCCATTTGGATTCCAAGCTTCTGCGCTTTTCATTGGAGATCAACCCGAACCGGTTCAACAAATTCTCTATAACGGTGACCACAATATTGGTGCCAATGGGTTTTTCAACATACAAGCCCTGGAGCAGCCGGTCCTCAGGCAGATATCCGATACCCAGCCGCATGGCTTCATCAGCCGAATTGATAGCAACCGTTTGCCCATCCAGAATAATTGCACCTGAATCCGGTTTGTTCAAGCCGAACAGGGACAGGGCCAATTCGGTTCTTCCGGAACCGATCAAACCGGTTATTCCCAGAATGTCACCGCGACGGACTGAGAAGCTTATGTTTTCATAGTGACCTTTGCGACTGAGATTCCTGATTTCAAGTAAGCTGTCCTCTCCAACTATTGGCTGAGGGCGTTCGTAGGCAGTGGATTCGATTTTGAGACCTGTCATCAGGTAGGTTAGCTTATCGTTGTCCAACTCCCCGGCCGGGTAGTCACCAACTTTGTGACCGTCTCGGATGATGGTAACATTTTCTGCAATTTCAAACACTTCTCCCAATTTATGGCTTACAAAGAGGATTGAAATGCCATTTTGCTTCAAACGCAGAATAACGGAGAAGAGATGGTCGACCTCGGCCTTGGTGATGGCGGATGTCGGTTCATCCATAATGATCAGGCGGGCATTCTGGGTGAGGGCGCGTGAAATGGCCACGATCTGCCGATTCGACATAGAGAGGTTTTCAACTTTTTCAGAAAGATCTATGTTCTCCCCAATTTCCTCCAAAGCCTTCCTGGCAGTTCTAATGATATTTTTTTTACTGATTAAGCGGTTGCCTCTCTCAATCAACTGATTTAACGAAATATTTTCAGCAACCGATAAGTTCGGAAACAACGACAGGTCCTGATAAATTATTTGAATTCCCTGCCGTATCGGGTCAATGGCATGGGTGGGTGAAAATACGTTGCCATTGACCCTTAGCTGGCCGTGGTCAGGCTTTAAAACACCGCCGATAATTTTAATCAAAGTCGACTTACCGGATCCGTTTTCTCCCACGAGACAGTGTATTTCTCCGGCATCAATCGAAACACTGACATTGTCAAGTGCCTGAACACCGTCATAGGCTTTGCTGATATTTGCTGCTTCCAGGAATGCCGTCAAAAACGCCTCCCAAAACCCGTTAATCAAGATGACCCCCGGCGTTGCTTCCTGATCTTCGAGCCCTTTAGATTGTTCTTTTGCAAAGTTGATTGGAGAGAAACTCTCCGATCAACTTGACGGTACTATAGTTTGTAGTCGCCGTCCGCTTTTTTCCATTCCTTTAAATTTTCTTTGGTAACATCCATCCAGGCTTGTCCGTAGATAACCGGCACCCCGTCTTTGTTCTTTTTGATGATAATTTTCTCGTATCCGGGTCGGCCCAGATCCATCCCCTCTTTTATCTCTTCGCCTTTGAGCAGTTTATAGGCAACCATGGCCGTGGCATAACCGGCATCGGCCGGCACCCAGAAATGAATGGATTTCGCCGCGCCGCTTTCCAGATAATCACCGGCGACTGACGGCAGACATGTGCCGAAGGCGGCAACTTTTCCGATCATGCCTTTTTCTTCAATCGCCTGGGCGGCTCCGGGAACAGTGCTCATGGCGCTGCCCATGATCGCTTTCAGATCTGGATAGGTTTTGAGCAACTCCAGCGATTTTTGGTAAGCAATCTGCTGGTTTTCCTTTTCTTCGATTCTGTCGGTGGCCCGCACGATATCCGGGTATTTCTCTTTGGCCTGCATCTCTTCGCCGTCCACCCATTCATTGTGAGTCGTAGAGGTAAGATGTCCCACAAAGGGCTGCCATTGGCCGGCTTTTCCAATATTTTCGGCCATCACATCCATCATGTGGCGGCCGTAAGCGATGTTGTCAAATGCTTCGACATCAAAACTGACCTGCTTTTGATTGGAAGCCTCATGGGTGAAGGTCAGGATGCCGGCCTTATTGGCTTTCATAAAGGCCGGTACGAGGGACTCAGGGTCGTTGGGCACAACAAGAATGGCATCAACACCCTTGGCAATCAGATCTTCGACCAGAGCGACCTGGGCCGCGGGGTCCGCAGTGTCGGCACCGATTTGATAAGCTTTGACATCGGGAAATTCTTTGTCAAACGCTTCAATACCAAGCCGCATGTTGTCAAACCAGGCGACACCTTCAAGCTTGACAACCATAACGATCTCAAACTTATCTTTTGCACCGGCACTAAGTGCCAATCCAGCCGTCAACGACAAAACAAGCGCTAAAACTAAAAACTTTTTCATTTTCCTTCTCCTTTCGACATGATAGTTGAAAACTTTTCTCGACCAACAATTGCTCCCCCTTATCCGGCGGGTGCCGATAGGGGAAAGCGACCCCCTACCTGGATCCCATCTGAAAAAATGATGCGGTCGCACGGGGTTAAGCATTTCCCGCAACGAGAAGACCGATCATCTGAGTTGATGGGAAAAATAACGTGGATATTTTGTCACATTACGCCATCTGGGAAAATAAATAAAATCAGTTTTAGCTTGTGAATCCTAATTGTCAAGAAAAAAGGATCCCAATGAAAACTGTTTTAAAATTTGTTCATTCATATTAAGGTATTTCCATATTCTGCTGGATGATAAAATTGGTGGCCGTATGCAAGGGACGCGCCTTCCGGAGGGACGAATACCTACGCTACCGCAGATATAAAGGATCGGAGGGAGAGCAACCTCCTCAATGGAATCTGATCATTTGGGGTACAATGCTTTGGACGGTAACCATGGGCAAAGAATATCTATCTAGGTGTCGACATCGGCACCTATTCATCAAAGGGCGTCTTGGTCACCAAAGACGGTGAGGTGATCGCCGATCATATGGTTCCGCACGACATGAGCATGCCTCATCCCGGCTATTTTGAACATGACGCCGACGATGTATGGTGGCATGATTTTGTCGAGATTGTTGGTCAATTGCTGGATCGGTCAGGTATCGATCCCAGGCAAATCCAAGGAATTGGTACGAGTGCCATCGGTCCCTGCGTCCTGCCGATTGATGAACACGGCAGACCTTTGCGGCCCGGCATCCTCTATGGTATCGACACGCGCTCAACCGAAGAGGTCGGTCACCTCGAACAGGTACTCGGGAGAGAAAAGATTTTCCGCAACAGTGCAACCAACCTGGACTCCCAGGCAGCCGGCCCCAAAATACTCTGGGTTCGGAATAACGAACCGCAAATCTATGACCGGACAAGGTGGTTTCTGACCAGTCAGGCTTACCTGGTATATCGACTTACCGGTGTGGCAAGTATCGACATCTACAGCGCCAACTGCTATGCGCCATTGTTTGATATTTATAATTTCGGTTGGTATGAAGATGTCGCCCGCCATATCACGCCCGTCGATCGCTTACCCAAGGCGACCTGGAGTTGCGAAATCGTTGGCGGTGTGACGGATCAGGCCGCCCGGCAGACGGGTTTGGCTGCCGGCACGCCGGTCATTACCGGTACCATCGATGCCGCTGCCGAGGCCATCAGTGCAGGGCTCGCGGAGGTCGGCGATATGATGATGATGTTTGGCAGCAGCATTTTTTTCATCATGAAAAGCGCCGAACTTATTAAAACCCAGCACTTTTGGAACGCCAATTTCCTGGAAAAAGAGACCTTTGCATTTATGGGGGGGATGTCGACTTCCGGTAGCCTGACCACCTGGTTCCGCGACCGCTTTGCCCGGGCAGAGATCGAAGACGAAAAATCAGGCGGAGTGAATGCCTATGCAATCCTGGCCGAAGAAGCGGCTGAATCCCCAACCGGTGCCAACGGGTTGATTGCACTGCCGTACTTTGAAGGTGAACGAACCCCCTTGCAGGACCCCGCGGCCAGGGGAATGTTGTTCGGCCTGAGTCTAAAACACACCCGCGGTGATATCTATCGCGCCATCCTGGAAAGCATTGGTTTCGGCATTCGCCACAACGTGGAGGAGATGCGCAAAGAAGGGGTAATTCCCAAACGCATCCTGGCAGTCGGCGGCGGTATTCAAAACAATTTGTGGATGCAGCTTGTGGCCGACATCGTAGATATCGAGCTTTCCATTCCCCAGCAGTTGATCGGCGCCAGCTACGGCGACGCGTTTATGGCGGCTGTCGGTGTCGGTTTGTTCAAGGATTTGAGGGAAATACCCCGCTGGGTTAAAAAAAAGAAGGTTATCTCCCCCGACCCGCAAGTCCATAAACAGTATGCACTAAATTATAAAATCTTCCGCGAATTGTATGATGCCACCAAACCATTAATGCACGAACTATCTGATAGTTATAAAAATTCCAAGACGTCTAACTAAACAGGGTCTGCATATTCATTTGCTCGACGGTGGCCTTCATTTCTTCTTCAGTGGGCCGTTTCAGAAAACTATCGGCAGCTTTCAAAAACTTGGGCAGTTCCTGAACATCGCCGACCGTGTTGAGGAAGATGTCGGGGATACCGAGTACCCAATGAACGCATTTGGTGATGGCCGCTTCATCAGTCAGCGGTTCATACCAGGTGCTCCGGCTCCATTTTTTATCACCCCAATATCCCCGGGCAATGGACTTGATCGTCTGGACAGCGATTTGACGCTCATGACAGTGGGCGACAAACTGCTCAAACTCAGTGGCATAATTCGGGTTCTGCAAGAGCAGGTAATTACAGGGCAGAAGCACGCTATCGAAGGCAAAGCGCTCCAGGGTCTGCCGATGAAACCTCGGTGTATCGAGACCATGACCGGTGATGCCGATCGACCCGGCCAATCCGGCCTCCTTAGCCTCAAGTAAAAATTCCAGGGCCCCGCCGGGTCCCATGATAATTTCCCGTTCGACAATATCCGTCAGATTGTGAAACTGTAGGAGATCGACACGATCCACCTGAAGCCTGTCCAAAGATCGCTGAAATTGGTCTTTGGCATCTTGGTAGGTCCGCTCATTGGTTTTGGTGGCCAGAAAAAATTGATCGCGATATTTTTTCATCCAGGGTCCCAAACGCAATTCGGCCTCCCCATATTTGGGAGCGGTGTCGATATGGTTGACCCCGAATTCTAACAGAAGGTCCAGAACGCGATCCGCCTCGGATTGGCTGACCCTGCCAAGGCTCGCTGAACCGAAAATGGTTCTGGAACTCAGATGCCCGGTGCTTCCAAATGGTATTTTTTCAATCATCTCGTCGCTCCCCCATAGCCGTCAGGCTAAGAGTTTATTAATAATATTTTGATGTTTTTAGACGGCAAATCACAAATCTCAATGACCAACAGTCTTGATTCACACCCTGCTCCTCCCTGCCATTCAAGTCAACCCCCCAGATAGGCTTTCTTAACCTCCGGATTTTCCAAAAGCTCATCAGAAGGCCCTTCCACCACCATGTGGCCGTTTTCCAGCACATATCCCCGCTGGGCAAATTTCAGTGCCAGCCGGGCATTTTGTTCCACCAACAAAATCGTGGTTCCCTCCCGGTTGATTTCCTTGAGCGCATCGAACATGCTCAACATGAGTAAAGGCGCCAGCCCCATGGAAGGCTCATCCAACAGCATGACCTTGCGGCCGCTCATGTAAGCTCTACCGACAGCCAGCATCTGCTGTTCACCGCCGCTTAAGGTGCCGGATTTCTGGTTTTGACGTTCTTCCAGTCGGGGAAAAATGGAAAATACCCGTTTGACGTCCTGTTGAATCTGATCCTTATCCTTGCGGGCAAAGGTGGCCAGTTTGAGGTTTTCGTTGATCGTCATATTTTCAAATAAGCGCCTGCCCTCCGGCACATGGGAAATACCCAGTTGGCTCACCACTCGATCGGCGGGGTATCCCAACAGGTCTTGGCCGGCATACGTCATCTTCGATCCTGGTTCAACCGGGATCATGCGGGAGATTGCCTTGAGTGTCGTGCTTTTGCCGGCACCATTGGCACCGATGATACATACAATCTCGCCCTTGTCGATTTGAAAACCAAGTCCGTGCAACGCTTTTATGTTGCCGTACGATACCCGCAGATCCTCTACCGATAGTAACATTATTCAACCATCTCCTTGCCAAGATAGGCATCGATCACCTTGGGGTTGCTCTGAATTTCTTCCGGGGTTCCTTCGGCAATCACCTCACCGAAGACCAGGGTCTGAATCCTCTGGCAAAGTTCCATGACCACTTTCATGCGGTGCTCGATAAGAAAAATGGCCATTCCCAATTCACCATGAACCTGACGTATAATATCCATCATTTGAACCAGTTCTTCCGGATTCATGCCGGCCGTCGGTTCATCTAAAAACAAGACTTTAGGTTCCATGGCCAATGCCCGGGCCATTTCCACTCTTCGCTGGGCGCCGTATGCCAGGTTCAGTACGATCTGATCTGCAAACTGGTCCACCCCCATCATTTTTAAGAGATAATAGGCTTTCTCTTCACTTTCGGCTTCTTCCCGATGCCGTTTTGCCGTACCGAAAAACGCTCCGACCAGGCCATAGGTAAGCTTTGAATAACGGGCCATTTTCACATGTTCCAGCACTGTCATATGCCGCCACAAAAGCATATTTTGGAAAGTCCGACCGATTCCCAGGGAAGCAATCTCATGGGGCGAACGTCCGTTTAATTTATTGCCATCCAAGGAAATGGTACCTTCTGTGGGCTGGTAGATGCCGGTAATGAGGTTAAAAATGGTTGTTTTGCCGGCGCCGTTGGGACCGATCAGCCCCCGAATCTGACCGGGGTCGATTTCAAGACCGTAGTTGTAGACGGCTCGCAATCCACCAAAGTAGTGCGTCATTTTATCAATTTGAAGCAATGACATATGATTTACCTTTTCATCTCGTACTATTGTTTCTTTTTCGGCTGAATCAACTTTTTAACATCAAATTCCTTGAAAGCGATTAGGCCCGTCGGGCGGAAAATCATCACCAGAATCAAAAGAAGTGGAATGATAATCCATTTAAAAAGTTCCAGCGGTCGCAGCATCTCTCCGAGCAGGCTGATACTGCAGGCGCCGACGATGGAACCGTATACCGAGTTCAACCCGCCAAAATAGACCATGGCCAGAACTTCGGCCAGCTTCTGGATGCCGAAGGTTCCCGGATTCACGTATCGCAGGACATGGGCGTATAAACCACCCGCGACACCGGCCCAAAAGGCGGCAAATAAAAAGGCCGTTATTTTGGTCTGGCGGGTGTCTACGGTCATGGCGTCCGCGGCCATTTCGTTGTCGCGTACCGCATTCAATGCTTTGCCCAGTGTCGAGCGCACAAAATTATTCATGATCCAGATGCCGAGCACAACGGTTGCGAAAACAGCCGGTCGGTTGGCCCAACCGGGCTGGTCGCCCAATCCACGGGGTCCCCCCACAAATTCGAGATTTTCGATCAGACTTTTTACGATGAACATAAACGCCAGCGAAATGATGGCCAGATAATCCCCCCGGGTCCTGAAAGAGGGTATGGCCACCGCCAAGGCACCAATGGCGGCAATCAGTCCGCCGAAGATTAAGGCAATCGGAAAAAAAAATGGGCCCAACCAGTGGGGCAGCAGGGCCGTTCCGAAAAGTTTGTCATCGGCAAATAAGGCGACGGTGAAAACTGAGGAGGCGTATGCCCCCAAGGCCATAAATCCGGGGTGAGAGCAGGAAAATTCGCCCATGTAGCCGTTGATCAGGTTCAAACTCAATGTCAGCAGAACGGCTATCATGGTAAATCTGAGGACATCTGCCCGATAGAGGCTCATATTCGACCACCAGTGCAAAATTGCGTATAGCATACCCAGATGAATGAGAACCGAAACCATCAGCGGATAGTCGAGAAGTTTGGCTGCCAGCCGGTTCATGCTCGCTGCACTCAACCGTGCAACCGCACCGATCGGCAGCAGATAAATCAGTAGAGAAATAAATTAAGGCACTGTGGATCAAGGCCGGCTTTTTGAGCATGATAACAAAGCCGAAAAGCATCGGCGCTTTGCGCAACCCCAGGGTTCGGGCAAAGGGAGTGCCGATGAAATATTCCAGCGCTACCGCGACCAGCGCACCCAACAGCCAACTCATCAGGGGGATCTGGGCAAAGAAAACCCGAATTAGGTTGGAAATCTGTCTCTCGTCCGTGGACAGTCCGTCGTGCGTTACTTCCATGTCAGATCCTTGTTCCTCAAATTGCTATTTACAATCACAGCCTCAGCTTCGCACTGTAGGGTTCACCAAAGAAACCGTGAGGCCGAAATACCAGAATAAGTAAAATGATTGAATACGCGATAAAATCCCGGAAGGTAGATGGGAAGACCATCGGCACAAACATTTCGATAAAGCCCAGTAGGAAGCCCGCCAGGGTGGCCCCCACGACCGAACCTCTACCGCCTAAAATGGCGGCAACAAAAGCCTTCCAGCCGATAAGAATACCCATGTAGGGATCTAATACCGGATAGGCAACACCGAACAGAATGCCGGCTACGGCGGCTAATCCTGAACCGATGGCAAAAGTGAGCGCCGCGATTCTATTGAGCGGCACGCCCATTAACGGCACAACTGCATAATCAAAAGCCATGGCCCGCATGGCCATCCCCCAGCGCGTACGGCGGATAAACTGGTGCAGTGCAAAAGACAAAGTAATGGACACCAGCACAATCATAATTTTTTTGTTTGTCACGAACACCCCGCCCAGGGAATAGGTGGATGTCTCGATCAAGGATGGGAAACTGTATCTTTGTGCCCCTAGCAAAATCAGATTGCCGGTTTCTAAAATGATACCGATCATCAGACCAGTGATAGCGGCCGATGCTCTGGGGGCATCGCGCAAAGGACGGTAACCAACGCGTTCGACAAACATTCCCACAAAAGACGTCAGGATCATGGAGATCAGAATCGTCAAAACCAGAATCAACCAGCCGGGCAACGCAAATGCTCCCATGCTGGTAAGAGCCACGATCGTAGTGGCAACGCCGAGCCCGATATAGGCGCCGACCATGAAAATATCCCCGTGAGCAAAGTTAAACAGCATCAGGATGCTGTACACCATGGAATATCCCAACGCGATGAGCGCGTAAAAACTTCCCCACTGCAATGCGTTGACCAGGTTTTGAAAAAATACCATCGATGGTCTCCTTGGTTCCGCTAAAAGGATTGAATATTTTCGAATGAATATTGAATATTTAAGGTCCGCCTTTAGCGGATCGATTATAGAAAACCATCATCGAACCCCTCGCGGCAAATCGCGGGGTATCATCTGATGCAAAAAAAATCGATTGTAGTAAGTTGCGGGGAACTAAACCCAAATAAAAACTAAACTGAAATGGATAAGTACCAAGCCTTAAGTTAATGGCTTTTGAAGTTCCACGGTTTAAAGTTTTCCGGCGCAGACGTCCCGGGGTTCAGGATCGAGGTCAACCTCTAACCTCTGAACCCTGAACCCGGAACGGTTATAACCTGTCTCAGGGACAGACGGATTTAAAGAATTCAAATTCACCGGCATCGCTGATTCGAACGATGACGGCACACTTGATGGGATCGCCGTCCTCGGTAAAGGTCATGCCGCCGGTAATTCCATCAAAGTCTTTAATGGTTGCCAGGGCATCGCGCACAGCCTGGCGATCCTTTTTGAGGTCGCCGGTCAGCTCGCCGGCCCCTTCAATGGCCGTTTGAACAATACGCATCGCATCCCAGGTCAGGGCCGCCACGTCATCCGGCACGTAACCGTGCTCTTTTTCATAGCGATCGATAAAGGCCTTGGTGGCGCCTTTGGCGCCGGCTGCCGCATAATGGGTGCTGAAGAACAGGCCGTAGCAGTCTTTGCCGCAAAGTTTGACGGTCTCAGCCGAACCCCAGCTATCGCTGCCCACAATCGGTTTGTTCCAGCCCAACTGGTGGGCCTGCTGAACAATCAAGGGTACTTCATTGTAATATTGAGGTGTAAACAAGACTTCAGCGCCAGAGCTATTGATTTTCGTCAGCTGGGAGCTAAAGTCGGCATCTTTGGTGGTGAAGCTTTCATAGGCCACGACCGAGCCGGGACCGTTCAGATCTTCCCAGGCCGCTTTAAAAAATTCGGCCAGTCCCTTGGGATAGTCACTGGCTACGTCATAGAGAACAGCCGCTTTTTTGAAGCCGAACTCCTCTTTGATAAATTTTGCGACCACCGGCCCCTGAAACGGATCCAGAAAGCAGCCGCGAAATACGAAAGGACGATCTTTGGTGGTGTCCGGGTTGGTCGACCAGGGGCTGACCATCGGTGTGCCCAGTTCATTGGCCTTAGCGCCGGCGGGAATGGCCTGCTTCGACGATTGGGGACCGACAATGGCCAGCACATCTTCCTCGGTAATCAGTTTGGTGTTGGCCTTAACGGCAGATTCGGCTTTGGATTCATTGTCTTCAATAATCAACTCTACCTTGTATTTTTCCCCTCCGACCTCAATACCGCCGGCCGCATTGACGTCCTCCAGCCACATTTGAGCCGCAAATTTGGTGCCCTCACCCACCTTGGGGATATCGCCGGTGAGCGGTGCGTTGACCCCGATTCTGATGCTTTCGGGTCCTTTTGCCAATGCGCCGCCCCCCAGGCCCGCAATAACAAAGGCAATAATCGTCACAATTAACATTGTCTTTTTCATCATTAACCTCCTTTTTGAACGACTCGAATTAAAGTGTTATGGACTCGAAAACCAACATCCCGAAATCCACGAAATTGTTAAAACGCATATCACAACCATCTAAAGTTATCAACATTCGAATCTGAAAATCGGTAACGGTGCTTTCCGTCTAGAATGAATAATCCGGTTGAGCCGGATTAGAAAGGGCGCCCGAAGCTCAAGCTGAAAGTGTAAACAGGAATATTCCTTTGTTTTACCTTGAGCTTTCAGCCTGAATTCCACGGACAGACGGATTTGTAGAATTCAAACTCACCGGTATCGCTGATTCGAACGATGACGGCACACTTAATCGGATCGCCGTCCTCGGTAAAGGTCATGCCGCCGGTAATTCCGTCGAAGTCTTTAATGGTGGCCAATGGCATCGCGCACCGCCTTGCGATCGTTTTCGATGTTGCCGGTCAGCGCACCGAGCCCTTCGATCGCTTTTTGAACGATATGCATGGAATCCCAGGTAAGGGCGGCCACATCATCGGGTACATACCCATATTCTTTTTTATAGCGATTGATGAATTCGGCGGTGGCACCCTTGGCGCCGGCGGCGGCATAGTGGGTACTGAAGAAAAGGCCGTAACAGTCTTTGCCGCAAAGTTTGACGGTTTCAGCAGAACCCCAGCTGTCGCTGCCCACAATCGGCTTGTTCCAGCCCAGTTGATGGGCCTGCTGAACGATCAAAGCCACTTCGTTGTAATATTGAGGTGTAAACATGAATTCAGCGCCGGAACTTATGATTTTGGTAAGCTGGGAGCTGAAATCAGCATCTTTGGTGGTAAAGCTTTCATAGGCAACTACGGAACCGGCACCGTTTAACTCCTCCCATGCTGCTTTGAAGAATTCAGCCAACCCCTTCGGATAATCACTGGCCACATCATAGAGGACGGCCGCTTTGGTGAAACCGTATTCATCTTTGGCAAATTTGGCCACTACCGGTCCCTGAAACGGGTCCAGAAAGCAGCCGCGGAACACAAAAGGGCGGTTCTTGGTCGTATTCGGATTTGTCGACCAGGGACTGATCATGGGTGTACCCAGTTCATTGGCCTTGCCGCCGGCGGGCACCGCTTGCTTTGAGGATTGGGGTCCGACAATCGCCAGAACTTCATCCTCGGTGATAAGCTTTGTGTTTACTTTTACAGCCGACTCGCCTTTGGATTCGTTGTCCTCAATAATCAGTTCAACCTTATATTTTTTGCCACCGACCTCAATGCCGCCGCCCGCATTGACGTCTTCCAGCCACATCCGGGCGGCAAATTTGGTGCCCTCACCCACCTTGGGGATATCGCCGGTGAGCGGTGCGTTGATTCCGATCTTGATGGTTTCAGCGTCATTGGGGCTGCATGCAAAGAACACCGGTACCACGAAAAAACCCACGCTGACCAAAATCGCAAATAACTTTTCTCTCATGACTGCCCCCTCAATTTATTTGTCAATGCTCAAGATAAGAAATCTGGTTAAGTAGCTTGATCCGGCAGACCAAACCTTAAATTACGCAAAAAAATGCCGTGGTCAATACCTCATAAAGGTTTTTTTGACATGAGACCCAGCATTTTTTTTGCCAACCAAGAATTTTTGAAATCAATTTTGATGATATCGTAAAAATTTAAATTAATTATTGACAGTATCATCAATTTTTTTTACAGCTATATCAGGGCATAAGATCAACTGGACCGCCAGAAACCATGAAAATTGACAACATCAATCTCCGGATCATCAAACATCTTCGCAACGGCCGAAAATCTTACAGAAAAATCGCCGAACAGCTGTCCCTTTCCGAAAACACCGTGCGTGCGCGCGTAAGTAAGCTGATGGAAGCAGGGGTGCTGGAAATATCCGGGCAAGTGGATCCCGATGCCATTTCCGGGCATCGGATCGTCATGGTGGGTGTTAAATTGAAAACCATGAACCTTGTCAAAAAAGGGGAAGAGTTCAGCAAATTAAAAGGTGTTGTATCTGTCAGTGTGGTCACCGGACGATTTGATCTGATCCTGGTGGTTCTCTTGAAATCGGGGTTTGGACTGCTGGAATTTTATACCGATGAGGTATCGAGATTGGAAGATGTTCAATCCGTGGAAACATTTGTGGTTTACAAAAGCTATAATGTAAAGATACCCTATATTTTGGATTGAAAAAGCGAATACATATATCGTTGATTGGTTGATTAGTTAATTGGTTGTAAATATGGATTTATCCCAAATTTGTAAAAAGGTTGGATACTTCCTATTTAAACAATCATAACAATCTGAGATTATGGCAATAGTTTACCAAATCAACCATTCAACCAATAAACCATTCAACCAGTAAACTACTCAACCAGTTCTGCAATATCAATACATTAATTTTTTAGAGGAGGATCGATGAAAGATATCAATGATGTAATCTTACCGGATGATATTCACTATGCAGAAAGCCACGAGTGGGCCAAATCCGAAGGGGACCATGTCAAAGTTGGAATCTCCGATTATGCGCAGGATCAGCTAGGAGACATCGTTTTTGTGGAAATGCCCGAAGCCGGTGAAACCTTTGAAAAAGGTGCTGAATTCGGCACGGTGGAATCCGTCAAAGCAGTATCGGAGTTGTATATGCCCGTAGGGGGTGAAATCGTCGCCGTCAACACTGCCCTGGAAGACTCCCCCGAGCTGATCAACAATACGCCCTATTCCGACGGCTGGATGATCGAGGTCAAGCCGGATAACCCGGCCGATCTGGACGGCCTGATGACCAAAGACGCCTATCTAACGTCTCTGAAAGGATAACATGATGCGTTACTTGCCGCATACCCCAGAAGATATTGATGAGATGATGAAAACCGTGGGGGTGAGTTCCCTGGACGCTCTCTTCGAATCCATACCCGAAGAATGCCGCTGCAACTGTGAGCTCAACCTGCCGGAGCCACTGACCGAATGGGAATTAAACGATCACATCGATGCACTTTGCAACAGCATGGCGGTCTCCCCTGACTACAAAGTATTTATGGGCGCCGGCAGCTATGAGCATCATATACCGGTGTCCTTAACGCATTTATTGAGCCGCTCGGAGTTCGTGACATCCTATACTCCTTACCAGCCGGAAATGAGCCAGGGAACCTTGCAGGCCATCTTTGAATATCAGACCCTCACGGCGCGGCTGCTCGGTATGGACGTGGCAAATGCCTCCCAATACGACGGCGCTTCGGCCCTGGCGGAAGCCCTTTTGATGGCCTTACGAATTTCAAGGCAGAAAAAAGTAGCGGTATCAAGGTTGCTCCATCCGAATTATCGTCGGGTAATTAAAACCTATCTGGCACCCACCGGGTATGAAATTGTGGAACTACCCTATCTGCCGGACGGCACCACCGATCCCGCGGCCATTGATAGTATCGACGATCTGGCTGCAGTAGCCGTTCAGTCACCCAATTTCTTCGGCTGTATGGAAAACCTGACAACCATTGGAGACAAAGCCCATCAAAAAAAGGCGTTGGCTGTTGTAGGATTCAGCGAACCCCTGGCTTACGGCATGTTTAAAAATCCCGGCAGCCAGGGCGCGGATATCGTAGCCGGTGAGGGCCAAAGCCTTGGAATCCCGCGTTCCTACGGTGGTCCGGCCTTGGGTATGTTTGCCGCCCGCATGAAATATGTCCGTAACATGCCGGGGCGTCTGGTGGGACAAACCGTAGATGCTGACGGCAAACGTGGTTTTGTGTTGACCCTGGCTACCCGAGAACAGCATATTCGCCGGGAAAAAGCCACCTCCAACATCTGTACCAACCACAGCCTGTGTGCCCTTGCATCGGCTATCTACATGTCCACCCTCGGGGGGTCCGGCATCAAAGAACTTGCCCGGCTGAATTATGACAAATGCGAGTATCTCAAGTCTGCATTGCGACAGGCCGGATTTGCCATCCCTTTTGAGCAGCCCACATTTAATGAATTTGTGGTTGATTTTGGCGCCGGTTTTGAAAAAATCCATCAACGCTTGATCGACGAAAAATTCATCGCCGGCCTACCGCTGGAATGTTATTATCCCGAACTTGCCAACCATTATCTGCTGTGTGTCACGGAAACTATCAGCAAGGAAGATATGGACGAGTTGGTAAGTAAAGTAAAATAGGTTTCAAGTGTCAGGTTTCGGGTGTCAGGAAGGCGAGTTGCTAAATCCTGAAACCTGAACACTGACACCTTAGTTTTGTAATAAATTTTAACTGGCTATGCACCTTAATTTCATAGTTGTTAACGAATACGAGCTTTCAAATGTCCAGCTCACGCTGGTCGGGAGATCAAGTTATGAAAGAATTTCCAGGCACCACCGGCCTGATACTCAATGAACCACTGCTTTGGGAACGAGGGAAAAAGGGAAGATGCGGGTTTTCTCTGCCGCGACGCGATGTTGAGTCCTATCCTGTGGACAAAGACCTGCTGGGGGAAGGCCCAGATTTTCCAGACCTTAGCGAAGTCGATATCATTCGCCATTACACCCGCCTGTCCCAATGGAATTTCGCGGTGGACAGCGGTATGTATCCTTTGGGCTCCTGTACGATGAAATATAACCCCAAAACCAACGAAAGACAGGCCTCCAGGCCGGGTTTTGCCGCAGCACACCCCATGCTCCCGCCCAATCTCTCCCAGGGTATCCTCAAACTCATGTATGATCTTGAAAAGTTCCTGATAGAGATCACCGGCATGGACGCCGCCACCCTCCAGCCGGCTGCCGGCGCCCACGGGGAGCTTACCGGCATGCTGCTGTTTTACGCCTACCATATGAGCCAGGGGTCGCCACGCTCAAAGATCATTGTTCCGGACACGGCCCATGGGACCAATCCGGCCAGCGCCGCCCTTTGCGGTTATCGGCCGGTGCCGATAAAATCAAATAAGGAAGGGTGCCTGGCCCCCGAAGATGTGGCTGCTGTCATGGACGAGGAAACCGCCGGTATCATGGTGACCAACCCCAATACCCTGGGGTTGTTTGAAGATAACATCAAAAAAATAGCTGACATCGTCCATGCCAAGGGAGGCCTGGTGTATGGCGATGGAGCCAACATGAATGCGGTGATGGGAATCGTCCACATGGGCGCGATCGGCATAGATGTGCTGCATTTAAATCTTCACAAGACTTTTTCGACGCCCCACGGCGGGGGCGGACCGGGTTCCGGTCCGGTTTGTGTCATGAAGCATCTGGCACCTTTTTTACCGGTACCCCGTGTCATTGAAAATAAAGGACAATATGTTCTCGCAGAAGATTTTCCGCAATCCATCGGAAAACTTCATGCCTTTTACGGCAACGTGGGAATTCTAATCAGGGCATACAGTTACATTCTGAGTATGGGTGGCAAAAACTTGCAAAAAGCCAGCCAGCTGGCGGTGTTAAATGCCAATTACATCAAAGAACGATTGAAAAAAACCTTTCACCTGCCCTATGATCGTCCCTGCATGCATGAATGCGTATTTTCTGACAAATTGCAGCAAGTACACAAGGTCACCACCCTGGACATGGTCAAACGGCTGATGGACTATGGGTTTCATCCCCCCACCATTTATTTTCCCCTGGTGGTCCCGGGAGCCATCATGATCGAACCCACAGAGACCGAATCCAAGGAAGACATTGATCTCTTCATCGAGGCCTTGAAATCCATCGCGGTAGAAGCCAAAGAAAATCCGGAACTCTTGCATGCATCTCCCCAAAAGTGTCGTCGAAGAAGACTGGATGAAACGACGGCGGCCCGTAAGCCCTGCTTGAGGGGATGAAACGGAATGTGCTACGCAGTCGACATAGGCATGATGGATTACAATGAGGCATGGAAGCTTCAAGGAAACATCATTTCCGCCCGGATCAACGGGGTGATTGATACGGATATCATTCTGTTCCTGGAACATCCCACCGTTTTCACCCTGGGTCGCCGCGGCGGTCTTGACCATCTGCTGGTTTCCGAGGAATTTCTAAAGACCTCCGGTATCCCCATCGTCCATGTGGAAAGGGGTGGGGATATAACGTTTCACGGTCCCGGCCAACTGGTCGCGTATCCCATTGTGAATCTAAAAGCACGCAGCATCGGAGTCGTCGATTTTGTCGCCGCATTGGAAGATGTCATGTTGGCCACAGTCCGAACCTGGGGCATTGCAGCAGAACGGAACCCCGCCAATCGAGGTATCTGGGTCGGCAATAATAAACTGGGTAGTATCGGCCTCGCCATTCGAAAAGGCATCAGCTTTCACGGTTTGGCATTGAATGTCAATATCGATTTAACCCCCTTTTCCTGGATCCAACCCTGCGGCCTGCAAGGGGTCTGCATGACATCCATGTCCCAGGAACTGGTCTATCAGTTATCCATGGATGAAGTCAGCACCGTCTTAAAAAAGCAGTTTGAATCCGTTCTGGACCTGACCCTCACCACCGCAAGTTTTTCCGACCTGCAGCATCGATTGAAAAATCCAAGCTAAATAATCGTTGATGTTTCTGGGTTTAGTGCTTAATATTCGTTTTTGTGCGGACAGACCTTTTATGGTGAAAATTGTGCAATTTTTGGCAAAATTTTCTTTGTGTCTTAGTGCCTTCGTGGCAAATTTTTGAGGTTTATCAGAGTCAAAATATAAAATTCTGAGGCATTAGATCATGAAGCAGGAAATAAATACCACCGAACGAATTCGAAAACCGGATTGGCTTAAACAGCGATTGCCTTCCGGCCCCGAATTTGAAAAAATCAAGGGCATGATCAGCAAGGACCGACTTCACACCGTGTGCCAGGAAGCCGGATGTCCCAATATGTGGGAATGTTTTTCACACCACACAGCCACGTTTCTGATAATGGGTTCACGGTGCACGCGCAATTGCCGATTTTGCGCGGTGGCCGAAGGCCCACTGGAGCCGCCCGATCCGGATGAGCCCATCAGAGTCGCAAACGTTGCCCGACAAATGGGGTTGAAATATGTCGTCGTGACTTCCGTTACCCGGGACGACCTGCCGGATGGCGGCGCCGGCATCTTCGCCGAGACCATCGAAGGGATCCGCCAACAGATACCGAATGTTTGCGTGGAAGTCTTGATCCCGGACTTTCAGGGAAGCCGTAGGGCCCTTGAAACGGTTTTAAATGCACACCCCGATGTCTTAAATCACAATATTGAAACAGTTCCACGACTTTATGCGGAAGTGCGCCCCCAGGCGGATTACCGACGATCTCTAGAGCTGATTCAACGTGCCCACAAATACGATCCTGCCCTGCGCACAAAATCCGGGCTCATGCTCGGGCTGGGAGAAAGCCGGGAGGAAGTCCGCCTTACGCTTGAAGACATGCTCAAAGCGAACTGCCGCATGTTGACCCTGGGCCAATATCTGCAACCTTCAAAAGACCACTTGCCGGTCAAACGGTTTATTCCGCCGGAGGAATTCGAACAGTGGCGCAAAACCGCACTACAGATGGGTTTTGCAGAAGTTGCCAGCGGACCGTTTGTGCGAAGCTCTTATCACGCCAGAGAGTTGTTTCAGGAAGTAAAAAAGGATAATCTTGGACAATCCGCTAACCTGGGCTGAAATCGACCTGGCCGCCTATGCACACAACATCAGGTCACTGAGAGGCATCGCCCGCCCGCCGGCCCGACTCATGGCCGTCGTAAAGGCCAACGGCTATGGGCACGGTGCCGTTCAAGTCGCCCGGGAAGCGCTTTCAAACGGAGCGCAATATTTGGGAGTTGCCAGACTCAATGAGGCCATTCCGTTGCGGGAGGCCGGTCTTGAAGCTCCCATTTTAATTCTTGGATACAGTTCGCCCGAGCTTGCATCGTTACTCATCGCATACGATCTCACCCAAACCGTCTATTCTCTGTCGACGGCAAGTGCTCTGTCCGAACAAGCCGTTCGAAAAGGAGAAAAAATCAATGTCCACCTAAAAGTGGATAGCGGCATGGGAAGACTCGGATTGTTGCTGGCATCGACCAGCGGCAGCCCAGATAAAACTGCGATCCAGAAGACTGTCCAAACGATCGAATCGATCGCCCGTCTACCCGGTCTCACAGTGGAAGGCATTTTCACTCATTTTGCCACTGCCGACAGTGCCGACAAATCTTATGCGGATCTGCAGCTGCAGCGATTCATGGAACTTCTCAATTGTCTGCAAAAGGAGGGGCTGGAACTCCCCGTGAAACATGCTGCCAACAGTGCCGCCTTGATCGACATACCCGATTCTCATCTGGACATGGTTCGCCCGGGCATCGCCACCTATGGTCTTCACCCCTCGGATGAAGTCAACAAGCACATCATTGATCTGAAGCCGGTGATGACGCTAAAAAGTAGGATCATTCATGTTAAAGAGGTCGCTCCTGGTTTTAACATCAGTTACGGAATCACCTTCCAGACAAAAACGCATACCACCATTGCCACAGTCCCCGTTGGATATGCCGATGGTTTCAATCGCCTGCTATCATCGCGCGGTCACATGCTGGTGCATGGCTGCAGGGTTCCTATCGTGGGGCGGGTTTGCATGGACCTGACCATGCTGGATGTCGGCGGTCTTGCGGATGTGGCGCTTGAGGACGAAGTCGTAGTCTTTGGTAAACAGGGGAATGAAGCCGTCACGGCAGATGAAATCGCCGCGGACTTGGACACGATTAACTATGAAGTCGTATCGACCATTACCGCCAGAGTGCCGCGGGTTTATCTATAGAAGTTAAGCCGCAGAGGTACAAAAAAATTTGATGGCCTGGTTGAAAAAAGAACCGCAGAATATTGAATATCGAACCGCAGAATTACGAAGGGTGGAATCGCTGCGCTCCATCTTTCTATAAAATAGACAAATTACATTCCTTCGACATTCGATATTCATGATTCAATATTCGACATTCGCTTTTTTTTATAGTTTCTTTTTCGATTAAACTGACCGCTTATCAGGTCAGAGGCTGGGCTGAAATCTGAACCTTCGAGCCCCGAACCTCTAACGGGAATCAACAGTGCCCTATTTCACAACTAAAGACGCATGCAAAATTTTCTATACGGTCTACGGCATTGAACCATCCAAACCCGTGCTTATTTTCCTAAACGGCACCACCCAGACCACGCTATACTGGGGCGGCCTGGTTCCGGCCTTTTCAAGGCATTTTGGACTGCTCTGCTATGATGCCAGAGCCCAGGGACAAAGCGATCTGGGAGGTCATTCGCTCTCTCTGCAATCCCATGTCTCGGACCTGAAGGATCTGCTCGAGTTTTTGACGGTTAACAAAGCCCATCTGGTGGGAATCAGCCATGGCGCCTGGGTGGCGCTGGCATTTGCGGCCGAGTTTCCGGAAATCGTCGATCATCTCGTGCTGTGCAGCCTGGGTGCGAAAACAAATGACCGCTCCCGGACCATCGTTCGATCCTGGCTGGAAATATTGCGCCTGTCGGGTTTGAAAGCCATGGCTTGGGCGGCATTGCCCACCGTTTTTGGAAACGGCTTTTTAAATCAACATCAAAAAATATTGGATAAGATTGTCGACGCCGTTGCGCTGCGCAACCGAAAAAAATCCTTGATTGCC
The DNA here is from genome assembly GCA_963723215.1 of uncultured delta proteobacterium. Lineage (GTDB taxonomy): Bacteria > Desulfobacterota > Desulfobacteria > Desulfobacterales > JAFDCJ01 > JAFDCJ01. The sequence continues at coordinate 30,245 of CAVRQG010000036.1, forward strand.
CAGCTGGATGCGGCTTTAAAATATCCCGCACCGGACAGGATGACGCAAAATTTAAATCAACCGACCCTTGTTATTTCAGGAGCAGAAGACCCCATCATCGATCCGGGCGATGTGCGGCGGCTGGCAGATCTTTGCCGGGCCCGCCACGAAGAGATTCCAGACGTCGGCCACAGTATCCCCGCCGAAGCCCCACGGGTTTTTGAAAAAATGGTGCTGGACTTTTTAACAGAGGGAAGGTCAGAGGCTAAAGGCCATTAAGAATGAGAGAAATCATTTTAATCAATATTACCGGCATGGATAAGCCCGGCCTGACCGCCAGCCTGACCAACATCCTTGCCCAGTATGAAGTCACGATTCTGGACATCGGTCAGGCGGTGATCCATGACTATTTGTCCCTGGGCATCCTGGTGGAAATACCGTCCGCCCATACATCCTCATCGATTCTTAAAGATCTCCTGTTTCAAGCCCACGAACTGGGAATCCAGATTCACTTTACAGCCATCGATAAAAAAGGTTACGAAGCATGGGCCGCAAAGTACGGCCGCGAGCGCCGTATCATTACCTTGTTGGGCCGCCGGCTGACGGCTGCCCAGTTGTCGAAAGTCACCGCTGCAATTGCGGCCAACCATTTGAACATTGATGTGATCACCCGACTTTCCGGACGAATTGCTCTCGATCAACCCGGATTGCTTCCAAAGGCCTGTGTCCAATTCACCGTTTCCGGAAAACTGGATGACCCCGGCAGATTTCGCGGCAGGTTGCTTGAAATTTCTGAAAAAACCGGGATTGATATCTCTTTTCATGTGGACGACATTTATCGCCATGCCCGCAGGTTGGTGGTGTTCGACATGGATTCCACCCTGATCCGGGGTGAAGTCATCAATGTATTGGCCCAACATGCCGGCGCCGGACAACAGGTAGCCAAAATCACCGAATCCGCCATGAACGGTGAAATCGATTTTAAAGAAAGTTTCTGCCGACGCGTTGCTCTGCTGAAAGGCCTTGAGGAAGAGGTGCTGGCACAGGTTGCCGAGGAGCTTGTCCTCAACGAAGGTGCCGAACGCGTGATTGATACTCTGAAAAAGCTTGGCTACAAGATCGGGATCATATCGGGCGGCTTTGACTACTTCGGCGAATTTCTGCAAAAAAAACTCAATTTGGACTATGTTTTTGCCAATGTTCTTGAAATCGAAAACGGCAAAGTTACGGGCGATGTCACCGGTGACATTATCGACGGCCAGCGAAAAGCTGAAATTCTCAAAACCATCGCCACAGTGGAAAACATCAGCCTGCAACAGACCATCGCCATCGGCGACGGCGCCAATGATCTGCCCATGATCAGCATTGCCGGTCTGGGCATCGCGTTTCACGCCAAATCCATCGTCAAAGAAAATGCACAGAAATCTATCTCCAGCGTGGGGCTGGACGGACTGCTGTATTTGATGGGGATCAGCGAAAGAGAGATACGCCAGCCATAACCGGATTTATAAGTGGGATTAAAATAGAGGGTTTGGGCTGATTAATAACGATTGTCTACTGTAAGATATGATTTGAGTATCTTTTTCATTAAGTCTTCGCTTTTATAGAAAATATATAGCAGATAGCAACACCACAGGCCTGAGTGTAAATGATCATATCACAAATTTCAACGGGCATTGATTTTTTCAGCCTTATTGGAGTAAACACAGAAAATTGTTTTTATTTATTACCATTAATAGATAAGGCCAACGACCATATCTTGAGGTTAGCCTTCACAGCCTCGGTCACTATGAAATCCAGTATAGCAGAAATTACCGGTTTCGGAATTAGTGCAATATGATTTGGATAGCAGAATGTGCCTTATCCAGATACATAATACATCCCAAAATACATATGAACTTTTTCACACAATTTTATAACCTCATTTTCATATTGTTTTTGCTCCCTTTTTTCATCTTTTCAGTAATAAATTGAAATAATACAGTTATTTGTGATTATCCTTTTTTAGCATGTTTCTTGCATTAGTTTTTTTCTATCTATCTTCTCGGATGTGCGTGCATCTTTTCTGCCGTTTTGTTCAAATTTATTTTGCATGGTTTTACCAAAGCATAGTGACACTAACGGGGGGGGGAATAACGGCATTTTGGAAGGTATGGATTAAAGGCAGACTATTAGATGTTCTGCCTTTAATTTTTAAGGCACTGAGATTCTGTTCTATTACCGGATCGGATTAATATCAAAATGGCCGACCAGCTAATTTCGACTTGATTTATCTTCATCTGTTCTCCTTAACGTGGTGGCTCATCGCCTAAATGGGCCGCCACACATATTAAAGGATAAACCCACATATCATAACGGGGGTCAGAAAATGTCTGAAATTGAACGTGCTTATACAGAGCGAAGATCGGGCAAAGACAGGCGTAAAATTTTTAGTTTTGGTCGGTTCAGTTACAAAGGTCAGGAGCGAAGGGTTCAACAAGATCGGAGGTCACAGGAGGAAAGGCGAGATGGATATGTCAAAATCGGCAAATGGTCGAGCGTGAAGATGCAGGATTTGAAACTGGCGAAGTATCTCCGAACCCATTGAAAGCTCTTTAAGTTTGCCTGAAATCTATCCCTAATAAGGCATACTAATATCACCAATAAGCTCTATCTATGCACTTCTATTTCAATATTCCGAGCGACTAATCTTGTATACAAACCGAAAGGAAATTTGTTTCCAATCTATTTCTTTACCAACGCAATGGCCTGAAACTTTTCATTCATAAAAAGGCTAACTTTATAGTGCTTTGGCTCAATATTTTTTTCAATCATTTCTTTTATGAGCACTTCCCTGGAGGTCAAGCAAAAATTAGCGATTCTACAGGAGCGTATAGCCGATTTGCGAATAGTATCGCTTCTTGAATTGAGCAATTCGCTTTTAGCTCCGCAGGAAAGAATGTATCTATCAACCAGGGTCTCAAGTTTTGCACGAGTTTCAATGGTCTTTGTATCATCGCCTATCGCTGGCATGGCAAAGATCATTGTGGCTAAAATAATTGCTAAAATTGTGACGGATGCTATTGATTTCATAAGTACCCCTTTCAGCAAGTTTGTGCTTTATAATTTTGAATACGGTTGTTAAGATTGCCCCTCTTGCCATTTTTTATTCTTAGATCAAACTGTTAATCCGATAGGAAACTATTTGTTTCCGCGCTTTTAAAATTCCTGGTCTCTCTTGATGACTCAATTTTTCAATCGGTAAATACCATAAGGGGTAATAACCTCTTTTCCATGCAGTATATCAGCTATTATCGGGGTGACTTGGTCAAATATGTCCACCAAGGTTTCCATGATAGTTTTCTCCGATATATCCTCCCATCGACCCCCATCAACATTCCTAACTTCATACTTTGGTATATCAATTTGCATTCTTCGACCGTACCTTGGCTATATGTCTACAAATCGCTGCGCTTTTATCTCAGTGCAATTCGAAATCAAGTGAATATTCTGTGCGATGGTTTTAATATTTGCCGGGACAACCAAATATTTAACCGAAGTTGCACAATGTTTTAGGAAGCTAGGTACCAATATCTCATCCAGCCCCGCCTGGATTACATAGTTCGTCCACCCGTGTAAAACATCCGTCGGCAATGGTTATGCATGCCGCTTCGTGTTGAGGTTTGGTTGTTAGATATTGTTCTTGTAATGGGTTTCCATGTGTTAACCCGAATAATTTGGGGCTTTTATTTTCAAGTTACCTGATACTTTTCGAGGCGTCAACCCAAAATATTGAATTAATACAATTAGTTATTTAATTTAATTTAATGGGTGATTATGCGAAATCAGATGAATTTATGAAACTGACTTAATTGGCTTCAAAAAAAAATTATAGAAATGAAGACGGAAATTTATCCCATAATACAGAACCGATTTTATATTTTGAGAAATGAATTTCAAATCAAGCAGAAGACAATTCTGGAAGATTAAAGTGAATAAGTCTTAGGAATATTTTAGTCTAATCACATTAAATCAATTCTTGGCAAGCGTCAGATATCTTCGATAGTCCGTTAATATTCCCAGGCAGGAAAGGGGCCGAGCGTATTGATTGCTCTGCTGTAAAAAGGATTAAATCTAAAGTCGAATTAAAAAAGGGGTTTAGGATTTTCCATGGATTGTGGCACCACTACGGTGTTACACTGGCTAATTCCGGTGAATTTTCGTATGACATGATCGGTGAACTGCTGACACATAAAAGCATCGTAAGCATCGAAAGGAACGATGCCCAGACACCCTGCTACGGTAGGTAGGAAGCCTAACCGGAAAATGGCATTTTTTCTATGACTGCTTTGGTGAAAATATCTTTTTAGTATCTTGAACTTTAGGCCACTGGTATTATTGAAGTTATATAGCAGTAATCTATAATTTACCGTTCCGACCACCGCTCGAAGATATCTTAAACATTTTTAGCCATTAAAAAATATAGCTTTGTTGGAGAGTACCAGGTTTTAGAGCTATAAAGAAACCTGTGATATATCGGATTTTAAGCACCACATCATTGTGAGGGCGAATGTTCAGGAACTCCTGCTTTACGCAGGACATCTAGTTCTTGCTCCATGATGGCCGGCTTACTTATTGCGTAATTCCGCTCCATTTCCAAACTATACTGGGGCCATATTTTCAGTGCTTCGGCTACTTCTTTGCGGGCCTCACTTTCTTGACCAAGTTTGATGTGCGCCATAGCTGACAATAGATAAGCCCCTACGACAGTACTCGGATCCTCTATTTCTCGGCTTGGGTCGATAACTTGCTCTGCCGCAGCCAGGCACTCTTCATAGCGCCCGGCCCGATAGTATGCCTCCATCAAGGGGTAATAGAAATACATTGGCCTATAAGGATGCAGTCGCATTGCTTTTTCACACATCTGGACAGCCTCTTCAAAAAATCCTGAATTAGATAAAGTTTGGCAGAAATGATGATGTGCATTGGCATCGTTTGGACCAAGAGCTATGGCCTTCCTCCCTTCCTCAACGGCCTTGTCGTGCTGTCCTTGCCTTAGATAGATTTTTTGCCATAGCGAAAGGACATTGGGGTCTTTATCATTCATTGCTATAGATCTTTTCGCCAGCTCAACAGCACGTTTGAAAAATTCTTCTGGTGTGTCAGTATAACCAAACCAAGCGTCGATAAAGTAGGTCCAAGCCAGCTGCGTTAAAACATGCGCATACTCAGGGTCTATTTCTAAAGCCTTCTCCAAAAACTCCCGTGCTTTGGCGTTACCTTCTTTTGTTAATGAAACGGCAAAACCCCGTCCTTTGACTGCGTAACCCCAGGCTTCCAAATTGCGCGTTGATCCGTACCCAATGCGGGCCTCCTCCCCTTCGGTCAACTTCACCTGGAGCTCAACTGCAATCGCCAGAGTGATCTCATCAAGTAGATCAAAGAGATCTTTAAAGTCTCGGTCGAAACGCTCTGACCAGATATGCCCACCTGATAAAGCATCAATGAGCTGGGCTGTTATTCTAACCTTATCTCCGGATCTTAAAACACTGCCCTCCAATATATATCTAACGCCTAACTCTTCGCTGACTTGCTGGACTTTAACAGGTTTCCCCTTATAGGTGAACGATGAGTTACGGGCGATGACAAACATCTGCGGTATGTAGGAAAGAGCGGTGATGATGCTTTCACTAAACCCATCAGCAAGATAATCCTGCTCAGGATCACCGCTCAGGTTATCAAAAGGGAGCACCGCGATGGAGGGCTTTTCAGGAAGCGGAAATGCCATCCTCTCCAAAGAGGCAGGCTCTACTACAGGAGCCGTGGGGCGGAGGTAGAAATTCCACGATCACAGCCGCGATGGCCAGCACAACCACGACAATCCCTCCTGCCAAAACGGCCTTGCGCCGCACAGTCCAGGCTTTTTTCTCTTCGCCAGCCCCAACTCCTGTCACCCTCGGCTCCATCAATACCCGATAGGCACTCACCGGCTTGGCAATGTTCTTGACCGTCTGTTCACCCAGATAATCATAGCCTAAAGGCAGCTTGGTCTCGATTTGATCAAAGGCCGTCTTGGAGATGCAGATGCCCCCAGGGTCTGCTAAAGCCTCCAGCCTGGCCGCAATGTTCACGCCGTCGCCATAAATCCGGTCTTCTTCCTGAATGACATCGCCAAGGTTGATACCGATACGGAACTGCATTCTCCTATTTTCGGGCAGTTCTGTATTACGGGCATTAATCTCTTTTTGAACGGCCACAGCGCATTGCACAGCATCGACCACACTGACAAACTCAGCCAGCAGATTGTCACCCGGAGAGTCTAATACTTTGCCGTTGTGTTGTTTGATGAGAGTGGTGAGCACTTCACGGTAGGATGTTAGGGTGCGGACAGTGGCTTCTTCGTCATCGCCCATGAGGCGACTGTAACCTTCGACATCGGCGCTAAGGATAGCGGTGAGTTTACGTTTAAAACCTTCATCTGCCATAACAGCACCCCCTTTTTTCAAGGTTTCAAACAGATGTACTCAGTATGTGGACTATTCAAAGAAACGAAAAAATCAGATGAGAAATAGGATTCGATTCTGAAAATGGAGAACCGCTTCAGGTCAGGTGGAATTGGAAAATAGAAAATGATTTATTCGCATTTATAGCAAAATGAATGGATTTAAGTCAATAAATATAATTGCTTCCATTGAGCGGTGATTAATTTCACCTGTCATTTAGTGAAATCTGGGATATTTGCCGATTTTAATCGTAATTTAAGTCTTGCCAAAATATCAATAGCTTGCCAATAGCTGAATTATACAATAATTTCAGATAGTAAAATGATATCATCACGGTTCTCACATTTATTATCCAATTTGGGATCCACATTCAACCATTTTTTTCCTCAAAAATTTTGTAAAATTCCGAATCGAACCTGGCGTAGTTTATTGCAGTATGTGGATTGGACTTTCAAATCGACCTGAAAATTGAACCATGAAATTTAGGGTTTGCTGAACAAAATAAAACGGCAGGGCCCTAAAAAAGAACCCCGCCGCTAGAATGCAATAACTCGTAATTGTTTACCCTTTTTAAAATCTATTTAACAGCCTCTTTTAATGATTTACCCGGGGTGAATTTAGCAGCTTTGGATGCCTTAATTTTGATCTCCTCTCCGGTCTGCGGATTACGTCCCTTTCTGGCCTTTCTTTTGGTTACCTTGAAGGTTCCAAATCCCACCAGAGTCACTGCATCTCCCTTTTTCAATGCCTTGGTGATGGATGCAAGCACACAGTCAACCGCTTCCTGAGCTTCTTTTTTGGTGCTGACCACTTTCGCCACTTCGTTGATTAAATCGCTTTTATTCATTCTTTTTTCCTTTCATCAATTTTGATTTTTGCCGCAACATACGTGATTACTTGCCGTTGTAAGTCTGACACTATTTCGAAAATTTATCTGCCGGTGAGCATCAGGTTCCAATCAGTTTCTCCATGGACTCTCGTTTGGTTTTGCAACCGATGCAGAGAGATGTGACAGGTCTGGCCTTCAGCCGTTCAATGGAGATATCTTCGCCGCAATCCTCGCAGATACCATATTCGTCATTTTCGATATCCTCCAGGGATTGTCGTATTTTTTTGATCAGCATACTTTCTCTGTCCCTGATGCGAAGCATCCTGATCCGATCTGATTCATAAGTGGCTCTATCCAACGGGTCTGCTAAATTTTCCTGGGACTCTATCAGCTCGTCAACAGTCTCATCGGCTCGATTTAAAAGTTCTTCCAGCCATTGGGTGAGAAGGTTTCTGAAAAATTCTAAATCCATTTTTTTCATGATCGTATTTCCAGTTTTTCGATAAAGAATTTGATTTGAACCGATGGCATAGCCATTGAAAACCCATGTCCTCCTAAATTTGAAAGCAGCGGTTTTTACAACTATCCGGAAATAAATACAAGTAAAAAATGAAGGCTAAATGCTTAAGAATGAAAATTCAATTTTATTTATTATTCACTTAGATTTTTTCTATGCATATAATTTCGTGAGTGACTTCGATTTGTTCCGCCCCTTTTTCATTGTGGGCAATTTCCGCTGCGGTTTTCCGATCCAGCGGGAGCGGCTTTCACGATTTGGTGCTGGTAATTCGTAGTCAAAAGTCGATAAAGTGCGTTGTTCGATTTCAGAACCGATAATTCGATTGATGGCGCGCACCATATCCTTGTCTTCTCCGGTAACAAGGGTAAACGCTTCGCCGCTGCGAGTTGCCCGGCCAGTCCGCCCGATGCGGTGAATGTAGGCCTCCGGGGTGGAAGGGATATCATAGTTGATAACATGTGAAATCCGGGTAACGTCAATGCCGCGCGCGGCGATATCGGTGGCCACCAGAATCTGAAATGTGCCGTCGCGAAAACCGTCCAGTGCCGCCTGGCGGCGTGTCTGGGAAAGATTTCCCTGCAATGAGGCCGATCGGTATCCTGCGGTGGCCAGTTTTTTATCCAAGCTCTTGGCGCGATGTTTAGTTCGCGTAAAGACCAGCACCGACTTGGTATGGGTGTTTCCCAGCAGTTTTAACAGCAGTGCCGTTTTTAAATGCTGGGCTACCGGATAGAGGGCATGACTGACAGTATCGGCCGGTGCGGTGATCCCCACCTGGACGGTGGCCGGATCTCGCAGGATGTCCCCGGTCAAGCGACGGATTTCGGGGGGCATGGTTGCCGAGAAGACCATCGTCTGGCGTCTCTTTGGAAGATGTTTTAAAATTCGCCGGATATCAGGCATAAATCCCATATCGAACATCTGGTCGGCTTCATCTATAACCAGCACTTCCAGCTGGGAGAGATCAATGCTGGAGCGTCCAATATGGTCAAGAAGCCGCCCGGGGCAGGCAACGACAATATCTGCCTGCTTCAGTTTCTGAATCTGCGGATTGATTCCCACGCCGCCGTAGACAGCAACGCTTCTTATTCGCGTCTGACGCCCCAATGTTTCGATATCCTGATGAATCTGTTCGGCCAGTTCACGGGTGGGGGCGACGATCAGGGCGCGGACGCATCCGTATTTGTTCCCCACCAGTCGATTAAGTATCGGCAACACAAAAGCCGCCGTTTTGCCGGTGCCGGTTTGGGCCAGACCCATTAGATCACGGCCTTTAGATACCTGCGGGATTGCCTGCGCCTGAATCGGAGTCGGAATTTCATAACCCGCCGCTGCAACGCCTGCGGCAACGGAAGGATGGAAATTAAATGTTTCAAAGTTCAATAAATACCTTCTTTCTGTGTTCTCATAAAAAAAGCCCCGGATAATTCCGGGGCTTACGTGATTTTTAGTTACAACCTGGAACACTGCTAATTTTGAGAGATCATACAGGTAGTTAGAATTGCTGTCAAGTTAAAAATAGGATACAAATGTGATTCCGGAGCCCAGAACACCGAGATACAGCAAGGGCAAAATATTTCTCATGCTGATAGGAATATACAAAACACCAAGGCCTATCATGTGCAACAGATCTCGCGATCGAATGACGACCTGCCGCCGCCGGATATCATGGATCGCAAACGGCAACAGTGCCACACCACCAATCAGAAACCGCAGAAAATTCAACTGAATCGCATCGATTCCATATACCAGTTTGGAAATAACCTCAAACGGTCCGAAAATCAGAATAGTCAGGGTTAGGTATAGGTAGCCTTTATTCAAAAAATTCATTGCCCCTGAAAATTTATCGCCGGATACGTGTTGGTCGCGAGAATCAAGGCCGTTCAGGCTGATAATTGGTGTCAACTATCTACTTCCCGTTGTGACACAACCTTTTGGGATTCACCCCTAAGAGGGGTGGCTAAATATCGGAGTTATGGTTCATTCGGTCGATTTTTTTTCACGCTTGATATAGTCCCTGATCACTCTATAATCATCATCACTAAGCATATTGACTTCGTTAAGCCATTTAAAGGCATCAGAGACGTTGAAAAGCACATGGGGTCGGATGTTGTTGGCTCGGACAGTCTCTTGCCCACCTTGCTCTCTGTCCAAAAGCACGACCAACTCGGTGACCTGCCCCCCCTGCTCTCGAGCAGCTTCTGCAGCTTGAATCACACTCTTGCCGGTGGTGATGAGATCGTCAATAATGAGGATCCGGTCATTAATTTCCATCCTGCCTTCGATCTTTTTCCGGGCACCGTGCTGCTTTCTTTCCTTACGATAGTAGAGCATCGGAACGGCCAGCTTTTGGCACACAATCGTTGTGAAAGGAACTCCCGCTGTCGGAACCCCCAGAATCTTATCGAACTTGTCCCGGCCGACTTCGTTGTCGATGATGCGAGCCAGAGAGTCGGCTATCAATTCCATCGTGGTGGGATCTGAGATTGCCTGTCGAAGGTCTACGTAATAGGGACTTTTCTTCCCGGAGAAAAGGATAAAATCACCAATTTTAAGCGTGTCATTTAAAACCAGTTCAAAAGCAATTTTTTTCGTAAGATATTTTTTCTCCGCTTGCCAGATGAGTTTTCTGATCTCATCATACTGGTCGTCAGGCATTACTTAGGCTCCTTTTGCAGCTGAATCGTTATTGAGGTCGCGAATCGTATAAAAATTTCCAATAAATGGCAATACATTCTTATCCGTAACATCTGTCGATACTTCAGCTTCCTTGAGTTTATCGCAGTCCTTTGACAACTTGCCAGAATAAAGGCTCGCGTGTTTGAAAGACTTTGACCTTGTCTGCGCCGACAGGGATGGTTTCAGTTATTGGGATCGCAGCTGTGCGCTTTTTCCAGCATAATGGTGTCCGGGTTTGGCGGAAATCCATAAAATCGGGCGCCATTCAGCGACATAAACGCCTCCAGGTTATCGAGAGATCCTTCTGCCTCAAACACCTGAACGATATAAGGAAGTGCCGTCGGCATGTTGAATACACCCGCTGCCCCGCCGGTCTTTTCTTTATCAATCAATCGGTGAGGAGCCGAATCAGAGCCGAAAAAGAAGCGCGGGTCACCCGAACCCGCCGCTTTGCGGATGGCCAGACGATCCGCTTCCCGTTTGACCACTGGCAGGCAGAACATGTGCGGATTCAAGCCGCCTACAAATATGCTGTTGCGATTGATGACGAGATGATGGGGCGTAACGGTTGCGCCCAATCCATACGCAGCCGAAAGTACATAATCGACACCAATTTTACTGGAAACATGCTCCAGGACAATTTGCAATTCCGGAAAGTGTTTGCGCAGGGGATCCAACTCATGGTCGATGAACACGGATTCACGGTCAAATATGTCCACACCGGGATCGGCGATTTCGCCATGGATCGACAACGGAATATTGAGTTCCTGCATGACCTCGAAAATGCGATAGACCTTCCTAATCCTGGTGACGCCATGTTCCGAGTGGGTGGTTGCTCCCACCGGATAAAGCTTTACCGCGGTTATCAGGCCCTCATTTTTTGCGAGACGAATTTCTGCGGGAGTGGTGTCATCGGTTAGGTACAGGGTCATCAGCGGCTGAAATCCATGGCCGGCCGGCAGACAATCCAATATTCGTTGTCGGTAGGCCTTAAGATCCTGAACGGTTCTCACCGGTGGTTGAAGATTGGGCATGATGATGGCGCGACCGTAGAGTTCCGCCGTGTAAGGCAGCACGGCCCGCATGATGTCTCCATCCCGCAGATGAAGGTGCCAGTCATCAGGACGTTTGATAATTAATTTCTTCATTGGTTTCTTCTCACTCATCATTTTTTAGGAGCAAAATCGTCGCACCTGATTAATCAAGCTCGATTAAGGTAATAGTCTATTTTCGGCCAACAGGTTGGCAAAATAATCGAAAGGCATTACATCAATGCCGTCCTCTGTCCGCAATACAGGCCCATGGGGATAGACGACAACCTTACGTTGCAGGCCCTTGAGATCGGCGATCGCGCGCAGTCCTTTGCACCATTTTTTTGAAAATGTCCTGCCTGATTTTGCCTCTACCGCCACAAACTCCCGATTTCGCAGCAACAAAAAATCAACTTCGATTTCGATGCCACCGGCGGGTGCCCAGTAATACATTTCATCGAAAATTCGGCGATAATCCTTATATGCCCTGAGCAACTGAGCCACCAAACCTTCGAACAGAGGCCCTGTTTCTTCAGGTATGAGAGTTCCCGAGGATCGTTTGATTGCCCGCACCAGGCCGGGATCACACCAGTACCATTTGGGAAGCTTTCGTTCTCGTACCCGCATTTTAGCCTCATAGGCGGGAAGACGGAAGCAGAGAAGGGTTTCTTCGAGAATGTCGAGATACCCGGCCACGGTCGTTCTGGCAACTCCAGCTTCTCTGGCAATATTGCTCACATTAAGGGTTTGGCCTTGATAAATGGCAGCAATCGGAAGGAAGCGGGCAAATCCGGCCAGGTTTCGGACCAGGGCCTCGGCCTGAATTTCTTCCTTCAGATATAACTGTGCATAGGCTTCCAGGGTTTCCGATTTTTCAACCGAGTCCCAGACAATGGGCAGCAATCCGAAATGAAGCGCTTCGTCGACATCAAGCGGCTGGTTAAGTTCTTCCGGCACAAATGGATGCATAGCGCGGTTCAACGCACGCCCGGCAAGCAGGTTGACACCGGCTCGTTTTAGTTTGCGGGCGCTTGACCCGCACAGTACAAATTTAAGCTGTTTTTTTTCGATAAACCTGTGGACTTCATTTAACAGTGACGGCAATCGTTGCACTTCGTCGATGACCACCCATTTGCCGGGTGGGACGGCACGCAGCTGACTAGCAAAAAGTCCGGGATTGGCCAGCAGGCCTTGATACGTGGTTTCGGACAATAAATCGATCACATGCGCATCGGGAAAGAGCGCCTTCAACCAAGTACTCTTGCCCGTACCCCGCGGTCCGAGAAGAAAAAAGCTTTGTGAGGGGGGGGTGAGAATTCTTTTCAGCATTTCAGAACACCATGTCGTCAATTTACGTCGATAAATGACGGCATCATAGTCAAAAAACATTCTCCAGTCAAATCAAAAGCGGCAAGCGGCACATTATAAAGTAAATATGCAACTCTGAAGGTGCAATTTTGCAGGACGGATTAACTAGCGGAAAGTAAAATGCAGTCTGCTGATGTCACTGCGGTGAATTCCGTAGTAATATTCGAAGACCCGACCGTCAGAAAGATAGGCGCAGGACTCGATGCCTAAAAGCGGCGTCCCCATGGAAACATTCAGAGAAGCAGCTTGTTTTGCGGTTGGCAATATGGCCTCGATCCATCGCTCGGACGAAGACGGCGCCAGTCCATAACTCCTTTTCAAAACATCATAGATGGATCGATTCCTGAGATTCACATTTTCGAAACCACTGACGAGATCAGCCGGAAAAGACATATCAACCAGCATCCGCACCTGATCATCAATAATCATCAACCGCCGAATTTTAACGACGGATTGATGGGGATCCAATCGAAGCATTCTTTTTTCCCGGGCACTTGGTTTTGCCAGGGTTTGCTTGAGGATCTTTGTCACCACTTCCCGGCCCTTGCCAATCATTTCACCTGAAAAGCCGATGTTGGATCCGGCAAAATCCTGTTCTTCTTTTCGTCCGGATATAAAGGTTCCTTTTCCCTTGATGCGATAGACAAATCGATCATGCACCAATTCGTTCAGTGCTTCCCGCACCACGGTCCGCGATACACCATAGATCCTGCACAGTTCATGCTCTGAATGTATTTGAGAATCCGCTTGCAGTTGGCCGTCTTGAATTTGGCCCTGGAGTATGGATTTTAATTGCTTCCACAGCGGAACATCCGCATCCCGGCTGATGATAGTTTCTGATTTTAATTCCTGCATTATTGTACCTGATCGGTTCAACCTATATTTTAACCCATTCACGCCGTTTGACGGATTCCCGAACCTGTTCGATGACATGTTGAACATACAAGCCTTGGTCAAAATCCGGCTCACAGGGCACCCCTTTTGAAACACTACGAAGGAAATTAAAGAGACAGGCCACATGGGCCCGCATCCATCCAATGGAGAACTTAGGCCCTGGAAATTGGGTCTCCGGGTAACGCTGCCCGCAATCCACCGCGGTCCAGCCTTTCATGCCGCCCAGCGGCAGATCGGATATCCCGGCATCATAAAGGTCCAGTTGATGCGGATGCATACTATTGAAACGGATTGCCCCCCTGGACCCGTGCAGCTCAAAGCGGAGTTCATCCTCCGTGCCGGTTGCGGTCTTGGTGGCTTCCAGCGTGCCAATGGCACCGTTCTGCATACGGGCAATTATTTTAACACAGTCTTCAGCCTCCACGTTCTTCAATTGGGTCGGGTCTTCAGCGGATGGCCGCTGGGGGTATGCGATTCTTGACGCGGCAAAAAGACTGTCGTATTCTCCAAGCAGGGCGTGAATCAGATCAAAAACATGTGCTCCCAAATCCGCAATAACACCCCCACCGAACTCAGCAGAGAGCTTCCATTTTAAAGGGGTTTCGGGCACGGCATTGCCCGAATGCAGGTAAGAGGCCCTGAATTCATGAACATCCCCAAGAAACCCCTCACGGGCAAGTTGAACCGCTCTCATGGTAGCGGGAAAAAAGCGGTTCTGAAAGGTCATCTGGGCGGTTCCGGTATAGACGGACAGTGCCTGCTTGATTTGGGCGGCTTCCTCAGCATCCTTTACCAGCGGTTTATCACAGTAGATATGCTTGTTGTTCTTAATGGCAGACAGCAGCATGTCTTTATGGAGGTGGTTCGGTGTACAGATGTGGACAATATCAACTTGAGGATTTTCCGTGATCTCCCGATAATCTGTCACCGGTGTATCCACCTGCACCTGGGCGCATCCTCTTTTGGCGGTTTCCATATTGGAGGTTCCGATATGGGTTATTCGGGTCCGAAAAGACAATTGCGGGTAGTAAACCGGGAGATTCAGATGGGCATAAGCGTGAACTTTGCCAATAAAGCCGAATCCGAGAATACCGACGTTGTAGGTTTTCATAGTAAGTTTCAATCCTGATGCGATGACATCCCGGACAGCACCAGCTTGCCGATCATATTACCAGTTTCGATTTTCCCATGTGCTTTACGAAGATTTTCTGCAGTCAACGGCCCATAGTTTTCGGTCATCGTTGTCTTGAGAAGACCCTCGTCAAGGAATCGGCCGGCTTCGTTGAGCAGGTCGTGCTGAGCCTGCATGTCCGGGGTGTTATACATCGATCTCGTAAACATCAGTTCCCACATAAAGCCCACGCTTTTGCTCTGGAAGAGATTGATGTTCACCGGCCGGCTGTTTTTGGTCTCTACGATCGTACAGATTTTTCCCTGGGGTCTGATGACATCGGCCATGTTTTGAATATGCATCTCGGTGCTGTTGAAGCACAGAATGTAATCCACCTCATCGGTGCCGATCCGTTTGAACTCTTCTGCAAAGGGCTTATGATGATTGATGATCTCATCAGCACCGTTGTCTCGGCACCACTGAGCAGAATCGTCTCTGGAAGCCGTCGCGATGACTTTGCAGCCGGCCACCTTTTTTGCCAGCTGGATGGCTATCGAACCGACGCCTCCCGCACCTCCGATAACAAGAATCGATCGTTGGCCCTGCTTTGCTGGAGCGGATCTTTCAACACCCAACCGGTCAAAAATTGCTTCCCAGGCCGTGATGGTCGTCAACGGCATGGCCGCCGCCTGTTCAAATGAGAGCGAGGTTGGTTTGCTTCCGACGATGCGTTCGTCCACCAGGTGGTATTGGCTGTTGCAGCCCGGCCGGGTAATATCACCGGCGTAATACACTTCATCACCTGTCTTGAACAGTGAAACGTCACTGCCGACCCTCTCGACCACCCCGGCTGCGTCCCAGCCAATTATACGCGGCTCCGTCTCCACCGTCTCCAGCCGCGAACGAACTTTAACGTCAACCGGGTTGACCGAAATCGCTTTAACCCGTACGAGCAAATCTCTGCCGCCAGGCTCAGGCGTGGGAACCTCAACTTCCACTAAACTTTCCGGATCTTCCACCGGCAAGTATTGGTAAAAACCGATCGCTTTCATGGTATTATTGCTCCTGTTTTAAGGTGTTGTACAAGTCGAACGCTTTTTCAGGCTTTTCCATGTCATGCACCACGGCCCGCACCGCCTGGATCATTGCGATGGGATCTCCGGCCTGGAAAATGTTGCGGCCCATATCCACGCCGGAGGCCCCCTGATCAATCGCCTGGTAGGCCATTTTCAAGGCGTCCAGCTCGGGCAGCTTCTTGCCGCCGGCCAGTACGATGGGCACCGGGCAGGTCGCAGCCACCTGCTCAAAACCTTCACAGAAATAGGTTTTGACAACATGGGCACCGTTTTCGGCACACACCCGCGAAGCCATGGAAAGATAGCGGGCGTCGCGGGCCATTTCTTTGCCCACGGCGGTGACACCCAAGGTTGGAATCCCATAGCGCGATCCCAGGTCAACCGTACGGGTCAGGTTTCGGATGGTAGTGGCTTCATAACGATCGCCGACAGCCACCATGACGGCCAGCAGGGACGCGTTGAGGCGCACCGCCTCTTCGATGTCCATGAGGCACTCATCGTTTAATTCCGTCAGGACCGTCGTCCCGGACGAGTAGCGCAACGAGACGGGTTTGCCGGCGGTCGGCGGCACAATTGTGCGCAGAGCGCCGCGGGTGCACATGATGCAGTCGGCATATTCGATCAGCGGTACAATCGTCAGGTCCATCCGCTCCAGTCCGGAGGTCGGTCCCATCAGGTAACCGTGGTCAAAGGCCAGCATCACCGTGTGGCCCGATACGGGATTGAATATACGAGCCAGTCTGTCTTTCATGCCCCATTCCAGGGAATTGGATCCTTTTAAAAAAAACCCTTCTGCTTTCTGGGGCGTATCCGTATAGTATTTTTTCCCTTCTTTCAATTCATCAGCATCTGGCATGGTTTGTCCTCCTTTTCTTTAGATTGATAGTAATTACTTTTATGCATCTTATGGCAAAACACTGTTGTCCCCAAGACACTCAGACACAACGATAAATTTTTGCCAACTGTATTATTTTGTGTCTCAGATCCTAATCAGCATAGAATCAGCCGGCATAAGCCATAAGTTTCCGGCGATTTTCTTCTCCAATGCCGGTTACCTCGTCTTCCAATCCGATACTCAATCCGATCAGCTGTGAAATAAGGACCGAGGGAATAATCCGATCGCCATTTTGCGAGATGAATTCAGATTGATTCTTTGGTTCGAATTGCATCTGGCAGTAAGTGCACGCCGTGCACACAACATCAGCCCCAGCCTGTTCGGCATTCAATAATTTTCTTTGCATCTGTTTCAGGGCAAGCTTTCGGTTTTTGTCCCATTGCGGGTTCCCGCAGCATTCCGTGCTCATGGACCAGAAAACACTCTCGGCACCGGTCAGCGCCACAAGATCGTTAAAAATACCGGGGGCCAGCGGGTCGTCGAACCGGGTCACATTAGCAGGGCGCAAGGCATGGCAGCCGGTGTGGACGGCTACTTTTAATCCGTCAAACGGATTCACGACCGCAGCGTTGAGGGTGTTGACACCGATGTCCTGGTGCAAGACCGTTAAAAGATGTTTGACGTTTATCCGGCCCTCCCACTGCAGCCCCTCCGGTCGAAGCATGGCATTGATTTGATCTTTGATTTCCGGGCGTTGCTTTAAATAGTGTTCAGCGAATTTAAGACTCCCGATAGCAACACTTGCAGGGCGTTACAATGTCAGTGTTTTTCTGCTCGGCCAGGGCCAGGTTCCGGACACCTGCAAAAAGAAATGATTGAAAATCGATATCGCGCACCGGATAGCCGCAGCAATTGAATTCCAGGTCCAGCAGCTCAATGCCGAATCTTTTCAGCAGCGTCACGGTTGAGTTGCCGTATTCCGGCAAATAATAAGGGATTTTACACCCCGCAAAAAGACTATAAGCCATCAGTCCATTTTCCTTTGATAATTTGGTTGACTGGTAAATTGGGTGACTGGCTAAATTAGTTAATTGGTTGACTGGTTAATTAGATGACTGGTTGATTGGTTCAGATGGATTACATCCTTTTTAACTTAATCAACTATTTAACCAATCAACTAATCAACTATCCGCCTTGTACCACTTCAGCCTGCCTCAATCCTTGATAGCCTCTATTCCTGAGTTCATACATCATTTCGGCAACCGGAATCCCTTTGGGACAATGCTCCTGGCATTTAAAGCACATAAAACAATCCCAGGTCATCTTCGAATTCAAGGCCCGCTCCGTGATACCGAGCCGATAGGTATTCACAATCTGCTGGGGAGTAACATCCAGAAAACCCATCAGTTGAGGGTTCTGCTGGTAACCGGCAACCACCGGACATACATTGGTGCAGGTCCCGCATTGAATACAGGCCGAAAAGGACGCCGGGCTGCCGGCATAGTCCAGCAAACAGGGTTCAGGACCGGCTGGGACAGCAGATATCCCGGCCGGCTTGGGAGCCCTGCCGCCCGAAGGCCACCCCATTTCGCAACCTGCTGATAGGGTGCCGACGGTCCAAGTAAGGCCAGGTCGTCTTTGACTGCCAGCCATAAATCTTGTAAATTGATACCAGCCGGGCAAACCTGGGTGCAGCGATAACATTCGGTACAGATAAAGCTGCCTTCATTAAAATCGGACAATTGGGAACCAGTTTTTAATTCTTTGCGAACATACTCTTTTAAGGACCCTAGTTTGTGGGAAGGAAGAATATCCAGGTTCCCCAGCACTCGGTGAATCGGTTCCACCGAGCAATGCAGGCTGCATTGACCGCAGTTCATACACGCATCCAGGGAGATAACCCGCCGCGTAATCCGGTTGGCCGGCTGCAAATCTTGATTATCTTCCAGGCTGCGCACCATTAAGCTGACCGAACTGGTGAAAAGATGCATAAACTTGCTGAAAGGCAAATAGGCCAGCATCCCAAAGCAGCATAGGAAATGAACCTGCCACAGGATAAGATCGAGTCGAATCGAATTTGCCCAGACGCCCACCGGTTTGATTATTTCACTGATCGGATTCGATACAAACGCGGCGGCCGGCTGGGCATGGCAGTCGACACAGCTTTCCAGGTGAGCTTCCCGGCCGGCTTCGATGAGGTCCGGGTTGTTTAGATCGGGCGCAAGGGCAAAAACAACACCGTGATATTTGGCCCAATAACTTTGCAAGGCTGCCAGGGCTTCAGGATCCTCCGGGTCGGCGTAATCTTCAACCATCTCATCAAAAACAGGCTCCGAAACAATCTGACTGGCTTCAAGAAAAAATCCTGAAAATAAAGTTATCGATAGCAGCACCAGTGCCAGAATGTCATGGGAGGTTGAGAGTTTTTTTAATTTCCTCGAAGACAGGCGGCGATAGCCGGCGATCACAATACCCAGCAGCACCATGGCGCCGAATAGATTTCTTAAAAAGAGAAATGGGTTAACGGTCGGATGGTAATCCGAAAACAAGTTGGCCGAAATCTGGTCATCCAGCGCATGCAATAATACAAGCAGCAAGATGCCGGCAAAGATACTAAAATGCATTATCCAACGCCAGGGATCCTTTTTGAGAAGGTGTCCCTGAAAAATAACCTGCACGAAAAATGCACGAAACAACCGCAAGAGGTTGCGGCTGAAAATAACCGAAAACAAGCCGGCAAGCGCCCGATATATTCGGGTTCGGACTGCAAATTGACCGGCATCCGGGCCGATCTTTACCGTAAACCATCGGATGACCCGGTAAATGATTCCCAGAATGAAAACTGCCAGTGCCAGATAAAATGTTATCGAAAATAGCATGTTATCTTACCATTTCGGAAGTACCACAAATTGTTGGAGTTCAACTTATAATCCCCACTTCCTTGTAATTACAAGATAGCCATGTCCAATGTCAACTATTATTTTATTTTTTTTTGCCTTGCGAGATGGTATCCAAATCGTATTCTAATTATAAAATATCTATTTTCAACACATAATGAGGTTTGAATTGACAAAAAAAAATATTTTTTTCATCCTATTTCACATTATTTAGCTTGACATCATCTATTGATTTCCCTATTCTTGTCATTACAAGTTGTCGATTTTACCTTGTTCTTAATAATGGTTAGTAGAGGGATCCGTGTAATCTGCGGCTTAAAAAAAGACAAGAATAAGCATAAAAATATGCGTAACATAAAACATTAATCCGCCAGACGTTCGATAAAGCGGCTTTATTCAGTATTATTAAAGATCAAATTTCAACCCTGAATGTACTCTTTTCAGGGCGGATTAATAGGAAAAAATATGACTTTAAAAACCCAGGTTCTGATTATCGGCGGCGGGATAACCGGTACGGCCATAGCGCGCGATCTGGCGTTGCGCGGTGTCCACGGCATTTTAATTGATCGCAGCCATATCAATGCAGGCGCATCGGGCTCCAATCACGGGGTCCTGCATTCCGGGGCACGCTATGTTGCCAGTGATCCGGAGTCATCACGCGAATGTAAGGAAGAAAATGAACTGCTTAAAAAACTGGCGCCACACTGCATCGAAGACACCGGGGGCTTTTATGTCGCGGTCAAAGAAGATGATGAAAAATATCTGGCCGATTTTGCGAATTTATGCGGGAAATGCGGCGTGCCTTGCGATCCTTTGGATATCAAGGATGTCCTTGAGATGGAGCCCGTGCTTTCGAAAGATATCATCGCCGCATACCGCACCGAAGATTCCAGCATCGATCCCTTTCGCTTTTCCTACGAAAACCTGGCCTACGCAGTAAAGTGCGGGCATGCTTTTATGCCGTATACCGAGGTGAGTCGTTTTGAAATCGGCAGCAAGAAAATTCAATCCGTAAAAGTTAAAGGATGTGTTTACGGGACGGGAGCAAACCATCGAAGCAGAAGAGATCGTCAATGCTGCCGGAGCCTGGGTCGGACAGGTGGCCGCCCTTGCCAACGCTTCCATTGAAATTCTTTACTCCAAGGGCATCTTCCTCGTCACCCATTCACAGATTGGCGCAGCATCTGCTGCTGCGCCTGCGCCCACCTTCAGACGGTGATGTATTGTGTCCCGGCGGAACCGTTTCAATTCTCGGTCCTTCATCTGTCCGCCTGACGTCGCCGGATGATATCAAGCCGACCATTGAAGAAGTCGATCATATCATCAACCAGGGAGTCCCCATCGTTCCATCTTTAAAGCAATCCCGCTATATTCGGGCTTTTTCCGGTGTCCGTCCGCTAATCGCCAAAAAAAAAACAGAGGGCTCAACTGACGATCGAAAAATCAGCCGGGGATTCGATCTGATCGATCACAGCGCCGATGGGTGTTGATAATTTTCTAACCGTTGCCGGAGGTAAGCTATCAATCTTTCGCCTGATGGCTGAGCGCGTTTCCGATCAGGTTTGCGCCCGCCTGAAGATCGACGCGCCCTGCCGCACCCGGAATTGAACCCCTGCCGTCCACCTTGAACTGCGAATGGACCGAACCGGGTCTGTCGCCCAAAACCTGGTTGGAGAAGCAGCAGCCCGATGATTATCATCCTGTGCGAATGTGAGATGGTGCCCAAAAGCGCGGTCCAATCCATTCTTAACAATTCGGACATTCAAAGTGAATCGGTTTTGCTTCACAATATCGGCGCCCGCAGCCGAATCGGCAAAGGCGCTTGCCAGGGAACCTATTGCGGGCTTCGCATAACCGCCCAACTATATAGCCAGGGTACATTTCAGCAGGATCAGGGTATCGCCGACCTTACTCACTTTACCAATTCACGCTGGAAAGGGCAGCGCGCGGTGCTCTTCGGCGAACAGCTCAAGCAGGCCGAATTGCAGGAGGCCATATACTGCGGGCTGTTTGACCTTGAACTTCCAAACCCGGCTAAGCAGGAACCCAAAAGGCAGATTAATCACGAAAGTACAAATGACGAAAACAGAATAAGATTAATTTCGTTGTTTCTATCTTTCGTGTTTTCGTGATGAAAATATTTTTTTTATAAAATGACTAACGGAACAGGCAGAAGAGACGCCAAAAATGACTGATGCAACCAATCAAAAATATGACCTTGCCATCATCGGCACTGGGATGGCGGGAATGGCCGCGGCCGTGTTTGCAGTCAACCGCGGAATTTCAACCGTGATAGTGGGATCCTTGGGGGAATCCTGGTTTACCAGCGGTCTGATTGATCTGATGGGGGTCCACCCAATCCGCAGACGGTAAAACCTGGCATGATCCCTGGGCGGCTATTCAAGCCGTCTGTGAAGATATCCCCGATCATCCATACGCACGTTTGCCCAAGGAAGATATTAAAGCCGCACTGCAGGAATTTTATGCCTTTTTAAGCGATGCCGACCTGCCCTATCGTTCTCAGGACGATCGGAATTCTGATTTAATCACCGCCTTCGGTGCCATCAAGACAACCCATGGCGTCCCCCAGACCATGTGGCCGGGTGTGACGGCATTTTCCCGCAAAGCCCCTTGCTTAATTGTCGATCTGCAGGGCCTCAAAGGCTTCAGCGCCCGCCTGCTGGCCGAGCGACTGAACCCGGAGTGGCCCGGCCTGAGAGCCCTGAGCATTCCATCTATATACAGCGAGCAGGCCCATGAGATAAACCCGCTACCACTTGCCCAGGATCTGGAAATTGCGGAATATCGCCAAAAATTGGCCGAGTTAATCAGGCCCCATGCGAAGGATGTCGAATTTATTGGACTGCCGGCCGTGTTGGGTATCCACCAGGTCAACAAGGTTGTCCATGAATTGGGCGAACTGCTGGAAAAGCCCGTGTTTGAAATTCCGACCATACCGCCTTCCATTCCAGGATTACGTCTCAAGGAAGCCTTCCTGCGATTTTTGCCGGCCAAAGGGGCACACTGTATGTTCCAGAAGCACGTCTTAAAGGCGACACCGACTGCAGATGGGGCGTTTTTACTGGACGTCGGTCGAACCGAGCATGAGGCTGAAATCAAAGCCGACGGTGTTCTGCTTGCAACCGGCCGGTTTCTGGGCGGCGGGCTGCTATCCGATCACACGACCGTATCGGAGTCCCTTTTTGATCTGCCGGTATTTCAACCGGAGAATAGAGAACTGTGGCACGGCGATCGACTACTTCAACCAAGCGGTCATGCCGTCAACCAGGCCGGTCTGGAAACCGACGCCATGATGCGGCCGCTGGATGCCGGCGGACGCCCGGCGTTTGAAAAACTTTTTGCCGCCGGCATCATTCTGGCCCATCAGGACTGGACTCGCATGAAGTGCGGTTCGGGTCTGTCCGTGGCAACCGCTTATGGCGCCGTCAAATCACTTAATAGCCTCGGTCTCTAGCAGATGTCTTTTGTAATCAAAAATGAGGTGTCTCAGTAGTGTCGGCTGACGTCCCAAAGATCCCCTCTCTGACTCTTAAACAGCGAGCCAAGGGAAAGCATCGCTACTATATTTTCGCTTTTTTCAACGCCTTTTCATGGGCGTCGCTGGCGGAAGGTGTGGTTATTCTTCTGTTGCTCCGTTTAGGCGCCACCGAGACATGGGTAGGTATTGTCGCCTCTTTGCAGTATATCACGCTGCCTGCCATGATCCTTGGTTATTACACGGTTCCCAAGCGGGGGGTAACCGGCACCGTCGGATTATTTTGGGTTCTGCGCAGCTGTTCGGCCGCATTTATGATTGCGGCTCCCTGGTTTCTGAAACTTGACGGTAATCTATCGCTGTGGTTCATGCTTTTAGGGTCTCTTGGGTTTATGACGGGTCGTGCGGCAGGATTGATGGCCTTTACCGGAATCATCACTGAGTTGACCACCGCCCAGGATCGGGGGGAACTGATTTCAAACTCCTCTAAAATCGCTCAGTTTGGATCGATTCTGATGACCCTTGTCATGGCTGCCTTTCTGGGCGCCACGGCCCCCGTCTACCGGTATCAAATCCTGCTTGCTTTCGGAATGGTCTGCGGTTTGGTGGCGGCCAACGCGATATGGCGGGTGCCGGAAGCCGGCATTTTTCACAACACCCCTCCTTTTAAGCTTTGGCAGGAACTCAAATGGAGCCTTGCCACCAGTGGTCGGCAATGGTTTATGGCCATGATGATCGGAATTCCGGTGACCCAGGGCTTAACCTACGCTTTTGGGATTCTGATCGCTAAACAAGGATATGGCTTGACCGACCAAAAGGTGATGTTATTCTTTTTGGTCGCCACAGTCGGTGGTATCATCGCCTCCTACACTTACAGTGTCTTTCTAGATCGGGTTGGGTCCCGTCCACTGCTGGTAATCACCGGTTTTATGGATCTTGGTGGGGTAATCTTGGTGATCCTGCTGCCAGTGGAGTTCAATGCGTTTTTAATCGCCATTCTTTTCTTTGTAAATGGATATGTCTCTATAGCGCTGCATGCCGCCATGCAGCACTATTTCATCAGCATCTCTCACAGTCACAGGGAGCATCAACTGGCCCAGGGGATCATTACCCGGGCGCTGGGGGGTATCACAGCTGGTTTGGCACTGAGTCTGGGCGGCTGGGTGCTCGAAGTGATCAAAACTTCAGGGGCTATGGCTGCCGACCCGTTGCGGCATTTCCGTTGGTTCTATTGCGGGCTGGTGATACTCTTAATTGCCCGCACTGTAATTTTTTTTAAGATATCTCCTCTAAAATCCCAAGGAATCCGGAATTCACTTAGTGCCTTATTTTCTCCATGGGACTGGCGAGCTATTCATGCCGTCAAACGGGCACTGACGGTTCAACGGGAAGATGAAGAGTCCAGGGCGCTGCAGGCCTTGATGCAATCCGGCTCGCGGATTTACCAGGCAGACTTGGAGCGCTATTTAGATTCACCTAGTATCTTTATTCGCCAAAAGGCCATGAACGCCCTCGTCCGTGCTCAGCCCAGCGAGGAATTAATTGCTATTTTGCAAAAGGACCTTCAGGTTAATCAATTCACCACGGCCCATCTTGCAGCCTACTGGTTGGGGCACTGGAAGGTGACTGCAGCCGTTCCGCTGTTGTGCAACGCATTGGGCAGCGATGATTTTATGTTGAGCGGTGCAGCTATTCACGCGCTTGTGGAGCTTGACGAGCGCAGTACTTTGAGCATGGTTGAAAAGCGCTTTTCAGAATCGAGAAATCCGTATGAGCTCATAGAAGGAGCCAGAGCCTTATCCCTGTGGGGAAATCAGCAATACTACAAAGTACTGCTTGGTAAATATCTCCTTGACATCCCCCCCCAGGCCAAAGACGAGTTGTCTTTATCTGTGGCGCGCCTGCTGGGCCTTTACGATTCTTTTTATTCCGACATGGGGCTATGGCACCGGGAAGCCTCCCAGCTTCTCAGCGAGTGGCAGGAGCGCTTTGCACATCGGGACAGCGCAGGTTTGATCGATGCGGTTCGATCGGGCAAGCCGCACAGAGAGCTTTTTGCAGGAGCGCTAAATCACCAAAGCGGCCGTTTTCAGACCTGGTTTTATGAGGATACCCAAACATTTTTCCGGAAACTTCCGCCACAGCTCCATCAAGAAACTGCATTTCTGATGGCTTTCTTGTTGCTCTCCGATTTCGGCCTGCATATCTATTTCGATTAGTCGTAATAGTTTGCTGAAAAGTTGGTCACGGTTTATGTTGATCATTCGTCTCTCCCAACCTAAGACGCGCAATGCGTCTGCAGCATCGGCAGCAAATCGCCCTGGTCGTCGAACTGCATCGGTTGGGCATCCCGAATAATCTTCAGCCCCGTTTGGGCCCTGACCTGCTCGGCCAGAGCCTCCGAAACCGCTATTTTTTGAATCTCCAGCGTATTGTTGATCCAAACCACCTTGGCGTTTTGGGGCTCAACGTATCCCACGGTGTTCAACGCGGTCTCCAGGGCTTGAGTGTCGGTGGGCAAGGTGATGGGAACCGCCGCGCCCGAGGGATGAAATCCGCAGATACAGTTGAGATCAGTGCTGGCCTTGTCCATTTGGTCAACCACCTTCTGGTGGCAAAACTCGGCCAAACCGATGCCGGAGGCATTGCCGTGGGTTTGCCCGGTCAAGCCCCGCACGTAAATCCGGGTCACTTTGGGAGTCTCGGATGGGTCGGCCCGGTGATCATTGTATTTACGCCCAATGATATTGGTGTCCATGCCGGCACCGGAGATGTTTTTACCGATTTGATCGATGATTAGCAGATCGAGTTTCTCAAAGGGGATGGAAGGCATCAAGGACTGGCTCAGAGCCTGCAGCTCCACTTCCCGCGGGTAGAAATCTGCGGGGGCAACCCCATGAATCGAGGCCGTGGTATAATTCTGATTTTCCACGATGCCCAGACCAAAGGCGACCTTGCAGGTCTTAATCACCTCAGTGCCCACAGCCCGTATGATGTGATCCCAGGAATAGTCCTGAATGGCGCGATGGTAGATTTGAGCACCGTGATGTTTGCCCATGCCGATAAGCATCATCTTATGCAGGCCCGATTGGATGGGTCCGAAAAAATCCGTATGCGGTCTGATCCGGTTGACCACCGCCACATGATCAGCCCGGGATGCGTGTCTATCGCAAAACACCGGTACCCCTTCGGAAGTTGAGCCGACCTGCACCACTTCCATTGATGACCTGATGGGAGCTCCCACATAATCCTCGGTAACGCCATAACCCTCAACGATAGCCAGCTGCCCTTCAGCGGTGCCGCCGCCATGGCTTCCCATGGCTGGAATGATGAAGGGTTCGGCCCCAAGCAGCCTCAGTTCCTTGACTATGGATTTGATGATTAGGGCTATGTTTGCGATGCCCCGCGAGCCGACCGTGATGGCGATGCTGTCACCCGGGCGGATGGTTGATTCGAGCCCCAGTTGGGATATTTCCTTTTTTACGCCACCCGCAATATCGGTGAGTTCAGGAGCCTCGAATTGTTGTTCCACTATCATCATTTTGGGAAAATTCATGATATTCAATCTTTTAGAACTTATTGGGCATCAACAAATCCGGCAGGGCGGTAACGAACCAGGGAAAGATGGTAATCATTATCAAGACGATCACAAGCGGCAGCAGGAACGGAAAGGTCGCTTTGATCACCCGCTCAAAGGGCATTTTAGACACCCCGGCCATGACAAACAAGACCACGCCAAAGGGTGGCGTCAAAAGGCCGATCATTAGGTTCAGAACCATGACCACGCCGAAATGAAGCGGGTCTATGCCGACCTTGGTGATAACCGGCATCAGCACCGGACCCAGGATGAGAATGGCTACCACCGGTTCCATGAAACAACCGACTATCAGCAGGAACACATTGATGCCTAGTAAAATGACCAGAGGTTCTGTGCTCATGGCACCGATGCCTTCGGCCAGCGAGATGGTCAGCCCCGAGCGCATCAAAAGCCAGCCGAAGAAATTGGCCGCGCAGACGATAAAGCCAATGGCCGCAGTTTCTTTGGTGGTGGCGATGAGTATCGGGCCAATATCTTTCAGGGCGATTTCCCGATACACCAACAGCCCCAACACCAAAGCATATGCCACCGCAACAGCGGCTGCCTCGGTGGCTGTGAAATGGCCGGTCCAAATTCCACCCAATAGAATTGCCGGGGTCAGCAAGGGCAAAATCGCTTTGGCGGTGTACCCCAGAAGCGTTTTTAGCGGTGGGAACGGGGAGCGCCGATAACCTTTGCGGGATGCATACCAGCTAACCATCAACATCAGCAAAACGGTCATAAACAAACCGGGAACAACTCCGCCCAAAAATAAACGGCCGATGGACAACTCCGCCACTAATCCGAAAATGACCATTGGGATACTTGGCGGGAAAATGGGACCGATGGTGGATGAGGCTGCTGTGATGGCTACGCTGAAATCGTCGTCGTATCCTCCCTCACGCATGGCCTCCAGTTCAATCTGACCCAAACCCGCTGCGTCAACCACCGCCGCACCGGACATGCCGGAAAATATCAGGCTGGCCACGGTATTGGCGTGGCCCAAACCGCCCGGTAGGAACCCGACTATGGCACGGGCAAAGTTAAAAATACGGTGGGTGATGCCGGCCGTGTTCATCAGCTTGGCCGCCAGAATGAACAAAGGGATGGCCAGCAGCAGGAAGTTATTGACGCCGGATTGCATCCGCTGCGCCAACATGTCAACGATGATCCGACTCCCTGATTCGCTGATGTAGCCCAGGAAGCCGACGATTCCCAGGCTGTAACCGATAGGGATACCGATCACGAATAAAACGACCAAACCGAGAGTAACAATATAAAGGGTCATCAGATACTCCCGCTTAGCGCTGTTGAGCGGCACTGAACCGCCCTGGGAAAAAGTCTTTGAGTAGGTTGACCAGCAAATACCAAATCGTCAATACCCCGCTGATAAGCAAGCCCAGATAGAGATAGCTCAACCGCATCCAATCCATGCTGGGCGCGTAAAAATCCCAGTTGTTCAAAAAATTGAGGTAGGCGCTCCAAACGAAAATCACTCCAAAGGCCAATATCAGCAGGTTGGAGACCACGCGTATCATCCGGCTGACCGCCAAAGGCAACCGATCGATAAGGATCGCAATGCGGATATGCTCGTTGCCATCTATCAGGGTGGCAGCCCCCAAAAATACGATCCAAACGAACAGAAACCGCGCCAATTCCTCGGTCCACATGGACGAAATGACAAAAATGTCACGGGCCAGTATTTGATAGAAAGTAGTCAGGAACATCAGTGCCAGGAGCAGCCCATTGAATCGATCCACCCATTTTTTCACGACCGTCTACCTTTCTAAAACTCTAAATACCCGCCCGGCCAAAGCGGCGCGGACGGGTATTGATCCAGACATTTAGCATGTTTGGTTTTATTTAATATTACGTACTTTTTCCAAAAGACCCGGCACAAACATGTTTTGGTCCAACCAGTCCATGGCCGGTTGGACGGCTTTGGCAAAGGCTTCCTTATCAACCTCTACAATGGTCATGTCGCCTTCGGACTGCAAGCGTTCGGTGAACTCCTTGTCCGCCGCCAAGGCCATGTCATTGGCGTATTTGGTGGCATCTTTCCAGCATTCAAGAATCAGTTCCTGGTTTTTTTTATCAATAGTATCAAACCATTTCATGGATATCTGGTATTTGCAGGCCGAGTAAATGTGCTCGGTCATCATCATGTATTTTTGGGCCTCATAGAATTTGAGGGACCAGATTGACTCCGGCGGATTCTCCTGGGCCTCGACCACACCGGTTTTTAGGGACATGTAAACTTCCTGGAAGGGAATCGGAGTTGGCTGGGCACCCAAGGATTCCCATACCTTCATCCAGGGCTTGATCTCCGGCAGCCTGAGTTTGAGGCCTTTTACATCCGCCGGATTTTTTATGGGGCGATTGGCGGTCAGGTTACGGGCTCCCCGGTAGACGATCCCGACTGTCATGACGCCCTTTTCCTTCAAGGGAACGTCATTGATAAGCTTGCCCACCGGACCGTTCCAGAATTTCCAGAAATGATCATAGTCCCTGAGGACGTAAGGCACTTCGAAGACCAGGTATTTGGGGAAGAAAATGGAGATATCGCCAGAGCCCATGGCACCCATTTCCAAGCCACCGTTGCTCATAGCTTGAAAAACGTCCCGCTCTCCGCCCATGGCGCCCAGGGGATGGATCAGGACCTCAAACTCGCCGTTGGAGCGCTTTTCAAGCAATTCCTTGAACTTCAGCTGGCCCTTGAAAACCGGAGCGCCCGGACCGAATGTGGAGCCAACGTTGATTTTCATTTTTGCCATGGCAGGCCCGGCCATCAATCCGATGCAAACCATCAGGGCCAAAGTGGACAATAAAAGCTTCCTTCCCATTTTTCTTTCCATTTTTCCCTCCTAAAGTTAGTAGTATAAAATTAAAACAATATCCCTCTACCACTCCAGACGGTTTAATAGTCGAAGCTTCAGACCATTGTCAACCAAATTTTATTTTATCATTGAAAACCGGGTCCTGGGGGCCAGGTCAGTCCACCTGAGGCGGATTGCCATGATTGAATGCCCTGGGATAACGGCACGATTCCATTCGATACCTAACGCAAAACAACACCCTTTTAAAAATCAAGCACATTTTTTTCTTGACAGACCGTTCGCAGCCGTTTAATATGGAAAAAATTTCTCACTTATTTTATTATTTTTTATATTATGGAAAAAATTTCCTTATTATTATGAGTGAATTCATCCAGCACCTTCAAGCCAATTATTCAATTTTGAGGAAATCAGAGAAAAAAATTGCGGACTATCTGCAGCAGCACGCCCAGGAACGGCTTGATTTTTCCATAACGGAATTGGCCCGGCGCCTAAAGGTCAGCGAAACGACGGTCAGCCGCTTCTGCCGGGTTATCGGCCTGCAGGGGTTTCAAGACCTCAAACTGTCGATGGCAGCATCTTTAAACCGGGTGGATGAATTCAAAAATATACCGCCGACGATCCATGAAGGGGATGCTACCCCGGAAATCGGCCGCAAGTTGTCCGAATCCCTGTCCGGCTCCCTCGCCAAAACCCAGCAAAGCTTAAATGTCGAAGACATGGACCATGCCATTGAAGCCATTGCCAAAGCCCGGCAAATCTATTTATACGGCATCGGCGGATCAGCCATTATTGCCCACGCAGCGCATCATTTGTTTACCAAAGCCGGTCTCAACTGCGTGGTCTACACCGACGGTTATATGCAGACCGTTTCGGCGTCCATGCTGAAACCCAAAATGGTCGCACTCTGTGTCTCCAACACCGGCATCACTAAACACGTGGTCGATGCCGCTAAGATAGCTGCCGAACAAGGTGCGCTAACCATCGGCATGACCAGTGATCGTGAATCAGCCCTGGCCCGGGCTTCCAAAATATGCCTGGCAACACCACTTGATTACAAAGACAAGCCCCTTTATGGCGGGGCCATCGACGCCAAAGTATGCCAGCTGTACCTGGTGGATTTATTATACCTGGGGGTTTTGTTTAAGTTGGGCAAACCCTTAAAGCGCAACTTAAAAGCCACCGCCGATGCGCTGGGAACCTATTACAATCCCATTGGGATGCAGCTTTGACGGAAAAAACATTCAGCTAGAAAAGGATATCGTGAAATGAGCACAGTACCCATGTTACAATTTGCCTTAGATTTCATTTCCCTGCCTCCGGCCATCGCCGTAGCGTCTAAAACGGCACCCCATGTCGACATTTTTGAAATCGGCACGCCTCTTTGCAAGGCAGCCGGGTTGGATGCCATTCGTGCCGTACGCGAAGTTTGTCCGGACAACCTGATTCTGGCGGACTTTAAAACCCCCGATGTCGGCGGGCTGGAAGCCAAAATGGCCTTTGATGCCGGAGCGGACCTGATGACGGTCATCGGGGGTGCCCCCATGGCCACCGTCGAATCCGCCCTGAAGACTGCCAATGAATACGGCAAAGAAATACTCATGGAACTCACCGGTGTTCGGGACATCATTGCCCGCGCCACGGAATGGCGACAGGTCGGGATCGAATGGATGGTGTATCATCGCGGTTGGGACGAAGAGGCCTCCAACCGCCAGTGGTCTCAAGACGACCTGGACACCATCCAACGCCTGATCGACATGGGATTCAAAGTTACGGTTACCGGAGGGCTGACCAACGAAACCATTCCGTTTTTTCAAAACATTCCAGTCACTGCCCTGATTACCGGCCGGGCGATCCATGCCGCCAAAGATCCGGTTGCTTCGGCGATGGAAATCAGATCCACAATTTCCCGCCTCTGGGGAGCACCCCGGCCGGATTACCTGTCACCGGCAGGAACAAATACCGATTTCGATGTTGCCGCCAAGGCGATCCGTTGGGGCATTAGCGAAATGGATCTACTGTTAACCACCGATGGAAACGATTGTCCCGGCTGTGATGCTCCCGGGAATTTTTGTCAGGGAACCACAACGGCCATCTTTGTCCCTGACAACATCAACGTCGATGATCTCATCGGGGCAATCGAGCGGATCATGGGGCCCAGCAATGCCTTCGGAAAGGTCAACCATGCCGCTTTCTATCTCGATCCGGCCCAGATCACCGGATATTCACCGGCCGGCGTCATCCAGCTATTGACGGCGGCCGGCAATGCACTGGCCGGGCTCGGACACCGGGTTGATTTAAATGCCGGTCTGGCTGCAGCCAATCAGGTTCTCGGGTACTAAGCTTTATCTGGGACACCGCCCGAAAAATTTACACCTGAAGGGCAGCAAGCACGCCAATAACCTATATAGGTGTCGGGTTTCAGTATCTAACACCTTCTTTTACTGACACCCGAAACCTGACATCTCAATCTTAGTCATTTACGCACAGTTCATGAACAATCAACAAACAGGAGAACCATTATGGAAAAACAAACACTACAAAAAACGGCACTCGGCATGGTCGAAACCGTCGGCCTGATTGCCTCGGTAGAGGCGGCGGATGCAATGACCAAAGTCGCCAATGTGAGCATCACCTGTCAGGAAGAAATCGGGGGCGGATATGTGACAATCATGGTGCGCGGAGAAATCGGGGCGGTTCAAGCATCGGTGGATGCCGGTGTTACTGCCGCCAAAAAGGCCGGCCAATTGATCGCAGGCCATGTCATTGCACGCCCCCATCGTTTTACCGAGGCAATCATTCCCAATGGGGACCGCAAGGTAGTCCGGGCATTGGCAGATTAGTTAAACGAGTTAAAGAAACATTGCAAAGGAAATTTAAAATGGAGCTTAGAACCTATATTCTGATAGACTCGATGCAACCTCAATTTGCCGCGCTTACCGGCATCTTGCTGCAAGGTGATGTGCCGGTGGAAGGAATGGCGGAAGTCTTCATGGAATTAGCGCCTGCCAGCGATGTATACGAGGTTCTGGACACCGCCTTGAAAACCACGGATGTTCGCCCCGGCCTGTTGCGGGTCGAAAGAGAGTATGGAACGCTTGAGATTCACAGTGCCTTCCAGGAGGCGGTCCAGGTCGCGGGTCAAAATGCCCTGTCACGATTCGGGTTGACGGAGAGTGATCGTATGCGGCCGGAGGTGGTCTCCGTCAAAATGGTATCGAAGGTAAACCCGTATGAAGCCCAGCTGGTGAACCAGACCAGTCGGGGCGGATTGCTGCTTGCAGGTCAGACGCTTTGCGTGCTGGAAATTGCCCCGGCCGCCTATGTATGGTTGGCGGCCAATGAAGCGGAAAAGGCGGCTAACATTACCCTGGTAAATTATCAGCCATCGGGACGCTATGGTCGTTTGTATCTCGCCGGCAGCGACTCGGAAGTGATGGTTGGTCGCGAGGCAGCTGTGCAGGCCATAAAGGGCATTTAATCCGCCGAAGGCAGACCAAGGAGATCGCTTAAAATGAAGACTTTTTACTCGGCTGAAGACATTGAAAACTTTGCCAATCAAGGCCAAAAGGAGATCTGCGTTGATCAAAGCGTGGTTCTGACGGACCTGGCAAAACAAACCGCTCACATGCTGGGCATCCGTATAACGGAAAAACCGTTAAGGGTATCGACAGGTAATTTCATCTTTGCGCGTCCCCGAGCCGTCGGCAAGACACCGGTGTTTAACGGCAAACCCAAGGGATGCCAGAGACCGCCGGCACACAAACCGGTACGGGCGTCCGGCGCTCCGGCCGGGAAATCCCAGCCGATTGTGGAAAAATTGGTCGAAAAGGTGAAACGGATCAGCGGCCATAACGGATAAGGATAGGAAGAAATATTTGTTATTGGTTATTAGTTATCGGTTCTTAGAGATTAAGGAACCACACAAAAGTTATTAACAATTAACATCTCATTGAGCGGCTTCCCGCTCAATCAGAGAAAATGAGGTCATCCATGATAATCGCTAGGGTTATGGGAACGGCAGTGGCATCCGCCAAGCATCCGGCGCTGCACTCGACAAAAATATTGGTCATCTGCCCGACCAACATAGATGGAGACATCAGCGGAGATCCTGCACTGGCAGTCGATCTGGTTGGTTCAGGGCAAGGTGAACTGGTTATTGTCAGCCAGGGCAGTTCGGCCCGTTTGGCCACGGATTACAAGAATTCACCGGTGGATGCCGCGATTGTCGGTATTTTGGATTCGCTCCAATACGATGAGAAAATTAGATTTAGAAAGGAATAAATCATGGTTAAAAAGAGCCAAGAAAATGAAAACTCTCAGAACGACTAGGGCCTTGGATCCCGAAATGAGGGCCCTGGGAATGATTGAAACCAGAGGTTTGGTGGCCTGTATTGAGGCAGCGGATGCAATGGCCAAAGCCGCCAATATCGCCCTGACGGAGCGGCGAGCCATCGGCGGCGGATACATGACGATTATGGTAAGGGGTGATGTGGGGGCCGTGCGAACTGCCCTTGAAGCCGGCGCCAAAGCGGCCAAACTTGTCGGCGAAGTTGAATCTGTAAAATTGTTACCCAACCCCAATCTTTTAGTGGAAGATATTCTTCCCAATATGATTGCCTAAATTATTTTTATGCCCTCCAGGCGAATCTACAACTTTTTATAACAAAGCATTTTTGCTTTGTGTCTTTGCGCCTTGGTGGCAATTTTTCCGGATTATCCGGGTTAGGATTGACAAATGAATACCCGTCCTAAAGTTACCGTGGCATCGCTTCAGCAGAAAAAAAGTAGTCATCGAAAAATAACCCTGCTGACTGCTTATGATTTTCCAATGGCCTCGTTTTTGGATCAGGCCGGGATCGATATTGTTCTAGTAAGTGATGCCGTGGGAACCATCGGTAACGGCCGACCCGAGGCATTTTCGGTCACGGTCGATGAAATGGTCTACCACACCCGGGCGGTAAAAAATGGGGCCAAATCCGCCCTGGTTGTGACAACCTTGCCTTACGGTTCATACAACGGTGTCAGCGAAGCGGTCGGCAACGCCACCCGAATCATGAAGGAGGGTCGGGCGGATGCCGTCCACCTCGAAGGAACTGCCCGATCAGCCGAGATTGTCCGCAGCCATCGTGGAATCAGGGATTCCGGTGTTAGGTCATATCGGAGTAACCAAACAGCGGATTGCACTTTCCGGAAACATCAGCCTGCCGGCCAAAGATGCCGAGTCTTCCAAGCAAGATGATCAATGATGCTTTGGTCATGGCCCAAAGCGGTGCCTTTGCGCTGATCATCGAATGCCTGCCGGTGAGCCTGGGCGAAATTATTACCCGCAGCATGGATATACCCGTCATCAGTATCGGTTCCGGGGTTCATTGCGATGGGCAGGGCCTTGTCACCCATGACATGTTGGGCCTGTTCAAGGAGCTGTCACCCCGGTTTCTGAAAGTATATGCGGATTTAGCAGCAGGTCACCGTTTCGGCGCTGACGCAATTTCGCACAGAGGTTGAATCCGGTCAGTTTCCTACCGAACAGCACAGCTATGGGCTTGAGGAGCGCGAACTCGACAAGCTGTTGACCCAACCTGGATTAAATATTTTAGCCGCAGACCCACGCAGACAATGCGCAGACCATAAAAGAATTGTCTGTGTCAGTCTGCGTCTGTCAAGCGAGCGAAGCGAGAGAGCGGTTAATTAAACAACATGGAAACCTCCAAAGAGCGTGTTTTAAAGGCGGTTGACCACATTCAACCGCAAGTTGTTCCAATCAATATTGAGGGTATCTACGCCGATCTCCAACCCTGGTATGAATATTTCGATGTCGACAACAAATTGGACCTCAGAAGCAAATTAGGGGTTGATCTGCAGTGTGCCCGACCGGTTTATATCGGTTCCGGCATAGAGCCTGATTGCACCATATTTCACACACCGGCAGATGTCTACGGCGCTGCCGGGGTTGGCTTTGGAGAAGGGCGTCATTACCCCCTGCAGGATGCCCAAACGGTGCAGCGATATCGAAAATTTCGCCTGGCCCGATCCGGATGATTTTGACTATGCCGTGGCTGCCAAAGTACTTCAATCGATGCCCGATGATGTTGCCAAAAGGGTCGAAGGAAAATACGCGCTGTTGACCGAGGGCATGACGTTGGAGGAAGCCACCCAAAAAAGCGGCGGCAATTGGCTGCCCGTGATCTGCACCCTCTTTGATCTGTTTGGTTTTGAAGAAACCTTGCTGAAACTTTGGCTGGCTCCGGCAATTATTGAGGCAACCATCAGCAAATTGGAAGAATTTGTCCTGGGCTTCTATGGAAAACTTTTTGAGGCGACCAAGGGACTGGCCCAGTTCGTCTATATGGGCGATGACTTTGCGACTCAAGGCGGGATGATGATTTCCCCGGAGCATTGGCGCAAATATCTGAAGCCGACCTATAAAAAGTATTTTGCCCTGGCAAAAAAATACGATTTAAAAGTCTGGTTTCACAGCTGCGGCCAATTTCGACCGGTCATGGGAGACCTCATCGATATCGGCATGGATGTTTGGGAGACGGTTCAGACCCATCTGCCGGGCAATGAACCCGATGTTCTAAAGCGTGAATACGGTGACCACATCACCTTTTTCGGAGGAATCTCCACCCAGACCACCCTGCCCTTCGGAACCAGCGACGATGTCCGCCGGGAAGTCCGGGAGCGCATCCGGGTGCTGGGCAAAAACGGCGGCTACATTTGCGGCCCGGATCACGGTATCATGCCCGATGTACCGCTGGAAAACGTGCTGGCCATGTATGATGAAGCCCGCAAATTTAGGTTTTAAACGCATTCGATTAGGAGTTTACTATTGACTCAAAACCTGGATTAAATATTTTAACCGCAGACCCACGCAGACAAAGCGCAGACCATTAAAGAAATGTCTGTGTCAGTCTGCGTCTGTCTATCGAGCGAAGCGAGAGGGCGGTTAATTAAACAACATGGAAACCTCCAAAGAGCGCGTTTTAAAGGCGGTTGCCCGCCAACGTTCAATAACCAGTTCACCCCCCTTCCTTTCAGCAGCCGTCTTTATTTTTTTTCACGCCCCCGGAGACAAACTTTCTTCAATTTAAAATCTTCTACGGAAACATGGTAGGGCCATTTACAAATTCACATTCCATAATGTAATCAAAAATATTTTCACATCAATAATTATGTCCGAGCCAAAAAAAATCGCGTCGAAAGCTTTCATCGGCACACGACTTCCCGCGATCGATGCTATGCGTGGCATCGTTATGGTCCTAATGGCGCTGGACCATGCCTCCCACGCATTTAATGAGGGTCGGTACACCGAAGATTCCTTCCTATGGTATCCGGCAGGCTCTGCAATTCCAGCATTCCAATTCCTTACGCGTTGGGTGACTCATCTGTGTGCCCCCACATTTTTGTTTCTTGCCGGTCTCGTCTTGGCAATTAGCGTCGCCAGAAGACAGGCCCGAGGTGCCCCGGAGAGCAGCATCGACGCAGATATTATAAAGCGCGGGATTTTCATTTTGATGCTGGATCCCCTGTGGATGAGTTTTGGTTTTGGGGAAGGGATAGTACTACAGGTGCTCTATAGTATTGGGGCCAGCTTATGCATAATGGCGTTTTTGCGCAGGCTCGGAATGCGAAGCCTGCTTGCCATATGTTTGGTTATCCTTTTTTTCAGCGAAGGATTTGCGGGACTATCAGTCTGGGCTGGTGGAGGTCAAAAATCAGGGCTGATCGGTACACTGCTCTTTACTGGTGGGCCTGTTAATAGCGTTGTTTTCGTTCTTTATCCAGTCATTCCCTGGCTGGCCTACATGATATTAGGATGGCTATTTGGAAAACATATGCTTGGAAAAGATGAATTTAACCCGGCCAACTTTTTTATGATGGCCGGAGTCATTTTTATAACGGTATTTCTTATTGCACGCGGTTTCAATCAGTATGGCAACATGCTGCTTTACCGCTATGGCAATTCTATCATTCAATGGCTGCATGTAAGCAAGTACCCGCCAAGTCTCACATTTTCTGCTCTCGAATTGGGTCTGATGTTCCTGATTTTATCATTTCTGTTTTCATGGTACCGCATGCGAAACGCAGCACCGTCAAACCCATTGCATGTTTTTGGTCGTACGCCGCTATTCTTCTACGTACTCCACGTTCATCTGCTCTCAGCAAGCGCCTGGCTGCTAAAGATGCATCGGACAGGTGGTCTAACCGAGACCTTCCTCGCTACCCTGGCAGTTTTGCTGGTGCTGTATCCGCTCTGCCGATGGTACGCCAATTTCAAGCAAGCCCGTCCGAACTCACGCCTGCGCTATTTATGACTGTTCCGAATAATTTAACGAACCTAACAATCCAAACCTTTTCATTAGCCAAAGCCCCACACCAATCATGGAGGTGTCTTTTCGAAACGTTTATATAGACGCTGCGGATTTGAGGTGGCGGAAAACGTGGATTTGAAATCACATGAACTAATTCCACATGAAGGTGGATGCATTTTAATGAAATGCGAATTGAGCCATAAAGGGATCATTCTTTCGAGTAATCTGATAGCTCCAACAATAACCAACTATCAGACGTCCCAATTTTTTGCAGATACTGTAAAACCAATCATAGTGCAAGCACCTGTGTGGCTATCTGCTATTTATGAAAGGTTCATAAATCTTTAAAATCCTGAGATAAACATTTTATATATGATATTTTTAGTAAGCTGTGCTACTGGTTACATGGAATTTTACGGTTGCGCAGCAAACCACTGTATATAGTGTCATTGTGAAAATACAAATTTATTGACAGAATTAGCATGTAATTATACGTAATCAATTAATATCGGCCATAATGCCCGCTTGGTTATCTGGACGGTTAAGGTTGGCGTTTAATTGGCGTCTCAATATCTTGGGTTGACAAGCATGCTTGATTCATTGATTCTGATTCTTCCCATCGTTCTTCCCCTTTTGGTTGGCTGGGCCGTCGTTCGGGCCAAAATCCTGTCCCGGGCCGATTCGCGCGTTTTGAGCATATTCTTCGTCCACATTGCCGCCCCGAGCCTCCTGATTCATGTTTTTGCATACCAGGATCTGGAAAGACTCTTTAACGTTCGTTATATGATGGGCTTTCTATTCTTAACGCTGGTGCTGTACGGCGGTGTCTTCTTAATTGAGAGAGTTTTTATCGGGCGGCGTATCGAGGTCAGCGCATTCGTGGCGTTCACGGGCGCAAAGTTCAACGCGGTTGTGTTGGGCCTGCCTGTTTTGCTTGCAACCATCGGACACGTTGGATCCGGCCCGGTCATGATGAATTTGATCCTGGGGTATGTCACGATACTTCCGCTTACCCTGGTTCTGTCGGGCCTCTCCAGACAGGACGGCTCAGCAGGGGTATCCAGGATTTTGATCAGCGCCTTAAAGAACGTCATCAAAGATCCATTAGTGCTGAGCGCAATCATTGGTCTAATTTTGGGTGCAACACAGATTCATTTACCCGGATGGCTTGACAAGACGCTGCAGAGCTTGGGAGCCGCCACACTGCCGACTGCCCTGGTGGCCTCGGGAATGTCTATTTCCACGGCCGCGCTCAAGGAAGATGTCTATGAGTTGGTTTGGGTGTCGGGTGTGAGGATGATCCTGTCCCCGGTGCTGGCGGTTGTTGTGGCGAAGGTCTTCGGCCTCTCGCCGGTATTCGCCATCGCCCTTGGTCCTCTCGTTTGGCCTTCCGACGGCCCAGATGGTTGTGGCGCTTTGTGAAGAGGAGGAAGTCGAATACACAAAACCGGCCGCGGCGATCGTGACCACCACGACCGTGGCGCTGGTCGTCACCCTTCCCGTGTTGATCCTGGTCTGCAACCAATTGTGGCCGGGGATCCTCAAGGGCGGGTTCTGACCTTTTAAATGTGTTTGTGGGATGCAAAATTATTATGGTTCCAGGTCCTCGGAGTAATTCATATTCGAAATGCGCTTGAGTTCCTTGTCCAAATCTTCAAAAAGTACCGCCGCCGCCACGGAATCACAAACCGGCGAATGGCCTTCGGGATCTATCCACTTTGAAGTTTGCTTAATACACAACCCATCTGAACCTTTCTCTATGTTTTAAACAGCACTTAGTCCACAATAAATTGAGGCCCAAAAAAGTGTGTATTGGGCATATGGGCCCACTATTAAAACCTTGGCTCAAAATTATATCGAAAGTCATATCTTTGACGGATTATTCCCGCCTTTCTTCCCACATTTATGTTCCAATATTTTAGCGGCTTATTAACTAATTGAAATTAGTTAAAAATAATTATTACTAAAATTGGCATAATTTCTGCTTATTTCTTACATTAAAAAAAAACTGGCTTCTTTTAAATGTTTTAAAATTTCAATCAATGGGGATATGGCGATCATGAAAAAGGTTTTTATTGGTTTTTTAATCATTTCATTTTTGGCGGTAAGCATGGGATGTGCTGAATGGAATCGAACTGCAAAGGGCGCGGCCATCGGTGCCGGTGTCGGTGGTGCTGCCGGAGGTCTCATCGGCTATGCAACCGGCAATACGGCCGCCGAGGAGTTTTGATTGGAGCCGCCGTTGGAGGGGCTGCCGGAGCGCTCATTGGAAATTATATGGACAAACAGGCCGCAGAAATTGAGAGAGATATCGAAGGTGCAAAGGTTGAGCGCGTGGGTGAGGGAATCAAAATTACTTTTAACTCCGGCATTTTGTTCGACGTAAATAAAGCAAATCTGAAGGATTACTCCAGAACCGAGCTGACAAAATTAGCGGCAATTTTAAGCAAATACGATGACACCAATATTCTTCTGGCCGGCTATACCGATTCCACCGGTTCCGAAGAATATAATATGCAGCTCTCCCGGAGCCGTGCCCAGTCGGTTGCCGACTATCTGGTTGTCCAGAATGTTAACTCCGAACGGTTTTCCGTATACGGTCATGGTGAATCCGACCCGGTTGCCGCCAACGATACAGAGGGTGGGCGTGCTCAAAACCGCCGAGTCGAGGTCGCCATCTGGGCAAACGAAAAGCTAAAAAGAGTAGCTCAAGAAAAAACA